>VMDC01000023.1 GCA_008081045.1 Gammaproteobacteria bacterium | reverse complement strand
TGGTAGGCACGACCAGATTCGAACTGGTGACCTCTACCATGTCAAGGTAGCGCTCTAACCAACTGAGCTACGCGCCTGTTGCCTGATCAACTCGCAAGCCGAGGAAGCAGAACCGGTTCCCCGGTGCCCTGGGCTCCCGGGCAAAGCGGGCGAATTATACGGAATTACCCCCACCTGTGTCGACGAATTTATCGGAAGAAATGCCACCAAGTCATTGTCTTAGCATACGTTGTTTAAGCTTCGCGATGCGGTCCCGGGTGGCGGCCGCTTCCTCAAAAGCCAGATTCTTAGCCTGCTCATACATCAGGGATTCCTGTTGGGAAATTTCCCTGCGGATTTCTTCCGGATCTGAGAAATCCATTTTGCCATACGCATTCGCCGTTTCCGCCACCGAGCGAGTCGAACGCGGCGAACCTGAGCCCTTGCTGGCATAGGCGCCTTCCATGACATCCAGAATGCGCTTGGTCACCCCTTTCGGGGTAATGTTATGTTCACGATTGTAAGCGAGTTGCGTATCACGTCTGCGATTGGACTCATCCATCGCTCTTTGCATGGACCCGGTGACGGTATCCGCATACAGAATCGCCTTGCCGTTCAGATTTCTGGCCGCCCTGCCAATCGTCTGGATCAATGAACGCTCAGACCGCAGAAATCCTTCTTTGTCTGCGTCAAACACAGCAACCAGCGAAACTTCCGGAATATCGAGTCCTTCCCGCAGCAGATTAATGCCCACCAACACATCAAAGTTCCCCAGCCTGAGGTCCCGGAGGATTTCAGACCTCTCTACTGTATCAATGTCTGAATGAAGATAACGAACCCGGATGCCGTGTTCGGCGAGATAATCGGTCAGATCTTCAGCCATTCGCTTGGTCAGAACCGTAACAAGCACACGCTCATGGTTTGCCACAACCCTGTTAACTTCAGACAGCAAATCATCAACCTGAGATGAAGCGGAACGCACTTCCAATTCCGGGTCAACCAGCCCGGTTGGACGAACCACTTGCCGCACCTGCTGCCCTTCATGCTCAGTCTCATATGGACCGGGAGTGGCAGATACGTAGATTATTTGCGGGGTTAGCGACTCCCACTCTTCAAATCGCAGCGGTCGATTGTCCAACGCTGATGGCAAACGAAAACCGTACTCTACCAACGTTTCTTTACGCGACCGGTCTCCCTTATACATCGCCCCTAGCTGCGGTATCGAAACGTGGGACTCGTCGGCGACGACCAAGGCGTTTTCCGGCAGATAGTCGTAAAGCGTGGGCGGAGGTTCCCCCGCCGCCCTACCCGACAGATAGCGCGAATAATTCTCTATGCCATTGCAGTAGCCCAATTCCTGGATCATCTCCAAATCAAATTTGGTTCTCTGCTCAAGTCGCTGCGCTTCAACCAGTCGATTATTCCCCTGCAACTGCGAAAGGCGCTCCTTGAGTTCATGCCGAATATCGTCCAGCGTACTTAACAGCTTCTCTCGCGGGGTCACATAATGGGATTTCGGAAAGACGGTGAGCCTCGGGACTTCCTTGATCAGCGCTCCGGTCAGAGGGTCAAAATAAGACAGTTTTTCGATCTCATCATCAAACAACTCGATTCGTATTGCATTGCGCTCCGATTCAGCGGGATAAATGTCTATGACATCCCCCCGTACACGATAAGTCGCTCGCCTTAGCTCCATATCATTGCGGGTGTATTGAAGATCCGCGAGCCGCCTCAGTAATTTCCGCTGATCCATCCGGTCACCGCGATCGAGGTGCACTACCATCTGCAAATAAGAGCCCGGATCCCCAAGACCATAGATGGCAGACACAGTGGCGACGACAATAACATCCTGACGCTCGAGCAGCGCTTTTGTTGCCGACAGCCTCATTTGCTCAATGTGATCATTGATGGAAGCATCTTTTTCGATATAAAGATCGGAAGATGGCACATACGCCTCGGGCTGGTAGTAATCATAGTAGGAGACAAAATATTCCACCGCATTGTTGGGGAAAAACTCCTTGAACTCACCATACAGCTGGGCGGCAAGCGTTTTGTTCGGCGCCATGACAAGCGTTGGACGCTGCACCGTCTCGATGACGTTGGCAATGGTGAACGTCTTCCCCGAACCGGTAACACCAAGCAAGGTCTGGGCATGAAGCCCATCGGCCAATCCCTCTACCAGCCTGGCAATTGCGTGTGGCTGATCGCCGGCAGGTTCGAACTTGGATTCCAGAGTAAATAATTTCGACATCGTTTTACTGTTACGCATTGAGCGGAAAAACAGCCTGCACGGGCTCCGCAGCCAGTGAAATCACCAGCAATGGGCGGAATTCTACCATTCCGGAAGACATAAGCCGCCAAGGTTGACCGTGTTATGTTTTCTCATTAGACTACGCGCCTTTTCTGGGATTCGGTCACCACTACGGCCAAAACAGCTGATAATGGCGTTCGGATCACACAGAGAAGATAACTCTGCTGCCCAATAGCTCAATGGTAGAGTAGGTGACTGTTAATCACTTGGTTCCTGG
>VMDC01000036.1 GCA_008081045.1 Gammaproteobacteria bacterium | reverse complement strand
TACTCATGAAAAGCCTGTACCCGACGCTCTTGGTTGGGCATCCAGTATCCCTGGTAGCCCGCTGAACCCAGCCCTTTTTGCTGCATTTCAGCAATGCTGAGATCCTGATCCGCAGTCGTCCCCAGCGTTTTTTCACCGTACCGAACGTGCTCGTGGAGCGCGTCCTCTACCGGCAAGTCTGGGCCACCGGCGGGCGACGGCGTCATGGTCTGACCCTCAACCCGATTCACCAACCACCAATGGTCAAACAGACATTGGGCCGGGTCGGTCGGATGCGGCCGGGGACGCAACAGCTGCACGCCATCGGGACCCACCGTAATGACATTATTGGGAAAGAGGTTGTAAATCACATAGTCCGTCAACTGATAGTCGGCCCGGTAGGCGTAGTGTTCATAACCTTGTGCAACGCCCTTCTCCCGCTTGGCGGTTTGAATATCCAGCCTGAGCTGCTTCCAGGTATCACGCCCCACATAGTCATCGCTGTTAACGGACCACGCCGCCGCCATGCTCTTGAGTGGTTCGCCAATCACCTCGCTGTCGTACTGAACCGAAGGCATGAAAGAAGGAAACCAGCCGCGATTGTGCCCGTGCGCAAACCGGTCGAACTGGCAGTCTTGATAATCCGCCGCGATGTAGGGAATCAATTCGGGGTGCAACACTTTGACGTGATAGGCCTCGTTGAAATTATCGGTGATGATCTTCCAGTTACAGCGCGTCTCGGCGGTCATGTCCAATACGCGCAACATGTCCTCCATCCGGTGGGAATCCAGCTCCTGCGTGATCTGCTCGCCCAAGAAATCGGTCAGCGCCATCGCATCAGGGTCAAAGTTGAACCAGATCAAACCGAAGCGCTCCTCGCAGCGCATCTCTTTGAGGCGTGCCTTTCCACAGGGGCTCTCGGCAAAGTCCTCCTCATCGGGCACCATGGTCACCACGCCGGCACGATCAAAGCGCCAACCGTGGTAGGGGCAGGCAAATTCCTGTGCATGCCCATCTTCGGCTTCGGTAATGCGAGTGCCGCGGTGGGGGCAGGAATTAAAAAACGCTTTTACGGAACCGTCCTCTTGGCGCACCATGAGAATCGAATCAATACCCAGTTCAGTGGTGAGGTAGTCCCCTGCCTCAGGCATCTGATACGCAACTCCTCCGATATTCCAGATTTTGTGCCACACCCGGCTGTACTCTCGCTTGAGGTAGTCAGGGCAAACATATCGGTCAGCGCTTACCGAATCGCCACGTAACGGGGGTTCCGGCTCCTTGGGGGGTCTATTGAGATCCAGCTCGAGGATGACGGGACTGGGCGCGTTCATAGGGTCTCCCATGCCATTGAGGGGGTTTAGTCTCGGTGTCTGAAGACTAGGCCAGCCCCCTAAAAAAAGTGTGATTGTATTTATAGGCTCGCAGCTGTGCTCATAAATAACTGATTATTTGAGTTATTTTACGGAGCCGCGAACCGAATTCTTTGCCGCGATTCATTGGCTCTTATCAAATACCTCGCCAGCCACCTTTTTCAGGCGCATGTCGAAGATCTGCCACCCCACCCCGGGGGTGTAACGCACCTCGCTAAAGTATGTGCCCAGATAAATATCGATGACCCGATCGGGGTCGTGGTGCCAGGCCTGAAGATAACTGGTCATGGAGCCTCGACCTCCCTGCCCGCCCTCGTCGGGCAAATTCTCGATGGTAACGATTTGGGTGCCCAGCAAATGCTGCGTTGAATCAAATACCGACAAGGCACCGTCGACGACTTTCACCCACTCATCAGGCCCAGTCACCTTAAAATAGGAGCCATTGGGATCGCTCGCCTGAATCGACGCATCGGGGGTAAAAATACGGTGATAGATTTTACGACCCGCCTCGATATTGTCGGCCTCATTTGTGCCAATCAGATCGGTCGCACGGGCGTACCAGCGCTGCAAGTATTCAATTTCCTGCCTCGCCAGTACGTCATTCACACTGAATTCATCGGCCTTGACCATCGCCACCTGACTCCCCAAGGCTGCACACAGCCACAATGCTAGCCACTGTTTGATTTTCATGTTACCCCCAAGCTCACAGTCCACAGGCCGCTTCCGGCCAAAAATCCGTACTATCTGCGCCGCATAACGAAGCAACGGCGGCCAAGAAACCTACCCTTTTCTGCCCGCGATGTAGTCATTCAATGTCTCGTGGAAGAACCGTACGCGGGATTCCTGATCTGCCAAGTAATAGTCGCCGAAGCCGCGGGACTCCCACCCATTCTGCTGCGCTTCGGCGAGCATCATATCCTGCCAGACGATGGAATCGATGATCTCGGGGATACCCTCACCACCCTCGAAGTCGCAGGTTTTCGACTCACATTCCCGCACGGGGAATAAATCGCGGGTCATGATGCCGTGGGCCTCGGATTGGCCCTCTACAGGGAACGCCATACACCACAGATCAAAGGTGCAACGGGTGGGGTCCTTTGGATCAGGCTCAGTGCGGAAAAAGATCAGGTTGTCGGGCAAAAATGAGATGGTGACATTGGGAAACAT
>VMDC01000008.1 GCA_008081045.1 Gammaproteobacteria bacterium | reverse complement strand
AAGTGGCGTGGAATATTCACTGGTACCCATCAGCTTGGCGATCTCCAATTGATTGCCAGACTCCAGTGGTTCGGTGAGTCTACCAACTCTAATTCAGGCGGCACTGGACCTGGCGGACTTCGCTTCCAGACTCTGCCTGATTTCTATCAGTTCGACCTGGAAGGTCAGTGGCAGATCAACGACATGTTCGAACTGTCTGCTGGTGCTCGTAACCTGTTCGACGAATATCCTGACCGTGACACCATCGGCGACTACTGCTGTGGCCGTGTCTACTCCTCAGGTACCGTTGTTCCTTGGCAGGGTGGTTACTACTACGCCCGTCTGCGAGCTGACTTCTAAGATCAGCGGTAGTGCAACAGGAAAAGGGGTGGCAGCAGCCACCCCTTTTTTTTGCCTGGAATTTTTCGCAGATTCCGATATCGGCAGGCAGCGCGCTACCTGGCTCCGAGAGGGCATGCTGCAACAGCAGAATATGAATTCGGACAACCGGGCATTCTGGTTAGTGTGACGGTGAGCTCAAACATCAGGTACCGCAGAGTCGCTCCGGCTTTAATTCTGAAGCCGTTTCATGATAGAACCTCGCGACAACCACGCTAAAGGCGGATGAATATGTCCTGGCAAAAAGAAGTCGATGAAATACGCAGGCGCGAAGCGCTGGCCAAGGAAATGGGCGGAGAGGAGCGCATCAGGCGGCAGCATGACAACGGCCGACTGACTGTGCGGGAGCGCATTTCGACCCTGGTTGATGAGGGCAGCTTTCATGAAATAGGGGCTCTGGCCGGCAGGGCCGGTTATGACGAGAAAGGCAGTCTGCAAACATTCACGCCGTCAAATTTCGTGTTGGGCACAGCCGAACTGGACGGCCGTAAGGTGGTAATCGGCGGCGATGATTTCACTGTGCGCGGCGGTGCAGCTGACGCCAAAATCGGAGACAAATCCGGCTATGGTGAGAAATATGCTCTGGAAATGCGGCTGCCCCTAATCCGTCTCGTTGATGGCAGTGGCGGTGGCGGTAGCGTCAAAACGCTTGAAATGGTTGGCTACTCCTATGTCCCTGCTTTACAGGGATTCAACACCACCATGGAACTGATGGGGCAGGTACCGGTAGTTTGTGCCTGTATGGGCTCGGTTGCGGGTCTCGGTGCAGTCCGCGTCACCATTTCTCACTTCTCATTAATGATCAAAGAAACCAGCCAGCTGTTTGTTGCTGGCCCCCCGGTCGTCGAGCGGGGCTTCGGCAAGCCCGTAGAAAAAAACGAACTCGGCGGCTCTCAAATTCATGCCCATTTGAGCGGCGCAGTTGATAATGAAGTAGCCAGTGAAGAAGAAGCCTTCCTGACCATCAAGAAATTTCTTTCATACTTGCCGCAAAATGTGTGGCAAATGCCGCCGGTTACAGCTTCCAGTGACCCCGCCGACCGGCGTGATGAAAACTTACTCTCAGTCATACCGCGCAATCGCCGCGAGATGTACGAAATAGGCGATATCATCAGCGCCATAGTCGACCGGGACTCTTTCTTTGAGATCAGTCCGGCATACGGCCAGTCATTGACTGTCGGATTAGCCAGACTGGATGGTCATGCCGTAGGCCTTATGGCGAACAATACCAAACACCACGGTGGTGCGGTAAATGCGTCTGCCTCAGAAAAGATGATGCGCTTTGTTGATCTGTGTGACACCTTCCATTTACCCGTGGTAAATCTGGTGGATAATCCCGGCTTTCTAATCGGAACAGAAGCAGAACAGCAAGGCACTGTGCGATTGGGGAGCCGCGCTTTGATGGCCGTTTATCAGTCCAGCATACCCTGGGTATCAGTCATCATCCGACGCTGCTACGGAGTGGCCGGGGCCGGGCATGGCAAATCCGACGGCCTCAACCTTCGCTACGCCTGGCCATCGGCCGACTGGGGTTCACTCCCCATCGAAGGCGGCGTTCAGGCTGCCTATCGACGCGACATAGAGTCAGCCGATGACCCTGAACTTCGACGGCGCGAGCTTGAAGATATGCTCGAGCAATATCGTTCTCCACTGCGAACTGCAGAGGCGTTTGGCATCGAAGAAGTCATAGATCCAAGGGACACCAGACCCCTGTTGTGTGAGTGGGTCAAACTGGCTTACGAGTTGCTTCCCAGTCAGCTGGGGCCCAAAGCGCGAACCTCCAGACCCTGAATCAGATCCCGCATTCTGCGCCTGTCACTGAGTGGCTATCGCCTCAATCCGGTCCATTTGGGCGCTGCGAGGATGTATAGCGTTTCGCACCTGCGCATCAAACACCTGCACCGCATCATTTGCTGGATCGTAAGCAGGCCATTCGGGAAGACCCGGAGCATTGGGATTTCCGCTGCGGGCAAAATTGAACCAGTAGTCAGCAATTGTGGCTGACAGCAGATGATCATCCGACTCCCACCCTATCCCGACGGTGTTCAGATTATCAAATACGTAGGCCAGCTCTCCGGAATGATAGGCCCCCAGTGATCTGGCGCCACCGTCGCCGGAGAGGTCAGGCATGGACGGCATGTACAGACGAAATACCGGCACCGGGCGGGAAAAATAGTAGACATAGGCCGTATCATGGTTGGCTGA
>VMDC01000056.1 GCA_008081045.1 Gammaproteobacteria bacterium | reverse complement strand
GTCGATGCCCAGGGCAACAAAGCTTTCCGTCTGGCGCTGCAAACCCGGGAGCAGCACATCAGACGAGAAAAAGCGACGTCAAATGTGTGCACTGCACAGGCGTTACTGGCCAATATGGCCAGTTTTTACGCCGTATTTCATGGCCCCGAGGGCCTTAAAGCCATCGCGCAACGCGTGCACCACAAAACCGTCTGTCTGGCAGAAGGGTTGAAAGAACGGGGGTTTAGCGTAGAGCCAGACGCCTTCTTTGACACCATCACCGTCGATGTGGGACCGCTACAGGGCGCGATTATAGAGGCGGCGCAACGGGAGCGAATAAACCTACGCGTGATTGGCGACACGCGAATCGGGATCTCTCTGGATGAGAGCACGCTCCTCCATGTGATGGAGCGGTTATGGAAGGCATTTGGCATTAAGGACAAACGCGCAGTACCGCAACCGGTCTACGCGATTCCCGAACCGTTGCTGCGCCGCTCAGACTATCTGACCCATCCGATTTTTCATCTGAATCGCGCCGAGACCGAAATGATGCGCTATATGCGGCGCCTTGCAGATCGCGACCTCGCGCTCGATCGCGCCATGATTCCCCTTGGTTCATGCACCATGAAACTCAATGCAGCCGCGGAGATGATGGCCATCACCTGGCGCGAATTCGCCAACATCCATCCGTTTGCGCCCGCTGAGCAGACCCGAGGCTACGCCGAGCTGACAGAGGATCTAAGCAACAAGCTGTGTGAGATAACCGGATACGATGCCATAAGCCTGCAACCCAATTCAGGTGCTCAAGGAGAGTACGCAGGATTGCTCACGATCCGCGCTTTCCACGAAGCAAACGGCGAGGCGGGTCGCAACATTTGCCTGATACCGGTATCGGCCCACGGCACCAACCCCGCCTCCGCGCAAATGGCAGGCCTCGAAGTGGTGGTTGTCAAATCAGCGTCCAACGGTGACATTGACGTAGAAGATTTCCGCAGCAAAGCCAAGCTGGCCGGAGACCAGTTGGCCGCTTGCATGATTACCTATCCTTCAACTCACGGTGTCTTCGAGGAGACGGTGCGGGAAATCTGTCAGATCACCCATGACTTCGGCGGACAGGTCTATATCGATGGCGCCAATATGAACGCCATGGTGGGCCTGATTCGACCTGGTGACATTGGTGGCGATGTCACACACCTCAATTTACACAAGACCTTTTGCATCCCCCATGGCGGCGGCGGCCCGGGCGTGGGGCCTATCGGGGTCAAAGCCCACCTTGCCCCCTTCCTGCCCGGTCACCCCGAGGCCGGCGCGACGGGCGGCGCTGTGAGTGCCGCGCCCCAGGGATCAGCCTCTATTCTTCCCATCTCCTGGGCTTATATCCTGATGATGGGGGGTGCGGGGCTCACGCAGGCCACCAAGGTTGCCATTCTCAATGCGAATTACATTGCCAAGCGACTCGAGGGCAGCTTTGAGATTCTTTTTCGAGGCAGCAACGAACGCGTGGCACATGAGTGCATTCTCGACACCCGACCGTTCTCAGAGACTGCGGGCGTGACCGTGGACGACATTGCGAAGCGACTGATCGACAATGGTTTTCACGCACCGACGATGAGCTGGCCGGTTGCGGGGACGCTGATGGTGGAGCCCACAGAGAGTGAAACTAAAGCGGAACTCGATCGCTTTATCACCGCGATGCTGGCTATCCGCGAAGAGATCAGGGCCATCGAACGGGGCGACAGTGATGCGGAGAACAACCCACTGAAACATGCGCCCCACACCGTAAATGCACTCATCGGCGATTGGGACCGACCCTACAGCAGAGAACAGGGCTGTTTTCCCCCCGGTAGCTTCAGGGTCGATAAATACTGGCCCCCTGTAGGGCGCGTCGACAATGTGTACGGTGACCGACATCTAGTCTGCACCTGCCCACCGCTTGAGGATTACGTCGAAGGCTAGGTCAACCGCGGCGGCAAATTTAACGCAGGCGCGATAGCGCTCTGTGGATCGCGGGGCCCGACGCGACCCGGAGCCCATCGAGCGCCCAATGCTACGTTTGCAACTCTGGACGCTGCGCAAATAGCCGGAGCGAATCTGGATTGGCCAACGCATCCTGATTGGCCACGGTCTCACCGTGCACGATTTTTCTCACCGCCAGCTCAGCGATCTTGCCGCTGATGGTGCGAGGAATATCCTCCACCTGAAGAATCTTCGCTGGCACGTGCCGAGGCGTCGTATGCCTGCGAATCTCAGAACGAATCACCTCGCGTAGTGTGTCGTCCAGCACGCCCCCGTCCCGAAGCACAACAAACAGCACGACACGGACATCCTCCTGCCACACCTGCCCCACCACAACGCTGTCCAGCACCTCGGGCACGCGCTCTACCTGGCGGTAAATTTCTGCCGTGCCAATGCGCACCCCGCCCGGATTCAATACGGCGTCGGAGCGCCCATGAATAATGTAGCCCCCTTCTGGGGTAATCTCACCGTAGTCGCCGTGGGCCCATACACCGGGCCAGCGAGAAAAATAAGCATCGAGAAACTTACTGTCGTCGGGGTCCTGCCAAAACCCCACCGGGCAAGAGGGGAACGCCCGAGTGCAAACTAACTCGCCCTTTTCTCCCGCTACGGCGCTACCCTCCTCGCTCCAGATTGCAGTGGCCATACCCAAACCCGGCGCCTGAATCTGACCGGCGTACACGGGGAGGATCGGCACTCCCCCCACAAAGCAGGAAAC
>VMDC01000058.1 GCA_008081045.1 Gammaproteobacteria bacterium | reverse complement strand
TCAGGAGCTACAGCATCTGCGGCAGTTTCTTCAACTTCCGGCTCAAGCTCTGCTGCTGGTAGCTCTTCCTCGACTGGTGTCTCGATCGCGCTTCGCTTGACGTAGGTGCGCTTTTTACGGACCTCGACGTTGACCGTTTTTCCCCGGCCGGTAGAAGACGCCGATTTCAGAGTGCCAAGTGTCTTACGCTTCAGAGTAATTTTCTTGGGCGCAGCAGAGGTCACATCGCGATCACCATGACTGCGGCGCAGGAATACCAACAGGGTATTCTTGTCATCATTTGAGATCAGCTCATCGGCCTTGGTGTGGGGTAACCCGGCTTCCTTGATCTGCGACAACAGTTTGTCCACAGAAACGCCAACCACTCCAGCGAGTTCGCTAATCGTTACATCTGCCATATCAACTCCCGTAAACCTACGTCACTCGCGATTACTCAAACCACGGTGCGCGTGCGGTCATTATCAATTCTCCTGCACGCTCTTCATCCATTCCTTCAATATCCATCAATTCGTCAACAGCCTGCTCTGCCAGATCCTCCATGGAGAGGATATTTTTCTTGGCGAGCTGAAGGGCCAGCTCATCATCCATGCCCTCCATATTGAGCAGGTCGTCTGCAATGTTGGCTGAAGACAGATCCTCCTCAGAGGCAATCGCCTGCGTGAGCAGGGCATCCTTCGCCCGATTGCGCAACTCATTGGCGATCTCTTCATCGAAACCGTCAATCGCCAGGATTTCATCCAGTGGCACGTAGGCAACCTCTTCAACCGAGGTAAAGCCTTCCTGCACCAGAACCTCAGCGACTTCTTCATCAACGTCCAGTTTTTCCATGAACATGACAATAAAGGTGCTGGCTTCCTGCTGCTGCTTTTCTGCCGCGTCTTCTTCACTCATGACGTTTATTGTCCAGCCTGTCAGCTCACTGGACAGGCGCACATTCTGGCCGCCTCGGCCAATAGCCTGTGCCAGATTGTCTTCCTCGACCGCAATGTCCATGGTATGGCTGTCCTCATCAACGATGATCGAGGCCACCTCTGCGGGCGCCATGGAATTGATGACCAGCTGTGCCGGATTATCATCCCAGAGAATGATATCGATGCGCTCATTGGCCAGTTCATTCGACACCACCTGCACGCGCGATCCGCGCATGCCCACGCACGCGCCAACCGGATCGATACGGCCATCATTGGTGCTGACCACAATCTTTGCCCGGGAGCCCGGATCGCGAGCCGCGGCTTTGACTTCGATGACCTCCTCGGCAATCTCCGGAACCTCAATCTTAAACAGCTCGATCAGCATGGCAGGTGAAGTTCTGCTGAGAAACAACTGCGGGCCCCGCTGTTCTGAGCGGACATCGGTTAATAGCGCCCGTAGACGGTCTCCCATTCGAAAGGTTTCACGCGGAATCATCTGATCCCGCGGCAGCAGGGCCTCAGCATTGCTGCCCAGGTCGACAATCACACTGTCGCGGGTCACTTTCTTGACGGTTCCGGCCACCAGTTCACCGACTCGATCTTGATAATCACCGATGATGATTTCGCGCTCAGCTTCCCGGACTTTCTGCACAATAACCTGTTTGGCTGTCTGGGCAGCGATGCGACCAAATTCCGCGTTATCGATCTTTTCCTCATAGGTATCGCCAATGGCCAGACTCTGATCTTTTTCACTAGCCTGCTCCAGCGTGAACTGAGCTGCTTCTTCCAGATACTCTTCGTCTTCGACGACAGTCCATACGCGAAAGGTTTCGTACTCACCGGTATCGCGATCTACCGATACCCGGCAGTCAATCTCCTCACTGTCGTGTAACTTCTTGGTCGCCGTCGCCAAAGCCGATTCAATTGCTTCAAAAATGACAGCACGAGACACACCCTTCTCATTCGAGACGGCGTCTGCAACCATCAATATTTCTTTACTCATCATAATCGTGTCACCAAACCCGTCACTGACCGGATTGCCCTGTACTGCCGCTGGCCTCACAGAACCTTCCTGCTTCAGTAAACAATATTCGCTTTTTCTATCTCTTCATGCGGCAGTTCAAAAGAGCTGCCGTCTACTTCTATCTGCACTATTCCGCTAACAACGTCTTGCAAAATACCTTTGAATTTTCTCCGCCCGTCTAGGGGGGAGCGCATCCTGATGTCTACCTCTTCGCCGCAGTACTGTTGAAATTGCTCAACGGTAAACAGCAGTCGATCCGTTCCCGGTGAGGACACTTCAAGCGTGTATTCGCCGGCAATCGGATCTTCAACGTCAAGTATCGCACTCACCTGCCGGCTGACCTGCTCACAGTCCTCTATCGTGACGCCAGTTTCACGCTCAATGAAGATCCTGAGCACTGAATACTTGCCCTGAGAAGTATGTTCAATGCCCCACAGTTGCAGCCCCAAAGCTTCCACCGTCGGACTCACCAGCTGCGCTACTTGGTTGACGCTACTCTTCACCGTTCCTCAGCCTCGGCTCCTTCCCGGACCATTTCCGGACAGGAACCCCAGAAACAAAAAATGGGCCCAAGGCCCACTTCACTGATACGCGGCCGGGCGTTCACAAGACCCAGTGCGTAGTTTGTCCCGCTGCACGACGCAATCCATGCGGTGACCGGGCTCCGGGAGCGGGTCACGACAGCTACGATTGTGCCGGATCAAGCCTACTTGAGGCGTTGTCTAGCGAATCCAAAAGTTGGTAGCGGGGGCAGGATTTGAACCTACGACCTTCGGGTTATGAGCCCGACGAG
>VMDC01000025.1 GCA_008081045.1 Gammaproteobacteria bacterium | reverse complement strand
GCCTGAGAGGAAAGCGCATGCATCGCGACAGCCGACTGCAAATAACGGGCTTGGCTGCTGTTCATGAGAAAGCGCATCAGCCAGGGGAGAAACGGCAACAGGTAGGCTGAACGCAAACGTACCGGCGCCGGGGCACGGAACAGCATTCTCGGAATTTCTCTCCATATTCCGGGAGTAGCTTCAGGATGCACGGAGCCTACTGAAATGATCCCGGCATTACCAAAACTGGTGCCTTCGCCTGGCGGCAGGGGGTCAACCAGTGTGACGTGGCGCTCTTTTTTCTGAAGATAGAGCGCTGTACTAAGACCAACGATCCCCGCTCCCACCACGACGGCGCGTTTCATGCGCGATATCCCCTTCGCGACAGAACTATGAGTAGAGCATGAGCACTCAACTGAAACATAGCCGAAGAATACCTCAGGCTGCGAAGCCAGAGCCAGATTTCTGCCCGGGCTGCATTCTCTCTGGTGTGACTGCGGTCTGCTGCTGGTTCTTGGCAATAAAAGCATTCACAGGTAAGGTGATACTCTGACAGCCCAAGAAGTTGCCCGGCAGTACCAAGATCCCTGTACTTCTCGTATCGAAAGGAGCAAGCATGAAACAAACACTCAAATCACTAGTTACCCTAGCAGTTTCTGGCGCAACTGCTGCGGCAATGAACTCAGCCTCTGCGCAGGACGACCAAACCTATGCAACTTTTATCACCGAAGAGCAGTGGCAAATGGTCAATGAACTTCCCGGCGTCGACCGGCAGATTATTAGTCGCGATATTGGCAAACTGAACCTGTCAGTCGGTATTGTCCATCGCGGCGCAGTAGCCCGCGGCAGCGGACAGGACAATGACAACCCGGAGCGACCGTGCGGAACTCAGGACAGCAGCCGCAACAGCAGCGCGAGGGGAATCATGCACATCCATCAGACCGAGACTTACTATATCGCATCCGGCTCAGGGACACTGGTAACCGGAGGGGAAATTTATAATGGCAATGGCTTCGCTGAAGACAGCGCCGTCAACACAACGCTAAACGGCCCTTCCTGCAGCGGCCTCATTGTCGGAGACTGGATCGCTAAACACGTCAAGGAAGGCGACATAATTATCATTCCAGCAGGTACCCCGCACGGTTGGCTGGAAGTTCCTGTGCATGTGGATTACCTGAGCGTCAGACCGGACCCTGATCGTGTCTTGCCCGATGACTACATTAACCCGGCACTGGGCGCAGATTTTCGGATGCAGACAGAAGAGTAAGGCGTAACAAGAGGCATCGCGCAGCAGTTCTGAATGACCGCATAAAGGCAGGCACACAGACAGACTCTGACAATAGTGTCTCCTTTATGCGGTTGATGAACCCTGCGTTGAGCTGACAGAGCCGCGCTCGACCAGGGCGCTCTTACCGAGTAGCCCGCAAGCTGCAGATTCATCGTCGGACGCGCATGCAAGCCGCAGACTCGCTCCCATAAGTCCAGTGTCAGTAATCAGGATGACGGTGATGCCAGTCGGTTTCCGACTGGTAGGCGTGGCCGATTTGGCAAAGCGTGGCTTCGGCGAATTTGCTTCCCATCAACTGCATCACGTAAGGCTGTTGTTGATCATTGAATCCGCAGGGCAACGACAGCGTCGGCGTGCCGGCAAGATCAGCCGGTATCGTGAACTGCCCCTGAAAATGTTTTACCACCTCCTTCATGGCCTCTGCATCGCCCTGCTGCGCGTGCGCATTGACTGCAAACACCATGCCTCCGGAAGGACAGATAACGGCGTCAACTTCGCTAAGCGCCACTTCAAACCGTGCACTGAATTCGATCCGCTGCTCGGCAGCTGCAGCATATTCTTCCTCCGTCATCTGCATTCCCATGCGCAGAACATTGGCCAGATACCCACCATAGTCAGCTTCTCTAGTAGGAAAGGTTTCGCGATGGGCACGATAGGCTTCATACCCCGTCAACGGTAACCAGAGGTTGCGGTAATCCATCGGCCCTTCACGGGGCATCTCTACCGGAACACATTCCATGCCAAGCGCTGTAAACACATCTATCGCTAGCTCGAGTGAGGCCAGTAAACCCGGATCGGTCCCATGGCTGAACCAGTCTGCATCCACCCCCAGACGCAGACCGGTCAGATTCGTTGCAGCAGGCTGGGCAATCTGCGCATCCTCAAGATTCAACGAAGTCTGATCATTTTCATCATAACCGGCTATCCCGTTATACAGGGCGACTACGTCAGCCACGGACCGAGCCATTGGGCCGACGTGATCAAGAGACTCCGCCAGCGCGAGCACCCCATGACGGCTCACCCTGCCGTAGGTCGGTTTAAGCCCGGTAACACCGTTAGCCATCGCTGGATAGCGTATGGAGCCGCCGGTATCGGTTCCAATAGCTGCGAAACACAGACCTGCCGCTACAGCCACGCCAGAGCCGGAAGAAGACACCCCGGCCCACAGCTCTTTTCCCCAGGGGTTTTTCGGAATCGGAAATTGAGGATTATAGGCAGACAGAGCGCCTTCGGTCAGATTCAGTTTACCCAGCAATACGGCGCCGGCCTCCTCGAGTTTTCGCACCACCGTCGCATCAAACTCTGGCACGAAATGCTGTCGGACTTTCAGTCCGCCCATGGTTCGGATCCCAGCGGTGTAGCACAGATCCTTTATCGCGACCGGCACACCATGCAATACACCCCGATACCGGCCGGCCCGTATCTCTTCCTCAGCACGATCTGCCTGCGCCCGGGCCAGTTCCGGGGTGACGGTCGCATAGCTGAGTAACTCACCATCCAG
>VMDC01000024.1 GCA_008081045.1 Gammaproteobacteria bacterium | reverse complement strand
TGCGAGGGACTCATAATCCGTCGGTCCCAGGTTCGAGTCCTGGTGGGCCCACCAATTTTCATTCTGCGAAAGTAAAAAAGCTAAGTGCGAACCGGCCGCTTTTGCAGCTTCCTCTGAAGCGTTCGGCGATGCATGTTCAACTGTCTGGCAGTGGCAGAGATATTACCGTTGTTTGCCTGCAAGGTTTTTTGAATGTGCTCCCACTCAAGGCGCTTCACAGACATTGTGGCCAAGCCTCCGTCTGAATCAGCCACTTGCTTATCCAACTGCTCGCGATTTAATAGCGAAGCGAGAATCTCATCGGTGTCGGCGGGTTTCGCAAGATAGTCATCTGCCCCCAGTTTGATCGCCTCTACAGCCGTAGCAATACTGGCGTAACCGGTGAGAATCAGCATGCGTATCTCAGGGTTCGACTGCTTCAGTGGCTTGATCAATTCCATGGAAGTTGCGCCTCCCAGATTAAGATCCAATATCGCCAAATCGAACTGTTCCTGTTCTACCAACTGAAAAGCGAGACTCAAGTCCGGAGCATAACTTACTTCATACCCGCGTCGGCCCAGCGCCTTACTGAGCACTCGGGCGAAGACCTCGTCATCTTCAACAAGTAAAAGTTGTTGCGGCGTCTTATCAACACTCATGCCGGTCGGTTGTCCAAGGATAAGGGAAATGAGATCAGGGTTGTCGCTCCACCTTGCTGAAGGTTGTACATTTCTATCTCTCCGCCAAGCCGCTGCACCGCTGCATTCGCCAGGAAAATACCCAGACCCATGCTGTCCTTTCTGGTTGAGATGAAAGGTTCGCCCATTTTCTCCATCACTTCAGTGGGCATGCCCGGACCGTCGTCGGTGACAAGAATCTCCAGACGAGAGCCTTCCGGACTTGAAACTCGAACTTCCACTTTATGAGCGGCGGCTTTGATCCCGTTTTCGATAATGTTAATGACCGCATGCCTGAGGCTCAATTCGGCAGTCATATACGGATCATCTTCGGTTTCCAGGACGAACTCAACTTGAGAGCCCGGATGAATATTGGTCACGTAATCTGTGAGCTCAGAAACAAAATCTGACAGCAGCCAGTTCTCTTTCTCCTTCGTGTTGTCTTTATGATAGTAATGAACCAGCTCATTCAAGGAACTCTTGCAACGGCTTAATTGCTGGCGCAACGTCAGGATATCTTCCTTGAGACTTTCAGCATTAACCCTTTGCTGAAGCGACAGATCTATTTCAGCAAGCAATACCGACATCGTCGACAAGGGAGTTCCAATCGCATGAGCGGTGCCTGCCGCCAGCATACCGATCTCAACAAGCTGCTCATTACGAAGTTCATTCTCTCTGACTTCTGAAAGCATGATCTCCCTTTCTCTGATCGCAGATGACAGACGGGTCAGGGAGAATGCAATGAGAATCGCACTCACTGAAAAAATAACCCACATGCCTACCAGATGTAGTTCAAATATCTGACCCTGCTGCATCGATGCCATCGAGTCACTGTGATCCACGTTGAGATCCCGTATTAGGAAAAAGCTGTAAATCAAAATGCCGGAGATCGCGAATATGAAGGCGAATAGAGGTGGCAGTAAGGTAGCGACTATCGCCAGCAAAACCAGTAAATAAGAAATCAATGGATTACTCGCGCCTCCGGCGACGCTCAGCAGCACGATCAGCACCAGGACATCAATCAGCAGATGTGCAAAAAACTCGTAATGGCTGATGACCTTTGCAGTCTTTAACCGCCAGAACCCAGCCAGCAGAGACACTCCTAACGTGATCAGTAGGATCCCCATCAGAGGCAGTGGAGCTGAAATTGGGGTCAGGTTTTCAAGAATAGCAAGCGCAAGCACGCTCAAAAACGTGACGAATATCCGGAGCAGCAGGAGCCGCTGCAGACCCACCCTGAGGATCCCTGACTGCACATTGTCTGTCAGACCGAGAACACTCAGCTTTCCGAACCATCCGGACATCGCTGCCATAGCTGCCTTCCTTAAATTACCTGTACTGCCACCGGACCACAGCCTTACTTTACTTGAGCAACAGACTGAAGGACAGAAGGTGCGACATCGTGTCGCAGGCGAAAAGACTCGGTTTTATGCATACTGCGCCCCAGAAAAACCTCTGTCCGGAGACAACATGCCTAAGCTTAACTGCCTCTTTTCCCTCGCCACTCTCGGCACCTTCGCCACCTTCGCCTTACCGCTTGCCGCTCAGGATGCACCGCGCATTAATGAAATCATCGTGGTCGGTGTGCAGGACAGCCATACGGTAGCAACGGACGACACGCTGGTCGCGCCGGCCGACACCGCCCAGATGCTGCGCAAGATGCCCGGCGCCAATCTGAACAAGAATGGCGAACTGACCGGCATTGCCCAGTATCGAGGCATGTTCGGTGACCGGATCAGCGTGGCCGTTGACGGAGCGCAGATTAGCGGCGCCGGGCCCAACTCCATGGACGCTCCCTTGTCTTATGCACCTGTCGCTTTGCTGGAATCCCTCACAATCAATCGGGGCATTGCGCCGGTGAGTACCGCGCAGGAAACGATTGGCGGTTATATCCAGGCTAAAACTTACTCTGGTGAATTCGGCAGTCGGGAGGCGTTCGAGTTTACCGGCAGGACATATTTTGGCACTCAGACGGTCAATGAAGGCGTCGTTGCCAGCGGCTTCTTTGCGATGACCAACCGAAATCATTTGATTCGCGGGTTTGTGATGAATGAAAGCGCCAAGGATCTGGAATTTCCGGACGGGGTAATAACGCCCAGCGAATACGAGCGGGAGCGCTTCGATCTCGGCTACAGCTTCCGCAGGGGTGAGCATACATTTGCCGTGGATATCGCGCGGAATAACACCGGAGATGCAGGAACCCCTGCCCTGCCAATGGA
>VMDC01000050.1 GCA_008081045.1 Gammaproteobacteria bacterium | reverse complement strand
CCCACCATCACCATGGCACCTTGGGTAATGTTAATACCGATAGAAGAGAGTTCATTCACGAATGCGGTGTCACCTTCGGGCAGTTCGGCATCCACCTGTTCTCTCACGCGCTCCGCCGCGGTCTGGAGCGTCATCAACGCGCGCTTGGTGCCCGCGAGCGGATATCCCTCGGGCATCACGATTTTGGCCACGACATTATTTCCTGTTACCGAAGGAAAAAACTGAAAAACCAGACGCCCGCTGGCCAGCGTGGCCCCTGTGATTAACATCATGCCCAACGCCGCCGAGAGCACTACATAGCGGTTATTGGTGGCCCACTCGACGGCCTCTCGATATCGGGTGTTGGCAAACCGTTCCAGCGCGCCTGAGAGTCGCTCTTGAAAGCGTTCCCAGCGCCGGCCCGCATCGCTTTTGCCGCGCTCACGCTTTCGGTGTGCGAGGTGAGACGGGAGGATCAGCTGTGATTCGATAATGCTAAAGATCAGACAAAGCACGACAGTCCACCCAATGGACAGGAAAAACTGCCCGAGATTGCTGTCGACGCTGAGCATCGGCAGGAACGCTGCGATGGTGGTCAAAACGCCGAAGAACACGGGCACCGCGACTTCGCTGGTACCCGCAATGGCCGCCGCTCTGCTATCGAGCCCCTGTTGTTCTTTGGTGTAAATGCGTTCGCCGACCACGATGGCATCATCGACAACGACCCCCAGTGATAACAATAGACCCATCAGCGAGAGTGTGCTCAAACTCAGATCCATACTGGGGAACCAGGCGAGCGCGCCAAAAATAGCAACGGGTATGCCGGCGCTGACCCACAGGGCCAAACGCACGCGCAAAAATAAAGACAGGCTCAGAATCACCAGTAGCAGTCCGCTAGCTGCGCTATCGAGAATCGCCCCGAGTCGACCAATCAATTCGTTGGCTTCGTTATTCCAGATGGTGAGGTGTAATCCGTCGGGCAAGGCACGCTCTCTGGCGTCGACGTATTCCAGCACGCTACTCGATATCTCCAGCGCGTTATCGTTACCCACTCGCCATATCTGGATGAGCATCGTGGGCTCGCCGTTGAGTTCTGCGTATTGGTCAATCTCCTCAAAGCCGTCGACGATCGTGGCAATATCCTTGAGCAACAACCGTGAGCCATCGGGATGGCTCACCACCACAATGTCTTGAAGTTCACGGCCGCTGTAGCGCTGGCCCGTGCTGCGAAGACGAATTTCGCCACCGTCGGTGCGTAAGGAACCGCCGGGGATATCGATACTGTTCTGACGAATGGTTTCTGCGATCCGGGAGATAGTCAGTCCGTGACGTCTCAGTGCGGATTCAGAGACTTCAACGGAGATCTCGTCCGGGCGGAGATACAAGGTCTGAACCAAGCTAACAGCAGGCAACTCCAGCAGGTCTCGACGAATATCCTCCACCAGAAACTTCAGTGATTTTTCGTCGGTGTTGCCATGCAGTGCCAGCTGTATGACCAGCGATTGCATGGTGAGCTGCGACACGATCGGACGCTCGGTGTTCGCCGGGAAGGTCGAAATTGCATTGACCTGAGCCTTAATGTCATCGAGCGCTTTCGAGAGATCCGCCTCGCGATCGATTTCTATCGTCACGTTGCAGCGACCCTCCGCTGCCGTAGTGCGGATTTTGTCGATGCCCTCTATGCCATAAATACTTTCCTCTATTCGGGTGCAGACCCCTGACTCGACTTCGGCAGGTGCTGCGCCGAGATAGGGCACAGTGACCGTCACGATAGGGGTTTCGATATTGGGAAACTCCTCCTTCCGGACGTCTTTAAGGCTCAAGAGCCCGGACGCCACCAGAATGAACATGAGCAGGTTGGCGGCAACCGGATTATCGACGAACCAGGCGATGAGTCTGGGCATGGTCTATTCGCTCAGTCGACAACCACAACGGGCATGCCCTCGACCACGAATTGCAGTGGCGAGGCATTGACTGTATCGCCCGGGGATAGACCGGCCGAAATTAAGACGTTGTCTTCGGTAACCCGGAGGACCGACACCTCACGAGCGTGCAGGGTGTTTGCTTCGTCAACGACCCATACCGAATTGGCGCCCCGGAGCGAAATTCTCGGCAAGGTAACGATGTTCTCGAACCAGCGCCCGGTAATGGTCGCGTCGACAAACAGCCCGACAGGTAGTTGTGTTCCCCGGGCGTTAATTGTCTCGGTGACTTCTGCCACGAGGTAAATAAACCGGCTGCGCTCATCAATGCTGGCTTCGGTGCGCACCAGTTGGCCGGTCCAGGTCTGCTTCCGGCCAGCGTAAGTTGCTGACAGCACTACCGGGATGTCGGCGGTGTCTGCCAGAACACCGGTCTGGGTTAAGGCCTCATGGAGAAACGCCAGTTGTGCATCGGGTATGGGCAGTTTTATTTCCATGGCGTCGGTGGCGTATACCGTGGTCAAAACCGCGCCTTTCTGCAGGAACTGCCCAAGATCCACAGACTCTGTTCGCACTCGACCGTCGTAGGGTGCCCGTATGGTGGTTCGAGCGAGATCGATCTCGGCGCCCTCCAGCGATGCTTCGGCGCGCAACAGCGCAGCTTCGGCGCCCTCGAGGGCACGGCGGGAGCGTTCCAGCTCTGTCGTACTGGCGAGGTCCTTTTTAAAAAGCGCGGCGATACGCGCGGCTTCAGCCGCTGCATACTCGTGGTCCGCGCGCGCCTGGCGTAGCTGCGCCTCCGCGCTTTTCAAGGCCACCTGATAATCCCGCTGGTCGAGCTGGACGAGCACCTCTCCAGCGGCAAACTGTCCGCCCACGCGTAGCGTGTCTGCGAGCCAGACCACCTCACCCGCTACTTGGGCCACTATCCGAGTTTCCGCCCGCGGATACACGGTTCCCTCGCTGTGGACATAAAGTTGCTGCGTGGTCGGTTGCGCGGTCACGGTTCTTACGGTGACCGGCGCGGGCGTTTTCGCAGAGCTCACGATCTGCGGAGGTGTCATGAGCAGAATGCCAGAAATAATACCTGCGAAAACCAGCACCGCCAGCGGCAGTCGGGCGCTTCGGGCATGGCGAATTCGGGCTAGCGGCGAAGTCGTTTGGTCGCTCATTCAGGGGCTCATGCGGAGG
>VMDC01000017.1 GCA_008081045.1 Gammaproteobacteria bacterium | reverse complement strand
GGGGACAGGATCCTGCCAATGAGATAAAAAACGATTTCATTGCTTCGCCCGGGGCCACCATCATATTGGTTTTGGACAATCGAACGTCCTGAAAGACCACTTGAGCAGTCGACTGGCTGTTGAGTCCCATTTTTTCGATATCCGATGTTTGGTAGCCGTGTTGCCGCTCCACGAGTATCAGTCCCAACCCCCCTGAGGGATCGTCGTTAAACCGGGCCAATAGGAAAATAAAGTCAGAATATCCGCCGTTGGATATCCACAATTTCTCGCCATTGATGATGTAATCGTCGCCATCCTCGGATGCCCTGCAGCGCACCGCCGTCACCTGCGATCCCGCATCGGGCTCAGACATGCCGACACACCCAAATCGATTTACCGACAATACATCCTCTATGTAACGCTCCCTGAGCGGCTCGGGAACATACTTGAGCAGCTTTCCTACAATGTTTTGAATCAGAGCGGTCACAGCAATATCTGGAGAGCTACGAGACAGCTCAAACTGTAGAAGTCCGCTGGTCACCGCATCTACACCTAGCCCACCCAACTGCTCGTCGACCACGCCGGCACCTGCGCCAAAGTCGATCATGGCCCGCTGAATAGACTGCATTTCGGATACGGGGATGAGCTCGTCTCGGTAGCGAAGCGCAAGCGGCTTGACCTCCCGATCAAGAAATTTTTGAAAACCCGCAATGAGGAGAAGTTGCTCTTCTGAGAGCTGGAAATTCATGAAACACCTCGTCCTCGGTTATACCGAGCGACAGTGGAATAGACCGCGAATGCGACTTTAGGACATCGGCCATCGGCCATCGGCCATGCTCAAGGCCTCACCCAGAGCCCGCCTTCACCCGATGCACCGTGTCACAACTTGCCAGAATTATGAAGACAGGCGAGATGCGAGGCATGTCATTTCCGGTACAAGGCATGTCACCGGCACAAGGGGCAATGACCCGAAAGCGCTTACGCCCTCATTGATCTGCACCAGTCGTAAGAGGTTACGGTTCAGACTGCCACGCCGAAATTAAGGCTTCACTGATGCCAATCTCAGTAAAATATTGTTTTATATCGTTATTTTCTGTTTTTTCAGTAGCTAAAAAAGGCGTGAGCGAGAAACGCGGCGCGGGCGCGGGAAAAACCTGCCCCTCCTCAACCCAATGGGCTTCTCGGTGGGCAAATTGGGGGTGGAGGTGGCTCTCGCCATAGGTTAGCGCGGGCGATACGCAGGCATCGGCATTGAGAAATACATCACTCCAGTGAGCCCGGCTGTTAGCGGCAAACCTCGCTGCCAACATAGCGTGCTGCTCGGGCCATGCTTCCTGATCCCACTGCCCTGCGTTGACAAATAACGGGTGTTCGTCCAAATCCAGAGCCGACAAAAGTGCCTCATAAAACTTAGACTCAATGGCGGCCACCACCATGTAGCCTCCATCACTTGTGACGTAAGTAGCGTTCCAAGGCGCGGCGCCATCCAGCCACGCGCCGCCGCGCTCGTCGGTCAATTGCCCGGCTTGATAAAAGCTCTTGGCATAGGTTGTTAGGTAGTTTGTGCATTCTGCAATGGCTGCGTCCAATACCTGTCCGTGACCCGTTTTTTCAGCTGAGACCAACGCCGCAGATATCCCGGCCACCAGTAGCGCTGACGCGGATGCATCACCCAATAAAGTGGGTGGCGTTACTGGCGGGGCACCCATGCTACCGGCGTGATACAAGGCCCCAGTGGCGGCCACGTAATTGGGGTCATGGCCCGCCTTATCCGACATGGGCCCGGTTTGCCCCCAGCCAGTAAGTCGCGCATAAACCAACCTGGGGTTGCTAGTCAGGCATGCATCTGGCCCCAAACCAAGCCGCTCCATCACACCCGGCCGGTAGGACTCGATTAATACGTCAGACAGCCCGATGATTTCCTTGAGAAGCGTCACGTGGGATGCGGTTTTTAAGTTCAGACACACGCGTCGTTTACTGCGATTGAGAGGATCTATTTTGTCAACATGAATAAGCGCTTCTGGCGAGGGCCGGCCCGGCTTGTCGATCAGCAGAACCTCTGCGCCCATGTCAGCCAGCATCATTCCACACAATGGGCCAGCGCCTAGGCCGGCCATCTCTATCACTCGAATATCTTTCAGAGGGCCCATGGAGTTGGTCTCTTTTCTCTCAGAGCAGATGTGATCATTATTGTCCCGACTGGCCTCCGGTTCACCTGCTGAATGCAGAGAAAGCAAGCCTTGAACACTTTTTTGCCGATTTGGACAGCACTCTCTCGCACCGGTTAGATACTGTGATCGGCTATTACGTGCGAATTAAAGCAATCATGACGAAACACAAAGTCTCGCTAACCGACCGCTACACCCAATACGAGGGCTTGATTCATCTGCGTGGCAGTCAGGCGATGGTACGCTTGCTGTTACTGCAGCGACAGCGCGATGCGGCAGCCGGTCTCAATACCGGGGGATTTGTGTCGGGTTACCGCGGCTCCCCCATGACTGCAATCGACGAGGAGCTATGGCGCGCCGGCGCACTTCTACCCGAGAACCACATCACCTTCTGGCCCGGCACCAACGAGCATCTCGCCATGACCTCCGTCTGGGGCACCCAGCAAACGAATTACTATAACGATGCGCGTTATGACGGTGTCTTTGGCATGTGGTATGGCAAGGGACCCGGCCTGGACCAATCCATAGACGCACTGCGCCAGGGCAACTGGCATGGTGCCGACAAACAGGGTGGCGTGCTGATATGTGTCGGCGACGACCACAACATGACGTCCACGATCAACAACTACAGCTCGGAGCTCCTGTTTCAGGATCAGTTCATGCCGGTGCTGTACCCGGCGGACATTCAGGAAGTGATCGATCTTGGGTTGCTCGGCTATGCCTTGTCGCGGTTCTGTGGAGCCTGGGTGGGATTCAAGTTACTGCCAGAGACGATTGAAACATCCGCCACCATCAGCGCTGATATAAATCGCTCCCGCATCACCCTGCCCGACTTTGAATTCCCGGCAGAGGGCGTGAATGCATTTCTGGCCGATTCAGTCTACGAGCAAGAGGCTCGCATCAAACGATACCGGCTCCCCGCCGCCATCGCCTTCTCTCGCGCCAACGCGCTGAATTACGTTAGCCATGATTGCGAGAACCCCAGAATCGGTATTGTGTCCATGGGCAAGAGTTGGCGCGACACCTTACAGGCTTTCCAGGATTTGGGACTCGATCGCGGCGCCATCGCCAAGCTCGGCATCAAAATCCTGAAAGTGGGGATGCCGTTCCCCTTCGACCTCGACACCTACCGGGATTTTGCGCGTGGCCTGGACAAAATACTGATCGTGGAGGAAAAGCGAGACTTGCTCGCTACAGGTTTCCGTGAGGCCTGCTATAACATCGCGAACGGGGAGCGGCCCGCACTACTGGGGAGATCTGACGAGAACGGGCAACCCCTATTGCCCAACGATCAACCCATTACCACGGACCACATCGCGG
>VMDC01000030.1 GCA_008081045.1 Gammaproteobacteria bacterium | reverse complement strand
AGTGCTGCCCAGAGCGGGACGCTGGCAGGAGGAAAATCTGGAATGCCGCTGGAAATAAGCACCCCAAGACCGTAGCCTGAGGCGAGTCCGATGGCGCCGCCAATTAAGGACAGCAGCATGGCTTCGATCAAAAACTGCATCAGAATATGGTGACTCTTGGCACCGATTGCTTTACATATCCCGATCTCTCTGGTTCTCTCAGTCACCGACACCAGCATAATGTTCATTATCCCAATGCCGCCCACCAGAAGTGAAATGCTGACGATTCCTCCTACTACCAGCGTCAGAGTGCCGAGAATTTCATCAACCTGCTCTGTGAGCTGTTCTGGCGTTTGTATCCTGAAATCATCCTCTTCACCTGCGCCAAGGTTGTGTGCATCACGTAACAAAGCCGTCAGCTGAATCATAACAAGATCCAGCTCTGCATTAGGACTCAAAGTTAGCTGGATACCGATGTCTGTACGGGTCTGATTACCCAGAATGCTGACCATGGTGCTGTAAGGTATCAGGACTAAGTTGTCGCGGCTTTGACCCATCACCTCACCACGGGATTCGAGCAAGCCAACTATCTTGAACCATTCTCCGCTGAATTCGATGTATTCATTGATCGGATTATCCGGCAGATTCAGATTATCCCTGACCTCTTCTCCGATCACAGCCACTCTGCGGCGCGTCAAATTATCGGATTGAGCCAGAAAGCGGCCTGCTTGGGTGTATGACTGCGAGACGTCCTGAAACGCATAAGTCGTTCCGAGAATTTCACTGAAGGATGTTTGCGGCCCATACCTGATCTGGCTTGAACGGTTTGCCGCGAGTATCGGTGTGATCGAGGCAATGCCGTCGGCACGGCGCTCGATCAGTTCCAGATCCTCCGGCGACAGCCTGGAGCGAACTCCTTTCATAAGATCTTCGAATGGGGTGTAAGAAGAAATGGTCAAGCTGTTGGAGCCCAGCGCTTCAAAAGAATCTCCTATGAATGCACTCATGCCGCCGGTGAGTGATACCACGCTGATCACGCTGGCCACCCCGATGATTATCCCCAGAGTAGTCAGAAAACTCCTCATGCGATTGGCGAATATGGCAATCAGCGCTGAGCGGAAGCTTTCGATTAGTGAAAAGAGCATAGGTTCGACTTAATGCCTGCTGTCTGCGAATATCCGGCCATCTTTTAATTCGACGACCCGCTTGCAGTGGTCCGCAATTTCAGGTTCATGGGTGACTATAATCAAGGTGTGACCGTCATGGTGCAATTCATCAAACAGGATCATAATCTCGTCCGTCGTTCTTGAATCAAGATTCCCTGTTGGCTCGTCTGCCAGGAGAATCGAGGGCTCGGTAACCAGCGCTCTGGCGATGGCCACGCGCTGACGCTGCCCACCCGACAGCTGATTGGGAAAATGTGAGACTCTGCTGTCGAGACCCACGCGCTGCAGTGCCTCAAGTGCCAGTTCCTTTCGCGCTTTGTAGCTGATATTCCGGTAAACCAGAGGCTGCATGACATTGGCCAGCGCTGTCGAGCGCGGCAGCAGGTTAAAGCTCTGAAAGATAAAGCCGATCTCAAGGTTCCTGATCTCTGACAGTTCATTCTCTGTCAGGCTGTCAACATCCTTGCCGTTCAGATGATAGGTTCCGGTCGAAGGCCTATCGAGACAGCCAAGTATATTGAGCATGGTTGATTTGCCCGATCCCGAGGAGCCAATGAAGGCTAGGTAATCGTTCTTGGCAATATGAACGGTGACCGAATCCAGGGCCTTCACTGTCTGACCGCCCATCTGATAGTGCTTCGAAATATCGATAAGGCTTATCAGGTCCATGTCAGTTTCCAATTCTGAATTGAAAACGGCCGCCTCTGCCCCTTTGCTCTGGGTCGCCATTCTCGACCAGCTCTCCGATTCTGTCTCCATCAACGAGATTCCTGAGCTCGCGATTCGGCCCGACAATCACATCAACATCAGAATCTATCTCACTGAGAAGCTCCTGAAATTCATCATCTGACAAACCGACTTCGACCTTCGTTTTTTTCGCAACACCCTGGTCGTTGAGGAAAATAAAGTGATCACTCCTGTTTTCAGCTTTATCCTCTTCGAAAAGCACCGCTTCAATAGGTACGGCGGTCACCAGCCGATCATCCTGCGTAAAAATCTCCGCTCTGCAGGACATTCCGGGACGCAGCGTCACCTCGCCCGGGTCCTCTATATCTATTTTCACGACAAAGCTGAGACCAGTCCGCCCTTGCGCAATTTTTGCCGTATTTGCGATAAAGCGAACCGTGCCCTGCATCGGCTCATCGGGATAAGCGATCGCCACGATTTCTGCTTTCTGACCCACTCGGATATTCGCGATGTCCGCTTCGTCGACCAGCACCTCAGTATAAATACTGGAAGGGTTCGCAATCGTCATCAGAGAGGAGCCGGGTATATTGGTCGAACTGGCTATCGCCGTCTCCCCCACCTTGATATCCAGACTGGTTACAACACCATCGATCGGGGAAATGATCTGAGTCTTCGACAGATTATCGAGCACCTGATCCAGCTGCGCGTTCGATTGGGCGAGCCTTTCCTGCGAGGACAGATAATCGATACGAGCCAGATCGAGCTGGTTCCTCAAAGACTCATATTCTTCCTCTCCGATTAAGTCACGCCCGAAAAGCGCTTCGCTTCTTTGAAATTGCCTCTCAAGATTTTCAACCCGAACCTTTTGCCTTTCTATGTCGATGGAATTGATCCTCACAGCGGCTTCGGATTGCTCAAGCCCTGCCAAAAAATTCTTGTCATCGACCCTCAGCACCAGATCGCCGGCACTGACTGGCTCACCCTCCTCAACAAAAAGTTCAGCCACTTTGCCGATGACTTCTGAACTGAGCATCACCTCTTCCTCATGAGCCAAAAATCCGGACGCCAAAATGGACGGACTGATGATCCTGTTAGAGATGCTTTCGACCAGAACCAATTTCTCGGTGGGAGATAATGAGATGGAGATCGGCAGGATTCCGGCCAGGCCAGAAGCGCCTATCGCGATTAGGACCAGGATAATGATTTTCTTTTTCATGGCTTTTGCTTCAAATAACAGGCCTGCACGGAACGCGGGCAGGTTTTCCCATTATACCAAACATCAGCGCATTGAAATGCCACCCATCGTGGGAAGGCATCCACTCATCCTGCTATGTTAAGAGTCAACTCAGTTGCTACCGGAAAGCTGAGCAACCTGACCCTTCACATGGCTTTGATCGCCCTGATAGCGCTCACAGCGACCATCGCTTTCAGGTGCCCGCAAGTCATGATTCAAAGCCGGGCCTTTTCAGCGCTGCCCTGCAAGCGCGCTGCTGCCGAGATGAAAATAGCGTGCCGGGGCATCACCTTCTCGGCTTTTGACAGTCCTGTCCTAACTGCGATGGCTGCAGGCAAATGCAGCATGAGCCTGGTGCGTGGGTTTGGCATGAGCACCGGGTATACCCTCAGGGGCTGGCGTGAGGGAAGGTGTAAGGTAAGGCGGGAAGTAAGATGTGAGATAAAGCATGAGCTCAGGCGTAATATCAGGCGTGGCGGTAGGCGTGAG
>VMDC01000032.1 GCA_008081045.1 Gammaproteobacteria bacterium | reverse complement strand
CCATCCAGCGCTGAATCAGACCTTTGATGGCGAGAGGCTGACGCCCATTGAAGGTGAGCCGGTTGGCGTGGCGGTTGCCGCTGAGGGCAATCGGATTTTGGCCCCGGTGGTACAGACGTCGTGCGAGGCGAGTCTCGATGAGCTGGCTCAGCATTCCCGCGAGCTGATTGAGCGCGCCCGATCTGGCCGATTAACCGCCGCTGACCAGCGCTCCGCTGCCATTACCGTCAGTAATCTCGGCATGTTTGGGATAACTGCATTTACGGCGATGGTGACGCCACCGCAAATCATGGTGCTGGCCGTGGGTGCGGTGCGCCGCGTACCGGTGTTTAACGAGGCCGATGAAGTGGTGCCGGCCTCGGTGATGACGTTGACCTTGGGCAGCGACCATCGCGTAGTAAATGGCGCGCAGGCCGCCGCTTTTTTGACGACGGTGCAGGCTCAGCTGGAAGCGGTTGTTTGATGGTCTAATTGCTTGGGCTGACGTCCAGCGCAGCATTCCCCTCGGCAACGGCTTTCAGCGTTTGTGCATTCATAACGTAGTCGATATTCCCCTCGGGTGTGAAGTAGGTGACCGCGCCTTCGCCCATAAACAACATTTCGGTTTCGACTTCGCAACCGGCCTCATGGTGCACTGCAAAGATGGGCTCAAAACCGTAGGTACCGGCCGGTGCAGAACCCACATCATAAATCAGCTCGCCTTTTGTAATAAAAAATTGGCCCCAGCCCTCATGCCGATGGGGCTGAAAACGCGCGCCTGGCTCCATACGAACATAGAGTACCCATTGGCCGGTTTTCTCGCAGATGCGTAACACCTTGAAGTGCGAGCCCCCGCCCACGTCGATCCATTCCATCTGGTGGATATTGGCGAGAATATCGCCGGCGGGCGTGATAGCTATCGGTGCATTCATGATGATGTCTCCAAAATCGCGCTGGCAGTGTTACTCAGGCAAGGTAAAGGCAACCAGGTAATCTCCCGGTGGCGTTCCCAGAGACGCGTGGCCCCCGGCGGCGATGACGACGAATTGCTTGCTGTCATCCCTGAGCTGATAGGTGATGGGTAGACCATGGCCCGAGGTCGGTAGTCGCCCCTTCCAGAGTTCTTCCCCAGTGTTGGTATCAAAGGCGCGCAGAAAGTGGTCGGTCGTCGCGCCAATAAAGGTGAGGCCGCTGGCCGTCACCACTGGTCCGCCCAAATTGGGCGATCCTTTGATGTACCAAAAGGGCCAGGGCGCCATATCACGGGTGGTACCCAGGGGTACCTGCCAATCGACCTCGCCCGACGCCAAGTCGATGGCAGCCAGGGTTCCCCAGGGTGGTGGAGTACACGGTGCACCAAGGGGCGAGACGAAGCCCAGCCACCGGCGATCACAGAAAGGCGTTCCTGCCGAGGGTTCTGCCAAAAAAGGTCCGAGGGCGACGGGCTCAATATCGGCCACCGTTTGCGCAGATTCGGTCGCTTGCTCAGAGGCGCTGTGAATGCCCTGGCCTCCTCCAGAATCACACTGATCTCGAGGAATCATTTGCACGACGGTGCCGACATGCAAGGTGTTGACGATCAGTTTGCCCCGCGCCCTGTCGATCGCGGGCCCGCCCCAGTTATGGCCACCGAATGCGCTGGGCATATGCAGAGAACCCTGCACATCCGGCGGGGTGAAGGGGCCTTCATATCGCAATGAGGCGAGTACGTCCGCGCAGGCACCCTTATCCCATGGCGTCAGCCCCCATACCGATTCCTGCTCTCCCGGTAGATCGAATAATGAGCGAGGTTTGCTGGGAATGGGTTGGGTAGGTGCCGTGAAATCACCTGCAACCGCCCCCTGAGGTACCGGCGTTTCTATGATGGGGAACAGGGGGTCACCGGTCGCGCGATCGAGCAGGTAGACATAGCCCTGTTTGGTGGTTTGGGCGAGGCCCCGGACAAGTTTGCCATCGCGTTCAATATCAAACAGCGTCGGCTGGGAAGGCACGTCGAAATCCCAAATGTCGTGGCGCACCGTTTGAAAATGCCAGGCCACCTCGCCATCTGCCACACGCAACGCTACAACCGAACTCGAGTAGTAGTCCAGGCCCTCTCGGTGCCCGCCATAATAATCTGCGGAGGTATTCCCCGTAGGCACAAAGACTAAACCCAGTTCAGGATCGACAGAAAAGAAGGACCAGGCATTGGTGGTGCCTTGTCTGAACATTGCCGGATCGCCATTGGCGCTCTCCTCTTTCGACGGGGGTGTGCCATCAGGCCCTACCAGCGGTTCCCAGGCCCATAAAACGCCCCCTTCACTGAGGTCGTACGCGCGAACAACGCCACTCGGCATGGCGGTCGTCACGTTATCCGCGATCGAGCCTCCCGTTATGAGTGTGTTGCCCACAATCGCCGGTGGCGTATTAAGCATGTAAAAGCCAGTCTCAAAGGGCCCTAAACCCTCGCTGAGATCGAGTTCGCTCTGCTGTCCAAAGCTGCAGCGTTCACCCGAGGGTGCATCCAGACCGATGACTCTGGCGTCCATTAGGGGCGCGATCACCACGATGTGGCAGGTGGCGCCCGCTGCCACCGCGGGATTGATCCATTGCGTCACGCCGCGGCATCGCGGCATAGGAAAGGCATCGAGATCAATATCTGGCGTATAGGACCAGCGCTCCTCGCCGGTCTCTGCATTGACCGAGATGATGCGATTGAAGGGAGTGCAGAACACCAAATGATCCTCTATCAAGATGGGCGTGGCCTGCCATGACGACTGAAGGGGTTCCTCCCCAGTCAAGCCATCGATAAAACTCTCCCCTTCACGAAAGTCGCCGGATCGGTGCGTCCAGGCGACTTCCAGATTGGCGACATTGGCTCGGGTGATCTGGGACGCCGCGCTAAAGTGGCCTCCTCCCATCTCACCTCCAGGCAGCGACCACCCGGCGTGTGGCTCTGCATCCGCTTGCATAACCAAAGCAAACGTCAGGGTGAGCAGGGCGAGGACTTGGAGCAGGGGAATATGTCGTGAGTGATCAGGGGTCGCCTTACCGGCTTCCAGCGCATGTAAAAATGACAGTATCGACACGGATTACCTCACTACGACGGGTTGGCCCGAAGTGGGCGTGACGCTGTTGTCGCGACCGAAGGGCAAAGAAAACCCCTCTGGCAGGTCCTCAGTCATATCTAACACCGCGGCCAACCGGCCCACGCCGACATACAAAGCGCAGTGCATCAGCAGTTCCATGATTTCCGCTTCGGAAAACAGGGCCTTGAGCTCGTCAAAAAAGGTTTCATCAATGGAGAGGTGGTCACACGCAAAGCGGTCACCCAGCTCTACCGCCAGGCGCTCGCGCGCATCCAGAGACGTGGCTTCTGCGGGGCGCTCTAGACTGCACACGTCATCTTCGCTGACATCATTGTGCGCGGCACGATACCGGATGGCCATGCAGCTGCGGCATTGATTGTGAAAAGCAACGCGCAGCCTGAGCAGTTCGATGAGCCGTTCTGGTAGCGTCCGGTTTTTTACGAGCGCTGCGCCAAAGCTGATCGGCCCCATCGCGGCTCCGGGGGCATGCGCGAGCATCCTTGTGATACCCCGCTCCAGTTCAGTGGCGCTATCGGCTGCGGTAAAGTTCTTTAACTCGTCGGTCCACTCCGACACGGG
>VMDC01000040.1 GCA_008081045.1 Gammaproteobacteria bacterium | reverse complement strand
ACAAAGCACACGGGCGCCTCTATCCAGCGTATCTCGCTGACCGGCGCCTCGCGCTCCAATACACCGATAAACGCGCCCGCTCCCACCTCAAAAGCAAACGGCGAACCTAACTGCGCCAGCCGGTTCAGATCAAAGGTGAGTGGAAACAAAGGAAAGAGCACATAGTCACGAGTCACGGCAAAGTCGTGCACCATTGCAGCAAAGGGCGCGGTAAAAGTGTCGGATCGTTTGACACGGCCCTGCGCATCAACCACGTGGTAGGTCATCGCCGGGCTACCCATGGCATCAGACATATAGCCAAAACCATGGAGCTCCCCGGTCAGAGGATCGATTTTGGGGTGCGCTGTCATCGGACCCGAGAGACCATCCGCGTACAGACCATACCCGAGAGAATCGAGTGAATCGGGTGCTAGAGAAAACGGATGACTTCCCTCCTCCAAGGCCAAGAGCTGGTTTGCGTGCCACATGATGTGGGTATTGGCGAGCCCGTTCCGCCGGTCAGACTGAATTGCGCCCGTCTTGGGATCGGTCATAAAGCTCATGGGCAAGCTCGCCGCCGCCTCCCATTCCGCTTCGAATTTAGGTGTACGCGCCCAGCGGTTGACGTAATCGACGCGGCCATTTCCAAGGTGAAAGGCATGCACCATGCCGGCACCAAAAAACCAGTGGTAGCCCTGCTCTGGCACAAACTTGGGGTTGGGACCGATCCGGTACAAGGAGCCTGAAAGACCTTCGGGCAGGGCGCCCTCGATCACCAGGTCGTGGCACGTCGCTTCAAAATTGATGGGGGCGTAGTTACCGCGCAGCTGCGGATGTTTGGGTAGCGGTTTAGCCATCTTTATCCCCTGCTAACGCCTCAGTATGACCAACCCGCTCAACCGCCTCAGGCAAACAGCCGCTCGGACGCAATCTCACACCCTTGGGCCAACGAGGCCAGCTTGGCAAAGGCCACATCGGGGTCAATGCTGGTGCTTCCCACGTGCACTGAGAATCCACAATCAACGCCTGCCATCAATCTTTCCGGGTCTACAACCTCCGCCCACCGCCCGAGACGCTGAGCAACCAGCTCAGGGTGCTCAATGTAATTGGACTGCGGCTCGATGAGCCCTGGACACAATTTTTTGTGTGCCGGCACGCCCAACTCTTTCAATACCGCCCACTCGTGCGCGTGTCGCGAGTTAGCGCCCTCGACGAGGACCGTTTGCGGCTTGGCAGTCCAAACAATATCGATAATGTCACTGATGGGCACATCATGGTGATGAGGTCCGGGGTAATTACCCCAACAGAGATGCATGCGCAGCTGCTCCTCAGGGATATTACGCACCGCGTGATTGAGCGCCTCAATGTTGATCGCAATGGTTTTGCGAAACGTTTCCAGATCCTGACTGGCATAGGCTGAATGGCGGCCCATAGCCAGATCCGGACAGTCGAGCTGTACCACCGCCCCCGCATTCGCGATGGCCTCGTATTCGTGGCGCATCGCCTCAGCAATGGCAAACACGTATTCCTCATGGGTCGCGTAAAAATCGTTATTGAAAAATAAAGAAATCACGCCGGGCGAGGCGGCACTGGAAAAAATCTGCTCATGCCCCCGAGCTTTGGCGGCCGCGACCAAGGCCACCATGTCGTCTACCGCCGCCTGTGCGTTCGTCACGGTAATCGCCTCGGTGCAGCTGGGTGCTTTGCGCTTTCGACGCCCGGGATTACCGGCGACCATTTCGGCACTGCGCGGAAAGTCCTTCAGATCTTCAAAAAAATAATTCTGAACCGTCTCACCACCGAAGCCTGATAGCCGATCCTGAACATAGGTCGCGTACGAGGGCTTCGACATCTCGCCATCGTTGATGATGTGTACACCCGCGTCGATCTGGCGCTGCACGACCTCGCCGATTGAAGTCTCTACAGCCCCTTGTAACGCCTGCTCATCGACGGGGATACCGTCCGATACGGCAAACATAAGCTGCACGAGATGATCCGGTCGCGGCAAACTACCTGTGTGGGTGCAGGGGATAAGACGATCGCTCATGGGACTCCTCGAAACATGATGCCAACGGCGCCACAGTGTAACCCGAAGTTTCACCCGCCTGTTGGCTAAGCCACTGCGGATAATTGGGGTCTCGCGAGCGTGACATCGCTTTGAACCACTCTCGAATGTTCCGACCGGTCACCCTTCTCACTGAGAGCATCAAGTCATATAGTCACATCGTTACGTGAATGAGTGAGATCCAGACACGATGAATCCCAAATCCGTCAGCGAAGTGAATCTCTTTGACCCCGGGACTCAGCAATGTCCTTATCATGCTTACAAAACGCTGAGGGACGAAGCTCCCGTTTATCGATGCCCGGCAACGGGGATGTATGTCATCACCCGCTTCGAGGATGTCCGCCACATTCTCACCGACACGGAGCACTTTACTAACGAAACCGCGTACCTCACCGATGCCACAGAACCGAGCCCGCGCGCGCTCAAGGTACGTGACACCTTCGAGCAGGAGGGCTGGGTGCCGGCAAAAACCCTCAATGGCCGCGATGACCCGGATCACAAAGCGGTGCGCGCTGTGTTTAACGACGCCTTCCGCCCCAAGAAGATCGAAGCGCTGGAGGATGAAGTGCGTGATCTCGCCTACCGGTTAATCGATGATTTTATCGACGACGGGCACTGTGAATGGGTCAAACAATTTGCGATTCCGCTGCCCTTATTAATCATCGGCAAGCAGATGGGCGCCAACCCCGACGATATCTGGCGCATCAAGGCCTGGACCGAGGCATTCTTTCACCGCATCAGTCTGATGCAATCCGAGGACGAAGAGCTGGTATCGGTCCGAAAGGAAATCGAAGCGCAGCACTATTTTCAGCCGATTTTCGAGCGCCTGCGTGAGAACCCCGATGATTCGCTACTGAGTGCACTGGTCAATACGGTGATCGAGGAATGGGGTCGGCCGATGAACGACAATGAGCTCCACGCCGAAATGATGGCCGATACCTTTGTCGGCGGCTCGGAAACCACAACCAACGCGATCTCTGCGGGCGTGAAGCTGCTGATCGAGAACCCGCTGGCGTGGGAGCAACTCAAATCGGACCCCGATCAATACCTAAAAGTCTTTATCGAAGAAGTCTTGCGGTTGGAATCACCGGTGCAGAGCCTGATGCGCGCCACCGCCAAAGACGTTGAACTGAGCGGCGTCACCATTCCCGCGGGGAGCTTGATCAACATTCGCTTCGCCGCCGCGAATCGCGACGAGCGGCGCTTCGAGTCACCCGATGTGCTGGACCTCGAGCGACCCCATGCCGGCGGCCACATGGCGTTTGGTTCAGGCAAACATCATTGCCTCGGTGCGCCTTTGGCGCGCCGCGAACTCTATTGGTCTTTCAAAGCCCTGGTCGATCGCATTGAAAGCATGTGGTTCGCCGAAGGTAAAAATGATTTCAGCTATCACCCGCACTATCTGCTGCGCGCCATGAAGTCCTTACATATCGAATTTACAGCGAAATAAGCTACGCCCTACCCGACCACCAGCCAGGTATGTGAATTGGAAACGCCGCTTCCGTGGCTCTTTGGGCATCCGTAGCGCCATCAGGCAGGGGCGGATTCAAGGTGGGCGGCAAATCACTGGCGCCCTTAACGGGGTCCAGGTATTCCAGTTCGACATTTGCAAGCACTGCCTCAAAGTCGTGACCCTCGTGATAGTCAGACGCCTGATGGAGATAAAAAGCCCACTTATCTTCAAAGGACAATAAACAGTAGTAGTGCAGCGGGCTTTGACCCTTGAAGTACTCATAGCGAAGTACCTGCTCTTCGTGAGCAAAGGTCTGACTCACCATGTCAGCCATAATCGACTCCCATTGGCTCTC
>VMDC01000053.1 GCA_008081045.1 Gammaproteobacteria bacterium | reverse complement strand
ACTGGTCGTGATATCGACAGGATCACTCTGGTCCAGCTCGTCGAAGGTGAAGGGCATATCATGCTTAGGCGATACACTGTGACGTTTTTTGGTTTGCTGCTCAGTGTTGCGGCTTCGCATACCTTAGGCTTGAGTCTGGGGTCCGCAATCGCGGAGTCCTCCGTCAATCAGCCTCTGTCACTACGAATCGAAATTCTAGAATTGGGCGAAATCCGTGCTGACGATATCAGCATTCAGATGGCCTCCACCGAAGATTTTATTCGTCTAGGGGTTGATCCTCTTGAAGTTCTGTCTAGCGTTAGTTTTCTTACTCAAGAAACCTCTGACGGCGTCTATATTCTTCTTACTAGTAGTGAAATCATCCGAGAACCATATCTCAGTTTTGTCCTCGAGACTCGCTGGCCTCGTGGCCGGCTGCTAAGCGAGTACCGAGTTTCGTTGGATTTGCCTGTTTATTCCGGCGCAGATCAAGTCGATAACAGGATACAACAGCCTCTCACTAATATTTTAGACTCACCTGAATCTATAAATGAAGCAGGATCAATTCTGGCGGAATCTGAAGCAGAGCAAACGAATCTCTCAGGACAAGACGTAATAGAAACCAATGATGGCAGTACTCTCATACGCATAGCTCGTCAAATCCGTCCCGATGAAACAGTGACTCTTCAGCAGACGATGATTGCAATCCAATCGTTAAATCCTGAAGCGTTTGCTGGCGGTAATATCAACCGATTGCTGATCGGCCAAGTACTTCGTGTTCCGACAAAGGACGAAATTAGTGCCTTTGATGCGGAAAGCGCGTTCGCGGAAGTAAGCCGGCAAAATCAGGCAATGGTTGGAGTAGTGCCTAATCTTGCTCGCGGGCGGGGTGATTCAGGAGGCAATAGTGCCACGGGGCGTCTTAGCGTTATCGCTACCGACTCTGATGTCATTGATTCGTCTTCTGCGACTGCATTGTCAGCGGTGCAGGAAAATACAGACCTCGACCGACGAATCGCTGTACTTGAAAATGAATTGTCTGTCCGCCAAGAAGAGTCTGATCGAGCGCGTATTTCCCGCGAAAGTCTAGAGTTTCGGCTTGCGGATTTAGAGGCTCAAATTGAAGCGGCGCAAGAGCTAATCCGCCTGCAGGACATTCGGCTTGCCCAAATGAAGGAGTTACTGTCCCTGGCTGAAGCAGCAGCAGAAGCGGCGGCTGCAGAGCAAGCGGCTCAGGAAGCGAGGCGTATCTCTGACACACAATCTCTACGTCCGCCCCTCGGAATTTTGGAGGGTCTAGCTAACAATTCAATTACTCTTCTTGGCAGTTTAGGTTTATTGGTTTTGTTCTTGGTGTGGGTCATGCTCCGTCGTAATCGACCAGGAATGATGGAAGACTCAGATGTTTTGGAGCCATTGGTTGAATTTCAAGCAGATCAAGCAAAAGTCTCGGAAGAGACCGCTGTCGTCAGTCAAGCATCGGTGGATTCCGAGTCAGATGATGCGCAGTCGGGGATAACGGATTGTAAAGAAGAACGACTGAACGAAGAGCTAGGCGAAATTGTTTCTTCCAATCCCAAGGATCCTGTTTTTCCTAATTCTGATCAAGCAGAAGAGTACGGTAATCCAGAAGAAATAAATAAGGATGTCTCTACCGATGATACTGAGCCGTTCTCCGATGAGCTGGGGATGGGTCTGGATGAGTTAGACATGCCCTTTGATTTGTCCGAGCAAGCGACATCGAGTCCATTTAGGGGAATAGGCGCTCGGGTGAGTGCGGGATCATCCATCAGCGAAACTGATTCTGAGGCAGACTTAAAAGAGGAGTCTGAATCCGAGCGCGGGCAGTTAGCAGATGAAGATAGACTCAATGACTTAGATTTTTTCTCTGGCGAAGGGGAAACTAGACATGGGGGTGTCGCAGAGGAATCTAATGAAGCCGTAGATGAACTATCCGCCATATCTGAATATGACGAATCAGCTACAAAGCTCGAATTAGCCTATGCCTATAAAAAGATGGGTGATATTGACGGTGCCAGGGAAATACTCTTAGAAGTCATTACGGAGGGTAACGAAGGCCAGAGAATCGAAGCGCGAGAGGCTCTTGCAGTACTACTCAGCACCCCTTAATGGCTTGCATATCTTTTTAGGCTCAAGAATTCACTCAATTGACTCAAGCTAACGCTAATCCGTCCACGTCTCGCCGTATCGCTCTCACTCTCGAGTATGACGGTTCCGCTTTTTCCGGTTGGCAGAAACAAAAAAAACCTACAGTGAATACTGTGCAAGAAGTACTGGAGACTGCACTTGCTAGAGTTTCAGATCATTCAGTTACCGTTGCCTGTGCTGGTAGGACTGATGCAGGAGTGCATGCAACCGGTCAAATTGTGCACTTTGACTGTCTAACGCCCAGAGAGAATAAGGCTTGGATCCACGGAGTTAACAGCCTGTTGCCCAAGGAAGTACGGGTAGTAGACGCGAGTTCTGTGGAGAATACATTTCATGCGAGATTCTCAGCGCTTGATCGCCGCTATTGCTATCTGATTAACAGTGCCTCTGTCCCCAGTGGGATCTTCCAAGGAAAGATAACTTGCATTCAGAGGCCACTAGATATTGAAGCAATGCAACGGGCCGCGCAGTGCTTGGTGGGTGAGCACGATTTCTCCGCCTTCCGCGCTGCTGGTTGTCAATCTGCCAGCGCTAATCGAAATGTATCCGCTATATCGGTGGTTGATTGGTTTGGAGTCACTGTGATTGATATTCGCGCAAACGCTTTTTTGCAGCATATGGTTCGGAATATCAGCGGATCGCTGATCGATGTCGGAAAAGGCAAGCAAAGAGAAGCTTGGATCGCGGAAGTGCTTGAGTCAAAAGACAGAAGAAAGGCGGGAGTGACTGCGCCACCTGATGGTCTATATCTGGTCGAGGTCGGCTATGATGAAAGTGCGCTGCCAGGGAACAAACCAAGATTCCCGCTCCTTCTTGCAGGCTACGAATAGTCCCGACAATCCGATTTTGGTATCATGGTATCTTTTGGCTTTGTTGTATTACCTTTGTCTGAAGTCTGGACCAAAATCTGTGGGATAACGCGATCTGAAGATGCGCAAATCGCCGAAGAGCTTGGCGCTTGCGCGCTCGGAGTAGTGTGTTATGAGCCTAGTCCACGGTATGTGCCGACGGATCGCATCGGTGCTGTTCTCGCTCATGTTTCCAACCAAACCAAGCGGGTAGCTCTGTTCGTCAATCCATCCGCCGGGCTGGTGAATCGCGTATTAGGTTCAGGGGTCATTGATTATCTTCAGTTTCACGGCGAGGAAGACGAGGCGTTTTGCGCGTCATTTCGAGTCCCCTATATGAAGGCGCTTAGGGTAAAGGACGCAGCTGCTGCGCTGGAGTCCGCTAGAGCGTACGGCAGTGCTGACCGCTTATTGCTCGATACTTACGTCCCGAATGTTCCGGGAGGTACCGGCAAAACGATGGACTGGGCCCAAGCCGCGAGAGTGGTGGCAGGCCTTGATAAGCCCGTTGTGCTTGCGGGAGGCTTGGATGGCAACAATGTGGGAGAAGCAATTCGCATTGCCTCACCTGCCGGTGTCGATGTCAGTTCCGGCGTCGAAGAATCACCCGGTATCAAAAGTGTAAGCAAACTCAAAATTTTTTTTAATGGAGTAAATCGTGTTTGAAGCCCCGGCTGGAATTGAGATAGGTTCTGTAGGATTCAGCGGTCCGGATGCCAGTGGTCATTTCGGGCCCTATGGTGGTGTGTTCGTCGGAGAAACTCTGATCGCGGCAGTTGAAGAGCTCGCTCTGGTCTATCAGGACCTTTCGGGTAACCAGGATTTCTGGTCAGAGTATGATGATGAGCTACGACATTACGTCGGAAGGCCGTCTCCGCTTTACTTTGCTGAGCGCCTGACAGAAGCGGCAGGTGGTGCCCGAATTTACCTGAAGCGTGAGGATCTCAACCACACCGGCGCCCATAAAGTGAACAATACAATCGGGCAAGCGTTGCTAGCCAAACACATGGGAAAAAGCCGGATCATTGCCGAAACCGGCGCTGGGCAACACGGTGTTGCCAGCGCAACGGTGGCCGCGCGGCTTGGTCTGGAATGTCATGTTTATATGGGGGCCGAGGACATCATCCGGCAGGCTCCTAACGTGTACAGAATGAAGCTTCTCGGAGCAAATGTCGTTTCCGTGGAATCAGGCTCTCGTACGCTTAAAGATGCGATGAACGAAGCGCTCAGGGATTGGGCCACTAATGTAGATAATACCTACTATATCATCGGTACTGTCGCCGGACCTCACCCGTACCCGCAGTTGGTTAGGGACTTTCAGTGCATTATAGGAAGAGAAACTAAACAACAATCTCTCGAGATGTTCGGGAGGCTCCCCGACGCGCTGGTGGCGTGTGTTGGGGGTGGTAGCAACGCGATTGGACTCTTTCACCCCTTTCTCGAAGACAAGCAGGTCGCTATGTTCGGCGTTGAAGCAGGAGGGAAAGGCTTAGAGACTGGCGCGCATGCTGCGCCACTGAGCGCCGGCACTCCGGGTGTCCTGCACGGCAATCGTACCTACCTGATGACGGATGGGGGCGGTCAGATACAGGAAACGCACTC
>VMDC01000051.1 GCA_008081045.1 Gammaproteobacteria bacterium | reverse complement strand
TGCCGGGCAGGGCGTGATTACCCTCGTGGCAGGAGTATTCATACAAACCGGAAGAAGGCCGCATTGGCATCTCACCGGTCCAGGGCTGCGTATAAAGCTCTGGGTCCTCAATGGTAAAACTGTAGCGGATTTCATCATCAGCCACCCGACGGAAGCGCTCGGTAAGCACCATATTCATCGAAGCATTGATGCCGTATCCCTGCGCAACTTCCCATTCACTGAAGTTCTTAGTGGTGACCACCAGGGTATCGCCGTCGTAGTAACCCACAGAATCTCCCAGCCATTTGTTGTAAGGCAGGTCACGATGGGCCTGGTCTATCTTCACGATCCGTGCGTCATGGACCATCTCGACCACGAGGACAACATGGTCAGGGCTCTGAATGATCTGCAGGTTGTTGTTGTAGACGCTGCTAATGAACGGTGTGCTCGACGAGAAAGCCTTCAGGCAGCGGTCGGACAGAGGCCTTCCCTCCGGGCCATCGCTACGGCCAAGGGAATCGGGAAATTGAAATACGGCGCTGGCCTGCCGGCGTCGGATTGCCGCACCCTGTTCACGATAGGGAATTCGCCCATCCGGCGGATCGATAATGATCGACGTGCGGTATTTCCCGTCGATTAACGCGAGCGACTCCCCAATGCTGAAGTATTCAGGATCGTAACCACCGACATTGGCCGGGTCGTTTTGCCGGTTGGTGCCAAAATTTTGATAGTCATCAAGAATCTCGGAGGTGGGCTCGAGGGTGCTTAGCATGGTGTCTTCATCTATCTCAAGTTCGCTGTAATGGGCAGGCCGCTGCAACCCTGTGCGTGTTTCATAACTCCATGTGCCCTGCAAATCAGGCACACCGAACTCCAGCATGGGCGGGTCAAACTCGCTGTCCTGGGCATACGCCATTGAGACGGCCACGCTGGAGAGAATTAAAGGTACAAACAGTGATTTCGTCAGCTTACGCATACAGGCGGACTCCGGAAACTCGTCAAATTTCATCAAGGATATAGATTCTCACAGGTTTGTGTCCGAGTGTAGGAAAACTGGAAATCCGTGCCGGGTGAGGGCTTTACACTGACGTCAACCGCCCGCCTGTGTTCAAGGCCGTGGTAGCCCACATCAAAGCACTGTAGAGTTGCCGAGAAAATGCGTCAAAGACGGCTCGGAGCGGATTCACGTTCAATCCAGTCATCGATCACCCTCTCCAGCAAATCCAGCGGTAAAGCCCCCTGCCCCAGAAGCACGTCATGAAATTGACGAAGATCAAAGCGACCACCGAGAGCTGTTTCAGCGCGGGCCCTGAGCTCAAGAATTTTGAGCTCCCCCAGCTTGTAGGACAGCGCCTGCGCCGGCCAGGAAATATAGCGGTCCACCTCTGCGCGGATATTCGCAGCTGACAGTGAGGTGTTACTACTTAAATAATCCAGTGCCTGCTGCCGGCTCCACCCCTGAGTGTGAATGCCGGTGTCGATTACCAAGCGACAGGCGCGCCACATCTCATAGCTGAGCCGGCCAAAATGTTCGTAGGCATTATTGTAGATGCCCATTTCAATGCCCAGCTTTTCCGCATACAGACCCCAGCCCTCACCCATGGCTGAAAAATACAGTTGCTTGCGGAAATCCGGCAGATCTTCCATCTCACGGGCAATGGCATTCTGATGGTGGTGACCGGGTACGGCTTCATGTGCGGTGAGCGCCGGCAGCTCATACAGAGGCCTCTGGTCCAGAGCAAAAGTATTCACCCAGTAGGCACCGCCGCGGATACCGCCAATAGGGGCTCCGTTGTAGGATGCAGTCGTATAGTTGGGCGCTATCTCGTCAGGTACAGCGACCACGCCATAGGGCAAGCGCGGCAGGCGACCGAAGAACTCGGGCATTTTGTAATCAATCTGCTTCGCCACAAAAGCCGCCTCTTTCAAAAGCTGCTCTTCGCTGGTGGCATAAAACTGCGGATCAGAGCGCAGGAACTCAGTGAACTCTGCAAAGCTGCCGTCAAAGCCAGAGGTCTCAATGACTTCGTCCATCTCCTCACGAATCCGGGCAACTTCGCTAAGGCCCAGTTCGTGAATCTGAGCCGCTGTAAGATCGGTGCGCGTGGTATACACCCGGATCTGATGTGCATAAAACGCTTCACCATTTTCCAGGTCTGACACAGCGATGCTTTCCGCCGCGGCGGGATAATATTCTTCTTCAAGAAAGCGCACCAGCTCCCGGAATGCGGGAATAGCATAGCTGCGAATCGCATCCCGGGTGTCTTCAACTAGGTCTGCCTGCACCGTCTCAGGGAGCCTGTCGCTCAAATCAAGAAGCGGTTCTGCCAGACTACTCTGATCCGGATTGTCATAGACCTGAGCCTGAACCGTCGGCAAAACCCCGTCAATAACGATTCTGGGCAACACAAAGCCTTCCTGCATGCCCTGTCGCATGTTGTCGATATTTTCAGAAAAATATCGGGGGAATTCCTGGATACGCGCAATATAGTCCCGGTAATCTTCCTCGGTTTCCATAGCAACGCCGTAGCTAGCGCGCAGCGCGCCCGTAAAAAATCCGGAAAAAGTGTTAAAAGGAATTCTTGAGGCGTTGAGCCGCTTATCATCGATGGACCGTTCAAGCACCCATGCCAACAGATCGTAATTTATTCGGTTATCCTGGCCTATCGATTCACGGTCAATCATCCGAAGCTGATCCAGAAACCCTTCTTCGCGGCGCAAACGGCGGGCGCGATCAAGCGGCGAAACCTGCGGCAACAGGTGATTGAAATCGCGCAGCCCTGCCCGGGTTGCGAGCGTGGGGCTCTCCTGCAGCCGGTATACCCAGTACTGATCCATTAACGCTTGAAGAGCCTCATCAGAAGCTTGGGCAGGAGACGTCTGCCACAACAACACCATTGCCGTCAGGGTGAAGAGAATTCTCTGAGTCATGGCGTTTTCCCTCTGTCAGACATGCGGACTCTTTCAGAGCAGTTGTGCTGCCCCGCGATATTGCGCAACCATTTTGTAGCATATTTTCTGTGCTAGGATAACGCTGTCACAGCTAAAGAGGTTCCCATGAAAATAACAATAACCGGGGCAAGTGCCGTCGCTTGCGCTCTGCTCGCGCTGAATGCCAGGGCCGACATAGAAATTGATCCTGATGCCACCATTCATGACTCCCCTACTACTCTGATGGGAGTGAATCACATCGGCCTATCGGTGAAAGATCTCGACAGAACGCTGGCTTTTTATCAAAACGTTTCCGGCTTTGAACTGGTCTCCCGGCAATCAGTCAGCAACAGTGCCGCTGCGGACCAGCTCTTTGGGGTGGAAGGTGTCGCCTATGAAATTGCCGTACTGGAAGCGCCCAATATGCTGTTCGAGTTCATTGAATTTGAACACAATGCTGATAAGCCGTTGCGGAAAATGCCGGTGAATGGTCCGGGTATGACGCATACCTGTTTTCAATCCGCCTCGAACGACTCCGGGTATGAAAAATTCGGCGACGCCGGCGCGGCCATTCTCTCATACAGCAACCAGCCGATTGATCTTGGTGGCTATGGGGTCACTTATGCCTACGGCTATGACCCTGAAGGCAATATGTTCGAGATGGAACAACTTGATCCTGAACCCCTGGCTCAGGTTGAAACCAAGCTGCGCTGGATCGATGAAGGCCACAGTATGTGGATGACTCAGGTCGCTCTGGTCACCCATGATATTGAAAGGCTGACCAACTGGTATGCCGACATCATGGCATTCATGCCCTATCGGACGGGCGATTACGAGGGTCATCCACGCATGGCCGAAGTCGCAGGTGAACCCTATCTGTCTTTGCTGGCATCATGGTTCCGCATGGATTCACGCGCCAAGACCATTGAGCTCTGGCAATACCGCGACCCGATCACCCCGGAACCCACTGGCAAAAAGGGCGTTACTGATTTTGGGTATTCCTATTCGCTCGAAGTGGGAGATATCGCAGCGGAGGTCCGGCGGATGAGCAACCTCGGCGTAGAGTTCGTCAGCGAACCGGTAAATATGGGCGAGTACCAGCAGGTTTATGCCCATGACATTGATGGAAACGTCTTCGCGCTGCGACAGTGGAACGACCCTGACTCCCGGTTCTCCGTACCCAATCTCGAGCAGTAAGAGCACTTCATCAAAACGCGCTGCGCGCAGCCCGGAAGATCACTTCGGCAATCAGGCAATGGTCGGCCCAGCCGGTTTCCTGTTCCGGAGGCGCAGGGCCTCGGCCTGTAGTGGCGCGGCTTCGTCAAAACTGCTGCTCAATACAACGTAGCCAGACCGCTCTTTTGGCCTCCGGGCAAAACGGCGGAGTGGACGCCGGATTCTGGACGACGCAGCGTCAGCGGCCAGGATTTTGATCTGCTTTTTGCCATATTTGACAAGATATTTTGCCAAAAACGACTATTCCGCCCGATCAATTCCGGTTATTTCGGCATTGATCCTTCGATATGCGGCGGCTCTTTTCCTTCAGAGGAAGACAACGGCATCGCCTACCTGAAGATTCCGGTTAATGCGCTTTGATCGAGATACGCTTCATGCACGCAGGATAGCAGAACGCGAATTGGCCGTTTACAGCGGGGTCGAAGTCACCGCAGGTGGCCTACTGCGGGGTACAGAACCTGCGCTGGTATTGGTTCAATCGAGAGTAAAATCTGCGACAAAATGTCGCAAATGCTCCGGCGATTATCGAGTGAAGTTAAGCTA
>VMDC01000019.1 GCA_008081045.1 Gammaproteobacteria bacterium | reverse complement strand
CCTGACTTGTAGTCATTCAGCTGCTTGACGAGATAGCTGGCATTCTGCCCCGCCAGCTTGGGGTTCATCGCAATGGCGCTGTTGCCGTCGGCGCCGTGACAGGTCGCGCAGAGTGCTGATTTTGCCTGACCCGCCGCTGCGTCGCCCTGACCGAAGGCAGAGCCGGCAAGCAAACCGGTGAAAAGTGCAGTGACAATTACAAATACGTGCTTACTCATGGGTGTTCCTGAAAACCTCAACTTAATTCTCAATTGCGGAAATATGCCCTGGGCGCTGTGGGATACGCGGCCAGCAAGGGTATGATACGCCCTGGCCGAACTGCAGCGGTCCGAAGGCCATAGCCAACGGGCTCCGCTGAGCGATTTCGCTGCGTTTCTCCACATCGCCCACGAAAACGTGCCCGGATTATAGCGTAATAGACGCAGCGACACTACGCACGAAAGCCTCGGAACGTGTTGATTTTTGATGAATTTTAACCAGACCCATTTCACCACCAGTGCCGACCGGCTTGCCGGCTGTCCCGGGGACAGCCTGGCCGAAATCGCCTTTGCCGGGCGCTCAAACGCCGGCAAATCCTCCGCGATTAATGCGATAACCGGCCAGAAAGCGCTGGCACGGATCAGCAAGACGCCGGGACGCACCCAGCTGATCAACTTTTTTGAAGTTGAGAGTGGCCGTTATCTGGTGGACTTGCCGGGTTACGGGTTCGCCAAGGTGCCGCTGGCCGTCAAGGACAAGTGGCAGCGTGAACTGGAAAAATATCTGCGCGAGCGGGAGACGCTGGCGGGCCTGGTCGTTCTGTCGGACATCCGGCATCCCATGAAGGAGTTCGATCAGCAGATGGTCTCCTGGTCTGTCCAGTCCGGGCTGCCGGTTTTACTGCTGCTGACCAAGGCGGACAAGCTGAAGCGGGGCGCGGCTCAAAACACGCTTTTAAAAGTGAAGAAGGAATTACAGGATAAAACGCTGGTTCGGGTGGAGCTGTTCTCAGCGCATAAAGGCACCGGCATCGACCGGGCCCGCGATCAGCTGTCGCAGTGGTTCACCGAAGAAGCAGCCAGTGACAGGCCTGAATCTGGCGATCAGTGAGCCTCATCCCAGTTATCCCCGACACCCACATCGACCACCAGCGGCACGTCCAGTGCAGCGGCGGAAGCCATGCGGAATCTGACTCCTTCACTCAACAGCGCCACGTCATCTTCTTTGACCTCAAACACCAGCTCGTCGTGAACCTGCAGAATCATGCGCGCATCAATCGGATCCTGCTCCAGCCAGTTGGCAATATCGATCATGGCCTGCTTGATGATATCAGCAGCCGTCCCCTGCATCGGTGCATTGATCGCGGTTCGCTGGGCCGCCTTGCGGATCATGGCATTTCCCGCATGGATGTCAGGTAAATAAAGCCGCCGGCCGAACAGGGTTTCCACATAGCCCTTTTCATCGGCGAGCGCCTGAGTCTGTTCCATGTATCCGCGCACGCCCGGATACTTCTCAAAGTATCTGTCGACATATTCCTGCGCCTCGCCGCGGGAGACATTCAGCTGGTTGGCCAGCCCGAAGGCGGACATTCCGTAGATCAGACCGAAGTTAATGGCCTTGGCCGAGCGGCGCTGATCAGCGCTGACGTCCTCGAGACTCACGTTAAAGACGTCGGCTGCTGTGGCCCGGTGCACATCCTGATCGCTGGTGAATGCGGTGAGCAGCCCGGGATCACGTGACAGATGCGCCATGATTCGCAGTTCCACCTGCGAGTAGTCTGCGGCGAGCAGCTGGTAGCCGGCGCCGGCCACAAAAGCCTGTCGCACCCGTCGGCCCTCTGCGGTGCGAATGGGAATGTTCTGCAGGTTCGGATCGCTGGAAGACAGTCTGCCCGTTGCCGCCACGGCCTGCTGGAATGACGAGTGAATCCTGCCCGTCTTTGCATTGACCTCCAGCGGCAGCTTGTCCGTGTATGTGGACTTCAGCTTGTTGAGCGAGCGATGTTCCAGAATGAGACGCGGGAGCTCATAGTCCTGTGCCAGCTCCTGCAGCACCGGCTCAGCAGTTGAGGGCTGCCCGGTTTTGGTTTTCTTCAGGACAGGCAGTTCGAGCTTCTCGTAAAAAATACTCTGTAGCTGCTTCGGTGAGGACAGATTGAATTCCTCACCCGCCAGGGCAAACACCTGAGTCTGAATGCGCTCCAGCTGTTCAGCCAGCTCCGCACTCTGCTTTTCCAGCACGCCGGCATCGAGCAGAATCCCGTTGCGCTCCACCTGCTGCAGCACTGAAATCAGGGGCGCTTCGTAATAGCGATACAGCCCTGCCAGCTCGCCCGCCGCTTTCATGTCATGCTCCAGGCTCAGGGCCAGACGGTTAATGCAGTCAACGCGCTGACAGGCATACTCGCTGTAGTCAGGCAGGTTGATTTCCGCCGGAGCGAGCTTACCGCGCCCCTTGCCCTGCAGCGACTCAAGGTCGACCGGATCCAGATCCAGGTAATAGCGAATGATGTCGGGCAGCTTGTGTTTGACCGCCACCGAATTCAGCACGTAAGAGGCCAGCAGCACATCGGACTTCAGCGGCTGCAGATCAATGCCGAGGTTCTGCAGCACATGTCGCTGCGTCTTGAGGTCGTAGCCTGATTTTGCAATCTCAGCATTTTCCAGTGCGGGTTTGAGCGCAGCGAGCACTTCATCAGCGGACAGTTGCTGCTCCTCTGCCGAGGCATGACCAACGGGGACATAGTACGCCTCGCCGAGCCGGTAACTCAGTCCGATGCCGAGCAGGCGGGTGCTGAGGAAATGATCGCCGTCAAACTCTACGCTCAGGGCAAAGCGCGCGTTGCGGCCCGCCCGCTCCATCTCCTGCTGCAGCGCCGCCAGCAGCTTGTCGAGTGACTCCCTGTCGGTGATGCATTGGTAGCGGATCTCCGCAGGCGTCACCGAGAGAGGTTCGGCCGCGGCCTGCGCCGCGGTGCCCTTGGGCTCTGTATCACCCTCTGTCTGGTTGCCTGCCTTTCGCTCTCCCTGATTCGCTGCCGGGTCTCCGGCTTCATCCCGGCCAGCGCCGGTGACGCCTTTTTCCTCAAGTTCCCTGATCCAGGTTTTAAACTCCATGACCGAGAACAGATCGTAAAGCGCCGCCTCGTCCGCTTCGCCATGCACCAGCTCGGGAATCTCCACCTCAAGCTCCACGTCCAGCTTGATAGTCGCCAGCTCATGCGACAGCCGCAACTGATCGAGATTCTCCCGCAGGCGCTCTCCGATTTTGCCGCCTACGGATGCCGCGTTCTCAATGATGCCTTCCATGGAGCCGTATTCCAGCAACCACTTGACCGCCGTCTTCGGGCCGACTCCGGGGACTCCCGGAATGTTGTCCGCCTTGTCTCCCATCAGCGCCAGGTAGTCCACAATCAGACCGGGGCCGATGCCAAACTTTTTTTCGACGCCAGGGATATCCAGCACTTCACTGGTCATGGTGTTCATCAGAGTGATGTGCTCATTCACCAGCTGTGCCAGATCCTTGTCGCCGGTTGAAATGAGCGTCTTCTGACCCAGCCCGGTGGCCTGGTGAGCCAGCGTCCCGATCACGTCATCTGCCTCAACGCCCGGAATGATCAGCAGCGGCAGGCCCATGGCCCGGATAATGTCATGAATCGGCTCGATCTGACTGCGCAGCTCATCCGGCATGGGCGGGCGATGGGCCTTGTATTCGCCATAGATCTCATTGCGAAACGTCTTGCCCTTGGCGTCAAAGACTATGGCAATGTTGGCGTCAGGATGCGATTTGATCAGTGAGCGGATCATATTGATGACGCCTTTGACCGCGCCGGTAGCCTGACCGCGGCTATTGACCAGCGGCGGCAGGGCGTGAAAAGCCCGGAAAAGATAGGACGACCCGTCTACCAGAATCAGTTCTTTCGCACTCGTCATCGATCAGTCCTTCTTGTGTCAGTTAACACAGGTCGCGAACCCGTCAATCAGCCGCTCCAGCAGCTGGTGATAGGCAGACGTACCCCCCGGCATGTCGCTGCCCAGTACATCCAGCGTGATACGGCGGGGGCTGTGATCACGCAACACCGTGTCCACCAGAGCGTCGGAGGTCTCTGGCTCCAGTAAGATGCAGGCGGGCGGAGTCGCACGCACAGTCTCACGCAGGCGCAGCATCTCGCGCATACCCGGCACCACGTCAGGATCCGCCACCAAACTGGCGCTGTGACGCACGCCCAGATCAGCTTCCAGATAGCTGAAGGCATCATGATAGACCAGATAGGCAGACGCCCGCTGCGCATCAACTCGCGCTCCGGTGCGCCGCACAAAGTCATCGCTTGCGTTACGAAAGCGGGCCAGCGCCGCCTGATAGTGAGAGGCCTTATCGGGATACTGCGCGACAAGCTCGCGGGCCAGCGCCTCGGCAATAAGCAGGGCATTGGACTGACTCAGCCAGAGGTGCGGATCGAGCGACCCGTCTTCGTAATAACGCAGCGTCATCCCTTCGAGCCGGGAGGCCGTTAGCAGCAGCCCGGATTGTTCAGCGGCCAGGCGCGTAAACAGATCCTGCAGATTGACTTCAAACGCGGGATCGATCCAGAGCACCAGGTCAGCCCGGTCAATACTCAGCCGGTCGGTGGGCGAGAGGCTGAAATGATGCGGCGAATCGGTTCCCGTAATCAGAGAGGCCACCGAACCCTCGCCGGCGACAATGGCTTCGGCGATAAACTGAAGCGGCTTGACAGTGGTCAGCACCCTCGGCTCAGCGCGCAGGCCCGGGGCGCACAGCAGAGCACCGACGCAGCTGAGCGTAACTAAGCAAATGGACGACAGACGAAGGCGCAGTGACATGGTTTTTCCTGGAGCAGCTCGCTGACACCTTTTTCCTGAAGGCTGGT
>VMDC01000028.1 GCA_008081045.1 Gammaproteobacteria bacterium | reverse complement strand
GAAAATAAAGATAGTCCGCTGACCTTCATTAATCCAGAATTTGAAATCATTGAGGATGAGCTTTCCGAATATGACGAAGGCTGTTTGTCCGTACCGGGTTTTTATGAAACCGTCTCAAGACCTCAGCGAATCAGGGTGCGCGCGCAGGACCGGGCCGGCCAAGCATTTGAAATGGAAGCTGACGGCATCCTGGCCGTATGTATCCAGCATGAGATTGATCACCTCGAGGGTAAGCTGTTCGTTGATTACCTCAGCTCTTTGAAGCGCCAGCGCATTCGCAAGAAGCTGGAAAAAGAACACAAGAAGTCTGCCTGAGCTGATGTCCGAACTGAGACTTTGTTTCGCGGGAACGCCCGATTTCTCAGCGGCACATCTGTCAGCGCTGATCGCTGCCGGCCACACCATTGACGCCGTCTACACGCAGCCCGACCGGCCATCCGGCAGAGGCAAGAAACTGCAGCCCAGCCCGGTCAAAGCGGTCGCCATGGCGGCTGGCCTCGAGATCAGGCAGCCTGCCAGTCTGAAAACCGTCGAGGCGCAACAGGAACTGGCCGCAATAGCCCCCGACCTGCTGGTGGTGGTGGCCTACGGACTGATCCTGCCACAGGCCGTTCTCGAGTTACCCAAACTGGGATGTATCAATGTGCACGCCTCCCTGCTGCCGCGCTGGCGGGGAGCGGCGCCTATTGAACGCGCCCTGCTTGCGGGAGATGCCGTCTCGGGAGTCACCATCATGAAGATGGATGCGGGGCTCGATACGGGTGACATGCTGTACAAGCAGCAAGTGGCGATAGATCCGGAAGATGACCGAATTAGCTTAACCGACAAAATCTGTGAAGCAGGCAAACTGGCCCTCCTGCATACCTTGTCCCATTTCCCCGAGCTCAGCAGTCAGGCTCAGCGGCAAAATGACAGCCTCAGCACCTATGCGGATAAACTTGAAAAATCAGAATCCCTGTTGCGGTGGCAGGAGCCTGCCGAAAAGCTCCATCGCATCATTCGGGCAGGACTCGGCAGAGCGCCGGCCTTCAGTTTCATTAACGGAGCACGACTACAGCTGCTCGAGGCCTCGGTTGCACAAACCGAATCTCAAAAGACACCCGGCACCATTCTTGAGATCAGCAGACAAGGGATGCTTATTGCCTGTGGTGAGGCCTGTCTGCTGGTCACCCGAATTGCCCTTCCCGGCAAAAAGCCCTGGACCATCACAGATCTGCTCAATTCAGGAACAGATCTGCTTCAGGCAGGCGCAATACTCAGCCACAGCGACTGATCATGATTCACCGCACCCGAGCAACAGCGGCGCTGATTCTGGCAGAAATACTCGCCGGCAAGGGCTCTCTCAGCGCTGCCCTGGATCCGCACCGTGAACGCAGCGACTATCAGCTGCTACAGGAAATGTGCTTTGGATGCTGTCGGTGGTTTCATCAGCTCGACTTCCTGTTGGAGCAGCTTCTTAGCAAGCCCTTTAAAAAGAAGGATCAGGACTTACGCAGCCTGCTCGTACTCGGTCTCTACCAGCTCAAATTCATGCGTATTCCTGATCACGCCGCGATCAATGAAACCGTCAGTGCAACCGGCGAGCTGAACAAGCGCTGGGCAAGAGGCTTGAGTAACGCGGTGCTGCGTAATTACCGGCGCCGGGAGGCGGAGCTGCTGCAGAACCTGCAACTTGCAGACCTTGCTCAACGTGAGTCCCACCCTGACTGGCTGGTTTCCGCCCTGACCGGCAGCTGGCCTGAGCAGTTTGAAGAAATCCTTACTGCCAATAACCGCAGACCGCCTCTCACTGTCAGAGTGAACCTGTCCAGACACAGCCGTGAGCAATATATGGACAAGCTCGGTCGGGCTGGGTTGCAGACACGGCCGGGACAGCTTGCTCCTTCAGCGGTTTATCTCGACCGGGCAGTCCCGGTCAGCAATATCCCCGGGTTTTTCGATGGCGAGGCGAGCGTGCAGGACGAAGCCTCACAGCTGGTACCCGAACTGCTTCAGCTGACACCCGGCCTGAGGGTTTTGGACGCCTGCGCGGCCCCCGGTGGCAAAACCTGCCATATACTTGAAAGTGAAGACTCACTTACTTCTTGCGTCGCGCTGGATCGGTCTCCGGCAAGGCTGACTAAAATCGAAGACAATTTGAACAGGCTGCAGCTGGAGGCCAGCTTGCTTCTCGCAGACGGCGCCGACACGGACACCTGGTGGAACGGGGAAGCGTTCGACCGCATCCTGCTCGATGCACCCTGCAGTGCCAGTGGCGTGATCAGGCGGCATCCGGATATCAAGCTGCTGCTGACTCAAGCACAGGTGGACAAGCTGGTTGTTGAGCAACGCCGTTTACTGCACGCCCTCTGGGCCTGCTTGAAGCCGGGAGGCCTGCTGCTGTACACCACCTGCTCGGTGCTGCCGCAGGAGAATCAGGCGCAGATTCACCGGTTTTTGGGCGAGCATGCGGATGCTAAATATGAAGGCATCACGGCCGATTGGGGAGTAGAATGTGAATCAGGAAGGCAGCTTCTTCCCCGTGCAGACGGCGGCACGGACGGATTCTTCTTTTCCTTGTTGAGAAAGTTGAGAAAACTCTGAGTCTCCGACAGCCAGATCGAGATCAGGTATCCAGGCTTCACCAGGGCCGGTAACACAGCCTCAAAAACACGCGATCCATGAAAATAGTCATTGTTGGTGCCAATCAGGTGGGCAGCGCTCTAGCTGAAACCTTGTCGAATGAAAAAAACGACATCACCATCGTGGATGAGAACAGCGAGCGATTGCAGGAGCTGAACGACCACATTGACGCCCGGGTGGTTGCCGGCCCTCCCTCACATCCGGCTACTTTGCTGAATGCCGGCGCAGATGACGCGGAAATGTTGATTGCCGTCACCGACAGCGATGAAATCAACATGGTGGCTTGCCGGGTCGCCCACACTGTCTTCAAGGTTCACCGTCGAATTTGCCGTATAAGATCCTCTTCCTATACCGAGAATGACAAGCTGTTCTGCACCGACGGCATGGCGGCAGACGAAATCATCAGTCCGGAAGAGATTGTATCAGGCTATATAAGTCGGCTGATTGATCTGCCCGGCTCACTGCAGGTTCTGGACTTTGCCGATGGCCGGGTACAACTGGTTGCCGTAAAGGCCTTTTACGGCGGCCCGCTGGTCGGCCAGGAAATCCGGATGATTCGGCAGCATATGCCCGCCATTGATGCGCGGGTAGCCGCGATCTTCAGGAAAGACCGTCCAATCACGCCAGAAGGCTCCACCGTGATAGAAGCGGATGACGAAGTGTTTTTCGTTGCGGCGCAGGAAAACATTCGTGCCTGCATGAGCGAATTGCGACGACTGGACCGCCCGTACAAACGCATCATGATCGCCGGCGGGGGCAAAATAGGGCACCGCCTTGCCAGTACCCTGGAGCAGCGCTATCAGGTTAAGGTCATTGAACGGAATGCAGACCGCTGCGCCTACCTGTCAGAAAAGCTGCATGAAAGCATCGTGCTGAACGGTGAGGGGTCTGACAAAGACCTGCTGACCGAAGAGAACATTGAAGACACCGATGTGTTTCTGGCGCTGACCAATGACGACGAAGCCAACATTATGAGCTCCTTGCTGGCGAAGCGACTGGGTGCCAAGAAAGTGATGACGATCATCAATAACCCCGCGTATGTTGATCTGGTGCAGGGCGGTGAAATTGACATCGCGATCTCACCACAGCTCGCGACCATCGGCAGCCTGCTAGCCCACGTCAGGCGCGGCGATGTGGTCGCGGTGCACTCCCTGCGGCGCGGCGCGGCAGAGGCGATGGAAGCCGTCGCGCACGGAGACCGGACCAACTCGAAAGTCATCGGCCAGCAGATTGGAGACATTGAGCTACCGGAGGGCACCACCATTGGTGCCATTGTTCGAAACGATGAAGTCCTGATTGCGCATGATGACACCGTAATTGAATCAGACGATCATGTAATTCTTTTCCTCGTTGACCGCAGAAAAATTCCTGAAGTGGAACGACTGTTCCAGGTCGGCTTCAGCTTCTTCTAACCCAGACACCGTCTAATCCAGATACTATCCCATGCATGCCGCCATCATAGTTAAGATTCTTGGCATCCTGCTGATGATCTTCAGCCTGCTGGGCAATGTGCCACCGCTCCTGATTTCCCTGATGTACGATGACGGCGCGAGCGGCGCTTTTCTGACCGCTCTACTGGTTCTGTTTGTCACCGGACTGGTGCTTTGGTTAGCAACCGCGGGCAAGCAAAAAGAGCTCAGTAATCGGGATGGTTTTCTCGTGGTCACTTTGTTCTGGGCTGTGCTGGGAACGGCAGGTTGTCTGCCGTTTATTTTTTCTTCAAGCGTCGAACTGAGCATTACCGACGCGGTGTTCGAGTCCATATCGGGGCTCACCACCACAGGCGCGACTGTTATAGCCGGTCTGGATGCACTGCCAGAGTCGATTCTGTTTTACCGGCAGCTGCTGCAATGGCTTGGGGGCATGGGAATCATTGTCTTGGCGGTTGCGCTGCTGCCCATGCTGGGTATCGGTGGTATGCAGCTTTACCGGGCAGAGAGCCCGGGCCCAGTTAAAGACAACAAACTGGTGCCGCGACTGGCTGAAACAGCCAAGTCGCTGTGGCTGCTCTACCTGTCACTGACGATTGCCTGCATGCTTGCGTACTGGGCAGCGGGTATGAGTCTGTTCGACGCGATTTCTCACAGCTTCAGCACCGTGGCCATTGGCGGGTTTTCCACCCACGATGCCAGCATTGCCTACTTCGACAGCCCGCTCATTGAGGCCATTGCGGTGTTGTTCATGGTCGTTGCTGGTATCAACTTTGCCCTGCATTTTTTTGCGCTGCAGAAAAAACAACTGAAGCATTATCTGAAGGATCCCGAGTTTAAATTCTATGCCTTCATACTGGGCAGTGTTTCACTGATTACTGTTGTGGTGCTTGCCGCAGACGGAACCTATGGCTCCCTCTCCGAAGCCGTGCGGCGCGGGGTATTTCAGGTGGTGTCCTTCGCGACCACCACCGGTTACGCCACCGCAGACTTCAACTCCTGGCCGCTGTTTCTGCCTTACGTGCTCCTGTATGCGGCCATCATCGGCGCCTGCGCCGGCTCGACCGGTGGCGGCATGAAGGTGATTCGGATTCTGTTAATTTTTAAACAGGGTTTTCGGGAGGTGCAGCGACTCATCCACCCCAGAGCCATCATCCCCATCAAACTCGGCAAGAAAGTCATGCCCGATCGCATCGTTGAGTCGGTGTGGGGTTTCTTTGCCGTTTATGTCATGGCCTTCATGGTGATGCTGCTGGCACTGCTTGCTACCGGCCTTGACATAATTACCGCGTTCAGCGCGGTAGGCGCCTGCATTAACAACCTGGGGCCGGGCCTGTCCGATGTGGCACAGACCTACGGCGCACTGCCGGGCGCAGCCAAATGGATACTCTGCCTGGCCATGCTGCTGGGCCGGCTCGAAGTGTTTACCCTGCTGGTGTTGTTTACACCGATGTTCTGGAAAAGGTAGCGCGGCGCAAATCGCGTCAATCCGAGGAGACGTCAGCGTAGCCTGAGGCTGACTTGCTGACTTGCTGACTTGCTGACTTGCTGACTTGCTGACTTGCTGACT
>VMDC01000047.1 GCA_008081045.1 Gammaproteobacteria bacterium | reverse complement strand
ATGGGCAAGAGTGATGCCGATAATCCCAATCGCCACCTGCAGCAAACGCAGGTTCTGGTCCCCAAAGACACCTCCGGCGTGGCAGTGCTGAGACCCCTGACCACGTTGGGCTATGACGATGCGCCCATTGGGCACGCTGAGGTGACCTTCACCGACGTCCGAGTGCCCATCGATAATTTGTTGCTTGGCGAGGGCAGAGGGTTTGAGATCGCTCAAAGCCGACTCGCCCCGGGCCGAATGCACCATTGCATGCGGCTGATTGGTGCGGGGCAGCGATCATTGGAGCTGGCCTGCCAGCGGGTGGAGGATAGGGAAACCTTCGGTAAAAAACTCAGTCAGCATCAATCGATCCGCGAAAATATCGCCAAGAGTTACGCGGAACTGGAGATGGCCCGACTCTTGGTTCATAAAACGTGCTGGCATATCGACCAACACGGCGTGAAGCCCTCGATCGAGCTGATTTCTGCTACCAAGATCAGCGTGCCACTGATGATTCAGAACCTGATTGATCGCTGTATGCAAATGCACGGTGCGGGTGGACTGACCGAAGATTGGTGTATGGCGGAGCAATTTAATTACGCGCGTTGGTGCCGTCAGGCCGATGGCCCGGACGAGGTACACCAGATGGCTTTGGGCAAGCGCGTGATCCAGCAATATGCTCATGGTGGTGAGTAAACTATCGACGAGCAGACGCGCGAGCGGCAGAGTGCCGATCGAGGTTGATCAAAGAAACACGAAATCTGCGACTTTAGGGGGTCAGAATGACAAATGAAGAAAAACTCGCGTTGGTCGAATCGCTTTATGCCAAGTCGGGCGCGGGCGATTTTGATGCGGTGGAAGAACTGCTGACAGACGATTTTTTTATTCGCGAGGCTGACGACTTACCCATGGCGGGTGAGTATCGGGGCAAAACGGCATTGCGGGAGCTTTACTCTCACGTATTCGGCACACTGAAGGTCGCCGATCTCGCGCCAGAGGGGATGACGGTCGGGGGTGACTATGTGGTTAACCTGATTTCATTTCGCTTCGAAAACCCGGATCTTGCGCCGGCGCAGCTCGCCGAAGTGTTTCGTTTTCGCGGCGATAAAGTCTGCGAAATTCGGCCTTACTATTTCGACGCCAAACCTATTTCGGATGCGTGGGCTTACTACACCAGCGGGGAATAACCCTCCGGTGATCTCCCCGCGGCATCACTGCCGCCGCGGGGTCTTTCCCTTCATGATCGACCAGCCTCTGCAACCATTGGCGTTGGGTGCGGCGAAGGGGCGGCCCTAGCCCAGGTACTTGTCGATGGTCTGGTGCAGGTGCCGGATCCGGCTCTCCTGATAGCTCGCCAGAATCACCTTCCCGGTGGCCGAGTTCTTCATGCCTTTTTGCACCGCCGGCAGATTGGCGTCGTCCTGATCAAATACCCCGCCAAGTGAGCCCAGTGCTTCGTGTGATGCAAAGGGTTGATCTGCGGGTATCACCGTGCAGGGTACGGCCGCGGGCCGCTCGCTGCCTTTGGGATGTCGCAGCAGAATTCGTACATCGAAGATGCAGCTGTCGGGATCATTCCCATTCGGCAAAAAGCGATAAACAATATTACCGCCATAGCCAATCCATACTTGGAAATTCGGGAACAGGCTGTACAAAATGGCATCCTGCAATTCGGCCATGGTGGGATCATCGAAAGCCTCGCCCGCGGCTTCCTCAAACATTTCGCGGTTCATCTGCGCCACATATTCACGCGCAGTTTGGCCATCTTTCATCTCGACACCTTCGTCACTGTCCGTTGCCATGCGGCCTGACAGTTTCAAAATGTCGCGGGTAATGGTTTCTTCCGAAACATCATTCAGGTGTGGGCTGGCCACGCCCATTGGCGTCACCGATCGGCTGACGTTGTCACCCCAGCAGTCGTACTGTGAGTTGGCATCGCCGGTAAACGTCAGGATTTGCTTGTGGGTCTCCACGGTGTGCCAGGACTCCATGAAGGCCTCGGCGCCGACTTTCCAGTTGCAGTTCATTACGCGCTGTATATGGACGCCCGTAAAGTATTCCTCGAGCGGGAACCGCTTGAAATGATCTGGCAGAACCTCCATGTATTCTTCAAGCGGTGGGCAGTCAGGGTCAAAATTGATGAAAACAAAGCCCCCCCACGTAGCGATTTTGACCTGGGGTAGGCTCATGTCACGGCCTTCGATGTGCTCGAAGTCCCATTGATTAGGGATGCCCTTGAACTGGCCGTCCAGGTCCCAGGTGGCGCCGTGGAAGGGGCAGCGGAATTTATCAACGGATCCAGACTCGTCCCGAAGACATCGTCCTCGGTGTCGACAGGAGTTGATGAAACCTTTGATCTCGCCTGAGGGTGTGCGCGTGACGATCACACTGCGATCGATAATCCAATACACGTGGTGGTCACCGGGCTCGGGGATTTCCTCTTCGCGGCAGGCCATTTGCCATACGCGCGGCCACATTTCTTCTTTTTCCCTGTTAAAGAAGTCTTGGCTGATATAGCGATCTACCGAGAGGTCTTCGTCTCCCATATACGGGTTGTGCTGCTCCCGCAGGTACTCAGGTACCTCTACCGTCTCAAGATCAAGCAGATCCTGCCAAGTCGTTCCAACAAAGCGACCCCCGTCTCCCTGTTGTTTCCGTTCTGCATTCGCCATTGTTATTCCCTTTAAAGCGTTTGTGATGCCCGAGACCCCGTATTGAAGGGTCTATCGCGCCAGAATATTGACGCCGCTGATGCCCGGCGCGCCGTACACATGGGTATAACCCACCTTGGGTTCGCCCGCCACCTGCCGGGCGCCACCGTCGCCTCGAAGTTGTACACAGATCTCGTGGACCTGACGCAGACCCGAGGCGCCAACGGGCTCCCCGTTGGCGAGACAGCCGCCATCTGTGTTCACCGGGAGCCGCCCGGTGATCTCTGTTACGCCATCCGCCAGCCACTGTTCCTGATCGCCGTGGGCGCAAAAGCCGTTCTCTGCCATGTGCATAATTTCGGCGCCTACCTCAGTGTCCTGAAGCTGGGCGACATCAATGTCTTCGGGTCCCAAGCCTGCTAATTCGAATGCGGCCTGGGAAGCGGTCACCGTGGGCGACGCAGCCACTTCTGGGGGCTGCGAGGGACTAAACACCTCGAAGCTGCCGTAGTTCCGTGAGCGCACCACCGCGGTTTTTAGATAAATCGGCCGGGAGTGGAATTGATGCGCTATGTCCGCGCGACAGACTACCAATGCGCAGCCCCCCTCAGCGGGTGAACAGAACATATATTTGTTCAGTGGCTCGCTCACCATGGGTGCGTTCTCGATCTCTTCCCATGACAGTGCTGTCTGACGCCAAGCCGTGGGGGTTAGGGCACCGTTGCGAAACGCCTTTTCGGCGACACGGATGAGTGTGTCGCGCGAGATGCCATAGTCATGCATGTAGCGCTGGATCTTCATGCCAAAGTACTGCGTGGTGAGCATGAGTCCGGTCTCGCCGTACCAGTCGTCCAAGCCCCACTCGGCGGGCTTGGGATTGAAGGCGCCCCGGTCGTGCTTGTCAAAACCCACCACCAAGCCGACATCATATTGGCCACTTTTAATCGCCGAATAGGCTGCGTTAAGCGAGCTCCCACCGGTGGCACAGCCGTTGGCAACATTCGTGAACTGTAGCCCGGTGAGTCCCAACAGGTTTACCAGCGAATCGGCGTTACCGCTATCCTGACTGCCGCCAAACGCGAACTGCATGGCTTTAAAGTCGGTCCCGGCGTCTGCAAGGGCTGCCCTGACCGCTGCAGCGCCTTGTTCTAGCCCCGACATAGTGGCGGTTCTACCAAACGGGTGTAGACCTAACCCTACAATTGCGACTTCCATTAATGTGCCTCCTCTGCCGCGCAAAACTGGAAGGTCACAAGGTCATCCCCTTGCTCGTCTTTGCGTACAGATATGATCTCTAATGCCATTGGCATGCCGATGCGAAGCGCGTCCGGCGTGTTTTCTCTGAGTCGGCTTTCAACTTTCAGCCCGCAGGGTAATTCGACGTAGCCGACGCCGTAAGGGCGGAACGTCTCCGGCGTTTCGTCAGTATGGTAGGGCGTCTTGGGCATGAACGATTGGATCGTCCATGTCCACAACGTTCCGGTATTGCCCAGCTCGGCGTTCTGGGTGTTCTGCCCCGAGCAAGCGCGACACGAGCCCTGGCTGGGGAAGGCGTGTTCACCACAATCCAGACAGCGACTGCCGATCAAGCTCGGGTTTGCGTTTGGCCAGGTGAACAGACCGGGATGCAGTGGCTTGGCTCCTGACATCGAGGTTCCTTAATTGTCGATAGCGATACCGTGGAGGTAACGTGGCCCCGTCAGTGCGGGCCCAGTGGTTGTCCTCTCAAAATCAGTCTAGGATATCGCTCATAAAAAAAGCAAGCTGGATTGTTTGCGGGAGGCGCTCTCAAATTGAGGGTTCCATAAACCTAAGGGGCTCGAATGAAGAAAAGTAAAGCTGACGGTAACAGCATGTCGGATAACAAAGCGCCAAAGGCGACCCACCTGTCCAGGGAGTCACGAGTGGGTGAGGGATGGCAGGCAGAAAAAAGTGCCCTGACCCGCCAGGCGATATTGGAAGCTGCCGTGCGGTGTTTTGTGGAGTACGGGTACGCTCAGACGACGACAGCGATGATTGCCGGGGAGGCGCGCGTCTCACGCGGCGCGATGATGCACCACTTCCCTTCCCGATCAGCCGTTATGAATGCGGTGGTGGGTTATCTGCACGTGCGGCGGCTTAATGAGTATCGCGCACTGATGACGGGTATTGAGTCTCCTGACGAGAATCTCACCCGAAAAACGATCCGCACATCGGTCGAATCCGCCTGGAAATATGTCAACTTGCCCTCGTTTGTTGCCTACCAAGAGCTATTGGCTGCTGCCAGAACGGACAAGGAGTTAGCCGAGGCGGTGAGCGAGGTGGAGCAGGATTTCGAACGGGAATTTCTAAAGACCGTTCGCACGGTATTCCCGCATTGGAAGCAGGTTAAATCATTACAAGCTGCTCACGATCTGGTGCAGTTTGTGATGCAAGGTATGGGCGTGGCGTATAGCTCGTCTAACCGTGAGCAGCGGGCGCGGCGCGTGATCGAGACGGTGACTGACCATCTTGAGCGCATCTATCTGGCGGATACTGGGGACGCCTAGGCTAAATGAAGGCGTGGTATCGCTGACAATATCTGCGTAACACTAATCAGCAATTCGAACGTTAAAAGGAGAAAATCCATGGGCATGGTTGATGGGAAAGTGTGTCTGGTGACAGGGGGGGCATCCAACCCGGGGCTTGGGCATGCCATTGCGCACAAGTTGGCCAGCGAAGGTGCCGTGGTTATTGTCACCGACGTCGACGGAGACGGTGCCGCTACAACCGCTGCGGAAATTGTCGCCGCGGGGGGTCGGGCGCAGGCCTGGCAGCAGGACGTGACTGACGAGGCTGCCTGGGATACCACGATGGCGGCGATTAAGAGCGAGCACGGCAGGTTGGATGCGCTCATTAACAATGCCGGGATCGCGGTGTTAAAAACGCTGCCTGAGCTCACGCTTGCTGACTACAACCGACAGATGCTGGTGAACATGACTAGCGTGTTTCTCGGTACACAAAAAGCCGTAGCGGTAATGCGGGAGTCTGGCGTGAAGGGCTCAATCGTCAATATGTCATCGGTGGCGGCATTGGTTGGCGTGCCCGCGTGTAGCGCTTACGCCGCCGCCAAGGGTGGAGTCATTGGTTTTACCAAAACAGTCGCCGCAGA
>VMDC01000004.1 GCA_008081045.1 Gammaproteobacteria bacterium | reverse complement strand
AGCCTTCTTTCTCAGCCTTCTTCCAGAGATTGCAGGCTGAACAGGAGGTTCACCGCATCAGTCAGCAGAAACACCAGATTGCGGTAGACAATCTGACCGCCAATTTCGAGCCCGGGGATCAGCAGCTGCCCGGTGGCTTCGTCAAAAGTCGCAAAGTCTTCTGCACTCTCATCAAGTGCGGTGACACTCTCCGGTAGCGCTCTGACAATTACCTGAGGCGACTGACTTTCCACCGAGAAAGCCACTTGAACCAAGCCGGAAGCGCCGGCGTCAATTTTCAGCACCAGCTGTTCCGTGGTTTCATCAAATCGATTGCTGGCAGACACAGGCTCGGCCGCAACAATCGCCATATCCACCAGCACAAGATTCTCTCGCGTCACGGAACCGCTGAAATTAACAACGGGCAGCTCGTTGAGCGAGGCAGCCAATGCCACGCGCGGTAACTGGTTGATCGCGTCAACAACCTGCATACCGTCAGCAAGGACGCGACCGAAAACAGTAAACCCGCCATTTTGGCTGTCCAGGCTCGTGTTATCGGCGACGTTGATGAACCACTGGCTGGTGGCGCTGTCAGGATCACCGGCAACCTTTGCCATGGCGATCGTGCCTCTGAGATTGGACTGATTGAACTCGTTGGCGATCGTGCCATCAATCGCAATCTGGCTGAGCTGGGTGGTCCCCGCCGGGATCACATATTGCCCCCCCTGAATGACAAAACTGGGAACAGATCGGTGAACGACTGACTCATTAAAGCGCCCACTCGTCACGTAATTGAGAAAGTTGGCCACCGTACCGGGCGCCGCAGTATCAAACAGCTCCAGCGTGAACTCGCCGAGCGTCGTGCTGACTTTCACTTGAGTCTGAGCCTGCCCACTTGGAACGGATGCCAGCGAGATGAAAATCAGGCCCAGCTGCGCGTAGTTCTTCACGTTCATCCCATAACCTCATTGTGCGGACACCGTTGCTCAGTGTGACGGCAATCATACGACTGCATTCTGGCTCCCCTTGCCAATCCAGTATCCGGTTCTTTTTTTGCAGGTACAAAAAAGGCGAAGCGATCACGCCCCGCCTTTTCAGACCACTTACAACGCTAGGGAATAAGACGCGGGACGAAGCGGGTCATGCCCTGAATAGGGCCCACTTCACCGGCATAGACGTTACCGGCGCTGTCAACTGTCACCCCTTCGCCCATGGATCCCACGCCACCCATACCTGATGAGCGTTCAGGAGAGACATGCTCGGGCACGAAGTACCAGACTTCTCCGGTTTTGGCGCTGCCAACGCGCAAACCTTTGCGCCAACCGCCGGGGTTGTAGTTCGGATCCGACTCGGAATCGATGGCGTAGAGCCAGTCATTGCTTTTGTCAATCCAGATACCGCTATTACGGCTGAACTGGTACCAGGTATCGATGTGTTCGCCGTCCTGGGTAAAAATCTGGATGCGATTGTTCCCGCGGTCAGCGACAAAGAGTCTTCCCTGCGAGTCCATTGCCAGAGAGTGAGGTGCCCGGAACTGTCCGTCTTCCTGACCCCACTCACCAAACGAGCCCACATAAGTGCCATCTGCTTCCCAGATGGTGATCCGGCTCTTTGAATTCGGGCCGGGCTCATCCTGAAACTGGGCGCCATGCGTTTCGCCGATATAAATCCGGCCATTGGGGGCAACCAGTACGTCATTCGGCTCAGTCAGGTGTGTCGGCGGATCGCCCATCTCACCCGGCGTACCGATGACCATCAGCAGTTCTCCTTCAGGGCTGAATTTCAGTACCGAGCTACCGTGATTGCGCGCAGCGGGGTTGGCCTGCAGTTCACGCTCATTTGCCAGACGCGCATCAGCAACCCAGATATTGCCTTCAGCATCAACATCCATGCCATGGGGCCAGATAATCTGACCCGCTCCGAGAGAGGCTACGACGCGACCGCTCGGATCCAGTTTTACAATGGGATCGACGTCGCTGGTCGCGCAGGAATTGGTGCCACATCGATCACCTGCCCAGACATGGACCCCATCTATATCGACATTCACGGCGCTGACCGAACCCCATCGGCGTCCATCAGGCAGCGTGCCAAAATCGCGCTGAGTTTCATAAGGATTGGGTAAATTGTTGATTGGCTCCTGACCCGCATGGGCTGCCGGGGAGATTGCCCCGCGCTGGGCGAAAGCCGTAACTGAAGTGACCATCAGCAGACCTGTCAGGCCTGCCTTCCACGCTCCCTTGCCGGTGTTTCGGAGGCTCGTTTTTAACATGCTCTTCTCCTACTTCGTAATGCTGCTTTTTAGTGTGGGTTTCGTTCGCCCGAGGGCTAAGACGGAGTCCGAAAATGGACTTTCCTGAGCGGCTTGTCAAGGCAGAGAAAGACCCGGAGCAGCTCAGCTCCGACCCTGCAGACACGTTTTCCTAGACTCTGCCGTGCCCCCTGTTTATCCTCTGCCCGCAACTGGGCCTTTGCCTGACCGTTTCGGGACGAGACTGAAACCATGACTAAACATGTAATTTACTGGATCTTCGCGGTCTGCCTCGCCATGGGCCTGCTTCTGCTGATGATCGGCCTGGCAGACACTGTGCCGAATGCGGGTGGACAGCCACACCCCGAATACCCCGGCATGGTCATCGGGGCTGACGGAGCAGCGCGACTGGCTCATATCGGCTCACTGGCCTTTCTGTTCAACAGCCTGCTGCTGACCCTGGTTGTTGGTCTGTGCGTTCTCGGGGTAAGCGAGCGTCACCGGAGCCGAAAATTTCTGGCAGGCATGGGAGGCTCATGGCTATTGATGCTGCTGATCTGGTGGATGATGTTCAGCACACATCAGGAATTTCTGGTGATGGGCGAGACGGGTTACTTCATGGGCTTTCCCATACCAACGGCCTGGCAGATGTACGGAACCTGGCTCGGAGCTATCCCTCTTATTGTGATGTACAGCTATGGCTTCAGAACATTCATCTACACGCATGAAGATGAAGCCGAATTCGACGCTCTTCTCAAGCACGCCTCGCGCAGCAGCCAGCAGGAATAAACCATGGAAGCCTACCGTCAGGAAATTATCGTCGGCTCCGTCGTCATCTACATGCTGTTCTGTGTTGCAACCGGCTTGTGGGCTATGCGCCGGACTCACGACAGCAGCGACTTTTTTGTTGCTGGTCGGGGTCTTGGCCCCATTGTAGTAGCCCTGGCGCTTTTTTCGAGCACGCTGAGCGGATTCGGCTTTGTGGGCGGTCCCGGCCTGGTTTATTCAATCGGCGTCAGCTCTTTCTGGATGGTGGTGATTTCCTCAACGGGATATGCGGTCGGCTTTTTTCTGGTCGCCAAGCGCATCCGGATGATTGCCGAGCTGCGGGACTGCCTGTCGCTGCCTGATGTGGTCGCTGCACGCTACGGCAGCGATGCCGTCAGATTTCTGATCGCACTGACCATCGTTCTGGGCGTCATGGGATATCTGGCCACCCAGATCCTGGCGATGGCAGTCGTGATGCAAGCCATCCTGTCGGGCACGGAAACCTTTGCCAACATCGGGCTGGTAAGTTGCGTGGTCATTTCCTCTGCGGTGCTGATCTTCTACTGCGTCACCGGCGGCATTATCGCGAGCGTGTATACCGACGTGGTGCAGGGGTTCATCATGATGATTGCCGGCAGCCTGATACTGATGACGGCGGTTTCTGTTTTTGATGGCGGCATGCAGGAAGCCACTGCCATTATCCTGGCCGACGATTCAGAGGCCATCATGCCGTTCGGGTCCGCCGGCGTCATGGCCTCTCTGGGATGGTTCTTTGTGTTTGGCCTCGGGCTTGCCGGCCAACCGCACCTCATCACGAAAATGATGATGAACAAAAAAATGTCTGACAATCGCAGCATTCTGCCCATGTCGCTGTTCGGTTATGTCATGGCTGCTTTGCTCTGGATTTCAATCGGCATCGTGATGCGCGCGGCAGTCATTGACGGCGTTGTGGAACCCCTCGCCCTGCCAGATGATGCCGCCTCAACTTTCCTGTCGATCTTCGCAAATCCGCTGCTCGCGGGCGTTGTCTTCGCCGGCTTATTCGCCGCAATCATGTCGACCTCGGACGCGTTTCTCAACATCGGAACCGCCGCCATCATCCATGACATCCCCAAAGCACTGCGCGGACGCAGCGTCGACAACGAGTTATTCTGGGCACGGGTCGTCACGGTTCTGCTTGCCATCGTCGCAGCCGGCTTCGCGCTCTATTCCCACTACGCCGATGCCACACTGGTGGCCTTGCTCGGCGCATTCGGCTGGGGCACGTTTGCAGCCTCAATATTTCCGGTCGTGGCAGTGGGGCTGAATTGGCGGGGCGCGACGGTTGCCGGCGCTGTGACAGCAATCAGCGCCGCCCTGCTGATCAATTTTGTTGTCCAGCTCGCCGGCATGGTGCTGCCCTATGGCATCAGCGGACCACTGGTGGCGTTTGTCACCTCAATGATCCTGTTCATCGGCGTCTCGCTGCTCACCAAAAAGCCAGAACTTGCGCCGGATATTGAAAAAGTCCTGCGTATCTGAGCAGGCCCGCTGACACTGGCAAACAGGGGCTGCTCAGTTGATCTTGACCAGGCCCACCTGATTCGAGCTGGACTGATGTATCAGCAGATCACCTGCCTCAGTAACCCAGGTGTTGCGTATGATTCCGACACCGGAGGGTACTGCCCAACTCTGGAAGGTCTCAGTGGCGGGGTTAAACCGGACCAGCGCATCAGGTCTCATGCCTGATTCGTTATACCAGATCACGTCATCAATCACCGCCATGGAATAAGGGTGGGATCTCGGTCCGCTGGGTGAATCCCACTGGCTAATCTGGCCAGTCTCCGGGTCAAGCTTCCCGATCTTGCCCAGCGTGGAATTGACAAACCAGACGATGTCCTGACTGTCCAGATCCAGACGGCGGATCCGGGTCCTTTCATCAGGCACTTCATAATAGCGTATGGCCATGCTATCCGGATCAAGAGCACCGATCTTGTTGGTCCCGTTAAAGGCCACCCAGACCGTTCCCTGACTGTCTACTTTGATACCGTAGGGCCTCGGTTCAACCGGTATTTCAGTGAGATCGCCGGTATCCGGATCAAGCCGTCCCAGCATAGCGGCTCCTTGCGCAGTAAAGTACAAGTTGCCATTCGGATGAAAAACCGCTGAATGAGGGTCACGGGCTTCGGTCTTGTATTCGATGACTTCACCCGTGGCAGGATTCAGTTTGCCCACTGTGGCGTTGCTGTTGCCCGTATACCAGATGTTGCCCTGCGTATCCGGGACAACGGTATGCGGCCGGGATGAGGGAGGCAGCTTGTATTCCTCCATAACGCCTGTATCCGGATCAAGCCGCCCCGTCAGGCTGGCCCACATCCCGGTCCACCAGATAGACCCGTCTGGCGCCTCAACCGGATCTCTTGAGCGCTGACCGAGCGTGGGTACGGTCCACTCGATGATCTCAATCTGCGTATCTCCCGCAATCAGGTTCGGACGCCTGGAGGTGTCTTCGGGAAAATGCTGAGCGAGATACGCTGCTATCGTGCCGGCTTGCGCGTCATTGAGTTCGACCATAGTCGAAAACACACGCCGCCACTCGGCTGCAGTGTTGTAGCCTGCCGCTCTGGAGATCAGAGCCGTGCTGTGGCAGGACGAGCAAACATTCATCACCAGTTCCTTGCCTGCCCCGTCCGGCAGTGATGGAGGCGCACCGCGCTGAGCAGAAGTCTCGGAGATCAGCACCGTCATGGTGGCGCTCAGAATCAGCAATCGAGCGATGAGTGACATAAACATTTCTCCCGGAAACCTTGTTTCTGTTGGGTTTTTGTTGGCAGAAACGGTCAGCTGCCGCCTGTC
>VMDC01000042.1 GCA_008081045.1 Gammaproteobacteria bacterium | reverse complement strand
TTGAGCTTAACGTTTTAAGCTTGAAATGTTAACGTGGCACAGGCTTGCAACGACTCGCACGTGAGGAAGGCTTATGCACCAAACTCCAGCGCCCATGTTCAACGACAACAAACTCAAGCTCGGCACATTCTCCGCAAATTGCTCCAGTGGTATGGCCGTCACCAAAGTGGCTGAACGGTGGGACAACAACTGGGCGAACAACATCGATCTCGTACAACAGTGCGATGAAGCCGGAATCGAGTTCATGCTGCCGATCGCTCGATGGATCGGTTACGGCGGTGAAACCGACTTTCACGGAAATGTTTTAGAGACTGTGACCTGGGCTGCCGGCCTCGCGGCCCACTCAAAAAACATTCAAGTTTTTGCCACTGTGCACACTGCTTTCAATCACCCCATCGTCGTCGCCAAACAACTCGCAACCCTCGATCAAATGTCGGGGGGGCGACTCGGACTGAATGTTGTCGCAGGCTGGAATAAGCCTGAATACGATGCCTTTGGGGTGGATCTGCCTAGCGACCACAGCGACCGCTATGCAATGGCTCAGGAATGGTTCGACTACATCCAAAAGCTGTGGACTGAGGACAGCGCCTTCGACTGGAACGGCGACTTTTATCAAGGCAAAGGGGTCTACAGTCTGCCCCACCCCATCCAACCCAAGATGCCAATCATTAACGCCGCGGGATCAGAAGAGGGCCGAGTCTTTGCTATGCGCAACGCCGATTTTCTGTTCACCCCGGTTTTTGACTTTGACCAAGCCAAGGCAACCGTCGTGGATATAACCGAGCGAGCCGCAAGCGTGAACCGTGAGGTGGATGTGCTGACGCTTTGCACTGTGGTCTGCCGTCCCACCCAGCAGGAAGCCGATGACTACCTGCACTGGTACGCGGACGAGCAAGCTGACTGGGAGGCTGTGGACAACCTGATGACATTACAGGGCATGCATGCGCAATCTTTTACCCCCGAAGCACTGGCCCTTTACCGGGATCGCATGGCAGCAGGTCACGGAGGATTCCCACTGGTCGGCACGCCGGACACTATCGCTGATTTACTAGAAAAGTTGAGCGAGACGGGCATTGCTGGCACTACCCTCGCATTTGTGGATTACGCCAAGGAGTTTCCCTATTTCAGACAGGAGGTACTGCCGCGCCTGGAGGCCAAAGGCCTTCGTCAACCAGTCAGCTGACCATATGGATCGAGACGGATAGGTGAAATATAAATACTCCAGAACACCGAGAGCCAGTGTCTGGCTGTCTATCCTCACTCTGCATCCTTCGAAAAACCCGTTACGTCCGAGGTCGCGTCTATAGAGCAGTGGGCGTTACCAATTTAACGGCTGGGAGCGATTGGCTCAAAGCTGGGGCGAATCTCGGGTTCATCTTTGTACCGATAATTCAAAAAGAGATCCCACTGCACTTTCATCGCGTGATCGTGGGCCAGAGTCCAGTGCGGCAGATGCCCCCACTTTGGCTTTAGCTCCAGCGCCACTTCAAAAGCAATTTTATCGAATAGATTACGCAGGAATGTAGCCACGTAGCTTTCGCCGACCGCACCATGTGGAAAAAAATTGCGGTCCCAATACTTTGGCGCGACGCGGAACCAAGCATCGTATATATCGCTGGTGTATTCGAGACTACGCAGCAAACCTTTGCGATGCGCGACATTGACATGTCCGATGTTGGCCACGTGCCAGTCTTCACCAGCCATGTGGCGCATGATTTGAACCCAGCCATTCATGTTTTGCACACCCGAGTAGTCGTGCAGCGGCAGCCGGTTACCGTAAAAAATATCTACCACCGTCAGCACTCCATCAGGAGTGATAACGTAGGCATCTGCACCTGTGTGAGCCCAATCGACCACAGAGGCATAGATGAACTCCTTGCCATCGAATTTAAACTTGGCGCGCCCATCACCGACAACGACATTCGGTCGAGGCAGGGGCATTTGGTACCTGTCCATTTCTCGAATCGTGCGCTGAGTGCCAATGATTTTCACATCAATGCCTCGCGCCTGCTGGTGGTCGTAAAATCGCTGAGCAGCGCCGATATGATCGGTATGCGGGTGGCTGTAAACCAAGGTTGTCAGCGGCTTCCCGTCGAGAATGTCGTCAATGTTGCTGAAGAGTTCTTCCATAAACATAAACTCGGGCATGTCGATGATCAGCGCTTCAAACTCCCCCACATAAAGTGTCACCGCAAATAGATCAGCCAAAATCCACCAGGTGTTCTCGGTCAGCCGCTGGATATAGTATTTCCCAACCGCCTCGGGCCATTCAGGCACATCCACCTGATGCCCGGGTTTGAGCTCCTCCCATTTGGAGAGCGGCTGCGTTGGTATAGAGTTATCAGGTTCGTTTGCACTCCTGACAGGCTCATGGCGCTGGAAGCCCGTGGGCACAATGAACTCGGGGGGGAAAGGGCCGAACAAGGCGCCTATGGCCTCTTGGGCAAGCTCAGGCGTAACCTCTTGTCCGGGCGCGATTTCGGGCGGCTTACTACCAAGTATCTTGTTGCCGTAATAGCCTGCGAACGCTGCTATGACTGCAACCAGCACAAAACCAACTTTAGTCGAAGACCTCACAAACACTCGTGCTCCAATCGCAGATGCAATTCCTGATTAAGGCGCGATCGGGTCAAACTGCGGTTTAACCGACTGCACCTCGGGGTTGTAATTCAGGAATACGTCCTCAAAGACTTTATAAGCATGACTGCGAATGACTTCCGAGTGCGCCAAATGCTTCCATCGGGGATAAACTGCCTGGGCCACCGTTTCGGTAGATTGCTCGACATAATTGCCCCAGAACACACCGGCTGTTAACCCCGGTCCATTCTTCTGCACAGCCTCTCCGATACTCTTGCCTGTCGACCAATCCGGCAGTATCAACGTGTTAAAGGCATCGTATAAGTCTTCCAGATAAGCAAATGTTTGCCGAATATCACGTTTGTAGCCAACGTTGGCGTGACCGAGCACCGCGTAATCCCAGTCCTCACCCAGCACATGGCGTAAAAAATTGACCCAGCCGGTTATGTCATGAGAAGAACTGATATAAGCGAGAGGTAATCGGCCGGGGTAATTGAAGTCGACATAGGTAATGACTCCATCAGGGTTCAGCACATAGCTGTCCGCCGGACTATGTGCCGAAGCTACCGGCGTACCAAGAATAAAGTCTCTGCCCTCAAAACTGAAAGCTGTCCGACCGTTAGGAACGATTTCCGTAGGTGGGGCGATATTGTTTTGATGTATTGAAATTTCTCGCGCCGCGCTTTCACTTGCGACAATGCGCAGCTCTACCCCCTGCTGCGTCAGTAACTGCTGCAACCGCACAGCACCTGCATTGTGATCAGTGTGCGGATGCGAATAAACGACCGTTGACACTGGAAGTTCGGTAAAAGATCTCAATGCCATAAGCATATCGGAAGGATTAACAGAGCTGGAAACATCCACTACCAGCACACTTTCTTCACCAACATAAACCGTGCTAGCAAAAGCGTTGCAGATCATCCAGTAAGAACGCTCTGTCAACCTTTGGACGTACCACTTTCCGGGCTCACCAAAATCGGGCACCGCAACGCGATGCCCCAACGGCAGCTGTCTAGTAAGACTGGGGCCAAAAAACTCGTCTTCGGTACCGCTCCACGGAACCAGTAATGCTGCAGGCGCAATGCGCTGATGACTGAACTCTTCAGCAACTGCCGCACCGGAACTGACCATTACGATAAACAGGGCAAGCAAATATCGAAGCTTTGCCATACCGGACTTCCGAAACCCCAGGGACGGCGCTAGAAACGCTTCTCGACGTTAATCGCCCATGTCCGAGGCAACGCATAGGCCCCAAAGTCCATGCCCTCAACAAAATCACCACTGGCAAGGTAATCTTCGTCTGTCAAATTCTTGCCACTCAGTGCGACAAGCCATCCCCCATCTGCGGTCTCGAACGCCACACTGGCGTTCCACAGCGAATAGTCATCCTGCGACAATGGAGCACGGTTATTAAATTCGTAGAAGACCGAATCACTGTAGGAATAGTCAACCCTTGGCGTGAGTGAATGCCCACCTGCCAAATCGAATGCATAGGATATCGACGCATTCCACGACCACTCCGGCGTCATCGGAAGTTTGTTGTTTACCGAACCCACCGGATCAAATACTGCATCCGTGAATGAAGTGTATTCAGCGTCGAGGTATCCCGCGCCCAGCTCAAATAAGAGTCCAGCAACTGGCAAATAAGCGAGCTCAATTTCAAAGCCCTTGATCTCCGCCTCCCCCGCGTTGATGTTAACGGGCCCCAATGCGCCTGGCTGTCTGCCAATAACATGAATATCTTCATAATCCGTGAAGAACACCGCGCCGTTAATACGCAGCCGATTATCCAGACCCGAGAACTTCGACCCAATTTCGTAAGCTGTGACAAACTCTGGGTCGAACGACGGGACAATGGGGTTAGGTTCTGCGACTCGCTGTGTAAAGCCTCCACCCTTGTATCCCTCTGAGTAGGTGGCATAAACCATGAAGTCGTCGGTAAACGCATAGGAAAGGTTTACCATGGGCGTCGTCTCGGTAGAGTTAATATTGCTGGGCACCGGCGGCAACAAGGGGACGCCCGCCGGGATTAAACTCAAACGATCTCGCTCCAATATGAACGCGTTGGGGGTAAATTCGCGCTCATCGTCTGTATATCGAATCCCGACAGTCATCGAGAGGTTATCAGTCAGGTCATAGGTCCCTTGAGCAAATACCGCCATGCTTTCGGTCGTAGTGCGCCCGCCACTAGTGAGGTCAGCGAAAGCTGCCGATATGGTCTCTAAATAGGTGCCATCCTCGTCAAGGTAATAGAACCCCAGAATCCAATTCAGCCTGTCATTAAAGGCGCTGCCTAACAGTTGGAATTCTTGGGTAAACGTCTCGTTGTCCATCTCTTGCGCATTCAAATCGAAAACCTGCAGCGGTGATCCATCAAGATCCATGGAAGAGTCTGCTTCCACACTGCGGAAGGCGGTGACGGATTTGAGGGTCAAATCACCAATATCCCAATTGACAGTCGCGCTCACACCCCATAAGTCCAGATCGGACTTCGACTCGGCAGAGGCATTCGTTTGGTAGATATCATCGGTTAACCACTGCCGGTTATAACAGGCAGAACTCGCAGCGCCCGGCGCGAAACATTGCCCCTGGCTTGCACCCTGAGGGTCCAATTGTGGAGCGAAGACAGCGTTATGCAGGCTTGCTATGGAAGTCGGTGTAGAAAGCGCCTCTTCAATGGACAGGAGGGTAAGGCCACCGACACCCTGTCTGTCTCGCGTACCGTCCAAGGACAAGATGACATCTAGCGTCTCTGATGGTCGCCACAAAAACCGGCTTCTGAAGCCCAGTGAATCCACGTTACTGACATCTGCATCGTCAAAAAGCCGTTCGTAGTAGCCGTCGCGGCCCCTGTATTTAATCGACGTTCGATTGTAGAGATTATCGCTCAGTGGAAGATTGACGGTGCCGTACACGTCCAATCGATCGTAATTTCCAGCAGTGAGCCCGAGCTTGGCCTCAAACTCTTCGCCAGGCAACTTTGATGTGACGCTGACCGCACCGCCAGTGGTATTGCGACCAAAAAGGGTCCCCTGTGGCCCCCTCAAAACTTCCACACGCTCGATGTCCAAGAGGTCAATCAATGCGCCCGTGGAGCGCGACACATACACGTCGTCCACGTAGATACCCACACCCGCCTCGACATTCAACGTGAAATCCAGTTGCCCGACACCTCGAATGAATACCGTCGTACTCCCGCTGTTCCCACTCAGCCCGGCCCGCTCATTGAATATAAGATTTGGCGTCGACTCGCTTATCTGACCAATATTGTCGAGCTGCCTTGATA
>VMDC01000060.1 GCA_008081045.1 Gammaproteobacteria bacterium | reverse complement strand
GCAATGCAGATTGTGATTACTTACTGTACGGCCTGAAATTACAGGCCGGCAGCAGACCGTGTGTCTGATGAAATTTTGGAGCTGGGTGGCCATCAGGTGAATCTTGTCGCCGGCAGTGGCGGAGTGTTTGAGGTGACCGCCGAAGGCCGCACTCTATTCTCCAAAGCGGACAGCAACCGTTTTCCCGAGCCGGGAGAGATAGCGGGCGCTCTGGCGGGTGAATAACTCACTCTGAGCGCAGCGCTGTTGCCAGGGCGAAATACAGACGGGGCCGAATTGATTACCAAGCTTATCGCGATAACCGGCGCATCCGGGTCAGGCAAGACCTACCTGGCCAACGCTCTCAGGCACGCTCTGGCAGAGCAGATTCCGTCGGCTACGATCGGGTTGATTTCCGAGGATTCCTATTATCGGAATCAGGACCATCTGCCCATGGTGGAGCGGGAGCGGGTGAATTACGATCACCCAGACGCTTTTGAGCACGATCTTTTGCTCGGGCATCTGAAACAACTCAGATCGGGGCTGACTGCAGAGATTCCCAGTTATGACTATGCAGTGCATACCAGATCGCCTCACTGTCAGATAACAGAGCCCTCGCCCGTTCTGATTCTTGAAGGTATATTACTGCTGCATGACAGCCGCCTGCGTGATCACTATGATCTGAGTGTGTTTGTCGATACGCCACTTGACGTTTGTCTGTCGAGGCGGATGCGGCGGGATGTTCAGACACGAGGACGCAGCCGCGAATCTGTGATCAGACAATTTGAGGAGACGGTCAAGCCAATGTGCCGGAGGTTTATTGAGCCGACGCGGGCCTTTGCTGATCTGATCGTATCCGGTGAAGAAGAGGTTACTGGTCTGGTGCGTAAACTGATCGACCGGATGAAACTGGAAAAGCAAGCCACACCTCACGAACAACAAGGACAGCACTTCTGATGGAAACTCTGATCAGTCTGTTAGGCATCGGTATTTTGTTCGGGCTCGGTATTCTGTTGTCGTCCGGGCGACATCAGATCAACTGGCGCACCGTAGGATTCGCGCTTTTGCTGCAATTCGCGCTGGGGGGCATTGCGCTCTATTTTCCGCTCGGCGTCGCGGTTCTGGAGGCGATTTCCAATGCGGTGTCCAGCGTGCTGAATAATGCGCAGGACGGCATCGATTTCGTTTTCGGCAGTATCGGCGCATTCGAGATGGGGTTCATCTTTGCTTTTCATGTGCTGCCGGTGATTGTGTTCTTCTCTTCTCTGGTCTCAGTGCTTTATCACCTGGGGATCATGGGCTGGCTTATCCGCATGATAGGCGGTGCACTCCAGCGTTTACTCAGAACGAGTAAGGCGGAATCAATGTCGGCCACCGCAAATATTTTTGTCGGGCAGACCGAGGCACCGCTGATTGTGCGGCCCTATATCACCAACATGACCCGCTCCGAGCTGTTTGCCATCATGGTCGGTGGGATGTCCACGGTGGCGGGCTCGGTGCTGGCCGGCTACGTGCTGCTCGGCGTCGAAATACAGTATCTGCTGGCTGCCAGTTTCATGGCCGCGCCGGGCGGATTTCTGATGGCAAAACTGTTGCTTCCCGAAGCGGAAAAAATAGCGAGCGAAGAGGAAGAGTTCACGCTGGAATTTGAAAGTCATGTCAATGTCATAGACGCCGCTGCATCAGGCGCCAGCAGCGGCATGTCACTGGCTCTGAATGTGGGCGCTATGGTGCTGGCTTTCGTCGGTTTAATTGCGCTGGTCAATACGTTGTTGGGCTCGCTGGGCGCAATGATTGGTTTTGCTGATTTGTCGCTGCAGCTTCTGCTCGGTTATGCGTTCCAACCGCTGGCCTTCATCGTTGGCATCCCGTGGGAGGAAACCAGATTGGCGGGAAGTCTGATTGGCCAAAAGCTGGTGTTCAATGAATTTGTGGCGTTTGTTTCCTTTACTGACCAGATGACGCTTATGAGCGATCGCTCCCAAGCCATTGTCACCTTTGCCCTTTGCGGATTTGCCAATTTTTCTTCCATTGGCATTGTGCTCGGAGGAATAGGGATGATGGCGCCCAATCGCCGTAAGGACATCGCCGAATTGGGGCTTCGCGCCGTTCTCGCCGGTTTCATGGCGAATCTGATGAGCGCGGCCATCGCGGGATTTTTCCTGTCTATCGGCTAGCTGACAGAGCCGAGAGGCCAAGTATCAGGATTTTGTCAGGCCGATTTCTATCAGACGCTGTTCCAGAAATTCACCGGCGGTGATCGGCGGGTATTTTGACCCTTCCGGACCGACACATTGTGGCAGACATTCAAGACTCGCCTTGCTGTGAGGGTGGAGAAAGAAAGGCATTGAATAGCGGGAGCGCTCCTGATTAGTCGGGTTCACTACCCGATGAACGGTGGCAGGCAGGACATCATTCGTCAGTCGGGACATCATGTCTCCCGTATCCAGAACGATTTCTTCTTCGCTGCTGACAACCGGTTTCCAGTCGCCGTTCTGATCCAGTAGTTCCAGCCCCGAATCCGTCGCGCCAACCAGCAGGGTGAGCAGATTAATGTCTGCATGGGCGGCCGCTCTCACAGAATGTTGCGTGTCGAGGTGCCTGGTAGCCGGATAGTGCAGCAGGCGACAAATCGAATTGCCATCGGTCACCATGTTCCGGAAAAAATCCGGCTCAAGATTCATTGCTTCACCGAGTGCTTCCAAAATTGTTTTTCCAAGCGCCTCGAGATCCGTGTAAAAAGATTTGAAGAAAGTCTCAAATTCCGGGATTTCCTCAGGCCAGACATTGTCGGGATAATCATTGACGTAGGCGCTGTCCCGAGGCAATTCTTGCCCGACGTGCCAGAATTCCTTGAGATCTGCATGGGGATTGCCCTTGGCGTTTTCCCGGCCAAAGGCGGTGTATCCCCGTCGGCCACCGTCTCCGCTATCGTATTTCAACTTGGTTTCGACCGGTAGAGCGAACAGCCTTTCCAGCAGTTGATAGGCGTGATCCAGTCTCTGGCGATCAATGGCGTGGTCACGGAGTACCACAAACCCGTATTCCTGAAGCCCGGTGAACAGCTCATTCAGAAAGTTTTCTCGATTCTTTTCGAGTTCTTTCATGCTGAGTCTTTTGATTGCGTTGCTCATAAGTACTGCACGGTCGTGAAGAGGCCGCTGAACGGCCGACTTGGGTCCACAATTATAACCAAGGCGTTGTTACGGTGGAATGTTACTTGCCTGTTCAAGCGGGTTCTTCTTTGATGTGATGGCGTGGGTCGACCGGTTTCATGAGTGCATTGCTGACCAAGGCGATCGCCAGCAACAGGGCCATGAGGATCATAGTCGAGTTGTAGAGACCGCTAGTGGGATCGCTGGTGCCGGGTGGCGCTATTTCCATCAGTCTGGCAATGGTGACTGAATTTTGTGCAACCAGCGCATCCAGCTGACTGAGGGGGGCGCCGAAATGCTCGGCGAAACGCTGGGGGTCGATGGTGGCCACCAGATCATTTATCGCTCTGGTGACTGAATTTTGCCTCAGTGACGTGATTGCTAAAGGTCCCAGCACGCCAGCGGTGCTCCAGGCGGTCAGCAGGCGACCATGGATGCCACCCACGTAGCGTGTGCCGAAAATATCTGCCAGGTACGCAGGTATTGTGGCAAATCCACCGCCATACATAGTGAAAATAATCATCGTGGCGGCGTAGAAGTACACCAGCCAGATGACTGACGGGCTGGCACTCACTTGCTGCGCCGTGAAGGGGACTGACAGGTAGAGGGCTATCCCCAGCAAGAAGAAGATCCAGTAGGTGTTGCGCCGACCCAGGTAATCCGAGGCGCTCGCCCAGATGAAGCGTCCCACCATGTTGAAGGCGCTGATCATCACAACATAGGTTGCGGCGAATGCGGTGTCGACTGTCTGTGGCAAGGTGGTGCCAAAAATCTCCGTGATCATGGTGCGCGCGACACCCAAAACACCGATTCCGGCAGTCACGTTAAGGCATAATACGATCCACAGCTGGTAGAACTGTGGCGTTCTCAGTGCCTGATCAATATCTACATTCGCCGTCGTGATCAGCTTGTCGCGAGCGTCCTCGTCGGGTGCCTGCCAGCCATCAGGCTGCCATCCCTGTGGGGGTAAGCGGTAGGAGAATGCGGCAATCAGCATGACAGCCAGATAGATCAAGCCAATCAGAATGAAAGCTTCGGCGACACCAGTGGCGCCGCTGCCAACAACATAAACCCCTTCGGGGCCGGGCAGTGTCATATCGCGGGCCTCGGTGGCGCCGACAATGACGACTTCGCGCAGTACGCCGCCGACCTCAGCAAATCGCCGCCCGGCTTCGGTCACGAGCTCAACTTGTGTTTGTGTCCCGAGATATTCTGGGGCCCGGTAGAACAGACGGATAAAATATTCTTTCATCGGCGTGCCGATCATGGCGCCGCCACCGAAACCCATAATGGCCATGCCGGCTGCCATTCCCCGCCGGTCCGGAAACCAGCGAATCAAAGTGCTCACTGGAGACACATAGCCAAGTCCGAGACCGCAGCCGCCAATTACCCCGTAGCCCAGATAGAGCAACCACAGCTGATGAGTCATGATGCCTGCCGCGCCGACAAGATAGCCGCCGCCCCAGCAGCAGGCTGAGACCACCCCAACCATTCGTGGGCCGACCTGTTCCAGCCATTTGCCTGCGAATGCTGCAGCCAGACCCAGAAAAACGATGGCAACGGTGAATACCCAGACCACTTCACTCAGGCTCCAGTCATCTCCGGCGCTGGTGACCACACCATTTATTCGTGTGAGGTGGGGGTTGTAAATACTCCAGGCATACACAGAGCCGATGCAGAGGTGAATCAGTACTGAGGCAATCGGTACGCGCCATCGATTGTAGCCGGGTGCTGCAATGATTCGCTCTTTGGCCAGCAGTCCAGTCATAGGTCCGCTCCCTTGTGCTTTCCGCACTTTTGTTGTTGATCTGGCTGCACTCGCTGATCTGTCAGGCGATGTCATCTCGGAGTGCCGGCTCGCTTCAGTTGTCGGTACCTGCCTTCTCGTTATTCTGCAAGCATCTTATGGAGCATGACGCCCGCAAGCATGGCAGCAAAGAACAGCAACACATTGCTGTTGAGGCTGACCAAAGCGGTGAGCGCAGGGCCCGGGCAGTATCCGGCAATCCCCCAACCCATGCCAAACAGGCTGGCCCCACCGATCAATTTTCGGTCAATGTCCTCGCCGGCAGGGAGAAAAAACTGCTGGGCATATCGGGGCTGCTGCTGTTTCAGGACCAGATGAAAGCCCGGCAGCGTGACGCCGAGCGCTGCAGCGAACACCACCATAAGGCTGGGGTCCCAGCTGCCGGTCACGTCCAGGAACGCGAGCACCTTAGCAGGGTTTGTCATGTTGGCTGTGGCCAGACCCAAACCAAAAAGAAAGCCGGATACAGTGACGGCGATGAAAGACGCGGCTGGTAGTGCCGGGGTATGTGCGCTGTCGCTAGACATGGCGGATTACCCAAACAGTGAGCATGGCGACCATCATGAAAGTGATCGTGGCCACCAAGGATCGCCGGGAGAATCGGGCAATGCCGCAGACGCCGTGGCCGCTGGTGCAGCCATTGCCCATCCGGGTGCCAAACCCCACCAGCAGACCGGCGAGGATTGTCATCAGGGGAGTGGCTTCAGTCTCAATTTCCAGCCCGCTGTTGAACAGTGAATAGGTGGCGCCGCCCAGCAAGAGTCCGCAGAGGAAAAGCCCCCGCCAGAAGGCTTCCTGTCCTTTCTGAAACAGGCTGCCGGCCAGAATTCCGCTGATGCCTGCGATGCGTCCACTCGTCCAGAGCGTGAGCGTGGCGGCGGTGCCGATTAACAGACCTCCGACAAGGGCCTGAACTGGTGTGAAATGCTCCATGATGACCGGGTCTCTCTGGCGGGCATATT
>VMDC01000059.1 GCA_008081045.1 Gammaproteobacteria bacterium | reverse complement strand
GTTCGTCAGGGCCTCAAGGTTGGCATTGCGCTTGAGCGAGAGCTGGGCTTCGATCCACTACAAAATGGCGTTATAGCGGCCACTGACAATCACAACGCCAACCCGGGAGCTGTAGAGGAATGGAATCACCGTGGGTCCGTGGGCACCATATCTTCGCCGGCAGTGCGCCGCCTTAGCGGCAGTGGCCGGGGTGATAAACCCTACCAGTCCCTGCTCAAGTTCAATTCCTCGGGCGGTCTGGCGGCGGTATGGGCGCCAGAAAATACCCGCGAAGCGATCTTTGATGCGCTGGCTCGCCGCGAAACCTATGCCACCTCCGGTCCGCGCATCGCGCTGCGCTTTTATGCCGGTTGGGGCATTGATGAAGCGTTGATCGACGATCCGGGTGTGGTGCAACATCTGGAGGCGACGGCCGTCTCAATGGGGTCGGTTCTAGCCACCGGCCAACAGCCAGATTCTCCGGAGTTCCTTGTCTGGGCGATTCGGGATCCCCTGGATGCGCCGCTGCAGCGGGTGCAAATGGTGAAAGGCTGGATCGATGATGCGGGCCAGACACATGAAAACGTGGTCGATATTGCCTGCGCCGATGGCCTGCAAGTTGATCCGACCACCGGCCGCTGCCCTGATAATGGCGCCAGCGTTGATTTGTCCATCTGCCAGTACAGTGCAGGCTCCGGTGCTAGTGAATTGAAAACCGTTTGGCGCGACCCGGATTACGATCCGAATCAAAGTGCTTTTTACTATGTGCGCGTGTTAATGAACCCGACCTGTCGCTGGTCAAGCTTTGATGCCATTCGTCTTGGCAGGGAACCTGACCCGAGGGTACCGGCCACGATTCAGGAAAGAGCCTGGTCTTCGCCGATCTGGGCTGGCAGCCAATGACAATGACAATGGAAGTGTATGAGTCTATGACCCAGCAAGACTATCAATCAGACCTCGCTGGTTACTACGGTAATTCGACCTGTGCCACTGAATATGGTGGTGTTAGACGTCAAAAGCATGCAAGAAGTCCGGGCTTGAATATTCAGCCGGGCGAGATCCTTAAGGTTAGCTCACGCCGGTTTGCCCGGGGCAGGTGGGTGGTGGGCTCCTTCAACGCAGACAACCGGCTTTATGTTTTTGGCTGCTCTGTGCCTTCCCAGCCTGATGTGTCGATTGGTTGGGTTGAAGAGGTTGACCCGATTACCCTTGAAACGATCAGGCAGTCTCCTGATCTAAAGACCGGCGGTCATAACTGGTGCGGTGGCGCTGCGGTGCTGGCGGACGGCACCCTGATTACCGGTTTTGGCAATCGCATCCATAAACTGACCCAGGACCTTGAGCTTATTGCGGAGCTGGAATTGCCCGTGGATCATGCCCATAACGGTATCAGTTTGTTATCCGATGGCATGATGATTACCCGTAATCTGGAACACGATCACAGCAAAAAATCTGTCTTCACCGTGTTTGATCCCCATACCCTGAAAGTCCTTATCAGGCATGAGTACGTGGGGGCTTCGATTGGCCGCTTCTGTGTCGACCCGACCCCGGAAGGGGACTTTATCTATGCCACTACACCGACCCATATTCATCGCCTGAAATATAAAGACCAACAGCTGGAGTTGGATAGAAACTGGGGCGCTTCCTACGACTTGCCCGGTGAAGACCAGAGCTTTGCCTGGTGCAATACCGTGGGTGATGACAGTGTCTGGTTCATGGATATGGGTGACACTCCACCACTCGAGACGATTATGCGTGCCTACCCTGTTGGCACCAAACCAATGGCCTTTTCCGAGCCCGGTGGTGCTCCGGTGCGTGTACACAGAGTTTCCACTACAGACAGTAGTTCAACTGATGTTCTAACGCCGTTTGGTTTACCCAATGGTGGACACAACTCATCTCCGCTCTACGTGCAAGGCAAAAGAATCCTGTTGACGTTTGATACAAATAATAGAAAGACCGGCGCCTGGCGATTTAATGGCCCGGGAGAGTTTGAGTCGTTGTGGGTTCATGATATCGGTAATTCTAACCAGGTGTTCTATTACCCGGATAGCGGTGAGGTCGTAGTTGATGATGTGCTCGAAGACAATAACGTAGATGCCGTGGTGATTGATATTGAAACCGGCGAGGTAAAAGGCCGCGTTGCCACAGGCGCACGTTATGCCTCAGCTATGGCGTTTTACCCTGGCTTGGGTCGTGATTTTTATTCAACCAGTGGTCCACACGGCTTGCTATATCGAGTTTACGTTTCAGAGAATAAATAGAGAACAGTAAGAGGTCGCTTGCTGTCCCTGATCGCGACAGACGCCTGTTAAGGGATTGGGCGGATTTCAATTAGGTCTTACTGTCTACGGCGCCTGCCTTTCAATGGCGTCTCAATATCTATGGCGATTGTCCTGTTAACTTTCTAGCCATCAGCAGGATTATCATTGTACCCAGAATCGATATAATCAGTAGCCCCGTGGGGGAGCTTATTGAATTTTTAAACCTGGCTTTAAGGCCATTGCGCAGAATCTGAACCGGCTGGTGATAATTCTTTGGTACCGGTATCACTCCGTTTTCTCTGGCGTAGGATTCATACTCGGCGAGCAGGTCGAAAAACGCAGTTGTCTCTACAGTTTCCAGTGGTTCCGTTTCTCCCGGGTCCTTTATGATGTTGTATAAGTGCCAACGACCATCGTTTGTTCCGCCCCGGTTTAAGGTGATTTTATAGTCACCCTTAATGAGCGCCGCGTTTCCACCTATCTCATAGGCGATGACATCTTCATCGGTATAGACAGAATCTGTTTTTGCTGCGATGACAGGCAGCAGATTTTTCCCCGTGCTGGCTTCAATGGCTTTGCCTTTGTACTGCGTGCCGGGATGGTGGGTGCCTGCCAGAGCAAGAATGGTGGGCGCCAGGTCTTTGACAAAGGCTCTGCTGTGGCTGATGCGACCCCGATTTGAATCTGCCACTTGTGGCCCACTGATAATGAGAGGAACCCGAATGCCGCCTTCGCCGGAATGAAATTTATAGTGTCCAAGAGGTGAGGCGACCGCGCTGCCGAAACTGGCCCCAATGGTGCCGTAACTGTAGCGCTCGCCCAATGTTTCGTAATCGCGGTTGTATCCCAGAGCCTTTATCCAGAGCAGCGGCAACTCGCTTGCGGCTGGACCGTTGTCGGAGGTGAAGATGATGACGGTGTTATCGTATTGACCTGATTCTTTTAGATATTGAATGAGGCGACCAATGTGATGATCCATAGCATCGACCATGCCCGCGTACACGGCCATGCGTTTGTCGTTGTAACGCTTCTCCTCTTCAGAAAGCTTATCCCAGTCGTCTGTTGTTGCCATACGTTTCATGGGGGCGCTGGCAGGTATTAGCCCCAGATCTTTAACAGCATTCTGGCGATTTTTACGCAATGCATGCCAGCCCTCTTTATAAGTGCCAATGTACTTCTCGGTAAATTCTTTAGGGGCTTGTACTGGAATATGCACGGCCTGAAAAGAAACATAAGAGAAGAAGGGTTTGCGTTTTCCCGCATGGTTTTCTTGATTATTCTTTAGCTGCTGAATAGCCTTGTCGACGATAAATTCAGATGAATAAAAACCTTCAGGTACGGAAATCTCTTTACCATTTTCAAGCCAGAGTGTTTTTTCATAGTGAGGAACATAAGACTGCTGGGTCCAGTTGTCGCCGCCGGAAAAAGGCATGGTCACCGTTTGTTTAAAGCCACGGTTTATCGGCAGCAATGATGGATCGGCATAGCCCAGATGCCATTTTCCAGACATCGCGGTGTTGTAGCCCGCATCTTTCAATAGCGTCGCGATCGTGATGACATTGTGATTAAGGGTGCCGCGATAAAATGGTGAGTGGGCTTGCTCGGGTGTCAGCGCTTCACTGATGTTAGCGACACCGGCGCGATGGCTGTCCACACCGGTTAACAGCATGGCGCGGGTGGGCGCGCAGCTGGCTGTTGTATAAAAACTGCTGAAGCGCAACCCGTTATTTGCAAGCTGGTCCAGGTTGGGGGTGCTGATTTCACTGCCATAGGAGCCGATGTCTGAATAGCCCAGATCGTCAGCAAGGATCAGCAGAATATTGGGTCTGTGATCAATGCCCGCCTCGGCGCCAACGCAGTTTACCCAGCCCAAACTTAACAGCAGGAAGATGGCGTCCCTGTACCCGGCGAGCCATGACCTAATGCACAAAATTGTTGTCATCGGTAGATGCGCTGTACCAGATAGGCGACGACCATGCTCGCTCCTGGATAGTCGCCGGTAAATCCGGGCGAGGTTGTTCTCCAGATCGAATGGCATCCCAGGTCGACCAGCGGCACACGGGGTTTTCCAGTACGCGTACGTAATAGAAGGCTTCCTGTCCTGGCACAAAATCAGGGTCTTGCCATAATGTTTTTAGCTCGCTCGCGCCTACATTGGCGGTTCTGGAACAGTCATCCAGATTCACTGTTGCGCCGTTATCGGGGCAGCGGTGGGTATTTGTATCGACACTCAGGCCGTCGGAGCAGGCGACATCATAAACCTGCTCCCGATGCTCGCCGTTTTGCAGCCAGCCTTTAATGATCTGCACGCGTTGTAGTTGTGCGGTATTTGGGTCTGCTAGCGCCCAGGTTAGAAATGTGGGCCGCCGATCCGCGTCGACACGCAAAGTGCCGCCCATGGCGACGCCGCGTTGGTATGCGGTACTGATCAAGTCATGACTGGTTAACTCCGCTCCATCGAGCTCGTAACCGGCAAAAAAACGTACCTTGATGCGAGTGCCGCTGGTGGCGAAGGTTTCCTTGCGACGCAGCGCATCGTAGATAGCTTCACGGGTATTCTCTTCTGCCCATACCCCGGCAATGCCAGAGGCACCCCAGAACTTGTAGCCGGGAAAGTTAAGGTAGGTTTGGCCATCAACCTCCTCGACCATGTCGGGCATCCCAAGTTTAACCAGAGTGCCGTAGAGGAAGCTTGCGGGAATTGAGCCCCTCTGTTCTGGGGTGGCGTCCATTATGCTGACTTTGCCGAAGTAATTGTCCTCTTCCAATGGCGCCGCTGCCGTATGTGTGTCGCTGGAACCGATGACGCCGAACTTGTAGGGGTTGGCGTTATTGTTTGCCGCAGTGGCAAGGCCCCGTTGCCACGCATCGCGTACGTAGCTACCTGGGGCAACGCTGGGCAAGGCTGTGGCAACGCGCAGGGGGTAGATTTCGAAATTGGCCCACTCGTCGTTAGGTGACAGTAATGGGTGAGTGTCGGACGTGCCCTTGATCTGTGTGATTTCGACCAGAGGTTCATTGCGCATGCGCTGTTCGGCGTATTCCTGGTCGATGGTGTTCCCGGCCCAGTCAGTAAACGCGAACATCGCGCCGTTGGAACCGTTGCTGTTGTGGGGAATCGCCAGGCTTTCTATGCCTTGCTCGCGCAGGCCGTCCATCCAGTTCCAAAGTCCCTCGGGATTGATACTGTTCAATCGGGAGAAAGGCACCGCGGGTAGCTTGTCTGTACCGCGAAAGACGACATTGCGGTGAAGGTTCCCTAACTCCTCGGTAGAGGGCGTGTATTCATAGGCTGCAAAGGTGGTGAACTGACCAGGCCGGTAAGCTTCGTTTGCCGCTTCAACGGTTTTGACCCACGCGGAATTGCTGACACTGTTGATAACATCGCTGTTGAAGGTTCCATCGAGCAGGTTGGCCACAACATCACTGCGGAAATTGTTGAAGATAAGGTTTCTTTTTACGATATCGAACAAGCCGCCATCGACCGAGTCATTGATGCCGTGATAGGACTTTGATAGCTCGTATTCTGAGAATGCCGTGTTGGTGTCTGCCGCCTCGTTAATCAGTCCCAGCATCTGCGCATGGTCCGTCACCGCGTAGAAATCCAGCGGCTGTGCCAGTTGTACTTCAAATCCGCTGGGGTGCATGATTGCCTCGCCCTGCGCGTAGCGATAGGCGTCCGCCGGTGTGGC
>VMDC01000035.1 GCA_008081045.1 Gammaproteobacteria bacterium | reverse complement strand
AGAGCGCAGGCCCTTTCATATGCCTTCAAAGCCAATGCGCTTTTGCTCAGAGCTCGATAGATGTGCCCTTCTTCCTGATATGCTCGTCCGTGTTCCGGCGCTGTTGACTTTAGACGCCTAAGAGTGTCGAGAGCGTCTTCAAACCTACGACAATAACGGTAACAAACCGCCTGCATGTAGAGAAAATCTGGTGAGGAAGAATCAGATTCCGGCAGGTTGGAAAGAAGCAAGAGAGCTGCCTCGTAATCTCCGAGTTCGATGCTCTTCTGAATTTGGCGAAGCTGTTGATCGGGCTCGGCCACTGGCATGACTATAATATCCTCCCTGATAACACAGAAGGCGCCGCAAATGGCGCCCACCTCTAATTGTGTAGTGAAGGAAACTGCTACACTAGAAGTCGTATCGCAGCCTCATGCCCGCAGTAAATGGTCTCGCATAGGTGACCCGCTGACGGTCATAAATGAAGGAACGCGCGAGTTCGGCACGCTCATCAGTGAGATTATCGATGAAGAATTCTGCCGACCATTGTTCAACAGAAACTCCTCCAGTAACTCCCCACATTGTCCAGTCGGGCATACGGTCGCGATTGATAGTAATGATATCGCTATACGCCTCGTCAGAATGAGTGACATGCGGCATGATGTGCGCCACTCTTCCTCCCCCAAGATCCCATTCATAGCGGGCGCGCAGATTAAGCTGAAACTCCGGCGCAAACGCCAAAGGATCGCCCAATCTAACGTCGTCAGTGGGAGTAATGACCCGCGTGATTTCGGTATCAAGGAAAGAGAACGCACCAGTCACTGTCAGTCCCTGAATCGATGCCGGCGCCCAAATAAAGTCGCCCTCAAACCCGGTGACGTCAGCATCCGCTGCATTATCGGAGAAAAACAGGTTCGTAATACTTGGATCGAAGATCGTAGTCTGTAACCTTTCAATATCCGACCAAAACACAGCGGCGTTGAAGCGCAGCCTATTATCCAGCAAGTCTGTTTTCCAACCGATTTCCAGGTTAGTCAGATCATCAGTATCCACCGCGAACGGAACACTGAAGGTACCGGCAGGATTAGTAGCGCCACCGGGCCTGTTGAGCAAGCCGGGCCTGAATCCTTCAGAAAACGTAAAGTAAAATAGCTGATCGCTGTTGGGAGTCCAGTTAAGACCGAATTTTGTAATAGTGCCATCGGTCGATGCCGTGTCCGGATTGGGCGCACTGAACAATTGATCCAAATTATTGCCGGCATTGTTGTCTTGTGTCGCGCCAAAGTTGCCGAACGACCCCGCAGCGCTTCCCTGAAGATCAACGCTGATATCGAACCAGCGAGCCCCTAATAGCAATGAAAAAGAGTCGTTCAGGTCAACGGTCACCTCACCGAACAAACCCTGTTGCTCATCCGTGCGCAACACGTCATTGCGGAAAATAACGCCGTCTGGCCATTGTCCGGAGTATTTTACGTTAGCACCTTGTGCTGAAAAATTCGGCCCAAAGCCTGTTGCACCGTTAAACGCGACAGCATTCCTCGAACCAAGATAGGTGAAACTGTTTACTTCGCGCAATTCCAAGTCACTGTAGAACCCTCCAAAGGTCGCTCTGAAAGCACTATTTGCATCTGTAGAGAAGCGCAACTCATGCGTATTCACATCAGTTTCAGTAAGGCTGTTCACAAACATGTTAGGTGCCTGACAGGTACCTGAAGGATCTCCGGAAGGATAAGTCACACTGCCATCACAGACATAGTAGGGAAGATATTGGCCAACAAACATGTAGTCTGCGTAATCGACCATCTGATCAGCCTCACGATCAGTGAATGCGCCAGTGTAAATAGCTTCTAACTCCCCGATTCGACCCTCAAGCGTCCAATTGGTGTTGTTAAAAGAATCCTCCAGCCGGTCATTTTCATAACGCTGAATCGCCAGATCACCAACGGTTGGGTCTGCAAAGAACACCCCATCGGCCTCTACGTTCTGACGCATATGCGCAACAGTGAGACTCCAATCTGGGCTGAATTCCCACAGCGCGGTGAGACGCGCGCCTGAATAGACAGCGTCGTTAAAGTTCTCTTCTGCTTGCGCGCCATTGTCCGCATCGAGGAAGGTTACACCGCTGAGATCAGCCGTCGACTGAAATCCGGCCCGACCAGATGAAACCGGAACACCATTTGCACGCACCGTGCCCGCAGGCCGGAACCGGCCACTCTGGGTCAGGTTGAGCGTCCCGGGCACGTTGTCGATATAGCCACCTTGATTGTCAACAAACACTACTCCCCTCAAAGTCAGGCTATCACTCACTGGCAAGTTGACCACGGCTTCAACATTGTTGCTCATCTCACCGCTTTTGGTCCAAGCAGTACCCACCTTCATATTAGCGCGAGTCGCAGAGGGATCAGGTTTGTTAGTAATCAGCCGAACTGTGCCCGCCTGGGAACTCGCGCCAAAAAGTGTGCCCTGCGGTCCGGACAGCACTTCAACTCGAGCAAGATCCGCTGCGTAAACGTCAAGATTGCGGCCAGGTTGAGCCAACGGCTGCTCGTCAAGATACAGCGCGACATTCGGCGCAAGGCCTGCCACGCCAGCTGTCGTTAAACCTGGCGTTGTCGATGCAACTCCGCGAATGTATATCGTATTTTGGCCAGGGCCACTGCCTCCGGCGGTCACGTTGGGCAATTGAATCAAATAGTCTTCAAAGTTGGAGACCCCTAATTGATCCAGCGTTTCCTCCTGAATTGCAGACACTGCGACCGGCACATCCTGGAGGCTTTCAGGACGTTTAGTCGCAGTAACAATAACTTCTTCAATTTGGCTATGAGCTGGTGAGGCGGACAGACTAGTGAGCGTAATTGCGAGTGCGAGTGGCTTCTTTCGAAACATTGGTTCCTCGGGTGGCTAGAAGATGAGTCGAGGAATATAACGTATTGAAATTATTTTTTCAGCCCCTAAAAAAGAAAAAAACGTAGAAATAAGAATTTAAATCAATATAATCAACATTTTATGAGAATAATTCACCGAAAAACTAAAGAAGCTAACAGATGAATCACTGATATTACTTCTATATCAAACTACCTAGAACCAAACGAGAGCAGAGTGGCGTCAGGGCCCGCTTTTGGTCGATTTGAGGCAGTACGATAGACTTAATATGAGATAAACAACAAAAAAATAACGTAAACAGCATGAAAGACTATGAAGATCTCCTAATAGCGCTACGGCGCATCACTCGTGCTATCGACTTACACTCCAAGCAACTACATAAATCATCTGGTCTAACAACATCTCAATTGCTGGTCATCGCGGCCATAGTAAAGCTTGAGAAACCGACCCCAACGAGCATCGCTCGCGAAATTCTGCTGTCGCAAGGCACCGTGACAAACCTTATAGATAGAATGGAAAAGCGAGGCCTGGTAAAACGCATAAAATCAGACAGTGACGGTCGTTCAGTGCTGATCACCGTAACTGATGAAGGCCTGAGGCGGCATGACGAGTCTCCGGATCTTTTGCAAGATAATTTTCTGGCAGAACTCAGAAAGCTCGAATCGTGGGAACAGCGCCTGCTCCTGTCTTCTGTGGAGCGTATCGCATCTATGATGGATGCTGAAAAGATTGACGCCTCGCCGATTCTCACGAGCGGTGCAATCGGCATCGACGACAGAAAGTGAGAAAATCACTGATATAGCCTACACATGATTTCAGCGATGGAGCTTTCTGTACGGCACTATCCAGCCGAGCTTACTTAATATCTTATGCGCTCACATTTACAAGATCTCGAAGCAGAAGCAATTCACATCTTTCGAGAGGCCTATGTCCAGGCTGTAAACCCGGTTTTGCTTTATTCGATCGGCAAAGATTCTTCGGTTTTGCTACACCTTGCTCGAAAAGCATTCGCACCAGCACAGCCACCTTTCCCGCTGCTTCATATTGACACGCTCTGGAAATTTAAAGAGATGTACACCTTTCGCGAGAGAGTACGATCGCAGCAAGACCTTCAAATGTTTGTATATGTGAATCCGGAGGGCGTCAGGCGCAACATCAATCCCTTTGTTGATGGCAGCAGGATACATACAGATATCATGAAAACTCAGGCGCTAAAGCAAGCACTCAATCAGCATAAATTTGATGTGGCATTTGGTGGCGCTAGGCGGGACGAGGAAAGCAGTAGGGCGAAAGAAAGAATATTCTCCTTTCGCAATATGGAACATCACTGGGACGCGAAAAATCAGCGCCCTGAACTATGGCAAACTTATAATGCGCTGAAGCACCCTGGGGAAAGTATAAGGGTATTTCCTCTTTCGAACTGGACTGAGCAAGATATTTGGTTGTACGTAGAACAGGAAAACCTGGAATTAGTTCCTCTCTATTACGCGGCAGAGCGCCCAGTAGTAGTCCGCGACGGTTTTATCATGATGGCAGACGACAACAGAATCCAATTGTTGCCAAATGAAAAAATAGAAAGCAAAAGGATACGATTCCGGACGCTTGGATGCTTTCCACTCACCGGAGCTATTGAGTCAAATGCCGAGACCCCACATCAAGTACTAAAAGAACTTGAAGAATTCAAGTGGAGCGAACGCCATGGTAGGACAATCGATACTGATGAACTGAGCTCACTCGAACAAAAGAAACAAGAAGGCTATTTCTAATGCCCTCTCGTTTTCATCAAAGCCAGAGATCAACAAGTCTATCATCACGCTCGGTAAAACTGATGACCTGCGGTAGCGTGGACGACGGCAAAAGCACACTCATAGGGCGTCTACTGTTTGAAGCGAATCTGATTAAAGAAGATCAATTGGCGCATTTGAAGAATCTTTCAAAGCGGCATGGAACCAGTGATGATCAAATCGATTTTTCTCTCTTATTGGATGGGCTTTCAGCAGAAAGAGAGCAGAGCATAACTATTGATGTCGCTTATCGCTTTTTCAACACCTCGATAAGAAGCTTCAGAATAGCGGATGTGCCAGGACATGAAGAATACACAAAAAACATGGTTACCGGAGCATCGACCGCCGAGATCGCGATCCTGCTTGTGGATGCAAGTCGAGGACTGTCAGAACAAACCCGGCGTCATTCCTTCATTGTTTCTTTGCTAGGTATTAGACACATCGTCTTGGCAATCAACAAAATAGACCTGATTAACTACAAATCGGACGCTGTTTCAAAAATAGTATCTGAATATAAATCGATGGCGGTACCACTGGCATTTGAAACGATTATGCCCATTCCGATATCAGCCAGGCATGGCGACAACATCATAAAGAAATCCCAGAAAACACCTTGGTATACAGGCACTCCATTACTTCAGTATCTCGAAGAAATCGAGATTTCCTGCAGCGAGCCAGATGGAGGCTATGTGATGCCTATACAATGGGTAAACCGACAAAACAGCGACTTTCGAGGCTTCGCAGGCACCATAGCAGCCGGCTCAGTCAAACCGGGGCAGAAAGTCGTATCACACCCCTCAAATCAGACCACGACAATTCGGCAAATTATTTTTGGTAGTGAAATACTGCCCTCGGCTTCCACGGGGGAAGCCGTAACCGTTGTAGTGAACAATGAAATCGACCTATCTAGAGGCGATGTGTTGGCTGCTGCAGAGGCTGGTATTGATGTGTCCGACCAGTTCGAAGCAGATGTTGTGTGGATGGACAGCGAGCTTGGATTCTCAGGCCGGCCTTATTGGATGATGCTAGGCTCCGCGAAAATTAACGCGAAGATTACGAAGATCAAATATAAATATGATTTGAATACACTTGCGAAGTTATCTGACACGAAACTGCAGTGTAACGACATCGCAAGTATTACGATCAAACTTGACCAAGCGGTGCCCTTCTTGCCCTACCAAACTAATCGAAAATTAGGCGGATTCATTCTGGTTGACCGCTTCAACTTGAGGACCGTTGCTGCGGGCATGATTAAGCACTCCCTCCACCGAGCGGCCAATGTCCGTCAGCAACACTTTGATGTGAACAGAGCTGCAAGAGAATCATTAAGCGGGCAAAAAGGTCGAGTGTTTTGGCTTACTGGATTAAGCGGAGCTGGAAAGTCAACGCTAGCGAATGAATTTGAAAAAGCGCTGCATAAAAAGGGACTGAATACCTATGTTCTGGATGGCGATAATATTCGCACCGGCCTTAACGGAGATTTAGGATTCACCGATGCAGACAGAATTGAAAATATTAGGCGGGTCGCCGAAGTTGCTAAGTTGATGGTTGATGCCGGACTCATTGTCATTACTGCCTTCATATCTCCCTTCAAACCCGAAAGGGAATCAGCGAGAGCCCTTTTTGACGAAGGAGACTTCTCGGAAGTTTACGTTGACGCACCGATAGATATTGCTGAGCAACGGGATTCAAAGGGGCTTTATAAAAAAGCCAGAAGCGGAGAGATTCCAAATTTCACGGGCCTGTTCAGTTCGTATGAGCCACCACTCGAGCCTGAGGTCCATTTGACCACCTCTATACTGACGATTGAGCAATGTTTGACGAAGTTATTAGACTACTTCGAAAAATTGCAATAACGCAGCACAACAATTGCTGCGGCACTAAAAGAACATAGCCCCGAATTGCTATTTGTGTTGATTGCCTATTTCGTCCAGCTTGCAAGCTCAATATGTGCTTGTGAACCAAATTTGGGCCACTGCGGCGCAACTAACCACACCTGATTACAGTAGCAGGCAACGGATAGAGGCAGGTGTTATAATAGGAAATACAACGCAGGCTGTTGAGGTGAGTTGTGGTTGATTGTCTGCGAGGGACTCATAATCCGTCGGTCCCAGGTTC
>VMDC01000049.1 GCA_008081045.1 Gammaproteobacteria bacterium | reverse complement strand
CCCAACCTGAATCTTCTCGGACAGCGGGAACCGCAAATCTACGGCTCCGACTCCCTGCAGGACATCAATGACCGCCTGCAGCAGCAATGCGGCGCAGCCGGTCATGAATTAGACGCCTTGCAAAGCAACTCCGAGGGGGTACTCATCGACCGGGTGCAACAGGCCAGAACCGACGGGACCGCCTTTATGGTGGTTAACTTTGGCGGATTCACCCACACCAGTATTGCCCTCAGAGACGCCATGCTGGCGGCAGAGATTCCCTGTATCGAAGTGCATCTGTCCAATCTGCATAAACGGGAAGCATTTCGTCACCATTCCTACTTTGCCGACATCGCTGTCGGCAGTATTGTGGGACTGGGGGCGCAGGGTTATGAGCTCGCGCTTCAAGCTGCCTTTGAGCGACTGCCGGGCTAACCATTTTTTGAGCATTACTTCAGGTTTATCCCCAGGACTTTTTCATGGACATTCGGAAGGTAAAAAAACTCATCGAGCTGTTGGAAACCTCTGACATCGCAGAAATCGAAATCAAGGAAGGAGAGGAAGCGGTTCGTATCAGCCGAAACTCCAGCGTCACGACCACCGTTGCGGCACCGGCCGCAGCGCCTGTCGCTGCGCCAGCACCAAGCCCCGCTGCACCCGCAGCTTCTGAAGAGAAACCCGCCCCACAGGCTACCTCCGGCCATGTTGTGAGCTCTCCGATGGTAGGGACTTTCTATCGCTCCCCCTCCCCCTCTTCTCCTCCCTTTGTCGAAGTGGGAACACATGTGAAGGCCGGCGATGTGGTTTGCATCGTTGAGGCAATGAAGATGATGAACCAGATCGAAGCGGAAAAAGCAGGCATCATTGAGGCGATTCTGGTGAAGGATGGCGAACCGGTAGAGTTCGACCAACCACTGGTCACCATCGTCTGAGCCAGAGGCTGATCCGCCTCTATAGTCGTATAACACTGAGAATCAGAGCGAGAGCGAATGCTGGATAAAGTACTCATAGCCAATCGCGGCGAAATCGCCCTGCGCGTGCTGCGCGCCTGCAAAGAACTGGGCATCCGCACTGTTGCCGTGCACTCCACTGCCGACCGCGATCTGATGCATGTCCGATTGTCTGATGAATCTGTCTGTATCGGACCGCCGAGCGCCTCGGAAAGCTACCTCAACGTTCCGGCAATCATCGCTGCCATGGAGTTAACCGACGCCAATGGCGTGCATCCCGGCTATGGCTTTTTGTCGGAAAACGCGGATTTTGCCGAGCAGGTTGAAAACAGCGGGTTTATATTTATCGGGCCAACCGCAGAAACCATCAGAATGATGGGAGACAAAGTCTCCGCCATCGACGTAATGCGTGATGCGGGTGTTCCCACTGTGCCGGGCTCGAATGGCCCTCTGGACGATAATCACGATCGCACTCTGGCCCTGGCCAAGGAAATCGGCTATCCGGTAATCATCAAAGCAGCGGCTGGCGGTGGCGGTCGTGGCATGCGGGTCGTGCACAACGAGGCCGCTTTGCTCAAAGCCATTCATGTCACCCAGACCGAAGCCAAATCCTTTTTTGGTGATGGCACCGTCTATCTTGAGAAGTTCTTGGAAAATCCCCGCCACGTTGAGATCCAGGTCATTGGCGACGGTAAGGGCGAAGCCATCTGTCTCGGGGACAGAGACTGCTCACTGCAGCGCCGGCATCAGAAAGTCATCGAGGAAGCGCCTGCTCCGGGGATTCCCGATGAAGTGCGCGCGGCAATTACCAAAACCTGCATACAGGCCTGCAAGAATATGCGCTACCGAGGGGCTGGCACTCTGGAGTTTCTCTATGAAGATGAGCGCTTTTATTTCATCGAGATGAATACCCGCGTGCAGGTCGAGCATCCCGTAACAGAGATGGTGACCGGAATCGACATCGTAAAAGAGCAGCTACGGGTAGCCAGCGGCCTGCCTTTGAGCGTCAAGCAGGAAGACATCACCATCAAGGGACATTCTTTCGAATGTCGGATCAATGCCGAAGATCCGACAAGCTTTCTGCCAAGCCCGGGTAAGGTAAAACTGTTTCATGCCCCCGGCGGCCCCGGCGTGAGGGTGGATTCACATCTCTACTCAGGCTATTCGGTACCACCCTTCTACGACTCACTGGTTGCAAAACTCATTTCCTATGCCGACTCGCGAGAGCAAGCCCTGGTCCGCATGCAAATCGCGCTCGATGAGCTGCTCATTGATGGTATTCGCAGCAATACGCCCCTGCACCGTGATCTGGTCAGAGACAGCGAATTTCAAAAAGGCGGGGTAAACATCCATTATCTGGAACAGAAACTCGAGTCCTGAACCGCAGAGCGCCTGCCAAACCCGATGTGGCAACAAATACAAATGACGGTGCGCGCCGAGCATTGCGCGGAACTTGAAGCGCTGTTGCTGGAGGCGGGTGCCAGCTCCGTCACCCTGATGGATGCTGAAGACCAGCCGGTTTTTCAGAGAGAGCCGGGAGCCACACCGCTGTGGGGGACCTCTACCCTGACAGGCCTGTTTCCCCTGGAGCAGAATCTTAAGGCCCTGCTCGCAACCTTACAGTTTCACCCTCGGGTACTGAATCGCGATTCGCTGCAAATTGAGCCTCTCCAAGAGCAGGTGTGGGAAAGAACCTGGATGGACAATTTTGCGCCGAAACAATTCGGTAAACGCCTGTGGATCTGTCCCAGCTGGCAATCGCCACCCGACCCTGAGGCAGTCAATATCCTGCTTGATCCGGGGCTGGCCTTCGGCACCGGCAGCCACGCCACCACCGCTCTGTGCCTGCGCTGGCTGGAACAAGCCAATCTGCGGGACAAAACAGTGATTGACTATGGCTGTGGCTCAGGAATACTCGCAATCGCTGCAGCACTTTTGGGCGCTGATAAAATCCACGCCGTGGATAATGACCCTCAGGCCATCGCCGCGACTGTCGACAACAGCTTACGCAACGACCTGCCGGTAGACAAAATCACGGCTTATCTGCCGGAAGCTCTACCGAAACTGCAGGCTGATTTTTTACTGGCAAACATACTCGCCGAACCTCTGCACGAACTTGCCGATCAGTTTGCCACTCTGCTTAAACCGGAGGGCAAGATCGTGCTCTCAGGAATTCTTGAAGAACAGACTGAGTCTCTTCTAGCGCGTTACGAGCGATGGTTTAGCCTCGATAAACCCGCGACAGAAGACGGCTGGGTGAGGCTAAGCGGCTCCCTCAGAGCGTGATAATCGGCGCTTAATGCCCTAGAATTCGAGGCAGATTCTGCGCCTCGACCCGCATGACCTGGCAGCGCTCGCTGCACTGACCAGACAACTCTTTACTTGTCAGCGCACCACCAGACTAACCGACCGGATTACTTTCCGAACATGGCGTTTCACATTACCCAGTGCCCCTGCTGTGACTCGACTTTCAGCATCAGCGCTCGACTGCTGCACGCGGCGAACGGCAAAGTCCGCTGCGGCGCCTGCCTGTCTGTCTTTCTCGCAGAGCAACAGCTCGTTGACAGCGAACCGGCGACAGATGGTAGCGAAACCAACGACTCCGTGTTTGTCGGCCACGCGCCTGAAGACTACTTCGATCCGGCAAGCTTTCTGACCCGCGAAGCACTGCAGCAACAGTCCATGAATAGCCGGGTAGCAACTGCAGAGTCGGAAGTCACAGGGAAGGCTGAAGCTGAACACCGCTCAAATGCCGCGCCGGCGCTGCCGCAGTCTTCGGTCAGTCGAGAGTCTGCTGAAGAGTGCGGGCCAGCGGAGAGCATCGCAGCCGAAGCAGGCTCCGAGAGAGGCCGGGCGAGGGCAATCAACACCTCGGCAACGCCAGCAGAACAGACGAACAGCAAACGACAGGGGCGCGGGGAGCCGGATACGCTACCGACCGGCCGCAAGAACGCACTCGAAGCCCTGCGCCGCGGCATCCGCCGGAGTCACCGGGGCACAGAGCGTGCCCGCGCCAATCAATCCCGGCCCGATCAGCAACCCGTCCGGAATCCAGGAACCGTTATGTCCCAACCCGATCAGCAGCCTTTCCGCATCGATAGGGAAACCGTTCAGCCTGCCATTGCACAGCGCGATGCAGCGCTGAACGCACTGGATTCATTCAGGTCAGTACAGAGGAACAGCCGCGACAAAGCTGACGACATTGAGCGGTCCGAGGAAGCGCATCGCAGCAATAAAGACCCGCTAACAGACACGACATCTGAGCAGGCCGGAGACCGAAACACGACTGACCGGTCGGCACCACTGGCATCGCAGTCCGCCGCGCAGACTGACAGTGCCGAAAATACGGGGGAGGCTGAGACTGCCGGGTTATCTGCAGAAAATAAACCCGTCAGCCAATCCTGGCAGGCAGCGGCCGTGCCTGACGCGTCAGAAGTATCGGAAGCAGAGCATGCTAGGCCACCCACCCATGACCGCTCACCTAAAGAAGCTGACCATAGCCTAGCCCGCAATCCAGAGGATCCCGAACCTGACAGTGGCCAGGCCAGGGCCCCTCTGACACCGGAAAATTTGCCGCGCGGCGATGCGGCGGCAACGCATTTTCCCGATCCCGTGACGGAACAGCACGCAGACGCTGCAAACAGCAGCGAGGCAATCCGGGCCCGGGCGCTGAAAATGAAGCTCAAAGATGAGCAGGCGCCGGAGCAGTTTGCTGCTGAAAATCTGGCGAGCCTGCAAGCCGTTGCTACGCCAGTTCAGCTGCACAGTGATTCCCCCACCCGCTGGGGCAGAACACTGACCCTGCTGCTGAGCGCCGTTCTGCTTGGCATGAGTCTCGCCGGACAGCATCTGTGGCGAAATCAGGAGTTCTACAGCCAGCAGGCGCGCTGGCGTCCTCTGCTGGAGTGGGTCTGCGCCGACCGCGGCTGCAATCTGCCACTTTACGAAGATTTACCGGCAATCGAACCTTACAATCTCTCCGTCAGAAGTCATCCCAATCGTACTGACGCTATCATGGTTCAGGTGCAGATACGCAACACCGCGCCGTTTGAACAGGCGTTCCCGGTCATGATTGTAGGTTTTAACACAGCAGACAATGAACTGATTGCACTGAGGGAGTTTTCACCCGCGGAATACTTGCAGGGCGAGCTTACCGAGTCAGCGACCATGCCCGTGATGGCACCCGTGCCAATAAATCTGTCACTGATGGACCCCGGGGAGGATGCGGTAAATTACACGCTGGCTTTTCGGCGCCCCTGAGCGGCGCCAGTTGCTCAAGTCACAGGCTGCGCGGTTTAAGCTTGAGATCGTGGCGACCGTACAGGCTCCCGGTACTCTTATCTCCAGCAATTCCATCTCCAGCGCACCCGTCTTCAGACCTCTTTTCTCCTTCGAACGGCATGCGTATCATTGCGATCCCGCTTGCTTGGTCGCGACCCGACTGATGGGCAGGCCGCACCGAGAGTCCGCATGAAACATATAGGTCCCTACCAGCTGAAGAATAATCTGTTCCTGGCGCCGATGGTCGGTGTCAGTGATACACCGTTTCGCGAGATTTGCAGCGAGCAGGGCGCAGGCCTGACTGTTGGCGAAATGCTCACCTGCAACAAGGATCTATGGCACAACGAACGCAACCGGCTGAAACAAATTAAACCCCGCATACCGGGCCCTCAGGTGGTGCAGATCGCAGGCTCTGATCCTTTTCTTATGGCAGAGGCCGCTCAGCTCAATGAAGCCATGGGAGCCAATGCCATTGACATCAATATGGGTTGTCCCGCCAAGAAAGTGCTGAAAAAAGCAGCAGGGTCTGCCTTGCTCAAGGACACAGGCCTGGTGGAATCAATTCTCAAAGCGGTGGTCAGTGCGGTGAACATTCCCGTCACCCTGAAAATCCGCACCGGCTGGTGCCCTGAAACACGCAATGGACCTCTGGTTGCCCGAATTGCCGAGGATGCAGGCATCCAGCTGCTGACAGTCCACGGACGCACGCGTGCCGATCGATTTAAAGGCGAAGCGGAGTACGACACGATTGCCAAGATCAAACAGGCAGTCACAATTCCCATCATTGCCAACGGAGATATTGACACACCACAAAAAGCCGCACGCGTTTTAGCCCACACTCAAGCTGACGGCGTCATGATCGGGCGTGCTGCTCAGGGTCGGCCCTGGCTGTTTAATGAAATTGCCTGCTACCTGGAAACCGGCACAGACAACTTTGTTACTTCTCTTCCCGAAAAAGCCAGGGTGATTCGGTCTCATTTAAAAAAAATGCACGCTTTCTATGGCAATGTAAAAGGGGTGTGGTACGCTCGTAAGCACGTTGCCGGGTACGTCAGCGGCTTACCGTCGGCAAAAGCATTCATGACCGAATTCAACGCTTCTGATTCGGGACAGCAACAACTAGAACTCATCGAAAACTACTTTGACTGCCTGATGCAGCAAAGAAACGGAGCCATCGCCGCATGAACAAATTGGACGGAGCAAATGCGTCATCAAGTTTCGCCCTGCCAGAAACCGGCAAACGCTTCAGCCATTCGCCTCAGCCTTCCCATGAGACCCCTGCTCAGGAATCTACGCTGCGCAGTCAGGTGGAAAGATCTTTGCAGCGCTATTTCAAGCAGCTTGATAATGAACCGGCCACGGACTTACACCGTCTGGTGATGTCAGAAGTGGAAGCGCCTCTGCTTGAGGCCGTCATGCGCTATACCGGGAACAATCAAAGCAAGGCTTCTATCATGCTGGGTTTGAACCGTGGTACTCTGCGCACCAAATTGAAACTCTACGGCATGCTGTGATGCTCAGCTGAGCCCACCAACCGCCAACCAACTTAGATCAACAAAAGCTATGAGCACAGATGACTCTGTAGCCGTTCGTCGGGCGTTAATCAGCGTATCCGACAAGACCGGCATCGCGGAATTTGCCCAATCACTTCATGCCCTGAACATCGAGATACTGTCCACCGGAGGAACCTATCGACTGCTGACGGAGTCGGGCGTCCCGGCTGTGGAGATCTCCGACTACACCGGCTTCCCGGAAATGATGGATGGTCGGGTGAAAACCCTGCACCCCAAAGTTCACGGCGGCATTCTGGGCAGGCGGGGTCAGGACGAAGCCGT
>VMDC01000018.1 GCA_008081045.1 Gammaproteobacteria bacterium | reverse complement strand
TTGGGCTGCTGAGCAAAACGCGCTCTCCGTGCCGCGACTCCAGGGTGATGCCAGATTTGAATCAGTGCGCGCCCAGATAGAAAGTCTGCTGACATCAGACGATCGCATCCCGACGCCTGAACTGATTGACGGTCAGGTCTACAATTTTTGGCAGGACGACAGCCATATCCGCGGCCTGCTGCGACGCACCAGTCTGGCAAGCTATGTCAGCGATGATCCACAATGGGAAACGGTGATTGATATCGATTCATTGGCGACAGTGGAAAACGCCAACTGGGTTTACAAAGGGCGAAGCTGCCTCCCCAGCAACCCAACTCGCTGCTTATTGCGCCTGAGTGATGGCGGAAAAGACGCAGTTGTCCTGAGAGAGTTCGATCTTGACGGGAAAAATTTTGTCGATGGCGGATTTACCGTCGCTGAAGCCAAGACCAATGTTGACTGGCTCGATGCTGACACATTGCTCATCGGCACCGATTTTGGCGACGACTCATTAACCAGTTCCGGTTATGCGAGAACGCTGAGAGTCTGGCGCCGAGGCACCGATATTAATGATGCGGAGCAGATCATTGAGGTTGACTCACAGGATATGAGTGTTGGCGTGAATACCGTCGAGGGTGACGGAGCACTGTACAGTTTTGTCACCCGCAGGCCCGATTTCTTCACTGAGCAGAACTGGCTGATTACGCCTCAGCAAACTCTGGCGGAAATCCCCTTCCCTATCGATGTCAACCTGCAGGGCCTGTTTGGCGGCAAACTGATTGCGCTGCTGCGTAGCGACTGGTCACCAAACGGCCGCACCTATCCCGCCGGCAGCCTGATTGCCATGGATCTCGCAGACAGCGTCAACAGCGGCAGCGCGACGGGCGTGCGCATCTTGCTGAACCCTCTCGCCGAGGCACAGCTTGACGCCATCACGTCGGTGGCCATTACCCGTGACTCTATCTATGTCGCCGCTCTGAAAGATGTGTCCGGCACACTCCTGAGGATCAGACCATCAGAGGACGACGGCTGGGAAACGACCGGCATCCAGCTACCGGAAAATGGCGCGATCCGACTGGTAAGCGCAGATTCTTTCAATGACACCCTGATGGTGAATTATCAAAGCTTCCTGACCCCATCTACGCTGTATCTCATCCGCGGCGATGAACCTCCCCTCGCAGTCAAGGCTCTGTCCCCTCAATTCGATGCCGCACCTTTTGCGGTCGAACAGCACTTCGCCACGAGCGCGGATGGGACCGCAATTCCTTACTATCTGGTGCGCAACCGCAATACTCCAATGACCGGCACAACACCGACACGCCTTACCGCCTATGGAGGATTTGAGCTGTCCCGGACACCCGCCTATATGTCGGCCCAAAGCCAGGCCTGGTTGGCAAGGGGCGGCGCCTATGTGCTGGCGAATATCCGCGGTGGTGGTGAATACGGTCCCCAATGGCATCAGGGCGCACTGCTTGAAAATCGACAGCGCGTGTTCGACGATTTCATCTCGGTGGCTGAAGACCTCATTGCAAAAAACCTGACAAGCCCGGACCATCTCGGCATCAGCGGTGGCAGTAACGGTGGGTTACTGGTGACAGCAACCATGGTACAGCGGCCCGACTTATTTAATGCGGTCATCAGCTCAGTGCCCTTAATTGACATGCTTCGCTACCACCTGTTGCTGGCGGGCGCAAGCTGGACCGCGGAATACGGCAACCCCGACATCCCGGAACACCGCACTTTTATCTCTGAATATTCGCCCTACCAGAACGTGCAGGCTGAAGCTGATTATCCCGAGATATTTCTATGGACAAATCCCAAGGATGATCGGGTGCATCCGGGGCATGCACGCAAAATGGCTGCGCGGATGCAGGAACAGGGGCATCAGCTGATCTATTTCGAAAATGCCGAGGGCGGGCACGGCGGCGGCGCCAATCTGAGACAACTGGCAGTGACTCAGGCCATGGAAGTGATTTACCTGCTGCAGCAGCTGAGCGACTGAATCTGTGGTGGAAGATTCAGTCGTATTCCGCCCTGAGCAATTGAGGAATCCAGCGTGACTGTCTGGCCAGGCCTGCTGATTCTGTTTATTTATCTGTTGTGGTACTGCCGCGAACAGCCTCTGACTCGCAGTCTCGAGCTGAGCACAGACGGGATAGCGCTGCCGGAGACAGAGGATCAGGACGCCGCGCTCGCGCTGCTGCCGGCGGGCTATGAATTCCTGAACTATCGGTACACCATCAGCGGCTGCTCACTGTCAACCTTTCATCGCGATGTGACTAGCAGCCCCTACGCATTTCAAACCAGACATCCGGTATACACTCTCATTTGTTATGAAAATGAGGGGGATTTGCTCACTGTGGTGCCCGGCAGTCACAGGTCGGTGCCTTTCGTCTGGGGCAGGGCCCTGACCATCAATTCGCGGCAGGGTAAAGCCGTCCTGTTTCAGTGCGACATTCTTCACGCCGGAGCCCTCACGCGGAATCCGGACCGGAAAGCGGTTCAGTACAAACTGGCTCATCAAGATGACTTACCGCTTTTAGAAGGCTTGCAGGGAATCGACGTAGACAAACGGGAGCGCGTAACAATTTCCCTTCGCTACGAGTGGATATGCCGAAAACTTTCCCAGCTCTTCCCATTCCTGATCAATCATGTATTCACCAGACACCTGCAGCAGCGCAGCGATTCACCCATCAACCGGGCGCTGGTCGCGCTTTTCGGGCGCTCTTTTTACAACAGGTAACTCATGAACCCAGTCTGACGAGGCAGGCCTTATGATCTTCTATTTCGCACCCAGAACTGTCGCTGTTGCTTCTCACATCACGCTGGAAGAGGTCGGGGCAGACTATGAAACCCGGGTATTGGACTTTTCGGCCGATGAGCAGCGCAGCGATGCCTATCTCGGCATTAACCCTAAAGGGCGCGTACCGGCCCTGGTCACGGACAAGGGGGTTATCACCGAGACACCGGCTATTCTGCTCTATCTTGCCCAGCGGTATCCTGATGCCAATCTGGCACCGTGGAAAGACGCTTTCCAACTGGCCAAGCTTCAGGAATTCAACGCCTATCTGTGTGCAACTGTCCACGTTGCCCATGCACACCGAGTCAGAGGTGAAAGGTGGGCCGATGAAGAAACCGCCCTCGAGGCCATGCAGCAGAAAGTACCGCAAACCATGCGGACCTGTTTCCAGTTGATCGCCGACGATTTCTTTCAGGGTCCGTGGGTGATGGGACAGTCCTACTCCCTGGCTGACCCCTATCTGTTTACCATCAGCAACTGGCTCGAAGGGGACGGGGTAGACATCAGGGATTTTCCCAACATCGCCGAGCACAATCGCAGAATGCGTGAGCGAACAGCGGTGACCAAAATTCTGCCCATCCATGGTCTCTGAGCAACCGCAAGGCACCGTTTTCTGAGCAACTTCGGAGGCTGTCAGACAGCAAGTGACGCGGTTTATCCCGGTCAGGCCGGGATGGTTGCGGAGAATTTGCAATCAAACGGCAGAGTTGGCACTCTGACGGGCTGACAGGCTCATCACAACTCCAAGGCGCGCAATTCCCGCCGGACAGAAACCCTAAAAGAGGTCCAGATATGTCTCCCCGCCACGCCAGTATTCTGCTTGTTGCGTTCTTTTTCTCAACGTTTACCCAAGCACAGACCCCCGACTTCAGTCGCATTGGAAGCTATGACTTTCCGACCACTACGGCCAGCGCCGAAGCTCAGGAAGCGTTTCTCGCCGGAGTAGGCTATCTGCACAGCTTTGGTATGACACAGGCCCAGGAAGCTTTTCGTGCGGCCCAACAGCATGATCCGGACTTCGTGATGGCATACTGGGGCGAGGTATTTACCTACCAGCATCCCTTTTTCGGCGCCTTGAGTGAAGGCCCGGGCCAGGCACTGATGAAACTGGCTCCGACCCCTGCGCTGCGTGCAGCCAAAGCGCGGAATGACAAAGAAAGAGGGTTCCTGCAGGCTGCTGAGGCATACGCTCTGACGCCGGGCGGTATGCCGGAGCGGCGCATTGCCTGGATGGAAGCCATGAAATCCGTGTTTGACCAGTATCCGGAGGATTATGAGGTCAAGGCTTTTTATACCGTTTCTTTACTGGCCGCGGCGGGTCATTCAGGCGACAACCGCGAGCGAATGAACATGGTTGCGGGTTCTCTGGCACTGGAACTGTTCAAAGAGAACGACAACCACCCCGGCGCTGCCCACTATGTGATTCACGCTTTCGATGATCCGCTCCATGCCCCGATCGCGCTCGAGGCTGCGCAGAAGTACCGGGATATCGCGCCCGCTGTCTCCCATGCACGGCACATGCCTTCGCACATCTTCATTCAGCACGGCATGTGGGAGGAGGTGTCGATGTGGAATGAATCAGCGTGGCAAGCGGCGCGCGAACTCTGGCAACCGGGTGACCGGGTCGGCGATCAGAACCACTCTGGGGACTGGGGGCAGTATGGTGATCTTCAGCTCGGCAATGTTGACCGCTCTGAACTCTGGATCGAGCGCGCGGAACAGACCCTCAGAGAAAATCCGGGTGATGGTCGCTCCTCCGCGACTCTGAAAACCATGCGGGCGCGACATGTGATTGAGACACAGCAGTGGCAGTTAACAGCACTCTCTGACGAGCTCAGCGCCGATGAACTGCTCGCCCTGGGGTTGAGCGCTGCTCATCTGGGCGACCTGGACCTCGCCGAGAGGACGGCAGCACGCATCAATAGCCTGTCCTCAGACAGCCCGAACAACACCGGACTCAAGATCATCTATGCCGAGGTCACCGCGCTGCTCAAAGCCAAACAGGCAGAAGAGTTACTGCTCGAAGGATTGACTACGGATGGTCTGCCTACCCAACAGGAGGCACTGGAACTTCTGGCTGAGGCGATCGCACTGAAAGAAGCCGGGCGACTTCCCAACGGAGCGGCGACTCCCTTGAAACCTATCCATGAACTCGCCGGTGAGATTAACCTGGCGTTCGGTTTCGCCGGTGATGCAGCTGCCCTGTTCGAGACGTCTCTTCAACGCCTGCCTAACCGTCCTCTGTCTTTACTGGGTGCGGCCAGAGCCCACGCTGCCGCGGGCAACAGCGACAGAGCCAATGAATTGTATGAAAAGCTGCTGACCATCCGACGCGACGAAGCGCACCCTTTTGTGCAGGAAGCCCGGCAGTTTGTTGCCATCAACTAGATGAATCCAGCAAGGGGACCACATGACAAAGTCCAGCAAGGATCAGAACAAAGCACTTGATTTAGACAGGGTCGCGGCCAATGGTCTGCTGAGCCGACGACACCTGTTAAGCGCAGCACTCGGTGGTGCCGGACTCGCCATGGCGGGGCCCGTGATCGGTCAGGAGCCTGGCATAAAATTGGAAATCCCTGCCTGGTCAAAAACCCCCGGGCCGGGTACCAGCCCGTACGGCAGCAGTTCTGCACATGCCCGACTGGAACGACAGTCGGGATTTGGCAATCCGCTTTACCCGGGCGGAGGCGCATCCCGTTCTCCCCTGCAGCACCTGCAGGGCACCATTACACCGAACAGTCTGCATTTCGAACGCCATCATGCCGGCATTCCGGCAATAGATCCTGCTGGTCATAAACTCGTGATCCATGGACTGGTTCGTCAACCTCTGATGTTCGATTATGAAGATCTGCTGAAATACCAGATGGTCAGCAAAATCTATTTTCTGGAATGCTCCGGCAACAGTGGCGCCCTGCTCTACGGCGGCAACCCGGATGGCACAGCACAAAGCCTGCACGGCTTGGTCTCCTGCGCGGAATGGACCGGAATTCCCCTGTCTGCCCTGCTGGAGGAGGCTGGCGTGCTGCCTGAGGCGCGGTGGATCGCCGCGGTAGGCGCGGATGCCGCCAGTATGGGCAGGTCTATCCCGCTGGACAAAGCCATGGATGACTCTTTGCTGGCACTGTTCCAGAACGGCGAACCGGTACGACCGGAACAGGGCTATCCCATGCGCTTGTTTAATCCCGGCTGGGAAGGCAATACCAGTGTCAAATGGCTGACGCAGATCAAAGTCACCCGCAATCCCCTGCAGTTCCGTGATGAAACCAGCAAATACACCGACACGCTACCGGACCGCAGCAGCCTGCAGTTCACATTCCCCATGGATGTTAAATCGCTGATCACGTCACCTTCGGGGCAAATGCATGTGACTCAGGGAAATATCTATCGGGTGACCGGCATAGCCTGGTCGGGCGCGGGCAGCATCAGACGTGTCGAGGTCAGTGCAGATGGCGGACAAACCTGGGGAGATGCCCTCATCGAAAGCCAGCAGCTTGACAAAGCGCTGGTACGTTTCAGTATTCCATGGCGATGGGACGGCGCTCCGGCTGTGCTGCAGAGCCGGGCAACCGACAGTGCCGGCAACGTGCAGCCGACCCGCGACGCAGTAATTGCAGCAAAGGGCACGATTAATCGCTATCACAATCCCTGTATACAGAGCTGGGGAGTGAACACCGCAGGCGAGGTGACCAATGTTTACGTATAAATCACTGCTGAAAGCAAGCACTCTGGCCGCCTGCGGCGTGGCCATGCTGGTCAGCACCGCGCAAGAGCAGGTGAAGCTGGGTCAGACCATCTCCGAAGCCAGTCTGGCGGAATTCGATTTGATTGCTGAACCCGGCGGCATGGGCTTTCCCCCCGGCAGCGGTACCGCGAAACAAGGCAGGGCGATTTTTGAGACCCGCTGTGCGCTCTGCCATGGAAGCAATGGGGAGGGTAACTCCGCTGCCACAGTGCTGGTCGGCGGCAACATGCAATCGACGGACTCGCCGCTCAGGACGGTGGGGAGTTACTGGCCCTACGCCAGTACGGTGTTCGATTTCATCCGTCGCGCTATGCCTGCCAATGCGCCAAAATCGCTGACCGACGAAGAGACCTATCAGGTGGCAGCCTATGTGCTTTACCTCAACGGCCTGGTTGCCGAAGATGAAATCATGACTGCGCAAACGCTGCCTCAGGTGCGCATGCCCAATGCGGAAGGCTTCGTCGACCAAAGCCACATCCAATAAGCGCAAGCACCCTGATTTTCTGAATTACCGAGCTGACTGCGTAAAGCGGTGTATCCGGCATA
>VMDC01000044.1 GCA_008081045.1 Gammaproteobacteria bacterium | reverse complement strand
GCTACCTCGATGGCAGACGGCCTGCGCCTGGCGGGAACCGTTGAGTTCGCAGGTTTGCTGGCTGAACCCGATTATCGCAACACCACATTAATGGTGCAGGCAGCCCGCCGGTTCCTGCCGGAATTGATCGGGCAAGGAGAGCAGCCTTGGATGGGCTACCGGCCGAGCCTGCCGGATTCACTGCCAGTGATCAGCCGCTCGCCCCTCCTCGATAATGTCTATTTCGGCTTCGGCCACGGCCATCTCGGACTGACCATGGCGGCGGTCACAGGCGCTACCTTGGCGGCGATGGCTGCAGAGGAGGCGCCGCCTGTCGACACAACGCCTTACCGGATTGACCGACGGTACTAGTCCGGCAGCGCAAATACCCAGATGACCCCGCCTTGTGGGACGAAGGTTCGGGTGCCCCGCACCATATCCAGGCGAGCGGTCATACCTGCTGCATCGACGCCCCAGCCGGCCTGTACGGCGACATACTGTTTACCGTCAACTGAAAAGGTGGAAGGCACGCCGATAATCCCGGAGTTGGTTTTGAATTCCCACAGCAACTCCCCGGTGGAGGCATTATGCGCCCGAAATAGCCGGTCACTGGTGCCGCCACTGAAAATGAGATTACCGCTGGTTGTCAGAATACCGCCCCAGTTGTGCGAATCGAACTCACGGGTCCAGACTTCTTCACCGGTGTTCATGTCCCAGGCCTGAATTTCGCCGATGTGATCGGCTCCCTCAGGCACCGTCATTTGAGTGCGGGCGCCCATGTACGCGCTTCCCGGCATGTAGGTTACCTCCCGGCCCTCGATCACACCGCAGTGGTTGTCGTTGGCCGGTATGTAAAGCAGGCCGGTTTCCGGATTGTAGGCGGCCGGAGGCCAGTCTTTGCCGCCCCACAGCGAGGGACAGAAAGAAGTGGTGCTGCCGGTGGTTGGTTTGTGTTCCGGATCATAAGTCGGACGTCCGGTTTCTGGGTCGATGCTGGCAAAGGCGTTCTGGTACACATAGGGCTCTGCATCAACAAAGCTGATGTCGTCGGCTGATCTTTCGAGGGTCCACAGATAGCCGTTGCGGCCCGGGTGCACCAGCGCGTCAATCAGCCGGCCCTGGCGCTCAACCGGCATCAGGATAGGCGTAGAGACCTCATCCCAATCCCATGAGCCGTTCCAGTGGTACTGATGGTGCGCCCGGATTTCTCCTGTCTTGATATCCAGCGCCAGCACCGAGTTGGTGTAAAGATTGTCTCCCGGTCTCTGATCTCCGATCCACGGTCCGGGGTTGCCGGTGCCGAAATAGGCGAGACCGAGCTCGGCATCATAGTGGCCCGGCACCCAGACCGCTGCCCCGCCGGTGCGCCAGGATTCGCCCGGCCAGGTTTCATTTCCCGGCTCGCCCGGAGCAGGAACGGTATAGGTTCGCCAGACTTCTTCGCCGGTTTCCGCATCCAGTGCCACAATGAATCCCCGGATGCCTAACTCTCCACCGGAAGTGCCGACCAGAATCTTATCGTCAATGGCCAATGGCGCCATGGTGATGTAGTAGCCGAAATTATTATCCTGAACCGTGCTGTCCCATACCTTGCGGCCTGTTGCCGCATCGAGCGCCACGACACGGGCATCCAGTGTTGCGGTGTAGACCTTGTCACCATACAGGGCAACACCGCGATTGGTGCGATGAAATGCGATGTAGGTTTCCGGCAAGTCGTGCTGGTAGCGCCACAGTAAATCGCCACTGGCAGCATCAATCGCATAGACCAGATTCCCCGGCGTGGTGACAAACATCACGCCATTGTTCACTATGGGAGGTGCTTCATGTCCGCCGAGTACTCCGGTTGAAAAACTCCAAACCGGCTCCAGTTGCTGGACATTACTCTCATCGATTTCGTCCAGTCTGCTGAAACCCCAGCCATCAAGCGTGCCGCGATAGGACAGCCAGTTGTGTGCCTCTGGATTCAACAGGCGCTCGTCAGTGACTGCTATATAGTCGGGCATCACCGGCTGCGCGGTGCTGAAGCATGGCGTCAGCCCGGTTATCAGAAACAGCACCAGCGCGATTTGGGGGTAGCGGGTTTGCATGTGGAACCCTCCGGGTAAGTGTTTGAATTGTTTCGGTCAAAGGTATGTCTTCAATTGACCTTTGTCCAGTGTCGCCCCGGCGGGCTCATGCGGTAAGCGCTGCACTTTCCGTAGCGCCTTTCGTCAGGAGGACCGATGGGCCGGTTCAGGCAGTGCACTATCAACCGCAAGAAGCGGATTGCCCTCTGCTGCTGTCAGGCAAGTTTCCGGTTCGGCCCTGATCATTCAAAAAAGGGGGTTGGTGAGTTGGATAAATCTGGAGAACTGGCTTCCAGATGAACTTGTCTCTCACTCCTTGCTACACTGTGACAAAAAGGAGTCAGCCATGATCATTCAACACTATTTTATGGCCGCATCACTGAGCGCTCTGTGTCTGATCAGCATTGGTGTCCGGACAGCCCATGCCCAGACGCCTGTGGGTGACACTCTGACCCAAGCGCAATCTGCAAACGGCGAGTACATCAGCTGGCGGGAACATCTCATCGACGACCCTGTGACCGCGGGCGTCAATTTCAGCGGCAGCGATGGTTTCGTTATGGGCGACATCGATAAAGATGGCATCGAAGACATCGTATCGGTGCACGAGTCAGATGCAGAGTATGATTCTGCGTCCTTCCTCGAAGATTTTGTGCCTCCCATTGCAGGTCATGTCCGCATTCATTTTGGATCAAATGATCCAGATCGATGGGTCAATGTTACCGTAGCCGAAGCCGAGGACGTGCCGGCACCCGAAGACGCGGCAGTGGTGGATTTGAACGGTGACGGCTGGCTCGATATCGTCGCTGCCGCAGAACGTTCCCATCTGATTTATTTGCAAAATCCCGGCAGCGATGCGCGCAGCGCACAGTGGCCGAGGTTGATTCTGCCGCTCACCAGGGACAAAGGCTCCTACATCCGGGTGTTCGCTGCCGATTTCGATGGTGACGGGGTGCCGGAACTCACCGCCCCTAATAAGGGCGCCCAGACTCCCGGGCCTGAGGACTATGCCCGATCAACCCCGGTTGAGCTTCACACTCTGCATGGCGATCCACTGCAGGGAGACAGCTGGCAAGTACAGGTCCTCGGGAACTACAGTATCCCTCAGAACGCCGAACCCGTTGATATCGACAGCGACGGTGACATGGATATTGTAGTGGGTACCCGAGGCGAGTCACGCCTCATCATCTTTGAAAATCCCGGCGACGGCACCCTGAATTTTACTGAGCGGGCCGTCGGCATTTACGGTGCCAGCATGGCCGGTTTCAATCTCGAATACACGGACCTCAATGGTGATGGCCGGCTGGATATCATCGGCAATGCGCCGCGGAGCATGGTGTGGATCGAGCAACCCGAGCGTAAGGGGGACGCCTGGAACGCGCACTACATAGGCAGCTTTGCGCCGGACAGCCATACAGGCTACGCACTTGCGGATATTGATGAGGATGGTGACATTGACCTAATCGCCGGCAGCTACAGTCGCGGTGATCGTACCGGGGACGATTCCTCTGTAGGTGTCAATGGCGCACTGGGACGGATTGGCTGGTTTGAGAATCCGGGTGTCAGTGGGGTGTACGAAGAATGGCAGCGCCACGACATTTCCAGACGCAAGCGGGGCATGTTCGATAAGTTCATGGCGCGGGATCTGGATGGGGACGGCGATATGGATTTCCTTGGCACCCGGGGCAACAGCTACCCCTATGACGGTGTGTTCTGGTTAGAGCAGGTTCGGTCTGTCAGCCCGCGCGCTGCATTTGAGCGGGCCCGCGAGCAGGAGAGCGATGAGATGCCGCTGCCATAGGCCACCACTCAGCTTGCTCGGTGGTCAGGCATTGAAACACCCGGTCAAGCTACGGTCACTATCTGCTAGGGTTCCGCTCCGTTTCGAGAGCGCTGTGCCTGGGGCTACCCGGCCGAGGCGCTGTAGTGAAAGCGTTCGCACAAGTCCCTGAAGGCCTGATGTTGGGAAAGATAAAGATTGCCGGACAGCCGATCCATGAAAGCAGTGCGGTGCAGGCGATCCAGAACCGGCCCCTTGACCTCTGAAAGGTGCAGCGCCAATCCTTGCTCTTCGAACCGCCGGTTCAGCTCTTCCAGCACCTCCAGGGCACTGAAATCGATTTCGTTCACAGCGCTGCACATTAAGATGACGTGCCTGATAGCGGGTTGGCTACTGAGTTTCAGAAAAACTTCGTCTTCAAGGAAGCTTGCGTTCGCAAAAAACAGACTTTCGTCAACCCGCAGAGTCAGGATCTCCGGGACAGTCTTTACCTCATAGCGGCGCACATTGCGAAAGTGCTCAGTTCCTTCTACCAGACCGACTTCGGCGATATGCGGCCTAGACGTACGATAAAGATGCAGTGCCAGAGAGGTCGCCACACCACAGCTCACGCCTGTTTCCACCCCAAAGCCGAGGGTTGCGCCAACAGTGATCAAAAGCGCGAAGCTGTCACTTCTGGAATAGCGCCAGGTCTTCTTGATTATGGATAGATCCACCAATGAAAGCACAGCAACAATGATTGTCGCGGCGAGTGTGGCTTTCGGCAAAAAATACAGAGCCGGAGTCAGGAGCATTGACACCAGCGCGATGAGAATAGCCGTGTAGATACTGGCGCCCTGAGTGACGGCGCCTGCATCAAAGTTCACGACGGACCGGGAGAAGCCTCCGGTTACCGGTAGCGCGCCTGAGAATGCCGAGGCCAAATTTGCCGCACCAAGACCGACTAGCTCCCTGTTGCTGTCCACTCTTTCTTGCCTGTGTGCGCCCAGGGTTCTGCCAACAGAGATCGATTCGACGTATCCGATAATGGAAATCAGCGCAGCCGGGACGAGCAGCATCTCAATCAGCTCCAGGGAAAAAACAGGCGGTGCGAACGATGGCAGACCTGTCGGGATTTCTCCGACGATAGCGACTCCAAGTGCTTCGAGTTCAAATGTGACAGTGAGCAGAATTGTGGCAATCACGCCCATCACCGGTGCTGATTTAGCAGCCAGCTCGGCGGCTCGCGCAGACAGACCTGCTTTCTGCAGCACACTGGCACCCCAGATCCTCACTGCAAACAAAAAACTCAGCGTCGCAATCCCGATTAGCACGGTATAGAAATTGGCATCATTCGACTGCATGCCGATGGCGTGGGCCAATTCGAACAGGTTATCGCCCTCGGCTTCTATTCCAAGCACGTGACGAACCTGACTGAGCGCAATGATTACGGCTGACGCTGTGATAAACGCCGAGACCACCGTGTGAGACAGGAAATTGGCCAGAAAACCCAGTCGCAGCAGGCCAAACCCCAACAGCATGATGCCGGACAGGGCCGCCAGCGTAATGGCGCCGGTCAGATAGTCGGCCGTGCCCTGTTGGGCAACCTCTGCCAGCGCAGCGCCGGTCATCAAGGAGGTGATCGCCACCGGGCCCACAGACAGCGTGCTGCTGGTGCCGAGCAAGGCATAGGCAATCAGCGGAGCAATACTGGCGTACAGACCGACTTCCGGCGGCAGCCCTGCCAGCATGGCGTAGGCAAGCGACTGAGGGATCAACATGATGGCCACGATCACCGCGGCAATCAGATCGCTCAGTAAGCTGTGCTTATTGTAGTGCTTCACCCACCCGGCAACAGGGAATGATGCCGCGTGTCTTGCCATGAACTATTCTGCCTCGACTTCTGCCAGGGGTTTGGGAGCAGCCAGCCACTCACGGCCTTTCAGCATCGCCTGCCAGTAAATGCTCGGCAGAATATCGGCTTTCAGCGTCCATGCGCGGCGCGTAGGCTGCTTTCCATTCAGCAACCAGGTCGGGAAGGTTGGAATCACCCTTCCTCCGTAGCCAAATTCAGCCAGCACAATCTTTCCGCGCTCCACCGTCAGCGGGCAGGACCCGTATCCATCGTAAGCTGCCCGCATGTCCCGGCCTTCCATCGTGTCGATCAGATTCTCCGCCACCACCGGCACCTGTTTGCGTGCAGCAGCCATTGTTTTTGCATTGGTGGTGTTCATTACATCACCCAGTCCCCATACGTTGGCAAATTTCCGGTGTTGCAAGGTGCTCGGGTTGACGTCCAGCCACCCTGCGTCGTCGGATAATTCGCTGTCAGAAATGAAGTCGGGTGCACACTGCGGCGGACAAACATGAATCATGTCAAATTCTCTGGAGACCAGCTCTTCCCCGTCATCACCCGCTTTTTTGAAGTAGGCCACTTTGTTTTCGCCATCAATTTCCTGAAGATTGTGCATGTAGTGCACATCAGCTTTGTACTTCTCGATATAGGATTGCAGTGCCGGCACGTAGTCCGCCACGCCGAACAGCACCCCGCCAGCGTTGAAAAACCCGACGTCAATATGGCTGAGGGCGCCGCTTTTGAGCCAGTGATCACAGGAGAGGTAGAGCGCTTTTTGAGGAGCGCCGGCGCATTTAATGGGCATGGGAGGCTGCGTAAAGAGCGCCTTCCCGCTTCTCAGACCCTGCACCAGTTCCCAGGTGTAGGGAGCCAGGTCAAACCGGTAGTTGGAGGTTACGCCATTCTTGCCCAGCGCATCCTCCAGGCCTTTGACGCCTTTCCAGTTCAGCTTAAGACCCGGACAGACGATAAGCTGGCTGTATTTGATGCGGCCGCCATTAGCCAGCTCAACTTCATTGTTTTCTGGTGCGAAACTGACAACCGACTGCTGAACCCAGGACACATTCTCGGGGATCAGAGAGGCTGTCTCGCGCTTTGTGGATTCAGCGCTGAAAATCCCACCGCCAACCATTGTCCAGCCAGGCTGATAATAGTGTTCAGCGGCAGGGTCGATGAGTGCAATGCTGAGGCGGCTGTTTCGTTTCTTGAGGCTTGAGGCTACTGAGATTCCCCCTGCCCCCGCACCGACAATGACGACGTCGTAGGATTGATTGCCTTCGGATGCCGGCTGGCGCGCGTTGCTGTCAGTCATGGTCGGATTCCTAGCATAGTATGGTCTGATAATTGGCATGATGTCGAAACCGAACTCTTTCGACAGCGCTGTGATTTCCGCTTCCGGTCGGCCTGTGCTGGCATGAAATGCCGCATACAGGCAGAAAGACCGGTTGCCTGTTCGGCAATAAGCGTGTGTTTTTTTGCCAGCACTCAGCAGATGCGTAAATGACTCAATATGCTGGTGGTTCATCTCGCCGGTTTTGAAAGCAATCGAGATCGCTTCCATGCCGAGAGCTGCTGCGGCCTGTTGAATAACATCGAATGAAACCTGGTCGGCGGATTCGTCATCCGGCCGATTGCATATCACCAGCTCAACGCCGTCGTCTGCCAGGCTCTCAAGGTCTTGCACACTTATCTGAGCCGATAGGGTTACCTGCGGTGACGCTTTCATCAGTATCATGTCTGGTTCTCCGTTATCGACGCCCGCTGATGCGCGCCGGTAATCTGCCCTGCTTCATCCTGCCTGTTGTCAAACGGGCTCCTGTTTTCGCCAATATCTTGTTGTCTGCTGCACGATTCGATTTCTGTCGATCTGAGTAGACTCGACACTTGACGGGACGGCCGCTAATCATAGCTTAACTTCACTCGATAATCGCCGGAGCATTTGCGACATTTTGTCGCAGATT
>VMDC01000057.1 GCA_008081045.1 Gammaproteobacteria bacterium | reverse complement strand
TTCAATCGCCAGAGGCAATGGCGATTGAAGACAATCCGCCTGGTCCTACCAAATTTTTAAGCCTCTGTTTTTATTTTTGTGTGAACCGTGCGTTTTGACGTGTTTCTCTGCGTGGACACTACCGCGAAAAGTTAGCGACCAAAGCCCAAGGGGCGAAACTCATGCCAATTTCACCAGGCTTATTGCCGTCTCGGATTTGACCTCTTCAATTACGACGTAAGTATGGGTTTGATCAATCAAAGGGATCATCGCCAGCTTCTCGCCCAAAAACCTTTGATAGTCCTGCATGTCTGAACAGCGGATCTTCAATAGAAAATCAAATCCGCCAGCCACCATGTGGCAGCTTTCGACTTCTGGGAGAGACATCATTTCGCGAGAGAATTCTCGAAGATTGGCCGTGCTGGTATTGGTGAGAAGAACCTGAATGAATGCCATTGTTGAGGCGTTGAGCTTGCGAGCATCAGCGAGCGCAACATAGCCACGGATATAACCCTCCCGTTCCAATCGACGAACACGGTCCAGACAAGGAGTCGGACTAAGACCAACTTTTGATGCGAGTTTCACGTTGGATAGACGACCGTCTTTCTGCAGAAGTTCAAGAATTTTTCGATCAATGCGATCTAGAGACATAGATGACAACCCTTCAGCATTAAATATCGCTATTTCATTTTTTGAAATATTTTAAACTGCTTATTATGCATTTTTGGAGAATAAAACTGCACTATTTGTCGATAATACAGGCTTAAGTGTTTTAAAAAGAGGGCTTGGTCACGATGGAAGAGTTAAGGCATTCCATTCGCGCTCAAACCAGTGGAGACGAGACAACATTAGTTAATGAGCTGTTAAGTCACGACTGCCTGGATCCGGTAAAACAAGCCTCGATTTCCGAGCAAGCGACCTCACTCGTCAACGCTTGTCGTGCATGCAGCCATCAGGCAGGCACCTTGGATGCGTTCCTCCAAGAGTTTGGACTGTCTAACAAGGAAGGTGTCGCGCTCATGTGTCTCGCTGAGGCCCTGCTTCGTGTGCCGGATGAAGCAACGGCTGATCAGCTCATCGCAGAAAAGATCCGCTCGGGAGACTGGGGGTCGCATCAAGGCGCATCCTCATCTCGCTTCGTGAATGCCTCTGTTTGGGGACTCATGCTGACCGGGCGGGTGGTAGCACTTGGAAATGAGACCACCGAAGACACGGGCTCCTGGGTACAAACCCTTACGAGAAAACTGGGAGAACCTGTTGTCCGGCGAGCAATCCTTCAAGCCATGAGAATCATGGGAGGTCAGTATGTGCTGGGGCGCACGATTGAAGAAGCTATCCGTAAGGGTCGCGCAGCCAATAGCCCCGGCACTCGTTTTTCCTTCGATATGCTTGGCGAAGGGGCTCGCACCGCCAGCGACGCGCAACGCTATTTTGATTCCTATGCCGAGGCAATTCGTGTGCTAGCGGATGCCAACGCCGAGGGCGACATCACTCTAGCGGACGGCATATCCATCAAACTCTCTGCGCTTCATCCACGTTATGCCTTCAGCCAGTATGACCGTGTCATTGGAGAGCTACTGCCTCGGGTTAAGCAACTGGCCACGATGGCAAAAGCAGGCGGTCTCAGTTTAACCATTGATGCTGAAGAGTCAGAGCGGCTGGATGTTTCCCTTGATCTTTTTGACGCTCTGGCTCGAGACACTGATCTCTCTGATTGGGATGGTTTGGGATTTGTACTACAGGCCTATCAGAAACGAGCGTTAGCCACATGCAACTGGCTTATCGCTCTGGCGAGGGCAACCGATCGGCGTTTGATGGTTCGGCTGGTAAAGGGCGCTTACTGGGACAGGGAGATCAAGCATGCACAGGAATTGGGACTGCCCAATTACCCGGTATTTACTCGAAAGTGCAACACCGACCTTTCCTACCAAGTTTGCGCGGCAAAGCTGTTGAGCGCGCCTGGTGCCGTATTTCCACAGTTCGCAACCCATAACGCGCATACCGTCTCAATGATCAAGGCGCTAGCCCAAGACAATAGCGAATTTGAATTCCAGCGCTTACACGGTATGGGTCAATTGCTTTACGGGCAGCTGTCGAAGTCTGACGCAAGTACGCCAATCCGTGTTTATGCACCCGTCGGTAATCACAAGGACCTGCTTCCCTACCTCGTCAGGCGGTTACTAGAAAATGGTGCCAATAGCTCCTTTGTGAACCGATTTCTGGATGCGAGCGTGCCGACGAGCGAACTGAACCGGGATCCAATCCAACAGGTATTAGCCGTGTCCCAGCGCCGGCACCCAAAGATTCCGCTGCCGAGACAGTTATATGCCCAGGAGTCCGCGCCCTGGCTTAATGCGATCGGGTTCGATTTAAACGATGCCTCCTTAGTAGCAGAACTCCTACCGAGACTGACCTCACCGTCGACGAGATTGGAAGCGAGACCGATTGTCGGTGGCCAGTCTGTCACGAGCGAACTGAGCCCCGTTATCAATCCCGCGTCCGGCAAGACTGTCGGTTTCGTTGCCTCAGCCGGCCAAGAAGAGCAGGACAAAGCAATCGAACTAGCAGTATCAGCCCAGCCTCATTGGGATCTGCGCGGCGCTCGTCATCGGGCCGAGTGCCTGGAGCGTGCAGCTGAGCTCTTGGAGGCGCAAATACCGGAACTGATGGGAGTCATCGTATCCGAGGCAGGCCGAACCCTCGAGGACGCGCTCTCTGAAGTACGCGAAGCGATAGATTTCTGCCGCTACTACGCGCAACAAGCAAGAGAGAAATTTAGCAACCCAATAAGACTTCCAGGTCCGACCGGAGAAGTTAACGCGCTTAGTCTCCACGGAAGAGGCGCCTTTCTCTGTATTAGTCCTTGGAACTTCCCCCTAGCTATTTTCGTGGGACAGGTAAGTGCCGCCCTGGTTGCCGGTAATGCGGTCTTAGCAAAACCTGCAGAACAAACACCCCTGATTGCTTTCGAGGCAGTCAAACTATTGCATGAGGCCGGAATCCCCGAGGACATCCTGCATCTTCTCCCCGGCGGCAAAAGCGTAGGGGCTGCCCTGGTGGCTGATAACCGTATTGCAGGCGTGGCGTTTACAGGCAGCACAGAAACCGCAAAGCGCATCAATCGGCAGCTCGCTGCCCGCGATGGAGCCATCATTCCACTCATCGCTGAAACCGGCGGCCTAAACGTGATGCTCGTGGATGCAACGGCGCTGCCTGAGCAAGTTGTCGATGACGTTATCGTTTCGGCGTTTCAAAGCGCGGGGCAGCGCTGCAGTGCCCTGCGCGTACTTTATCTACAGGAGGACATCGCCGACGCAGTGATCGACATGCTACGCGGAGCAACGCTGGAGTTAAGGGTTGGCGATCCAATGGAACTCCGAACCGATGTTGGACCTGTCATTGACCCTCAGGCCAAGCAGCTCATCCAAGAGCACACAAACAGAATGCGGCGGGAGGGGCGGCTTTTGTCGGAGGCCTCGCTCGATCCCAACTTAACCAACGGTCATTTTGTTGCGCCGCAAATCTACGAAATAGATCGCCTCTGTCAGTTAGAACGCGAAGTCTTCGGACCCATCTTGCATGTAATTCGCTACAAGAAATCAGAGCTACGCGATGTGCTAGCCGATATCAGGGCGTCAGGCTATGGACTCACCTTGGGCATTCATAGCCGGATAGACGGCTTTGCCCAAACGGTATTTGACAACACACAGGTGGGTAATACGTATATCAATCGCAATACCGTGGGCGCCGTCGTCGGAGTGAACCCATTCGGGGGCCAAGGCCTGTCCGGTACCGGACCTAAAGCTGGAGGGCCTCACTATTTGCATCGATTTGTTTCGGAGAGAACGCGCACAGACAATGTGGTGGCCAAAGGCGGTAATACGGATCTATTTACGCTGCAGGAGTAGTAACTTTCTGAGCATTAGTAACAAGCGCTAGTAGCAAGCTTTTCGAGACCGAAGAAAGCGCCAATACTCTGACTTTAAGTGGCGGCAGCGATACAGACTATCTCGACTTTAACCCTCGGATCATAGAGTGCGGCCTCGACTGTAGCCCTTGCTGGCTTAGCCTCGGGGTCTATCCAGCTATCATAAACTGTGTTGAAGGCATCAAACTCATCAAAGCTTGAGACGAAACACTGCATGGACAGCAACGTCGATTTACTTGCCCCTGCCGTGGCAAGCAATTGATCGATCTTTGCGAAGACTTCATCAGCTTGCTCTGCCATACCCGCGCTCAGGTCAGTCGGCACAACACCGCTGAGATAGACAGTGTCTTGATACTTAACAACCTGAGAAAACCTCTGAAGAACCTCTTGCCGTTCAATTAACATATTCCTCATCCTTTTCTTTAGATAGGTGATGCGCAAGTGCCTTGCCAAACCTCAGAATTATCAGGCCCTTCAACCCGCATCAATTATTGGCTCTCCAACAATTCCGCCGAGAGCACCATCAGCTTCGCCACTAGCTGATAAGAGGGGAATCTCGATTCGCGATAGCAATAAAAACGGCTCTGAGATCGCTCAAAGGAGGTACCGGAGTTCAACGCTGCGCTTTAGCTTCGGATCCTGTTCACTTGCTGGGCCGGAAGACAGGATTCATCCGCAATAAGCGACGACGTCAATCTCAACAATATTCCCTTCGAAAGCCGTTCGACTGACTTCTACTGCTGTAGCAGACGGGAAGTAATCAAGATCAGCGTAGGCCGCTATGCGCACGGCATTACCCACGTCAAAAAAACCTTGGAGGTCTTCCGTATAGATGCTCTCTTTTACGACGCTATCAAGGCCAAGGCCAAACAGATCTAGCGAACGACGTAGCTTGTCGTAGATGACACGATACTGGCCTTCTATGCTGTCGCTTTCGAGAGGCTCTAGCTCATCGTTGCTGGATACCGTTCCTGATATGAAAACAAAGTCCCCAGCCTTCACGCACTGAGAAAATCCTATGGCTTTCTCAATCTCAGGCTTGATGTGTGCAACAGCTATATCGTCTCTCATCGCTTAGCCCCCAATCTATTGGTTTCGCTCTTGGCTTTCGTCTGAAATCACTGCAACTGATCCGTATAAAAAGCCGAAATATATGAATGCATACACGCTCGCCTCGTAGCCCATGACCTCTATATCTCGCCACAGCTCGAAGTAAGTCCCAGAAATGACTATGAATCCGAAAAACAGCATGAACATGCATACGTAGGCTCCCGCAAGACCCAGCCGCTTAGCGGCCCGGTACTCATGAGCTGCCAACCCGATGCTTTGCAGCATTTGTAAAGCGCTGACGGTGCACAAAACTCCCATAACCAGCTTAGACAGCCAGATAAAGCCGAAGCCAAGATGTATCACTAAGGGATTATCGACAGCCCTCCAGAGCGCAGGAGCACTTTGTACACCTTGCATTGAGAAGGCAAAAAGGACCGAGCTGTAGCCATCGGAGTACGCCAATAGATTAGCGGCTGCGCCCAGTAACCCCCAACACGCTAGGGCCAGCATAAAGGCGAGTTGCATATATCTGAGAAGCATATATTTCCTTCTGTCAGTCAAGCGGGCCAAATATCGCCGAGACGGTAACCATCTTTAAATGGGTCAGTTGGATCATCAAAATACTCAATCTTCCCAGTTATCCAGCCTCTGCCCGTTATCGATGGAATGATTGCCGGTATATCTCCTACCGTGGTCTCCTCGACGACTTCACCAACGAAAGTTGTTCCAAGCGGTCCCTCGTGCACGAAGCGATCTCCTTTTTGCAATTCGCCCCGCGCGTACAGCACGGCCATCTTCGCGCAAGTTCCAGTACCACACGGAGATCGATCAAAAACTCCCCTCCAAGTGCTTGGTCTGTCCCAAGATAGTTCACCTGCAGAGAGAACGACCGCATTCCTACGATCAACTCCAGCTGAGATTGGCGGTGCCGAAATCTGGGAGATAGTTGGTCCCACAATTTGATTATTTAGCGGGTGGCTCACAGGGCACTGGTCGAATGTGGCCTGCCTTATCATCTCGGCTATCCTCATAACCTCATGCGAATTCTCAAGTGACAGCTCTACACCCAGCTCCTCCGCGTCAGCAATCACATAAATCATCCCGCCCCAAGAGATGTCGACACGAGTTTTTCCGAATGAAGGTACGTCGATCTCTACATCTAGCTTCATCGCAAATGCTGGTACATTTGTGAAAGTAACTCCTTCGACTCTGCCGTCTTTGCAGTGCGCACGAACAGAAATTGGGCCGGCAGGTGCGTCTAGCAACAGATCTGTATAGGGCTCGGTCATCGGAACGATCCCCGTTTCTAACAAAACAGTAACAACACAGATCGTATTGCTCCCCGACATCGGGGGGTACTCTGTTTGCTCCATGACGATAAAGCCAGCATGTGCACCAGGAGTGATGGGCGGCACAATCGCGTTACAGCACAAGGCTGGGTATCCTCTGGGCTCCGTAAGCATTTGAATTCGTATATCGTCTCTGTTCGTCTCCAGCCATTTCATTTGATCAAAAACGGTTGAACCCGGGATATCAGGCATCCCCGAAACGATGACTCGACCAGGCTCCCCTTCCGCATGCACATCAAAAGCCGTCATTCCCGAAGCGATGCCAGACTGTAGTGTCATTACGCACTTCCCTCCGTATCATCCGAAACGATCATGCTTGGGCTACTTTGCTGAAACCTATTGACTGATCGTGAACGAAGAAATTCGTAAATGCTTGAATAGTCTCGATCGCTGTATCCGGCTATCACTGCGTCTCGACATATAGACTGCACGCTTTTAGCGACTTCTACATTCAAAGATACTTCCTCGGCAGTCTCCAGAATGAGATTCATGTCTTTTTCCATGAGAGCTAGAGAGAAGTCTGTTTTGTCCTCGCCGCTGGAGAATCTATCGATAATGTCTTTAATAAACGGTGCGGTAGCTGCCGAGTCTGTCATACGGCGCAGCATGCGGTCTCTTTCAATTCCGACTGCCTCGCCAAGAATTGCCGCCTCAGCGAAGGCTGTGATCGAGGAAGCCATTAGGTGATTGAGAACCAGCTTCAGCGATGCCGCTTTACCATGAACGCCAAGGTAGTCTATGGCACTACCGAGAGACTCCATTACGGGTCGCGCTGCCATGAGGTCAGCCTCATCCCCTCCGACAGAAAAAACCAGTGTCCCATTATCTGCCTCGGATCTGGTACCAGACACGGGAGCCTCTAGATATCTAACACCGCGCTTGGCACATTCGCGCCCCATGGTCTCGGAAAATGCGGGATCAACTGTGGTGCAATCGATCCATATTGCACCCTCAGGCAATTGATCTAGAAGACCCTGCTCCTGAAAGGCCATTTCCTCAACGACCCGCGGAGCTGAGAGAACAGTGAATAGCACCTCTGACTGTGCAGCGACCTCTCCAGGCGTCGCACACAAGATCGCCCCCTCTTGAACCAGCTGGGTCGCCTTTTCCGGAGTCCGGTTGAAAACAGATACGTCATGGCCAGCGACCAAAAGACGGCGGGACATCCGGCTCCCCATGATCCCAAGACCGATAAATCCTACCCGCATAACAACTGAACCTTCATTGGATCACATCAGGGAAATGTGTGTAGTAATCCAACCAAGCTAGGACTCCAGCATCGCAGACCGCGCGTAATGCGCAGACTCCAATGCTTCGGAGTACGCTAAAGCCCGAATTGGAACATTACGCCTACAGTGCGTGGGCGACCGACTGTGTAGTGGAACGGCTGGCGACGGTCAAAGTCTGCACCGGTAAAATACAGTTCGTTGGAAACATTTTTCACAA
>VMDC01000031.1 GCA_008081045.1 Gammaproteobacteria bacterium | reverse complement strand
TAACGACAACTTCGTTCTTTGGGCAGGGTGCACCCGGTTTGGCGTCCCATGGAGAGGGGTGGGGGGGGTCGATAAGATCACATTCACCCAGAAAAAGTTGCCGCTTTCTCGATATATACTCTTCCTCAGCCCAGCCTTCTATAAAGCGATCTTCGTGTGTCCTGAAAAATGTGATGCCGCTCCAGGCAGCCACATTGCTGTCGTCATCGATAGATGCGCCGTGCTCGGTAAAGCACATCGCTATAGCGTTCTCGCCGATTACTACATCGTGTACCGTCACCGTCAGACCCGGGAATTGGTCTAACTGAGCAACAGTTGCAGGCAGATACTCTTCGTCGCGTCCGTTAAAAGTCACTCCGCCAATATGTAATCTGTAAGCGGGGCTCATGATTTTTTCGGCGTGCGCTGGATTGTGGGCGGTCAAAAAATCAACCGCAAATCCGCGTAGCGTTAATGCGAGCGGATGAGGCTGATGTTCCAGCGAGGGCAGTTGGTTGCCGTTATTCATATCGCAGCGCCGTGGGCTTCTCGCGCGGTATCCGCTAGTAGCTCTTGGGAAGCTGCAGACTATGCTGCGCAATGTGGTTGAGCACCATCTCTCGACTCACAGGCGCGGTTTTGTGCAGTCGAGCGATAAACCAAAGATCTGCTAGACCATACTCCAGCGCCAGTCCATTACCGCCGTGGACTTGCATTGCCTGATCAAGCGCTACGAGCGAGGTTTCAGCGGCTAAAAATTTCGCCATATTTGCCGATTCTGCGGCATCTTCCCCACTGTCGAATAACTGTGCTGCCTTTGCCGCCATTAGGCGGGCGCTCTGAACGCCTACGTATGCCTCGGCAAGGGGATGGGCTACCCCTTGATGTGCGCCGATGGGCGACTTCCAGACCTGCCGATCCAGGGCATACTGAGACGCCTTCTCAAGCGCAAAGCGCGCGATGCCGTTGTTAATCCCTGCCGCCGCAACCCGCTCTGGATTCAAACCAACAAACACCTGCTGCAAACCCAATCCGGGCTCACCCACTAGCGCTTCGTGAGGAACGCGCACTTCGTCATAGAACGACATAAACTGTTTGTCATTGGACTGTAATGCCGCCTCAATTGGTTGCCAGCTCAAACCCGGGGTATCGGTACGAACAATAAATAGTGACAAGGCAGACCGCTCTGCAGTGGATCGTTCGCCGTCTCGCGCGACCACCATCACGGCATCTGATTCATCAATCGCTGAGGTCCAGTACTTTGATCCATTGATTACCCAACCATCGGGCTCTTCCCTGGCGGTCGTGGTGACTTTGTGGGTATTGGAACCTGCATCGGGTTCTGTAATGGCGAAAGCGATTCGCTTGGAGCCGTTTGCCATTCCCGTCAACCACTCCTCCTTCATGTCGTCTGAGCCGTATCGTTCGATAATGGGAGCGCAGATAGACGAAATGACAAGCGAGAGCATTGGGCAGCCCTGTGCGGCTGTTTCCTCAATTACGATGTAGAGATCACTCAGGCCGCCTCCGGCCCCGCCATAGCGCTCAGATATATGAGCCCCCAGGAACCCGGCGCTGCCTAATTCGGCCCAAAGCTCGACAGGCTGGAGACCCTTGGCAACGACTTCCTGAAAATATTTTCTCCCATATTTTCCGGCTAATCGTGCCACCGCATCCTTGAGTTCGGCATGGTGGGCTTCTGAATCGGTGAAGCTGTCTTGGAATATCCTGTTTTGCAAAGCTAACTCTCCGTTCCTGCTAATAGTTAAGCCGCAGTTGCGGCTAATACTGAGGTCATCCCGGTGGACGACCCGGGGACAGTGCATTGATCAGTTTTCTGGCTTAAACCCACTCAAAAAACCCCTTGCCACTTTTTTGGCCCAACTCACCCTTGTTTACCATGTCGATTAGCAAGCCGGGTGGGGCGAAGCGACTCCCGAGAGACTTTTCCAGTGCCCGCGCGATATCGAGCCGCACGTCGAGGCCGACAATGTCAGTCAGTCGGAGGGGGCCCACTGGATGGCCGTACGCGAGCTCTGCGGCACGATCTATGTCGGTGGCACTAGCTACGCCGGCCTCTAGCATGCGAATCGCCTCCAGGCTCGCAATGAGATCCAGCCGGCTGGTTGCAAATCCTGGATGATCTTTGACCAGTAGGTGTTCTTTGCCCGTTTGGCGTGAGAACTGGATTGCGGCGTCTACAGCAGCCTGACCAGTGTCTTTGCCAATCACCAGCTCGATGAGCTTGATTGACCAGACCGGATTGAAAAAATGCATGCCCAGAAAGCGTCCGGGCTCGTTGATAGAGCTGCCTAGTTCGTCGATTGACAGAGCGCTGGTATTACTCGCGATGACTTTGGGAGAACGTCGCTCAATTTGAGTGAGTACATCGATTTTGAGCGGCAGGTCTTCCGGGACTGTCTCAATGACTATGTCAAGAGATGCGGGAAGTTCATCAATATGAGTCAAAGCGCTAATACGTGACACCAGCAACGAGGAATCTGAACCGGTGATGCGGCCCTTTTTGACGCCAGATTCGACGGCGTCGGCAAGTGCAGCCCACATTTTTTGTGTGGCAGCGGGCGTGCTCTCAACTACGGAGACAGCACATCCCGCCAGCGCGGCAACGTAGGCGATGCCGGTGCCCATCGTTCCAGCGCCGACGACGCCGATTGATGAGATTTGCCCGGGGTGATCTGACTGCGATTTCGACATGACATTAAGTACCCGACCACATGGGATTTCGCTTCTCAGTGAATGCAAGCGCGCCCTCAGTCGCGTCAGCGCTTGAGAGAACTTCCTCAATTAGCGGCGCTTGACGCTGCCAAACTTCGGATTCTCGATCGCTACTGAATTCGTTCAGTATCCTTTTTGTCATCTGAACTGATAGCGGGGCATTAGCTGCAATTTCTTGGGCCAGCACCAAGGCCCGGTTGAGCGCGTCGCCAGCCGCGCAGGTCTCTACAATCATTCCGTGGCGCTCAGCCTCCTTAGCGCCGAATCGTTCGCCCGTGAGCGCATATTTTGTCGCCAGCGAACGGGGGATCCTATCTGGAAGTCTGATCAATCCTCCCGATCCAGCTATCAAGCCCAAGCGCACTTCTGGAAGCCCGAACATTGCGGTATCTCCGGCAATAATCAGGTCGCAGGCCAGCGCAAGCTCTAATCCGCCTGCCAGAGCGAATCCTTCTACCGCGGCTACGAGAGGTTTCTGAGGCGGCATTTCAGTGAGTCCGCCGAAGCCTCGTCCTTCCAGCTCTGGTGGGCGGCCGTCTGCAAAAGCCTGCAGATCCATTCCTGCGCAAAAATGTGCTCCGGCGCCAGTCAGAATACCGACCCGCAAGTCGCCATCAGCATCCAATTCATCCAGCGCACGAGCGATAGCGAGCGACATCTCACGATTGATGGCATTACGTTTTTCGGGGCGATTGATTGTTATGATCAACGCCGCTCCGTCACGCCTGACTTCCACCCAACTGTTCAAACCAAACCACTTCTCGACTGATGCGAGCCGTGAATCTACCAATGGATTTTCTATAAGTCAACATATGTGTTGACAGTTTTCTCCAACAATGGAAAACTTAAACTGGTGCGTATAAAAACTAGAACCGTGGCATCGCTGAAGGAGAAGGATTTAGATGTCATCGAGGATTGGAATGGGGAGCGGCATGTGATCGAAACATTTGCACACTGGTCTACGTCGAATGCCCAGCAATTTCCGGATGACATTGCTTTTGTAATGCAAGCTGAGTCGCGGACATGGCGTAGCTTTGAGCAGTGTAGTAGGGGTGTCGCCGAGTCGCTAAAGCAACGCGGTGTAGCGCGCAACGACCGTGTCGCGGTTTTGATGAAAAACGGGATCAGTTTTTACGAAATATTGGTGGCCAGCCAGAAAGTCGGAGCTTCGGTCGTGGGGCTTAATTGGAGATTACAGGCTGAGGAGGTTGGCGAGATTGTCGCGTCAGCAAAGCCGACCTTGATTGTTTACGACACAGCGTTGAGTGCGTTGCTGTCCGGTTTGGACATGTCGCAACTTAATTGCCAGAAAATTTCCGTCGAGCAATTACTGAGCGACATTGATTCTCAGGCGAGCGCACCCGACGATGTTATTAATCAGGGGGCGGTAGCGGATGCGCCGGGCCTCATATTGTACAGCTCTGGCACCACAGGCAAGCCCAAAGGCGTCATGCTGACCAATCGCAATTTGGCGATCATTCCGCAGATGGCTTCGGATTTATTTCGAATGGACCGCGGTTGTACGTATCTTCTGGGGTCGCCTCTTTTCCACGTCGGTGGCGTTGTCACTGGTAGTGCGTTGATGGCATTGGGCGGCCGTACTGTGTTGCTGGCAGATTCTGATCCGGGTGACATCCTCGATGCGATAGAGACATATCAAGTGACGCACACCTTTTTTGTGCCGGCAGTGATTCAAAGACTGGTAGAGGAGCAGACGCTCCGCCCCAGAAATATTTCCAACCTAAGGATGATGATTTACGGCGCAGCACCGATGTACGACAGTCTGCTGGCGCGCGCTATGGAGGTGCTTGGCTGCGGATTTCTTGGATGCTACGGCATGACAGAGACCTGCGGCACAGTGACTGCTTTATTTCCCGAAGAGCACCATGCTAAAGGCGCCAAGGCTAAATACCTTAGGTCGGTGGGTCGCGCTTTACCATGGGCAGATGTGAAGATATTTGATCACCGCACTGGGGAGCCTGTGCCCGCTGGGACGTTCGGCGAGATATGGGTGAGATCAGAAGCGAATACGCCTGGTTACTTCAATAGCGAGGCCGAGACAAAGCAAGCTATTACTGATGATGGTTGGTTGAAAACCGGTGATGGCGCAGTAATGGATGAAGAGGGTTTCATCTATTTGAAAGACAGAATCAAGGACATGATTATCACCGGCGGTGAAAATGTCTATCCGGCTGAGGTGGAAAATCTCATCTCGCAGGTTTCGGGTGTCTCGCAAGTGGCCGTGATCGGCCTCCCTGATCAGAAATGGGGTGAGGCAGTCACCGCAGTCATCGTTGCACAGAAGCAGGACGAAATCCTCTCTGAGAGGGTGATGAACTTCACTCGCGAGCGCTTGGCTCACTACAAATGCCCTACCTCGGTCGTGTTCATCGACGAAATGCCGCGCAATGCCTCGGGGAAGATACTGAAAAACATTCTGAGGCAGCGCTTTGCAGCAACGGTTGCGCCTTGATCCCCTTATCCAGATAGTAACCAAAGGAAAATTGAATGATAGAGGCAGCAATTGTATCAACCGCGAGAACGCCCATTGGTCGGGCATTCAAGGGGTCGCTGAACAATATCAAATCGCCGTCGCTGGCCGCGCACGCTATCAGAGGTGCTATCGGTAGGGCGGGCATTGATGGTGGTGAGGTCGAGGATGTTGTTCTGGGTTCGGTCCTTAATTCGGGTACGGCTGGGATGAACGTCGCTCGCCTGGCGGCGCTGGCAGCGGGATTGCCAGTGGAATGTGCCGCGCAAACCATTGATCGTCAGTGCTCCTCTGGGCTGATGGCCATAGCGACTGCTGCAAAGCAGATCATGGTGGATGGTTTTTCAGTGGTAGTCGCTGGCGGGCAGGACAATATTACCGCCGTGCAGGGCCCTTATTTTGACTGGGCGAAGCGGCAACATGATGAGGCAGTGACGGCTCTTCAGCCTCATGCTTATATGCCAATGCTGGAGACAGCCGAGTTTGTGGCGGAGAAATATAGCGTTACGCGACTGCAGATGGACGAATATGCGCTGGAGTCGCAGCGAAGAACGGCAGCGGCACAGAGCGCTGGAAAGTTCGATGACGAGATAGCAGCCCTTGAAGTAACGCAATTAGTGCACGACAAGGCGACCAATACGGTGAGCCAGGCGCAGAAACAGTTCTCGGTTGATGAAGGTAATCGGCCCGATACCACACTGGACAGTCTCTCAGCGTTACCCACGGTAATCGAAGGCGGCACTATTACGGCTGGCAACGCCTCGCAGCTGTCTGACGGTGCGTCGGCCTGCGTGCTGATGAATTTGAAGCACGCGGAGCAGCGGGGTTTGCCGGTGATGGGTATTTATCGGGGCATGACGGTGGTTGGAAATCCGCCGGAAGAGATGGGTGTTGGACCCATCTATGCGATCCCCAAGCTTTTAAAGCAACACGATCTCACAATAGAGGATATCGACCTGTGGGAGCTGAATGAGGCGTTTGCGGTTCAGTGCCTCTATTGTCGGGATTTTCTTGGGATAGACCCCGATAAATACAATGTTAATGGTGGCGCGATATCGATTGGGCATCCCTACGGCATGACCGGCTCGCGCACGGTGGGCCATATTTTGATCGAGGGTAAGCGCAGAGGTGCGCGCTATGTGGTTGTGAGCATGTGTGTAGGCGGCGGTATGGGTGCTGCCGCGCTGTTTGAGGTGGTTTGATGGGAGCGCATTGCGCCCCGTATCATTGTCTATGGGTCGCCTACTGCTGTAACAATTCAGCCCGTCTCCATTCGTTTGCTGGCCAGTATGAAGTGAAATGCCGACCAAATACCGGCTGCAGGAATGACGATGAGTAGCGCGTAGCGCAGGGCCTCGTTACCAAATGTTGGGGTCAGGTAATCGCTTATTGCGCCAATCAGGGTAGGCCCCACTCCCAGCCCGATCACATTGATAATCAGGTAGAAAGTGGCCGAGACCGTGGCCCGCATTCTGGGATCAAACTGACTATGCAGGATCGCAATTGCCGGGCCGATGTAACACGTAATGAGAGCGCCCATGAATAAATTAATGGAGAGCGCGATATAGGGGTTGGATTGGATGAGGATTAGCACCATGCAAATTGCAGAGGCCAACGCAGCAAGTGCTGGAATCCACGTTCCCCAGCGGCGGTCTACACGACTCAGCCGGTCGCAAAGAAAGCCCGAGAAAAAGGTGCCTACAGCGCCGCATACGCCACTACCCATTGCTAGCCACACTCCGAGCTCAGCAGTCCCCATTTGGAAAGAACGCATAAAGTAGGGAGCAGACCAGTTCATAGTGCCGTAGCCCACCAGGGCAGTTAAGCCGCTTGCGATCGCAATTTGCCTAAACAGAGGGTTTAACCAAAGTGTCTTTAGAACAGTAGTGAAAGGGATCTCTTCCTCTGGAATGTCCCGACGCTCTGACCAACCTCTTTGGGGCTCTTTAATCGTGAATCGTAAGATCAGCGCCAGAACGATGCCCGGAATGCCCACCGATATAAAGGCCATTCGCCAACCAAAATATTCATTGATATATCCGCCAAACAAGAACCCCGCCATGATGCCAATATTGACACCCACAGAGTAGGTGGCCATGGCCGTTGCTCGTTGCTCGGGCGGAAAAACATCGGAGATCATTGAGTGCGCTGGAGGGCTACCCCCGGCTTCACCCAATCCAACACCCATCCTTGCCAGAAACAGCTGCCAATAGTTCACCGCCAAGCCGCTCAGGGCGGTCATCAGGCTCCAGAATCCCACAGCCACTGCGATGATTGTCCGTCGGTTATACCGGTCTGCCCAGCGGGCGATCCACAGGCCTGCCGTGACATAAAAAAATGCGAAAGCGGTGCCTGTCAGCAATCCGAGCTGTGTGTCCGAGAGCAACAGCTCAGCCTTGACCGACTCTTGCAGCATAGACAGCAGCTGCCTATCGAAGAGGTTCAGTGCATAAGTCAGGGTCATCATCGCCAGAAAGTAGTTTCTGGAGCTGCGCTTCTCGTAGTTGCTATGAGGGGGGGCAGAAAGGCCGTCGCTGTGAAGTGCCATCGTTTTTTCCTTGCCGGTGCCAGTGGTCCTCGACATAAGTGCTGAGAAATGTGCGCGCAGCGTCTCTTTCAGCAATGCCGAAGCCGAGAGCGGACCTACGGTCAACGTTTATGTTGACAAAATATTGTGGCCCTAGCAAGCTAAATGCAGCAAAGCGCCTCCCGTGTTTCAGGCTGCTGGAAGTATTAAGGCACTGAAAACCGTGGCGGCACCGCCCATTTTGGCCAGCACGGCGAGCGGATAAAGGCGCCGACTAAGGCGTTGTGGGCAAGCTTTTGTGCTGGTCGAGCAGCCACAGAGCAGCAAGACGGCAATAAAGGTCCGCGAGGTGCCAATGGCGGGAGCTTGCCTTAGATCTTGAGCAATTGCTTGCCAAAGTTCTCGCCTTTGTGCAGGTTGGTTTTTGCACTGTGGAGTGCTTGGCAGAGGTATCGGTCAGAGCTCGTTCTCGAGCGGCAGCGTGCGCATCAGGCCCCACACAAAGCGATTCCACCAGCTGCTGCCCGGGTCTTTGTTGA
>VMDC01000052.1 GCA_008081045.1 Gammaproteobacteria bacterium | reverse complement strand
ACGGCCCCAACTCTTTGGCAAGGGATGCACTCAACCCCTCAATGCCCGCCTTGGCAGCAGCATAGTTGGCGCTACCCGCCAAACCCTTGGCACCGATGCTGGAGATATTGACAATCCTTCCCCAGCCGGCTTCCTTCATGAAGGGAATCGCACTGCGGCACATCAAAAAAGCGCCGCTGAGATTTACCGCCAAAACCTGGTTCCAGTCGCCAGACGTCATATTTTGAGCTCTCCGCGACCTCATAAGTCCTGCATTGTTAACCAACACAAGAGGCGCACCCAACTGCGCAAGCACCTCTTTGAAGCCCTCGCGCACAGCATCCTCATCGGTAATATCCGCAGCAACAATCAGGCCTCGCCTGCCCGCGTTATGAACCTGTTCCAGTGACGCCTGACAAGACTCTTTCGACAAATCCCACAACACAATATCAAAGCCATCATAAGCCAGTCGCCCGGATATTGCCGAACCAAGTGCGCCACCTGCCCCAGTTACAACTGCAATCTTTTGCGCACCCGCCATCAGGGCACCTCCGCGGAAGATTCCGACGTGAGCAATGACGGAACCACCTGCGCCAAAAGAAATTTACGGGGTCGTCCCGTCGGCGTTACGGGAATGTCTTCAGGCGATAAAAACAAGAAATGCCTCGGCACCTTGAAGCGTGCCATTCGCGATCGACAGAACTCCGCGAGAGCCTCCTCCGACAAATCGGCATTGGGTTGCTTGATGATGCACGCGACGCCCACTTCACCCATCCTGTCGTCAGGCAAGGCAACCACATGAGCCTCTGCGATGCTCTCATGCGCGGTTAATACTGACTCCACCTCAAGCGGCAGTACCAGCTCACCACCACACCGATAGCTCTCCTTGGTCCTCCCTTTCAGCGTGATATATCCGTGTTCATCAAGAACACCCAAGTCACCTGTACGAAACCATCCCTCTGCGTCGAAAGCTGCTGCAGTCTCCTCGGGCTTGTTGTAATAACCCGTGGTGACGCCAATGCCCTTCATCCTCAACTCACCAATCGCATTAGCCTTCAAGACCTCGTTGGTATTAGCGTCAACCACGCGGTAGCGCACAAGCTTGCCATCTATCGACGACTCACCAGCGACCCCCACATCTCGCAATCTACCGTTGGTGGTCTTCAGACGGCTTACAGGATCATCTGGCCGGGTCACAGTGGATGAGGCTGTGGCCTCAGTCATGCCATACCCTGTAGTAACTTCAATAGCGCCAAAGGCCTGATAGATGTCTTCCCAAATTGTCTCGGGTGCCTTACCGCCCGAAGACAACATACTCTTGAGGCTTGAGAGCGGATATTCTTTATTCTTTAGTTGCTCAAGCAGCGCCAGCGTCATGGTAGGAATCAAGAGAATATCGTCAACCTTGTATCGATCAATCGCCTGAAGCGTACTGTCTGGGTCAAATTGCTCCTGAATGACAACGGCCCCTCCAACCTGCAGTGCAGCCAGCAAGCCTTCAACGTACCCATACACGTGGTACAGCGGCAGCGAAAACAATATTCGTTGTCGCGCAACGAAGGCGCGGGCGTAAGCACTACCATAGGCCGCTCGGAGCAGCATATCGTGCGTCAACATGACGCCCTTGGGGCCGCCCGTGGTGCCAGACGTATAGATAATGTCAGAAACCGACGCTGGATCGCCCTCCTTCGGTATATCACCTTCGCCTTTTAGGTCGGCGAGAGTCGAAACGCCAGCTGGCAAAGGCTGGTTGCCGGTAGAGAAAACAAAAACAGACGGCCGTTTAGGAAGAGCGGAGAGACGGTTGGCTAATGACCACTCAGGAGAAATTTCATCGAGCATGTCGAGATAATTGAGGTCTCTAAAGCGGTCCATTGTGATTAAACAGACAGCTTCTGACTGCTCAAGGACATACTTCAACTCGTCACGCCGGTTCATAAAATTAATGGGCACCGCCACAGCGCCGGCGCGCGCTATTGCGAACTTCAGTGCAACGAATTCAGGGTAATTTGCCATCAAAAGGGCAACGTGGTCTCCCTTTCGCACCCCCTTTGAAACGAGGCCCACCGCTAGTTCGGTCACCCATTGATCAAGGGCACGGTAAGAAAAGCAACCTCGCTCACTTACGACGAACTCGTTGTCAGGCCACTCTGAGGCCGCTAGCGACAGCGCCTGATCAAGGGTCAGCGGATTCCACGCTGGCTTGGCCTGCTCCAGCGCCGCTTGCCTGTCTGCTGGCAACATCTTGTGCATACGGGACACACCTCGCGCGCAATGCCGCGCTCCTCTTTAATTCCAGCCCTGATCCTGCCGGTACGAGGCAATCCAGCTGAAAGCTGGCGGCCGTCGCCACCCTTAAATAGCCTTGTCTCAGAGCGACAGGATGTCGCGCGTTTCGCGAAACTTCACCTCACCGTCGGACAAATCGTATACCTCAGCCCGATGACGCACGTATCGGCGATCACGTTTTACAAACTTTTCTATCGCCTCCGTTTTGATCTGGACAGTCGCTCCCACATAAATCGGCGCAATAATCTCGGAGTCATGAAACGTATGAATGGAACCGATTGAAAAAGGCTTAGTGTGATCAAACTGAACCGACAAAATAAAATGCGATAGCAGTAACGGCGGAACGATTGCGCTACCAAAAGGTGAAACCCCGGGAATACGCCACACATTCATCTTCCATGCCTCATACCACGGGTTAAAGTCTTCCACACCATCGGCATACATCACCACTAATTCGGGCGTCAGGCAGAGTTCCCTGGACAGCACGTCACCCACCTCGACCATCTCCCAATAGGGTTGGCAATCCTCCTCGAGAGACTCGATAAATACGCGCGTTTGCTCGCGCTGCATTTCTGTTTGCGGCCTGACCCAATGCCCCTGGGTTGCTTTTTCAGCGGTAGCAGGATCCCGTTCGTCTGACGTCACTGTATTTCGTCCTTGTCTGCCGTGGGCACCGTAACCTCTACTGTCCCCACCGTTTTCTTATCGCCCACCTCGTTTTCGCACCAGACATCAACCACAAATCGCCACCCCTCCTCAACGACTAGTTTCTGGGAGATCACGCCATGAACCGAGATAACTTCATCCGCCACCGTGGCATTTATGTACTTGCAGGCGACCCGAGAACCGCAAAAAAAGTGGCGGCCAAAATGGTTTACGCACATCTCTGAGATATAGGCTGAGGTCATCTCTCCCGTTTGAATAGGTGCCGATAACCCCGTGGACTTTGCGTAATCAACATCCCAATGATTTGGGTTAAATCGTCCCCAAACCCTCGAACCCATGAGCTGTATCACCGCTCGTTTTTTGATGGTCTGCAGTCGCCAGCCAACTGGCGTCTCGCCCGTCACCTGTTCACCCAAATTTTCTTTCACCCACCGCTCTCCAGTGTTCCGCTATCTGTGGTTATTGCCGCCGCTGAAAATTTTGAGCGGGACAGGTTGGTAACTTAGCATTTATTTCAACACTATTGTTGACAATTTGCAATGCCCCTACTCATAATTCCAGCCACAGATTTGGAAGCCCAGTTGAGTAACCGCGGCCGCGCGCCGCCCCAAGAGGTCCTAGAGTTAGAATCATGGCGGATGCACCAAAAAACCAAGTTTTGGACGTACTCATTATTGGCGCGGGTTTAGCTGGACTCCGCGCCCTCCACACGTTTCGTGGCGCAGGTCTGAACTGCCAGATACTCGAGAAATCTGACGAAGTGGGTGGGGTGTGGAACTACAATCGCTACCCTGGGGCGCGTTGCGACGTAGAAAGCTACGACTACTCCTACTCATTTTCCGCCGAGCTCGAGCAAGAATGGCGCTGGACCGAACGATACGCGCAGCAACCCGAAATTCTTAGTTATATCCGCTTCGTCGCCGAAAAATTTGACCTGCGAAAGCATATTAAATTCGACCACGCATTAGCAGAAGCGCGATATGACGAGGCTCGGTGTCACTGGGAACTTCGCTCCACCCGCGGTGAAACATGGGTCGCCAAAACCGTGGTTATGGCGACCGGGCAGCTGTCAAAACCCAAGAAACCGGATTTAACTGGCGAATCTGATTTTACCGGAGAGATCTATCACAGTGCGTTGTGGCCCCGCGAGCAAGTCAACTTCAAAGACAAACGCGTAGGGATTATTGGCACCGGATCCTCCGGTGTTCAAATGACGCCTGTCATCGCTGAGCAGGCACGGCACCTCTACGTCTTTCAGCGCACTGCTAATTACAGTATTCCAGCCTGCCACGCAGACATCAGTGATCAAGAAGACGCTGATATAAAAGCGCGTTATCGCGAAAGGAGAGAGCAAGCCAAAAACTCACCCAGCGGACTCGGATTTGTGCCAAGCGGAAAATCCGCCCTCGATGACACGCCCGAGGAGCGTGAAAAAATATTTGAGGCGGCATGGCGGAGACTGGGCTACGGGTTTGCGCTGGCCTACAAAGATATTCTCCTAAACAGGGAAGCCAATGACCTAGCTAAAGCGTTCGTGCATCGCAAAATTGCTGAAAAGGTAAATGACCCAGAAATTGCGAAAAAACTGACGCCAAAAGGCTTTCCTTTTGGCGCCATGCGACCCGCGGTAGATCACCTGTACTATGAATCTTTTAATCGCGACAACGTCGAGCTCGTTGACATCAAAGCAGATCCCATTGAAGAACTGGTGGCGACGGGCGTTAAAACATCGCGGAACGAGTACCCCGTCGATATTCTTATCTACGCTACCGGTTTCGATGCGTTTACCGGCTCGCTTTTTACGCCGGACATTCGGGGTCGCAATGGCATTTCGTTGCAGGAAAAATGGTGCGATGGCCCCGTCAACTATCTAGGCTTGAGCACCTCTGAGTTTCCTAACTTTTTTATCATCGCCGGCCCGGGCAGTCCTTCGCTCCTCAGCAACGTTTTGCTTTCAAGCGAAGAACACGTGGACTTCATCTGCGAATTGCTTGTTTCCATGAAAGGCAGGCAGATGAAGGAGATTGAGGCCCTGCCCCAGTTTGAAAAGGACTGGGTGGCGCACGTTAACGAGCGATCAAAAGAGACGCTGTACCCCCTCGCCAGCTCGTACTACGTGGGAGCAGAAGTAGCGGGCAAACCTCGCGTCTTTATGCCCTACTCAGGAGGGGTAAGGGGATACCGGCGGATACTGGAGCGCGTGAAAGCCAATGACTGGGAGGGTTTTCGCTTCGGCTAGGACTCAACAATAAGACGCTACTCTATCTAGCCAGACGCGGGCGCCGCCCAACCAATGACTCGCCCCACAAGACCGACTCCACCTCTACGCTCTCGAGCATACCGGGCAAGCGCCTCGTGAGCAGGTAAAAAAAACCGGGGTGATATCCCCGGTAAAAGCCATGAGCCCCAAGCAACAAACTTTAAAATTCGTAAGTCGCGCGAACACCCCAGGTCCTGGGTGGAGATAACCACATGGTCTTTGATCCTATCGAGGTGTTGTCGAAGCCAAAGTTAAAGTACACCTCATCAGATAGGTTTTTACCGTACAACGCCACAGACCATCTCTCGTCTGCGCTAACAAAGGTAACGCTCGCATCGATCAAAGCGTAGTCGTCAAGTAAGAGAAAATTGAAATTATCAGCTGCCGAATCGTCTGCATAACTGTAGCTGGCTCGCCAACTCAGGCGACCCGCACCGCCTGCTGAGTGGTCGTAAGTTCCCGCAACAAACCAGGTTCTCTCCGAAACCATTTGCAATAGGAAGCTCCCAACATCGGTATCTTCACCAAAGGTGCGCTTCAGGAAATCTGCTTCATCGTAGGACGCGTCGACATATCCGTAACTAGCTTCTAGTGTCAGATTATCGGTAAGCGCGAAGACACCCTCCAATTCGATGCCTTGCATAGTCGCTTCTGCCGCATTGAAGATCGACTGCACGCCGGACTGATTGTTTGCCGACAACTGCATGTCTTCGTAGGCGTTGTGAAAGAGTGCGACGTTAAAACGCCCTCTCCCGTCACCAACATCAGTCTTCAAGCCGATCTCCAAAGCATCGACCACTTCCTCGTTGTATGGACCAGGTGTTGACCCAGGGGCGTCCGGACTGGTTACAAGACTGGTGTCAGAAAAACGGACGTTATAGCCACCGCTCCTGAACCCTCTGGAGTAGCTGGCGTAGCCCATCATGGCGTCGCTGATATTCCAGGTCAGCCCGACCTTGGGCGTAAAGTTCGACCAATCCTCGCTGTCATTGAAGGCCGGCTTGCAATCACTCAAGCTCGCCGACGAGCTCTCGCTAATCGGGTCACTGCCTCCGAAGTTCGAGCCGACGAAGCGCTTACAGTTACCGGTACCCGTGGGGTCTCCAATGACACCGATCGCAGCGTCTTTTTCTTCTGAGGAATAGCGCCCCCCTAGCGTCACTGTGAGCTTATCTGTGAGTGCAAAGTCAGCCTGCGCAAATACCCCAAAGGTCGAATGGTCAATGGTAGAGGATGCTCTTAGGTCCAGTGCATCGATGAGTAGACGCCGCTCGTTGTAGGTGTACTCCTGATCAAAAAAGTTTACGCCCGTGGTGAGAGTCATCCGATCTGAAATATCGCCGGACCAGCGAACCTCCAAGCTCAACTGTTCCTGATCAAAACCCGTACCCGGGGCAAATTGGAAGCGAATCGTATTGGGAGCACCGTCAATGTCTCCCCATACCTCCTGTTCCATATCGCGATAGCCCGCTACTGCTGTTAAAGAGCCATTCCACAGATCCCACACACCTTCGAGCGTCAGTGCAGACCACTCGATGTTGTTTTCACCAACGGTCGTTTGCCGCGTAGTGTTGTCAGCATAGGGATCAAGGTTAGGTTCGAAACCGGCGCACTCTGCCAATACCAGAGCAGGCACACCCAGACACATAAAGTTCCTACCCGACATACCGTCGGCATCGATATCACCGAACTCAGCGATTGCTGTGAACGTGCTGTTCTCTCCCCTAAAAGACACTGCAGGCCGCACAACCAAGGACTCTCTGGCGCCTTGCTCACCGCCGATTGTGGTGTTGTCCCAGATACCGTCTTGGTCTCGCCATAGCACGGCGAGTTTGCCAGCAACGTTATCCGATATTGGCCCGCTTATAAGGCCTCGAGCCTCAAACAGCCCGTAGGCGCCTGCGCCCACCTGCAGCTTGCCGGTCATCTCATCGTGATTAGGCCTCGTCGTTTTGACAGAAACTGCACCAGCACTGACGTTGCGCCCGAACAATGTGCCTTGTGGGCCCCTCAATACCTCCAGTGATTCGATGTCAAATACATCGGTTACGACACCGTAGATTGTGCCGAACGCAACACCATCCTGAACTACACCCACGGCGGGGTCTGAAGAGGGAATAGATTGGCCCGTAGTCCCCCATCCCCTAATCGAAAAGTTTGCAGTTCCCGGGACCGTGCCCTGTGGAGTCAATTGAACATTCGGTGCAGTAAAACCGATGTCAGTCAAATCTACCGCAAACATCGCCTCAATTTTCCGCCCAGAATAAGCGGATATTGCGATGGGCACATCCTGTACCGCCTCCGCGACAGATTTTTTCTGCGCGGTAACGTACACCTCCTCTAGCAATGCATTGTTCGCTTGCGCAGTTGCAAACGTAGTCGCTAGCGCTGTCGTTGTCCCTGCGACCGCAACAAAAAATCTTTTCCGGAAACCTGCGGTGTGCAGCACGTTGTCAAAGCCGAGCATAAGACCACCCTTTATTTTTGTTAACATACATGTTGATTATTCTCCTAGGAATTAACTATTGTCAACAATAATGTTAACTTTTTTTGGGCGGTCAATTATTAAGAAATCTCGCTTAGTCACGACGTTGAGCGCGTCATCTATTATGCGTCGGGGTGGGTAAAGGTGAGTAAAAAGGCAGGATGCTCTGTCTATGATCTCGACCTGAGTCTGTTAGGCAGCTTCATCGCGAACGCCCCATCATAGCCGGCTGAGTCTCACTCCTTGGCCGCTAAGATCGGACTATAAATACCGCTAATTCCCGTGTGTTGCGCCAGGGCGAGGTAACGGGTGATCACACAATCGCAGCAATAAAAATGTCGGAGAACTCGGCGCCGCCGAAACCACGATTAATAATCACCGCGTTGGGAAAGGCCTTGGTAGCGTGTCACATACGGATACTCGAGCTCCCCACGAACGAGATTCGGCCTTCGGGCAGCGTGTTTTTGGCCTCCCACTCCTGAAAGGCGAGGATATCCTCGGCAAAGCACAGTGGGTCAAGATCCGGTGGTTCATCAGCGTGCAGCGAGAATGACAACGCCAGTGCAAAAACCAACGGGCACAAAAAAGCGGGGGCCAACATCACCCCCGCTCACGGCTTCTAATCCCCCAGGA
>VMDC01000061.1 GCA_008081045.1 Gammaproteobacteria bacterium | reverse complement strand
GAGCGCTACCTTGACATGGTAGAGGTCACCAGTTCGAATCTGGTCGTGCCTACCACTCCTTTACACGATGTTGTCCCGGAGTGGCCGAACGGTTCGCTAACCCCCTGATCGGAAACACAGATGCCGGGTCAGCGTGCTTGCAGGATCCAGCCCTCAAAGATCGGACGAGAGTCATGCCTTTAATTACTCTGCCTGATGGTAGTACCAGGCAATTTGATCAACCGGTAACCGTTGCCGGCGTAGCTGCGTCTATTGGACCCGGCTTAGCCAAAGCGGCTCTGGCCGGGCGTGTCGACGGACAACTGGTCGATACCTCCTTTCTCATCGACGATGATGCGGACCTCGCGATCGTGACTGAGCGGGACGATGACGGTATCGAGGTTCTCCGTCATTCCTGCGCGCACTTGATGGCTCAGGCTGTTCAGAGACTCTTTCCGAGCGCTCAGGTAACGATCGGCCCTGTCATTGAGGATGGTTTTTTCTACGACTTTTCCTTCGAGCGGGCGTTTACGCCGGATGATCTGGCGGCGATTGAAAAAACCATGCAGGAGATAGTCAAGGAAAATTTACCTGTTGAGCGCTCGGTGCTTTCGCGCGACGAAGCAATTTCGCTGTTCAGAGAAATGGGGGAAGACTATAAGGTAGAGATCATCGAGAGCATCCCCGGTGATGAGGATCTGTCATTCTATCGCCAGGGCGATTTCATCGACCTCTGTCGGGGGCCCCACGTACCAGACACAGGTAAGTTTAAAGCCTTTAAGCTCACCAGTGTCGCCGGTGCCTACTGGAGGGGCAACTCTGACAATGAGATGCTGCAGCGTATATACGGCACAGCATGGGGCTCTAAGCAGGACCTGAAGCTCTATTTGCAGCGTCTTGAAGAGGCAGAGAAGCGCGATCACAGAAAATTGGGTAAGCAACTCGGACTTTTTCATTTTCAAGAAGAGGCGCCAGGTATGCCTTTTTGGCATCCTGATGGCTGGACTATTTACCAGGTAATTCAGGATTACATGCAGTCGGTTCAGGCTGCCAATGACTATAAAGAAATCAAAACGCCGCAGCTCGTTGACTACTCTCTGTGGGAAAAAAGCGGCCACGCTTCCAAATTCTCTGATGAGATGTTTAGCGTCGAATCTGACAATCGCATGTATGCGATTAAGCCGATGAACTGCCCCTGCCATATTCAGGTGTTCAATCAGGGGCTGAAAAGCTACCGGGATCTGCCTCTGAGGCTGGCAGAATTTGGGTCGTGCCACCGCTATGAGCCTTCAGGCAGCATGCACGGCTTGATGAGGGTTCGCAGTTTTGTGCAGGATGATGGTCATATTTTCTGCACTGAGGAGCAGATCCAGTCTGAGGTGGCGGACTTCATGCAGTTGCTGTTCGCTGTCTACCGAGACTTCGGTTTTGATGAGGTCATTCTTCGTCTGTCGACGCGTCCTGAAAAGCGGGTTGGTTCGGATGATCTTTGGGATAATGCTGAGCAGGCGTTAAAGGATGCACTTGAGGCTACCGGACTTGCCTGGCAGTTGCAGCCGGGTGAAGGGGCCTTTTACGGTCCGAAGATCGAATACTCCCTCAAGGACTGCATGGGCAGGGTCCAGCAGTGCGGCACGATTCAGGTGGATTTTTTCCTGCCGGAACGGCTTGGTGCGAGCTACGTTGCCGAAGACAGTAGCCGGAAGACGCCTGTAATGCTGCACAGAGCCATTCTGGGCTCGTTTGAGCGGTTTATTGGCGTGTTGATCGAGCATTATGCCGGTGCTATGCCGGCGTGGCTGGCGCCACAGCAAGTCGCGGTTCTCAACATCACAGACAAGCAGGGCGAATATTGCAAACAAGTTGAAGAATCCTTGAAAAACAAGGGCTTTAGGGCGATTTCGGACTTGAGAAATGAGAAAATCGGCTTTAAAATCCGCGAGCTCACGCTGCAGAAGGTTCCTTACCTGCTGATTGTGGGTGATAAAGAAGTGGAGAGCCGTACGGTGGCTGTCCGGACGCGTGAGGGGGCAGACCTTGGCACGATGGCGCTGGAGGCGTTCTGTGACCACTTGCAGCAGGACGTGTCCAGCTATGGACGCAGCGAAGCGAACCGGGCGACTCAGTAGGGGAGTTTTGTGTGATGAAGGAGTGTGACTATTAGCACAGTAACAGGATCAGAGCGTCAGCGCGTATGATGAGAAGCAGCGCTAAGAAGCCACTGATCAACGAATTTATTGAAGCCGAAGAGGTTCGGCTCGTCGGAGCAGACGGCCAGCAAGTTGGGATTGTTCCGATTGCCGACGCACGTGCTGCGGCGGAAGAAGCCAAGCTAGATCTGGTGATGATCGCACCGGATGCAGACCCTAAGGTCTGCAAGATCATGGATTATGGCAAACATATTTTTGACCTGAAGAAGCAGAAAGCGGCCAACAAGAAGAAACAGCGCCGTACTCAGGTAAAAGAAGTCAAATTTCGACCAGGGACGGAAGAAGGAGACTATCAGGTAAAACTACGCAACCTGGTTCGTTTCCTTGAGGATGGGGATAAGGCCAAGGTCTCGTTACGATTCCGAGGCCGGGAACTTGCCCATCAACATCTTGGACAGGAGCTTGTGTCAAGGATTCGAGAGGATCTGGCAGACTACGGCACTGTTGAGCAGGAGCCCAAGATGGAAGGCCGGCAAATAGTCATGGTACTGGCACCGGTCAAAAAACGCTGACAGATTGAAAATTGTCCAGCCAGACGGGCGACACCAGCGGCTATTGCTGACTTTCGCCAGGCTGACAGCTTGAATCTGGCAGAATTCAATGAGCCATCGCTCAGGCGATGAGACGGCAGAGGCGTTCAACGCTGCGCACACCGATGTGCATTGCCCCTGACGTTAAATGCGGAGTAGGAAACTATGTCAAAGTTGAAGACCCACAGCGGGGCCGCAAAGCGGTTCAAGAAAACCGGTTCCGGATTCAAGCGAAAGCGCATGAATAAGAACCACATCCTGACCAAGAAGACGACTAAGCGTAAGCGACATCTGCGCGGCACTACCGAGGTCCATGCGGCCGATGTGCCAGCAGTGAAGCGCATGCTGAAAGAAATCTAGTCTGAATCCAACAGCAAAGTCAGGAGATAAATCATGTCCCGAGTAAAACGCGGTGTGGTCGCCAGTCGGCGCCACAAAAAAGTCCTCAAGCAGGCCAAGGGTTATTATGGAGCGCGCAGTCGCGTCTTTCGAGTCGCCAAGCAGGCGGTCACCAAGGCCGGCCAGTACGCTTTTCGAGATCGTCGCGCGAAGAAGCGGGTATTCCGCTCCCTTTGGATCACGCGGATCAACGCCCAGGCCAGAGAGAATGGCTTGAGCTACAGTCAGCTTATTGCAGGGTTGAAAAAAGCGAACATTGAAATCGATCGTCGGGTCCTTGCTGACTTGGCCGTTCACGATAAGCCTGCTTTTACCGCCATTGTCGATCAGGCCAAAGCGAGTCTGGCAGCCTAAGTCTGCCGATTCTGGCTGCCGCCAATGATCGATTCTGAAGCTCTTCTTGCCGAAGCTCTGCTGGATATAGAGCGTGCCAGTGATGAGAAGTCACTGGATGCGTTGCGTGTGCAGTATTTAGGAAAGAAAGGCAGTTTTACTGATCTTCTGAAGACACTGGGCAAACTCCCCGCTGAACAGCGGCCGGCGGCCGGAGAGCAGATTAATCTCGCCAAGAAGAATCTCCAGCAAGCTCTCGAACTCAAGCGAAACGATCTCATATCCCATGCCTTGAATGAGCAGCTTGAGGCGGGTCGGCTTGATGTGACCTTGCCTGGCAGAAGGCAGAGTCAGGGCGGGCTGCATCCGATTACTATGACCATAGAGCGGATAAAATCGATCTTCGCCGGCGCCGGTTATGATGTGGCGGAAGGGCCGGAAATCGAAGATGACTATCATAATTTTGAAGCGCTCAATATTCCGGCGCATCATCCTGCCCGGGCTATGCATGATACGTTTTATGTCAGTCCCGGCACCGTTCTCCGAACGCACACCTCTCCGGTCCAGGTTCACGTCATGGAAACTGGGCAGCCTCCATTTCGAATGATCTGTCCGGGTCGGGTTTATCGCTGTGACTCCGACCTGACCCACACGCCAATGTTTCACCAGGTAGAGGGTTTGTTGGTGGACGAATCAGTGAGCATGGCTGACCTTAAAGGAACTGTGGTCGAATTTCTGCAGGCCTACTTTGAGGTAGAAATGCCGGTAAGGTTCCGTCCGTCCTATTTTCCTTTCACTGAGCCTTCTGCTGAAGTCGATATGGGCTGCGTAAGCTGCGAAGGGAAAGGGTGCCGAATTTGTGGCCACACTGGCTGGCTCGAGGTGATGGGTTGCGGAATGGTCCACCCTAAAGTTCTTGAAATGTCTGGTGTAAATACTGAGATCTATTCGGGGTTCGCTTTTGGTATGGGGGTAGAGCGTTTGGCGATGCTGCGTTACGGCGTGGGTGACCTCAGACTCTACTTTGAAAATGACATTCGTTTCCTCAGGCAATTCAACTAGGGTAAACAATGATTATCAGTGAAAGCTGGCTGCGCGAATGGGTCGATTCCGGGCTGACAACTGACGAGCTTGCCGCGAGTTTAACCATGGCGGGGCTTGAAGTAGATGGAATTGCGCCAGTTGCCCGAGAGTTTAACGGGATTATTGTTGCTGAGGTCAGGCAGGTAACGCAGCACCCTGATGCTGACAAGCTCCGCGTATGTTCGGTCTTCGATGGGGAGCATGAGCAACAGGTTGTATGCGGTGCTCCCAACGTCGTGCCGGGGATGAAAGCGCCATTTGCCACGGTCGGCGCTACCATTGAAACAGGCCAAAGGAAACCGCTGAAGATTACCAAAGCGAAATTGCGTGGTGTGGAATCCCACGGGATGCTTTGTTCGGCCGAAGAGTTGGGGCTGGAAGAAAGTTCTGAAGGGCTGATGGAGCTTCCGTCTGATGCGCCAGTAGGTCAGGACTTTCGTGCGTACCTTCAGCTTTCTGATTCCATGATTGAGTTAGATCTGACGCCAAACCGGGGTGATTGCCTTGGGATGCGGGGAATCGCGCGTGAGGTGGGGGTGCTCAGTCGGAAAGAAGTGTGCGAGCCTGCCGTCAATCCTGTGGAGCCTGTTCACACTGAAGAATTTCCCGTCACCATCAGCGCAACCGAGGCTTGCCCCCGCTATCTGGGGCGGGTGATCCGGAATGTAAAGCTGAATGCCTGTTCGCCGCTTTGGATGCAGGAAAAGCTCAGGCGCTCCGGACTGCGCAGCATTGACCCAATTGTTGATGTGACCAATTTTGTGCTGATGGAACTGGGTCAGCCGATGCATGCTTTCGACTTCGAAAAGCTTTCCGGCAAGATTTGCGTGAGGATGGCCGATGATGGTGAGGCGATCACCCTGCTTGACGGCAAGGAAATCGCGCTGAGCGCTGATACTTTAGTGATAGCTGACGCGGAAAAACCGGTTGCCATGGCAGGCGTGATGGGAGGGCTTGCCACGGCCGTGAGTGACGCAACGGAGCACGTCTTTCTGGAGTGTGCTTTCTTTGCACCTCTATCGATTGCCGGAAGGGCGCGCGCTTATGGTCTGCACACTGACGCGGCTCACCGCTATGAGAGAGGCGTTGATTTTGAGTTGCAGCACAGAGCCATGGAGCGGGCCACTGAATTGCTGCTCGATATCGTTGGTGGAGAGCCCGGGCCGATTACCGAGGCCATCGGCACATTGCCTGAACGCAACACGGTAAGGTTACGGTTTGCGAGTATTAAAAAGGATCTCGGCGTCACCATCAGTGCTCAGGAGGTCGCAGAGATACTGTCGCGTCTCGGGTTCGTCATAACGGCCCAAGACAATCAATCTATTGAGGTTGGGGTGCCGAGCTATCGGTTTGACGTCAGTATAGAGGCTGATCTGATCGAAGAGTTGGCGAGGATTTTCGGCTATGACAACATTCCACAGACAGCCGGTCTCAGCGCTCAGCGCTTCCCGAAGAGCTCAGAGACAAGCATCGAGACGAACCGCTTGCGGGAACATCTGGTGGCGCTTGGCTATCAGGAAATTATCTCCTACAGCTTTATTGATCCCACACTTTCCGAATTGATCACCGGCTCACAACAGGCGGTTTCCCTGCAAAATCCGATCTCTGAGGAAATGGGGGTGATGCGCAGCAGTTTGCTTCCCGGATTGCTGTCGAGCTACCAGCACAATGCCAATCGTCAGCACGAGCGACTCAGGTTTTTCGAGACAGGTCTGGTTTTTCAGCGTAATGGAGAGGAGATACAGCAAGAGGCCCGGGTAGGTGGACTGATCGCCGGAAGCCAGCTGCCAAAAAGCTGGTCCAATGGCCGTGACCAGTCAGACTTCTATGATCTGAAAGGTGATGTGGAGGTATTGTTGGGCCTTGGCGGTAAGACAGGCCAGCTGAGTTTCTTCCCGGCAGCCGAGTCAGGCTATCACCCCGGGCAGTGTGCCGAGATCAGAAACCCGGAGGGTGAGCGTGTCGGAGTCCTCGGCGCGCTGCACCCGGCGATTCAGCGCAAGTTGGGTTTAGATCAATCGATATTTGTTTTTGAGCTGCGTCTCGTTTCCCTGCTTGAGGCGCGCATGCCTCAGGTCAGCGCACTGTCCAAATACCCTGAGGTGCAGCGCGACATGGCGATCGTGATTGATGAGGCTGTCTCTGCCGACTCTATCAGTAATCTGGTCAGGGCCAGCGCCGGCGAGTTTCTGACAGACTTGCGAATATTTGATGTTTATCAAGGGGATGCAATCGCTAAAGGCCAAAAAAGTGTGGCTTTGGGCTTGACGTGGCAACATCCTTCCCGCACTCTTAGCGATGAAGAGATAACTGCAATAATTGGTAATTGCGTCAACGCACTACAAGAACAATTTAATGCTGATTTGCGGAAATAGGTAGGGATGAATATGGCAGATGGAGCGCTTACAAAGGCTGACATGGCCGAGCGTCTGTTTGAAGAACTGGGTCTCAATAAGCGAGAAGCGAAAGAGGTCGTAGAGCAGTTTTTCGAGGAAATTCGCCTCTCGCTTGAGCGTAATGAACAGGTCAAGCTCTCCGGGTACGGGAACTTTGATCTCAGAGACAAAAAACAACGTCCCGGCCGTAACCCAAAAACTGGCGAGGAAATCCCTATCAAGGCAAGACGGGTAGTGACTTTTCGGCCAGGACAAAAACTGAAAGCAAGAGTAGAAGGGTATGCTGGAAGCGAAGAATAACGACGAACTCCCTCCAATTCCTCCGAAGCGCTATTTCACCATCGGTGAGGTTGGCGAGCTCTGTGCGGTCAAGCCCCATGTGTTGCGCTACTGGGAGGCGGAATTCCCCCAGCTCAAGCCTGTCAAGCGGCGAGGCAACCGACGATACTATCAAAGACAGGACGTCATTCTGATTCGGCAAATCAAAAGCTTGCTTTATGAGCAGGGCTATACAATCGGCGGTGCTCGGCAAAAAATGACCGACAGCCCTGATGAGGTCGCTGCATCACAGGTAAGCTCCGGCGACATTAAGACTCTGATCAGAGAACTGGAAGAGGTGATCAAGTCGTTATAGGGCGGGACTTGGTCCTCTCTCTTTTCAATCCATTTTCGGGGCGTAGCGCAGTCTGGTAGCGCACCACACTGGGGGTGTGGTGGTCACAGGTTCAAATCCTGTCGTCCCGACCAATTTCTTGTCTCATGACGTCTCATAAGATGCAAATCCCCTATTAAAACAGCATCTTACAAGCCTTTTTAAATCTAATAATGTCTCCTAAGGTCTCGTAATATACCGTAATTATTTCGGTACATTTTACGGTATATAGCATATTATCATCTGGATATACCGTAATTTGAGGGTGGACCTTGCATAAACTTACGGCAATTCAGGTAGATAGAGCCAAACCCGCTGATAAACCAAGAAAGCTGACAGATGGTCGTGGTCTGTATTTGCTAATCCATCCTAATGGTGGGAAATACTGGCGCTATGACTATTCCATTTCTGGCAAGCGAAAGACTTTTTCCATAGGAACGTATCCAGATGTAGGTCTGGCGGACGCTAGGCTGCAACATCAGGCGGCCAGAGAGGCTGTCGCCAGAGGTGAAGACCCTACAGAATTGAAAAGGCTGAAACGGCTGACCCAGAATATTGCAGCTGGAGAGACTTTTGAGGCCATAGCTACTGAGTGGTTTGAGACTCATATGGCGGACAAATCAGAGAGTTACCGCTCCAGAAGCCTGAGAATCCTTCAGAAAGACTTATTTCCACCCCTTGGGAGACGACCCGTATCTGCGCTTGCGGAGCCTGAAATCCTTTCTGCACTGCGCATAGTTGAGCGTAGGACAGTTGATATAGCTCACAGGGCCTGTCAGCTGATGAGCCAAGTGCTGGACTATGCAAGGATTACAGGGAGGTTAGAGCGAAACCCCGCTCTCGGTCTCTCCAAAGCACTCAAAAGGGTCAAAGTAAGGCACTACGC
>VMDC01000034.1 GCA_008081045.1 Gammaproteobacteria bacterium | reverse complement strand
TCACAGGCTTTCGATTGCGGTGAATGGCCTCGAAGGTGTCATAGTTGCCCTTGTTAACGGGCACGATCTTGCTCGCGTCTGCGCCCAACTCCTTGATATCCACCCCTGCGCAAAACCCCTTACCCTCGGCGCTGATCAGTATGACTCGCGCCGCCTCGTTGTCGCTGAGCGATCGAATCTCCGCGGCGATACCCATCCACTCGCCGCTATTAAAAGCATTGACGGGCGGCTTGCTGAGGATCAAGTGCGCCACGCCCTCGGCGATTTCGGTGCGATATGCCATTACCATGTCTTCCTATTGTGAGGCGCCGTCCGAGTCTGGAGCGCCACTTTCCGATTTGCTGTCGGCGAACGTCAACTTGGCCACTCGCTCGGCGGTTGTCGATGCCTCTGTGATGATACCGCTGATCAGGGTCTCCACCGACGGTAAATCGTCGATCAGGCCGGCGACCTGCCCAGAGGGCAGAATGCCTGTCTCAGGACGACCGTGCACCACGGCTTCCTGAATCATCATCGGCGCATTCGCCGACATCATGGTCGCTCCCAGCGATTGATCACCTGCCCGATACATTTTCCAACCGCTCTTGAGGAGAGCCCAGGGTGAATCCCCCGTTTGGCGCGACATCGCGAAGGCGTTTTTAACAGCGCGCATTGCCAACAAGGGCGAGGAAGCCACGATGAGTCGCTGCAATTGATCATTAAGCACCATCCGTTGCGGCATACCGTCGAGCACTGGGCTGACAATAATCCGCTCAGGGGGCGTCTCGAGGTAGACGCGCTTGGTGGCGTCTGGCACGGGAGACTCTTGAGTCAAGAGGAAACGGGTTCCCATCGCGATACCGTCAGCCCCCAAACTCAGGGCAGCAATCAACCCCCGCCCATCGCGAAAGCCTCCTGCAGCAGCCAGTGGCACGTCGACGGCAGCGCGCACCTGAGGTAGTAATATGGACGTCGCCACCTGCCCGGTGTGGCCGCCCCCCTCACTGCCTTGAATCACCAGTGCATCTGCCCCCAACTGTACGGCCTTTACTGCGTGCTTGAGTGCACCCACCGTCGGGATGCAAATGATCCCTGCTGCCTTGAAGCGGTCGATGGTCGCGGAATCCGGTGATCGACTGTAGCTGACGGCACGCACCTGTTCCGCGATACAGATATCAACGATTCGGCTTGCCTGAGGGGTATACATATGGAAATTGACCCCAAAAGGCGCATCCGTTTGACGCCGGATAGCCGCAATGCCACCGGCGACCTCCTCCGGGGTCATCACCGCACCCGCCAAAAAACCAAACCCGCCCGCGCGACCGGTGGCGGCCACCAGATCTGCGTCAGCCACCCAGCCCATCGCAGTCTGGATAATGGGGTATTGGCATGCCAATAATCGGGTCAGACGGGATTCCACGGCGGAGGACAATACTCTCAGGCTCTCAATGCAACGAGGACATTACGTGTGGCCGCTTTTGGCGGTCAACGTGCTAACGGACACGACTATAGCCCGAAGAGACTATGACGGGAGCATAATCAGCCTCCATCATTCCCGCCTGCAACCTTGATAGCGACCGGCGCTGCATACTATCCATCATGAATGAATTTACCGCTCCTCATCATACGGCCGTAGCGCAACTGACAAGTCCCGGCGCTCCGTTTGAGGTCGAAGATCGTTCCCGTGGTGGTTACACCGTCAAGGCTTATAAAAACGCCGAACGAAATCTTTCGGCCGTCATGGCACCGGGAAGGGCCTTTGCCGACGCTCTATTTCTGGAGTACCTCGACCAGTCTTGGACGTTCTCCGCCTTTTTTCAAGCGACCGACACCTTAGCGGGATACCTTCATCTTCACTGTGGTATTCAGCCCGGTGACAGAGTGGCGATCGCCATGCGCAACCGCCCGGAGTGGCTAATCGCATTTGCCGCGATTATTGAATGTGGTGCTGTAGCCGTTCCACTCAACAGCTGGGGCAAAGCCATTGAACTACAGCAGGGCTTGACGGATAGCGAGGCGAAGTTGGTGATCTGCGACGCAGCGCGCCTGGCCTTTATCAGAGCGGAGAATAGCGACGCCCGCACACTCTGCCTCGACGAGGAGACGGCTGAGCCCGCCGATCACGCCTGGTCTCAGGCTTTGGGCAGTGGCTGTCAATCGCCTGCCGTCGATGCGAATCCCGCCGACCCGGCGATCATGTTATTTACCTCAGGTACCGCGGGACGCCCCAAGGGCGCGATGTTTTCTCACGCCCACTGCTGCCAGTCACTAATGAACATTGAATTTATTGGCGCGGCCACTTACATGACCAATACCGATGCCATGAATCGACAATTGACATCGGGAATCGCGCCTAAGACCTTACTCGCAGTGCCGCTGTTTCATATCAGCGGGCTGTTTTCTCAGTTCATCATTAATCTCCGTCATGGGCGAGGGATCCACATGATGTACAAGTGGGACGCGAACGAGGCGCTAAGGTTAGTCCGGGAAGCGGGGATCACCGTGCTGATGGGCGCGCCGGCAATGCTTCTGGATCTCCTTAATCGAGAGGACACTGATGCGGCTGATTTTGCCGCCATCGCCAATTTGAGCGCAGGCGGCGCGGATACGCCAAGCATGCTGCATGCGCTATACCGACGGAAAGCACCTGATGGGCTCGGCGGTGCGGGATGGGGACTCACCGAGAGCGGCGGCACCGGTGCGGCATTCACGGGCCACTTTATGCATGAACGGCCGGGCGCTTCCGGATTTCCTAGCCCGATCATGGAGTTCAGTTTCAGAAACGAGGACGGATCTCATGTCTCGCCCGGCTCACCGGGAGAGATGTGGGTCCGATCCGCTGCAACCATCGACGGCTATGCCTCAGGAGATAATGGGCCAAAAACGTTTGAAGATGGCTGGCTGGAAACGGGAGACATCGGTTACATCGATGAAGAGGGTCTGCTGTACATTTGTGGCCGAGCAAAAGACATGGTGTTGCGCGGCGGCGAAAATATCTATCCCAGCGAAGTGGAAGCGGTTTTGCTGCAACATCCTGACTGCATCGAAGCGGCCGTCGTGGCGCTACCGGATTCAACACTGGGAGAAGTTCCCGGCGCCGTATTGCGACTCAACGCAAACGCACAAGCCGACGACGACGCCTTCTCGGCATGGTGCGAATCCCACATGGCGGGCTATAAAATTCCCGCTGTATGGCGTTTTACCGACGCACCGCTTCCCCGAAATGCGGTGAATAAGCTTCTCAAGACCGTCATCCGGGAGCAGTTTTTCTAATGCTATTGACCTCCATGCAAAGGGTGTTTCGCCGTGGATGAGCGCGACCTTTTCCGTCAGGAGGTCAGGGAGTGGCTCGAGACCCATTGCCCCGTCTCCCAACGGCAACCCATTGTGCGCGAGGAGCAGATCTGGGCGGGGTCACAGGCGACCTTTCCCTCTGCTGACGCTCAGGCTTGGTTTGAGGCGATGCGTGACCGAGGGTGGACCGCTCCCAGCTGGCCTGCAGAGTATGGCGGTGGCGGCCTAGACCCAGACCAGGCTCGAATATTGGAACAGGAAATGGCCCGTCTTCGGTGCAGACCACCGCTATACGATATGGGCCTGTGGATGCTCGGCCCCGCACTGCTCGCTTATGGCTCGCCCGAGCAAAAAGCCACTCACCTTCCTCGCATTGTAAGAGGAGAGGTTCGATGGGCTCAGGGTTATTCCGAACCTGGCGCTGGATCTGACCTCGCCAGCCTCTCTACCCGCGCGCTGGATGCGGGGGATCATTTTGTGGTCTCGGGCACCAAGATCTGGACCACTCGCGCAGACGTGGCTGATTGGATTTTCTGTCTGGTCCGAACCGATGCCGACGCGCCCAAGCGCGAGGGCATTAGCTTTTTACTCATCGATATGCACAGTCAAGGGGTATCCACACGACCCATCGCACTGATCAGCGGTGAGTCCGAGTTTTGTCAGACCTTTTTTGACGAAGTTAAGGTGCCAAAAGCCAACCTGGTAGGTGAGTTGAACGAGGGATGGGCCGTCGCCAAAGAGCTGCTCAAGCACGAACGCAAATTGATGGCCACGATGGAAAGCATCACCGAAAAAGTTGATGTAGGACTGGTGGAGCTTGCCAAGTCACGGCTGGCCGTCACAGATCAGGGCCGACTCGCCAATGCCGACCTTCGGGCGCGACTGGCGGAGCATTTGATGCAAGCGGACGCACTGAGTGACCTAAACGAATTGATCTATCGCGGTATGAAGGCGGGTCAACTCAACCCGGCACTGCCACTGACACTGAAATATATAGGCACCCATGAGCAGCAGCGCAAGGATGAACTGATGCTCGAAATTCTGGGCGCAGACGGCCTGAGCATGATGAGTGACACACCCGAGCTCGACCGCATGGTCCGCAATTGGGCCTATAACAAGGCTCACACCATTGCCGGCGGCACCTCGGAGATTCAGCTCAACATTATCGCGCGACGCGGCTTGGGATTGCCTGAGTAAGGCACTGATCACGATGATACTGAACGAAGAACAGCTGTTATTACGCAACACCGTAGCGGACTTCCTCAATAAGGAAGCCCCGATCGAGGCATTGCGTATGCTCAGGGATAAAGCTGACGCGCCCGCCTGGGAACCCGAACTATGGCGAGGCCTCTGCGAGCTCGGCGCGCCGGCGGCGGCGCAACCCGAGGAGCAAGGGGGCTTGGGCTTTGGCGCAATGGGTATGGGCGCAATTATGATTGAAGTCGGCCGACGCCTGAGCGCGTCACCGCTTCTCTCCAGCGCCATCTTCGCGCAGGCAGTCATTAGGGAGTGCGGTAGCGCCCAACAGATTGGCCAATTGCTGCCAGATCTTTTATCGGGAGACGCGGTGGCTACAGTCGCCTGTCAGGAAGGAACGCACTTTGAAGCCGAGACAATCCGTTGCTTCCGCGAAAACAACCAACTGACAGGCTGTAAAAACCTGGTCATCGATGCGGCATCTGCCGACTACCTATTGGTGACCGCGCTCGATCGGCAGGGCCATCTCTGCATCGGTCGCATTGCCAGTGATGCACCAGGCGTCGCAATCACGCCAAGGCAATTGATGGATGGTCGGCAATACGGCTCGGTATCGTTCACCAACGCGACGGTCGAAGAGTGGCTGGAGGGTGAACAGGTTGTCTCCGGTTTCGCGCGGGCATTAGACGAGACCACCGTGATGCTCAGCGCTGAAATGCTGGGTGGCAGCCGTGAGCTACTTGAGCGGACGGTGGCCTATTTACAAGAGCGTGAACAGTTTGATGTCAAAATTGGCACATTTCAGGCACTTCAGCACCGTTTGGCACAGGCCTATTGCCAGTTGGAACTGGCGGCCGCGTCTGTTTATGCGGCAATGAATGCGCTGGATAGCGCCGCCGACAACTTGGCCCAGTACGCAAGTCGTGCGAAAACGCTGACTGGAGACATCTACCAGCACCTGTCGAACGAGGCGGTACAAATGCATGGTGGCATGGGTGTGACCGACGAAATGGATATCGGCCTGTTTCTGAAACGCTCCCGCGTTTGCAATCAGTTGCTGGGGGACAGTGCCTATCATAAAGATCGCTTCGCCACGCTGCGCGGGTGCTGATGCCAGCGCCCTACCGTCTTCATCTGGTCTATTTTGGAGAGCCGCCGGGCAGCGAATCAGCTGCGCTAGCGCTGGCCACAACCCTCCGAGGATGCACCCGTGTTTTCCTGGCAAGGCTCGATGCTCATAGCGCCCAGGCCGCGCGCTGGTCGCGGGATCCTCTGAATTTGGCGCCGCAAGGGCGTGTAGCCCTCGACCTATCAGAGCGACCCAGCGAGGCGGAGCTCGATGTGCTATCGAAGCAGACTGACGCGGCACTTTACCTCAGTGAGACCCACTGGCCTTTGCCTCTACACCTGAATCTTGGGGACTGCCACCCCGGCACGCTCCAGTGGTGCGGCTTTAGAAAGCGTCAAGGCATTGGAGAAAATAAATATATAAAACAATGGCTTGATGATCATACCTCAGTAGCGATCGAGACGCAGCAGACAGACAGCTACAGCCAGCATCGCGTGCTCTGGCAAACAGGCCCCGCGCTTGATGGCATCGCAGAAGAGACCTTTCCGTTTAGTGCATCGCAATCCGAGGAGGAATTCTTTAATGCGGTAGGCGAACCGGATAAGCTCAAACGCCATATCGAGACGCTCGTTGCCAGCAGTGCCCGTTTTATCGATTTCGAGGCCATGAGCGTTATCCACCTGACCGAAAAACGACTGCGCTAGGAGCCCGCGAATGCCCGTTCCACTCAACGAAAAAGTTGCTCTGATAACCGGTGCTGGCCAAGGTATTGGGCAAGGCATCGCCTTCTCGCTGGCCAGCCGCGGTGTTCGCGTGATTGCTGTCGGACGCACCCTGTCAAAGTGCGAACACACCTGCGAAACGATCAAGCAACGCTTTAATACTGAGACCGCGGCATTGGCTTGCGATATCGGCGTCATCGAGTCACTAGAGGACCTAGTTGCTGCAGCTCAACGTCGCTTTGACCGCATCGACATCCTGGTCAACAACGCCGTTTCCACCGAGGTCCGCCCGTTACTGAAAATCAGTACCGACGCGTTTCAGCAAAGCTTGCGGGTTGGGCCAGTGGCAACGCTGAAACTGATGCAACTGATACAGCCTCACATGGTTGCCCAGGGCGAGGGGCATATCATTAACCTTGCAAGCACGGCTGCAATGCGCTGGGATAACGCGCGCTATGGCGCTTATGCAGCAGAAAAAGAAGCGATCCGCGCCCTGTCTCGCGCGGCTGCCTGCGAGTGGGGGCCGCTGGGTATTCGTACTAACGTCATCCTGCCCCATGCGAAGTCGCCGGCACTCGCGGCCTGGGCTGAGGCCAACCCAGAGGAAGCCGCTGCGTTCGAGGCCAGCATTCCCCTCGGGCGCATTGGCGACTGCGAACAGGATATTGGCGAATTCGTCGCGACGCTGTGCTCACCCGAGTCTCGCTACGTGAACGGCCAAACCATCGCCCTCGATGGCGGGCAAGCCAACCTCGGTTAACGCAACCAGACCAGCGCGGTAGCCGACTGCAGCACAACCCAAGTTAAAGCTAAGGGAATACAGCTGAAAAAAGCCGCTCCAAGAGCGGAAATGTTAGTTACCGCTAACCAGAAACTGACCATACCAGCGGCGCATTTTGGCAAAGGGCCCGTCTCCGTCACACAGCATAGGCTTCTCGAGATAGCGCTTATGCGCCCAGATGATCATGTCTTCTTCCATCTGCTGACAGATGTTCTTAATAATCGCTTTGCCAACGGTTTTGCCCAACGTGTCCAAGGTCGCCTTGGGTTGAATAAACGCGTAAAACGCGCGCGTTAACTCCGGGCCAATGGGCGTCACGTTCGCCATCAGCACCGTGTCGTAAATACCTGAGAAGCGCACCACCGAGAGACCCGGGCCCGTATTGGCATTTTCTATGGCGCCCTCAATGATGCCCTTGGGGGTGGGATTGCGGGTCTTGAGAAATCCCCTACGCGTGACACCCTCGAACTCCAGCACTTCTGCGTCGGGGACATCATCGGTGCCGTGCACGAAAAGGAAATGCGCCGGATCAACAGCGTTCTCTGCCATCTCCTGCATATGCACATCGATATCCCAGCGATAAATATCGAATTCGGACCAATCGGGATGCTCCGGCTGTGCCTCAGCTATAGATTCTGGCTCAAAGGTAGGTGCGATTTTATCCGGGTGGTACCAGACCAAAATTGTTTGGTTGATCTCGCGCACCGGCCAACAGTCGATCACCTGCTCTCCCTTGGCTACCCGGGGCGGCAGATTCTTGGCGTAAGGTACATGCGTGCACTTACCCTCGCCATCGTAACGCCAGCCATGAAACGGGCATTCGATAGACTCACCCACCACTCGTGAACCACCGCCAGCCTGATCGCGAATGCCATAGCCCAGATGCGCGCCCATATGTGGGCAGTAGGCATCCAATACCTTCACCGCGCCTGATTCAGTGCGAAAGATCACCAAATCCTGATCGAAATACCGTAGCGGTTTCGATTCTCCCACCGCAAGGTCTCCAGAATAGAGTACTTGGAACCAACCCCAGGGCATGGGTAGCGGGCATCGTGGCCCTGCGTCGCTGGCGATTACCATAATGTCCTTCTCCTGTGTTAAGCGCGTACAGCCGCGCCGCCGTCGACGCTAAGAATCTGCCCCGTGATAAACGAAGCTCGATCGGAGAGCAAAAAACAAACGGTCTCGGCGATTTCGCTGGGCTCACCCAGACGGCGCATCACCGCCGCACGCATGAGTCCCTCGGCAATCTTGGGTTGCTCTTCCATGTACTTCTCGACACCGGGGGTTCGGATTACCCCGGGGCTGACCGCGTTAATCCTAATGCCCTTATGCCCGTACTCTGAAGCCGCACTCATAGTCAGCGTATTCACGCCACTCTTCGCCGCCGCATAAGCTGTATTGTAGGGCTGACCCCGCAAGGAGGCATTGGATGAAATGTTGACAATACTGCCAGCGCCACGCTCCAGCATCGCCTCGACCTCATATTTCATACAGAGGAAGGTATTGGTCAAACACAACGACAAAGTCTCATCAAATACCTGTTGCTCGTAGGTATGGATGGGCCCTGAGCCGCGACTGACCGCTGCGCTGTTACAGGCGACATCGAGCGCGCCGAACTGGCTGATCGCTACCTCCACCATAGCTCTGACAGCAGACTCATCACTCACGTCGGCCTGTACAGCGATAGCCTCACCGCCCGCCGATTCGATCAGGGCTACCGTCTCACGGGCCGTATCGATGTTGAGATCAGCCACCGCCACCCGGGCACCTTTCGCCGCCATCGCCACTGCGATCGCGCGTCCGATGCCAACGCCGGCGCCAGTGACGATACCTGCTTTGTTGTGTAACTCGCTCACTCGACTCTCTCGCTTTTCTACCTTGGCGGGGCAACAACCGCTCCGATCGTTTGGGGGAGCAATTTCATCCGCATCTCACAGTGTCAAATTCCATCTACCGTATCGTCGATACGGACGAATCATTAACTGCCACAATACCCTAGAGTAGGCGTCGCGTTTTATACCCTACCGCGTAACGGGTAGCGACGCACAATAGGACTATGACGCGAGCCACAGCGCAGGTTACACAGAAGTGATAGCGCCGAACTCTACACAAGCTTTATACGACCTTGGACGACGCTAAGCGGGGGAATTAGATGATCACAGATGCATTTCGACTCGACGGTAAAGTCGCACTCATCACTGGCGCGAGCAAAGGCATCGGAGCTGGCATCGCCACTACTTTTGCCGAAATGGGCGCCAATATCGTGCTACTGGCGCGATCTGAACAGGGACTGAGCACCGTCGCTGAAAGTATTCAGGCGTTAGGTCGTGAAACGCTATGCCTCCCCTGCGACGTGACTGACGACGCCGCCATTGAGGCTGCACTTCAGGCAGTCGACACCCAATTTGGTCAACTGGACATTCTGGTGAATAACGCAGGCGGGCCGGGAAAGGGCTATGGATCGCTGGAACAAGTGGATCGCGCGCGTTTTGATCACACGCTCAGCATGAATCTCAGCTCCGCTTACGCGCTAACACACCAGTCACTCCCGCTTCTGCGCGTGCCTCCCCAGGCCACCATTGTCAATATTTCCTCGGCACTCGCGTGGATGGTAGATCGGCACTTTGCCGCTTACGGGGCCGCCAAGGCGGGCATGGAGCAGATGACCCGTATTCTCGCGTATGAGCTCGCGCCCACCATCAGGGTAAATGCCGTCGCACCGGGCGCGATAGAAACTCCCAGTACCGCATTCATCGCGCAAGACCCCGAAATGCTGGAAAAAACGGTGCGCTGGATTCCTCAGCGTCGACTCGGGCAACCGCTGGATATTGCGCTCGCCGCCCTCTACCTGGCCTCCCCTGCCAGCAGTTTTGTCAGCGGCAAAGTGCTGGAGGTCGACGGCGGCATGGCCGCGCTGCCGGGTAGCGCGATCGAGGCCAATTTATAGTCACACGATAGGGCGCCAAACCATCATCCAGCGCCTGACCTTGCAAAGAGGACAAGACCGATATGAGCACCTATGTCGTTACCGGTGGCACTACAGGTATTGGCGCGGCCACGCGCGAGCAGCTGCTACAACTGGGCCATACGGTCATTAACCTGGATATTCGAGATGGGGACTATCCCATTGACCTCAGTGATATCACTGGCTCTGTTGCTGCGCTAGCTCAGATCAGCAGTGAGATTGGTGCGATTGATGGCATCGTGACCTGCGCGGGTGTGGCTTCTCATTTTCCCGACAGGGCGAAGATTCTGAACATCAACTTCTGGGGCACCGTGAATGTCATTACGGCGCTGCGCGGTCAGCTGCGCACGGGAGCGCGCGTGGTGGCGATCAGTTCCAATTCGGCGCCTCAGTGCACTCATCCCGCCTTGGTCGACGCCATGCTCGCCCTCGACAGCGGCAGAGCGCATGAGTTGGCCGCGAGCCTGACGGGACACGATTGCTACGCGGGTAGCAAACAGGCGGTGGCGCGATGGGTCAGGCAGCAGGCACCGGATTATGCACGCGCGGGCATTGGCATTAACGCCATTGCCCCGGGCTATATCGAGACGCCGATGACTCAGGCCGTGGCGCAAAGCGAGCAATACGGAGCGGCGATAAAAGCGTTTGTCGAATCAATCCCCTTGGGTCGACCGGGTCAGCCCCAAGACATCGCCGCACTGGTGACCTTTCTCCTATCGCCCGCCGCCGCCTTTATCGCCGGGGCGCTCATCTACGCCGACGGCGCGCACGACGCAATGTTTAGACCCGAGCTAGCGCCCTAGCACTGGGACTCAATAGCGCCGCTTACCACATCGGCCTGCAATACCGGATTCCGAGCAAAAAAAAGCCCGCCGTTCTCACAGCGGGCTTTTTTTGCTCCAATTTATCGCGTCTGATCAGTGTCGGTAGGTAAAATCGATACCGTAAGTCGCCGGCGCGCCGTATTGGTGAGCGTTAAGGCCCAATCCCGGACCATAGTTAAAGCCAAATGCGCGGTACTCCTCATCGGTGATATTCATGCCCCACGCGGCCACGCTAACCATGCCACCAGACTGCAGCTCTAAATCCCAAGACAGTCGCGCATTCATAACAACGCGGTCCTGGTTCTCCAGAATCTCAAAAGCCACCGGTTGGTTGGACACCCCACCTGACTTATACACACCCGTGG
>VMDC01000014.1 GCA_008081045.1 Gammaproteobacteria bacterium | reverse complement strand
ATTATAAACCGCTGCGTGTGCACCCAAGAAACGCTGTGCTTGATTCATCGATTTAAACTTTCGCATTCCCCGCTCCCTCACTCTTGTCGGCTCATGCGACAGCTCACATCGATTATTCGCGTACTGGCTCATGTCGTGAATAACCTCAGGTATCAGCTCCCTGTGAGCAACACGATAGCTCCCTAGCTTATCTGTGACAATCTTCCTGGGCTCACCACCATGACTCTTCAAGAGTCGCTTAAAGAAGCGCTTTGCGGCCTTTCCATCACGCCTCTTCTGAAGAAACACATCGACCACCTCTCCGTCTTGATCAACGGCTCTCCATAGATAATGCTGCTCACCCTGTATCTTCACAAAGACTTCATCGATAAAGAAGGTGTCACCATAACCTTGATGCTGCCGCCTCAATCTCTGGGCATATTTCGCCCCAAACTTATTGCACCACAGGCGGATGGCTTCATAGCTGACGGTGATGTCCCGCTCGGCCAGTAGATCTTCGACGTCACGATGACTGAGATTAAAGCGATGGTAGAGCCACACGGCATACTGAATGATTTCGGGCGGGAATCTGTGGCGCTTGTAGATTGAATTTGTGGATTTCATACCCGAAGTCTGGCAGATCGGGAGTTAACTTGTCAGTACGATTTCCGGTTATTGAAAGTAACCCAAATAAAAAAAAGCGTGATAATTGTCCCTACAACCAAAGTACCGAAAGTTAATGATCTTGAGAGACCAAATAACTCATAACCCCCCTCTACCTCTGCTCCTGCGAGAGCAATCATTTCGGAGAGGTATCTAAATACGGCTCCTTGGGCTAACAACCACCGACTCAGCATATTTACCGAGAACACTGTATACATCACAGCCATCAATATACTAAAGCCCTTAGTGAGAGTACGGGAGCCAAGATGACAAGCGATAATTACAGCGAAGGTTGCGCTTATCCAAAAATCAAAGAATCGGTCTTGCGTGCTAAGTGTCAAATAGAACAGCTGAACTGATTCGTATAGCGATAGTGATCCACTTTCAGGCATATCTTTTTCCCTCTCAGTTTTTGGTAGCCAGTTGTGTAGACAATACCAACAGTGATTCCTATTTAGTGATCACCGATGAGACGCACGAGCATGGCAATGAGTACAATCTTCGGGATAACGAACTTTAGACGAGCAATATTTACATACCTATATTACCGCCGCCTGGACGCTGAATTATATGAACAGTGCCTGCAACATGAGTGATGGTCAGGTCGACAATGGCGAGAGAGGACTGGGCTGTGCCTTACTTTGTAGCAGTGCCGCTGCCACTCCTGCTGTCAGCGACATGAAAATTTTGCGGTTTGCATTCATGGTTAATCCCTAGACTCGGTATCCATTGTCATGCACATAGTCGTAAGTGATGTTATTGACACTTGTGGTGCCGCTACCTCGCATTGCGATCACTAATTCACGGTTTACCAAATCAAGTACTCGTTCGACACCAGCCTGTCCGAATGCACCCAGTCCGAAGCAATAGGGCCTTCCGAATCCAACAGCAGATGCTCCTAGTGCCAATGCCTTAAATACATCGGTGCCACGGCGAAACCCGCCATCGACAATAACCGGAATGCGCCCACTTACTGCTGCAACAACTTCCGGCAAACATTCGATGGTGCCGCGACCAGTCTCCACGGAGCGACCGCCATGATTGGAAACGATTATTCCGTCGGCGCCATACTCCACAGCAAGTGCCGCATCTTCGGCGACTTCGATGCCTTTGATAATGACATTCATGTCAGTGACCTGTTTCATGCGACCAATAACATCCCAGGTCAGGGACGGATCAGTAAGTCGCGCACCGCGCATGTCGAGACCTTCAAACATTGGTTTGGCCTGACCGCGATGACAGTCTAAGCAATTTCGATCATCTTCACGAAATAGTCTCGACTGGGTTTCAGTATTGCGGCGACCTGGTAAATCAATCGTAAGACAAACAGCGGTGGCGCCCGCGGCTTCTGCTCGCTGTAACATCAAAACGGTGTTTTCCCAACGATCAGTGGAATACAGCTGGTGCCAGATAGGTGCTCCTCGTGCTTCTGCTACGTCTTCTATGCGAGTTGAAGATTGGGTGGAGAGAATCATGTGATGACCTTTCGCAGCCGCCGCTCGGGCTGTGCCCAGTTCAGCGTCCGAATGATAAGCTCCCTGGGAGCCCACCGGGCAGAGGAAGATTGGTGAATCTGCCTGAACACCAAGCACATTGACCGTTGTATCAACTTCACTTACATCAACGAGTCGCCGTGGCTTGATCTGGAATCGGCTAAATCCGTCCCGATTTGCCTGCAGGGTTTCATCACTGTCCACCCCTGTTGCCAGATAGCCAAAGTGGGCTGGAGGAATGCGTTCCCTGGCCAGAGCTTCCATTTCAAACACATTGATAACATCGCGGGGATCGGTCAGTCGCTCGCCAAGAGTTTCTTCTACTTCCTGAGCGAATGCACTGTAACTCGTTAACAAGGGACTGGCTGCCAGATACTTCAGAAACTGTCTGCGATAGGTCATGGGCTCTCCGAAAATGCCAGATCATGGCTTGGCTGTTAATTTTTATTGGTGTAGGTCACGTCAATTGACGTAGCCGGATTAAGGTCCTCGATCGGATCGGTCATCAAGCCCGCGGGAAACTCGACACGCACAGGATTAGCGGTCGTATCGAGACAGAGCTCATGGTTGTTATCGCCATCACGCAGGTCAGCCACTGCGAAGGGTGAAATCGCCGTCAACTCTCCTGCATCGTTTTCAATGAAGACTCTGTAGGCGATGCGTTCCACGTCATCAATTTCACCACCGCCTGGCTTGGTAATGCCTCCCGCCCAGACAACACGCAGCACCTGTTGCGTAGACTCCGGGCAGCCGTCACCCGGAGCGCCGAACCTCCGTCCGGTAGACTGGTCCTTGCCGAGGTCCCACTGACTTTCCGGCACGATCTCTGCGTAAATCAGTGTGGGACCATCCTCCATTGGTATCACCGTCGCGCTGCTATCACGGAAGTTGATAGACCCGTCAATGGATAGCAGGTTACCGATGATATCGACTCTCACCGGCTGGTTCTCGGCTGAGCCATATTCGCCAATGAGCAATATCGTGCGCAACTCGCCAACATCTAGGGCGGGCATAGGCGTCACACACACGAGACTGCCTGTGCTGCCGTCAGCCCTGGTGATCCTGAAATCCCCGGCCTGCAAGGTGCTTGTGTCGATCTGATGAGAAAACACCACTGGCATACCGTCGCTACCCGCGGCGCCCTCGCAAATAAAACGGTTAGCCAACGGGGGGAAGGCATTATCCGCTCCGAAGAACGCCGACAGTGGCCTAGCGTCAATGCCCTCGACCTCCGCACTGGGCGGCACGGTGGTCTGGGTGGTATCAGCCTGTTCGTACTTGGCTTGTTCAGCGGCAAGCGAGCAAGCACTTGCGAACAGGAATACAAGCAGCACAGGATAAATAGGTTTCATATTTGGTTTCGACTCCTTCTTATAAGAAGTTTTAGACTAATGAGCTGATTTCCATTCCCTCAACTAATCTAATCTATTTCACGATAACCTGATGGGGTGTATTCGATAGAACTTGGAAAATCCAATTCCTCAATCTTTGAGTGCCCCACGAAGACAGCATCCTCGGAGGCCCTGGTTGATCCGTAGCGTCGCATAAAGTCATTCTCGGACGCGAGATCGGGTAGTTGACCGGTCAGCGCCAGCCGAATGACTTTCGCTACTTCTTCGGGTTTGTCACGCTGCGGATAATGTCCAGCCGTGGGCAAGACCCAGAAGCTACTTTGCGCCTGCCTATCATTTAAATAGGTATCCCAGACATGATGAGCAATTCGAGGTGGATTCACGTTATCGGCCAGCCCCCATAGATAAGCGACGGGAACTGGGCTACGCGGTAGATTTTCCAACCAGCGCACTTCGTTCGCCTGGCGCTCTAAAAGGTAGCGACCAACATAGATCAAGGAAACATTACCCTGCTTGAATGCGAAGATATCGGAATAGGCAAGCGATTCCGGCTCTCCCTCGGTGCGCCGTGCCTGCGCCGCACGGGAAGCAAGCATTCGGTCGGCAGTGGCGGTATCGAGCATTCTCAATTGACCGGGCGACAGATTGGCCAGCGGCAGAAACATGCCACTGTTTGATAGAAAATGATAATTAACCGTATAGCCCGGGTTTGGGTTGTCCAGGTAATTACCGAGAAATGCTAATCCGATGCTCACACCCCGGTCATGGGTATAGAGCGCGAAGTCTTCAAACCCAACTACTTCGCGAACGAAATAGTCAATGATCTCTGCATTCTCCGCCAACATGTAGTTGTAGCCATCTAGCGGTTTATCTGAGAAACCGGAACCCGGAAAATCCAGCGTGGCGATATGATACTCGTCTTCCAGAAACGGGATTATCTTGTAATAGTCAAAACTGGAATTCGGGAAACCATGGATCAATACCAGCTTCGGTTTAGTCTCGTCTCCCCAGGTCCGGTAGAAAACATTGACCTTCTTGGCGTTGTTGTCTTCTGTAGTCGATGTCCATTCGAAATAATCGCCGCCCTGATACCAAGCTCGAGCTAAGTCGGAATAGAAAACGAAATCATCATCTTGTGCCAGCGCAACCTGGAAGCAAAATGCGATGAAACAATATGGAAATAATTTGCGCAGTGCAGTCATGAGTATTACCTAATGCTCGGTTGTTAATGAATTGCCGAATCGGTTTAGCGATCCGCCAAGCGCCCACCGCCACCAAGCTGATAGTACACAATAGGAATAAAATCTGCCGGGCCCCAGCCGGGGTCATCTGTCCATTTGGCGTCATAGGCTGCAGTTGGTTGCGCTGCAATCACTTCGTGTAATTTTTTCCCTTCTCGAATCAATTTCAGAACTTGCCCCTGGATATCGAGAATCATGTCACGGAATTCTATAAGCTCCTTTCGACCAACTACTTCGAGGCCGTGCCCAGGTATGACCTTAGTTCCAGGACCCGCTATGTCAATTGCCATATCCATCGCCGCCACTGTTCCTCTCAAGGTTCCTCCGTTGTAAACATCGATAATTGGATAGCTGGTAGTGCGATACACATCACCCAAATGCAAGACGTCAGACTCGGGAAAGTAGACGAAAATGTCCCCATCAGTATGAGCGGGAGGCACCTTGAAAGCGCGAACCTCTTCTCCGTTAAGATGGAAATTCAACGTATCGTTGAAAGTGATTGGCGGTCTAGCCGCTGTTGGCTGTTGCGGAGCAAAACTGCCACCTGCCCTCGGAAAATGACTCTTTTCTTCCAAAAATCGAAGACGCGTGTTGTCATGGGAAAAGATTAGCACACCCCTATCAGCAAGATTCGCATTGCCGCCTACATGATCGATATGTATATGGGTGTTTACGAGAAACCGAATTTCTTCGTCAGTTACCTTTCCAACCGCCTGTACCACTTTCTCTGTCAAAGGCGCGAATAGCGAATCGACTAACAACACACCATCGGGGCCTAGCTGAACACCTATATTACCCCCACCACCTGGGCGCTGTATCATATAGACACTGCCGGCTACGGGGGCAATTGAAAGTTCAACATCAGCCAAACCAACTTGGCCAGACGAGTAGTTTGATAGTGGAAGAAGTATGAAAAATGTAGTGAGTAATCTACTGAATTTCTGCAGGTTGAGTCTACTGATCAAATTCAGTTCTGGCGTTGTATCAATCATCTCTTTATCTCACTAGCATTCCACCTGCATCAACCTATCAGCATGATGCTATTTCGTCGCCAGTAACTCCGACTAAATATATTATATGCCGCTTTTATCGGGACTTTTTTGCGGTACCTGTATCGCTATTCACACCTTTGCTAAATTAAGAGGCTTCCGTCTCTTTAGATTTCTATGCCGACCATTTGTCTAAATGCAACTGAATTAATTCAATGAGTGTGCCATCGGGATCGATGCAAATCGCGATTTCGGCCATTCCACCCCTTGTTGTCTGAGGTGGGCTTATGAAATTGACGTTCAATCTGACGAGCCTCTCATAATCTGATGCCAGATTAGGAGAACCCAGACACACCCGCACCAAACCCAAATCAGCATTATCGAGCGGCTTCGATTGGGCTAAATCGTCGTATTGCGTAAGATCAAGTTTTGGGAATCCATTTCCGAGTTGCATAATGCAAGCTCGGCCGGATAAGTTGTTTGGAAGCCCCAATGCCGTGCTACTGGCACTGTCAACTGGCCTTGAAGCGGGGTCCGCAACCAGCCCTAAATAGGGTATTGCGGGCATAAATACTTCAAAACCTAGTTTTTCATAAAACTCAATTGAAGAATCTAGATTACTAACATTTATATTGATGTGTCCCCAACTAAGATCTACGTCCTGGCCTTTCAATTGCGAATCCACTGATACCTGAGCAGAGACCGTAGAATTAACAAAAAGCGGACTAGCAGCCAAGAATTTTATAAGTTTTCGACGAATACTCATCCAGAGTGAACTTCTCTCTTAATTTGTTCCCTTAGCAAATCAATGTCGCCCAGATTCTCAATGTTCCATCTTTTTTTGGGTGGTCTAAACCTAACGTTATGTATCACCCGCTGCAGCTTATCTGCTTGTAGCTCAACTAATTCTTCGTGGGCGGGATTCTCTAAATAAGTTCTTGCCGGTTTCTTTCGGCCCATTATCCACTCCTACTTAACTCATCGAGTTTAATGCGTGGACCGCCTCGGAAGCACATAAACTCCGCTGGGGACAGCCGGTGGAGCTAAGCTGAAGTATTAACCGAGGGCAATCCATGAAATCTCGCTGCGATCAAGCCGTTCATATATCGTATCTAGGTTGGCTCTACACTTTACGTGCCACAGGAGGGGCCTAGTTCCTCCTAAGAGGATTTTTTTCCTACCACGGGCAAATTCCCCATTGGGGAGGCTAGGCCACCGTCTAGCGTATTATCCTTCAATTCGAACGACACGCTCATTGAGCCTTGTTGTGTTTGCATAGAGAAAGATAGGGCGTTTCCGTCAAAGTTGACGCCGGACAACGTGTTTGATCCCGCTGGGCCTACCCAAGTTCCACCCAGCTCATCTCCGTCTTCAGATATTGTAAGGCTGATTGGAACAGTTTGCCCCTGTACTGATAGTTCTAGACTCCATTGACCTACAATTGCCGAATTATCAGCCGCAAAAATTCCTCCACTAATTAGCAACAGGGGTAAATAGGCTAACTTAACAGTGTTTTTCAAAACCATTGGAAAACTCCTTCGAAATTGTTATTTGATTACCAAAAATACGGTTTTTGGCTATACAGGCAAGACGTTACTTCAACTTAGACGTGAAGCAAGCAGACAAGTCACTGACATGTCGCTCTAATTCAATGTGGCATGCGTGGGAGATCATAGACTTGCGGTGTTGCCGCTCTAGAATTTCGGAAATAGTGCCAGCTAGTTAAACTTTATTTCCTCGTAACTTCTTAGCTGCAAAATTAGATTCGAAGGATCAATTAAATCCCATGTAGTAGCAAAAAAGCCCTCATCCGCCTCAATCAGATCGGTGTACGTATTTGTCGTAGTTTCGAATTTACCGCTACATTCAGGGTATTCAGCATTCTCATTGAGTGCTGCGAAAGAATTGAACTCTCGGGATTGCGTTATTTGAAAAGTTGCCTCAGCGAGTGACACTGCAATCAGATTAATATCAAACTCGCTTATTCCGCCCACTGAACTTGGTAATCCTCCCGTAAAAATTCGGACGCACGTATTGATCATCGATTCACTACTTCTAAAGACGCCGATATTGTTAAATGCCAGTCCGAACGATAGATCAGGGGTCACACCATTATAAGGGGCTGGCCATTCATCTGTCGGTATATAGATCTTTCGACCGAATACCGGTATTGTCCCTTGCTGTGCAGTGAGACTTCCGCTTAACGTATTGTCTTCCAGCTTCAAAGACACTTCGAGTGGCCCTTGCTGTGTTTGCCTAAAAAAGGCTAACGTTTCCCCGTCAAAGTTCACGTCAGATAGAGCGTTCGTAACTTGTTGATCTCCGGAGGCTGCACCCTGAAAACTACCACCGGACAGTGCGTCAGCAATTTGTTGTACACTCAGGCTTGCCGAAGCGTCACCACCAGATAAAGCAGTAATAAGTTGCTGTCCCAATAGGCCCGTTCCTAAATTACCATTAGCCAGCGCGTTAGCAAGCTGCTGACCCGCCATACTTTCCACAAAATTACCGTCAGTTACCGCATCAGTAATTTCAGGGCCTACCCAAGTTCCCCCAAGTCCATTCCTATCCTCGGTAATTATTAAATCAATCGAAAGAGTTTCCCCTTGGATAGACATTTCGAGAGACCATTGACCTACTATTAGAGAATTGTCAGCCGCAAGGCCTCCGCTACTATTGAACATTAGAAAAAATGGAAAAATCTTAATTTGACCTTTCAAAGTCTTCAAAAAACTCGCTCGAAGCATTTCAGCATTACCTCAACATTGACAAGACTATGTATCCCAAGCCCTAAGAATTTTCTTAACAACCTTTTTCTCAAGGAATTAAAAGTTATAAGCAAACTCAACATAGGCAAACAGTGGTTCGTTGCGCAAATACAGACTATCAAGGCTTAAAATCTCATAGCTGTGATTGGTGAGGTTCCTGCCACGTAGGAAAAGTGACCAATCTTCGGTATTAAGACCGATGTTCGCATTTATGCGTCGTACCGTATCTTGCATCCGACGGCCGCCAGGAGCGCCAGTCGGAGCATTAGTCAAGTTGGCAACGCCACCTTCTTCGAAGGTGAATGTAGCTGAGGCGACAAGGTTTACGCCCGAAAATAGGCCTCTAAGATTGACGAGCGGCTGTCTATAAATGAACGACCCGTTAAATTGATTCGGTCGAAGGAAAGGTAAATCGGCATCATCAGCAATCTCGAGTGTCGCAAGAGCAACGTCCGAGCCTACTCGCGTCACTTTTCCTTTACCCTTTGCGTAACCGAAATTCATTAACAGCACCGCACCGTAATCAAATCGCGTACGGTAATTGGCTTCAATTTCATAACCCCATGCTTCTGCATCACCCACATTATCGATAAATAAAGCTATTGGTATCTCACTGTTCGGAGGTATCGGAAGCCCGGCTGCATCGGCGCCGACCCGAGACCCGTCCGAATTGAAACCTAGCTCGTTTCCATTAGAGTCAATCAATTGACATTGCGTAGGACAGCCGTTATCGGTTGTGTTAAGAAAGTCATTATATTCTGTGAAAAATAATGCGGCGTTCAGGGTGAGAGCCCTGTTAAACCAACTACTTTTCAGTCCCAACTCATATGTCAGTGATGTCTCTTCATCATAAGTCAGTGCAGTTGGATAGAACTCACCAGGGGAGCCTTCACTGAGGTTCATGCCCCCTCGCCGATAGGAGGAGGCCAACTTGCCATAGACCATCATGTCTACGTCATCAAAGTCATAGGCCAAAGTGACACCCCAAGGCAAGTTCTTGTAAGTGTCACCGACGTCAAGGTCATTTTGTAGATTAATTGGATTCGTCCGGTCAAATGATGAACCTAGTATGAATGGTCCCTGTCGGCGCCCTCGCTGATCACGAGCTCGATATTCCTGCACAAATCCGTCGAATTCATCATAGGCATAACGTATCTCACCGCTGAGCCTTAGTGGCAAGTTGTCGAAAGCATACTCAGCATTCCCAAATACAGCCCAAGAGCTGTAGTCCGTCCGATAATTGCGAAAGAATGCGTTTGGCAAAAAGGTTGGCGCAACCCATTGATCGATGATCTCCGCATTTTGGTAAGCAAAGTAGTCTGCTCCTAACAACCAGTTTAGGTTGCCAGAACTTTCAGAAACGTAACGGAACTCTTGAAAAAATATATCGTTATCAGCGCTTTGTTTTGTTTGCTGATTCAGCGTATTAAGTGGAAAAACAGGAGCGATATAATCCATATCTGTTTGAAGACGCACCTGCAGATCACGCTGATTCGTAATAGATGTTAAGGTGCCACCATCCAATTTCCAGTCTATAGTCAGATTATGGTTCTCTATATCGTTTTTACTCACCATGGGAGAGTTGATAGTAGTATTGAATGCATCCTCTATGTCAGGCTTAAGTGTGCGGCTAACGAAGATGGCGTTCGTAAACGTCTGAGCCTGCGTATCAAAAACGTAGTTAATATCAACTATATCTGACGGTTGATAGCGCAGCGACATTCGAGAATGCTGGAATTTTTCTGTATCCACATCCTTATTATCAATGTCAGTATAAAATCCTTCATCCCGCCCCTCATTCATGTGAGTGATCCTGGCCGTAAGTTGATCATTTATCGGGGCGTTGAACTTTAACTCTAGCCGCTGAAAATCCTTCTGGCCCAAAGCACCACCCACATCCAAAGAAAATGTGTCTTGTGGCTTTCTCGAGATCAGATTCATCGCGCCACCAAGCGCATTCCGTCCGTACAATGCTCCTTGCGGTCCACGCAAGACTTCAGCTCTTTCCAAATCGTAAGTATCAAATCGCGCAAAGGTTTTGCCTCCCAAGCCGTTGGTAGCGAAATACGCACCGTTGCGATAGAGGCCTGTTGCAGACGCAGATGCGCGGTTACGTGCTTGCCCTGCACCGCGAATAGTTGGTTCAGACTCGGCAGCCTGATTCTCATTTGTGCTGACCCCCGCAACCAAATCAGTCATATCACGGAGGTTAAATATACCACCTATGCCCTCAATCAAAGTGGCCGAAATAGCCGCAGCGGACGAGGGTATATCCTGCAACCCCTCTTCCCTCTTGCGAGCGGTGACAATCACTTCCTGAATGAGAGAGTCCTGCGAATCAACAAATTCATTTTGTGCATAGGAAATCATAGGCAAAGCCGATGCAGCTAGCATGGCAAATACTATGACAAGCCTGGGGGATTCTTTTTGAGCTTTTTTAAAATCAAATATCCGATTTAGTCCGAGTTCCGCTTTACACATTGAAATCATTCTCTCGTTTAGAAAATCTATCCATTTGTATGTCACCGATGCCTCTCACTTAGAGTCATCAGCGCCTTAGTCTAATAGTCAACTCGATTTCCTTGCTTTTTGAAAAGCGTACGAATAAGGAAGATGCTACCTATTTCGGCAAAAAGGTAAGGCTTTTTTGGGGAGAGATAAAACACTAGTCAATGACTAGTCATGAGTATTTCTCTTAGCTCGCAGAAGGTAAAAAACAGAGTCACCGACTAGTCAATGACCTGTCATGAGTATTTCTCTA
>VMDC01000012.1 GCA_008081045.1 Gammaproteobacteria bacterium | reverse complement strand
CAGCAACACGAAAAACCAGAGTTGTCCAGTGCGCAGTCTCATAAAAGGTCCGGGTATGTTTCAAGTTGCTAACTCGGTACCTTACGAGCTGAAACAGCCCTTGGATCGGGGCCTTTACCGCGATCGTGCTAGGTTCTGCTGCCGACCCTGCAGCGTGCCGCGGATGTCAAAAGGTTGGGCAGACTAACGAATCGCAATCCCGAACGCGCGGACTCAGTGATTTTTGATTCATGCTCTGCGCTGCTCTATCCTTGCTCGTTAAAAGCCAACAACAGAGAGTCATGATCCGGGGCTTGGATCCGCCGGACGAGCAGGCTGATTTCGCCCAGTACATTCCAGGCCATCACCATTTATGCGGACAATCACGGTTTACACCAGACAATTTTGCGGCTTCTGTACCAGAGCCACCCGGGTGCTGGCAGAAGCAGGCTATGCGTTTGAGGAGATTGCAGCAGACGGCAACCCTGCCTTGCGCGCCGAGCTGCTGAAACGCTCAGGGCAGTCTACCCTGCCGCAAATATTTGTCGGAGATGAGTCCGTGGGCGGCTACCGGGAGCTGACCCTCATGCTGTCAAACGGTCGCTTTGCGCAGATGCTCGAAAGGGACTAGCTCTCTTCAGGGGGACAAAGACATCAGATGATGCGCCACCATCAGATCAAGGTGAGCGCCCCCGCCATTTTTAAAGACCGTGATTTGCTGCGGATCCCTGCTCCGCCCACCGTCTCCGGAACTTTGCGCGATCAGGTCATACAGGTCACCCAGAACACAGTCAGGATGAATCGCTCCGCTGGCGAGGGGTATCACCAGCTCACCAATATGCTCGACAGTGGTGTCGCGACAATCGACATGAAGGGCCCCTTGCTGCAGCGTGTGGTCGTCAGCTTCCCGCATGTCAACCGTGTAGGCTCCGACCAGATCCACATGAGCGCCAGCCGTGAGCCAGTCACCCTGCAGCACAGGTGCTTCTGACGTAGTGGCCGTAGCCACAATATCGGCAAGCGGAACCACAGCAGCAGGCTCCGTGGAGAGCCTGAGGGCAAAAGGAAGACGATTCTCGTCAGCGGCTAATTTTTGCCTCAGCCAGTCCGCCGACTGCAGACGACGGACGCAAAGGGTCACGGTCGCAATCGAGGGGAAGATTGTGGTGTAGGCATCGATCAATGAAAGGGCCACCTGGCCTGCCCCGAAGATGAGCAGGTGTTCAGGTTCGGCCGGGCCCAGCAGCCTGGCTCCAAGCACGCTGTCGGCGGCGGTTTTCCAGTAGGTCAGTAGCTCGCTGTCAATCAGAGCACGAGCCTGCCCTGTGCATTCGTCGAACACGGTGCAAATGCCCTGCACGCTGGGCAAAAATGGCTCTCGGGCAGGGTTGTCCGGAAAAACCGTCACACTTTTTACGGCGTAACCAAGGCCCTCTATTCGAGCCGAACGATTGAGCAGGCGATTGGTGCCGTGCGCCAGAACCGTGTCAGTGATCGCCGCTCGCGGCAATTTATGGCCGGCAATAAGGGCATCGATCACCCCCTGCCAACTCAGTCGATCGGGTTGAGAACAACGGTCGATGTATTGCGGTTGCAGCATCAGCCTACCAGGTGCAGTCGAGTCCCCATGATCCCAGAAAAGCCCGGTAAAGTAATGAATTGAGGCCGACTGCTGAGCGATGTTTCCTGCTGTCGCCGTGTCGGCTGCAGCACCGCTGTAGGCAAGTCAGAAGACGCTCAGGCAGTTGTGGCCAGCGTGGCTTCGTCAATGCTGCGGTCAAGCGCCCGCAGAGTTTTACTGAGCAGAAAAAAGATGATCGTGATTGCGATCAGTAGCGCTGAGGCACCCAGAATCGCGCTGACTGCACCAAATCGGTCTGCCACGATCGCCATGGGAAACACACCTATCGGAGTCAGCCCGAATGAGAGCATCATGAAACTGCTCATCCTGCCTCGCATCTTGTCATCAACCAGCAGCTGAATTGCCGCATTGTTCACCGTCTGGCTGGCATTGGCAAAAACATTGGCTGCCAATAGAGGCAACAGGGCCAGCATAAAAACAGGCGTCAGCACGAATATTGCCAGACAAATGCCAAACCCAATCGTGCTGCCCAGCATCATTTTCATTCGTCCTGCATCATCACCGCGTTTCACCACCCACAGAGCGCCGACAACACCACCCGCGCCACCGGTAGCCATCAGCGTCCCCACGCCGCTTTCGCCGACGTTCCAGGCCTGTTCCGCCAGCATGACCAGAATATTCTGAAACGGCATGGCCAGAAACATCGGCAGCAGGCCGAACAGCAGACAGATCAACACCGGCCGGTTTGCACGGATATAGCTGAATCCCAGCGCAATGTCTGCAAGCAGGGGCTTTTTCTCGGCACCCGACTCATCAGACCGGCTGCGGTCTACCCCGAACATACAAGCTATCGCCAGACTGTAGAGCGCGATAGACAGATAGTAGGCCGCTTCATAAGACAATTGGGCAACGATCAGTCCCATGACGGCAGGACCGAGAATACGGTTCAGGTTCATGGCCCCGCTCTGGAACCCCATGGCGCTCTGCAGCCGCTGTGGCCCGACAACCTTCATGGTAATCGCCATACGCGCCGGCATGATGAACGGAAAGGCACAGCCGGCGACAAAAGCGGTGCACAGCATGTGCCAGAACTCCAGCTTGCCCAGCAGCAGCAGAGTCAGGATGAAAATTTCGTTTGCGGTAATCAGGGTCTGTCCGACAATAACCAACTGGCGACGCTCAACCCGGTCGGTAATCGCACCGCCTAATACGGACGCAAAGATCAGCGGAACCGCCACCACCAGATTAATGTAAGCCAGCGAGGTGGCCTCACCGGTCAGCTCCCAGGCCAGCAGGGTTCGCGTCAGCATCTGGCCCTGCATGGCAAAAAAGAACGCAACATTGCCAAAGAACAGCCAGCGAAACTGGGAAACAGCAAAGACGTCCAGGGCAGCCGGTTTTTTGGGCTCCGGCACTGTATCTGAGGTGGTGATGGCTGACACTCCTTATCGTAAGCGCGGAGTATAGCCTAGTTTCTTAGCGAAGGATTCGATAACTTCAGGATGAAGGCGACAGCAGCGCCAGCGGCGCTGCTAACCCGTGGCGACCTTCCTCTACGGCACAAAAACATGAACAAGACCGCTGGGGTTTGTCAGGGCGATTCAGCAGAGTTTCAATCCGCATCGCTTGCGTACATAAAGGTGTAACCGTACTCCTGAGCCCTGGTGGCGCCGAGCACGCCGGCGGCGACAAAATGGCTGTTGGGAACCGCGTTCGCCACCAACTCCTGGTAGACCTCATCCGACTGGCGCCCCGCAGCCCGGGCAATCATACCCGCCATACCGAGCGTCGACAGATTGCAAATGGCGAAATGGATGCCACGGTTGGCAAGATTGGTGAGGGTATTGTCGCGATTGCCGTAAGTGCGCTCCACGCTCAGCGGGTTGTGGGTCACCGGGTCTCCATTGCTGTCATGGATTTGGGTGCGGCCGACAAACACCTCGCTGTATTTCTCCCACATCGCGTCATTGAAACCGAACGGCGCAGACGCGTGGCGAAAGCACACAATCATGCCGTAGTCGTCGTCGCTTCCCCCGTACCCCATCGCATGGGCACGCAGGATATTGGAAGCAAAGTTAACCGCAGCAATGCCACCCTGACCGGTGGAGGAGTCGACAAACGCGCGGTGGCTGATTCCAAGCTCATCCATCCAGCTGTCTTCAGCATGTCGCTGTGGGGTAAAGCTGGAGCCGTTGCCGGTTTCGGCCTGCGCCGTGGCGACCACCGTGGCCCCCGCAGCCGCCAGCCCTGCTCCGGCAAGAAACCTTCGTCGTTTCATTGGATCATTTTTTTTCATTTTTCTCGTTCCTGATGTGCTCTTTCCTGCTGTTCTACTGCACTGTTCTTCTACTGCACTGCTGCCCGATGCATTCCGACTCCGGCATCAGGCGAGCGCCCTGTTGAGGCACAGGCCCACTGTGGCCCCTGACAGGATGTGATGCCCGGGTCCGGCCCCGCCGGCTAACCCTGATCCCGGAGCATACGGCGCAGGATTTTTCCTGATGCCGATTTCGGAATCTCGTCGACAAATTCGAGAATACGAATCTGTTTGTAGGTTGCGACCTGGTCGGCCACAAACTGCCGAATGTCTTCCGCACTCACCTCCGCTCCGGCTTTCAGAGCCACAAAGGCTTTTGGCAGCTCACCGGCCTCATCGTCCGGAATGCCAATGACTGCTGCATCAGCAACAGACGGATGAGTCACCAGCAGCGCCTCAAGTTCGGCCGGAGGTACCTGAAACCCCTTGTATTTAATCAGCTCTTTCAAACGATCAACAATAGTGAAATGACCGTCTTCATCAACATGGCCAATGTCTCCGGTGTGTAACCAGCCTTCTTCATCAATGGTGTCCCGGGTCGCCTGTTCATTGTTCAGGTAACCCGCCATGACCTGCGGACCCCGCACCCAGATCTCGCCATCTTCATCCAGGCCAAGATCCTTGCCGGTCTCAGGGTCCACCACCCGACTTTCGGTCGAGGGAATCAGGATGCCAATCGTGCCCGGTTTGTACATGCCCTTGGGCGTTGAATGACTCACCGGCGACAGCTCCGTCATCCCGTAGCCCTGGACCACTTCGCAACCCAGCCGCGCAGCCGCTTCCTCAGCCAGCTCGGCGCCTAGTGGCGCAGCACCGCTGAACACAGATTCCAGGGATGTGAGATTGTACTGCTCGACAATCGGGTGCTTTGCCATCGCCAGCACGATCGGTGGCGCCACAAAGGCCCGTCTGACCTGATGATCCTGAGTAAGCTGCAGGAACTGCTCGAGATCGAATCTGGGCATGGTGACTACCTTGCCGCCCTGCGCCAGAGCGTTGTTCATCAGGACCTGCATGCCGTAAATATGAAAAAATGGCAGAAACGACAGCATTGCCTCTCCCTGGTCAACAGCGAGGACCGCTGTCGTCTGAACCAGATTGGCAACACAGTTGCGATGGGTCAGCATCACGCCTTTCGAGAGTCCGGTGGTCCCGGACGAGTAAGGCAAAACCACCACATCATCCGGGGAGACCTCGACCTGCTCCGCCAGCGGCTCGCCCATCAGTCCAGTCAGCGGGGAAGCCTCACTCGGATCGATGGTAAAGATCTCCTCAACGCCTGTTCCCTCGGCCGCCTGCCTTGCGATTTCGAGGAACATGGAAATCGTTACCAGCAGTTTCGCCCCTGAATCTTTGAGTTGGTGCTGAACTTCGTGGGCTGTGTAGGTGGGATTGATCGTGGTTACCGTCCCTCCGGCCCAGGCAGTGCCGTGAAAAGCCACCGCATACTCAGGCAGATTGGGTGCCATAATCGCCAGCACATCGCCCTTGCCGAAGCCTCTTGCCTTGAGGCCGCCGGCGAGTGCCTTCACTGCACCGGAAAATTCTCCGTAGGTCAGAGTGCGGCCGGAAGCGCCCTCCACCAGAGCGGGGGTGTCAGCCAGATGATCAGCACGCTGCAGGACATAGGGCGTCAGCAGCGTGTCAGGAACAGTGATTTCCGGAAGTGGGCTGGTATGGATCATGCGATACCTCGTGAATTCATGCGTTTCAGTACGTTTTTATAACGATTTCATTGGGGTATAAGAGTGCCAGAAACTGACCAATCAGTCACGCTGTGCACTGCACAATTGACACGCCGGGAGGTCGCAGCGTGCTCGGCAAAAGGCCGCAGGCTGTCCGCTTGATGCATCTGGGTGAGAAGCGCAAACCGACCAAGCATTGCTGCGGCGAATTAACCGGATCAGCCCACTCAGCCAGCTGTAGTCGAGTGAATCTACGCCACTCTCACAATAACCGTCTCAGTCAAACGAACCCGCCGGGCCGGGGAAAACTACCGGGCTCTGGCTGCCATCTTCGGCAACGCTGGACACCCCGAAAAAATAGTTGTCAATTACGACATTTTCCAGGGTAAAGGTGTCCACGTCTCCCACGCTCCGGCTGTAATCCCAGGTCGGTGAGGTGGTCAGGCGCCAGTGAACCCGGTAGGACGCCGCGCCCGGCACTTTGTTCCAACTCAGAGTTGTGCTGGGGCGCACTGCGCCGCGGATCTCCACGCTGGCCGGTGGCGCTGGTGCTTTCGCCATACCGGCCAGAACCACTGCGTTGAGCGCAGTAAGCTTTGCCGCGTAGGCGAAGTTCACATGTTCAATGGTGTCGCCGTAGGCGATTCCGTCTTCAATGCGGATGTCCTGATGCTGCTGGGTGTAGTTCTCGTTGGTCTCCATGATCCGGACAGCCGGAAAGCCGGCCTCATTAAAGGGCCGATGGTGTCCACCACGTCCGAAACGGTCCAGCCGGTAAATCATCATGATGTCGAGGTTCGGAATGTATCGGTCCGCCATTTCGTCGACATATCTGGCGATATTCCTCGACGCCGAGTCGACTTCACCACCCTGAAATCGTCTTTGCCGGGCTTCCGACTCTGTTTCGACGTACCGTGTACCCTCTGAAAACACCCGGGCGGTGGTGTTGTTGGTGACACCATTGACCCCCGTGATATTACCAATCATGTCGTTATTGACGACTGCATCGATATTCCAGCCGGCGTCGATGGCATGCTGCGCCAGTATGGCACCGCCATTGAGCCCCTGCTCTTCGCCTGAGAGCCCTACAAAAGCAATGGAGCCCGGAAAACGGTACTGACTGAGCACTCTGGCAGCTTCAATCACGCCGGCCATACCGGAGCCATTGTCATTGGCGCCGGGGGAATCCGATTCCGCATTCATCGGATCGCTCACCCGGGTATCAATATCACCGCTCATAATGGCAAAACGATTGCCATCTTCGGTGCCTCTGAGAATCGCAACCACGTTCACGATTTCAACAGGATCAGGAATTCTGTCCGTACCAGACACTACTCCCGAGACCGTGAATACTTCAAGACAACCACCACAACCATCAGAAATCCGGTTGAACTCCGCTTCAATCCAGCGACGGGCAGCCCCGATGCCACGCACCTCCGACTGCGTTTCGGACAGCGTATGGCGCGTGCCAAAACCAACCAGGGTTTCAATACTGGCCTGAATGCGGTCAGCAGAAACAGCTGCCACAATCTCGTGCATTTGCGCCTCGCTGGCCCGGACATTCAGACCGAATACCGTCTGGACGGCCATTGCCAGAGCGAAACAACTGGTGAGGGTTTGTGTGTGCATCGGAGGCGGCTCCATCAAGTGTCAGATGGTCAAATGAAAGCAAATGCCGCCTGATTTGGAAAGAGTCACCGGGGTGAAAGCAAAGTCCGCGGCCAGCCAGTTTGTGCTAGAGGGGCCCCAGCGAAAAGCGCTCGCGCAGGAAGCGGGCAACGCCATCATCATCATGATGGCCAATAATTTCAGTGGCTTTTGATTTGACCGCAGCCTGTGCATTCGCCGGCGCATAGGACTCATCGGCCACCTCGAACATGCTCAGATCATTTTCTCCGTCCCCGAAGACCATGACCTTGTCAAAGCCGAGTTCCTGGCGCAAAGTCGTCACGCCATCACCCTTGCTGCCATTACTGTGGTGAATATCCATCCAGCGGAGCTGCTGATTTTGTATGGCTGTACCGGTGTAAGACACCAGCCCCGGTTCGCTTGTGACGCCGTCAATCACAGCCTGCACCGACTCGTCAGGCCCCATGGCACTCAAGCAGATTACGCTTGAAGAATCAGGCATGGCGGAAAGAGGCTCCAGCGGCAGTTTCCTCTCGTCCTCGAACAACTGTGCCATCTTGCCTTCCATCTCGTTCTTCAGGGTTCCGTGATACACCGCATGGCGGCCATCTGACTCCAGCGTAAATACGAAGGGCGTAATTTCCTGATCCGTCATGGCTGTCAGCACATGAGAGACTTCCTGCCGGGTCAACAAATGACTGTGGCTGTAAGCTTCCTGATCAGGACACCAGATAATGACGCCGTTTTTAAGTATGTGCGGCAGCGCAAAGCGATGACCCTCAAGCGGGCCCAGCGCTGCCTGCAGCGTTCGCCCGGTGGCGATGGTGTAGGCAATCCCCGCAGACTGCATTCGATTCAGGGTTTCGGCAGTGTACTGGCTAAGCCGAGACTCACCGTTCAGCAATGTGCCATCCATATCGAAAACAACTAAAGTCATGTTGTTGTCCAGTTACGTTCGCTAATCATCATAGAGGTACGAACCCGCAGAGTTCATGGTTTGACCCATCCGGTCAGCTACTGTTGCTTACCGGAGCATGGCATCAACCGCATCGTAGAAAGCATTACGATGGGCGTTGTAAGTCGTGCCGCCCGCCGCCGCAACTGGCCATGCACTGAGTACCACAATGACCAGATTACTCTGCGGTTTAATATAGATGCCTTGCCCAAAAATGCCCTGGGCCCGGTAAGTGTCGTCATCATTAAGCCACCAAAGATAGCCATAGCCGGGGTTGCCACTGGAGGGCGACGCAGATTCGGCCATCCAGCCTGCGGGCAGCATCCGGCTGCCGTCAGGTAATTGCCCCTCATGCAGCGCGAATAGCCCGATACGGCCGTAATCCCGCAGCGTGATGTTCATGCAGCAGCCTCCCCGTTCGCCTTCGTTACCGTGCGTGCCCCAATTGGCGTCAAACTCCATCCCGAAAGGCTGCCACATGACATTCTCGAGATAGGTCGCCAGGTTGTTACCGATTGCGGCGCGCACGATCGCACCTACCAGATCGGTTTCGGCCGTGCTGTAGTTAAATTTCTCTCCGGCCGGCGCGACCCGCGGTTTTGTTCCGAGATAACGCTGAATGTCGATCACTCGATCCGAGGGATAAGTGGCCACATCAGAATCCAGATCCGTGTAGTCTTCATTCCATTCAACGCCGGATGCCATCTGCAACACATCGCGGATCCGTACTGCGTCATAGGACGTGCCGCGCAACCTCGGCAGGTAGTCCGAAACCGGATCATCAACGCTGTTGATATAGCCCTCCTGAATGGCTGCGCCCAGCAGCATGGAGGTGACCGATTTGGAGACAGAAAAGGAAATCCAGAGTGTTTCTTCATGATTGCCGAAGCCGTAGCGCTCCAGCAGCAGCTCACCATTTTTAATTACCAGCAGACCTCCGGTGTGATTTTTCACCATGTAGTCATCCAGCGAGAAACGCCCGCCATCGACCTGGTAGGAAAAGTCAGACCAGTCGAAGTCCTTTTCAGGCAGTTCGAGAGTGTAGTCCCCGCTGCGAATCTCCCGCACCGGATTAAAGCGATCCCAATTGCGAAAACGCACAATCTGCGCGTCACCCCGGTCTGTCAGAACATGACCGCCGAAGGGCAGCAGCCGTTCATCGTCGGCCGGATCAACATATCGCGCCGGCTGGGCACTGACGACCGGAGTCACACACAGGCCGATGGCCAGAAAGCCCAATATACTGGATAGGCGAAAACGGTCGGTCATAGTGGAGTCCTGAGCACGATGGCAAGTCTGAAAAGTCGGCGGATCGGCGGCCCCGAATCACCTTAAGCGGGGCTATCGCAGAGCGCGCCCAAACTATCTCTGAAAGACCGGGCAGGTTCAAGGACTTTCCGGGGCGTCCTGCGGCTCATTTCTACTACCGTCAGGGCCGATCGGTTTCAGCCGGACGTAAAGCCCGATCAGGATCAGGTAGGCAAGCACGAGCGCCCAACCGGTCCTGTCGATATCTGAAAAGGACAGCGCCCCCTGCCCCAGCAAGATGAGCATACCGAGCAGGCAGAAACCCTTCAGCTGCCCGGCGGACAGACGCATCTGTGCCCGGGCAAAGACCGCCGGCAACTGATCAGGCAGGCGAAAAGCGGCAATCAACGGAATGAGATCATAGATAAACACCAGACCGCCTCCGAGCATGATGATGTATCGCAACTCCCACCCCATTAAAATCGGCGCGGCGCCCAGCACCAGCAGAAAGCTCAGCAGCAGATGCGGTGTATTGAAACGCGTGTTGACGACAGCAATGCCCTGCGGCAGCCAGCCGTCATCACAGGCAATGAGCACAGATTTGGTTGCCCAGGAAAAAGTCGAGTTGATGCTGGTCGCCAGAGCAAACAGCCCGGCACCGACTATAAAAGCCACATAGACCGCAGGCGGCAGAATCGCGCGGGCAACTTCAGACAGCGGCTTACCGGCTGTCTGATCCACCGGCAGCACGCCAACCGCAACGATCGACACCAGTGCGAAAAACACCGCAGCCACCAGCGTACTGTAAATAATCGCGCGTGGCAGATCCCTTTCCGGATTTTCCATCTCTCCGCCAAGCTCCGACACATACTGCGCGCCGCCGGTAGAAAAAGACAGGACAACGCAGGCCAGACCAAAGCCGTACCAGCCGTTGGGGAGCAGCGCTTCACGACCCGAGAATTGCGCATAGTCGACCTCAAGAATCCCGAAGAAGATCAGCGTCGACAGCCCGATGAGCAAAAACACAATCATATATTTCTGCAGGATGGCCGCCGGTTTCACCCCGACCAGATTGACGCAGAAGAACACCAGAAGAATTCCAGCGGCGACATAGCGGATATTCAGGCCCGGGACGAGGGCCGCTGCGTACTCGGCGAAGCCCAGCGCAAACAGCGCAATCAGTATGTGGGTAATCAGCAGGACCGCAAGGTAGAAAAAGCCCAGGCGAGGACCCAGCACCCGCTTGCAGTAAACATACAACCCTCCGGTAGCAGGCATGGCAGAGCCCATGAACGCCACCGGAATCTGCTTGATAATGGACAGCAGGGCTGACAGCACGAAGGCGAAAGGTATGGCGTAGGCGGTAAATTCAATGCCAATGCCGACCAGCACCATGATGCCGGATCCGATGATCTGGCCGAGGGCCAGTGCGAACACATCGGTAAAATTCAGGGAACGATTGAGTGACCGAGACATCCGCGCCGCTATACCCCGGTCAAAGCCGCGGCAAAATCGGCGATCAGGTCTTCCGGATCTTCCAGACCGGTGGAAATCCGTACCATGCCATCCAGAATACCCATTTCCAGGCGCTCTTGGGGAGAAATATCCAGAAAAGCCATGGTGGCCGGTATCTGTACGGTAGTTCTGACTCCTCCAAGACTTGCCCCGAACGCGGCCAGTTCAAGACTGTCAGCCACTTTCAGTGCAGACTCGCTGTCTGCCACGGCAAAGGTCAGCATAGCACCGGGGCTGTCCATCTGCGCTGCCGCCACCTCATACTGCGGATGACTGGCGTGCCCCGGATACCAGACCTGCGACACCTTGTCATGACCGGCAAGGAAATCGGCCAATGCCGAAGCAGTCTGACACTGCCTCTGCAGACGCACCTCAAGCGTCTGTATACCCCGCAGCAACAACCAGGCATTGAAGGGTGACAAAGGCGCACCCCACTTGACCATAGTGTTCCATCGAATCTGCTCTAAAAAGTCATGTGCCAGCCGTTCAGACTTCATGCAAATGGCGCCACCTATCACATCATTATGACCACCAATGAATTTGCTGGCGCTCTCGATAACCAGATCCACACCCCACTCCAGCGGGCGCATAACCGCCGGGCTGGCGAACGTGTTATCACACACCAGAATCAGCTCATGTTCTTTGGCCAGTTCCACCAGTGGCGCAACCGGAGACACTTTCATCGTGGGGTTGGCAATAGTCTCGAAGTACAGCACTTTCGTGTTGGGCGTGATGGCGGCCCTGACAGCCTCCGCGTCCGAGGTATCAACAAAGCTGGTGCTGATGCCGTAATCGGTCAGGCGATGATCCAGCATTTCATGGGTGGAGCTGTACGTGGTCCAGTCACAGACAATGTGATCTCCCTGTTTCAGCAGTCCGAACAAGGCCACAGAGATCGCCGCCATGCCTGATGCAGTCGCAAGACAGGCATCTGCGCCCTCGATCACCGCCATCTGCTCTTCAAACTGATACTCGGTGGGATTTCCACAGCGCCCGTAAATGTTGACCGACTTGCGCGCGCCTTCAACGACTTCCTGATAGATCTCAGCATCGTACTGAAAACTGGATGAAGTAATGATTGGCGCACTGATCGAGCGGGTGGCTTCGTCCGGCGCGTAATAGACTGCCTTGCTGCCAAATTTGAGACCCGCCCGCTTTTTTGAATCCATGATGCTCTCCGGAGAACCCGCAATTCACAGAGTGCCGGGCCCTTGGGTTGTTTTGGTTTTTGGTTTTTGGTTTTTGGTTTTTGGTTTTTGGTTTTTGGTTTTTGGTTTTTGG
>VMDC01000026.1 GCA_008081045.1 Gammaproteobacteria bacterium | reverse complement strand
GCCATCAGTGTCGTCGCCAAAATCTTCCAGCCGGTTGCCGAGCCATAGAGGAATCTCGGCGCCGCATTTGCTGCTGAAACGCTTGAGATTGTCGAAGTTGGTGATCGGCATCACGCCCGGCACAATCGGAATGTCGATGCCCTGCGACTGGCAGTAATCGACAAAGCGAAAGTAAGCATCCACGTTGTAAAAATACTGAGTGATGGCCGCATTCGCACCGGCGTCGACTTTCTGTTTGAAATAATCCACATCGCGGCTGAAGCTTCGTGCCTCCGGATGGGTTTCCGGATAGCAGGCCACTTCGATGTGGAAATAGTCGCCGGTTTCCTTCCGGATGAATTCCACCAGCTCATTGGCGTAGCGATAGTGAGCAGGCGCGCCGCCACCGGAGGGGATGTCTCCGCGCAGCGCCACCAGCCTTTTGATCCCGGCGTCCTGATAGCTTTGCAGCAGCTCACGCACGTCGGATTCATCGGTGCCGGCGAAGGAGAGGTGCGGAGCTACCTCGGACCCGGCCGCCCGGTATTTCAGCACCAGCTTGCTGGTGCCGGCGCGGGTCGAGCCGCCGGCTCCGTAGGTCACCGAAAAGTATTCCGGGCCGAGCGCCGCCAGTTCGGCGTGCACGGCATCCAGCCTGGATTCCCCCTCCGCAGTGCGCGGCGGGTAAAACTCAATGCTAAAAGACGCGTTGGTGGAATCCATGCCGGAGTCAGCCTTGTCGGTGTGACTAGTACTTGTAGCTGTCGTTCTTGAACGGGCCGGCTACCGGGACATTGATGTAGTCAGCCTGAGTGGGTGTCAGCTCGGTCAGCACACCGCCGAAGCCGGCAACCATCAGCGCGGCCACTTCTTCGTCAAGGTGCTTCGGCAGCACGGTGACGGTGATGGCGTCCTGCTTGGCACTGTCATCGAGATCGGCAAACTTGCGCTCGTACAGGAACATCTGCGCCAGTACCTGGTTGGCAAAAGATCCGTCCATGATCCGTGAAGGGTGGCCGGTGGCGTTACCCAGATTAATCAGGCGGCCTTCCGACAGCAGGATCAGGTAGTTGTCCTTGTCCTGACCGTCGCCCCGGTAGATCTTGTGCACCTGCGGCTTGACCTCTTCCCAGGCCCAGTTGTCACGCATGTACTGGGTGTCGATTTCATTGTCGAAGTGGCCGATGTTGCAGATGATCGCGCCGGCCTTGACCGCTTCCAGCATGTGCTTGTCGCACACGTTGACGTTACCGGTGGTGGTCACGATCATGTCCATCTTGCCGAGCAGATCGCCATCGATGGCGCTGGCCTGGCCGGTGTTTTTGCCGTCGAGGTAGGGAGACACCACTTCAAAACCGTCCATGCAGGCCTGCATGGCGCAGATCGGATCGATCTCGGTAATTTTCACAATCATGCCTTCCTGCCGCAGGCTCTGCGCGGAGCCCTTGCCCACATCGCCATAGCCAATAACCAGCGCCTGCTTGCCGGACAGCAGCATGTCGGTGCCACGCTTGATGCCGTCATTCAGACTGTGGCGGCAGCCATACTTGTTGTCGTTCTTGCTCTTGGTCACCGAGTCATTGACGTTGATGGCAGGGACCTTCAGTGAGCCTTCTTCCACCATTTCCAGCAGACGGTGCACGCCGGTGGTGGTTTCCTCGGTAATGCCGTGGATGTTCTCCAGCATTTCCGGGTATTTCTCATGCACCATGGCTGTGAGGTCACCGCCATCGTCCAGGATCATGTTGGCATTCCAGGGCTCGCCGTCTTTCAGAATGGTCTGCTCAATGCACCACTCGCCTTCCTCTTCAGTCTGCCCCTTCCAGGCATACACCGCGATGCCTTCAGCGGCGATGCAGGCAGCAGCATGATCCTGAGTGGAGAAAATGTTGCAGGAAGACCAGCGCACCTCGGCGCCCAGCTCGACCAGCGTCTCAATCAGCACGGCGGTCTGAACGGTCATGTGGATACAGCCGAGAATTCTGGCGTCAGCCAGCGGCTTCTGCTCGGCGTACTTCTTTCTCAGCGACATCAAAGCCGGCATCTCGGCTTCGGCCAGGGTGATCTCGCGACGACCAAAGTCAGCCAGACTGATGTCGGCGACTTTGTAGTCGTGCAGGCTGGTGACGTTGTTTTGTGCAACTGCAGTACTCATGGTGTGCTCCTGAGTGAACTCGTAATGGTAAAAGGTGATTAAAGTCCGGCGTCGGCGCGCAGCGCGTCGGCCTTGTCTGTCTGTTCCCAGGTGAAGTTTGGCTCTTCCCGGCCAAAGTGTCCGTAGGCTGCGGTGTCGCGGTAGATCGGACGCAGCAGATCCAGCATCTGGATCAATCCCCGCGGCTTCAGTTCAAAGTGCTGGCGTACCAGCTCAACAATTCTGCTGTCGGCGAGCTTGCCGGTGCCAAAGGTGTCAATGCTGATCGACGTCGGCTCGGCCACACCGATGGCGTAGGACAGCTGGAGCTCGCAGCGCTCTGCGATGCCGGCCGCGACCAGGTTTTTGGCTACGTAGCGGGCCAGGTAGGCGGCCGAGCGGTCAACTTTTGAAGGATCCTTGCCGGAGAAGGCGCCGCCGCCGTGGCGCGCCATGCCGCCATAGGTATCGACGATGATCTTGCGTCCGGTCAGGCCACAGTCGCCGTGAGGACCCCCGATCACAAACCGGCCGGTCGGGTTAATAAAGTATTTGGTGTTTGCGTCACACCACGCTGCCGGCAGAACCGGTTTGATGATTTCTTCCATCACCGCTTCCTGCAGATCATTCAGAGCGATGCTTTCCTTGTGCTGGGTAGAGAGCACCACGGCATCGATTCCGACCGGCTTGCCGTCTTCATACCGGAAGGTCAGCTGGCTCTTGGCATCCGGCTCGAGCCAGTCCAGCTTGCCGCTTTTGCGCACGTCTGACTGCTGCTTGACCAGCAGATGCGAATAGTAGATCGGTGCCGGCATCAGCACGTCGGTTTCATTGGTGGCATAGCCGAACATCAGACCCTGATCGCCGGCCCCCTGCTCGTGGTCATCAGACTCGTCGACGCCCATAGCGATATCGGGCGACTGCCTGCCGATGGCATTCACCACGGCACAGGTATTGCTGTCGAATCCGCTCTCCGAGTGGTTGTAACCAATCTCGTCCACCACGTCGCGCACCAGGCTTTCCACGTCCACATTGGCCTCGGTGGTGATCTCGCCCGCCACCATCACCATGCCGGTTTTGACCAGCGTTTCGCAGGCGACACGTGAACGCTTGTCCTGCGCCAACAGCGCATCAAGGATGGCATCTGAAATCTGGTCAGCCATCTTGTCGGGGTGTCCCTCTGAGACAGACTCAGAAGTGAATAAATGCGGTTCTGCCATGACGGTTTCCTTTTTTCCTAGAGTGTTGCTCTTACGTGTTATTAAGTGCCGTGGGTCTCTTTTTGGAACACACGAATTTGTATCTGAAATCCATTGCGCAGACTCAGAAAGGAGCTCTGTCCGATCTGCAGGCCGGCCTTTTGTGCCCAGTGGTTAAGATCATTTTCTTCAAAGCCCAGCCACAGGTCGCCGCAGGTGTCGCGCACCCAGTCCTGATCGTGGGGGCTGAGTTCGACCAGAAGCAGACAGCCCTTCTCCCGCAGCAGCCCGGCGCAGTCCCGGAAGGTTCTGGCTGGCGAGGAAATATGATGCAGCACCATATCGAAGACAATCAGATCGCTGCGCACCTGCTCCTTGCTGGCAACGGCGGTGTCTCCGAGGATAAAGCGAACGCCATCAGCGCCGCTGTCGCTGGTGGCCTGCCGGGAGCGTTCCAGCATGTCGCGGGAATTGTCCAGGGCGGTCAGATCGCTGAATTTAGCCGCCAGCCGGGTGAGCAGCTGGCCTTCTCCCGGGCCGACTTCCATGACGCTGGCATCCTGCTCCAGTCCGAGGCCGTCGATCACGCTGAGCAGCGCGGCATGGTAATCCGCATGCTCGACGATCAGGCCCTGCTTCTCGCGAAACTTCTCCGCATTCCTGTTGAAGAAATTCAGCGACAGCTGCGAGCGTTCCAGCTGAATCTGTTTGATCTTCTTCTCCTGTTCCGGCGGCAGCTCGCACTGATCAATCTGCTCGAACAGAGTGGCCTTGATGTCGCGGCAGTGATCCTCGTCCCGAAGGAAATTGCGTCGGTAAAAAATCGAGTTGCCTTCCCGGCGGGTGGTAACGACATCAGCTGTGGCCAGAATTTTCAGGTGGTGGCTGAGTGCTGACTGTTTGATCTCCAGTATCCGGCACAGCTCCAGCACGCCGAAGGATTCATTGCGCAGCAGCCGCAGTATCTGCAGGCGCAGCTGATCGGCCAGCGCCTTGTAGAGCAGGGTCAACTGATCAAGATCGCTTCCCTCGGTGTCGGACTGAGGTTGCAGGGCGTGGACGGGCATGAGTTCGGATGAGGCCGGGTCTGGCGCAGTGGAAACGCGCGCAGGTTAGCAACTTTAGAGGCCAATTACAATCTATATCAAAATATTTTGATATAGAATTCGCCCGCCGGCTGCCAGCGCTGTAGCTTATTGTTGGCAGGTAAGGGACAATATCGGCCTTCGTTTTCTGACCCTTTTTATCGACCAAGCTGTCCCATGAGCCGGCGCGAAAGACCGGCATCAAGTCAGGGCAAAGTAGGAGTTTTGAATGACCGACGCCGACTCTCGTCGAGATTGCGCCAATGCCATCCGCGTCCTGAGCATGGATGCTGTACAGAAAGCCAAATCCGGCCATCCCGGAGCGCCCATGGGCATGGCTGACATTGCCGAAGTACTGTGGCGGGATTTTCTGAGCCACAACCCCGGCAATCCTGACTGGTTCAACCGGGACCGCTTTGTGCTGTCCAACGGGCATGGCTCCATGCTGATTTATTCCCTGCTGCATCTGAGTGGCTACGCCCTGCCCATGTCGGAGCTGGAAAACTTCCGTCAGCTGCATTCAGCCACACCGGGTCACCCGGAGTACGGTGACACGCCCGGTGTGGAAACCACGACCGGACCGCTGGGTCAGGGTCTGGCCAATGCAGTCGGTATGGCGGTTGCCGAAAAGACCCTGGCGGCGCAGTTCAATCGTGACGGACACGAGGTTATTGATCATTACACTTACGTGTTCGCCGGAGACGGCTGCCTGATGGAAGGCATCTCCCATGAAGTGTGCTCGCTGGCCGGCACTCTGAAGCTGGGCAAACTCATTGTGCTGTACGACGACAACGGCATTTCTATCGACGGTGAGGTGGCAGAATGGTTCTCCGACGATACCGCCAAGCGTTTTGAATCCTATGGCTGGCAGGTGCTTGCCGCAGATGGCCATGATTCGGCAGCCATCGCCGCGGCCATTGCGGCGGCGCAGGGTGAACCGGACAAACCCACCCTGATCAGCTGCAAGACCGTGATCGGCTTCGGCTCACCCAACAAGGGCGGCACCGCCGCTACCCACGGCGCGCCGCTGGGGGAGGACGAAGTGGCGGCAGTGCGCGAAGAGCTGGGCTGGCCCCATGCGCCGTTTGTGGTGCCGGAAGAGATCAGGGCTGCCTGGGATGCCACCGAAAAAGGCTTTGCGGCAGAGTCCGCCTGGAAAGAAAAGCTGGTGGCATACGAAGAGGAATATCCGGAGCTGGCGATGGAGCTGGTGCGCCGGATCAAAGGTGAGCTGCCCGGCGAGTTCAGCGCCAAGGCTGAGGCGTACATTCAACAGTGCCAGGAAACCGAGGACAACATCGCCAGCCGCAAGGCCTCCCAGAACTGCATTGAAGTCTTTGGCGCGCTGCTGCCTGAACTGATCGGCGGCAGTGCCGATCTCACCGGGTCCAATCTGACAACCTGGTCTGGCAGCACGCCTGTCACCCGCGATGCCGGCGGTAACTACATCTACTACGGCGTCCGTGAATTCGGTATGACCGCTATGGCATCGGGCATTGCTCTGCACGGCGGATTCATTCCCTATACCGCGACTTTCCTGATTTTCATGGAGTACGCCCGAAACGCGGCGCGCATGGCAGCGCTGATGAAGCAGCACAGTATTCTGGTTTACACCCATGACTCCATCGGTCAGGGTGAGGACGGGCCGACGCATCAGCCGATTGAACAGCTCACTGCCCTGCGGGCGACGCCGAACATGTCAGTCTGGCGGCCCTGCGACAACGTGGAATCTGCAGTGGCGTGGAAGGCAGCGCTGGAGCGCAACACCGGGCCGACGGCACTGGTGTTTTCCCGACAGGGGATTCCTCACCAGTCCAGAGATGCGGAGCAGCTTGCTAACATCAGCCGCGGCGCCTATGTCCTGAAGGACTGTGACGGCACGCCGGATGTGATTGTGATTGCGACCGGCTCCGAGGTGCAGATCTGTGTGGAGGCGGTTGGCAGGTTGCAGTCGGAAGGGGTTGCGGCGCGGCTGGTGTCGATGCCGAGCGCAGATGTTTTCGAAGCCCAGGATCAGGACTATCGCGATGCCGTGCTGCCGCCCTCGGTGCGCAATCGCGTTGCGGTGGAAGCCGCCGCGGTGGATTACTGGCACAAATGGGTCGGGATGGATGGCCAGATCATCGGCATGCGCAGTTTCGGCGCTTCCGCCCCGGGCGGTGTGCTGATGGAACATTTCGGTTTTACCGCGGATGCGGTCGTCGCGGCGGCCAAGGGCTGAGTGCTGTCTGACCGGCCGAGAGAGTAACTGTCCGCATGGCTTATCGAATTGCAATTAACGGCTTCGGCCGCATCGGCCGCTCAATCCTGCGCGCGCTGTATGAATCCACCGATTACCCGGGCCTGCAGATCGTCGCGATCAACGACCTTGCCGACATTGAGACGCTGGCCCATCTGACCCGCTATGACAGTACCCACGGACGCTTTCTGGGAACGGTCGAAGTAGAGAAAGTCAGCGGCGATCTGCTGGTGAACGGCGACCGGATTGCTGTCAGTCAGACCAGCGACCTGAACGCCCTGCCGTGGCAGGGTTTAGATGTCGATCTGGTCATGGAATGCAGCGGCGCGTTTACCGACCGAGCCCAGGCCGAATGTCATCTGCAGGCAGGGGCGCGTCGGGTGCTGTTTTCCCAGCCCGCTGAAAGCGATGTCGATGCCACTCTGGTATACGGCATCAATCACGAACAGCTGTCCGCCGAGGCCCGCATCGTCTCAAACGCTTCCTGCACCACCAACTGCATCGTGCCGGTGCTGAAGGCGCTGGATCAATCCTTCGGGCTGCTCTCAGGGGTCATCACAACCATTCATTCGGCGATGAACGATCAGCCGGTAATCGACAGCTATCACAACTCTGATCTACGCAAGACCCGCAGCGCCATGCAGTCCATCATTCCGGTGGACACCGAGCTGGCCCGGGGAATTGAGCGGATTCTGCCGCACCTGCAGGGTCTGCTGGAAGCGCAGGCGATTCGTGTGCCCACGGTGAATGTCTCAGCCATGGACCTGACTGTCAGCCTGAAGCGCAGCGCCACTGCGGAACAGATCAACGAGGCGCTGAAGGATTTCGCCAGTGCGCTGCCGCCCAACGTGCTGGGGGTGAGTGACGAACTGCTTGCCTCCTGTGACTACAATCACGATCCGCGCTCGGCCGTGGTTGATTCCAATCAGACCCGGGTGGCACCCAATAATCTGGTGAAGCTGCTGGTCTGGTTTGACAATGAATGGGCCTATGCGAACCGGATGCTGGATGTGGCCCAGCTGATGAGTCACCAGTAAACGGCACCGGGCGCCGTCTTGGGGCTGAGCGTTGCTGGCTCGCCCTGCCACCTCTGATCAACTGAACTGCGAGGGCTGAGCATGTCTTTTCTGCGCATGAACGAACTGGACCTGACCAACAAGCGCGTGCTGATTCGCGAGGATCTGAACGTGCCGCTGGCGGCCGGTGAAGTCAGTAATGACACCCGTATCCGGGCGACGCTACCCACCCTGACCCGGGCGCTGGAAACGGCATCGCAGGTAATCGTCATGTCACATCTGGGACGTCCGTCTGAGGGCGTGGCGGTGGCAGAGCGGCCGGAGTTCTCGCTCGCTCCGGTCGCCAGGCACCTTGGCCAGCTGCTGGACCGGGAGATTCCCCTGATCTCCGGCTATCTCGAAGACCCGACGGCTATCGGCTCAGAGCGCCTGGTCATGCTGGAGAACGTGCGCGTCAATCCGGGTGAAAAGTCGAATGACGCGGAGCTGGCCAGAGCGTACGCAAAGCTCTGCGATGTCTTTGTGATGGATGCGTTCGGTACTGCCCATCGCGCACAGGCCAGCACCCATGGTGTCGCTGAATTCGCCGGGACGGCCTGCGCCGGCCCTTTGCTGGCCGGGGAACTTGACGCGCTGGAGCGGTCTCTGGCCAGCCCCAAGCGTCCGATGCTGGCCATTGTCGGTGGCGCCAAAGTCTCCAGTAAGCTCGAGGTGCTGAACAATCTGGCGGGCATCGTCGACCAGCTGATTGTCGGCGGCGGCATCGCCAATACTTTTTTGCTGGCAAAGGGCATCAACATCGGTCAATCACTGTGTGAACCGGATCTGGTTGCCACCGCGACCGCCCTGATGGCGCGCACCCACATTCCGCTGCCGACTGATGTGGTCGTGGCCAAGCGCTTCAGCGCGGACGCCGAAGCGACGGTGAAACCGGTGGCCGGGATTGCTGACGATGACCTGATTCTGGACATCGGGCCTGAGTCGGCGGAGTCGCTCGCGGCGTTGATTGGTAAGTCTTCCACTCTGCTCTGGAATGGCCCGGTGGGGGTCTTTGAATTTGACCGCTTTGCCGGGGGCACGCGGCGGCTGGCGCAGGCCATTGCCGACAGCAAGGGGTACTCCCTGGCAGGTGGTGGCGAGACCATTGCCGCGATCGACAAGTTCGGGATTACCGAGTCAGTCTCCTATATCTCGACCGGCGGCGGCGCATTTCTGGAATACGTTCAGGGCATCGAGCTGCCGGCGGTGGCGATGCTGAAAAGCCGGCGGAAAGTTCAAGCGCAGCCCGAGCACAGCCCAAAGTGAGGCCCGAGTGAGGCGCAGAAAGTCACGGTAACAGCATTAACCATTGCCAAGTCGGGACAGCTTGGAAATAATCCTTCTCATGCAGTGGCCCACCGGTACAGCAAACAGGCTGGCCCAGAACATCAAGCCATTCAGTGAAGACCCGGGCAGCAAGTCGCTGCCACTCAATCGCGCCGCCATCAGGAAACACGAGAGGAATTATCATGGCACTAATCAGTTTACGACAGCTTCTGGATCACGCCGCTGAGAACGACTACGGCGTTCCGGCCTTCAACGTAAACAATCTTGAGCAGGTGCGTGCCATCATGGAAGGCGCCGATGAAGTGAACAGTCCGGTGATCCTGCAGGCGTCCGCCGGCGCGCGCAAGTATGCCGGCTCCAATTTCCTCAAGCACCTGATTCAGGCGGCCATCGAGGAGTTCCCTCATATTCCCATCGTCATGCACCAGGACCACGGGGTGTCGCCGGCAGTCTGTCAGCGCTCGATCCAGCTGGGCTTTTCTTCAGTGATGATGGATGGCTCACTCGGCGAGGATGGCAAAACCCCGACTGATTTTGACTACAACGTTCGGGTGACCCGACTGACTGTGGAGATGGCGCATGCCTGTGGCGTGTCGGTTGAGGGAGAGATTGGCTGTCTGGGGTCGCTGGAAACCGGCATGGCAGGCGAGGAGGATGGCATCGGTGCGGAAGGCAAGCTGTCGATGGAACAGTTGCTGACGAGCCCGCAGGAAGCATCCGATTTTGTTGATGCCACCGGCGTTGATGCGCTGGCCATTGCGGTGGGTACCAGCCACGGCGCCTATAAATTCAGCCGTCCACCGACCGGCGATATTCTCGCGATTGAGCGCATCAAGGAAATCCATGAAAAAATTCCCAACACGCACCTGGTGATGCACGGGTCTTCCTCAGTCCCGCAGGAGTGGCTGGCAGTGATCAATGAATTTGGCGGTGAGATTCCCGAGACATACGGCGTGCCGGTAGAAGAAATTCAGGAGGGCATCCGACACGGAGTGCGTAAGGTGAATATTGATACGGATCTGCGCCTCGCCTCCACCGGAGCCGTGCGCCGGTTTCTGGCACAGAACACCTCTGAGTTCGATCCGCGTAAATTTCTGATTCCCACCGTGCAGGCCATGAAAGGCATCGTCAAGGACAGACTCGAAGCGTTCGGTACAGCCGGCCAGGTGTCGAAGATCAAAAAAGTCTACAGCCTGGAAGAAATGAGCGAGCGCTATCAGAGCGCCGCCTGAGACGGGCGATCGGCGCAGTGAGTTTCAGCCATGTTTTCACCGACAGATGTCCAGGCGCTCAGGAAACAGCTGACACCCATCGATCTGGCTGGGGTTCAGACCGAGCAGACTGCGGCGCTGACTGCCTATCGCCGCCACTACGGGATTGACGCTGACAGCCTCGGCTGTCACCACAGCCATCGAATCGGCACGGTTTCCAGTGGTGATTACACTCTGGTTGTCCAGCACTTTCAGCTGCCCGAGGCCGGCGCAGGCACGGCGTTTTTGCTTCATGGCTATTATGATCACGCCGGCCTGTACGGCCATCTGATTCGTCAGTGTCTCGCGCTGGGCTATTCGGTGGTCATCGTGGATCTGCCGGGTCACGGGCTCTCATCAGGCAAGCCGGCCAGTATCGGCTCCTTTGAGGAGTATTCTGAGGCGCTCGAGAGTGTTCTCGAGCTTGCTGCAAAACTGCCCCGGCCCTGGGTGGGGGTTGCCCAGAGCACAGGCTGCGCGGTAATCATGGACAGCCTGCTTCATCGCAAGCTGGATGAGCGATTCACACTGGCGCACTATGTGTTGCTGTGCCCGCTGCTGTATCCGGTTGGGTGGTCTCTGAGTCGCTATGTGTTCTACCTGACCCGATCTTTTCTGCCCGGTATCAGACGGAGCTTTGCACGGAACAGTCACGACGACAGTTTTCTTCGCTTTCTCAGGGAGCATGACTGTCTGCAGGCCCGGACATTGCCCACCGCCTGGGTCGCAGCGATGGCCGATTACCAGCAGCGCTTTGCCGGAGCAGCTCAGTCCGGGGTGCCGGTTCAGATTATTCAGGGGACGGACGACGGAACGGTTGACTGGCGGAAGAATCTGCCACTGATCAGCGAAAAATTTCCGGCCGGCAAGGCCTACCTGCTCGACGACGCGAGACATCATCTGGTGAATGAGTCTGCCGTTTTTAGGGAGCGGCTTTTTGCCCGGCTTGCCGGGATAATCGGCCCTTAGCCCTTAACCCCTAGCCCTGAGCCCCGGCGGGTTCGACCTTCGGCAAGACTGGCCGGGGTTGCCTAAAACAGCACCCGGCAGCGGATTGTGCCGTTGACCTGATTCAGACGTTCCAGAGCAAGGTCGCTGTACTGTTCGTCAATGTCCATCACAACATAGCCAACCCGGTCATTGGTCTGCAGGTATTGTGAGCTGATGTTTATCCCGGTTTCGGAAAAGACATTGTTGATCTGCGACAGGATACCCGGCACGTTTTCATGAATATGCAGCAGTCGATGGTGACCCGGATGCGCCGGAAGCGCCACCTCGGGAAAGTTTACCGAGGTGAAGCTTGAGCCGTTGTCGCTGTATTTAACCAGTTTCTCGCTGACCTCAATGCCGATGTTTTCCTGCGCTTCCATGGTGCTGCCGCCGACGTGGGGCGTGATGATGCAGTTATCAAATTCTCGCAGCGGTGACAGGAATTCCTCGTCATTGGATTTGGGTTCAGCGGGATAGACGTCGATGGCGGCACCGGCGATGGCTTTGTCTGCCAGGGCCTGAGCAAGCGCGTCAATGTCTACCACGGTTCCGCGAGAAGCATTAATCAGGATGCCGGAATCTTTCATGGCCGCCAGCTCTTTGGGGCCGATGAGGTTTCGGGTGTCGGGCGTCTCGGGCACATGCAGACTGATGACGTCACAGAGGCTGAGCAGTTCGGTCAGAGAGCTCACCTGCTTGGCGTTACCGAGCGGGAGCTTGGTGACCACGTCATACAGATAGACTTCCATCCCCATGGCTTCGGCCAGTACGCTCAGCTGGGATCCGATGTTCCCGTAGCCGATAATGCCCAGTTTTTTGCCACGGGTTTCAAAAGAACCCTTGGCGGCTTTCTGCCAGACGCCACGGTGCATGAGCGCATTTTTTTCCGGAATGCCTCTGAGCAGCAAAATCGCCTGACCGATTACCAGCTCCGCCACGCTGCGGGTGTTGGAGAAAGGCGCGTTGAATACCGGAATGCCGCGTCTGAGCGCAGAGTCCAGGTTCACCTGATTCGTGCCGATGCAAAAACAGCCGACGGCCAGCAGCTTCTTTGCGGCAGCGAATACCTCTTCGGTCAGCTGCGTGCGGGATCGGATTCCCACAAAGTGCGCGTTGGCGATACGTTCTTTCAGTTCGTCTTCCGCCAGTGACGTTTTCAGGTACTCAACATTGTCGTAGCCGGCGCGGTGGAGTGTGTCCAGTGCGCTTTGGTGCACGGCCTCGAGCAGCAGGAATTTGATTTTGCTCTTTTTGAAAGAAGTCGGTTGAGAGGACTGAGTGAGTGACATGGTCTGAGGTTCGCTGAAAAGTCTGTAGCGGCTGTGAATGGGCGCGCATGGTATCACACTCATGCCGGGCCGGGGTTCAACACAGCATGATCTGCTGGCACGGCACCGGCGTGTTGTCCACGGCGCCACGCTCTGGCAATTGCATTCAACAAAGCAGAGGGGATAATGTCGCGGCAATTCCCCCTGCCTGCGCAGGACTGGCCGGTGCAGCGATTGCAGCCCCGGCGCCGCAGTCAGGTATACGTCGCCGTTCGCGGACAGGATCTTTGTCCGACGCGATGAACTGAACCACTGGGGTGTTGCGGCAGCTGACAGAACAACGCGGCGCTTTGGCGGATCAGAACCGGCAGGGTCGGAAGCTGGAGCTCCCGGCAGTTACGAAAAGCGGCGCGCCGATGATACAGATCATGGCGCCCGTCGTAGTTCTCATCAGGCGAGGATGGTTGAAAAGTCATTGGTGCTTCGATCAGCAAGGCGCCCTCGAGACGGCCCTGTCCACGGCTCTGTCAGCCAGCCGCGATAAGGGCGCCGGGAGCGGGCGTAGGGATTCAGCGCAGCCGGCTGCCGTGCCGGAAAATCCGATCGGAGCGCAAGGCCGGAGTGTAAGGCCGGAGAATGCAGG
>VMDC01000048.1 GCA_008081045.1 Gammaproteobacteria bacterium | reverse complement strand
AGTGACATGGTTTTTCCTGGAGCAGCTCGCTGACACCTTTTTCCTGAAGGCTGGTGAGAGATCAGGTCGGCACCGGACCGGCCTGATGACCCGGGGCAAACAGACGCCGGGGAGGCGCGGCGCACAAGTCCAGCAAATTACCCGGCGCCGCGATTGACTTCGTTGCTATGATATACCATTGTCCGCATCCCGGTCATGACGCCACGGCTTCTGCCACTGTTCAGCGTCTTGCCTTCGCCGGTCAGGTGCCCGGGCCGGTAAACCGGCTGCCGACATGACGGACATGCGTCGCCTTAACCGCCAACAAGCCTGAGAGCCAGCAACGTGTCAGCCTCGCCAGACCAATCAGAGCCTCTTATTACCGCCACAGACGTAGGTCTGCGCCTCGCCGGCCAGGCGGTGCTGCAGGGCGTCAATCTGACGATCCCTCCCAACAAGGTGGTCTCTCTGATCGGGCCTAACGGCGCCGGCAAGACAACTCTGGTGAGAGTGCTGCTCGGGCTGATTGACGTGCAGCAGGGCACGGTCGCCCGCAAGGACGGCCTGACTGTGGGATACATGCCGCAACGCATCGCCCTGCATCCTGCTCTGCCATTGACGGTTATGCGCTTTCTGAGCCTCAGCCAGCGCGCCACTGAACCGGCCATTGCCGCTGCGCTCACCGTGCTGCGCATCGAGCACCTGCAGGATCAGCAGCTCGCAACCGTTTCCGGCGGAGAGCTGCAGCGCGTGCTGCTGGCCCGGGCCATGCTGGGCGAGCCGCAACTGCTGATCCTCGACGAGCCGGCACAGGGCGTCGATCTTGCCGGGCAGGCGGAGCTCTACCGCCTGATCGGTGAAATCCGGGATCGAAGCGGCTGCGGTGTGCTGATGATTTCTCACGATCTGCATCTGGTGATGTCCGCGACCGATGAAGTGGTTTGCCTGAATCATCACGTTTGCTGCCACGGAGAGCCGGAACATGTGTCCAGTGATCCGGCGTTTCTGGAGCTGTTCGGTGCGTCCGTCTCGGAAGAGCTCGCGGTCTATACCCACCATCACAACCACGAGCATGACATCAGCGGCAACGTCAAGTCAGAGCCGGCAGAGGACTAGATCATGCTTGCACTGCTCAGCACAGATTTTTTCCTGTTCGCCCTAACCGCGGGCATCGCTCTGGCCTGTGTTTGCGGGCCGCTCGGCTGCTTTATTGTTTGGCGCCGCATGTCTTTTTTTGGCGACACGCTGGCACATTCCGCGTTGCTGGGTATCGCTATCGGTCTGGCAACCGGCAGCGACCCGCAATTCAGCATTCTGGTCAGCGGGCTGGTGCTGGCTGCCTTACTGGCAGCGCTTGAAAAGCGAGCGCTCGCCTCGATGGACACCCTGCTTGGCATTCTCGCGCACAGTTCGCTTGCCGTCGGCATGGTGTTCATCGCCCTCACCGACGGCGCGCGAGTGAATCTGGAGGCCTATCTGTTTGGCGATCTGCTGACCATAGATCAAAGGAGCCTGAACTGGATTCTGCTCATTGCCGCCGCTGCCGGTCTGGCTATTTTTCGGTTCTGGAACGATTTGTTATCCACGACTGTGCATGCCGAACTGGCTGAAGTAGAAGGGGTCAACGTAGAAAGAACCAGGCTGATGCTGATCGGGCTGACTGCGCTGACGGTGTCGGTGGCGCTGAAAATTGTCGGCGTTCTGCTCATTACTTCCCTGCTCATCATTCCGCCGGCTACTGCGCAAAGATTCGCCAAAACCCCGGAAAAAATGGCCTTTTTGGCGATCGCCATCGGCATTTTCTCAGTGCTGACCGGTCTGGCCGGAGCGTTTCAGCTCGACACACCGGTCGGGCCGACGATCGTCGTATGCGCCGCAGCGCTGTTCGCGGCTTCGCTGCTGAAGCCGCGTATCGGCAACTGAACACCGCTGGTAGAGCGCCCGGAACCCCTCGGGTGAGGGCGAGCCGTTTGCAAAAACTTATACAAGCAAATTCATGCAAGCTGCTTCGTATCAGTAACTCGTACCAGTAACTTCCTACCAGCAGCTACCTACAAGAAACATCATACAGATCACTCGGTACAGGACGCGTTGCATCCGGGGAAGACGCCGGGGATTAAACGAACAGACGGACACAGGCTGGCCACAGCAGCAGTCAACGAAAAACGCAGCGAACGCTAGTCGTTGATCAGCAGAGAATATGCCTGAACCAGAGACTCACGCCGCACCGGCGGCCTGATCAGCGCCACCAGCTCTGCTTCCGGGTTCACCAGTGAAACGTGGATGTTGTGATTGATCATGTAGCCATCTGCCGTCACGCCGCCATCGGGTATGTGTGACTCATGACCCGTCTCGCCGGGGGCCATGTCAGCCTGATCCACTTTACTGAAAGCGACAAACAGCTGTTTGGCCAGTGCACCAATACCCGCTTCGGATCCGGACAGACCAATGAAATCCGTGTTGAACTGCTCGACATAGCGTTTCACAGCCTGTCTACTGTCGCGCTCCGGATCCACTGAAACGAACACTACTTGCGGGTCAGGCAAATCCGGTAACTCCGTGATTGCCCGGTGAGCCTGAGCCAGCTCCGACATAGTGATCGGACAGACATCCGGGCAGGAAGTGAAACCAAAAAAGACCAGTGACCACTGCCCGGCAAAATCCTCAACCAGAAACGGGTCACCGTCCTGATCGCTCAGCTGAAAGGGGGTAAGACGGTAGGGGTCCGGATATTCGATCGCGCCGAGCGCATTGAGCGCATTAATAGTCTCAACCTCATCGCGCGCCTGAAACAGGGTGATCAGCCAGTAGGCCAGCAGCAGGTCGAACACGACAAAAGCGGCAAAAGAGACCTTTGAATTGCGGGACAGTTGCACGGAGTCTTCCTCCGGTCAGAACAGATAGTGGTCGACTACCAGAGCGATGAAGAGCAGCGCCAGATACACAATCGAATATTTAAACGTGTCCATCGCCGTGCTGGGCTCGGGCCTGCGCATCAGTTTGACGGACCAGTACAGAAAACCCGCGCCGAGCGCGACCGCCGCGGCAAGATAAAACAGGCTGCTGGAACCGGTCAGGGACGGAAACACGCTGATCAGCACAAGGATGACGGTGTACACCAGGATGTGGATCTTCGTCACCCGCTCCCCGTGCGTGACGGGCAGCATGGGAATCCCGGATTTGGCGTACTCTTCCTTGCGGTGGATAGCCAACGCCCAGAAGTGAGGAGGCGTCCAGGCGAAGATAATAAGCACTAACACGACGGCATCTGCTTCGATCGTGCCGGTAACTGCTGACCATCCGAGCAGCGGCGGCATCGCCCCGGCGAGCCCGCCGATGACAATGTTCTGCGGCGTGGCGTGTTTCAGATATCCGGTGTAGATAAAGGCGTAGCCGACGAATGACGCCAGCGTCAGCCAGGCCGACAACGGATTCACCCAGATCATCATAATCGCCATGCCGGCCAGACCGATCACGGCAGCAAAGATACCGGCCTGCAAGGGGTCAACCCGACCCTGAGGAATTGGTCGGTTATGGGTGCGCTTCATGACCACATCGATCTTGCGGTCAATCAGGTGATTGACCACTGCGCCCGATCCGGCGACCAGCGCGATCCCCAGATTGCCGAGAATCAGAATGTCGACCGGCACCATGCCGGGCACCGCCAACAGCATGCCAACCAGAGACGTCAGAATCATGAGCATCACCACGCGGGGCTTGCACATCTCGTAGTAGTCCCGCCAGCTGGCGGTTGATTGGGTGGTAATGTCGGTCATTGCGTACTGCTTGGCTCGGCAAAGGGTAATCGGATTCGGCAACTGACCGTGCCGGGTCTGCGACTGTCCCGGCCGCGTCTTCTCCAGCTTGCTACAGGCCGGGACGCACGGACCGGTTGCCGGCGAGGTCAGGGCGTGAATTTTACAGATTTTTCGATTGATTGTTAGTGCTATTCTCGAAACCCATTTGAAGCTGACAGCTTCCTGTCAAAAACGCTCGACTAAAGCCCTGTTTTCAAGGGTTTTGGGGCACTAAAACCTTGCTAGAAAAGGCATTTTTCTATAGCATGGCCCCCACTTGAGGTGTGCCATAAAGCTAGGATTTATCGGGGGTTTTACGCCCGCATGAAACGGAGTCTGGCTGCGGATATACCCCACCCAAGTGAACAACAATAATTAGGACGGTCATTCAGAATCGACGCACGTTTTGAGTTTGCCAACAGCTTGCTCTGTGGCGCTCGGGCGAGTCATTCAAATGACACAGAAATTAAAGCAAATCCTGCCCGGCAGAGCGCTGCGCTGATCCTTTGGTCAGCGGTGCGACGCAGGGCCGAGATTACATCACTTATAGAAGGAATTCGGTTTCATGGCTTTAGCGGTCGTTATTTTTCTTCTGGTCGTCGGATCAATCATCTTTCACTTTGCCAGTCCCTGGTGGTTCACTGATATCGCCACAGATTGGGGGTCCATCGACTTCACCATCAATATCACTTTCTGGGTGACCGGCTTTGTGTTCGTCGCATGTAATGTGTTCTTGGCCTATTGCATCTGGAAGTTCAGGCAAAGGGACGGGCACAAGGCGGTTTACGAGCCTGAAAATGCCGGTCTGGAAGCCAAGCTGTCCATTTTCACGACCGTCGGAGTCGTCGCCATGCTTGCCCCGGGCCTGTTTGTCTGGGCGAGTTTTGTAACGCCCCCTGAAAACGCCCTGGAATATGAGGTGCTTGGCCAGCAATGGCAGTGGCAGTTCCGCTACCCCGGCGCTGATGGCATTCTCGGCACCGCTGACACCGGCTTCGTGAGCGAAACCAATCCCTTCGGCATCAACCCGGAAGACCCTAACGGTATGGATGATGTCGTCGTTAACGACCCGAACATGCATCTGGCGGTGAATCAGCCGGTCAAGGCGTTGCTGCGCTCTAATGACGTGCTGCACAACTACACTGTCCCCCAATTCCGCGTGAAGATGGACCTGGTTCCGGGGCTGGTGTCCTATCTGTGGTTCGACCCGACTCAGGAAGGCACTTACGACATCATGTGCGAAGAGCTGTGTGGTATCGGCCACTTCGTCATGCGCGGCTCTGTCACGGTTGAGCCTCAGGCGGACTATGACGCCTGGATCGCGGCCCAGCCTACCTTTGCTGACACTCAGGCCCTGGCTGCTCCTAATGTGGCCGCCGGCCAGGCTCAGTACGCAGCATGTGCCGCGTGCCACGGCCAGAACGGCGAGGGCAATCCGATGCTGAACGCACCGAAGATCGCCGGCCAGCAGGCCTGGTATATCGAACGCCAGCTGAACCATTTCAAGCAGGGCGCGCGGGGCGGAGAAGGCGACACCAACGGCGCACAGATGACCGCCTTCGCCAACATGCTGACCACAGACGAGGCGGTACGTAACATTGCCGCATACATCGCAACTTTTCCGGACACGCCCGCACAAACCACCATCGCAGGCGACATCGCAAACGGTTATGACATTTACGACCGCAACTGCGCTGCCTGTCACCTGGATAACGGGGCTGGTACCTGGTACACCGACGCGCCGAAGCTTGCCGGCATGAGCGATTGGTATTTTGTCACCCAAATCAGCAACTTCAGAGCCGGAATCCGTGGTAACCACCCGGCGGACGCTTATGGAGAGCAGATGGTCCAGATGGCAACAGCCATGGGAGATCTGGAAGAGATTAACGACGTGGCCGCGTACATCAACACGCTGCGCTAGTCTGCAAGGTTTAGATCAGAGAGTTTTAGATTTATTGCCCCAGGGCATCAATTTATCGATTAGGAGTAAACAATGGCCTACGTACCATTAGCCGACCAAGACCAAGATATGGAGATGCATCATCCCCACAGCTGGGTCGAAAAATACGTTTGGAGCCAAGACCATAAGGTCATTGCCATTCAGTATGGCGGTCTCGCAGTTCTGACGGGCATAGTGGGGCTGGTTCTTTCCCTGCTGTTCCGGATGCAGCTGGGCTTCCCTGAGTCCGTTAACTTTGTGGATCCCAATTTCTACTATCAGGCGGTCACCATGCACGGCATGATCATGGTGGTGTACTTCCTGACCGCACTGTTTCTGGGTGGTTTCGGGAATTACATGGTGCCGCTGATGCTCGGGGCCCGGGACATGGTATTCCCGTTCCTGAATATGATGTCAGTCTGGACCTTCCTGATCTCAGTGATCATTTTAATGGCGAGCTTCTTCGTCGGGGGCGGTCCTACCGGAGCCGGCTGGACGCTCTACCCCCCTCAGACCGCCATGGCAGGCACGCCCGGGCATGACGCCGGGATTATCCTGATGCTGGTCTCACTCATCGTATTCGTGGTGGCATTCACCATGGGCGGCCTGAACTATGTGGTCACGATTTTACAGTACCGCTGCCGAGGCATGACCCTGATGAGAATGCCTCTGACTATCTGGGGTATTTTCGTTGCTACGGTTCTCGGTTTATTCGCGTTCCCGGCACTGCTTGTCGCCTGCATCATGATGCTTTTCGATGCGCTATTGGGGACCAGCTTCTTCATGCCAGCCGTTCTTGAAGCAGGCACTCCTCTCGACTTCGAAGGCGGCAGCCCGATCCTGTTCCAGCATCTGTTCTGGTTCTTTGGCCATCCAGAAGTGTACATCGTTGCACTGCCCGCTTTCGGTCTGGTTTCTGATGTTCTGAGCGTACACGCGCGCAAGAATATTTTCGGTTACCGGATGATGGTCTGGGCGATCATTGCAATCGGTGGTCTGAGCTTCATTGTGTGGGCACACCACATGTATGTGAGCGGCATGAACCCTTACTTCGGCTTTTTCTTTGCGACTACCACGCTGATCATTGCAGTGCCGACTGCTCTGAAGGTTTACAACTGGTTGCTCACGCTCTGGGAAGGCGATATTCGCCTGAACGCGCCGATGTACTTCGCCATAGGATTTATCTTCACGTTCATTCATGGTGGCCTGACGGGCTTGTTCCTCGGCAACGTGGTTATTGACCTGCCGCTGTCCGATACCTACTTCGTCGTGGCTCACTTCCATCTGGTCATGGGCGTGTCACCTATCCTGGTTCTTTATGCAGCGCTGTATCACTGGTACCCGAAAATCAGTGGTCGCATGTACAACGAAGCTCTGGCGAAGGTTCACTTCTGGCTGACCTTCCTCGGTGCATACGCGATCTATCTGCCAATGCACTACCTCGGCTTCCTGGGAGTACCCAGACGTTACTACGCACTGGGAAATACCGACTTCATTCCATTGTCTGCGCAGGATCTGAATTCCTCCATCACCATCGCAGCATTGATTGTGGGGGCCTCTCAGATACTGTTCTTTATCAACATCATCGGCAGCCTGAAGTGGGGCAAAAAAGCGGACCCCAACCCATGGGGCGCTGCCTCTCTGGAATGGCAAACGCCTGATACTCCGCCAGTGCACGGCAACTGGGGCGAGAACCTGCCTACTGTGTACCGATGGGCCTATGACTACAGCGTCCCCGGAGCCGCGGAAGACTTTATCCCGCAGAATATGCCGGAAAGCGACGTGGCTACCGCGCAAGACGCGAAGTCATCTCAAGGCAACGAGGAGTAACGGGAAAACGACATGGGCCTTATTAAGACAGTCACGGAAAAGCCGTGGGAACGTAAGGGCGTCATCGGCGGCATGGTTCCGGAAGGGACCTTCGCCGTCGCGGCCGAGCGTGTAGCACTGACGTTTTTTCTAGTTATTGCGACAGTCATTTTTTCTCTCTTCATGGTGAGCTACTACTTGCGCATGGAGTTACCTGACTGGGAGCCGCTTTCGGAGCCAGCACAACTGTGGTTCAACACCGGTTTGCTGATCGCCAGCAGCGTGCTGTTCCAGTGGTCGAGAAACATTGTGGTTCGTGGTGACACCCGAAATCTGTACACCTCGTTTTTCGGTGCGGGTGTTCTGGCAATCCTTTTTATCGTGGCTCAGATGGTCACCTGGAATCACTTACAGGCGGGTGGGTTCTACCTGTCCTCAAATCCGGCTGTTGCCTTTTACTATCTGCTGACAGGCGTTCACGCCCTGCATTTAATCGGTGGTCTCTGGGTTTGGAGCAAGTGCGCAATACGCTTGACCGCAGGCGGAGAGCCCGAAGAGGTAAGGCTGAGCATTCAACTGTGCACCATTTACTGGCACTTCCTGCTGCTTGTCTGGATCGTGCTGTTCGCCATATTAGCGAACACCTGAATAACTAAACTAAACAAACCAAATCGCACTTACGGGAAATTGGGATGAGTGAAGCAACTACACAAGCTGTCAGCCAGGATGGCATGACAGGGATGGTCGATGACTGGAGCGCCGACCGACAGGCGTATCATGTGCCCTGGGGAAAGGCCATGATGTGGATATTCCTGGTGTCTGACACCTTTATTTTTTCCTGCTTTCTGATTGGATATCTGAATGTGCGGGTCACGACAACCGACCCGTGGCCGCCACAGAGCGAAATTTTCGCCCTGTCTTTTGGCGGTGACCCGATCCCGCTGATTCTCATCGCGATCATGACGTTTGTGTTGATCACGAGTTCCGGCACCATGGCGCTCGCCGTCAATTTTGGCTATCAGAAAGACAAGGCCAAAACGTTCTTATTGATCTGCATAACCGCCGCCTTCGGTGCAACCTTCGTTGGCATGCAGGCGTTCGAATGGTCAAAACTGATCGCTGAAGGGGTTCGACCCTGGGGTAACCCGTTCGGGGCGCCTCAGTTCGGTTCGGTCTTTTTCATGGTAACCGGCTTTCATGGTCTACACGTTACCGGGGGCGTCATTTACCTGCTCTGGGTAGCGCTTCGGGTGAAACGCGGATACTACGACAATAAAGGATACGAAATCGTTGAAATTGCCGGTCTGTACTGGCACTTCGTTGATCTCGTTTGGGTATTCATCTTTGCATTTTTCTACTTACTGTAAGAGAGGACGATAATGGCTTCGGCTGAAGGACAACAACACCCTCTGGGTATTTACTATAAGATCTGGGTTCTGCTCTTCGTACTCAGCGGCTTCTCCTACGCTGTCGACTACTTTGAAGTTCAAGGTGCGATGCGGTGGGGGCTGGTGATATTTTTCATGCTACTGAAAGCGGGTTTTATCATCGCCATCTTCATGCATGTCGTGTGGGAAAGGCTGGCGCTGGTGTTCACGATTCTTGGTCCACCGACGGTGCTGCTTTTATTCATCGGGCTGATGGCCTTTGAAGGCGCCTATACTGAAGAGACCCGCTTTAACTATCGCGGACACGACCGGAATGCGGTCGCTCTGGGGCCAAGCGATATCCACCATGACGAACATTCGGAAGAAGCGGCGCACTAGTCAACGCTTCCGGTTCAAAAACCAGAAAAGGGGTTATCTGCTGATAACCCCTTTTTTTGTCTGAAGAATTTGTCTGGAGAAAACCTCCTCGCTCGCCAGATCTCTCGGGGTTTTTCTCACCGCCTTACTTAAAGCCTTTTTCAGAGATCTTTTCAGAGATCTTCTCAGTGGTCTTCTCAGTGATCGTCGACAGATATTACTCCGGGCGTCTCTCGAGCGCCCCCTCGCATTGTCTCTGGCTACACCAGTTCGCAGCAAAAACGATAATGGCAGACCCGAATGCCGGGCCAGCCCACCCACCAGTTTAGAGGCTAGAGTGATTGACGAATCTGATCAATGACGCGCTGGGTCTCAGGTCGCTTGCCCCGCCACAATGCGAAAGACTCCGCCGCCTGTTCCACCAGCATCCCCAGCCCATCCAGCGACGCGCCTGCACCGGCTGCTGTTGCCCAGCTCATGAAGTCAGTTTCCTCAGCCCCATACATCATGTCGTAGGCGACGAAGTTTGCAGCAAAGAGCGCGGCATCCAGCTGCAGGCCCTCGTTTTTCAGGCTGGCACTGGTCCCGTTAATCACCAGATCATAGCGCGGGCCACCCGGTTCATTCATCGCCCTGACGTGCATCACACCTTGTGCGGCCAGGTCGGTCCTCAACTCCTCAGCCCGCGAAAGGGTCCGATTCATGATGGTGATACTGGCGGGTGCGCAGTGGATCAGTTCAGCCAATACCCCCCGCGCCGCGCCGCCGGCACCGAGCATCAGAATATGCTTACCGCTCAGAGACAGCTGATGATTGTCGGTGAGGTCTCGCACCAGACCCACCCCGTCGGTGTTGTCTGCCCAGATACCCCCTTCCGGGTCGCGGCCGAGCGTATTGGCGGCTCTGGCCAGACTTGCACGGGGGCTCGGATAATCGGCCAGGGCAAAGGCTGCTTCTTTGTGGGGAACCGTCACATTCAGTCCGCCGCCACCGCGCTCGAAAAAACCCGCAACCTCGGCAGAAAAGTCCGCCGCGGCTATCTGAAATTTATCGTAGTGCATGTCCTCGCCGGTTTGCTCGGCAAACAGCGAGTGAATCTGAGGGGATTTACTGTGTGAGATGGGATCTCCCATCACCGCATACTGAGTCACGAGATGTTCCACCTGCAGATATGCAATCCCATCAGGCCCACTCGCGCTGAATGAGAAAATCGGTGTAGAGCTTTTCTTCGGCAGAACCCGGCTCCGGCTGCCAGTCGTACACCCACTGTACAGCCGGTGGCAGAGACATCAGGATAGATTCAATTCTTCCCACGCCTGACTGCAGGCCAAACACGGTGCCCCGATCATAAACCAGATTAAATTCCACATAGCGCCCGCGACGATATTCCTGAAAAGATCTCTCGCGGGCGCCGTAGTCACTGTCTTTGCGTTTTTCAACAATCGGGCAGTAGGCCTTCATGTAGCTGTTCGCCATGGACTGAACAAAAGCAAATGACTCCTCAAAGGGCAATTGGTTGAAGTCATCAAAGAAAAGACCTCCGACACCCCTGGGCTCATTTCTGTGCTTCAGATAAAAATACTCGTCACACCAATCTCTGAATTTTTCATAATAGCCCTCGCCAAACCCGTCACAGGCCTGCCTGGCTGTCTGATGCCAGTGCCTGCAGTCTTCCTCAAAGCCATAGTAGGGAGTCAGATCATAGCCGCCGCCAAACCACCAGACGGAATCGGCTCCCGCCTTCTCAGCAACAAACAATCTGAAGTTAGCGTGTGAGGTGGGCACATAGGGGTTTCTGGGGTGTACCACCAGGGATACACCCATCGCCTGAAAAGCCCGCCCGGCCAGCTCCGGCCGGTCGGCAGTCGCAGAGGCCGGCATTGATTTGCCGAACACGTGTGAGAAATTCACGCCCGCCTTCTCAAAGACGGCGCCGTCGCTGATGATACGAGTAATACCGGAGCCGCCGTCCTCCCGGTCCCACTGGTCAGTCCGGAATTCTGCCGAGCCATCCAAAGCTTCAAGGCCTGCACATATCTCCGATTGCAGTCTGAGCAAAAACTCTTTGACTGCAGCAATGTCTTCGCGTTCCACGTTTCTCTCTCCGAACTACTCTGCGCGTAGCTTTGTCGATTCTCTCTGGTTTGTCCACCGCAACTGTGCATCTGAGCACTGTAACCCGACAGCACTCTGACAGGGTCAACTTATTCCCGCAGGTAAACCCGGCCGCCTTTTCGCTGAATCCTGCCGGCAAGCTCAAGCCTCATCAGCACAGTACTCATTTGACTTAAGGACAGATTCTCACCGCGCATCAGATCGGCAGGCAAGTGTTCAGACATCGAGATACGGCGCAGGACCGCGGCTTCCAGTGTGTCCATTGCTTCGGCCGGGGCGGTCGACTCAGACTCGGCACGGGACCGGCGTGACTGACCGACTGGATGCTGCGCCAGCTTCATCAAACCGTGGCCGTCAAGCTCGGTCAGGATGTCTTCAGGCGTTTCCACCAGAGTAGCACCTTCTCGCAAAAGCTGATGCCCTCCCCGGTTGTGTTCGCCGTCAGGGGAACCGGGCATCGCAAATACCTCGCGCCCCTGGTCCGCTGCGCAGCGCGCCGTGATCAGCGAACCCGATCGCAGGGTCGCTTCCGTGACCAGCGTTCCGACACTTAAACCGCTGATCAGGCGATTACGCTGAGGGAAATGTGCCGCTCTGGGAGGCGCATCTGGCATAAACTCCGAAACGACTGCCCCCCGCTGTTCCAGTGTTCGCTGCAGTTCCCGGTTACTAGCCGGATAGTAACGATTTATGCCTGTCCCGATCACAGCCACGGCACGGCCGCCTGACAGTGCGCCGCTGAGCGCGTGGGTATCCACCCCGCGGGCCAGACCACTGACCACCGTGAGACCGGTTTCTGCCAGCGACGTCGTCAGGCTGCGGGTCACCCTCAAAGCCGGCAACGTCGCTTTTCGACTGCCCACTACGGCAAGCGCGGCGCCATTGAGCAGGCTCAGATTGCCCTTAACAAACAGCATGGCAGGCGGGTCGGCAATCTCTTTCAGCAGTCTGGGGTAGGCAGGCTGCCATTGCCCCAACACCGTGACCTGTTGCCGGGTCAGTTCTGTCAGAAGGGCTTGCGCGGGGTCGGTGCGATTCGGGCGAGCGCTACGCCCGGACAGCTGTCTGATGCTTGCAACATCACAGGCGCTGAGACGCAGACCGTCAAAGCCAGACACAGGCAGTCCCGACAGCTCGGTCGGTCGAATCCGGTTTCCTGACAGGAGTCGGCCAAGACGGGGGTTCGACAGCAGATTACTGTGCAGCAGCCTGAGGCCGGCAAGGGTTTCGGCAGGTTCCATAGTTCATCCTTGAGCGTAGGAACGTGGAAAAAAGAGGTGTTAAGGACTGATCACCCGGGCGTTAACAGAAATCGGCTCCAGACTGCTCAGCAGAACGGCATAGCTCATGGTTTCGAAGGTTCGGTACACCAGCAGGGTACCAAGCTCTCCTCCGGGCAGAGTCAGGCTCTCTCGGTTCATGATGGCACGCATGCGATCGCGGAAACTCATCCGGTCACGTTCGATTTCATCCACCGTAATCGCATCTTCTTTTGATACAGCGAAGACATCGCCAACTTCAACCGAATCTCTGGACCCCAGATTGATCAGCACGGAATCAAGCTGCGACGCGAGGCGCTCGCTGCTCACCAGGGCAATGATCCGTCCCTCTATCTCTCTCACCGGCTCAGTGGGGAAGATCGTCGCGCCAATCTCCGCCTCCTCGCGGACCAGCAAGCGATCACCAACGCGCACCTCCTTGGCGCTGTTGTTGATCAGCACGCGTCGGATGTCAGCGGATTCAACCTCAACGATGCTGGCAAAGCCCAGATATTCGAGCTCGACACCCAAAAGCCGTTCCTCATCAGTCGGGTCATAGTGCTCGCGCAGGGGCCGGTAAACCTCAAAAGAGGTGGTGCCTTCCGGCCAGTTGCCCCGAACGTGCACCTCATCGCCTGTCGCGATGGCCAGATTGTCGCCCAGATTGCTGACAATGTAGGGCGCCGCCTCAAGCAGTTCGCTACCAACAATCCGGTTGCGGGTAAAACTGTTTTCTATGGCCTCCCGGGGTATGGCCGGAATCGAGCTGGTCAGAATCTGCTCTCGCATCATCGGGCGGAGGGTTTCAACGTCCCTGTCACCCCGACGAACCAGCACTCGCGGGGACCCGCCCACATAACTGACGCGCAATTCATCACCGGGATAGATCAGTTCCGCATTGTCCAGATACGGGTCCGGCTGCCAGATTTCCGGCCATCTTTCAGGATCATTCAGAAACTGGCCGGCAATGTTCCATAACGTGTCGCCATCTCTCACGATGTAGCTTTCCGGCAGTTCTCGCTTCAACAGCGCGGTCTGCGCAACAGCCTGCGGTAGAGTGACCGCCATCAGGAGGGCCAGGAGGGTACGGCTCAGTCTATTGCTGGTAGGTATTCTCATTACTTTTTATCTGCACATAGTGATTCGGACATCTTAGCAATACGCTATAATTATCACTAGAGGCGGCCGGTGGCCGTCGTAATCCGTCTTTTTCTGTTCATCCTGACAGGCACAGCAACGACACGACTCATGGCGCTACTACCTATATTGGAGTTTCCCGACCCCAGGCTTCGCAAAGTAGCCGGCCCCGTTACTGTTTTCGACGAGAAGCTGGAACTCTTGATCGATGACATGTTTGAAACCATGTATGACGCGCAAGGGATCGGGCTCGCGGCCACGCAGGTCGACGTGCATAAACGCTTGCTGGTCATCGATGTCTCAGAAAATAAAGATAGTCCGCTGACCTTCATTAATCCAGAATTTGAAATCATTGAGG
>VMDC01000007.1 GCA_008081045.1 Gammaproteobacteria bacterium | reverse complement strand
TGAAGGGGGCCGAACTGTCGGTGCCGGCGTCGTCGCCAAGATTATCGAGTAATCTTAAAGCATTAATTATCGGAGCCAGCACACCGGTAGCCGGTGCGCTGGCTCAGTTGTCTTTATGAAACGGGTCGGCAGTAACGACTCTGAGTAAACGATTCGGGTGGCTGCGGTACTGCCGACTGGCCGACAAAAACAGGTCCTGCAAGCTTGCGACAAAGCTCGTGGCTGCTTCTTTTCAAGCGGCCAGCCAATCGAGTCAACCCGTATGCCTGATGAGACAGAGACCTGAGCTTGACACGATATCGTAGGCCAGTAGCTCAATTGGCAGAGCAGCGGTCTCCAAAACCGCAGGTTGGGGGTTCGATTCCCTCCTGGCCTGCCACTAGCACTGGCGCGATAGGCAGAGCCAAATGCCTATTAATTGAAACAATAAAGTAGTTATGGCTGACAAGATCGAAAGTGAAGAAGGAACGCTGGACTGGGCAAAGTGGGCGGCCGTAGCCGTCATTATCGCTGCTGCTGTCTATGGCAATTCCTATTTTTCAGCAGAATCGTTGCTGATCCGCACACTGGGCTTGCTGGTGGTAGCAGGCGCGGCGGGGTGGCTCGCATCGCAGACGGTCAAAGGTAAAGCCTTTGTGACGCTGTGTCTGGATGCCCGGGTAGAAATCAGAAAGGTGGTTTGGCCAACGAGGCAGGAAACTACGCAGACAACAATCGTCGTCCTCATCGTCATTTTCATTGTGGCGCTGATACTCTGGCTTCTGGATTGGGGCCTGAACGGCGTGGTTTCTTCGGTGATCGGTTAGAGGAAGACAATGGCTAAACGCTGGTATGTGGTTCACGCTTACTCGGGCTACGAGAAAAAGGTTATGCACGCCCTGAATGAGCGCATCGCCCTGTCGGGTATGGAAGAGCACTTCGATGAAGTACTGGTTCCGACCGAAGAAGTGGTGGAAATGCGAGCGGGGCAGAAGCGTAAGAGTGAGCGGAAATTTTTCCCGGGTTATGTCCTGGTTCATATGGATCTGAATGACGACACCTGGCATCTGGTTAAAGAGACACCACGGGTGATGGGATTTATCGGTGGTACGGCGGAGAAGCCTGCTCCCATTACGGATGCGGAAGCGAACAAGATTCTGCAGCGCATGGAAGACAGTGAGGATACGCCCACTCATAAAGTGGTTTATGAGCCCGGTGAGATGGTTCGGGTTACTGATGGTCCGTTCAACGACTTCACCGGTACAGTTGAGGAAGTGAATTACGAAAAGAGCCGCCTGCGCGTTGCGGTATTGATTTTTGGTCGCTCCACGCCAGTCGAACTTGAGTTCGGTCAAGTGGAGAAAAGCTAGGAGCCCGCTGATAAGCGTGGAGCATGTATCATGCTCCGGCTCTATGACATCGATCCCCGGGCATCTAGCCGTGCAAGGGGTGGAAAGGGGAGTTGAGATCCATACGGAATGACTGCGCGTAGTAGTCCGACCGTGTGCAGGCCCAGCGCTCGAACCCAAGGAGAATCTTATGGCTAAGAAAGTATTGGCTTATATCAAGCTACAGGTGGGTGCTGGTCAGGCAAACCCCAGTCCTCCCGTTGGCCCTGCTCTGGGTCAGCACGGTGTAAACATCATGGAATTTTGCAAGGCGTTCAATGCCCAGACACAGGGTACCGAGCCCGGCTTGCCTATTCCCGTTGTAATCACTGTGTATGCAGACCGCAGCTTTACCTTTATTACCAAGACACCGCCAGCCTCTGTGCTTCTGCGTAAAGCAGCGGGCATTAAGAAAGGCAGTGGCCGTCCTAATACTGAAAAAGTCGGCAAAGTCAGCCGGGCGCAGCTGGAAGAAATCGCGACGCAGAAAATGCCGGATCTGACGGCGGCCGATATGGATGCAGCGGTTCGGACGCTAGCTGGCAGTGCGCGCAGTGCCGGTCTGGAAGTGGAAGGAGTCGAGTAATGGCCAAATTATCCAAGAAGCAAAAAGCCATGGCTGAAAAACTGGATTCAGCCAAAACCTACTCTGTGGAAGAAGCGGTCTCTCTGATCGCCGAGTTTGCCTCTCCCAAGTTCAAAGAGTCGATTGATGTTTCTGTGAACCTCGGAGTGGATCCACGTAAATCTGATCAGGTCGTCCGTGGCTCAACAACTTTGCCAGCAGGCACCGGCAAGGATGTGCGCGTGGCTGTGTTCGCTCAGGGTGATAACGCTGAAAAAGCGAAGGCTGCAGGCGCAGACATCGTCGGATTCGACGATCTTGCTGAATCTATTCAGGGCGGTAATCTCGATTTTGATGTGGTCATCGCGACTCCCGACGCCATGCGTGTGGTGGGTAAACTGGGCACAGTACTCGGACCCAGAGGCCTGATGCCGAACCCCAAGGTTGGGACAGTGACACCTGATGTGGAATCAGCGGTGCAGAATGCCAAGGCCGGCCAAGTGCGCTATCGCACAGACAAAAACGGCATCATTCATGGCGGTATCGGGAAAGTCGGCTTTGAGGGTGAGGCTATTAAGTCCAATCTGGAAGCACTGCTGGCTGATCTGAAAAAAGCGAAGCCGTCATCCGCCAAGGGTGTCTACATCAAGAAGGTAGTGCTTTCCTCTACCATGGGGCCAGGTTTACAGATCGACCAGTCATCGCTGGCACTCTAACCCAATTTGAATTGAGTGCGTCGTGATTGGCTGACTTGGTCATACACGCCGCACCAAGACTTTGAGTGGTTTCGCTGTTTCTAGGAACGGCCGAGATCATCAAAGACCGTAGGTGAAGCAGTTGTGCTTTTTGGCAACCGGTTTCTTAATTTCCTACGCAGATGGTGAAACCCGATCCGGATTTGCTCCGGCTCTTATCACCAAACTCGGTGGCAGCGGATGCTGTCAGAATCGGCTCTTCAGGAGCCATTTGATAAGGAGTTAACTAGTGGCTATACGACTGGAAGACAAGCAACAAATAGTCTCTGAAGTCAATCAGGCTGCTAGCAGTGCTTTGTCTGCAGTCCTCGCTGATTATCGCGGGGTTTCTGTGGAGGACATGACTGCGCTTCGCAAGAATGCTCGTGAGAATAAGGTTTATCTGCGCGTAGTCCGGAACACGCTACTGAAGCGTGCGGTTGCGGATACTGAATTCGAGTGCATTCAAGAAGTGTTGGTAGGTCCAACGATTTTAGCGTTTTCTCAGGAAGATCCGGGTGCAGCTGCACGCGTTTTGAAGGATTTTTCGAAAGAAAACGACGATTTCGAAATAAAGGCGCTGTCTGTTGGTGGGCAACTCATGGATGCCAGCCAGATCGATGTGTTGGCGAAACTGCCGACGCTGGATCAGGCGCGGTCTATGCTTATGAGTGTCATGCTGGCACCTGTCACTAAACTGGCAAGAACAATGAACGAAGTTCCTTCGAAAGTTACCCGAGCGGTAGCTGCTGTTCGAGACCAGAAACAGGATGCGGCCTAATTCCTTTGATTATTACGCTTATTTTAGGAGATAAGAATCATGTCTCTATCTAGAGAAGAAGTACTTGATGCAATTGCTGAAATGTCTGTGATGGACGTTGTTCAGCTGGTTGAAGCAATGGAAGAAAAATTTGGCGTATCGGCTGCTGCTGCAGTTGCGGCAGCTCCGGTTGCGGCGGCGGGCGGCGATGCAGCGCCAGCTGAGGAAAAGGACGAGTTTGATATCGTTCTGACCGCTGCCGGCGACAAGAAAGTCAACGTCATCAAGGCAGTCCGGGGCATTACCGGCCTTGGACTCAAAGAAGCCAAAGAAATGGTTGATGGCGCACCTTCCACACTTAAGGAAGCTGCTCCGAAAGCAGAAGCCGAAGAAGCCAAAAAGGCTCTGGAAGAAGCTGGCGCAACCGTTGAGCTTAAGTAATAAGCTCGAGCTTAAGCGAGACACGGCACCAGGTTCATGGCAAATGAGCCTGGTGCCTTTCTGCGCTTTGGAATACTGCCTCCACTGAGGTGGGGCAAGCGGCAGGCAGGGCGCTGTAATCTCTGCCGGTAGTTTTGATACACCGTACTCATAGCTAGGAACAGACTAATGGCCTATTCGTATACAGAGAAAAAGCGTATTCGTAAGAATTTTGGCAAATTGCCAAGCGCCATGGACATCCCTTACCTGTTGTCCATTCAGGTTGATTCTTACAGACAATTTACTCAGGACGGCGTCGCCGCTGAGGATCGCCTCGATCAGGGCTTACATGCTGCGTTTAAATCTGTATTCCCAATTGTCAGCTACTCCGGTAAAGCGGTACTGGAATATGTGAGCTACGAACTCGGGAAACCGGTCTTTGATGTCAAGGAATGCCAGCTTCGGGGCTCAACGTACTCCGTTTCTCTGCGCGTAAAGGTACGGTTGATTCTTTATGATAAGGAATCAACAACGCAAACGATCAAGGACATCAAAGAGCAGGAGGTCTATATGGGAGAGATCCCGTTGATGACTGATTCCGGCACTTTTGTCATCAATGGCACCGAGCGTGTAGTGGTTTCTCAGCTCCACCGCTCGCCAGGAGTTTTCTTTGATCACGACCGAGGCAAGACGCACAGTTCGGGCAAGTTACTGTACTCGGCACGGGTTATTCCCTACCGTGGATCATGGCTGGACTTTGAGTTTGACCCTAAAGACATGGTCTATGTGCGCATTGATCGCCGGCGAAAACTGCCTGCGACGGTACTGCTGCGCGCGCTTGGATTTAATTCTCAGGAAATCCTGGGGATGTTCTACGAGAACAATTCATTCAAAATCAAGAAGGGTAAAGAACCTTCTATCGCATTGGAGTTGGTGCCTGCGCGTCTGCGTGGCGAGGTGCTGACCTTTCCGGTCAAGGATAAAAAGGGCAAGGTAATCGTCGAGGAAGGTCGCCGCATTACGTCCCGTCATATCCGCCAGATGGAGACAGCTAAGCTCACTGAACTGGTCGTCAGCAGTGACTTTGTCGTGGGGACTTCTCTGGCCCAGGATATCGTCGACGCGGAAACCGGGGAGGTGCTCTACGCCTGTAATTCAGAAATTACCGAAGAGCTTGTTGAGCAGTTCTTTGAGAAAGAGATATCGGAATTTCAGACTATTTACACCAACGACCTCGATTGCGGGCCGTTTATTTCCGACACACTGCGCAATGATACGACCACGTCAAAATTAGAAGCGATGGTCGAAATTTATCGCATGATGCGTCCCGGTGAGCCTCCGACGAAGGAGTCTGCCGAAAATCTGTTTTCCAATTTGTTCTTCTCCCCGGAGCGATACGATCTGTCCGCGGTTGGTCGAATGAAATTCAACCGTCGACTGGGTCGTCCCGAGTCAACCGGTGCGCCGGTTCTGGATACCGACGACATCGTTGACGTGCTGAAGACCTTGGTCGGTATTCGCAATGGGTTTGGCTCAGTTGACGACATTGATCATCTGGGTAATCGGCGTATTCGCTCGGTCGGTGAAATGGCCGAGAATCAGTTTAGGGTCGGCCTGGTGCGTGTTGAGCGTGCCGTCAAGGAACGACTCAGCATGGCCGACTCCGAAGGTCTGATGCCGCAGGACATGATCAACGCGAAGCCTGTTGCCGCTGCTATCAAGGAATTCTTTGGCTCCAGTCAGTTGTCACAGTTCATGGATCAGAACAATCCGCTTTCTGAGGTGACTCACAAGCGTCGGGTCTCAGCGCTCGGCCCGGGCGGCCTGACCCGCGAACGGGCAGGTTTTGAAGTGCGGGACGTGCACCCGACTCACTACGGCCGCGTGTGTCCTATTGAAACGCCGGAAGGTCCGAATATCGGACTGATTAATTCACTGGCTACCTATGCCAGAACCAATAATTACGGTTTTCTGGAAAGTCCTTACCGTAAGGTAGTGAAGAACAAGGTCACTGATGAAATCGACTACCTGTCCGCCATCGACGAAAGTGATTTCGTCATCGCGCAGGCCAGTGCCCCGCTGGATAAAAAAGGCGGGTTTGTCGATCAGCTGGTGACTGTCCGGTACAAGGGCGAGACAACTCTCAAGCCTCGCGAAGAAGTCGATTACATGGACGTGGCGCCGCAGCAGATGGTATCGGTTGCTGCAGCATTAATTCCGTTTCTTGAACACGATGATGCGAACCGTGCGCTGATGGGTTCTAACATGCAGCGCCAGGCAGTGCCCACTCTTAAAACGGAAAAGCCGTTGGTTGGTACCGGTATGGAGCGCAATGTGGCGCGGGATTCCGGAGTCTGTGTGGTGGCCTTCAGAGGCGGTGTCATCGAGAGCGTTGATGCCGGGCGAATTATTGTTCGCGTCAACGACGAAGAAACGGACGCGGGTGAGGCAGGTGTTGATATCTACAATCTGACCAAGTACACCCGCTCTAATCAGAATACCTGCATCTCCCAGAAGCCGTTGGTCAAAGACGGTGATACGGTAGCTCGCGGTGACATTCTTGCGGACGGTCCGTCTATTGATATCGGTGAGCTGGCCCTGGGTCAGAACATGCGTATCGCGTTCATGCCCTGGAACGGCTACAACTTCGAAGATTCGATATTGATTTCCGAGCGAGTGGTTAAAGAGGACCGGTTCACCAGTATCCATATTCAGGAACTGACCTGTGTTGCTCGGGATACGAAGCTTGGTTCAGAAGAAATCACCGCAGACATTCCGAATGTTGGTGAAGGAGCGCTTGGCAAGCTCGATGAAGCCGGCATTGTGTACATCGGGGCTGAAGTTGGTGCCGGCGACATACTCGTGGGCAAAGTGACACCGAAGGGTGAAACGCAACTTACCCCTGAAGAAAAGCTGCTTCGCGCCATCTTTGGTGAGAAAGCGTCTGATGTTAAAGACACCTCGCTGCGAGTGCCTTCGAGCGTTAAAGGCACCGTGATTGATGTGCAGGTTTTTACCCGGGATGGGCTGGAAAAAGATCAGCGCGCGATCGAAATCGAAGAGATGCAGCTGGCGCAGGTTCGCAAGGACATCAATGATGAGTATCGCATTGTTGAGGAAGCCACTTATGAGCGGCTGCAGAAGGCGCTGGTCGGCAAGGTTGTTGCCGGTGGTCCGAAGCTGAAAAAAGGTCAGAAAGTCACCAACGATTATCTGAACAACCTCCCGCGGGAAGATTGGTTCAAGCTGAGAATGTCCAATGAGGCTGCGAACCAGCAGCTGGAAAGAGCGGAGGCGCAACTGGCAGAGCGGCGCGTCGAGCTGGACGCAAGGTTTGAGGACAAGAAGAACAAACTCACTCAGGGTGATGATCTTGCGCCGGGTGTGCTGAAGATCGTCAAGGTGTATCTGGCAATCAAGCGCACTATCCAGCCAGGAGACAAGATGGCTGGTCGCCATGGGAACAAAGGTGTGATTTCGGTTGTCATGCCTGAGGAAGATATGCCCTATGACGAGAAGGGAGAGCCGGTAGATATCGTGCTCAATCCGCTCGGTGTCCCGTCCCGGATGAATGTAGGTCAGATTCTTGAAACTCACCTGGGTGCTGCCTCCAAAGGGCTTGGCGAAAAAATCGGCAAGCTGCTGGATGCGCAAGTCAAGGTGACAGAGCTGAGAAAGCTGGTAACAGATGTCTACAACAAAATCGGTAACCGCACCGAAGACATCAAGTCCTTCTCGGAAGAGGAGTTGGGAGAACTGGCCGCCAATCTGAGGTCAGGCGTGCCCATGGCAACACCGGTTTTTGATGGCGCTGCAGAAACTGAGATCAAGGATATGCTGGCCCTTGCAGACATGGACGAAAGCGGTCAGGTCACCTTGTTTGATGGTCGCACCGGGGATGCCTTTGATCGTCCTGTTACGGTTGGCATCATGTATATGTTGAAACTCAATCATCTGGTTGATGACAAAATGCATGCGCGCTCCACCGGATCATACAGTCTGGTCACGCAGCAACCGCTGGGCGGTAAGGCTCAGTTCGGTGGACAGCGTTTTGGTGAGATGGAGGTGTGGGCGCTGGAGGCATATGGCGCGGCTTATACGCTGCAGGAGATGCTTACCGTTAAATCTGACGACGTCGCCGGCCGGACAAAGATGTATAAGAACATCGTGGATGGCGATCATCGGATGGAGCCAGCGATGCCGGAATCCTTCAATGTTCTGGTTAAGGAGATACGCTCTCTTGGTATCGATATGGAGCTGGATGTCAGCGAATAGTATCGATCCGGCGCATTGATGAGTCCTAGGATGAATTCTAGAAAATAGCGAAATTTTGATTAGTGAAGCCCGTGTCTCTTGGGAGCGCAGGCGGAGGAAATAGAATGAAAGACCTTTTAGGGTTGCTGAAATCTCAGTCACAGTCAGATGAGTTTGATTCCATTCGCATCGGTCTGGCTTCGCCGGAGATGATCCGGGCGTGGTCCTTTGGCGAGGTAAAGAAGCCAGAGACGATCAACTACCGGACGTTCAAGCCTGAGCGAGACGGCTTGTTCTGCGCCAAGATTTTTGGCCCGGTCAAAGACTATGAGTGTCTCTGCGGGAAATACAAGCGACTCAAGCACCGGGGCGTAATCTGTGAGAAATGCGGTGTGGAAGTGGCACTCTCGAAGGTCCGGCGCGAGCGCATGGGACACATCGAACTCGCGAGTCCGGTAGCCCACATCTGGTTTTTGAAGTCTCTGCCGTCGCGCATAGGCTTGTTGCTGGATATGACGCTCAGGGATATTGAGCGTATCTTGTACTTCGAATCCTTCGTGGTAACCGATCCGGGAATGACGACCCTGGAGAAGGGCCAGTTGCTCAACGACGAACAGTACTACGAAGCCATGGAAGAATTCAGTGATGAGTTCGAAGCCAAGATGGGCGCCGAGGCTGTTCAGGCCCTCATGAAAGACCTGGATGTAGAAGGTGAAGTGGCGCGCCTTCGGGAGGAAATCCCGCAGACGAATTCCGAAACCAAGCTGAAGAAACTGTCCAAGCGTCTCAAGCTCCTGGAAGCTTTTTCGGAATCCGGCAACAAGCCGGAATGGATGGTGATGAACGTTTTGCCGGTTCTGCCCCCCGATTTGCGTCCCCTGGTGCCCCTTGACGGTGGCCGCTTCGCTACCTCAGACCTGAACGATCTCTACCGCCGGGTGATCAACAGAAATAATCGCCTCAAACGACTACTGGACCTGAATGCGCCAGACATCATCGTCCGCAACGAAAAGCGTATGCTGCAGGAAGCGGTCGATGCCCTGCTCGATAACGGTCGCCGGGGGAGAGCGATTACCGGGTCTAACAAGCGGCCACTGAAATCGCTGGCTGACATGATCAAGGGTAAGCAAGGCCGCTTCCGTCAAAACCTGCTGGGCAAGCGGGTCGATTACTCCGGCCGTTCCGTCATCGTTGTCGGTCCTACTCTGAAGCTGCATCAATGTGGGTTACCCAAGAAGATGGCGCTCGAGCTGTTTAAACCATTCATCTTCGGCAAACTGGAACGACGCGGTCTGGCTACGACGATCAAGGCAGCCAAGAAGATGGTTGAGCGTGAGACTGCTGAAGTCTGGGATATCCTGGCAGAGGTCATCCGCGAGCATCCTGTGCTTCTGAACCGGGCGCCCACGCTTCACAGATTGGGTATTCAGGCTTTTGAACCGGTGCTCATCGAGGGTAAGGCAATCCAGCTGCATCCGCTTGTCTGTGCTGCTTACAACGCCGATTTCGATGGTGACCAGATGGCTGTTCACGTCCCGCTGACGCTGGAAGCGCAGTTGGAGGCTCGCACGCTGATGATGTCGACCAACAACATACTCGCTCCCGCTAACGGAGAGCCGATAATTGTGCCCTCTCAAGATGTTGTTCTGGGTCTGTACTACATGACTCGAGAGCGTGTGAATGCCCAAGGTGAGGGCATGGTCTTTGCTGATCCGAAGGAAGTTCAGAGAGCTTACGAGTCCGGCAACGCCCACCTGCAGGCGCGCATCAAGGTTCGCATTACCGAAAGCGTTCTCAACGACGATGGCGAAAAAGAAACCAGTACAGCCATTGTTGATACGACAGTAGGCCGGGTGCTTCTGTTTAACATTGTGCCGGAAGGCCTTCCGTTTGCGATGGTTAACCAGAAGATGGCCAAGAAGCCGATCTCCCAGATTCTGAATGCCTGCTATCGGAACGTTGGTCTGAAAGAAACCGTTATCTTCGCTGACCAACTGATGTACACGGGCTATAAATATTCTACGCGCAGCGGATCTTCTATCGGGGTCAATGACTTTGAGATCCCGGACGAAAAAGCCAAGATTATCGATCAGGCCAATTCGGAAGTCGCTGAGATTGAATCTCAGTTTGCATCAGGTCTCGTTACGCAGGGCGAAAAGTACAACAAGGTGATCGATATCTGGTCGCGGGCCAACGATATTGTTGCCAAGTCGATGATGGAAGGCCTTTCGACCGAGACGGTCGTTAACCGTGAAGGCAAGGAAGAAGAGCAAGAGTCTTTCAATTCGGTTTATGTCTACGCTGACTCAGGCGCGCGAGGCTCGCCCGCACAGATTCGCCAGCTTGCAGGGATGCGAGGCCTGATGGCGCGTCCGGACGGTTCGATTATTGAAACCCCGATTACCGCTAACTTTCGCGAGGGTCTGAATGTTTCGCAGTATTTCACCTCGACTCACGGCGCGCGTAAGGGTCTTGCCGATACGGCGCTGAAGACGGCGAACTCGGGTTATCTGACCAGGCGTCTGGTAGACATTTCCCAAGATCTGGTCATTACGGAAGAGGATTGTGGTACCGAGGAAGGCCTGACCATGGCGCCTATCATCGAAGGTGGTGACATCATTGCTCCACTGGGCGATCGCGTGCTCGGGCGAGTTTTGGCCGCTGATGTGATCCATGAGGAATCCGGTGACGTGATTGCCGAAAAGGGCACTCTGATCGGTGAGCGTATGGTCGACCGTCTGGAAAGAAACGGTGTCGATCAGGTCTATGTAAGATCTCCAATTACCTGTGAAACACGGTTCGGTATCTGCAGTCAGTGTTATGGACGTGATCTGGCCCGTGGCCATCTGGCTAACGTCGGTGAGGCTGTCGGCGTGATCGCCGCGCAATCCATCGGTGAACCGGGTACCCAGCTCACTATGCGGACTTTCCACATTGGTGGCGCAGCTTCAAGGGCAACAGCTTCAGACAGCGTGCAGGTCAAGAACACTGGCACGATCCATCTGAGCAACATGAAGACCGTTGAAAATGTGAAAGGGGAGCTGGTCGTTGTCTCCCGTTCCGGTGAGCTGATCGTTAATGACACTAATGGCCGTGAGCGTGAGCGCTATAAGCTGCCATACGGTGCTGTGGTAACGGCCGGTAAGAACCGTGATGTTGAAGCCGGCCAGATCGTCGCGACCTGGGATCCGCACACACACCCGATTGTGTCTGAAGTGGCAGGTAAGGTGAAGTTTGCGTCGATGGAAGAGGGTATTACTGTCCGCGAGCAAACCGATGAGATCACCGGTCTCACCAGTATGTCGGTAATTGACCCCGCCGAGCGCGCGTCTTCAGCGAAAGAGCTGAGACCAGCGGTCACGGTTGTGGATAAGAAGGGCAAAGAAGTTTGCTTACCGGGAACCACGGTGCCGGCTCACTACTTCCTGCCGGCTAATGCCATTATCAGCCTCAAAGACGGTGCTGACATGAACATTGGTGATTTTATCGCCCGTATTCCTCAGGAGGGTTCCAAGACGCGCGACATTACCGGGGGTCTGCCCAGAGTGGCGGATCTGTTTGAGGCGCGTAAGCCGAAGGAACCGGCGATCCTTGCTGAGATATCAGGTACTGTCAGCTTCGGCAAAGAAACAAAAGGTAAGCGACGGTTAGTGATTACTCCGACGGACGGAGTGAACCCTATCGATGGCTCCAGTCATTACGAAACCCTCATTCCAAAATGGCGAACTATGACCGTTTTTGAGGGCGAGTCAATTGAAAAAGGCGAAGTAGTTTCCGAGGGGCCTCCTGCGCCGCACGATATTTTGCGTTTGAAAGGTGTAGAGGCGCTGGCTCAATATATCGTTAATGAAGTGCAAGATGTCTACCGACTTCAGGGTGTGCGGATCAACGACAAGCATATTGAAGTGATCGTCCGTCAGATGCTGCGGAAAGTTGAAATTACCAACTCCGGCGACTCAAACCTCATTAAAGGCGAGCAGCTCACCTATACGGAGATCCTTGAAATTAACGAACAGCTCGAGTCTGAAGACAAGCAGCCAGCTCGTTATGATCGCCAGCTGCTTGGCATAACGAAGGCGTCATTGGCGACGGAATCTTTCATTTCTGCGGCATCTTTCCAGGAGACCACGCGTGTTCTTACCGAAGCCGCGGTTACCGGGAAGCGCGATTTCCTTCGCGGCCTCAAGGAAAACGTCGTTGTTGGGCGGCTGATTCCTGCCGGAACCGGGCTGGCCTATCATGAGGCGCGTAAGAAGCAGGCGCTGGAAGAAGCAGACAGCGAAACGATCAGTGCGAGCGATGTTGAAGCGGCTTTGTCCGAGGCGCTGAGCTCGGAGGGATTGGATACGGGCGCTGATGCGGCCCCTGCAGCTGAGTAATCGGCTCAGAATCGGGATTTCGGTCAATTCGGGTCGAAATCCCGGGTCGCGCAAAAGTTGACTCAAGACGGGCCTGTCATTACACTTCGGCCCTCTTTTTGTCCGCCGCCCCGTTTCTACGGACCGTTGGCCCCCATTCGACGGGTATTTTGCGAATAACGGCACCACGGCAAGAATCGACAAAGACAGAAGATAAAGGAACCCAGAGACAAAGATGGCTACAATTAATCAGTTAGTACGCAAACCCCGTAAGAGTAAGGTGTCTAAGAGCGATGTGCCTGCTCTGCAAAGCTCGCCGCAGAAACGGGGGGTTTGTACGAGGGTTTACACGACGACTCCTAAAAAGCCGAATTCTGCACTGCGCAAGGTCTGCCGTGTTCGTCTGGTCAATGGCTATGAGGTGACTTCCTATATAGGAGGTGAGGGCCACAATTTGCAGGAGCACTCGGTGGTTCTGATTCGTGGTGGTCGTGTGAAAGACCTTCCTGGTGTGCGTTACCACACAGTTCGTGGCACGCTCGACACGTCGGGTGTGGCTGACAGGAAGCAGGGTCGATCCAAGTACGGAGCGAAGCGGCCTAAGGGCTAAGACGGGTCTGGCTGTCTTACAGCTGGCGGGTTCTTCCTAAAATTTATAAGAGCAAAAGACAAGCGCACGGAACGCGTGTCTCGCTGCGGCTCTATAAAAACGGTAGCGAGAATGAGTAAGGCCGGGTGACAGTTTCTCTCAAGAGGAGCGCTGTGAGGTCCCGGGTTAACCTGAATAAACATCGAGGTCGATTATGCCCAGAAGAAGAGTAGTGGCAAAACGTGAAGTTCTGCCTGATCCGAAATTCGGATCGAAAATCCTAGCTAAATTCATGAACCACGTCATGGTCGACGGCAAGAAGTCAATTGCCGAAAAGATCGTCTATGGCGCACTTGATATAGTCTCAGAGCGTTCCGGCTCTGATCCACTTGAAGTCTTTGAAGCGGCGCTTGAAGCCATCGCTCCGATGGTTGAGGTGAAGTCTCGTCGTGTCGGCGGCGCTACCTATCAGGTGCCCGTTGAAGTGCGGGCTGAACGGCGGAGCGCGCTGGCCATGCGATGGTTGGTGGAGCATTCCCGCGCGCGCGGCGAAAAATCCATGGTTTTGCGCCTGGCGGGCGAAATCACTGACGCGGCTGAAGGTCGCGGTAGTGCCGTCAAGAAGCGCGAAGACGTCCACAGAATGGCCGAAGCGAACCGAGCGTTCTCGCACTTCCGCTTCTGAGTGTCATTGCCGTTTCCTCTGAATCCATCAGGATAAGACCGTGGCTCGGAAACATCCATTAAGTCGCTATCGCAATATAGGGATTGCTGCACACGTCGATGCAGGAAAGACCACGACCACCGAGCGTGTGCTTTTCTATACCGGCATCTCCCACAAAATTGGTGAAGTGCATGACGGCGCTGCGGTGATGGACTGGATGGAGCAGGAGCAGGAGCGCGGTATCACCATTACGTCAGCTGCCACCACCTGCTTCTGGAATGGCATGGACAGTCAGTACGACGAGCACCGTATCAACATCATTGATACCCCTGGCCACGTCGATTTCACCATTGAAGTTGAGCGTTCACTGCGCGTTCTTGATGGAGCTGTCGTGGTTCTCTGTGCCTCCTCTGGTGTGCAGCCGCAAACTGAAACTGTGTGGCGGCAGGCCAATCGGTATGAAGTGCCCCGGATGGTTTTCGTCAATAAGATGGACCGGGCGGGTGCTGATTTTCTGAAAGTGGTTGAGCAGATGGAAGACCGCCTCGGCGCCAATGCGGTGCCGCTGCAGCTGCCGATCGGGGCCGAAGATGAGTTCAAAGGTGTTATTGATCTGGTCAAGATGAAATCAATCCTCTGGAGTGAAGAGGATCAGGGAACGACTTTCGAGTACGCAGAAATTCCTGATGACATGACAGCGCTTTGCGTTGAATGGCGTGAGCGAATGCTGGAAGCTGCAGCAGAGGCGAACGAAGAGGTCATGGATAAGTACCTGGAAGAAGGTGATCTGGGCGAAGAAGAGCTGAAGGCGGCAATCCGTCAGCGGACCCTTGCGAATGAAATCGTGCCGGTTTTGTGTGGATCTGCCTTTAAGAACAAGGGTGTTCAGGCCGTGCTGGATGCGGTCGTGGACTACATGCCCTCACCCACGGAAGTAAAGGCTATCGAAGGAACGCTGGAAGATGGAACGGCCACCACCTGCGAAGTCAACGATGATGCCCCCTTTGCTTCACTTGCCTTCAAAATTGCGACAGATCCTTACGTCGGGACACTGACGTTCTTCCGGGTGTACTCTGGAACGCTTAACAGCGGGGATACCGTCTACAACCCTTTGAAGCACAAAAAAGAGCGCGTCGGCCGTATGGTGCAGATGCACTCAAACTCACGTGAAGAGATAAAAGAAGTCCTGGCAGGCGATATTGCTGCTGCAATTGGATTGAAGGATGTGACCACGGGTGAAACGCTGTGTGCCCCGGATAAGGTCGTTACTCTCGAAAAAATGGATTTTCCCGATCCGGTCATATCAGTCGCGGTTGAGCCAAAATCTCAGGCTGATCAGGAAAAGATGAGCATTGCGCTGGGTAAGCTAGCCCAGGAAGATCCTTCGTTTCGCGTTGAATCCGATGAAGAGTCCGGACAGACCATTATATCCGGCATGGGGGAACTACACCTCGATGTTCTGGTTGATCGGATGCGCCGGGAGTTTTCCGTTGAGGCGAATATTGGCAAGCCGCAGGTGGCCTATCGCGAAACAATTCGTAAAGCAGTCGAGGTGGAAGGCAAACACGTCAAACAATCGGGTGGCAGAGGACAGTACGGCCATGTGGTTCTGAGGCTGGAGCCGGTTGACCCGGACGCAGAATATGAATTCGTGAATGAGATCGTTGGCGGCGTTGTTCCGCGGGAATATATCCCCGCAGTCGACAAAGGCGTTCAGGAGCAAATGCAGAACGGGTGTCTTGCTGGATATCCTTTACTGGCTATGAAGGTCACCTTATTCGATGGTTCGTTTCATGACGTAGACTCCAGTGAAATGGCATTCAAAATTGCAGGTTCACTGGCGCTCAGAAAAGGCGCGCTCGAGGCTGATCCAGCGCTGTTGGAGCCGATGATGGCGGTAGAGGTCGTCACTCCGGAAGAGTATATGGGCGACGTGATGGGTGATCTGAATCGCCGTCGCGGCATGGTTGGCGGGATGGAAGACAGTTCATCCGGCAAAATTATCAACGCTGAGGTGCCTCTGTCAGAGATGTTTGGTTACGCGACAGATCTGCGCTCTGCGACTCAGGGCCGGGCGACCTATACCATGGAATTTCTAAAATATGCCGAAGTGCCGGCCAATATTGCGGAGAGCATCATCGACAGGACCGCCGGCTGAATAAGTAAGAATAGAAAATTCTGTTTTAGTTAATTGCAATTGAATTTAGATGAGGTGCTATTGTGGCAAAGGAAAAATTCGAGAGAAATAAGGTACACGTAAACGTAGGTACGATTGG
>VMDC01000043.1 GCA_008081045.1 Gammaproteobacteria bacterium | reverse complement strand
TCAGGGTGATTCCGGAGCTGATGACGCTGGACTGGCTGGGCTGGGCCTCCGAGCCAGGCTATTTCTCCAATGCGGACGGGCAGCGCCTGGATGAATTGTTGAACAGCAAAGTGGTGTCGATTCACGCTGAGTCTGAACTGATGCACTCTTCAGACCTGTTGCGCCTAATTGGTTTGCTGGAAGAAATGCTTGTTGATGACGCAGCGCACTCTGCTGCCGAACAATCTGCCGCCGAACAATCTGCCAAAGGCTTTTCGAAAACGACTGAGCTGGTGAAAGCCCTCGTGCAGGAAGTCGAAACTACCATGTGCCGGGTTGACCACGGCTTGAATCCGTCAAGCCTCAAACAAACCTTTGCGCAGGCAAAAAGTCTGCTGAGAAAAGCGCGGGAATGAGACGTCGGTCTGATCTTGTTCACGGCAGCAAAGTTAAATCTGCTCGTCTGGAGCTCCATTTAGAAAGCCATCAAGAACGCCATTTCAGCAACCAGGGCCAAGCTGAGCGGAACCGGCGACTTAACCGGGCAATCGGATGGCTGGGACAGAAAAGCCGTCGGGCGTGAATTCTGAGGCTGCTGGTCAACAGGGTCGGGATCGATCAACTGCGCACCGTTCGCTCGGCTTACAGTAGATCAGTGATACGCTTTTTTATGTCGCAGCCGCGGCGTGATCATCAGAAGACAGCAGATTCCCGCTCCCTGGGAATGCTGTCACCCACTTGTCTCAAGAAGCCTCTAACCCATCGACATCAGTCTGTTTTACTTTAAAGAGTCGTCTGCTTTTAAAGTACTAAGAAAGTTCTGGCTGCAGTGTTGGTGCTTCGCGGTCGCAGCCTGAACCAAATTGTCCGAGTACTGACGGAGAGATCGGCGAAATCAACTCTCTTTACCGCGACTGGCGCATCGGATAGGGTTCTCTGACCCTGTTTCCGATTAAGGTCCAGCGATTGAACCCGGATGCGTTATTCTCAGCCACTCAGCCAATCCCTTTCCATGCGTTGAGTGCCACAGCCGCAATAGGGCTGGGGGCCGCTCAGCTGACCATGCGCAAGGGCGGCAGCGTGCACCGCGTGATGGGACGCCTGTGGTTGGGTCTGATGGCGCTGGTGGCGACGTCGTCTTTCTTCATTCACGAAATCAACCTGTGGGGGCGGTACAGTCCGATCCACCTGCTCAGTCTTTGGACGCTGATTTCGATCGGCCTGACGGTTTATTATGCCCGCTCTGGCAACATCAAGAGACACAGACAATCCGCCACAGCATTTTACTGGTTGGCGCTGATTCTGACCGGATTTTTTACCCTGCTGCCAGGCCGGATCATGTATGAAGTGATCCTGGTCGGGGGTTGAAGCGAACTGCCGAAGCCGTACGATTCTTGCCATTCGAGCCGCGTTATTTGTTTTTGCTCTTGTACTGAGTGGGGCAGTAAGCCCGAAGAACGTCCTTCGGGCGCAACTTCTGGTGTTTAGTTGCCCGGCCGGATGTGCGCTGGCGCCAGAGTCGGAACGACCTGGCCTTAAGTGATTTTCTCATGAGCTTAATCACTTCTGTTTCCGGCAAATTGAACTGAGCCTCGATCGCTTCGAAGGGGGTGCGGTCTTCCCAGGCCATCTCAATGATGCGGGACAGTTCGGCCGCGTTGAAGGCCTGTTGGTTTTCGCTGCTGGCGGTCATGATGCAGAGTCGGTTGCTGAATTCGGCGTTTTGCTGTGTTTTTCATCCGCAGCGCCATCTTTCGTGTGATCTACAGTGTCGCTCCGCTTGGCGATTTCTTTGCGCAACCAATACAGATTCTTGGCATATTTCCGCCGCGTGTTCGGTTTAATTTTCATGGTGTAGGGCCATTTAGTGATCATGGGTACCGAAGATCTTTATTTACTGAAATAAGTTGCTGCAGGGAGTCGTGTGACAGTGCCGACGAAGTTCGCAAAGCTTTTAACACTGACAACACTGACGGTGCTCACAATATTTATGATGCCCCCAACGATCATGATGTCCAGAGCGGTCGCGCTGCCACGGTTCTTACTGGCGTACCGTGTGCCGTCCCGTCGAGCCTGCCTGGGGGGCGGAAGCGAGGCAGATAGCGGCAGATCACGTATAGTTCAGTTCGCTGACAGTCAATCCCACTTTCGGATCCTGCTCGAGCAGCAAGGATTCTTCGCTATTCGCGCAGGCTGTGGGCAGTATGACCAGCATGGCGACCGAATTACCGGGGCCGCAAGAGCGGTCCACTATCTGAGCCGTAATCTGCTGGTCCTGTTGTACGAGCGCAAGGTCCGCTCCGTCATTGAGTGCGTCCGACGAGCTGTCAGCCAGTAGCAGGAACAGGCGCTTTTTTGCTTCAGCCCTGTAATGCATCCGGGCAACCACCTCCTGTCCGGTGTAGCACCCCTTCTGAAAGTTAACGACGCCGGAGAGATCGTAGTTCAGCAGCTGTGGCGTGAAAGCTTCGCTGTGCTGCGCGCTGACGTGAGCCCGGCCGGCAAGTGTCTCTGCGTAATCGTAGTGCCGGGAATCTGCCAGAGTCTGCTGGTCAGTCAGCCTGCGAAGACTTTCAGCGATCAAGTCTGCGTTTTCAGCGTCCCAGACCCACAGTTGAAACCTGTCCGGGGTGCCGGCCAGTTTAATCATCGTGGCAGAGCGCGAAGTCGCCGTCTGATAGGGCAGAGTAGGTGGGGCTGGCAGCAGTTCGTGCAGTACGGGGCATTCGTTAGCAAGGATGCCAAAGCTGCGGCAGGGCCCGCTATGGATTGCAACCTCTGTATTAGAAAATACTGCGTATTTGGCGAGTGTCTCGGCGATTTTCTGCCCATTGCCCTCGGAAATCTGCAGCAGACAGCCTTCCGTGGAACGCACGCACAGGAAGTCTCCGATGACGCGCCCCTTCAGATTACACAGCGCACCGGCCAGGCACTGTTCATCTGTCAGTTGTGTCATGTCGCAGGTGACCTGTCCCTGTAAAAAAGTGATCGAGTCGGGTCCGGCGATCAGGACGTATTCATACTGTCTCAGTTCACACACTTGCATGTTGATTCTCTTGATTTGCCCCTTGGTCAGTATTCGGCAGTTGAGTCTGCTAGAACGTGAAGCGGTATTGTCGCATAATGCGCCGCCTGCGGTTGGCCATTGGGTGCGCTCTGCGTGCGTGATTATATGACTGAATTGAACAAGCAAAAAATTTTCTGGCACAGCCGTCGCGGCATGCTGGAGCTGGATTTGCTGCTGGTTCCGTTCGCGCAGGAGGTCTTTGAAACACTGGCTCCGGATCAGCAACAGCTCTATGAAGAGTTGCTTCAGGAGGAAGATCAGGACCTCTGGAACTGGTTTCTCGACAGAGCAGAGCCCCCTCAACCCAAATTCAAGCCGTTAATCGCCCAGATACTCGCCCACAAGGCTGCCGAGGTCTAGACTGAAGCGTTACCTCAGCATTTGGCGCTGAATCATGTTTGTTCTGGACATTTTGCCTTCGAGAGTGGCGCTCATTGTGCTGTGTGCTGTCCACAGTATGGCAGCGCTGGCGCTGTGTGTTGCCAAGCTTCCTGTCTGGCTGGTCGCAGGATTCCTTGTGGTGCTGGTGCTGACCGGCAAACGCCGAATCAGTGAGGAGCTCGCTAATTCTCCTGGGTGGTTTCGGCGGTGCCTCGCTGGTGAAACGCGCTGGCACTTGGAGAATGCGGCGGGCAGAGTCGCCGTTTTGCCTCCCAAACCGATTTTCATCAGCGAATTGCTTATTGTTCTGGAATTTCGTACCTGCCCTGACGCACAGGCTGCGGGTCCGAGCACGCTTTGCCTGTGTCTGTTTTCTGACAGCCTGTCGCCGAGCCAATCCAGCCGTTTGCGCTGTTTTCTGCGATTTCGGGATCAGGTGATCCCGGAAGGTTGATGGGTTTCAGGCGAGAGGATCGTGTCTTTGGCGTGAGCCAAAGTGTCGGGGAAATCAAGCGTGAAGTGCAAGCCGCGACTTTCTTGTCTCTGCAAAGCGCTGTTGATGATCAGTTCTGCCACCAGCGCCAAGTTGCGAAGCTCAAGATTGTCGTTGGTCACCCGGTGCTTGATGTAATAGTCACGAACTTCCTCTCGAATGACGCTGATGCGACTGCGGGCTCTCTGCAGCCGCTTGCTTGTGCGTACGATGCCGACAAAGTCCCACATGAAGCGGCGTATTTCATCCCAGTCATGGGATACCAGAATTTCATCGTCTGAATCGGTTACCCGGCTTTCGTCCCATTGAGTGATGTGATCCACCAGTGCAGTCTGCTCAAAGCGTGATCTGATGCTGTCGGCTGCGCCGAATGCAATCACGAAACATTCGAGCAGGGAGTTGCTTGCCATCCGGTTGGCACCGTGCAGACCACTGAAGCTGGTCTCCCCGATCGCGTAGAGGTTACTGACATCCGTTTCGCCCTGTGTGTTTACCATGACGCCGCCGCAGGTGTAATGGGCTGCCGGTACCACCGGAATCCGGTCACGGGTGATGTCGATCCCGAAGCTCAGACAGCGCTCGTAAATGGTGGGGAAGTGGGCTTTGATAAACTCCGGTGGTTTATGAGTGATGTTGAGATAGACGCAGTCGCAGCCCAGGCGCTTCATTTCATGATCGATGGCGCGGGCCACAATGTCCCGCGGAGCCAGTTCAGCCAATTCGTTAAAATCTGGCATGAAGCGCGTCCCGTCGGGCAGTTCTAACAGAGCGCCTTCTCCACGCAGTGCCTCAGTAATCAGAAATGACTTCGCATGCGGGTGATACAGACAGGTGGGATGGAATTGATTGAATTCGAGATTCGCAACACGACAGCCTGCGCGCCACGCCATAGCGATGCCGTCGCCGCTCGCTCCGTCAGGATTGCTGGTGTAAAGATAGGCTTTACTGGCGCCGCCGGTGGCCAGAGCGACGAAGCGTGAGCGAATCGCCTCGACTCGGCCACTCTCCTGAACAAGCACGTAAACTCCGACACAGGTGCGCCCGGTTCCGCCTGGGCTCGGTTTCGTCACCAGGTCGACGGCAGTGCAGCCTTCTAACAGTGTGATGTTAGCGTGTTCTCTGGCTCGCTGCTGCAGAGTCTGAAATACGGCCTTGCCTGTCGCATCTGTCGCGTGGATGATGCGTCGGTGGCTGTGTCCTCCTTCCTGAGTCAGGTGAAGGGAGGAGAGCTCCGCCGGGCTCGATGGCGCGGCGTCATCGCCTGTGGCTTCTGCCGTTGATTTGGTGGTGAATGGGACGCCCTGTGCCACGAGCCAGCTGACCGCGGAGGCGCTGCGCTCAACCACATGCTCCACCACGTCACGATGGCAAAGTCCGACTCCTGCATGCAGGGTGTCTGCAACATGAGAGTCTACACTGTCGCTGTCATCGAGTACCGCGGCGATGCCTCCTTGCGCATAGTATGTCGCGCCTTCCTGCAGATCGCCCTTACTGAGCACTGTGACCCGCGCGAAGTCGGCGGTTCGAAGTGCCAGCGTCAGGCCTGCTGCGCCGCTCCCGACTATGACAATATCAGTGTCCAGGGTTTCCATCTCTCGAATTTCGTTCATGTAGTTAGTGTAAACTATTGAAAAATAGTGGTATTAGCTTTCGTTGAAGCGTGATCCGGGGCCTTAGGGCAGGTCGGGTCCTGACAAACAGGCGCAGCAGTGGCCTGATCCATTCTTAAGAAGCGGAATACCGCGCGTTCCGGTAGAATGGGGCCAATTTTATCCTTTTTACCGAATTTTGCACGCTGGCTTTGCTGAGTTTCTTGCGTGGTACGGGCACGACGGAACCGCTGTCATAAAAGCCCGAAGCGCCAGTGTTGCAGGGATCTGGGCTGCAAAGCTCGGCTGGAAATCAGGCATGTCTGGAGTGGAAGAAGCCACCGATCAGCAGTTGGTTGATCAGGTGATGGCGGGCAACAAAAATGCCTTTAACCTGCTGGTGATGCGCTATCAACATCGTGTTGCTGCTCTGATCGCGCGGTTTGTACAGGATCCACAGGAAGTGGAAGACGTGGCTCAGGAAGCTTTTATCAAGGCGTACCGGGCCCTGCCGCTATTCCGGGGTGACAGCGCATTCTATACCTGGCTCTATCGGATCGCAGTGAACACGGCCAAAAACCATCTGGTTGCCCGTAGTCGCAGGCCGCCTGCCCACGATCTGGAGATTGACGAAGTGGAGCCGACGGAGATAGGCAGTGTGCTGCATGAGATCGAAAGCCCGGAAGGCAGTCTCTCAACCAGTGAGCTGAAAGAAGCAATTGAGGCGGCCGTGGATTCCTTGCCCGAGGAATTGAAGACAGCCTTCACCTTGCGGGAGTTTTCCGGGTTGAGTTATGAAGACATTACTGAGGTTATGGATTGCCCGGTCGGCACCGTACGCTCGCGCATTTTCCGCGCGCGGGAAGCGATTGACCGCAAAATCAAGGAGCTGCTGTAGGGTCCCTTTGTAGGGCCCCTCACGCACAGGCGGGCGGATAAAATGCAGGAAATTGAGAACTTTCCGGCCAAGTTGCTGTCTTAACCCAGGCAGAAGATGACATTACTGGGGCTAATTCGGCCGGAATGTGACGAATCAGAGCGGGTTTGAACGCCCGGTTAGGCCGGCGCGGCAACCGGGAGCAGGCTGATCTGTCCCGGTACAGCGGATACCGGGAATGAGCGAATTCAAGACGCCGGGCAGCCGGTGCAAATGGAAAACAGGCTATGGCAAAAGCAACGTTTGAAAAAACGGCACAAACTGAACAAGCGGCCCAGCCGGCGGCTGCCGCAAGTTCTGAGCGCTTGGGCGAGTCTCTCTCTGCAGTGATGGATGGGGAGGCAGATGATCTGGCCTTGCGCCGTCTGATTCAGGAATCCGCTGCCGACCCTGTGCTGGCAGAGAAGTGGGAGCGGTACCACCTCGCACGGGATGTGATCCACGGTCGCGGTAGACCTCTGTCGTCGGGCTTCTCTGGAAGAGTAGCGGCGGCGATCGATGCCGAGACTGCCCCGCAGGCAGCTAGCGTGACCGGGAGCAGGCTGCCTCAACCATTGGTTAAATTCGCCATTGCGGCCACTGTTGCGGTAGTGGCTGTTGTCACGCTGCAGCCCGCGCAGAATGGGCCAGAATTGCCTGCTGCCGGTGTGTCTGCCACAGATGCCAGCCGGCAGGCTGATGCCGAAATGCCCGCGCAGGTATACGTCGCAGGCTCTGAGTCTGCGCTGTCACCGGCGCCAGTCGATCCAGAGGCGCAGCAGCGACTGAGAGATTACATCGAAAGCATGAGCTTCGATTCTGATGAGGCGGTGCGCAGCGAACATATCCAGAGCTCCCCCCTTTACCGGCTGGTCAATCAGCTGGAAGCCGACAACCCCTGATCTGCCCGCTCAGCGCTTCCGATAGACGCTGATCTCAAGTGGCGCAGCCTGACTCAAGTCAGTAGCGACGGCGCTGCGTATCTTCATCAGTTATGCTACAGTCCCGAGCCTATTTTGGGAGGACGGGCTCCGTGCCTGCCGTTCGCCCTCTGATCGAAATCTTCTGCTCTCAGCGTAAGGAATAGCATGTTGGCAAAATCCCGCACCACAGTTTTGAAACCACATTTCGCCCGTCTGGCTTTCTCCCTGGCAGCAGGGATTCTGGCTGTCGCGCTACAGATCGGCCCAGCCAAGCCCCTCGCTGCTGCTGAACTGCCCAATTTTGCCGATCTGGTTGAGCGCAATGCTCCCTCGATTGTGGAAATTTCAACGATCCGCCGGACGGCTGCCCGCTCGCCAGTCGCGGACTCTGAGCTGGAAGAGTTGTTGCGCCGCATCAATCCCGGTCAGGAGCCCGATCTGGATATCGAAGGTCTGCCTGAACAGCGACAGAGGGCGGCAGTGGGATCCGGCTTCCTGATTTCCGGGGACGGTTATGTGATCACCAACAATCACGTCGTGGTTGGTGCGGATGAAATTCAGGTAACTTTGAATGATCGCCGCGTTTTCAATGCGCAGATCATCGGTCTCGATGAGCCTTCAGACCTCGCGTTGTTGAAAGTAGACGCAGAGGGTCTTCCCTATGTCGGTTTCGGAGATTCGGATGCGCTTCGAGTCGGTGAGTGGGTCCTGGCCATCGGGTCGCCGTTTGGTCTTGAATTCTCGGCAGCCGCCGGGATTGTCAGTGCCAAAGGCCGTTCCGTTCCCGGTCGCTCCTCCTACAACTACATGGCATTCATTCAGACTGATGTGGCTATTAACCAGGGGAATTCCGGTGGCCCCTTATTTAACCTCGAAGGGGATGTCATTGGGATCAATTCGCAAATTCTGAGCAGCACCGGTGGCTCGAACGGCATTTCTTTTTCGATCCCAAGTAACGTTGCCATGAACGTAATCGAGCAATTGCGTGAGTCAGGAGTCGTTGAGCGGGGGCTGCTTGGGGTCCGCATGCGCGAGGTGGATTTTGCGCTCGCGGAAATATTCGGCATGGAACGCCCGCGCGGCGCGTTCGTTGACGAGGTGCAGCCGCAAAGTCCAGCCGCCCGGGGTGGCATACAGAACGAAGACATTATTCTTGAATTTAATGGCCACGCCATTGAATACTACACGGATCTGCCTTTCTACGTGGGGCAGTACCGTCCCGGTACAGAAGCCGCGGTCAGGCTCTACCGCAATGGCGAGCTGATCGAGCAGACTGTGGTCCTCGGCAGTTCTCCGACCAATGTGGCGGTGGCGGAAACGCCCGCTGCCCGCATCGAGCGTGGTAATCCGCTGGGTTTTCGCGTTGCTGAACTGGGAGAGGAAGCCAAACAAATCTCCGGTCTGGAAGGCGTGCGGATTGCTGAGCTCGACGACGGGCCCGGTCGCGAAGCCGGCCTTTTGGAGGGAGATGTCATCGTGGCATTAGACCGACAGCCCGTGACCTCTGCTGACCGATTCGCTGAAGTGGCCGGAAATTTGCCGGAATCCGGATTCGTTCCGATCCGGATTGTACGCGAAGGGCAGGCAACGACCTTGGTACTCGAACTCTCGCCCTGATTAGTGAACGGAATGGCAGTCGCGGGGACGCCATTTTTTCTGCCACTGAGTCAGCGTTTCAGGTAGACTTGCCGCCAATTTTCCAGATTACGCGCAGCACTAAACCGCCAGCGCCGACCGTATCGTGTCTGATCTTAGCCATATTCGTAATTTCTCCATCATTGCCCACATTGATCATGGTAAGTCGACGCTGGCGGACCGGTTCATACAGTACTGTGGCGGTCTGGAAGAACGCGAGATGGATGCCCAAATACTCGATACGCTTGATATAGAGCGTGAACGGGGAATCACCATCAAGGCGCAGAGCGTCACTCTGCACTACGACGCGCAGGACGGTAAGCGCTATCAGCTGAACTTTATTGATACGCCGGGCCACGTCGACTTCACCTATGAGGTGTCTCGGTCGCTGGCTGCCTGTGAAGGGGCGCTACTGGTGGTTGATGCGGGGCAGGGCGTTGAAGCGCAATCTGTGGCGACCTGTTACACGGCCATTGAGCAGGGGCTGGAAGTGCTGCCTGTGCTCAACAAAATGGATTTGCCGCAGGCGGAGCCTGATCGGGTTCGCGTGGAAATAGAAGAGATTATCGGTTTAGACGCGACCGAAGCGGTTTGTGCCAGCGCAAAAACTGGTTTGGGTATTCAGGATATACTGGAACAAATAGTACATAACGTGCCTGCTCCGACAGGGGATAAAGAGGGAGATCTGCAGGCGCTGATCATCGATTCATGGTTCGATAATTATCTTGGTGTCGTGTCTCTTGTCAGGGTTGTGCAAGGAACTCTTCGAAAAGGCGATAAAATTGTTGCAAAGTCAATTGGCAAAGCACATGTGGTTGATAACGTTGGTGTATTTACTCCGAAGAGAACTCAGACGGGCATATTGGCGGCGGGTGAGGTCGGATTTGTTGAAGCCGGGATTAAAGACATCCATGGTGCTCCGGTCGGGGACACCCTGACGCTGGCGAAAACGCAGGAAGTTGCAGCGCTCGCTGGCTTCCGCCAGATTCAACCTCAGGTTTACGCTGGGCTTTATCCGGTTTCTTCAGACGACTTTGAAAATTTCCGGGACGCTCTGGAAAAGCTGACGCTGAATGATGCCTCACTGCAGTATGAGCCGGAAAATTCCGATGCGCTCGGCTTCGGTTTTCGATGCGGCTTCCTCGGCATGCTGCATATGGAAATTATTCAGGAGCGGCTCGAGCGGGAATACGACCTGTCGCTGATCACCACTGCGCCCACGGTTGTGTACGAGGTTGAGCTGGAAAATGGCGAGCTTGTGATGGTGGACAGCCCTTCCAGTCTGCCAGCGGTAAACAATATCAAGGAAATGCGTGAGCCTATCGTGCTGGCAAGCATTCTCGTGCCTCAGGAATATCTTGGTAATGTGATTAATCTGTGTGTTGAAAAGCGCGGTGTGCAAAAGGACATGCAGTTTATCGGCAAACAGGTGTCGCTGAGCTATGAGTTGCCGATGAATGAAGTGGTTATGGATTTCTTTGACCGTCTCAAATCCGTGAGCAGGGGTTATGCTTCTCTGGACTATCAGTTCGACCGGTTCGAGCGTTCTACCCTGGTGAGGCTGGACGTGCTGATTAATGGCTCAAGGGTTGATGCTCTTGCACTGATTGTATTCCGCGATCATGCTCAGTCAAAGGGACGTCTGCTCGTGGAAAAGATGAAGGAATTGATTCCGCGGCAGCTCTATGATGTCGCAATACAGGCTGCGATCGGCGGACAGATAATCGCCCGTTCAACAGTCAAGGCGCTGCGTAAAAACGTCACTGCGAAATGCTATGGTGGTGACGTCTCGCGCAAGAAAAAATTGCTGGAAAAGCAGAAAGCAGGGAAAAAACGAATGAAGCAGGTCGGGAATGTGGAAGTGCCGCAGGAGGCATTTCTGGCCGTATTGAAGGTAGAGAGCTGAGTAGACGCAGATGAATATTGATTTTTCGCTGGTTTTGTTCGTGCTGGTCGCTTTTTGCGGGTTCCTGTGGGCTCTGGATTCCATGCTGATCAAGAAATCCCGGACTGAAGCCGTTGATAACTACCGACGAACCGGCAGTAAAGGCAAGAGCGAGGAAGAGATCAACCGCGCAGTTGCCGATTTGAGTCAGGAGCCGCTCGTTATTGAGTATGCAAAATCGTTTTTCCCGGTATTGTTGATCGTTTTCCTGCTGCGCTCGTTTCTGGTTGAACCGTTTCAGATTCCGACCGGTTCAATGATCCCGACGCTGGAGGTCGGTGACTTTATTCTCGTCAACAAGTACGCCTATGGGGTCCGCTTACCGGTCATTGGCACCAAAATTCTGGATGTCGACGATCCAAAGCGCGGGGAAGTCATGGTTTTCATCCCACCTCATGAGGATAAGTATTACATTAAACGTGTCATCGGACTGCCGGGCGATACCATTCGCTATGAGGAGAAAAATCTCTACATAAACGGGCAATTGATCGATAAACAGTATGTGGGCGATATTGAGGTGCCTACGGGTATTGGTCCGCTGTCCGGCAAGGCCTACAGCGAAACGCTCGGAGAAGTGCCGCATACCACTCAGTATATTGACGCGGTCGGTCAGCGTCGGACGCGCACGACATGGGTAATTCCGAGCGGGCATTATTTCATGATGGGAGATAACCGGGACAACAGCGCCGACAGCAGAGAGTGGGGTGCGGTGCCTGAGAAAGACATTGTCGGCAAAGCGGTTGCTGTCTGGATGCACAAGGAGCCCGGCCTGTCTTTGCCCACATTCAGCCGGAATCAGCTTATCCACTGAGATCAGCCTGCTCGAGGAGCCAGAGGGCTGTGTCAGGTTCCTCAGCGGTGAAAGCTCCAACAGAATGTCAAAGAGCTGATCGATTAGTGGGAGGAAGAAAGAATGAAGAAAACAGCGGTTAACAATTTGTCTCGCCAGCGGGGAATCTCCTCGGCCGGAGTTCTGCTGATTGCGGTGCTTCTCGGTTTGTTTTTTACCGTCGGCTTGAAAGTCGGGCCGCTCTATGTCGATCACAATCTGATCACCGGATTGTGTCAGGATTTGATTGATAATGGAGAGGCCAACGGCATGACTGTCACTGAAGTACGTGACAGGATCTCCAGCACCCTGCGGATCAACAATGTCACCGATTTTGACCTCAACAGCATCCGTATGCGCAAGGAAAACGGTGAAGCGATTATCACAGTCGCCTATGAAAAGCGGGTTCCGCTTATTGCGAATCTGGACATCGTAGCCACGTTTGATGAGTCGCTGCGTTAGAAATGTCTGCGGATCTGGTTCAACTGCAGACCACACTCGCCTACCAGTTTAAAAATTCTCAACTGCTGAAGCAGGCGCTGACACATCGCAGTTTTGGTGCGGATAACAACGAGCGCCTTGAATTTCTCGGTGATGCCCTGTTGGACTTGATTGTTGGTGAATCCCTTTTCAATCAGCATCCGGGTGCTGACGAGGGCAATCTCAGCCGACTGCGCTCCTCAATAGTGAATAAGTCTGCGCTCGCCGGCATCGGCAGAGAATGGAATCTCGGTGAGCACATGCTGTTGGGAGCTGGAGAGCTGAAAAGTGGCGGTAGGTCCAGAGATTCTATCCTGGCCGATACCGTTGAGGCCGTAGTCGCTGCCGTTTATCTCGATGGCGGGCTGTCGGCGTGCCGAAAACTGGTTGATGCCTGGACACTGGAGTTCGTTCGCAACCCTGAAGCCCGGCAAACCAAGGATGCAAAAACCCGGTTACAGGAAAAAATGCAGGCGTCCGGTCACGGTTTGCCGGACTATCAGGTGCTGGCTATCGAAGGCGAAGCGCACGCTCAGAGTTTCCTGGTTGAGTGTCGGGTCGAGGGATTAGAGCGGGTTCACCGGGGCAGGGGCCGCAGCAAGAGAGCGGCAGAACAGCAGGCTGCTTTAGAGACCCTGAAGAGCCTCGAATCAGCCTTGATGTCAGGCTAGCACAGCGATTGAGGGTGGGATGTCATGGTTGAAACAGGGCGGGAAGAGAAACGTTGCGGCTACGTTGCACTGATCGGCCGCCCGAATGTCGGCAAGTCGACATTGCTCAATCATTTACTGCGTCAGAAAATCAGCATCACCTCGCGCAAGCCTCAAACAACCCGCCACCGGATTCTTGGCATTCTGAGTGACCAGAAAACGCAGTGTGTTTTCGTAGACACCCCCGGTCTTCACAGTCAGCACACGAAAGCGCTGAACAAAGTCATGAACGATACAGTTATCAGCACGCTGCGGGATGTTGATATGGTTTTGTTCGTGCTTGAGCGCCTTACCTTCAACCACGATGACGAATTGGTCTTGCAACAAGTTCAGAAGTGCAACGTGCCAGTGATTCTCGTCATTAATAAGGTTGACCAGATTCAAGACAAGGCGCGACTGTTGCCACACATTCAGGAGTTGGTTAACAAGCATGAATTTAGTGAGATCATCCCTGTTTCTGCTCTTGGTGGACATAATCTTGAGCGCTTAGAGATGCTGGTTAAGGCAAGCTTGCCAGAAGGCCCCTTTCTTTTTCCAGAAGATCAGGTGACTGACCGAAGTTCCCGCTTTTTGGCGGCTGAAATGATACGCGAAAAAGTCACCCGCCAATTAGGTGACGAGCTCCCTTATGAAGTGACTGTAGAGATTGAACGTTTCAAGCTGGAAGGGGCTGTGACGCATGTTCACGGTCTGATACTCGTAGACAAACCCGGTCAGAAGAAAATCATCATTGGTAATGACGGGAGCCGCCTGAAGCAAATCGGATCCGCGGCCAGAGCAGACATGGAGTTGGCGTTCGACGGCAAAGTCATGCTGAATCTGTGGGTCAAGGTGAAAGGGGGATGGGCTGATGATGAGCGTGCCCTTCAGAGTCTAGGGTATCTGGAATAACGGCTGTCAGGGAATGAATTTAAGGATCACGCTGCAGCCGGCCTATGTCCTCCATCGAAGGCCCTTTCAGAATACCAGTTTGCTGGTTGACCTTTTCACCCTCGACTTCGGCCTGATTCGCGCGGTTGCCAAAGGGGCGCGACGTGAAAAATCACGTTCTCGGGCTTTGCTACAGTTGTTTCAGCCCTTGCTGATTTCAGTGAGCGGTAAAGGCGAGGTCAAGACACTGACTTCGGTTGAGAGCAATATGTCAGCGATGAAGCTACAGGGCGAGCGCTTGTTCAGTGGTTTGTACCTTAACGAGTTGCTTTGTCGCTTGCTGCAGAATCAGGAAGAGCACGCCGGATTGTATAAAAGCTACCGGGAAGCTCTGGTGGCCTTGCAGGGTACGAGCCAGTTAGAGCCTCTGTTGCGGCGTTTCGAAATGAATTTGCTGGCAGAGCTGGGCTATGCCATCAATCTTGAGCATGATTGGAAAACGGATTTGCCGATTGTTGCCGGGTCAGTCTACCGATTCATTCCGGATTTGGGCTTTCAGGCCAGCAGCCTGTCAGCCGGCGCCGCATCAGGCCCTACTGAATTCAGAGGGGCTGATCTGGTCGCACTGCGGGAAATGGATTTCGCTGATGAGCAAACCGTACTGGCGGCGAAACGCCTGCTTCGACTGGCGCTATCAGCCCATCTGGGCGACAAACCGCTGCACAGCAGAGGGCTGTTTGCCATTTCGACTTAGTGCCGCTTTGGTCGAGGAAGCAATCAAGGTACAATTCGGCTCCTTTCCGACGCGCTGGTTTTCATGCCATATCCCTCTATTGACAATCTTATCGGCAACACACCACTGGTGCGTCTGCAGAGAACCCCTGTTCCGAACAAGAACACGATCCTGCTGAAACTCGAGGGGAACAACCCTGCGGGTTCGATAAAAGACCGTCCGGCATTAAACATGATCCTGCAGGCCGAGCGTCGGGGTGAAATTTCGCCGGGGGACCGGTTGATCGAAGCCACCAGCGGTAATACCGGAATAGCACTGGCTATGGTTGCCGCCGCCAAAGGCTATCGCATGACATTGATTATGCCGGACAACTTGAGCGAGGAACGTAAGGCTTCCATGCTGGCCTACGGTGCTGAACTGATATTGGTGAGTTCAGCGCAAGGCATGGAAGGCGCCCGGGATCTTGCCCTCAAGATGGAAACACAAGGACAAGGCAGGGTCTTGGATCAGTTTTCTAATGCGGATAATCCCAGTGCCCATTACGCCAGCACGGGCCCGGAGATCTGGCGTGATACTCAGGGCGGAGTGACGCATTTTGTCTGCTCTATGGGGACCACCGGCACCATCATGGGCGTCTCGCGCTATTTGAAGGAACAAAATGCTGACGTGCAGATAGTCGGTTTGCAACCGAAGGACGGCAGCCAGATTCCCGGCATCAGGCGTTGGCCCGAGGCTTATCTGCCCCGCATCTTCGACCGGAAGCTGGTCGATGAAGTCATTGATATCGATCAGTCCGATGCAGAACGGACCATGCGGGCAATGGCTGAAAACGAAGGCGTTTTCTGCGGCGTTTCGTCAGGAGGCTCAGTGTACGGTGCGCTGCAATTGGCGGAAAGAATTGAGCACGCAATAATTGTTGCCATCATTTGCGATCGTGGAGATCGATACCTGTCGACAGGTGTTTTTTCTGCCTATGAGCCCACGTAGATCCCGACGCCGTAAACTTCCACTCGAACCGATCGAGGTGAACGTTGAATCGCTCAGCCACGAAGGAAGAGGAGTTGCCCGTATCGATGGCAAAGTGGCATTCGTTGAGGGCGCTCTGGCGGGTGAAACGGTGTTGGCCAAATACGTCCAGTCGCGCTCGCAATTCGATGTATTGAGCGCTGAGCAGATTTTGCTTAGTAGCGATGCAAGAGTCGCTTCGGACTGTTCTGTTTCAGAGATCTGCGGTGGTTGTTCGCTGCGGCATATGCATCCAGATCAGCAGCTGGAAATGAAACAGGAAATGTTGCTCGACCTTCTGCAGCACAGCACAGGGCTTACCTCCAGTGATTTTGAGTTGCTGCCCAAGCTGGCAGCGGATACCTCGCACTACCGGCGAAAAGCCAGACTGGCGGTAAGATATGTGCAGAAAAAAGGTGGTGCACTGGTCGGTTTCAGGGAGAAGCATTCAAGTTTTATCACGGTCATGGACGACTGCCGGGTTCTGGTCAGTGAAGTCTCAACACTGATCAATACTCTCAAAAACCTGATTTCCGGCTTAAGTTCAGCCGCAGACATTCCGCAGATTGAGGTCGCAGCCGGAGAGACAGAGCCAGACCCGGGAGCTCCGCTTGAGATTGCGCTGATTTTTCGTCATCTGAAGCCGCTGACTCCCGCTGATCAGAACGCGCTGATTCAGTTTGCCTCAGAGCACCAGATACACTGCTATCTGCAACCGGGAGGGCTCGATTCGGTACATCGGGTTTATCCGGATGGCGGCAGAGAGCGACTTGGATACTTTTTGCCTGATCAGCAAGTGCAGTATGCGTTTCATCCTATGGATTTCACGCAGATTAATGGGCCCATCAATCGTCAAATAGTCTCCAGAGTAGTAGAACTGATGGCTGTTCAGCCCGGCGAGCGCGTGCTCGATCTCTTTTGCGGGCTGGGTAACTTTACTCTGCCGCTTGCTAAACAGGGAGCACAGGTTGTCGGTGTGGAAGGCAGTCAGGCGATGGTCGAACGGGGTTATGAAAATGCGGATCTTAACGGCTTGAAAGGTTTGGAGTTTTACTGCAAAGACTTATTCAAACCCCTTGAGAATGCGGAATGGGCGCAGCAGCGCTACGACAAGGTCTTACTCGACCCGCCTCGTTCAGGCGCGATCGAAATAATTCAGCAAATGCGCAGATTCTCACCAAAGCGGATCGTCTATGTCTCCTGTAACCCGGCTACGCTGGCCAGAGACAGCGCTGAGCTGCTTGCGCAAGGCTATCAATTGAAATCTGCCGGTGTAATGGATATGTTTCCTCACACAGCCCATGTCGAGTCGATGGCTGTATTTGAACAACAACACAATTGATCCGTCTTATGTCCGACCCAGAATCCCCTGAATTTGCAGCTGATGCGAATGCTATTAAAAAACTGCTTCAGGTCATGGCTATGTTGAGAGACGCTGAACATGGTTGTCCCTGGGATCTCGAACAAACCATACACAGCCTGATTCCGTACACCATCGAGGAAGTCTATGAAGTAGTGGACGCAATTGAACGTAAGAACATGGTGGATCTCGAAGATGAACTGGGCGATTTACTTTTCCAGGTTGTTTTTTACTCGCAACTCACCAGAGAGACCGATACTTTTTCCTTCGCAGACGTTGCTGAAACGGTGACAGAGAAACTGATTCGGCGCCACCCTCATGTGTTCAGCACAGGCGCTATCGAATCGTTTGGCGAATCAGTCAACTTGTCCCCGGACCAGGTAGTGACAAACTGGGAAAAGATCAAAGGTCAGGAAAGAGAGATTAAGCGTGCCAAGCAGCAGGCAACTGACTCGGATGTGGGGCAGTCGAAGTCTCTCAGCATCCTGGATGAAGTGCCGCGGGCTCTGCCGGCGCTGGAGCGTGCCCGGAAGTTGCAGAAGAAGGCCGCGCGTGCTGGCTTCGATTGGACAGAAATTGCTCCGGTAATTGCCAAACTGAGGGAAGAGCTGGATGAGTTCGAGCAAGCGCTGAGCGAAGGTGATAGTGACCGTGCGGCAAGCGAACTGGGCGATGTGTTTTTTTCGGCGGTTAATCTTGCCCGTCATCAGAAAACCGAGCCGGAGACAGTGCTGCGACAAGCTAATCTGAAATTCGAGGACAGGTTCAGATGGATAGAGGCACGACTTAGCGCAGAATCCAGATCGTTAGAGAGTTGTAGTCTGGAAGAGCTGGATGCATTGTGGGCAGAGGCAAAAACACAAGGGCTTTAATTCAAGGGACAGAGACTGAGGAGACCTCAATATGAAGATCATACTGTTAGGAGCGCCGGGCGCTGGCAAAGGCACACAGGCGAAATACATCACGGAGACCTACGGTATCCCGCAGATTTCGACGGGCGACATGTTGAGAGCGGCAGTCAAGGAAAAATCTGAGTTGGGGCTCAAGGTGGAGCAGGTGATGGCGTCAGGGGCGTTAGTGACTGATGACATCATCATTGCCCTAGTAAAGGAGCGAATTGCGCAACCGGACTGCCAGAGTGGATTTTTATTTGACGGTTTTCCGCGGACCATTCCTCAGGCGGAAGCTATGGTCACTGCCGGTGTAGAGATCGATGTAGTGCTGGAGATAGACGTACCGGATGATGAAATTGTGAAGCGACTGAGCGGGCGTCGTGTCCATCTGGATTCGGGGCGGGTTTATCATATCGAATTCAATCCACCGGCGGAGTCAGGAATCGATGATGTTTCAGGGGAACCGTTGATTCAGCGACCCGACGATGAGGAAGAAACGGTAAGAAAGCGTCTGGCGGTTTATCACGAGCAAACTCAGCCATTGGTTGGTTTTTATGAAGGTCTGCAGAAGGACGGAGCGAATCTCAATGTGATCAAAGTTGATGGTGTTGAGTCAGTCGATAAAATCCGGGAGGCCATTTCCACAGCGCTCGCGTAATTTAATCATACCAGGTACAAACCTGGCTGCCACAGCGCGGATGAAGCAGCCTTCATCTCATCTTGAAGGTCATCTCCTGCATAGGAGCGGAGTGATTCTTCATTCCTTGTCTGCTTCGTGTTGCCGAGTTGGTTTATGGGGCAACAATGTTTGGATTTTGCCCGCTAAGATCCGTCAAACGAGAATCTGACCGGCCAACTCAAACAACACCGGGCAAAATAAGCAGGAAGCAAGGAAGCGAGCAGGCAAAAAAGAATAAGAAAAGAGTAAGGAAAAAGACATCAAGTCCGTAATGACTTTAATTCGCCAATAGGACAGACAATTTCAAACGGTGATAAGTTTTTTCAAAAATCATCAAAGCGATTCGCGATCATGCCAACAGAGCAAAGCGCTAACAGGATGCATTTTGAATTGCGCATCGCATCAGCACTTCACAGCACTTCACGACACAGTGGTCTGCATCAAACTATCTCAACTATCTTGCAATCAACGTTCCGCACTAACTCATTTTTTTTTAAAGTTTTTGAGTCAGCAAGCGAAATAACCTAGAAGCGTCTCTTTTACGAGAGGCTTTTGGTGTTCGAGAAAAAAATATGTGATATGTTGCCGCGAGTTCTGGTGCTTTGTTTTTCAGTTGGGTTACCAACACTACGCAGTTTTTATTTTACAAAGCAGAGAAGCTGTTTTCATGTAAGCCCATGAGAGCAAGCCTTGAAAAATCAGCCGTAGCAGGTCACAGCAGAGAGTAAAAAGATTTTAGACTGAGTCTCAATGAGACAGTAAGGGACAACGAATAAAAAAGCGAGGAAAGCAGCAGTCAAGCGCGGCCCTGGTCAAGGCTTCTGAAAGCGTACACAAACACCAGAAGAAGGTTAAATGCGCGGTTAAGGCGCATCGAAGAGCCAGTGATACCGTCGCCGCGACAAGATTAGCTTTTCGGGCAGCCAGCCCGGACAGCGGCAGACGCGATGCCCAGCGGAGGTTGCTCGAACAGGCAAAAAAAAATGCCGGTAAAGCGGCAGCGAAATCGGCGATAGCGAAAGCCAATTTGCGTACCGCCAAGGCCAAGGCCCGCGCAGTCGAGTTGGCGGAAGCCGAAAAACTTCGAAAACGAGAAGAGAAGGTTAAACGTAAAGAGGACCTTGATAAGGCGATAAAAGCCTTTGTAAAAAAGTGGAATAAAAAGCGAGACCGAGAAGAGGCAGCAAAAGAGGCTAAACGCGCGAAGAAATACGCCGTCAAATTGCGCGCTCTGGCAGACCGCTCAGGCGGTAAAGATAAAAAAATTGCTGCAGCTGCGGCGGAGAATGCGAAAGCGGCGGCGCGTCGCGCAACGAAGGCGCGGAAAATACAGGAATGAACGGTTCAAGCTCGGTGCACACCGGTCCAAATTTAAAGACCTGAATGTGCGAGTGACAAATTACATGCCAACGAAACAGAGCGGTTGGGAAGGGAGCACCAGATTGACGATCTGTTTCGACGGTAAGTAAGGCAAGGTAGTACTTTTAAACGAGTAACACTGAAAATGGTAGCGAGGTCGAAAATGGCTAAACAAGTTGCAAAAAAGAAGGTTGCCAAGAAAAAGGTAGCCAAAAAGAAGGTTGCCGCTAAGAAAAAAGTAGCGGTAAAGAAAAAAGTGGCTGCAAAAAAGGTGGTGAAGAAGAAAGCCGCTAAAAAAGTGGCAAAGAAAAAAGTGGCTAAAAAGGTAGCTAAGAAGAAGGTTGCAAAGAAAGTAGCTAAGAAGAAAGCCGCAAAGAAAGTAGCCAAGAAAAAGGTTGCAAAGAAAAAGGTTGCAAAGAAAAAGGTAGCCAAGAAAGCGGCGAAGAAAAAAGTCGCCAAAAAGGTTGCTAAAAAGAAAGTAGCAAAGAAGAAGGTTGCCAAGAAAGCAGCC
>VMDC01000055.1 GCA_008081045.1 Gammaproteobacteria bacterium | reverse complement strand
TCATCGCCTTTGCCAGATTTGTCATCAGGCGATCTTTCAGCGCCTCGAACCGCTCGCAATAGCCGTGATTTGGCTGCGGTTCACCAAGACAACAGGAGCCGTTTGCCCGATTCTGCGATCGAACCAGAGTTAGTCGGGTAATCGATAGGCAACCAGAGCGCCAGGGAACTCAGTCTGGTTACTTCCGATCTGCACGACAATATACTGCCGGCCTCGGTGCATGTAAGTCATCATTCCGTATTGAGCAGGTGCGGGCAAGGACACGCTGCCCAGAACTTCACCCGTCTGCTTGTCCCTGGCATTCAGAGTGAGCGGTGCGTCAGGCATCATCTGCGCCATGCCTTCACTTAAAGCTCGTGTCTGCACCAGAATATCACCCATGACCATCTGAATAGACCAGCCGGTCCCACCACTGTTCGGGACATCAACTCCCTCGAGGCGCGGGTGATTTTTAATCGCGTCAGGTGTCTCTCCTACTGGATGCGACCAGACTTTTTCGCCCGTATTCATTTGATAGGCGGTCAGTTGATTGTTCATACGCTTGTATAGCGGCAGCCCATCAATTGTCGGCAAGCCGCCACCACCACCCGGCAACCACGGAACCACGGTTACACCGGTCGTTGGCGTACTATTCGGAGTTGCTCCTCCCTCTCCGGGTTCTGGGTAGTTTGGATTATCTCGGTCTACCCCGTTTGTCGGACGCATAAAGCCGGGGGCAAAGCAGTTACGCCGGTGTGAGTTGTACATCATACCTGTGCTGGGGTCCGCCACGGGCGGGTGCGAAATAACGTTACCCGCACCCAGACAGCCCACGTTATTAATGAACTCACCGGCATAGGTATTGGGTAAAGGCGGCACATAAAGCCCCCCAATCCGATAGCCACTGAGAATTGTCATGGCTTCTTCTTTAAGCTCGGGCGTGTAATCAATCACGAATTCTTCCGTGATGCCGTCGAGAATGATTCGATCAACCGGCTCCGGCCAGGTTGGGTAAGGCTGAGTGGCAGACGTGTAATTGCCCGGCACCTCGGTCTGTATTACCTCTCGATCTTCAATGGGCCAGATTGGTTCGCCCGTTTCGCGATTGAAAGCAAAGACGAGCCCCTGTTTGGTATTCTGAATTGCTGCCGGGACCCGCTGCCCGTTGACAGTCAAGTCCATCAGCAAGGGCGGAGTCGGCAGATCGTAGTTCCACTGGTCAGAACGATGAATCTGGTAGTGCCATCGGCGCTCCCCTGTTGCGACGTCCAGCGCCAGGACGCTGCCTCCAAAAAGATTATCACCGGGCCGATGCCCTGCATATGCCTGCACCGTTGAGGCATTGGTGACCAGATATACCAGGCCCAACTCCGGATCTGCTGAAGCCGGCGCCCAGGTCGACATATCCCCGGAAAAGCGCCAGGCCTCATTTAACCAGGTTTCGTGACCCACCTCGCCGGGCCGCGGAATCACATGAAACTTCCAGAGACGTTCGCCGGTGACCGCATCAAAACCCATGATGTCGCCCGGCACATTTTCTATGCGGGTTTGTCCGTAACTGGGCTGATGGCCTACCAAGACCACAACCACACCGTTCACCACAATGGGGGGTGCTGAGGCGGTCACCATACCCAGTTCCCGAGGAATACCATAATCAGGATCGTATTCACCACCGGCTACGACATAATCTTCCCACGGACCCCATCCCTCAACCAGGTGAGGAATCAAATCGATAACGCCCGAGCGTCGGGTGTCCCCCACAGGAAATTGCTCCCCCCAGCCTTCCAGGGGCAGCCCGGTTTTTGCATCCAAAGCCCAGAGAAAAAACCCGGGCGTGGTGATAAAAATGACACCTCTTCCATCAAGCTCAGCATAGGAGACGCCTTTGCCATAAGCCTGACGAGGTGAGCGCTGATGCCGAATCGTTTCGGGCTCGCGAAAGGTCCAGAGTGTTTCCCCGGTGGCAGGGTCCATGGCGATCACCTGTCGCCTCGGTGTCGCGACCGTGTACAAAATGCCGTCGACGTAAATCGGGGTGGATCTGGAGAAATAATCCAGATTCGGGCCAAAATTGTCGCTACGCCAAATCCAGGCCTGCTCAAGTTGCTCAAAATTAGTTCGATTGATCTGGTCAAGCGGAGAAAACCGGGTATGACCCATGTCACCACCAATATAGCGCCACTCGCCGTTTTCAGTACCAGGTAGCCCCTGAGCAAAGCTGACAGAATTACCGAGCAGCACCAGCAAACCAATTTGCAGCATCGACATTACGCGGGATTGTACGCGGGATTGAAAGGACAGGACGTTCATAACTTCTCCCCAGGATTTGTTTTTACTTTTTAATAAGCTTCTCGGCCCAACCGCTAAGGGTAAAAGGCCAAGACTGAGAAGTCCACGCCTGACGCAACCCGTGAGCCGTCAACACTGCATGGACAAATCACGTCACACCACCTAAGCTCGGACTGCACTTTAAACGGGAGTGACTTTCGATGAAACCAACAGCCCTGCCCTATGCTCTGATTGCCAGTTTGACTCTGCTGTTCACCAATGGCGCAAACGCGCAATCTGCAGGCGCACCTGCCGCGCTTTTCAAAGCTCATGAAGAGGTCGTTAGAGAACTAAACCGTGCAGCTGCTACAAGCAACTCAGCGGCAGGAGTTTCTGTCTCCATTTCACCGGGTATTTCCGTGCGCAGGCGAATGAGTGGCGTTCTGCAGTATGCGGTCATGCACCCGTTCAGCGTGGAAATTTACCGTATCATCGAAGGGAGTGGCACCCTGGTCACAGGCGGTTTGCTGAATTTGCCTCTTGCTGATCCGATTGGCGATAACATCGTACGCACTGAACACGGCATCGAAGGCGGCACGGTGAGGCAGGTCAAAGCAGGCGACGTGCTCGTTTTACAACCCGGCACTCCCCACTGGTTTAGCCAGATTGATGGCGAGTCGATTACCTATATGGAGTCCAGAGTCAGAATAACTACGGCACCGGTCCGGTATCAGTGATGCTGCCAGAGGCATCTGAGCAGACAGGAGACGCGGCCCGTCTTCGGGCCGCCATTTTCAGATTCCTCAACGCCACCTGAGAAAACACGAACGCCGCAGAGAATACGCTAACGTACTGCGTCGGCAATCCCGGCTACTGTGCCTGCCAACTCCAGGTAGCGTTTTGCGGTGATACCATCAAGCGACTGGGCCGAAGTTTCGAATCGCCCCGCCAACGCCTCCAGCTCGCTCGCCGCATTGCGGTTGCTATTCCCCCGCTCCAGCAATCGTTGCGCTCTGTTGAGCGCTTCGCTCAGCTCTCTCGACTGCGCTTCGTCGATCGCGCCAGTACGCAACAGCTGATCCTGATAGGCCCGGGCGACAACTGGCACAGCAGGCCAGGCGATCTTCTCCTGAGTCTGAGCATTCACGGTACCCTTCAGGGCTTCAAGAGACGCCGCGGCAATTTCGTTTTCTGTGAGAAAATCGCTCGGCTGCATTTCGAATACATCCAGCCCGCGGGAAATTTCAGTGCCGTAGATACGACCGTTATACCAATATGTCGACCAGTACCCCGCCGTGATCAGTTCTTCGGTGTCAATCGGCCCTCTGTCGAAGAAAGCAATCTCAACCGGATTCGCTGAATCCGTAAAATCAACCACCGACACCCCACCCTGATACCAGGCCTGCACGAAAATATCCCGACCCGGCACCGGGATCAGGGAACCGTTGTGAGCAACGCAATTCTCAGTCTCGGTTTGTGGCGCAGACATTTTATAATGGCTGCGAAACTCCAGCTTGCCTTCCACAATGTCATAGAATGCATCGGCTCCCCAGGTCAGAGGATCCTGCGCGCGACATCTTGGCCGACCGCCTCCACCCCATTCGTCCGTAAAAATGACCTTGGTCCCGTCATTATTGAAGGTTGCAGAGTGCCAGTAGGCAAATCCGGGATCTATGACCTGATCCAGTCTCTTTGGATCGGCGGGGTCAGAGATATCCAGCAGAATACCATTCCCTGAACAGGCACCGGCAGCCAGTCCGATTTCAGGGTAGGTCGTGATGTCATGACACTGATTCGTCTGACTCGTGGTTTGTGTGCCTTCACCATGATCACCACCGTCCCAAAGCCCGGCCAGCGTGCCTGAATCAGGGTCCGAAAAGATAAATGGCCGATTGACAATCTTTGCCTCGGCTGGATTGTCTTCAGGTATTTCGATGACCTCAATCCTGAACAGTGCAGATTCGGGGTTTTCGAAGGGCGAGTCATCGGAGCAACCCGCCAATTCTTCGTCATCACGCACCCGACTGGTTCCCGACACATACACATAAATGTTGCCATTTTCATCGGCTTCCTGAGCAACAGTATGGGTATGAGAACCACGGCAGGTCTGAACAGCGGCGACCTGTGTTGGATTGCGAAAATCACTGACATCAAAAATTCGAATGCCACGAACCCGGTCATTACTGACAGATTCAGGAACGCCCTCTAATCCGCAGTCCAGACGACCTCTCACTTCCTGGACGGACATGATCATAAGATCGCCGACCAGAGAGACGTCTCCCTGGCCGCCGGGACATACCACTGAGGCTATATGTTCGGGTGAATCTGGGTTGCTGATATCGTAAGTATTAAAGCCGTGGTAATTACCGGCAATCAGATAGTCACCGGAGAAAAGCAGGTCAGTGTTCGAGAAGCTGAGCAGAGCCGGGCGAGGGTCGGCGTTTTCATCGTCTTCCTCATCGGTTGGAGTTTCCGGAGCATTCCCGCTGGCGCTGGCCTCAGCCTCCAGTTCCTCAAGGCGGCGTGCTGACAGACCCGACGGTCGTTCGGGATCAAAAAAACCGGCAGGTTTCGGCAGTGTTGAAACGAGCTGCATGTTAAGTGACGCCTCACCGGCATCCCTGAACCCAGCGGCAAGGCCAACCCTCGGATCGGAACTGAAGCTGGCCAACAGGGTGACCATCCGCTCGATTTCAGAAGTTTGGTCCGATGTCACGTCTGAAGTAAATTCATAGAGCAGCGGATCCTGCACCGAGCCACGCTGGTCGAGCAGATCTTCCACCATATCCAACGCCCCCTGGTGGTGCTGAATCATGCTTTCGAGATAGAGCCGGTCAAATTCAGAACCCCGTGCCGCTGCCAGCGCTGCCATTTCCTCATCCGTCAGCATACCGGCCATGCGCATAAATCCTGATTGGTGGTGCGCATCTTCAGCCGTCACCTCCAGTCCACGGTCACCCAACCAATCCTGCATCATGGCGATTTCATCATCCTGCGACAGGGTAATCCTCGCAGCGACCGCCAGAATTGCTTCATTATTGGTCCGGCTTTCTGCGAGCGCAGACATTTCTTTTGCCTGGGCATGATGAGGGATCATGCCCTGCAGAAACTGTATATCGCCCAGCGAGTATTCCATTCCGGCCAGAGCAGAGGCTTCCTCTGCGGTGATGACTCTGCTTTGTTGTCCGGGTGCTCCCGGCTGGATAATAGGGACTTGCCCCACTGCGCTGTATGTGAAAAGCGCTGCGGCAACAACCCACCCGATCTTGAAAGTATCAGAAAAAACCTGCAAAAGTTGCGGAGCTCTCATAGCCAATTCCCTATAATCATGCACTATCAGTTACCATTCCAAGCCATTGTACTCGTTCCGCAGCTTTTGCCAATTGCCATTCAAGCGCGGCCGCAGTTCGTTTCGCGCGCCCAGGAGTCTACAGCCGTAACATGACAAACTTGATTCTTCAGCATCGCCCCCTGCTCGATCCGAACCGGTGCAGATTTCTCTGCATCATCACGCTGCTGATCGCCAGCTGTGCGATGTCGCAGAACGAGCCGAGTCCGGAAGCCGCGTACACCGATCAGGCACTTGAGCTCGTTCGGCAGAATGATGTGCAGCAGGCTCTCGACCATATTCTCTCCCTGGAGCCGCGCTCCCGCGCTGACCTTATTGAGATTACGCAAATACCTGCCCCTCCCTTCGGAGAAGGCGATCGCGCCTTGAAACTTCAGGAGCTACTCAAGGAGGCTGGTCTCAACGAAGTGACTGTAGATGAGGTCGGCAACGTAATCGGTAAACGTCCGGGCACGAGGGGCAATCGGGTAGTCGCCTACTCCGCTCATCTGGACACGGTCTTTCCCCTTGAAACTGATCTGACTGTCCGTCAGGAGGGCAACCGGCTCTACGCGCCCGGCATTGGTGATAACAGTCGCGGTTTGATCACCATTCTGACCGTACTTCGCGCCATGCAGTTTGCGCAGCTTAAAACCGAAGCTGATGTGTGGTTCATCGGCAATGTGGGTGAGGAGGGTCTGGGAGATCTTCGAGGGATGAAGCACTTGTTTCGGGAAGGCGCCGACCGCATTCACAGCCTGATTGCCGTCGACGGCGGGAGTGCCAGCCGCATCGTGTATGGTGGCGTCGGGTCTCACCGGTACCGCGTGACATTTGCCGGCCCTGGCGGACATTCATGGGGGGCATTCGGGCTGGCCAATCCGCATCACGCCATGGGCAGAGCCATCGCATTATTCGATGAACAAGCACTCCCTGTGACGAGAGAAGGGCCGAAGACCAGTTATAATGTTGGCAGGTTGGGAGGCGGCACTTCAGTGAACTCCATCCCTTTCGAGGCCTGGATGGAAGTCGACATGCGCTCCGGCAGCCAGGAAAAACTGAATCAGATCGACGCAGTATTCCAGAGCGCCATGCAGCAGGCCCTGGATCAGGAAAATACCGAACGGGAAACGGGGCCAGAGTTGTCCCTCATCATCGAGCGAGTCGGCACCCGACCGGCCGCGACCGGTGATGCCGCTCAGCCGATTGTGCAGCGTGCGATGGCAGCAACCAAAGCGTTTGGAATTACTCCGGATTTACAGATTTCCTCCACCGACGCCAATCTCCCGATATCCAAGGGCATCCCTGCCATCACCATGAGCCGCGGGGGGCGCGGAGGAAACTCCCATTCGCCTGAGGAGTGGTGGGAGAATGATGACGGCCATATCAGTATTCAGATTGGTCTGATTACATTACTGACAGAGGCAGGTTACGTCGCAGCGGATCCCTGATTCTCGCTGTCACCGGGCGCGCATCACAGCCCCGCGACACCAGTGCTTAATAACAGCCTGCGAACCGTTAAAAAACTGAAAGCGCTTACCGAGAAGCATCAATCCAGCGCTCGACTTTCGATTCAAGCAGAGCCATTGGCAGCGGGCCTGATCCGAGCACGGTGTCGTGGAATGCCCTGATGTCGAAGCTGTCTCCGAGAACATCCTCCGCCCACGATCGGTATTCCAGAATTTTCAACATTCCGATCTTGTAAGCGGTTGCCTGACCCGGATTGTTGAAATACCGGCGAACTTCGGAGCGCACTGAGGCTTCCGGCCTCGGCGAGTTTTGCAGCGCATATTCAACGGCGCGCTCCTCGGTCCAGCCAAGGCTGTGAATACCGGTGTCGACAACCAGCCGGACGGCGCGCCAGATTTCACCGGACAATCGACCCATATCGGCATAGGGGTCCTGATAGCCGCCCATCTCTTTCCCCAATAATTCGGCGTACAGCCCCCAGCCCTCACTGAAAGCGGTGTAACCCCGTACCGTGCGAAACATCGGCAGCCCCTGTAGTTCCTGCTGAATCGATATTTGCAAATGATGGCCAGGCAACCCCTCATGGTAGGAGAGGTTTTCCAGTCGATTGACCGCTGCTGCACGCATATCGACCAGATGCGCGTAAAACGTTCCCGGTCGCGAACCATCTGCCGTACCGCGAGCGTAGTGCGCAGCGCCACCCGGCACTTCCCGAAAAGCCTCTACGCGCTTCACCTGCAATCCGGCTTTTGGCAGCAGACCGAAATAATCGGGCAGCTTGGCCTTAACCTCTGACAGGATTGCTTCCGCCTGCTCGATATAGGCGGTTCTTCCGGCATCGGTATTGGGGTAGTAAAACCGGTCGTCTTCGCGCATGAAGCTGAAAAATGCCTGCAGACTGCCTTCGAAGCCAACCTGCCGTTTAATACCTTCCATTTCCGCCTGAATACGAGCCACTTCGGCGATGCCAAGGGTATGAATCTCCTGCGCGGTCAGATCGAGGGTCGTCATATAGCTCAGACGTTCCGCATAATAAGCGTCTCCATCAGGCAAAACAGAGGCGCCGGTAGCAGCCGCCGATACGTTTTCCCGATCGGCTTGCAGCCAGGCCAGAATTTCATCATAAGCAGGCTGGAACTCAGACAGCAGCGCCGCTCGCGCCCGCTCTTCCAGCGCATCACGCTCCGCCTGGTTAGCCAATCCACGCTCTGTCAGTGATGACAGTTTTTCAGAGATATCTGTCCAGATCGCAGAATCCCCTTCGCCCTCGAAGGGCGCCCCGGACGTCACTCTTAGGATTTCCCGGATCGCCTGATCGTAATCAAAATGGGGAGCTCTTATGCCATCGGCAGCCGCTAATTTTGCGCGCTCAAGATATTGAAGCAAGTATCTGCGCGACTGAGTAAGCCGCGAAATGTACGCTTCCATATCTGGCACGCTATTGACGTCCTGGTAATTAATCAGGCTGTTTGGCAAGCCGGTCTGAGGTCCATTGCGACCAAATATGTAGCGATGACGACGGAAGGGAACCTGCGCCTGTTCCCGCTGCAGAATGAATTCCCAAAGATCCCAGGATAACTTCCCCTCCTCATCTAACTGCTCACGATCAAAGCGTGACTGCATCTCGGCAACACTCTGCCTACGCCAGGCCAATTGCAGATCCTGTGCCGTTTCCGACACATCGTCGAGTTCCCCATATTCGGCTTTTCTGCCGAGGCGGGTCTGAGTGAGCGGAGAAAACCTCAGCTCCTCTTCAAATTCGTCGTCGAGCCAGGCATGAAAATCAAGCGTGGCCATCCGAGCCTCACCTGCAGAGCGCTCTGGCTGAGACGAAGACTCCAGGCTCGCCGGTTCCGGGCCGCCACATGATGTAAACCATAGCGCGCAAAGCATTGTGACAAGTGACCATCGCATATCAATAAAGCCCCTCAAAAGAAAGCCCACGACTTTACGGAATCCTGATGCGCGAAGCAATCGCAGCGAGTGCCACAGCCGCTCAACAGAAACCTCTGCACTCAGATCGCACAGCCGACATCAGATCAGCATCCGGCACTGCGGCGCGCGAGTCATTCGACAGGAAAAGAGCTGCTCACAGCGCGAGGTCTCCGGCATCAGGGACAGTGGAGCTGAGCGACCAGCAGGTGAACGGTGTGTTGAGATCAATACCAGGGGTATTGGTGGGTCTGGGTGGATTTGAACCACCGACCTCACCCTTATCAGGGGTGCGCTCTAACCAACTGAGCTACAGACCCAAACGGAGACAAGCGTTGTCCATTTGGGGAAGGTTATTCATCCTTCCTGCCTGCCCGCCAGTAAGACGGGCAAGGCGGCGTATTATACGCAATTGACGCAGGCTGACAAGACATCCCGGGTTCATCCGAATCGACTGTCGGACTGCCTCAACAGCGGCGCAGATAAAAGGAGCGGAGCACCCGAAAACCCAGCAGTAACGCCAGCACAGCCCCGTACACGACGGCTTCCCAGACATCAGTGCGCAGTATCCAGAGCAGATGCACGACGGCCAGAATCCCGGCGACATAAACCAACCGGTGCAGCTTCTTCCAGTTTTTACCCAACCTGCGAACCATCGCTTTCGGTGAGGTGACACCCAACGCCAGCAAGATCGTATAGGCGACAAACCCAACGGTGATGTAAGGCCGCTCGATCAATTCCTCGCCGATGGCCAGCCAGCGAAAAGCAAGCAGAAAGCTCATCCAAACCAGCAGGTGAATCGTGGCGTAAAACAGCGCGAACAGGCCGAGCATCCGGCGGTGCCGGACAAACTGAGTGATACCGGTCAGGTGACGGAGCGGCGTGAGCGCGAGTGCCAACAACAGAAAGCGGATGGTCCACTCACCGGTGACCTTGGCCAGCTCCTGCGCGGGATCAGGACCCAGATTATTCTGCAGAATCTGCACAACCATCAACGCCAGAGGCACAAGCGCCAGCAAAAATACCGCAGGCTTCAGCCCCCTGCTCACCAGCCGGACCGAGGAAGTCGCCAAACTCAGTAATTTACCGCCAGATCCATCCCCGAATACAGAGAAGCCACCTGATCAGCATAGCCATTGAACAGGCGGGTCTCAATGTATTGTCGACTGAACAGCGTTTGCGGCAGGCGCCGCTCCATATCCTGACGCCAGCGTGGATGGTGAACCTCAGGGTTTACATTGGCATAGAAACCATACTCATTCGCTTGCAGATCGTTCCAAGTCGTATTTGGCATGGTTTCCCGAAAGTTAATGCGCACAATCGACTTGATGCTTTTAAAGCCATACTTCCAGGGCACCACCAGTCTCATCGGCGCGCCATTCTGAGCAGGTAAATAACTGCCGTATAAGCCGACCGCCATGAAAGTGAGGGGATGAGTTGCTTCATCGATGCGCAGCCCCTCACGATAGGGCCAGTCTACGATAGCAAAGCGCGAGGTGACGCCCGGCATTGTCTCCGGATCTACCAGAGTCTCGAACTCAACGAATTTGGCTTTTGCAGTCGGCTCGAAGCGCTTGATCAGATCAGCCAGCGGAAAGCCGATCCAGGGAATCACCATCGACCAGGCTTCGACACAGCGCAGGCGGTAAACCCGTTCCTCCAGCTGCATCGGACCAAGAATATCTTCCAGATGGTAAGTGCCGGGTTTGGCAACTTCTCCACTGATCTCTACCGACCATGGGTCAGTCTGAAAGGCACCGGAGCGCGAAGACGGGTCCGACTTATCCATGCCAAATTCATAAAAATTGTTGTAGCGCGTCACATCTCGGTAGGGTGTCAGGGTTTCACCGGTGAAATAGGGTTCCTGATCAGGTGCTGGCGAAACCTCGGCAAATTTTGCCTCCCACCAGGGTGCCGGTGCAGCCAGGCTCAGCGCTTCAGGTGCCCGGGCCTTCAGTGCATCACCGTTTTGCGCCAGCGCAGAAGTTGCCCCGCCGAACAAACTACCACCGAAAGCCAGCGCGGCGGTGTCCTTCATAAATTCCCGACGATTGCGGTAAATGCTTTCCGGGGTGATTTCAGACTCTTTGATGTCAGCAGATTTTTTGATCAACATACTTGGTTCTCTCAGCGGCCCGTGCGCTGTACGCCGGGCCAAGACTTCAGGTTAGTTTACGCTGGATTAGGCACGACGCTTGTCAGCGTCAGCCTGCGCTTCAGCAGAATCTCGATTCTTATTGGTGATTACGGCCACCTTGGGTCGTTGGTTCTTGTTTTCCTGCTCCGGCAACGGCCTGAACTGCCTGCGGTGCAGCCACCACAGCGGGCCCGACACGGAATACATAACACTCATGGCCAGCAGTACCTCATGAGGATTCTGGGCAATCACGACAAGTAATACCACGGCAAACACAAACACCAGGTAAGGCACGGTCCCCTTGAAATGAAGTTCCTTGAAGCTGTAATAGCGATAGTTCGAAATCATCAGCAACCCGGCAAAAACGGTGAGCAGGGCCGAGAGGTAAGAGATCACCGGAGTCACTTCGACGTCATATTTAAATGCGACCCAAGGGACAAAAGTGACCATTGCTGCTGCCAGCGGACTGGCCAGCCCTACAAAAAAGCGCTTGTCTACGGTACCGAGCTGCACATTAAACCGGGCGAGCCTGAGCGCGGCACAGGCAATATAAATGAAGCTCGCCGCCCACCCGACGTTACCCAGCGACCCGAAAGCCCAGCTAAACATGATCAGCGCCGGTGCCACACCAAAGGACACCATATCGGACAAACTGTCGAACTCAGCCCCAAAGGCGCTTTGTGAATTGGTCAGCCTGGCGATCCGCCCATCCAGGCCATCACAGACACCGGCAATGAGGATTGCCCAACCTGCTTCATTGAAGTTGCCGGACATCCCGGCAATCACCGCATAAAAACCGGCAAACAGCGCACCTAGGGTCAGCAGATTCGGCAGCAGATAGATGCCCCGGCGGCGAATCTGACGGCCATCTTTGGAGAAAACCTCTTCATGCTCGTCAATCGGCAGTAGCGATTCTTCGGCGTCCGCTTCGGCCTGCTCCTCGTCAATCGCTTCAGGTTCTGTGGTTGGATCGATCATACGACTCCCTCAGCTCGTCAAGTGGCATTATACAGGGCATTTGTCCGGTATCAGCGTGATTTTGATTTATTTTACCCAAGTCCGGAGATGCTATATGATGCGCGGCTTTCAGAGACTTTGCTGACACCCAAAAAGAGATCAATTTCATGAACTACTTCAATACCTTACCGTTGAGGCTCCAACTGGAGCAGCTGGGAAAATGCCGCTTCATGGATCGTAGCGAGTTCAGCGGAGGCGTTGACAAGCTGAAAGGCAAATCGGTTGTTATCGTCGGTTGTGGAGCACAGGGACTGAATCAGGGCCTGAATATGCGGGACAGCGGCCTGAATGTCTCCTATGCGTTGAGGGACGCTGCCATCTCCGAACGCAGAGCTTCTTGGAAAAATGCCACTGAGAATGGCTTTGCGGTAGGCACTTACGAAGATCTCATTCCCAACGCCGATCTGGTGTTGAACCTAACACCTGACAAGCAACACAGCGACGTAGTTAATCAGGTGATGCCACTCATGAAGCAGGGGGCTTGCCTGGCCTACTCTCACGGCTTCAACATTGTCGAGGAGGGCATGCGGGTGCGCGATGACCTTACAGTCGTAATGGTTGCCCCAAAAAGCCCCGGCAGTGAAGTCAGGGAAGAATACAAGCGCGGCTTTGGTGTACCGACACTGATCGCGGTTCACGCTGAGAACGATCCGAATGGAGACGGTCTGGAGATAGCCAAAGCCTATGCCGCTGCCACGGGAGGGCACCGAGCCGGCGTACTGGAATCTTCCTTCATCGCGGAAGTGAAGTCCGATCTGATGGGCGAGCAGACCATACTGTGCGGCATGCTGCAAACAGGCTCATTGCTTTGCTATGACAAGATGGTCGAAAAAGGCATCGATGCTGCATACGCTTCGAAGCTGGTTCAGCACGGTTGGGAAGTCATCGCTGAAGGTCTGAAGCACGGGGGCATCACGAATATGATGGACCGTCTGTCCAACCCGGCCAAACTGGTTGCCAATGAGCTCGCCGATGAACTCAAGGACATCATGAGGGATCTTTACAACAAACACATGGACGACATCATCACCGGACGATTTTCAGCGGGGATGATGGAGGACTGGGCCAACGATGACGCGAAGTTACTGGCATGGCGCGCAGCAACCGCAGAGACCAGTTTCGAAAAATCAAGCGCGGGAGACATGGAGATTTCCGAACAGGAATACTACGACCACGGAATTCTCATGGCTGCCATGATCAAAGCGGGCGTGGAACTCGCCTTTGAGAGCCTGACCGACAGTGGCGTGATTGCTGAATCAGCCTACTATGAATCACTGCATGAAGTTCCGCTGATTGCCAACCTGATTGGCCGGAAAAAGCTCTACGAAATGAACAAAGTGATTTCCGATACCGCGGAGTATGGCTGCTATCTTTTCTCTCATGAATGTGTGCCGCTTTTGGAAGAGTTCATGAAAAAAATCGATACCGATGTCATCGGGAAAGGCCTGCAGCTGGCCGATGACGGCGTAGATAATGCCGAACTCATCGCAGTGAACGAGGCAATTCGTTCTCATCCTATTGAAGTCGTGGGCAAGAAACTGCGCAGCTACATGACCGCGATGAAGAAGGTCATCTAGGCTGAGCCAGACCCTCGAGCAGGCAGTGCAAACCGGGCGGCTCATCAAGTAGTCGCCCTCTCTACCGAACTTATCAGACTTACCGAGCTTACCGGACCACTGCCCCAACGTACCACCGCCCCACCGACGGCATCTTCCGGATTAGAGCGCCAGGGTCTTGTCGCCGCGTGCGATACCTGAAACCCCGGTGCGCGCAACCTCCAGTACCACACTCTCGCCCAAGGCGGCTATAAACGCGTCGAGCTTTTCTCCGGCGCCTGTAATTTGAATAGTAAATACCGTTGCCGTCAGATCTACGATCTGACCGCGAAAAATATCTACCGTGCGCGCTATCTCCGCTCTTTGCGCACCCGATGCTTTCACCTTGATCAACATCAATTCGCGCTCTATATGCGCGCCTTCGGTCAGATCAACAAGCTTGACCACATCGACCAGCTTATTGAGGTGTTTGGTGATCTGCTCAATCCGGGCGTCATCACCACTTGTCGTTACCGTCAGCCGAGAAAGCGATTGATCTTCCGTCGGCGCCACTGTGAGCGAATCGATATTGTAGTTACGCTGAGAAAACAAGCCGACAACGCGCGAAAGAGCCCCCGGTTCATTCTCGAGAAGTACTGAAATTATGTGTCTCATGTCAGGTACGCTCCGTCTTGCTCAGCACCATATCCTTCATTGCACCGCCTTTGATCGCCATGGGATAGACGTGCTCGGTTGGATCAACCAGAACATCGATGAATACCAGCTTGTCCTTCATCGCGAGCGCTTCCTTCATTTTGCTGTGTAGCTCATCAGCTCTCTCGATACGTACACCGACGTGCCCGTACGCCTCGGCCAGCTTAATGAAATCCGGCAAGGATTCAGAGTAGGTACTGTGAGAATGTCGCCCGCCATACTGCATATCTTGCCACTGCTTTACCATACCAAGCGCTTCATTGTTCAGACACACAATTTTAATCGGCAATCCGTACTGCATGCAGGTGGCAAATTCCTGCTGATTCATCATGAAACTGCCCTCCCCTGTCACGCAGACGGACAGTGCGTCTGGATAGGCAAGTTGCACCCCCATGGCAGCGGGAAAACCAAAACCCATTGTCCCCAGCCCACCCGAGTTTATCCAGCGCCTGGGCTTATCAAAGCCATAATGCTGCGCTGCAAACATCTGATGTTGACCAACATCCGAGGAAATGAAGGCATCACCCTCAGTCAGCTCATACAAAGCCTGGATAGCCTGCTGGGGTTTAATTATTCCCCCTTCTGCCGGAGCAACCGCGAGACATTTTTTTTCCCGCCACTGGTCTATCTGCTTCCACCACGCCTTGAGAGCCTGGTCGTCCACGGACTGGTCGCTTTTATCCAGTTGATCGAGCATCTCCCGCAGCACGGACTGAACAGGCCCAACGATGGGCACGTCAGCAGTTACCGTCTTTGAAATGGCAGCCGGGTCAATATCCACGTGCAAAATTGTCGCGTCCGGACAAAATTTACTGGTATCGGAATTTGTCACCCGATCGTCAAAGCGGGCACCGACCGCGAGCAAAACATCACAGTGATGCATCGCCATATTGGCTTCATAGGTTCCATGCATACCAAGCATGCCGAGGAACTGTTTATCAGTAGACGGATAAGCACCCAGGCCCATCAGGGTATTGGTAATGGGATAACCCAGCGCTCGGGTAAGCTGCGTCAATTCCTCACAACCCTCCCCCTGAATGACCCCGCCACCGGTGTAGATCATCGGACGTTTGGCACCCAGCAGCACTTCAACCGCTTTTTTGATCTGACCAGAATGGCCCTTTGACGGAACCTGATAGGACCGGAGTTTGATGTCTTGCGGATACTCATAGTCGATCTTCAGCTTCGGATCTGTCGCATCTTTCGGCACGTCAATGACAACAGGACCCGGCCGGCCTGTCGAAGCAATATGAAAAGCCTTTTTGACCACCGTTGGGATATCAGCCGCACTTTGCACCATGAAGCTGTGTTTCACGATGGGTCTTGACACACCCACCATGTCAGTTTCCTGAAAAGCATCGCTGCCAATCATCCGGCTTTCCACCTGCCCGGAGATCACCACCATGGGAATCGAGTCCATGTAAGCCGTCGCGATGCCCGTAATGGCATTGGTCGCACCCGGTCCCGATGTCACCAGTACTACCCCCGGTTTCCCGGTTGCCCGGGCATAACCATCAGCCGCATGGGTCGCCGCCTGCTCATGGCGCACCAGGATGTGCTCCACTTTATCCTGCTGAAACAGCGCATCGTAAATATGCAGCACGGCGCCGCCAGGATAACCAAATAGGAACTCAACGCCCTCGTCGTGCAAGGCGCGAATTAAAGCCTCTCCACCCGATAATTGTTCCACGTCTATTTGCCTCTAAAACAGTTCAATTCACACAGTTACGACCGATTCACGGCCACGCCCGAAGCACGCGGCTACTCGGTCGAGTGTCTTTAATTCTCGGTAATTGATTGATGTCACGAGCCCGCGGCTACCGCAAGCAACCGATAAGCTACATGTCGGCTTCGTCAGCGATTACGTGATCGAAACCGCAGTAGAAGCCAGGGGTGGATGTTGTCCGACACCCGGAGACCAGTTCGTCCGTCACCAGGTCTTGGTGAGCTCGAACTGCGGCGGACGGTAATGAGATGGCCATCACGGCCGCCAAAAAGGCGAGATATTGCCACTTTTATCTGGAAAGTCAAGCTCTTGCGGCTTTTCTGCCGCACGGGTCAGAACGCCAGAGCAGGAATGTGACTGCGACGCGGTGCGGAATCAGGCCACAGCCTGCTCCGCCACTTTCGGCGAGAGCGAAAAAGTCAGATTCCCGTCAGTAGCCACATCTACATCGATGACGTCACCTGCCTGGTATGCTCCCCGCAGAACATGCTCTGCCAGGGGGTTTTCCAGGCTATTCTGGATTGCACGCTTCAGCGGGCGAGCACCGTAAACGGGGTCGAAACCGACTTCTGCAATGTGATCCAGCAAGTTATCGCTGACCCGCAAAGCCAGCTTGCTGCCCGCCAGTCGTTCGTTTAAAAGCGCAATCTGAATGCCGGCGATACGGCGAATCTGTTCTTTCTGCAGCGGATGGAAGACCACTGTTTCATCAATCCGGTTCACGAATTCCGGCGAGAAATGTCTGATCACCGCCTCCATGACACCACGCTTAACCCGATCATAGGTATCTGCTTCAAGCGTTGGCTGATTCATCATCTCCTGAATCCGGTCTGAGCCCAGATTTGAGGTCATCACGATGACTGTATTTCGAAAATCCACTGTGCGGCCATGACCATCTGTCAATCGACCGTCGTCCAGCACCTGCAGCAGGACATTGAATACGTCGGCATGCGCCTTCTCCACCTCATCCAGCAGCAGGACCGAATACGGCCGGCGTCTGACGGTTTCAGTCAAATACCCCCCCTCTTCATAGCCGACGTAACCCGGAGGTGCTCCGATTAAACGGGCAACTGAGTGCTGCTCCATGAATTCAGACATATCCACCCGAACCATTGCGTCCTCAGTGTCGAACAGGAACTCAGCCAGCGCTTTGCAGAGCTCGGTTTTACCGACCCCGGTAGGACCCAGAAACAGAAACGAACCGTTTGGGCGGTTGGGATCTGACAACCCAGAACGTGAGCGCCTGACTGCATTGGCCACCGCGGAGATCGCCTCTGATTGACCCACTACGCGCTTTTGCAGAGCCTGTTCCATTTCCAGCAACCGTTGTCTGTCGCCCTGCAGCATCTTGCTCACCGGAATACCCGTGGAACGGGACACCACATCAGCAATCTCTTCTTCGGTCACCTTGTTGCGCAACAGCTGCTTTTCGGCCGCCTCTGCAACGGTGGCCAGCTCCAGCTTCTGCTCCAGGCCCGGAATGACACCGTATTGAATTTCCGACATCCGGGCCAGATCGCCTGATCGGCGAGCCGCTTCCATATCCTGCCTGGCCTGCTCAAGACTCCCTTTGATTGATGCGGCGCCCTGCAGGGAGGCTTTCTCGGCCTTCCATATCTCTTCCAGATCTGCGTACTCCTTTTCCAGCCCGGCAATGTCTGATTCGAGCTTGTCTTTGCGCTCAAGTGCAGCAGCATCCTCATCTTTTTTCAGCGCTTCTCGCTCGATTTTCAGCTGAATCAGACGCCTTTCAAGCCTGTCCATTTCTTCCGGTTTGGAGTCAATTTCCATCCTAATTAAACTGGCCGCTTCATCGACAAGGTCAATCGCCTTATCCGGCAGTTGACGATCCGTAATGTACCGCTGCGACAGGCGAGCCGAGGCAATAATGGCCGAGTCCGTAATATCGACACCATGATGCACCTCGTAGCGCTCTTTCAGGCCCCTCAGGATCGCAATAGTATCTTCCTCAGTCGGCTCGCTGACCAAAACTTTCTGGAATCTCCGTTCCAGAGCAGCGTCCTTTTCGATGTATTTCCGATATTCATCAAGGGTCGTTGCACCGACACAGTGCAGCTCGCCTCGCGCCAGCGCAGGCTTAAGCATGTTGCCGGCATCCATTGCGCCTTCTGCCTTGCCGGCCCCAACCATGGTATGCATCTCATCTATGAAGAGAATTACTGATCCTTCCTGCTTGGCGAGCTCATTGAGAACGGCTTTCAGTCGCTCTTCGAACTCTCCTCGAAATTTAGCTCCCGCGATCAGCGAACCCATGTCGAGAGCAAGAATCTTTTTGTCCTTCAGCGCCTCTGGAACTTCACCATTGACAATGCGCTGCGCGAGGCCCTCCGCGATCGCTGTTTTGCCCACGCCAGGCTCGCCGATAAGCACCGGATTGTTTTTCGTTCGGCGCTGCAGCACCTGAATCGTACGGCGAATTTCCGCATCGCGACCGATCACCGGATCCAACTCAGAATTCCCAGCCCGTTCCGTCAGATCAACACAGTACTTATTTAATGCCTGCCAGGCATCTTCAGCGTCGGCCCTGTCCGCACTTTCTCCACCACGCAGATTAGTAATCGCATTTTCCAACGCCTGCGCAGATACGCCGAAGCCGTTTAGTATTTTGCCTACCTCATCTTTACCCTGAATGGCAGCAAGCAGAACCGTCTCGCTGGACACGTAAGCATCTCGTTTTTTTTGAGCAAGCTTGTCTGCCTGGTTGAGTAATTTACCCAACTCCGGGGAGGCAGTTATTTCGCCATCATGATCAGAAACCACGGGCAGATCGTCTACTGACTTCTGCAGCGCTTGTCTCAGCTGCGAAACAGGAAACCCGGTTTGGCTCAGCAATGGGCGAACCGTGCCACCTTTTTGATCGATCAGCACCAGCATGAGATGCTCTGGTCGAATCTGGTTATGATCCTTACCTAGCGCAAGAGATTGCGCATCAGCCAAAGCTGATTGCAGTTTACTTGTCAGTTTATCCAGTCGCATTGTTACGATCCTTTTCAGCACAAAGCCCTGAAACACCGGGCTGTGCATTCCACTGTCGATAACGTAAAGATTGGGGTGAACACTGAATTTTTCAATATTGAACCGGTGCAGGCGTTAACCGACGGAAAGCCTGTCCAAATGCGGAGCACAGCCCGGAGGCTCAGTAGGTCACGCCGATCGAATACAGATGGTCGTTGCATTACGACCGCAGACTGGCGAAACCCTGTAGGAAAAGAAGCGTCGCTGATCGCACGAAGTGCACAATCCACCGCCACTTATTCTCTGAACGCCCTGCCGCCGGAGCAGGGCTGTCGCGACCTTATACAGGTCTGCCATGAACTTTTCACCAACCGCTGGCGTGAAAGCGCTTGCCAGCGCATCGTCAGCGAGAATTGCACTCAGTGCAGCATGCACATCCCGCCCAACTTCGAAGTGACAAGGGCCTATGGCCGGACCCATCCAGGCAAGAATTGACGCCGGCGGCGTCTGCATCGCAGTAATCGTGTTGTCAATAATGCCCGCCGCCAACCCACGCCAACCGCAGTGCACAGCAGCAATTTCACTGCCATCCTCGGCGGCCAGCAACAGAGGCAGACAATCGGCGGTCAGTATACTGAGCGCCAAACCTGCTTCTCGAGTAATGACTGCATCCGCTTCTGTAGAAGTAGTTTCTTCCTGCACGACAACCACTCGGGCACCGTGCACTTGCTTGAGCCATTGCCAACCCCGGATTCCGGGGAGAATGGCCCGTAGCCGACGCCGATTCGAGGCCACCGCGTCCGATGTATCACCGACATGATCTGCCAGATTGAACGAGTTAAATGCTGACTGGCTGACGCCACCGGCGCGGGTCGTAACGAACGCCGACACCGTGTCAGGCACCTCCCAGTCTGGGCAGATCAAAGGCAGGTCGCTCAAGCCAACCCCTCTCCGGCATCCTGCTGCAAAAGACTCAGCAGACCCGCAAAGTCATCCGGCAATCGGGCTTCCCATCTGCACTCCAACTCGGTTGCAGGATGCAAGAGCTTCAACTCAGACGCATGCAGAGCCTGCCGTTTGAATGTCTCCAGCGCACCTGCGAGCTCCTCTGCGCAATTTGGCGGAACCCGATAGCGCCCTCCATAGAGCGGATCACCTACGATAGGATATTTTAAATGTGCCATATGGACCCTTATCTGATGAGTACGGCCGGTTTCCAGGTTCACACGGATATGGGTATGAGCAGCATAACGTTGAACCACTCGATAGTGGGTAATGGCTTCCTGACCATCTGCGGAAACGGCTCGCTTAATGCGATGCACCGGATGACGGGCCAGAGGCGCTGAAACAGTACCTCCTGCAGTCATAACTCCCTGAACCACTGCCTCATACTGCCTGGAAACCGACCGTGACTGCAGCTGCTTAACCAGAGCATGATGACTCTTCAGATTTTTCGCTACAACCATCAACCCGGTCGTATCTTTGTCGAGTCGATGGACAATCCCTGCACGAGGAAGGGATTTAAGGGCGGGACAATGGTGCAGCAGACCATTAACCAGAGTACCCTGATGATGACCCGCTGCCGGATGGACGACAAGTTCAGCCTGTTTATCAAGGACGAGCAGTTCTTCATCTTCGTAGACGATATTGAGCGGCATTTCCTCGGCGGCCCAGTTCTCAGCGGATTGTAGCGTTGCGTCAAGGACCAGCCACGAACCGGCGAGCGCCGATTCTCTCGGTTTACAGCGCTGACCATTCACAGTCAGCTCGCCTGTTTTCATCCAAGCCTGCAGCCTCGCTCGGGAATAGTCGGGAAACAAGCGGGCGGCCACCTGGTCTATTCGGTCCCCCGCCTGATCATCAGTTACCTGAGCCTTCAGCGAGATCGATTCTTTTTCATGTTCCGGCACCATCACACGCGCATGATACTCCAAGCCATCAAAACACTCATCTGGGACAAATCACCGCGCAGTTGATTAGCCTGATAGTGGGTTTCAGGCTCACCGTGTGGTTAAATAGCGGGTTAAGGATCACTCAGCGGAACTGCAGCCATTCATGACACAGCCAACTTCGACCAGGTTTCTGCATGTTGCCGTCCTTTTGCTGCTACTCGGCGGATGCGGACTGTTCGACCGGGATGAAGCCGACGAATTTTCCGGCCTGACCACAGAGGAGCAATTCTACCGAAGAGCACTGGAACAACTGGAAAGCCGGAACTATTCAGGTGCAATTTCCACCTACCAGGCGCTTGAATCGCGCTTTCCCTTTGGCCGCTTCGCAGCGCAAGCGCAGATTGAGATTGTTTATGCCTATTTCAGCA
>VMDC01000037.1 GCA_008081045.1 Gammaproteobacteria bacterium | reverse complement strand
GGCTGCGGCGGTCACCGCGTCCGAAACTGTGGACTGGCTCGCCAGGCCTACCTTTAGTGTGACTTCACCCGAAGCGGGATTGAAAACGTCTTGAGTCCGGCTACGGTCCGGGACTTCCCCGCCATTAATGTAGTGTCCCAGATACGCAGGATCTGCGCCGACAAGGGTGTCAGGGGAGTTCATGCAGGGCTTCTCCAACTGCATTGATCAGACTGTCGATCTGTTCCTCAGTCACTACAAAAGCCGGCGCCAGTTGAACGGTATCCCCACCCCAGCGCACATAGAAACCCTTTTCAAAGCACTTCAGACCCAGCTCAAATGGCCGGCGCAGGGGCTCTCCGGGATAGTGTTGCAGACTGATACCCGCTGCAAATCCGTAGTTGCGAATGTCCTCAACGTAAGGCGCTCCCTTCAGCTGATGCACAGCCTGTTCAAAGTAGCCTGACATCGCTTTTACCCGCTGGGGGAGCTGTTCACGCTCAAGCACATCCAGTGCGGCAAGTCCCGCCGCGCAGGCAACCGGGTGGGCAGAATACGTATATCCGTGCGGAAACTCGACCATATATTCCGGTCCGCCCTGATCCATGTAGGTGTCGTAGATTTCCTGCTTGCTCACCACGGCGCCTAACGGCTGGGCGCCGTTGGTGATCTGCTTGGCGAGAGTGAGGATGTCCGGAGTGACACCGAACTCTTCAGCACCGGTGAAAGCGCCCATTCTTCCGAGTCCGGTAATCACCTCATCAAAAATCAGCAGCAGGTTGTGGGCATCACAAATTTCCCGCAGCCGTTTGAGGTAACCCTTGGGCGGAGGCAGCACGCCGGCCGTACCCGACATGGGCTCCACCACAACAGCCGCGATATTTGAGGCATCATGCAGCAGAACCAGCTCTTCAAGCTCATCTGCCAGGTGTGCACCGGCGTCAGGCAGCCCCCTGCTGAAGGTGTTCTCGGGCAGAACGGTGTGCGGAATGTGGTCTGCATCAACGGCCTGGCCGAACAGCTTGCGATTAAAACCGATGCCTCCCACGCCGATGCCGCCGTAGTTGACCCCGTGATAACCTTTGATCCGCCCGATGAACTTGGTCTTGCCCGGCAAACCCTTGTTGCGCCAGTAACCGCGCGCCATCTTCAGAGCCGTATCGATAGTCTCCGACCCAGAATCGGTGAAGAACACCTGATCCAGACCATCAGGGGTGAGTTCCACGACCTTATGCGCCAGTTTGAAGCTGAGCGGATGGCCGTACTGAAATCCGGGGGAATAATCCAGCGAGGCCACCTGTCTGCTTACCGCTTCAGAAATTTCCGTGCGACAGTGGCCCAACCCGCATGTCCACAGGCCCGACAGACCATCGAAAACTTTGCGTCCGTCTACGGTGGTGTAGTAAACACCTTCAGCGCTGCTGAAAAGTCGGGGCTGGCGCTTGAATTGCCGGTTCCCGGTAAATGGCATCCAATGCGCGCGCAACTCCGCTTCGCTGAGCGTCTGCGAGGCGCCGGTATCAGGATATTCTTCGACATTGTCAGGCATAGTCAGACGATACCTGAGAAGACGGGGATAAGGGAACCCTTTTCGAGCAGCACCCCACCTATTATGGGCTATCTCAAGTCGCTCTGAGTCACTTGCAGCCGCGAAGTGCAGGACGTTATAGTGAAACACAGTCAATCATTAGCAGCGGCCTGTTTCGCAGGCGGCACACCCACAACACAGTCACCCTGACAGGAGGCAACAATGCGAAAACTTTCGAGAAGGAAATTTATTGGCTCCAGCTCAGCGCTCGCAGCTGCCGGGCTGGGTCTTCCGGGCCAATCGGTACTCGCACAACCGCAAGCAGATTTGCGCGGTGCTGCGCCTGACTACGTTGTCATCAACGCCAGAGTGTTCACCAGCGATCCGGAAAACCCCAGCGCAGAGGCCTTCGCCGTCAAGGGAGACCGTTTTCTGGCGGTTGGCTCCAGTGCAGATATCCGGGCCCTGGCCGGAAGCAGCACTGAAATTGTCGACGCTGAAGGCATGTTTGTCACTCCCGGTTTTATCGATGCCCACTCGCATCCGTCCGGTGCTGGCGTGAACGAACTGGTTCAGGTGAATGCTGACCTCCGCTCTGCCTCGGACATTGCCGCCGCGCTTCAGGAACGGGCGGGTTCAACGCCCGCAGGACAGTGGATACAGGCATTCAAATACGACGACACCAAATTGTCGGAGGGACGCCCCCTGAATCGTGATGATATTGATGCTCTGGTGCCGGATCATCCTGTCGTGGTTCGCCATCGCGGTGGCCATACCAGCGTCTACAACAGCATGGCGCTGGGTTTGGCCGGCGTAACATCCGAGACTCAGGATCCGCCCGGCGGCAGGTTTTATCGCGACGAAAACGGTCGACTGACAGGACTGGTCGCTGGCGGAGCCCGGGCCGTTTTCAGTGAGCTCATTCCGTCGGACTCAACCCGTGAACAACGCAGAGATGGCGTCGTGCTGATTTCCGAACTCATGACGCAGGCCGGACTGACATCAGTGCATCAGACCGGGGGATACCGGGACGATATGATTGCCTATCAGGACGCACGGGAAGCTGGCGGCATGCGGTTTCGTATGTATCTCTTCCCACGGGGCAGGCTGTTCGACGATCTGGTGAATGCCGGCGTGAGAACAGGCATGGGTGATGAAGTATTCCGAATTGGTGCGGTTAAATTCACCGCTGACGGGTCGGCCTCCGAACGCACCATGCGAATGAGCGAACCCTATGAAGGCAGGCCTGATGACTACGGTTTACTGTACATGACCGAAGAGGAAATCTTTCAATCGGTAGAAAACGCCCATCGCAACGATTTTCAGGTGGCCATTCACGCCAACGGCGATGTCACCATAAAAATGGTACTTGACGCCTATGAAAGAGCTCAGACGCTATGGCCAAGAGCTGACACGCGACACCGCATCGAACACTGCTCCCTGGTCAATCCCGAGTTGCTGAGTCGCATCAGGGACTTAGGAGTTATCCCCGCACCGTTTTACACTTACGTACACTATCACGGCAATAAGTGGGTGGACTACGGTGAGGAGCGAATGCGCTGGATGTTTGCGCATAAATCGTTTCTCGATTATGGCATTCCGGTCGCCCCCGCGTCCGATTACACACCCGGCCCCTACGAGCCCCTGATGGCGATTCAATCGATGGTGACACGTAAAGACTTCGATGGTCGGGTCTGGGGACCCAATCAGCGTATCAGCATCGAGGACGCCCTGAAAATATGCACCATTAACGGAGCCTATGCCTCATTCGAAGAAGGCATCAAGGGCAGCATCACAACCGGCAAACTCGCGGACTTTGTTATTCTCGCTGATGCGCCGCAGGACGTTGATCCGGACCAGATCAAACACATCGAAATCGTGCGCACCGTCGTGGGCGGCAAAACCATGTATGGAGCATGATCCCGCCAGGCTGTGCCGGACCGACCCGTCGACGTGAACCATCGACGATCTGATTATCTGACGACTGAGCTGACATGACAGAGAAAACCCCCTATCACCCTCCACAGAAATGGGTCTGGGACAAAGAGTCCGGCGGCGCATTCGCAAAACTCAACCGCCCTGTGGCAGGAGCAACTCATGAAAAAGCACTGCCGCGCGGACGGCATCCTCTGCAGCTCTATTCCCTCGGCACTCCCAACGGCCAGAAAGTCACGATTCTGCTGGAAGAACTTCTGAGCATGGGCTATGAGGGCGCAGAGTATGACGCGCATCTGATCAACATCCGGGACGGAGATCAGTTTGGCTCAGAGTTTGTCAGCATCAACCCGAATTCTAAAATTCCGGCACTGGTTGATCACAGCGGCGATAAGCCGATCCGTATTTTTGAATCAGGGGCAATCATGCTTTATCTGGCTGACAAATTTTCAGCACTGATTCCTGCCGAGCCCGCCAGCCGGACTGAATGCCTGAACTGGTTGTTCTGGCAAATGGGGTCGGCGCCCTATCTGGGTGGCGGTTTCGGCCATTTCTATGTCTACGCGCCAGAAAAAATCGAGTACGCCATAAATCGCTACAGCATGGAAGTCAAACGCCAGTTGGACGTGCTGGACCGGCATCTCGCCGATCACACTTACCTGTGCGGTAGTGAATACAGCATCGCTGACATCGCTATCTGGCCCTGGTATGGGGCCGTATACACCGGTGCGGTGTATAACGCCGCAGAATTCCTAGACACCTGCTCCTATACCCATGTCGGGCGCTGGGCCAGGTCCCTGGCACAGAGACCGGCTGTCAAACGAGGAAGAATAGTGAATCGCACCTGGGGGCCACTGGAGAATCAGCTTCATGAGCGCCACGATGCCTCTGACTTTACCCTGCGAACACAGGACAAGCTGGTCACTGCAGAATCCGCAAATCCGCTCACTTTCTCCGATCAACTCGATCAGAAAAGCTGATCCGGTCAGGCAAGGCCACCGACGGCCCGGCACCCGCACTGCAGAAACAGTTCACTTGTCTTCAGGCATTAACTTTCGCTGCCGTCGGCAGCGCTCGGAGCAGTACAATACCTGATCCCAGTCCCGCTCCCATTTTTTGCGCCAGCTGAACGGGCGCCGGCATACCGGGCAGACTTTTTCGGGTAGGAATGATTTTCGGTGAGACATGATCTCGGCAATTGTCCTCAGTCCAGCCAGCGCGACCGGTAGCGACCGTCTGCATCATAAATTTCAGTCTGCTTGGCCAGGTTGAAGTGACGCCCTCCCCGGGGGTCAGCCCCGACGCCGGCCAGATATTGCCAGTTCCCCCAGTTAGCGGCCACATCATAATCAATCAGTTGGCTTTCAAACCAGGCTGCACCGTAGCGCCAGTCACCCTCAAGCTCATTGATGAGGCAGCTTGCGGCAATTTGCCTGCCTCGATTGGAGAGATAACCGGTGGCGCTCAGCTGTTTCATGCAGGCGTTAACCAGGGGATATCGGGTCTCTCCGCGGCACCATGCCGAAAACGCGCCCGCATCAAAGCGGCCAGAAACCTGAGCCGGGGCATTACCGTTTTTCAGGAACAGCTTCTTGCCGATTTTCAGCGCCAACCACTGAAAGTATTCGCGCCACAGCAACTCAATGTACAGCCAGTACGTGGAATCATTGCGCTCCCAGCGCTGCTCATACTCACTGAGCAGATCAACCAGGCGGCGCACGGACAAGCAGCCCGTATTAAGCCAGGCAGAAAATTTTGAGGAATTTTCCCAACCGTCCAGCTCGTTTCTGACCAGCTTGTAGCTCAGAGGCAGTTCGCCTGAAAAATAGGATTCTGCGTGCGCTCTGGCAGCGGCCTCGCCACCGACGAGTCTCTGGGAGCGGCCTGAATCAGTATCCTGGGCACCAAGTGCCAAACACGCTCGATCAAGCTCAACTGCTGCAGGCAGGCGCGCAGGCATGCCGCGCGGCTCTTCCACGGTCATCTTTTCGGCCTTGCGACGAAAACGGGAGTAGGTCTCGGGAATGTCTGACACCGGCATGGGCAGCCCGCTGAGATTAAACAGCGTGTAGGTATCTATGGCGCTGAACGTGACGTCAGGGAATCGCCTATCCAGCACAGCAATCTGGGCGGCTTCGTCAGAACCGAACTGACGGGAGGTCACCACACGCTGAAACTGACCCTGCTCAATGAGTTCAGCAAGCACCGTGACAGGATCTCCCCTGAAAAGATGGAGCACATGTCCCCTGCGTGCCAGAGAGTCGCTTAAATCGGCAAGCGACTGCTGGAGGAACTGCCAGCGACGCTCACCCATCGGCGCCAGGCCATACCGACCTTCGATGAACCAGTCAGGATTGACGACAGTGACTACGGCAAGTTCACTGGACTGAGCCGTCAAACGCAGCGCAGGATTGTCGTCAAGGCGCAGGTCATGAGTCATCCAGTACAAGGTTCGCATGCAGTTGCTACGCTGAGCGCGAACAATCAGATTCGCTTGGTCTGGCTCGCCCGGGCAGTCGTAGTAAGCGACATGAACCCCTCTTTTCCGTCAACCCAGAAAGCCGAACTCCCTGTATGGCTGCAGCAGGACATGCGCTCAAATCACGCCGGCGAGACCGGTGCTGTGTTTATCTATCGCGGGATCTTGGCGGTAAGCCGAGATGAGCAGGTGCGCAGGTTCGCGCAATCGCACCTCGAAACGGAAGAGAAACATCTGGCGCTGATTACCAATGAGCTGAATGCCTCTCAACTCAGCCTGTTCCTGCCGCTGTGGAAACTGGCGGGCTACCTGACAGGCGCGATGCCGTCGTTATTCGGAAGCAATGCGGTGTATGCCACTGTTGATGCCGTGGAAACCTTCGTGGATGACCACTATCGCGAGCAGATAGCACGTCTTCGGCGAGAAGGCATTTTTCCTGAACTACGGAAGTTGCTGGAACACTGCAGGGCAGAAGAAATCGTCCACCGGGATGAAGCGCGACAGGCTGGCTCCGGGCGACGCAACCTCTTGCTTCAGTTCTGGTGCCGGCTGATTGGCAGCGGATCGAAAGCTGCCGTAGGCCTTGCTCGTTGGCGATAAGCTGTGAGCCAGGCGCTCGGTGATGAAGCCACTTTCCCGATAAGGAAAACGCCGTCAGAAACGCCGGCTGATACTCACTCTGGCATGTAAAGGAGGCGCCACGGTGACCTGATGCGTGCTGTGCGCATAGGGAAAATAAAGCGCATCAGTCACATTCTCGATATTTATCTGCACGCGATAGTCAGCAGAGAACTCATAGAACGCAGCCACATCCAGACGCGTATAGCTCGGCAACACAGCAGTATTGGCGTTATTGATGAAACTCTCTCCCTGGTGAGTGACTCCAAAGCCCAGCGACAATCTGCTGGAAACCTGAAGCTTGTTCCACAGGGAAAACATGTGCTCTGGAAGCTCCCTTGGTCTTAGACCAGTCGGCCCGGATCTGCCGACCTGCTCCCCTGTCAGGCTGCTGTATCCTGCCGAGACAGTCCAGTCATCTGTCAGTTGCCCCTGCAGCTGGGCTTCGAAGCCGGAAATTTCTGAATCGATCACGTCCAGAGTTTCAGGATTATTGTCTGCAATCTGCGGTGAGCTCTGAGTGATTTCAAAAAAGGCCGCCGTCAGACTGAGTCCGGGGCGAAAATCCCACTTCAGCCCGCCTTCGACGTTGGTAAACGTATTCGGATCAAGCTGATTATTACTGCCGTTGATATTGGCGAACTGCTCACCACTGCGGGGAAGGAATGATTCACTGTAGCTCGCATATAAGGACACATTTTCTGCCGGTTTGAAAACCAGCCCCCCACGCGGTGAGATTTTGGTGTCCCTGCGAGTGCGGGTTTCATTGGCGACCACATTGACAACATCAATCGCAAAATTGTCATAGCGCCCGCCAATGACCAGATCAAGCGTTTCCGATAATTCGATTTCGTCCTGCAGGTATACGGAACTGACATCGATACCCACCCGGGTATCGTCGTTGATATCACGATCAAAACGGTTGACAGTGGCAACCCCGAACGCATTCATGCCAACACCCGAGTTAAGCAGCAAAGGCCGGGACACCGAAAATACTTCAGTGTCATCAGAGGTCGTACTCCAGAACGCATTGTAGCGATCCTGATCCGAACTGGTGTCGATGCGCTCAGCGCCAACAATGATTGTGTGTCGCAAACCGGCCGTTTCCGGCTGCCAGATAAAATTACCGGTCAGGATCGAATTACTGCGCTCGGTGGTGTCCAGATAACCGTCAAGGGTTACCTGTGAAGGAGACTGAAAAGAGTCGTAGGCAGCAACGTAAAAATTTTCATACCGCTTGCTGTAATCCCCATGAAAGGCCGAAAAGTTCGCTTTGAGACTGTCAGTGAACTCATGCTGAAGTGCTGCCCGGAACAGGTGTGCGCGCAGGGCGTTCTGATTCAGTTCGGGATCCGCAAAGACCACATCCTGAAGCGCCTCGACCGGCCGGCCGTTGTCGGCAGTGGGTATACCCCGGTCGATGAACCGCTGATGATCCACATACTCATAAGACAGATCCAGCACAGTTTCCGGACGCAATTCAAATTTCGCCGTCGGATTAATTCCAATGCGTTCACCTTCGAAAAAGTCCCGATGGTTTTGCAATTTCTCATAGAAAGCATTGAACCGGATAGCAGAGCGATCTGAGAGATCCAGATTGCTGTCTACCTGAATGTTTGCTTCACCCAGAGAGTTCACTGCCGACTGTAAATCAGTGAATTGCTCAGCAAGCAGAGCCTTCTTGGTCACTCGGTTCAGGACACCGCCGGTGCCCCCACGGCCAAACAGCAGAGCATTAGGGCCACGCAGGACTTCAACCTGCGCCAGGTTATAAAGTGGTCGGTAGTACTGCACGTCGTCACGGGCACCATCGATGAAGAAGTCGGCAGTAGAGCGAACCCCACGGAACACGATTGCGTCCCGGTGACCTTCCCCCTGCGAATTATTCACCCCGGGGACGTAGTTGATGATGTCGCCAATCGTGGTAAAGCCTTGCTGCTGAATCTGATCCGCAGTGACGATTGAAAGGCTTTGGGGGACATCAATGATTGGGGTTGGCGTGCGCAACGCATTGACCTGATTGTTGTACAGGTACTGACCCTCAACCACAATCTCCTCAATGGCATCATGATCCTGTGACTGGACCGAGAATGCAGAGGAAAGACAAAACACCCACAGCAAGCTGACTGAGATGCTCAGGTATGGAGCGGTGTGCGCTTTAGGAGCCAGGGACTTCGAGGACATCATAGGGCGTCAGTTTAGCTGATATGCAAATGAGAATCAAACTCATTTGCATTATCAATAGCAATACTGGCTTGCTGACGCGGCACCCTGCATCAGGGCGTCCGCTGCACCCATTCGCCGGCCAAACCCAAGCCCCATCAGTCAGCCAGCGGGCAGGCTTAACACCCGCACCCGGGTTGGCTAGCGCAACGCAAAATCGCTCAGCATGGCGTACCCGGGAGCAGCCACAACGGGCGATCCGTCAGGCACAGCCGGAGCCCTCAGTTCACCGGTAGGAGCTGCCTCTTGTTCTCATCAACCCAGAGTCGCCCGGTTCGAACCGCGTTGCGCTCAAGGGTTTTTCTGACCAGATCAAACAGGTCACCATTACGCCCCACCAGCTGATGGGGCACGCCCTGCTCTGCTGCCAACCGGGCATTGGCCCGCATGTGCCTGTCTTCACCGTGAACCGGAATAGCAAGATGCGGGCGGGTCCACTGATACATCTGGGCCAACTCTGCCGCACAGGGGTGCCCGGAGGCATGCAGGGGAATGTCGGATTCATCAGCCAGGGTCACTGTAATCCCCCGGGCACGGAAAGCGGCGACCAGCGCGTTGACCTGCTGCTCGTTGCCGGGAATGGTCATCGTACTGAAAATCACATGATCGCCTGCCGACAAGTTGACGTCAGGATGACTGTCTGCTGCCAGTCTCTGCAGCGCTGCCCCGGTTTCACCCTGACTGCCCGTCGCCACCAGCAGCAGCTCTTCCGGCAGCAGATAGCCCAGATCAAAATTGTCCACCACCGTGAAGTTCTCTTTGAGATAACCGGAGGCGCGCGCACTGGCCACCATGCGATGCAAAGATCTGCCAAGCAGCCCCAGATACCTGCCACTGACCCGTGACACATTACCGAGCGTCTGCAGCCGCGCCACGTTGCTTGAGAAGCAGCCGACCACGACCCGCTGCGGGGATTCAGCGATAATCCGATTCAGACCATTAAACAGCTCGGACTCTGACACTGAATGACCGGGCTTGGTTGCATTGGTCGAATCACATACGATCGCATCAAGACCGGACTGACCCAGTGCCTGATACAGCGGCGGGCGCACAGCTTCTCCGGCGATCGGGGCAGAATCAATTTTCCAGTCAGCGGTGTGCAGCACCTTGCCCACAGGTGTGCGAATCAGCAGCCCGTGGGTCTCCGGCGTACTGTGCGTGATGGGCACCCATCTGACCTGAAACGGACCCAGCTGCATCTCCTCGCCTGTCGACACAGTGATAACCGGTGCATCGAGTCCTTTTTCTCGCAGTTTTCGAAGCAGTACGTTACGGGTAAAGCGTGTCGTATAAATGGGACACCGGAATTGCTCCCACAGATGAGCAATCGCACCGATATGGTCTTCATGGGCATGAGTCGCTATCAATGCCACCAGCGACTCTGCCCGGTTGCTGATGAATGAGGGGTCGGGTAATTCTATGCGATTGCCTGCACCCGCCCCGTCTGGGTTCTTTTCAAACGTGACCCCGCAGTCCACCATCAGCCAGCTGCCCGCATGACCGTAAAGGTTCAGATTCATACCGATTTCCCCGCATCCACCGAGCGGTAAAAACCAGAAGTCTTTATGGTTTGGTTGCATGACAGAGCCTGAATTCACCAGAGCAAGCGGTTACCCACTTCTAACCATACGGGAATGGTGAAAAAAGCGACTACCGTCTGCAGGGTAATGATGTTGGCCATAAGGCTCACATCTCCGCCGAGCTGCCGGGCCAGAATATAGGCGGACGGCGGGGCGGGGAGGCAGGTCAACAGCAGCAAAACGGCCGCAAGATCGGCAGGTACCCCGAGCAATTGCGTAGCCATAGCCACCAGGGCTGGAAATATCAGCAACTTGCCCAGTACGGCAACGGCCAACTGCCAGCTCTGTCTGCCAAAAGACAGAAAACGAATCCCGGCTCCCACAGCCAGAAGCCCGAGTGGCAGCGCCGGCTGACTGAGCACATCCAGAAGCGCCAGAACAATCTCCGGCACATCGACCTCGTACAGCCCCAGAACGGTTCCAAACAAACAGGCAAGCACGAGTGGATTCGTCAGCACACTGCCCGTCACCATGGTAATCCGATTGCCCTCTCGGCCTTGCGCCGTAAGAGCGATCACGCTTAACACGTTCACTACCGGGATATAGACGAGCAGACAAAGCGCTGCAAGCGTCAGCCCAGTGTCCCCGTAAATCGCTTCGATACAGGCGAGTCCGATGTAGGTGTTAAACCGGATACTGCCCTGATACACCGAGCCCAGTGAATCACGCCTCTCAGCAATGAAACGGTGCAAGCCGGCAAACAGCAGAGTGAAGACGAGCAGGGCCAGCCCCAGCGACAGCCCGATATCAAGCAGTTTTGCCGCTTCAAAACGGGTCGCTGAGAGTCGTGAGATCAGCAGAGCCGGGAAAAACAGATAATAGGTCAACCGCTCCAGCCCCTCCCAAACCGACCGGGAAGAGACAGGCGTCCGGCTCACAGCAAACCCCAGCACGATGATGCAAAAAATGGGGATCAGGGGATCCATAATCATGGCAGCGGATCATAGCCTGACTGTGGCAGATCGGCCAGAACCGGGACGCGCTTGCACCGTGCCCATGTTAGACTGCTGCGCAGAAAAGTTTTCAGTTTCGCTGTTTTAGAACATCAACCCGACACACAAACATGAGCTCAGCCTTATGACTTTCGAACCCATGATCAAACCCGCGGGCCTCTGTGCGATTCTGGCGACACTGAACTATTGTGTGCCACAGGAATCGGATGAACTGACCCTGCAGGTCTTGCCCGACAGCCTTCCCAAAAATGTGATCTACATACTCTCTGATGACCACCGCTACGACTTCATGGGCTTCACCGGCAAGGTGCCCTGGCTGGAGACACCGAACCTGGACCGCCTTGCGGCGGAAGGGGCGTATTTCCCCAATGCCTATGTGACCACGGCGCTGTGTTCACCCAGTCGCGCCTCTATCCTGACCGGTCTGTACTCGCACAGCCACACGGTCGTCGATAACGCGGCGCCGGATCCGGGCAATCTGACCTTTTTCCCGGAATATCTGCAGCAAGCGGGTTACCAGACCAGCTTTTTTGGCAAGTGGCACATGGGCAATCATTCCGACGAACCGCAACCCGGGTTTGACCACTGGGAAAGTTTTCGGGGTCAGGGGGTTTACTACGGCCCCACCCTGAACATCAACGGTGAACGCATTGATTATGATGAGCAAACCTATATAACCGACTTGCTCACCAGCCATGCCGTTGACTGGCTGGAGAACAGGGACACGGAAAAGCCCTTCTTTTTATACCTGTCCCATAAGGCAGTTCACTCGCAATTCCAACCTGCGCAGAGACACCGGGACATCCACCGGGATGAATCCATTGTTCTGCCCGACTCTTTCAACACGCCACAGTATGGCGAACCCGCCCTTCCCTCTGCCAGCGCAACCGGCGAACCTCTGCGCGGCAGAGATTATTATGGCCAGAACAGACTCCCGGACTGGGTGAAGGCACAGCGGGAGTCGTGGCACGGTGTGGATTACATGTATCACGGCAATATCAGCTTCGACGAGTTCTTTCACCGCTATACCGAGACGCTGATGGGCATTGACGACAGTGTCGGGGCAGTGCTGGACTATCTCGACGCCAGCGGTTTGGCGGAAGACACCCTGGTCATCTACATGGGTGACAACGGATTCTCCTTCGGCGAGCATGGTCTGATCGACAAAAGGCACTTTTATGAAGAATCCGCCAAGGTACCCCTGCTGGTCAGATGGCCGGAAAAACTGGCAGGTGGCCAGCCCATCAACCAGCTGGTGCAAAACATCGATATCGCGCCGACCATACTTGAAGCCGCCGGATTGAGCGCACCGGCTCACATGCAGGGAGCCTCCCTCGTGCCCCTGCTGTCGCGCGGCGAGACCGACTGGCGGGATCGGATTTTCTACGAATACTACTGGGAGATGGACTTTCCGCAGACGCCCACCATGTTCGGAGTAAGAACTGAGCGTTATAAGTACATCCGCTATCACGGCATCTGGGACACCAATGAATTTTACGATTTGCTGAACGATCCGGGCGAGACCAATAATTTGATCGACGCTCCCGAGCATCAGGATCTCATCACCGGTCTGGCAACCGAAGTCTACCAGTGGCTGGAAGAGACCGGCGGCATGCAAATTCCCCTGAAGAATGTGGTCCGCCCCAAATTCGGCGATCACAGAAATCAGTCCGTACTGTAGATGGAATACTTTGCTGTCATTCTGTTCGCAATAACTACCTATGCGACACCCGGCCCCAACAACACCATGCTCATGACGTCGGGGCTAAACTACGGGATTCAGCGAAGCCTGCCCCACTACCTGGGCATCATCCTGGGTTTTCCAACCATGGTCATCGCTGTTGGGCTTGGACTGGCAACGCTGTTCGATCAAATCCCGCTGTTTCACGTCCTGCTCAAGGTCACAGGAGCCGCGTATTTAACCTTTCTCGCATGGCGAATCGCCACTGCACCCGTCTCTGAGCTGAGCACAGGCGACGGCAAACCCTTTACCTTCATTCAGGCAGCCGCCTTCCAATGGATCAATCCCAAGGCATGGGTCATGGCGGTCGGTGCCATTGCCACTTACACCGTGGTGGGCAGTAACTACGGCATTCAGGTGGTGACGATTGCACTGATTTTTCTGATCTTCGGCGCACCCTGCTCACTGCTCTGGTTGTGGTTCGGCGCGTCTCTCAAGCGCTTTCTGCAGAAGCCGGAGTCTGTAAAAGGGTTTAATTATGCGATGGCAGCTCTGTTGATGGCATCGTTGCTCCCCGTATTCAATGAATTGCTCAGGCAAATCTGAGCACTAACAGACCAAGGAGACAGTCATGCAGTTTCTCATCACCGCTTATGACGGTACTGACAGCGAAGCCCAGGCCAGACGAAGCGCAGCCAGACCTGCTCACATCGACAAGGCGCAGGCGCTGTTGGCAGGCGGCCATGTACTCATAGGCGGCGCCATTCTGAATGAAAAAGAGGAGATGATTGGTTCCTCTCTGGTGGTGGAATTCGAAAGCCGCGAGGCATTGGATCACTGGTTGCAGAATGATCCGTATGTAACCGGCAATGTCTGGCAGGACATTACCGTCCAGGCTTTTCGCACCGCAGTGAAAGCCTGAACCATAACCTGGCAAACCTGAACAGACACGCCGACACTGACTGCAGAAATCAGGGCTTTTCAAAAACCAGAATAAAGCGATCGGTTTTGCCCTGCAGATCTTCATCAAAGATGATCCGTGTACGATCGTCCGCGGGATTTCTTAGCGACAGATCACTGCCCACATACGTGAAGCCCTGAGCGACGATATCATCACGCAAAGCGACCTCATCGATACGATGCAGATCGTTGACCGCCTCGGCGACCATGCCCGGCTCACCGGCATGATCCACCACCACGAACCTCCCGCCGGATTTCAGAGCAGCCAGCACCTGCTCATAAAAATAGGCAACGTTGGCTGCAGGCCCGACGGGTACATAGGCATTCCCATCATATCGCTTGGGAATCACATACAGGTCGTGAAGCGCCATCACAATAAGCGCGCCATCAAGACTTTCCTCGGTCAAATCCAGGTTGATACCGCTGCGGGTGTGCATCACGACATTTTCCGGCATGCCGTTGTCAAAGCGGTCCTGCAGAATGTTGGTGCCCCACTGTTCGAAACCGGGATTGTTATGCAGCACGGCTTGCCCCTGAATTCCGACCAGACGGGCGAGCAGATCACTGTAGTATCCGCCCGAGCCGAAGAGATCTATGACTGTGTCTCCGGCCCTCAGATTCAGCCACGGAATTACCTTTTCCGGTCGACTGCGAGGGTCCCGCTCAAGGTCTGCGGCAAGACGGTCTGCCTGCGCCATAGTAAGAAGCACCGACTCCTCGTTAATCTGCTCGGCCTGCACTTGTCCGGCGAGACTCAGACAGATCAGGATCGGATTGACAAACAGGGCAATTCTCATGGTCAGCAGCTTGCGCTAATAGCCTTTATCGAAATCAATTGTGTGCAGCAGCGCCTGACCGCTGCAGTACCGTTCATAGTTCTGCAGGAACAGCCCTGCAATGTCGTCTGGTCGACTCACTGCTGCGATATGGCCGGTAATGGTCAGATCAGGCGCCGACCACAGGGCACTGTCAGCAGGCAACGGCTCCTGCTGAAAAACATCCAGCACCGCTCCGGCAATTTTTTGCGTCTTCAGAGCATGCACCAGATCATCCTCAACGATCAGATTGCCGCGCCCGACGTTGATCAGCAGCGCATCCTTTTTCATTGACTCAAATGCCCGGGCGTTGAGTAAGCCGGTCGTCGACGGCAAATCCGGAAGAAGGCCGAGCACATAATCTGCGTCTTGCAGAAATTCGGTCAGCTCGCCCGGTGCAAACACCTGTTGGAAGGCAGGATGTGAACGCCCGCTGCTGTTGAGCCCCGTACAGCGCACACCAAGCGCTGCGCAAGACTCCGCGACAGCTGCACCGATTGAGCCAGCACCCATAATGCCCAGCGTTTTATCGCAAAGACTGCCACTGACGCGACTATCCCACAGTCCGGACTGCTGACTCTGCCAGCGCTGACGCAGTCGCCCCTCATGAGCGAGCAAATGGGTGAGCACATATTCAGACATCTGCTGGCCGAATATCCCTTTCACGCCAGTGAGCACATAGTCTCTGTAAGCATGCTGAATGAGCGGGGTCACGCCGGCCCAGGTTGATTGCACCCACCGCACGGGCGGAGCAGTGTCCATGAGCTGCGCCAGAAAGTCGGGTCTGCCCAGAACAACCTCTTCTCCCTGATACACCTGCTGCACCAGCTCTTTGCGGCTCGCGGCGTTGATGTCAGCCGACACTCCGAGCTCACTGCTGATGATCGACCTGAACCGGTCGGCATCAAGCGCTGCGATAAAAATTGAAGGCAGGGGCATAATGAGGCCAGGCAGCTCTCCGGGAGGCGGCTACTGGCCCGACGCCAGATGCTCCATGGTCAATCCGACTGCCCCGCCGGCGGAAAATCCGCGCCAGTAGGTGTGGTCCTCAGTTTCCTGACCATTTCTGACCGAATAGACAGCCTCGGCACCGTCTGGCACGAGGTCAAAATAGTCGAGCTTGTTTGTGTCGCCCTTGAGGTGGTAATCGAAATAGGCAGTCACGAAATGATCCATGATGTTATTCATCCGGACATTGTCCCAAACCGGATCCGTATAGTGCCCTGACCCGATCTGACCTTCACTGGACTGCACCTCAACGGGAACAGGAATGGGAGCCGCCGCATTGTGCCCGGCATTTTTGAATGTCAGAAGGTAGCGGTCGCTGTTAACCGCCCCTTCGAAAATGGCCCGAGTCCCGTTGGCATATCCGGATACCGTATCCGCGCTACCGGCTATGTAAAAAGTCGGCACCGTAATACCTGCCAGGCCTTCCGGTCGCCACAGACCGTTGTTCATACCCCAGGGACCAACTGCCACCCCTGCCTTGATGCGTGGATCGAGATTGTTCCTGAATTCCGGATTGCTTTCGGCATGCTCTGCAAGCAAGCCGTTTGGCGGGGCTAGAAAGGAATCGACCATCTCAGGGTTATAGGCCCCGCCCAGATTGTTCACCAAACCATAGCCACCCATGGAATAACCAACAATCCCGGTGTTGTCGGCATCAATCATTCCGGACATCGGCCCATCACTACCCGCAAGCCCGGCCAGAGTGGCTAACACGAAGCGCTGGTCGAGCGGCCGGTTATACAGGGTTGAAGGAAAATGCTGTTCGCTTTCGTAGGTACTGTCAGTGTGATCAATGGAGGCAACAACATAGCCTTTGCTGGCCAGACTCTCAGCCGTATGACTCATCAAAAACCGATTGCCCGGATGGCCATGAGAGATAATAACCAGCGGATAGGGCCCGTTGCTGCGGTCAGGCTCTGCGCCGCGAACTGCCCTGCCCTGTAACTGCGCGACAATTTCCGGATTGCGAGTGATGGCTTCGTAGGTCACACCGGGCATTCGACCGTTTAGATCGGCGGGATACCATAGTTCAACCGTCAGCGAGCGATCGTAGATTATATTGTCGCTGCCACGCTGCGTATCCACGACATCGACCCTGTCGCGGGCAATCATTTCCAGCGTATTAACACCAATGTCGTAAGGTCCGAAGTGCGCCAGTTCAGGCGCATCTCCGCGCACGAGATCAATTCGGTTAGACTGAGCGACCACTGCCGTGGAGAAAATGACGCTAACAACGCCGAGTAACACCCTGTTCATACCTGCCTCACAAGTTCATCTGGTCAGGGCCGACTCCCCCAACGGGAGTCGGGAATCGCTAGACTAGTTGAACTGGTGTTGATATGCCAGAGCACGCTCCTCTTTGCTGTCGGTATGCCCCTTGAAATCGTGGAGGATTAGATAAAGACAAGGGACTAGAAATAACGTGATCGCAGTTGCGAACAGGACGCCATATGCCAGAGATATGGCCATCGGTATGATGAAAAAGGTGGCAGGATTTGCAGTTGCCATCAACGGTACTAAGCCAATAAATGTAGTTATCGAGGTTAGAATAATCGGTCTGAAACGCATGGCACCAGCTTTCGAGACCGCTTCCACCATTCCAACGCCCTCATCTCGAAGGCGATTTACGGTGACCACTAAAACCAGGCTAGCGTTAACCACAACCCCACTGAGCGCAATTATCCCCAGAATCGAAAAGAAAACCAGGTCAGCCCCCATGATAAAGTGACCAAAAATCGCCCCGATGGCACCGAAGGGAATGACACTCATTATCACCAGAGGCTGAAGATAGGATTTGAGCGGAATCGCAAGAAGTGCAAAGACAATCAACATCGCCATTGGGAACAGAGTAAACAATTCGCCTAAGGATTCTGCCTCTCGCTCCCCTTCGCCTCCTACCACCATGTCAACGTCCATATCACGCGACCATTGCGAACGATACTTTGCGAATATGTCCCGTCGAATCTCTTCGGGTTTGACTACCGTGCGGTCTACATCACCACGCACTGTAATGATTCGGCGACCGTCTTGTCGATTAATACTGGAATAGCTGTTGCCCAGCGAATAGTCAGCCACACTCAGAAAAGGCACTTCGGCTCCCGACGGCGTGCGTATTAGCAACTCTTCCAGATTCCCGAGTGACTGACGCTCAGGCTCGGGATATCTGACCATTACGCGAATGTCATCACTGCCACGCTGTATGCGCTGAGACTCTGCCCCATAGAAGGCCTGCCGCACCTGCGTAGCCACATCATTAAGGGTCAACCCGAGGGTTTTACCACGATCCAGAATTTGAATCTGGACCTCCTGTTTACCGGCTCTAAACGAGTCCGATACGTCAAAGACGCCTGGATAGCGCATGAGCTCTTCACGCAACTGGGTCGAAACGATCTTTAAATTGTCTTCGTTGCGACCCTCGAGACGAAAATTAATGGCGTCTCCGGCGGAAAAGGCATCCGATTGAAAGTTTAGCTCTATCGCGTCCGCAATAGTGCCGACCTTTTCCCGCCAGCGATCACGGATGAGAGCCGAACTTATTTGTCCGCGTTCATAAAAGGGAGCCAGGTACATCACAACTTCGGCGACTTCGCTGCTACCGGCACTTCGCTGCCCACCTCCCGGACCACCTTTGGGAGCAGTGCCGCCAATAATGGTCAGCACACTGTCAACGACTCCTTCAGTTTCTGCTGGAGCCGCTCCCGCGGCTTTCAAAGCAAGTAGTTCCTCATTTAGCTCAGCCCTCAATTCTAGGGCCTTCTCTTCGATCAGATCTGCGGCTTGTTCAGTGAGATACGCCGGCACTCCGGCGGGCATTCGGACTTGACCATACACGGTATCTCCCTCAATGGAGGGCATGAACTGAAAAATAACTCTACCGCTGATCACCAGCGCCAGCACTACCATGATGACGCCCGTAGCCAGAGCCCAGGCGGCATATCGATACTTAAGCACCGTCCGCAGGGCCCGCCGATAGCTATGCTCGGCAAAGTTTTCCATGCCATCTGCTATGCGCGCCTGGAATTTTTGCCAGGCAACAACGGCACGGCTGCCATCACCGAAATAGCCCTCTGTTCTGCGATGAGCAATATGACCCGGCAAAATAAGCTGTGACTCCAGCAGCGACGCAATGAGGCAGAATACTACTGTGCCACCGATCACTTGGGAGAAAGCAGCGAAGCCACTCGAAGACATAAGTAACGGCAAAAATGCGGCGATGGTAGTCAGTACACCAAATATAACCGGCACAGACACCTCTACCGTACCCTCGATCGCTGCATCTTCCTTACTTAGACCCTTTTGCTCTGCCGCGTGGATTCGCTCACCCACCACGATCGCATCATCCACAACGATACCCAAAACCAAAATAAAGCCCATGACGGTCAGTGAACTAATCGTCAGACCGATCGCCGGGAACACAATCAGCGCCCCGAGGATAGCTATAGGGATGCCGGCAGCAACCCAGACCGCAATCTTGAATCTGAGAAACAGCGCAAGAATAACCAGCACGAGCACCAGCCCTGTATAGGCGTTTTTCGCAACAGTAGCTATTCTTGTCTGCGTGCTGACTGAGGAATCAGTCACAATGTTAAGAGTCATCCCTTCCGGAAGGTTCAGCCCTGATGAGGCCATGAACTCCTTCACCTGGCGGGCTGAAGTTACGACGTCCTCATTGCCCACTCGCATGACATCGATGATGGCTGAATTCGTGCCATCAAGCCGAGCGTCAAGATAACCCTCGGCAAAGTCATCGCGAACTGTCGCGATCTCGCCCAGGCGGAGTTGCGACCCGTCAGGATAGGAGGCCACCACGATGTCCTCATATTCAGAACCCTGGTACACCTGCCCTTTGGTGCGCAGCAGTATTTCACCAGATTCAGTGCGGATCGTTCCTCCGGGTAAGTCAAGAGAGGCACGGGAAATCGCTCTGGAAATCTGGTCCAGGGTCAAACCGTACTGCCGCAGAGTAAATTCAGAGACTTCTATAGAAATCTCGAGCGGGCGAATGTATTCGATATTCACCTGTGACACTTCCGGCAGATCAAGCAAGTCGTCCCGGATTTCTTCAGCAACGTTTTTCAGATTCAGATCGTTAGTATCGGATGAGAGGGCCATTGTCATGACATTGCCCGTGCTGCTGAATGCCCGATATATAGGCTTTTCCGTTTCCGTCGGAAATGTCGTTATGGCATCGACATTACCCTTCACGTCATTCAGCACGCGATTTAAATCTGCGCCATTCGCCAACTGAAGCGTAGCGTCACATCCACCTTCTCGTGCCGTGGACGTCAGTGTGTCAATGTTCTCTATCCCCTCCAGGGATTCCTCCAAGCGCAGGCACACCCCGGTCTCGGATTCCTCCGGGGTTGCCCCCAGATAGGGGATACTTACCTGAATCACGCCAAAATCTATATCAGGAAACTCTTCCTGATTTAGATTTGAATAGGCAATGAATCCTCCTACCAGGAAAATCCACATGAGCAGATTACTAGCGACAGGATTTTTCACAAACCAAGTAATTGGGGTTCTCACTGATGTTCTCTCACTCTAAAGTTGTCTGACCCGAAAGCCTGTACCGTGATATGGCAGAGCCTAGAGCTAGATTGCTTGAATAACCGGCTGAACGGCCATACCGTCAACCACTGCCTGAATCGGAGAGATGCAAATCCGCTCGCCCGGCAGAATACCGCTGCTGATCAGAACCTGCTGCTCCTCCAGCCTGAAGATCTCGACCTCCCGGTAATACATCTTATTTTCCGCATCAACGATCAGGACCTGATTGTTGTTGCGAATAACACTCCTCGGAAGGGAAATAATGTTCTCAACTGTCCGGCCCTGGATGTCAGCTTCCACGTACAAACCAATCGGCAATGGAATACTCCGAAAACCATTCACCCCCTGCTCCTTATCGGAGCTTGGCTGCGACACCCTTATGATAGTCTGGACAGTATTGCTGTTGGGGTCGATTGAGGCTTCAATTCGAACGAGCTTACCCGGCCAGTTGTATTTCTGGCCGCCGTACATTCCGGTTAGCAGTACATCAGGTGCGCGCTCTTCTGGTATCTCTCCCCTTTGGCCCAAGGGAACATTCAGAAACCCCAACTGGCGAATAGCCAGCGGAACTCGAACTTCAACCTCGTCGGCACCAAACAGCAAAGCGACCGCCTGAGCGCGGTTGACGTACTGACCAAGCTCGACATCTCTGGACTGGATAACCGCGTTGAATGGCGCTTTGATTTCAGTACGATCGAGGTCCAATTGCGCCTGCTCATAGCTTGCTCGCGCATCAATCAGGCGAGCCTTGTTGACGTTCGCCCGACGCTGCGCGTCCTGCAACTGAGAATCGCTTGCCAGACGCTGCTCTGCCAGTTCACGCATCCGGGCCAATTCCGTGTCGGCAAATTCTGACTCGGCCTGCGCCTGCTGAAGGTTGGCCCGGCTTCTTTCCAGAGCGGTTTCGAAATCTGCAGCTTCCAGCCGCATCAACGCCTGACCTGCCTCGACGTAACCTCCGGCCTCCATGCTCGGAGAGATCCACTCGACTGGGCCCGCGACAGGGGCTGACAGACTGACCGTCTGAGCAGCCTGTACTTTCCCCTGAGAACCGACAATCAGATCTACTGATTCGAGATTGACCTCTGCGACTCGGACAGAGACAGGAATGATTTCGACCGCCGCTTCTTCCACCGTGGTCGGATTCCTAATCAAAAAACCCGAAATAAGAACACACCCAATTAAAATTGCGATGGGTAAAACAATACGCTTCATGTCTAAGCCCTAGTTGGTTGATCTACCCTGCCTTCTCACTTGAGATCTGACAGGGAACTATCTGCATCGGCCTGCTAACTCGCACGCGCCCTTTGCGCGTGCCTCGGTAGGCAGGCGTCAACAACAGATTCCGTTAATGCATCAAAAAATGCGGTAATCGCCGCAGCCGCCCTGTCGCCGTTCCTGTCGGGCACGCTTTCCCTGAGCTCCATCAAGGCTTGTGCAACAGCTTGTTTGTCGATCTGCGGCTGAATGGTCAGCGCCGTCATTTGGGCGACGAACTGCGCTTTCAGATCATTAGTGATCAACTGGATCACCAGATTGTCAGCAATTGTCGCGAGATATTCTAAAAGCCGCTGCCATTTGGGAATCGCAACAGAAAACCCGCCTTCTTCCCTGTCCAGATCTACGACCATTTCCCTGATGCAGTTCATCTGTGCTGCATCCGCGCAAGCCAGAGCTTCTCTGGCATTCTGGGCAGCCAAGGAGCCGAAAGTTTGCAGGAATTGCCGCACCAGAACCAGATCCGGAGAAACGCCTCGCGCCATTAAGGGTCCGAGAACCGAAATGCTCGCCGAACTTAGCGCTCTCACCCGTGCGCCGCCCGGCAGAACCGCTATGATTCCGAGTTGCTCTAGCTGCGAAAAGGCCTCCCTGATCGCGCCGCGACTGGCATTAAACCGAGCGGCCATGGCCCTCTCTGAAGGCAGCCGGTCACCCTCCCGGTAGCGCTGGTCAAGAATTTCGCCCCGCAAAATCTCGGCAATCTCATGGCTGAGCGTGCTGCCTGCAGGCACAGTGATCCTCCGCTTGCTTTGGTCTGACCAATTTGGTTACCAAAAGTATCAGGTATCTGCCGGACAGCAACTGAAACACGACGAATTGAACAGATCTGGCGGTGAGTTGACCGTGCATTGACCGGATTAGGTAAGCGAAAGACTGGAGCCGACGTAATGTCCGGCTTTAAGGCGTTTTATCCGGTTAATCCTCTGAGTTTTGTTGAACCGTGCCAGCTATCCGCCTGCCGCCACAACTGAACCCAGCGAATACGTCCAGACAGGCAAAACTGACCCGGCTGCGGTGGAAACCCTGAGCCAGATCTTTGCCGTGCTCTGATGTCGGGCTGCCAGCGCTCTGCGAGAGGCCACCTCTGGAGGCTTCCGGGCCGGAAGCCACTACCCTGCCGGACAGGCGTGAATTACGCCGGTTAATTACCGGACAGACTTTCTCGAACCATCCCCTGCAGTCGCTCAGAGGTCATCCCCCAGCGCTCTCCCTCTGCCATCGCTTCGT
>VMDC01000045.1 GCA_008081045.1 Gammaproteobacteria bacterium | reverse complement strand
TTCTGCTGCTGGTGATGTTCACCATCCTGCTGGGCGGAGTGAAGGGCGGGATAGAACGTCTGGCCCGCGTGCTGATGCCAACGCTTGCAGTGATGCTGATCGCGCTGGTGGGCTTTGTGCTGACGCTGGACAATGCGTTCAGCGGTGTCCGGTACTACTTGGTACCGGATTTCAACAGGCTGACACTAGCCACGGTCAATGGTGCACTTTCGCAGGCGTTTTTCTCGCTGTCACTCGGCATGGGCATTCTCATTACCTATGGCTCTTACTTTTCGCGGACTGACAATATCGCGGAGTCGACACGTATGGTCGCGGTGGCTGACACCGCGATTGCCTTTTGCGCCGGGCTGTTAATTTTACCGGCTATTTTTGCATTTGATCCGAATACCAACACCGATGATCTGTCCACCAGCAGTGTTGGACTGATTTTTGACTTCCTGCCCCAGATTTTTCTTTCCATGCAGGACGCTGTCGGATATGTCGGTGCCAGTATTGTCGCGGCAATCTTTTTTGTTCTGGTTTTCTTCGCTGCGCTCACGTCCATGGTGTCGATTATCGAGATACCCATCGCCTGCTGGATTGATGAGTTGGGAATGTCCCGGAAGAAAGCCGTGTTGTTTCAGGCAGGGCTACTGACCCTTTTCGCGATTCCAGCAACCATGTCACTGGGAATTTCTGACTTCTTTACCAACTTCACCCACTATGGTGGGGTGAGCAAATCCTTTTTTGATCTGGTGTCTGATGTGTTCTACGAAACCATTCTGCCGTTCGTCGGTTTCACCGTTTGCCTGTTTTGCGCTTACCGCTGGAAGTTCAGCGGCCTGACGGAGGAACTGGTGGTCGGTGATGACAGCTATGCGGGTTCGTGGCTAGAAAAATACATCAATTTTTCGCTGGGCACGGTGATTCCTCTTGTGCTGCTGGTGGTTTTTCTGAGCACCGTCAACCAGATCTACCTGAGTTGACCCGGACTTATGCAGCAAATACAGCGTAGCGCCCTGGTCAATCACACTGCTGAACAGATGTTTGATTTGGTGAATGACATTGAGGCTTATCCCAGCTTTATGCCCGGTTGTCGCGGAGCACGGGTGCTTGAGGCAACAGAAAATGAACTGGTAGGCGAACTGCAGCTCGGGGCTGCCGGTGTTGAACAGCGACTGACTACTCGTAATAGACTGGAGCGTCCGCATAAGATCGCCATGACGCTGATAGAAGGAGATTTCACGGAATTCTCTGCAGCATGGCGCTTTGAAGCGCTCAGTGAGGAGGCCTCCAAAGTGTCACTGGAAATGCGCTTTGCTTTCTCCCGCGCATTGCTCAACGTTGCGGCCAGCTCCCTGTTTTCCACGATGGCAAACGCGCAGGTCGATGCGGTGGTGAAGCGGGCGGCTGCGGTGTACCGCGTTTAACGCAAGTGTCTGGTCAGAGAGATGATTGAAACCATTCAGGTTGAAGTGGCTTATGCGACTCCTGAAAAGCAGCTGATCCTGTCGGTTGAGGTCCCTGAGGGGGCGACAGCCAGAGAGGCAGTTGAGTTGTCAGGCATCGTTGACCATTTTCCGGACATTGATCCCGATCAGTCAGCGATGGGTATTTTTTCAAGGCCGCTGAACGGGAAAGTGCTGCCGACTCCGGAGAACTATTTCCTTGAGCCAAAAGACCGCGTGGAAATTTACCGGCCTTTGCTGCTTGATCCGAAACAGGCGCGTCTGAATCGGGCGCAGAAAAACCGGCCTGAAGGCCGTTGACTCGGCGTGGAGTGCGCGTGGCGCAATCTGTGAGAAAGCGTGGAGCAATCTCAGAGAAAGCGGGAACAAAGCAGGGAAAAAGCGAGTACAAAGTGAGTAGAAAGCGCGGAAAGAACCCCGGGAAACGCGCACTGCTCCGGGAGCAGACCCGCGTACAAACACAAACCAGAGTCTCGTGGACAGCGCATCGGATCTGACAGCGCGAGTCGGAGACACGGCGTGTCACAGTGAGAAAAATGGGAAAGGAAAAAGAAAAAAGCTGGCTTGCCAAACTTGAAGAAGGGCTACACGCCTATTACGTGACACCCTACCGGCGCTCGTTCGCCCGTGCCCAGCGTGACGAGGACGACCTGTTCATGCTGCTGGTTTTCGCGGAGAGTATGGGTATTCCAAATCCTGCGGCCTTTTACACGATGGAATTGCTGCCGATTGTGTACGATCGCTTTCACGAGTGGCACACCCGAATGGGTATGGAACGCTCTCCTCTGGATCACATCAGTTGCTGTTAGATCTTGCCAGTTCGCACAAGGTATTGTTCTTCGGTGGCAAGGGTGGTGTCGGCAAGACGACCGTCTCGGCAGCGACGGCCCTGGCGATGGCCAATGCCGGTGGAAAGGTACTGCTGGTTTCAACTGACCCTGCGCACAATCTTGGGCACCTGTTCGCCCGTCCCATCGGCCCCAGTCCGGTCCGGATCACGGCCGGGCTTGAAGCCATCGAGCTGGATCCGAATGAATCGGTTGAAACCCATATCAAGGAAGTCAGCCACGCTCTGCATCAGCTGATGCCTGTGACCCAGCACGGAGAAATCGACAAGCATATGGCGCTGTCTCGCGATGCTCCGGGCATGCACGAAGCAGCCCTGCTTGAGCGCATTGCGGATATCGTGCAGGACGGTCTCGGCAGCTATGATCTCATAGTGTTCGACACAGCACCTTCTGGCCATACCGCGAGACTGATGGTGCTGCCGGAGATGATGTCTGCATGGACCGAGGGGTTGATCAAGCGTCGCGAAAAAGCCGATCGCTTTGCGGAGGTGGTCAGAGATCTCGGCAGGGACTCCAGCATGCAGGATAAAACAGTCGGCGGGGCAGACCTGGCAGAGCAGGAAAAAGAAAGCCGTATCCGTCAGATCCTTCTTCGGCGACGGCATAAATTTGGGCACTTACGAGACACCCTGTCTGATAAAGATCTCACCAGCTTTGTCATTGTGCTGGCGGCTGAACGTCTGCCGGTGCTCGAAAGCATCGAACTGCATCAACAGCTGAGCCGGGCAGGTGTCACCGTCGGCGGCCTGGTGGTCAACAAACGCTCTCCGGAGCAGCAGGGTGAATTTCTGGCAGCCAGGCGCGCGCAGGAGAATAAACATCTTGAGACACTCGATGAGTCGCTGGGGGTGGTTCCGCGGCAGGAATTGGCACTGGCCGGTCAGGACGTCGTCGGTCTGGCTGCGCTTGAGGCGTTCTCTGCAGCCCTGGCGAAGGTCTGAGGCTTGACACCTTCTGTCCGGTGACCAATACTCAGGGTCCTATGGAACCGATGTTTCCTCTATTGCCTGCGTCTACGACAGGCGCGGTGCTTCGCAGTAAAGCCGCGAAATCGCTGCTTGTCAGCTTGTGCCTGCTGTTTCTCACGGCGCAGACGGCAGGGCTGTCCCACAGTCACGACGGCGATCTGCGACTCCAGGCTGATTGCGATGTCTGTCTGAAACTCAGCACTGATGATGAGGCTGCCGTCGACAAAAGTCTGGCGGACGCCCCATTCGCCACGTCAACCTCTCCAACTTTTTTTCTGCCTGCCTGGGATGATCTGGATACACCGGTTGCCCGGGCCCGTGCTCCCCCCTCCGTCTAAAAACCGACGCCGTTATTTTTAAAGATTCGCAGGACAGTTGCGCGTCTTTGCATGCTCAGTTTTTAGAATTTGTCAGGAGGGATCTCCCGTGAAAACCGTATTTCCAGTTCGATTGGCCAGCGTAGTTATGCTGGGAACCGTATCAAGTCTCACCACCGCTCAGGACGCAGGCCCTCGTCACGAAGAAGAGAGGATCGATGAGATTGTCATCACTGCTCCCTTCGCGGCGTCGCAGGCTGAAACCATTTTGCCGGTCACCGTCATATCCGGGGAGGAATTTCGCGAGAAAGTTACCAATTCCATCGGTGATACCCTGCGCAATGAAATCGGGGTGAACAATGCCTCATTCGGGACAGGAGTCGGTCAGCCCATTATTCGCGGTCAAACTGGCAACCGGGTGACGGTGTTGCAAAACAGCCTGGCGTTAACAGACGCTTCCAGCGTGAGTCCTGATCACGGTAACGGCGTTGAGCCTCTGCTGGCGGACCGGCTGGAAATCGTCCGCGGTCCGTCAACGCTACTGTACGGAAGCGGCGCGATTGGCGGCGTCGTTAATGTCATTGACAACCGCATCCCCGAGCAACTTCAGGGCGACACCAGTTTTCAGCTGGAGCAGAACTACAATTCAGTCAACAAGGAAAACAAAACGGTGTTCAGGCTGGATGGTTCGGTGGGTAACTTCGGTTTTCACGTTGACGCCTTTACTCGTGACAATGACAACGTCGAAATTGACGGCTTTGCGATCGACGAAGCCGCCGTTGAGCGTCTGGAAGAGCTTACCATGGCGTTCATTGAGGCCGGTCACGGTGATGAAGACCACGACGACCACGATGATCATGACGACCACGATGAAGAAGAATTTCCCAATACCAATGGATTCATCGGAAATTCAAACGGTGAAGCGGAAGGCGGCACTGCGGGATTTTCGTTCGTCGGGGATCAGGGCTTTTTTGGCTTCTCGGTCAGCACTCTTGAGAACGACTATGGCCTGCCACCGGGCACCCATTCGCACGCCCATGGTCATGGGGTTGAGCGCGAAGATGAAGATCATGAGGACCACGACGAAGACCACGACGAGGATCATGATGACGACCATGAAGAAGAGCACGGTCATGGCGGCGAAGAGGTTGAATTTGTTCGTCTGAATCTCGATCAGGATCGTTATGACTTCAAAGGCGAATACCGCTTTCAGAATTCCTGGATTCAAAGCATCAGAGCTTCAGTAGCCTACACCGATTATCAGCATAGCGAGATTGAATTTTTCGAGGACGGTGACGCCGAAGTTGGGACCCTCTACAGTAACGAAGGGGTTGAGTCGCGTTTCCTTTTAACCCGGGCTCCGACAGGTGACTGGTCAGGTGTCTATGGCTTACAGATCGGAAATTCCGATTTCAGCGCCATCGGTGAGGAAGCCTTCATTGCACCGGCAGATATAAACAACCTCGGTATTTTTGGCGTTGAAAGATTTACGACGGAGCGATTTACCGGCGAGCTTGGCCTGAGATGGGAATCCGCCAAAGTGGATGCCGGAAGTCGCTGTGCCTATGACGATGATGTCTTAAGTCTGAGTGCCAGCGGGCTTTATGACGTCAACGAAACCAGTAACATTATGCTGGCAATTGCCCGTTCTGAGAGAGCTCCTTCGGTGGAAGAGTTGTTCTCGAACGTGGATCAGAGCACATGTGGAACCTACGCTGATAAAGAGTCGCTGGTCGTGCACGCTGCCACAGGCCTGGTTGAGATCGGAAATGCCGGGCTCGAAAACGAGAAGTCGAGCAACATTGAGTTTGGCTACCGGATGAATTCAGGGTCTGTGACCGGCGAGTTCAGTGCCTACTATAACTCGATCAGTGACTACATCTTTCTGGACATCACCGGCGAAGAGGCCGAAGAAACGCCAATCGCGGCGTACCGCCAGCAGGATGCCACGTTCAGCGGCTTGGAGGGTGAAGTCAGTTTCACGCTGACTGAACAGTCAGACTACACGGCGGTGCTGAGCTTGTTCGGTGATCTGGTCAATGCTGATCTTGACGCCGGTGGCAATGTGCCCCGGATTCCTGCCGCAAAATTCGGATCAGAGCTTCGCTTCTTTGGCGACAACTGGAGTACGCATGTACATGTGACCCGGGTGAACGATCAGGACGACGTCGCGACGCTAGAGCTCGGCACTGACGGCTATACTCTGCTATCGGTCTATGCTGATTATCACTTCGACGTCGGTGGTGAGTCGGATCTGAAGTTATTCGCACGGGGCGATAATCTCCTCAATGAGCAGGTGCGGAATCATGCCTCCTTCCTTAAAAACTTTGCGCCCGAATTCGGCCGTGGGTTCACGCTGGGTATTCGCTACGAGTACTAGGCTTTAAAGCATGCGAGCGGGAGCATTCCTGCTCGCATGTAATCTTTTGACTGAACCTGTATCGACCCCACGAACAAAATTAGAGACGCGGGCAATTGTCTTCGTTGATTAAATGCTGTGAAAGGAAACATCGTGAAAACTGACTTAAATACGATTTTGCCTAAAGCTTCATCATTATCACTTGACGTGAAAAAGGGAGGGCACAATATTGGATGCGCACCTCTCTTCGGAGGACGGCTGAGCCTTCGTAAGACTGTTTGTGTGCTGTCCATGCTTTTTATTGTCTGTTGGTTTTTCGCTCTGGTAACCCCTGTCACGTTTGCACAGAGTGGCGCCGCAGAACTGCGAAAGCCGTTTCGGCTGATGCAGCTTGAGGTGCCCGCCGGAGAGAGGATCTCAGGAAAACTACCCATCAAGGGTGGTTCGGACGGTGTCGAGACTTTTATCCCTGTCACGATTTTTCATGGCCGGGAGCCAGGCCCTGCGCTGTCCCTGATAGCCGGGATTCACGGTTCTGAATACTCTCCGATCATTTCGATGCAGCGCTTGCCGGAACTGCTTGATCCACAGGCAATGGCCGGCACACTGATTATTGTTCACATTGCCAATCTGCCCGCATTTCAGGGGCGCACAGTGTATTTTGGCCCTGACGACTTGAAGAACCTCAATCGGTCATTCCCGGGGAATGCCGATGGCACAGTGACAGAAAGAATCGCCTATACACTGAGTGAGGAGATCATGCCGCAGTCGGATTTTCTGATCGATATTCATTCTGGCGACGGCAATGAAAGCTTAAGACCGTCCTACACGGCGTATTACGCGGAAGCAGGTGGCGCTGAAGTGGTGGCTCAGTCCCGGCGCCTTGCGATAGCGTTTGGTCTGGAGACAATCGTTGAGTTCGCCGGCTCTTACAGCAGTATCGATGATGCCATTTATACCAGCGCCCAATCCGTCTCGAGAGGAATTCCCTCAATTGATGTGGAGTCCGGTGAATTGGGAATCATTGATGAGGTTTTTATCGACCCTATCACTGACGGAGCGCTGAACGTGCTCAGAGAGTTGGACATGCTTGCCGGCGAGCCTGCCTTACCAGCTAACCCACTTTTTATCTCTGACAGAGCGCGTATCTACAGCGAATACGAGGGGGTCTGGCATCAGGATGACCTGGTGAAAACCGGAGATTACGTGACCGAAGGCACCGAGCTCGGCGTCATCACTGATTACTTTGGCAAAGAATTGCAGACAGTGGTCGCGCCGGCGTCGGGAATTTTGTTGATCCTGTTCGGGACGCCGCCAGTCAATGAGGGTGACAATCTGGTCGTGATAGGAAAAGTGGCGCAGTAAGGCGCAGCAAGTCTAGCTGTCACTCACTTCCGCTTCAGCTGTATCAGACCCTGTGGGCACAAAGTCTCCGGTAAAGCTCACCAGTTCATCGTTGACGAAGAAAACCGATATGCGCTCTTGGCCGCGGACGCCGCCGCCGGGCTGAAAGCTGTAGATATAATCCCAGCGATCCTGATGGTAAGGGTCACGAACCAGCGGTGTGCCCATCACAAAAATTACCTGACGCTTGGTCATTCCCGGGCGGAGTTGATCGACCATTTCCTGAGTGATGATGTTGCCCTGCGCAATCCCGATTTTATAGACCCCGGGAAAATCCATGGACCCCACGTTGTTGCAGGCAACCAGCAGGGCCGGGGCAAGAAACAGCAGTGGTTTCAGGCATCGACGGGGTATCCGGCATAGACTCTTGAAGTTTCTGGTGATGTTCATCGGCTTGCGTTGGTCGGTTTACGGAGTGCTGCGCTTTCCACCCCAGAGATGAGCGGGCATAATAGCGTGATTGTCGTCGGAGTCAACTCACCGACTGCCGCCTCGGCAAAAGAAAGATAAGAATAAATCGATAATAAAAACAGTCAGTTGCCATCAATGCTGACATCTGCCCTGCACAGTGAGGAATGAAATGAGCTCCGAAAATCAGGAACTTCGCGCCGTCGGTCTCAAAGTCACTTTGCCACGAGTGAAGATTCTTCAGATTCTCGAAAATTCCAAAACCAAGCATCTGAGCGCCGAGGATGTGTATAAGGCCCTGATCGAAGCCGAAGAGGACGTCGGCTTGGCGACTGTTTATCGTGTGCTTACCCAGTTCGAATCGGCAGGTCTGGTCTCGCGGCATCATTTCGAGGGCGGCCACTCAGTTTTTGAGCTGATGTCGGATGACCACCATGACCACATCGTTTGTGACAGCTGTGGCAAGGTGGAGGAATTTTTTGACGATATAATTGAGCAGCAGCAGGAAAAGATCGCACAAAAATTTGGCTACAAGATCACTGACCACAGCATGTATCTGTACGGTATCTGTGCTGCCTGTCAGGCAGAATCCAAATAAGACCGAGGCAGTCGCGCCTCCGGTGACCGGCGGTAGCCGTGCGAAACATCACTGACCCGGCTTGCCATCTGGCTTTGTATCCGGGTCCCCAGCTTCTCACCCGACCCTTCACCGTAAGCGATTTGCCGCGCGTGCCGCCAAGGCGCTAATTGAGATTGGCGACCAGCTGTTGAGCGTGAGCCAGAGATTCGTCGCTGAGCTCTTCTCCCGCCAGCATTCTGGCGATTTCCTTGACGATCTGCTCGCCTTCAAGTGACAGCACGGAGGTAACAGTCGACTCTGATTGAGCGCTTTTACTGACGTAGAAATGGTGGTGTCCTTGTCCGGCAACCTGAGCCTGATGGGTCACACAGAGGATCTGCGTGGATTGTCCCAGCTGGCGCAGCATTTCACCGACCACTTTTGCTACGCCACCGCCGATGCCAACATCAACCTCATCGAAAACCAGACTCGGTGTCTCTGAGGTCTGTGCGGTGATGACCTGAATCGCCAGACTGATTCTTGACAGCTCACCGCCGGATGCAACTTTGATCAGGGAGTTGGCAGCCTGTCCCGGGTTTGTGCTGACCAGAAACTCGACGGTCTCGAGGCCGTGCTGTGATGGTGCGTCACCTGTACCTGCGGTCAGCGTGACGCTCAACTCGGCGTGAGGCATGCCGAGATGCTTCAATTCGCTGTTGACTGCTTTGTCCAGTTTGTTGGCAGCGCGGCGCCGCTGCTTGGACACGTCAGTCGCCAGCTTTTGATATTGCTCTCGCAGCAGACCATCATTGGCCTGTAGCTGCTCTAATTCCGCGTCGGAGTTCTCGAATCTGGACAGCTGGTCCTTCAGATCCATGATCAGCTGGCCCAGTTCGCTGGCCGGCACTTTGTGCTTACGGGCGAGATCGTGCAGAGCGCCCAGTCTGCGATTCACGGTATCTAAACGTTCTGGATCAGCCTGAAAGCCTTCGCCAAACCTGCGCAGTTCATTGACGGCTTCACTGAGCTGGATCTCAGCGGCCTCCATCAGCGCAATTGCTGGCCCCAGCGCCTCTGCATTCGACTTGAGGCTGCGCAGACGCTGCGTAATCTGTGCGATTTGATTGGCCAGTGACTGCTCACCACCCTCACACTCTTCAAGTGCCCCATGCACAACATTGAGCGTGTCATCGGCATGGCTCAGCGCCTTGAATTCTGAGTCCAGCTGCTCAACTTCGTCATCCTGCACGTCCAGTTCTTCTATTTCCGATAGCTGGTAGGCAAGCAGTTGTGCCTGTGCTGATGATGCACTGGTCTGATCTTTCAGAGCAGTCAGCTTTTGACGATTGGTCTGCCACTGTTTCCAGGTGGAAAGCAGGTTGTTGCGAAGTTTCTGATCCACGCCGAAGTCATCCAGCAGGCGCTGATGGGTGGCCCGCTGCAGCAGGGAATGATGTTCATGCTGGCTGTGGATATCCATCAGCATGTCACCCAAATCTTTCAGGTTGGTCAGGGTTACCGGCGATCCATTGATATAGCCGCGGGAGCGCCCGTCGTGATTGACGACCCTGCGCAGCAGGCACTGATGAGGGTCCGACTCCAGGATCAGATCGTGGTCGGCGAGCCAGGATTGCGCGGACTTGATGTTACTGACCGAAAATTCGGCCACTATATCAGCACGGCTCGCGCCGGGCCGCACGATGGTTTTATCGGCCCTGTCCCCGAGCGTGAATCCCAGAGCGCCCAGAATAATCGATTTTCCCGCGCCTGTTTCGCCGGTAATAACGGTCATGCCGGGCTGGAATTCGATTTCCAGCGACTCGACGGTGGCGTAATTCTTAATACTGAGATGGGATAACATGAAGTGAAGTATAGGGTATGACCCTATGAGTTTTCACTAATTCCGGTGTTGCGGGCTCCTCCTTCGCGCCAGTCTGATTCTCGCCGTCAGGCGCTTGAATCCCGCCATCGCGACCCCATATAGGCTCAGGCAGCGGGAAGGGCAGAAAACCTGATCTCGCCTATTCGCCCTGCGTTTTATAAGCAATTGTTTTAGCTAATATTTTTGAAATTTTGAGGTAGTGACGGGCATGAGTAATGAGCCGCATCAGGAGCCTGGCGAAGAGATTCCACCCGCAGTTGAGGGGCAGCAGGAACAGGCCGAGCTGCCGCCTGCCAGTGATGAGCTGACGATGGCTCTGGCGAAGCTTGAAGAGGCTGAACAAGCGGCCGGGCAGGCGCGTGATGACCTGCTCCGTGTGCAGGCGGAAATGCAGAATCTCCGCCGCCGAACCGAGCAGGACGTGGAAAAAGCGCACAAGTTCGGTCTGGAAAAATTCAGTATCGAACTGCTGACCGTGATGGACAACCTTGAGCGGGCCCTGAGTGCCGCCGCGGATCACGACGACGAGACGGTCAAGGCGATTCATGAGGGCGTTGATCTGACCCTGAAGAGTTTTTCCGACTGTTTCGGCAAATTCAACATCGAAGCAGTCGACCCACTGGGCGAGCCCTTTGATCCCGCCATGCACCAGGCGATGACGATTCAGGAGAACCCTGACGTGGAGCCTAATACGGTGATCGCGGTGATGCAGAAAGGCTACACCCTGCATGGTCGTGTTATCAGACCTGCCATGGTGGTGGTCAGCAAGGAAGCCGGTGCCCCGGCGAGCTAGAAGAGGGCAAAAAGCATCCCACATGACGGGTTGCGCGCATCAGATCCGTGGGAAACCGGCCCTGATGCGGAGTCAAAGTAATTAAGGATATTTTGCCAGACCACCTTGATTTTGCGGGACTCGGCCAAATATTTAGGACACATGAACAACCGGCAAACCTAAGGCCGGCGAGCACAGATAACTGGAGATCGTAACAATGGGCAAGATAATCGGTATCGATTTGGGGACCACCAATTCCTGCGTCGCAGTGTTGGACGGTGGAGAGCCCAAGGTCATTGAAAATGCAGAGGGTGATCGAACGACACCTTCTATTATCGCCTACACCAATGAGGGGGAGACCCTGGTGGGCCAGCCTGCGAAACGACAGGCTGTCACCAATCCGAATAACACACTGTTCGCCATCAAACGGTTGATCGGGCGTCAGTTCAAAGATGATGTCGTGCAGAAAGACATCAAGATGGTTCCCTACTCGGTCGTGGCCAACGATAACGGCGACGCTTGGGTCGAGGTCAACGGCGACAAAATGTCTCCACCACAGATTTCGGCGCAGGTGCTGAAGAAGATGAAGAAGACCGCCGAGGATTATCTCGGTGAAGAGGTCAAAGAAGCGGTAGTCACAGTCCCGGCCTATTTCAACGATTCCCAGCGTCAGGCAACCAAAGATGCGGGCAAGATCGCCGGCCTTGAGGTGAAGCGAATCATCAATGAGCCGACCGCGGCAGCGCTGGCTTATGGAATGGACAAGAAGTCCGGTGACTCCACGATCGCGGTTTACGATCTGGGAGGCGGCACGTTTGATATTTCGATCATCGAAATCGCCGAGACGGATGGCGAGCACACCTTCGAGGTGCTCTCGACCAATGGTGATACGTTTCTCGGGGGTGAGGACTTTGACCTGCGTCTGATCGACTATCTGGCCGACGAGTTCAAGAAAGAGTCCGGTATGGACCTGCACAATGATCCGCTGGCGCTTCAGCGTCTCAAAGAGGCAGCTGAAAAAGCCAAGATCGAGCTGTCCTCTTCGCAGCAGACCGAGGTCAACCTGCCCTACATCACCGCCGATGCCAGCGGACCGAAGCACCTGGTTCAGAAGTTGACCCGGGCCAAGTTTGAGTCTCTGGTTGAGGAGCTGGTTGAGAATACGTTAGGGCCGGTGAAAACCGCTCTGAAAGACGCAGGTCTGGATGCTTCCAGTATCGACGATGTTATCCTCGTGGGTGGTCAGACACGCATGCCGATGGTCCAGCAGAAGGTTGCAGACTTTTTTGGCAAGGAAGCACGTAAGGACGTTAATCCGGACGAAGCGGTTGCCATGGGCGCCGCGATTCAGGCGGCAGTGCTGTCTGGCGATGTCAACGACGTCCTGCTGCTAGATGTGACTCCGCTGACCCTGGGCATTGAAACGCTGGGAGGTGTTGCCAGTCCTCTGATTGAGAAGAACACAACGATCCCTACCAAGAAGAGTCAGGTATTCTCCACGGCCGATGACAATCAGACAGCCGTTACCATTCACGTGGTGCAGGGTGAGCGCAAGCAGGCCACCGAGAATAAGTCACTCGGTCGGTTCGACTTGTCTGATATTCCGCCGGCGCCGCGAGGCATGCCGCAGATTGAAGTGTCCTTTGACCTTGATGCCAACGGGATCCTGAATGTGTCGGCCAAGGACAAGGCAACCGGTAAGGAACAGTCGATTGTGATCAAGGCATCAAGCGGTCTGTCGGATGAAGAGATTGATCAGATGATTAAAGACGCTGAGGCTCACTCTGCAGATGATCAGAAGTTTGAGGCGCTGATTTCCGCACGGAACACGGCAGACGGTCTGATTCACGCCACCAGAAAGACACTGGAGGAAGCAGGCGACAAGGCAACCGACGAGGAAAAAGAGGCCATCAACAGCGCGATCAGCGCGCTCGAGGAAGCACTGAAGTCTGATGACAAGGATGACATTGAGGCCAAGACCAAGGATTTGACTGATGCCTCTACCAACCTCGCTCAGAAACTCTACGCCGAGCAGGCCGCAGCAGGCGCAGAAGCCGGAGCTACCGATGCCGGTGGCGCGGATGCTGGGGCTGAAGCCGGTGAAGAGGCGGTCGATGCCGAGTTTGAGGAAGTGAAGGAAGAAGAAAAGTAACGGAACTGGCGCGCCGTTGGCGCGTCAGCGGTTGTGAAGAACTAAGTCATGGGACCTTGAGCCGTGGCTTAGTTCTTTGCGCTTTGGACCATTGATTTTCAACGAGCAGCATAGCGAGCGATATGTCTAAGCGGGATTACTATGAAGTACTGGGTGTTGATCGTGGCGCCTCGGAAGCCGACATCAAGAAGGCTTACCGTCGCGTGGCCATGAAAAATCACCCGGACCGAAATCCCGATAACCCCGAAGCGGAAGAAAAATTCAAAGAAGCCAATGAGGCTTTTGAAGTGCTTTCAGATAAGGAAAAGCGCGGTCGCTATGATCAGTTCGGGCACGCCGGCGTGGAAGGCCAGACCAGCGCCGGCGCTGCTGATTTCAGTGACATTTTTGGTGACATCTTCGGCGATATATTCGGAGGCGGCCGTGGTGGCCGTGGTGGGCGCAGTCATGTGCGTCAGGGCGCTGATCTTCGCTACAATCTCGAACTTGATCTTGAGGGCGCTGTCGGGGGCACCACGGTTAAGATCCGTATCCCGACTACTGTTTCCTGTAAACACTGCGATGGCAGTGGTGCTGCGCCCGGCACTGAACCTGTCAACTGCTCGACCTGCGGGGGTCATGGTCAGGTCCGTATGCAGCAGGGGTTTTTCTCTGTGCAACAGACCTGCCCGCGCTGTCAGGGCGCCGGCAAGCAGATTACAGACCCTTGCCATGTCTGCCATGGGCGCGGCAGCACTGATGAAACCAAGACCCTGTCCGTCAAGGTGCCGGCAGGCGTGGATGACGGTGATCGAATTCGCTTAAGCGGTGAGGGGCAGGCCGGCGTGCATGGCGGACCTCCCGGCGATCTGTACGTTGAGATGCGCATCAAACCTCACGAGATCTTTGAGCGTGACGGGCGCAATCTGCACTGTGAGATTCCGATTAACTTCGCCGATGCCGCACTCGGCGGCGAGTTGGAAGTGCCAACCCTGGACGGCAAGGTCAAACTGAAAATTCCCAAGGAAACTCAGACTGGTAAGCTGTTTCGATTGCGCGGTAGAGGTGTGACGTCGATCAGAGGCGGTGGCGCCGGTGATTTGCTGTGTCGCGTGGTCGTTGAGACACCGGTCAATCTCACGTCACGGCAGCGAGAAATCCTTGAAGAGTTCCAGTCCATCCAGAAAGAAGAGGGGCGTCACCAGTCACCGAAAGAATCTTCCTGGTTTGAGGGCGTAAAAAAATTCGTTGACGGATTGACGGGTTAGCGCGAAGCCACGCACCTGTTATCGGTTCCATGGCGGCAACTCCCGGTTGGCGTCTTCTCACCCCTGCGAGTTTTGTTATCTCTAAACCGCCGATGCCTGCACAGACCCAGCCTCTGCCCGAGGCCTGATCTCCCGATTGCTAAGACAGCGAAAGCAACTGTTTGTGCGCTTTCGGATCCAGCCTCGGGCCATACTGGGTGACGACAGTCGCGGAAGCCACGCTGGCAAGCGATCCGGCCTCTTCAAAGCCCATGCCGTTGGTAATCCCGTAAAGGAAAGCGCCTGAGTACATATCGCCAGCGCCGTTGGTATCTACCACGGGAACCCGACGGGGTGCGATAGTCAGTAACTGTTCGCCATCCCACAAAAGAGAACCGTCCGCACCAGTGGTCACAGCGAACTGTTTGGCTATGGTCTTAAGCGCTTCAACAGCTTTATCCAGATCTGCTTCGCCCGACCATAACTGCGCTTCCTGGAGGTTGCAGAAAAGCAGGTCTACGCCATCGCCTAGGACTTCATTCACGTTGTCTTTAAAGTACTCGAGCATGGAGGGGTCAGAGAACGTCATGGCGGTTTTGATGCCGTTACTTTTGGCAAAGTCCTTCATTTCAATGATGGCAGACCGGGCGGTATCGGAGGTCACCAGATATCCCTCGAGATACATATACTCGCAGTTCAATGCCGCCTCAAAATCCATTTCCGAGATGGAGATGTTATCGGACACCCCCAGATAGGTGTGCATGGTTCGCTCAGCATCGGGGGTCACCATCACAATGCATCTTCCGCTGACGCCTTCCACCCGCTGACTGTTTTTGTTGGTCTGTATGTTGTGGTCCCCCAGCTGCTGCAGGAAAAAATCGCCGGTTTCATCATTGGCGACTCGGCACGAGTAGAATGCGCTGCCGCCGAACTGGCTGATGGCATAAAGGGTGTTCGCCGCAGACCCCCCGCCGGAACGGGTTTTCACGCCGTATCGCCGGGTAAGTTCAGACAGCAGTTGATCCTGCTGTTCACGATCAACCAGGGTCATCATTCCCTTTTCGATTGAAAATTCTTTCAGGAAGTCATCTTCGATTTCGAATTCTTTATCCACCAGGGCATTGCCGATGCCGTATACGTCATATTTCATGGAGACAGGTTCTCAGTTGTTAAGCGGATTTTTTAATGTGGTGAAAGGCTTTTTCTGCAGCATCCAGCGTGAGCTGGATTTCCTCAGGGCCATGAGCCGCGGAAACAAATCCGGCTTCGAAGGCAGAAGGGGCCAGGTAGATTCCGTTTTCCAGCATCACATGGAAATACGTCTGGAATGCACCTGCATCGCCGGCCATGACCTCCGACAAGCTGGTGACTTTTTCAGCGCTGTTCAGGAAGCATCCAAACATGCCCCCTACCTGATTCGTAGTAAACGGCACGCCGGCTGCGTCGGCTCGCTCCTGCAAGCCTGACAGCAGGCTCGCTGTACTCGCCGTCAGCTCGTCATAGAATCCGGGTTCTGTCAGAGCGTCAAGCATGGCGAGTCCTGCTGCTACGGCCAGTGGGCTGCCTGACAGCGTCCCGGCCTGATAGACCGCGCCGTTTGGCGCAATATGATCCATGATGTCTTTGCGCCCGCCAAAGGCGCCAACCGGCAGGCCGCCACCGATCACTTTGCCCAGTGCCGTCAGATCAGGTGTCACTCCGTAGACAGCCTGGGCGCCGCCGAGACCTACCCGAAAACCGGTCATGACCTCATCGAAGATCAACACGCTGCCGGACTCATCGCAGCACTCTCTCAGCGTTTCCAGAAAGCCGGGAACCGGCGGCACGCAGTTCATATTGCCGGCGACTGGCTCTACGATGATGCAGGCAACCTGCTCGCCCATTTCTTTAAAGAAACTCTTTACACCTTCACTGTCGTTGTAGGTCAGCACGTGCGTGAGATCGGTGTAGGATTTTGGCACCCCGAGCGAATCCGGTTCGCCGAGTGTCAGTGCGCCTGATCCTGCTTTGACGAGAAGGCCATCCACATGACCGTGGTAGCAGCCTTCAAATTTGACGACCAGATCACGACGGGTGAAACCCCGCGCCAAGCGGATGGCGCTCATGGTGGCCTCGGTGCCCGAAGTTACCAGCCTCACCTGTTCCAGAGAAGGGACGAGTGCGCACATTTTTTCGGCTATGCTCACTTCTTCGGCAGTTGTTGCGCCGTAGCCCAGACCCGCTTCCAGTTGTTTACTGAGAGCGGCCAGCACCGCCGGGTTACGATGGCCGAGGATCAGAGGGCCGTATGCGCCGACATAATCCACGTAGCGGTTATCGTCGCTGTCTACCACGTAAGCGCCTTCGCCACCTTTGATAAATAACGGATTACCACCCACGCTTTTGAAAGCGCGTACCGGCGAATTTACCCCTCCCGGGATCACTTTTTGCGCCTGTTCGAAAAGTGCCTGGGACCGATCGTGTTTCATAATAATACCTTCAGATGATGTTGCTGCTTCGCGCGCCGACTCCGACCTGTCAGGTGAACAGGGAGGTCAGTCGTTCAGCACGTTGTCTGACGTGTTGCCTGATGTCTTCTGCGTTGGTCTGGTCGAGCTCGCCGAACAGGCCATGAATGACCGCCAACATGTCGGCGCCTGCTTCAATCAGTGAGCCGCCATTGTCCGCATTGATGCCGCCGATCGCAACCAGCGGAATATCGAGTTGTGTACGAGCCCCGGTCAGAATGTCTAACGCCGCCGGCGTCGCCTCCGGTTTGGTGACTGAGGGGAAAAAACGTCCGAACGCCACATAGTCGGCCCCGTCCGCCGCAGCGGTTTGTGCCAGTGTCAGGGAGTCATGGCAGGTAATACCAATAATGGCGTCCGGCCCGAGCTTCGCGCGAGCAGAACGGCAGTCACCGTCTCGCTGGCCGAGGTGTACGCCCTGCGCGCCAATTTCAGCGCAGAACTCAAGGTCATCGTTGATCAGGAGCGGTACCTGATATTGCTGGCATATCTCCAGTAGCTCGTAGCCGATTGCCACTCTTCTGTCGGCTGGCCGGGTGGCTGCCGCTTTGTTGCGGTACTGGAGCAGCCGGACACCGCCTGCGAGCGCGCCTTCGACGGCGGCAAGTAAATGCTCTGGCGTCATCAGAGAATCATTTGCGATGGCGTAGATGCCGCTCAGGTGGCGAGCCATCTTATCGGTCCCGCCTGTTCCAGCAGGCCCGATCTGGAATGAATTGTCCAGAACCAGGGCGGAAGCCGTGTTTCAGGGATTGCCAGGTAAAATCTTGCGCCTGCCTCACGGCCTCTTTCACTTCCATGCCGAGGGACAGATAGCCGGCGATTGCCGCTGCCAGCGTACAGCCTGAGCCGTGATAGGAGCCGTTCAGTCGCGGCCATGTCTGGTTTGAAATCTCCCTGTCTGCCGAGTACAGGCGGTTTTCAACCGCTTCCGTTTCGTCATGCGTTCCGGTAACAAGCACGTGCTTACAGCCCGTGGACAGAAGCTCTGTCACCGCGGAATCCGCTGAATCGCTGCTGGGTATCAATCGCGTCAGTTCAATGAGATTGGGGGTCAACACGGTACTCATGGGCACTAACAGACTGCGCAGTACCTCGCGGAGGTCGGTTGCGCTGAACTCAAAGCCGCCGCCTGCGGCAAACACTGGATCCACTACGACAGGAATGTCGGGATGCTCGCGGATCACGGCGTGAATAGCCTTGATGCTGTCAGCGGCGCTCACCAGGCCAATCTTGAACGCGTGCACCGGCATGTCGGCGATCACGGTAAGGGCCTGATCCCGCATCAGGTCGGCATCGACAGCTCTGACGCTCAGCGCATTCTCTGTGCTCTGAGTGGTCAGGCAGGTAATGATCGGAGTGGTGTGGCAGCCGAGAGCGAAAAGTGTCTCGACATCGGCCTGAATGCCGGCACCCCCGGTGGGATCAAGCCCGGAGAAACACATAACTGTCGGTTTGGCGTCCTGCACTACAGCGTCGGTTTGACGACGATCAGAACCACGACACCCACCAGCAGGAATACCGGCAGCTCATTGAAGATTCTGAAGAATACGTGGCCCCGGACACTGCGTTCGTCACGCAGCTGAACCATGTGCCACCAGCAGACGACGTGATAGATCACCAGCAGTGCGACCATCGCCAGTTTGACGTGCATCCACCACCAGGCCATGAAGTAGCTCCAGTTTCCATAGAGTAACCAGAAACCCAGCGCCAGCGTGGCCACCATGGAAGGGGTGGTGATTCCCCAAAAGAGCTTACGCTCCATGATGACAAAGCGGTCCTTGCTGGGCTGATCCTCGCTCATGGCATGGTAGACAAACAGTCGTGGCAGATAGAAAAGACCACTGAACCAGCAGACTACCGCGATTATGTGAAAAGATTTGATCCAGAGCATCGGTGTATTTGGCTCGTCGCTTGCTTGAGTCGCTATTCTACCCCTTCATTATATAAGGGACTACTGAAACAGCGACCTAAGTTATTGATTTTTTGCGTTAATTGGGCTGTGAGATTGCAATTGTATCGTGCCAGTGTATGATTTGCGGCCCCAGCGCGAACCGGATCTTACCCGGACCGGCAGAGCGCGCTGTTGATGTGTTCAGACCAGCAAGGAAAGTCAGCAATGATTAAGGCCGGCATCGTAGGCGCAACCGGATATACCGGCGTGGAACTGCTGCGGCTGCTCGCTCCTCGGCCGGACGTTGAGCTGCTCGTCATCACCTCCAGGGAGCAGCAGGGCAGGCCAGTGGCGACACAATTTCCCAATCTTCGCGGCCATGTTGATCTGACATTTTCAGCGCCGGACAGCCCAGCCCTGAAAGACTGCGATGTTGTTTTCTTTGCGACGCCACACACGGTTGCCATGACAGCCGCCGCCGATCTGCTGGAAGCCGGCGTTCGTGTGATTGATCTGTCAGCGGATTTCCGCATCACCGATGTCGCGCTGTGGGAAAGCTGGTACCGGACATCACACCTGGCGCCTCATCTGGTAGAGCAGGCCGTATACGGGCTGCCAGAGGTGAATCGCGAGCTGATCCGGCAGGCCAGCCTGGTTGCGGTTCCCGGATGTTATCCAACGGCGGTCCAGCTCGGCTTTCTGCCCCTGATAGAAGCAGGCCTGCTTGAGACCTCCAGGCTCATTGCCGACGCCAAATCCGGCGTCAGCGGCGCAGGTCGGAAGGCGGTCGAGGATTTTCTGTATTGTGAAGCCGGTGAGTCAATTAAAGCTTACGGAGTCAGTGGTCATCGTCACCATCCGGAAATTTGTCAGGGGCTGTCCCAGGCCAATCAGGGACCGGTGGGGCTGACCTTCGTGCCGCACCTGACGCCCATGATTCGGGGCATTCTGGCGACCCTGTATGGCCAGGTGAAAGCAGGTGTTGCAGTTGATCAGGCGCAGTTGCAGACCTTGTATGAAACGCGCTACGCCGATGAGCCCTTTGTTGAAGTGCTTCCACCCGGCGAGCTGCCTGCGACCCGGGACGTGAAAGGATCTAATCGCTGCAGCCTTGCCGTATCCTATTCACCGGACACCGAGACAGTCATCGTGCTGGCCGCTGAGGATAATCTGGTGAAAGGTGCATCAGGACAGGCGGTGCAGAATATGAACATCATGTTTGGTTTTGAGGAAACAAAGGGGCTCGAGGTCGTTGCCTTACTGCCCTGATTGGGATCTCTGTTTATTGAGTTACTGAAATGCCTAATGTAGTCAAAGGAAGCAGGCAGGAAAAAATGATGGTCGTGCCTTACCGGCCCGGTCGGCGTGTCCTGTTTACTTTGCTGCTGCTCACCGGGGTCGCGGTCAGTGCTGCCGGAGGGTGGGGTTATGCTTACTACGCTACAGTGCTGACACAACAAGGCGAGCAGGCAGAGAAGCGTGAATTGTCGGCTCAACTGACTGACCTGCGTCAGGAGAATGAAGCACTGAAAAGACAAATTGCCATTCTGGATCGCTCGAGTGCGGTGGACCAGCAGACCGGCGCTGAGCTGCAGGAGACGCTGACCGCTCTGCGACAGAGGGTCGCGCAGCTTGAGGAAGACGTGCTTTTCTATCGGCAGGTTGTTGAGGAAGAGACTGAAGAAACAGGGCTGGTGATCGGGCAACTTGATATTGATGCGACCCGGTCTCCGGACCGGTATCGATACAAGCTGGTAATGCGCCAGCAAGATGCTGATGGCGACACCTATCTGACCGGCCATGTGAATTTTAACCTGGTGGGGCAATTGCAGGATCAACAGGTGATCCTGCCGCTTCGGGATCTGTCCGAGTTTGAGGATGAGCTGGACATCCGGCTCCGCTTTAAATATTTTCAGAACATTGAGGGCGAATTGGCTCTGCCGGAAGGCTTTCAGCCGGATCGGATCCAGATCGCTGCTGTGGCCACTGAACCGGTGTCCAAGCGGATCAACGAGGACTTCGGTTGGGTAGTCGCCCTCGAGTAGTGAGACTTAACCCGTTGGGTGCCGGCCAATACGGCAATCCCGTCATAAGATCGGAAATCAGGAAGCAGCAGATGTTTGGTAAGTCCAAAGGCACACTGCCACAGGCGTCTAACCACGCGCACACGCTCGTCTCGCGCAGCACGGAAATTGTCGGGGATCTTCACTTTACCGGTGAGCTCATCATCGAAGGTAAGGTGAAGGGTAATATCTATGCAGAGGACGATTCTGCTGCACTCATCCGCATTGCCGAGAGCGGGTCAGTTGAGGGGGAAATCTGTGTCCCGTCGGCGGTGATCAATGGGCTGGTACAGGGCGATGTGCGCTCTGCAACCCACATTGAGCTGGCCGCCAAAGCCGTGGTGATGGGAAACGTTTACTACAACCTGATCGAGATGGTGATGGGTTCAGAGGTCAATGGCAATCTGATGCATATCGGCTCCAACCAGTCAGATACCAAGCTCATCGGGGCAGATCGCAACAAGCTGCTGTTTGAGCGATCGTCTGAAAGATCTTCCCTCAAACAAAGTTAATTGCACAGACTGATACTCGAAGTGTAAAGAGGTTCCCTTGTCAGTAGTCCAAACAGCAGAACCGGTCATCATGACCTTCACCGATAACGCCGCGGCAAAGGTCAAGAGTCTGATCGCAGAGGAAGAAAACGATCGCCTGAAGCTGCGGGTTTTTGTGACCGGCGGAGGTTGCTCCGGGTTTCAGTATGGGTTTTCTTTCGATGAAACGGTCAACGAGGACGACACCGTTATTGAAAACAACGATGCCGAGTTGCTGGTGGACCCGTTAAGTTACCAGTATCTGGTGGGTGCAAAAATTGACTATGTCGAGGGTCTGGAAGGCGCCCGTTTTGTGGTGGACAATCCCATGGCCACCACCACCTGTGGCTGCGGTGCGTCATTCTCGATTTAACTGCCTGACCCTGTCGCGCTGCCGCCGCCGGTAAATCCGGTGTTGATCCGGGCGCGCGCCGGATGCGCCGTTTCCGCCAGCTAGCGCTGGTAAATAGCCCCCAGCACCACCGGTGCTCTGGCGCCCGTGAATCCGGATGTCTCCATTGCCCTGCCATCCAGTGTCTGTTTGGCGAGCCAGGCAAACGCAATCGCTTCCACCCAATCGGGGTGTATCCCGAGCACTTCGGTAGTGCTCACTGTCCGGGTGGCGAGGGCGTTTGCGAGACCCTCCATCAGCGTCCGGTTGTGTGCGCCTCCACCGCAAACATAAATCTCTTCCGGGTCGCCGTGCTCATGAAGTGCGTTGATCAGGGACTGGATCGTCAGTTGAGCCAGCGTGGCCTGCACATCAACCGGCGCCACCGGCTCATCAAGTGACTCCAGTTTGGTCTCAAGCCAGGCTCTGTTGAACAGTTCCCGGCCGGTGCTTTTGGGCCGCCCCTTGCTGAAGTAGGCATCTTGCTGGAGCTTGGCAAGCAGCGCGCTGTGAACCACGCCCTCCCTGGCCCAGCTGCCGTTTTCATCAAATTTACGCCCGCGATGCTGCGCGATCCACCCGTCCATCAACACATTACCGGGCCCTGAATCAAAGGCGAACGGCGGTGTCGCCGGGTTCAGAAACGTGATGTTGCTGATTCCGCCAATATTGATTATCGCCCGGCTGGTGCGGGCAGAGGTAAACAGATGTTGATGCAGCAAGGGTGCCAGAGGTGCACCCTGACCCCCGGCGGCCATATCGCGGCCGCGAAAGTCCGACACCGTGGTGATCCCGGTCAGCTCGGCCAGAGTGTTGGCGTCTCCGATCTGCAGGGTGAAGGGTTTGTCTCCATTGGGTTCGTGCCAGATGGTCTGACCATGGCTGCCAATGGCCACGACTTCCTCGGCAGCAATGTCAGCGAGTTTCAGCAAACTCAGGCTGGCTTGTGCGAAGACTTCGCCCAGCGCGATATGCGCCTCGCCCAGCGCGGGCAAGCCTGCAACATCACCGCTGCACAATTTCAGTATCGTGCCGCGAAGCTCGTCGGCAATAGGATGGCTGTGGACAGCAACAAGAGATGGAGCCGGTGAAGCCAGATCGACCAGCACCGCATCCACCGCGTCAACGCTGGTCCCTGACATGAGCCCGATATAGAGTGCTCGAGTAACCATGTTGGTTCAGTCCGCGCTGGGCTGATTGAGGCTGAACAGCTGGCTGCTGTTGAGATTCTGAAAATGGTCGAGCAGCCGCGCTGTCTGGGACCGGAACCGATCCATTTCTTCCAGCTCGATGGACACCGCCTTAGGCAGTCTGTCGAGTATCGTCCGCGGGTTCTGATGAACGCCATTCATCAGGAACTCATAATGCAAATGTGGACCGGTGGCGCCTCCGGTGGCACCGACGTAGGCGATGACTTCGCCCTGTCGTACTCTCTCTCCTTTTCGCACGGCGTAGCGCGACAGATGGGCATATTTAGTCTCGAAGCCGCCTTCATGCTTGACTACAACCAGGTTGCCGAAAGAACCATTGCGCGCTGCCCAGGTGACTCTGCCATCACTGGTGGCGCGTACCGGAGTGCCAGTCGGTGCCGCATAATCGGTGCCTTTGTGGGCCCGAATGGTATTGAGAATGGGGTGCCGCCGACGCGGATTGAAATTTGAGCTGATTCGAAAGACATCCAGAGGGCTGCGCAGGAAGGCTTTGCGCATGCTTTCCCCTTCCGGTGAATAATAACCGGCTTCGCCTTCCTCATTAATGTAGCGAATGGCCGTAAATACTTCGCCATCATTGATATACTGGGTTGCGAGGATATCGCCGTGTCCGATGTATTCACCATCAAGGTATTGCTCTTCGTAGAGAATGCTGAACTGGTCTCCCTGTCTCGGATCAAGAATGAAGTCGATGACACCGCCAAAGATATTTGCCATCTCCATGATGTGTTCCGCCGGAATATTCTCTTTTTGGCCGGCCATGAAGAGACTGTCGGAAACAGTGCCAACCCGAAACGCTTCCGCCAGGTCTGCAACCTTGACGATGGGCTCCACGGCATATCCCTGATCGTTGCGTGTGAACATAAAGCCTTCAAGCGGAGATTTCAGCACCCGCAGCTGGGCAAGTTCACCGGCCGTCGGCATCATGAAATCCAGCTGATATCCCGGAAACAGCCGATTGAGCACCGCGGCTTCCTCACTGCTGTTGAGTACCCGGAACATGTCCTGATCGCTCAAACCCACCTGTTTGAATATGGCAGAGAGATTGTCACCGCTTCGCACGACGACGTTTTGCCAGGTCGCAGTGTCTGACGGCATGGCCGTATCTGCGCTCACTTGCGGATATCCGGGGACTGCCGTACCAGAGCCGACGGCGGCAATACCTTCGATCCCGGCGTCACTGATGTCGGCGGCCGGCGCGTTAACCTCTGGCTCCTCGCGCTGGGAGCCGGTCGCGACCGGAATGGTCAGTCGCGCCTGATCTGTGACAGCTGACCCGTCGGGTTCAGGCAGTAGCAGCAGTACAACAGTGAGTACCGCCAAGCCAGACGCGATCCTCAGATGCTTCTGCGGGTAGTAACGCTGGAGGAACTGCTTGGCGACGTCAACAAGAGGCATATCGATACTTCTTAGCTTGATGATTCTTAATCTCGGTCTCATCCCGTGCTTTGCCCGCGCGCCAAGTCGAGTCGCGCGTGGCGCCGCATTATAGCAACAGGTCGGTGCATTCCTAGCCGCGCTCGCCGATTTTCCCCGAAACGCCTGACATTAGTGTAAAATTCCAGCGCTTTGAAAACCCTGTTTGACCTGCATACCGGTGTTTTCGGAGCCAGCCCGACCAACCTGAGGATTTAGACAACACATGACGGAATCTGTTACCGATATCATTGCCGATCTGGAAGATCGCGATCTGCTGGTTCAGTTGGCGGGCGGTGAAGGCGTGAGGGAGCACCTGCTCTCTGGCAGTCGCACGGTATATTGTGGCTTCGATCCGACCGCGGAGAGCCTTCATGTGGGCAGCATGGTGCCGCTTCTGGTGCTGAAACGCTTTCAGATGGCAGGGCATCAGCCCATTGCGCTGGTCGGGGGTGCGACAGGCCTGATCGGTGACCCCAGCTTTAAATCCAGCGAGCGCAGTCTGAACTCGACTGATCTGGTGGAGTCCTGGGTAGAGCGGCTGAAGCCGCAGCTGAGTCAATTTCTGGATTTTGATTGCGGCAGCAATTCGGCCATTCTGGCCAACAATCTTGACTGGACTCAGAATTACGATGTGCTGGGTTTTTTGCGTGACGTGGGCAAGCACTTCTCAGTCAACGCGATGATCCAGAAAGAATCGGTCAAGCAGCGCATCGATCGGGAAGGTGAAGGGATTTCGTTCACCGAATTCAGCTATATGCTTCTGCAGTCCTACGATTTCTCTGAATTGAACAAGCGCTATAACTGCTCGGTTCAGGTCGGCGGGAGCGATCAGTGGGGCAACATTACCGGCGGTATTGATCTGACCCGCCGCATGCACCAGCAGCAGGTCTTCGGGGTAACAACGCCGCTGGTGACCAAAGCCGACGGCAGCAAATTTGGCAAGACTGAATCCGGTACCATCTGGATCAGTCCCACCAAAACCTCGCCCTATGCGTTTTACCAGTTCTGGCTCAACGTTGCTGATGCCGACGTTTACAAATTTCTGCGCTATTTCACTTTTTTGTCCCCGGTCGAGATTGCAGAGATAGAGCGCAGTGATCGGGAAGCTCAGGGTCGTCCCGAGGCTCAGGGTATTCTGGCCCGGGAAGCCACGCGACTGGTGCACGGTGAAGAAGGCTACACCGCGGCGGCGCGAATAAGTCAGGCGCTATTCTCCGGTGATATTGGTCGCCTGACCGAAAGCGATCTGGCCCAGCTGGAGCTCGATGGCCTGCCCTGCACGCAACTCGAAGCCCTGCCTGTGGGGCTTGTTGATGTGCTCGTGCGAACCGGGCTGGCGAAATCGAACAAGATGGCCCGCGAGTTTATCGGCAACAAGGCCGTAAGCGTCAACGGGGAGGTGATTTCAGAGGCGGATGCCGAACTCACCGGGTCGCAGGCCCTGCACGGGCAGTATCTGATTCTGAAAAGGGGAAAGAAGCTGTTCCATCTGGCGAAATTACCCCGCTCCTAGCTCAGAAGTAGGCCTGGATGTCGCATTCTCTGGTTGTGTGCCCCGAATGCATGCGCTATGATCGCGCTCCCTTGAAACAACAGCGCCGTAAAAGGCCTTCAGGGGTTCATCTGAACGATTATTGATCAGATTGAAGGGCACGTATCACGTGGCCTGCAGGCGGTTTGGGCAGATCTGGAAAATTTATTTCGAATTTGTCTTTTTTATGCTTGCTAAGCAAGACTAAGTGCGTATAATGCGCGCTCTCTGTGACGTTAGTCACGGGGGTTATTTGGCTCTTTAAAAAGTAAATCAAGCAATAGAGGTGGGTGCTTGCTGAAGTGGTTCACGGGATCTAATTAACTTAGGTTCTGGCGGACAGGCCAGTCCTGAATGCCATACAGAACCATCAAAGTAAGCAACTGCGTTAATTTATTTATTAAGCTTTATTATTTCCGCCTACAGATACTTGTATCGGTAGAAAGAAATAAAACAGCAGTAGTTTCTTAATCTTTGAGCACTATTATGGTGGTCGTTTTCTTTGTCAGAGTCTGTAGTCCTGACAGTAGTAGGAAAGTGGCCACTTCTAAGATTGAACTGAAGAGTTTGATCATGGCTCAGATTGAACGCTGGCGGCAGGCTTAACACATGCAAGTCGAGCGGAAACGATGGGAGCTTGCTCCCAGGCGTCGAGCGGCGGACGGGTGAGTAACGCGTAGGAATCTGCCCAGTAGAGGGGGATAGCCCGGGGAAACTCGGATTAATACCGCATACGCCCTACGGGGGAAAGCAGGGGATCTTCGGACCTTGCGCTATTGGATGAGCCTGCGTGAGATTAGCTAGTTGGTGGGGTAAAGGCCTACCAAGGCGACGATCTCTAGCTGGTCTGAGAGGATGATCAGCCACACTGGGACTGAGACACGGCCCAGACTCCTACGGGAGGCAGCAGTGGGGAATATTGGACAATGGGGGCAACCCTGATCCAGCCATGCCGCGTGTGTGAAGAAGGCCTTAGGGTTGTAAAGCACTTTCAGTAGGGAGGAAGGCCCTGTAGTTAATACCTGCAG
>VMDC01000062.1 GCA_008081045.1 Gammaproteobacteria bacterium | reverse complement strand
AAGAAGGCTGAGAAAGAAGGCTAAGGTTAAAGATTAAAGCTTAAGCAGACGGCTAAAGCTGCAGGCTAACAAAGTAGGTTAGGGGAAAAGGCCATACGAGCCAGGCGAACTGGAAAGAAGGCAAGCCACCAAAAGCCACCGGAAAGGCGGTCAGGTGGAGTTTCTCAGGATAATAGCGCCGAACTCAGGTCTTTCCAGTAGAACGTCCAGCCCTTTGTAGCGTCGCTGTGCCTCTGGCAGATGTTCAATAATCTCTCTCAAAGTCGCCGTGAAACCGGGTTGTCTTGACTCCAGCCGGGTGAAACTCTCCAAAAAAATTCGGATGCCAAAGACGATGGCGCCTGTTTCCGGCAGTCGTCTGAGAGTCTGTCGTTCCACTCTCCAGTAGAGCTCTGCGGGTTCTTGGGTGGCATAAAGGTCCGGCCGCCAGCACAGTTCGTTGCCAGCCTGCACCGACCAGTTGTAACGGAAAATCACCTTATCCTTGCTGAGTTTATTCAGTAATCTGTTCGTTCTGCTGTGCAGGATATCCCGGTAGCCAGGCACCGGATCATGGATCGCGCCGAGTGCCTTGCCGATCTTGTCAGGTAATCGCCAGTTGCTTGGCGAGCAGACACTGGCCGCAGTCAGAATATACTCGTCGTTCAGTGCCTGCAGTAAACAGATGTCCTCCTGAATCCAGAGGCTGCAGCTTTGAAGATCAGTGGCGGGCAAAGGCCACTGCAGTCTGCCATCTCTGGTCGAGAGATTATGGCCATCGGTCGCGTAGCGCTGACCATGATGTGCAGTCAGATGGGTCAAGAGCAGTCTGCCGAACTCTTTCTGGGCCGAGTCGGATTCAGGCAGGGCAGCAATGACTTCGCCCGGATGAGAGTCAATCTGCTGCAATTTGTGGGCATGATAAATCGGCAGATCATCATCAACCGCCAGCCACTCTGCCATCGCGCCGTGGCTGAGGCCAAGCTCAAGGACTGAAGACTGGCTCGGTGTGGGCAGTAATGGGCTGTTTATCTTTGAATTGAGTTTCAAAATTGCCGGAGTCGATTGTTCGGTTGGGGCCTGGTGGCCGGCTGTTACTCAGTTTCCCGATTGCGCCCTTTGTCTGTTGCACTCCGGGTGCTGTCGATCTTCTCAGGGTTCAATCAACAGCGGGTTGTCGTTGCTGGATTCCTGCGATTTGAGCCAGTCCTGAAACGGCTGTCGATAGTTAATGCCGGTGTCAAAACCATCGGGGTCCGCTTCGGCAATCATTTCATAGTCATCGCCGCCGGCGTACATGAAACTGTTCACCAGGACTCGATAGATTTGGCCGTCGTCGAGAGGTTCATTGCGCCGGGTCAATATCCAGTCAGATCCGGCGCGATGCAGGCCGCCAACGATCGGGCGAGCGCCTGTCTCCAGCGCTCGGCGAATGGTGTGCCCGTCCAGATCCAGAGCAATGATGGAATTATCAAACGGCATCATCGAGACAAGTGTGCCGACATCAATTTTGCCTGCAGGCAGATCCGTGCGAATGCCTCCGGCGTTGGTGATGGCGACATCTGCGCTGGAATCAGCCAGCAACCAGCTGCCGACAATGATCTGTCCGAGTTCAGGCTCCTGTCGGGGGAGGGTGCGAGCGCTGAACGCTATTTCTTCTGAGAGTATGGCTTCGGTCTGTTCTGCCCAGCCTGACACGATGGATGCGACTGACCGGTCGGGAGCTGATTGCTCATTGTTGCGCGCGCTGAGGGAGAGATTCCTGACCTCTGATGTGGTCAGATCGACAGAGAATGTCGCGATCGCATAGGCGGTGAAGTGAAATCCACCGCCGAGTAGTACGGTGTCCTGTACCTGTCGCGCAATCTGCTCGTTACAGTGTCCGGCGCCGAACAGGGCAATATCCAGATCCTGTGTACGGTAGATCAGCTGCTCGAGCGGGTCCTGACATACATGGGCAATCACCAGGTTAATGTCCGTATCTTCCGCCTCGAGTGCAGGCAAGGTTTCTCTCAGAGCTCGCTCGTAACCCAGGAAATTCAGTTCGCGCACATTGTCCGGATTGGTTGCCGTGGGTGTATCAAGCGTGGTCAGCCCAACAATTCCGACTCTGATGTCATTCACGGTGGTCACCGTATAGGGCAGGATGCCAAGCTCAGTCGGAGTCAGCCCGTTCGACCGCCATCGGGTGTTTGCGCTGAGATAAGGAAAGTCGGCTTCCTCTGCTCTGGCTTTGATGACGTCCAGTCCGAAATCGAATTCGTGATTGCCGACGGCGCTGGCATCGTACTGCATTGCGTTCATCACCTCGACCATACTGCGGCCTTCGCTCCAGGTCGAAATCGCGGGTCCGGTCCAGTTGTCGCCTCCGCTCAGAATGAGAAACGGGCCTTCTTCGGAATATCCTTCTTGCTCTCGCCACAGCTGAAACAGGTGTGCTGCGGACTGATGGGGCTCCATTCCCTCCATCCAGCCATGTTCGTCGTTGGTATACAGAATGGTCAGCTCACGAAGTTTGTTGGCGTCCTGGTCAGCCCCGGGGGTGCTACAGCCACCGATCAGCAGCGCAGTAAGCGCCATCAGTCGTTTCAGGGCGGAAAGCCTGTTTTTGAGAATCCTTTTCAAGGCGTCAGTGTCCCGGCCTTTACTGAGGATCAGACCCGAGTCGGCGTGCTGAGCTGGCATCCCGGATCGCTTTGAATTCATTGCCCTCATACCATTCAGGAAAAGTCTGTTCATTTGCCAGACGCTGACCAATGTCAAAATACAGTCTCAGATCCTCAGCCGCGCCCGACAGATCCCAGCTTGCGCGGTATTCGTCACCGGGCTGGTGGTAGCGATTGTCGGTATAGTCTTGCGCCTGCGCTGCGCCATAGTCCCGGCCGAACTCAACATTGTCTTCGCCGGATTCAGCATACAGTGCCGGAACGCCTACCTTGGCAAAGTTGAAATGATCTGAGCGGTAGTAGTAACCGCGTTCCGGGTTGGGCTCGCTCTGAATGTAGCGCCCCTGCCGACCGGCCGCGTCCGCAAGATAGTCTTCCAACTCGCTGCTGCGGGCGCCGACCACGACCACGTCACGCGTCCGACCAACCGTATTCATGTTGTCCATATTAATGTTCGCCACTGTACTGGCAATCGGATAAACCGGATGCTGCGCATACCACTGTGACCCGAGCAGTCCTGACTCCTCAGCCGTGACCGCCAGAAATACTACGGTGCGCTCCGGCGCAGGGGCCTGAGCATGGAGATGCGCCAGCGCCAGCAATCCCGCGGTTCCTGTCGCGTTGTCCGACGCTCCGTTGTAGATCTGATCTCCCTCCAGCGTCGGATCAATCCCCAGATGATCCCAGTGCGCAGTGTAAATGACGGTCTCCTCCGGGCGGGTGGTGCCGGGAATCGCAGCCAGAACATTCTGAGACAGGGACGTGCGAACTGAATTCTCAATCGAAACATTCAGTTTGAGGTCGGCCATGGGAACCGCCGTGAAACCCGGTTGGGCAGCGGCCTGTTTCAATTCTGTATAGCTTAGGCCGGCGCCATCAAAAACGGCCTCGGCCGTTTCCTGAGTTATCCAGCCTTCTATTTCAGCACGGTTTCCATTGAGATTGGCTGCCGTTAATCCGATCTGAGGCCCGGTCCAGCTGTTATTGACGACTTCCCATCCGTAGCCGGCAGGGCCGGTTTCGTGAACAATGATCGCGGCGGCCGCTCCCTGGCGTGCGGCTTCTTCATATTTATAGGTCCAACGACCGTAGTAGGTCATCGCGTTGCCATTGAACACAGCAGGGTCCTGAGTCGCATAACCCGGGTCATTGACCAAGATGATGACCGTCTTGTCGGTTACATCAATATTGGCATAGTCGTTCCAGTTACGCTCCGGTGCAACGATACCGTAGCCAACAAACACCAGGTCGCTGCCCTGTACAGTGACAAACGGCACTTGCTGCTGGGAACCGACGACCTGCTGATCCCCGTAGGAGAAACTCGCGGCATAATCACTCCCCTGAATGATCATTTCCGGGGCCCCTGCCGCCGTGATTTCGGTGACTTCCACCGGCTGAAAATAGCTGTCTCCATTGCCCGGAGCGACGCCCAGTTTCATAAACTGTTCGCGCAGGTAGTTTACCGTCAGTTCTTCTCCCGGTGTTGCTGGAGCCCGGCCTTCAAATTCATCCGAAGCCAAAACAGCAATATGTTCATGAAGTATGGCTTCGAGCGCATCGGCGGGCGCAGTAATGGTGTCCGTCTGCAATGGCTGCTGTGCTATTGCCTCAGGTCCGTCGGTTGACTGCTCGCTGCAAAAACTTAATGCAGCGGCCAATCCGATGCTGCAGACAATCCGGTAATAGTGGGTGGCAGTCATAGGTTGCCCTGATAGTTTTCAATAAACGGGCCGAAAAGGGTACACGGGATGAGGATTCCCAGTCCAGTGGCGAGATCAGACGCTCAGGTCAGACACTGACAAGGGAATTGACTCAAGCGGATGAACGGCATCGGGCGCATCGCCGCCGGCGCGAACTGTCTAGGTGGCGTCCGTTGCCACACGGTACTGCGGGGCAGCCTGCAGTGTGCCGGCAATGGTCTGTTAAGGATGAATATCAGCAGGCTGGCGATCTGCAGCAGTGACAATAATTCGCTTCGCAATTTCCACATATCAATTTAACCCGGCGGCTGTTCTGTTGGGTCAGGCGCGTTCCGCTTTGGTGACGCCCGTTCATTAAGAAGAACGCGGGTTGCGTGTCGCGGTTGACACGCTCAAGGAATTTTAAGCATTGACCGGCGAGTGAACCGAACGAGGATCGCAGCGGGTTGATACGAAGGAAGTTTGCTTGATGACGTTAAGGCTGCAGCTCAGTCGCTGATCCGCCTGAATCGGGGTACCGGCATGCCTTCGACCTGAACATGTTCAGTAAACATGTTCAGCGGCCTCACCCAGACGCCTGAGTCTCCGTAAAGCGGGCGGTAAACCACCAGCAGTTCTTCGGTCTCGCTGTGACGGGCCACATGAAGGACTTCATAATCGTTGCCTTTGTAGTGGCGGTACTTTCCCGGCGCGGGCTGAGAGAATTCGGTCATCGACTGCTCCTAGATTTGTGGCTGCGGTACGTCATCACCCAGAGGCCGATCGTCGGGCGGCAGGCGGTCACTGAGTCTTTCGTCGCGGGCTCTTCGTTCTGCCGGTGATGGCGGTCTGAACTCATCCGCTCGCGGGCCTCCGATCCGTGGTCTGCCTTCGCGAGGGCCCCGTCGCGCGATGAAGTCCTGAGCAGACCGCCGTTCGGAAGCAGTCAGTTCGTTAAGCACGGCGACAGTTTGCGCATGGGATTTGGCACCATATGCGTCGGAGGCAAGCCGCAGGTCAGCGAATGCTTTTGTCAGGGCTTCCGCGTCAAAGTCACTCGCGGACATCAGTCGGTTGACCTCACGCTGTGCGGTCATCAGTGCCCGACGCTGTGATGCGCTCTCGGCCGCCAGCGGCTGAATCAGATTGACAAGTTCCCGCTGCCTGGTTTCTTCCAGATCCCGTATCAGCCAGCGCAGATTCGGAGGGAGAGGCCGTGCCTGCTCGATTGGGAATCGGTCACTTGTGCGGGTGCTCAAGATACCGACAAGAAAAAGGTTGATTCCAGCAGAGACCAGCAGGCCGAGAATCAGTAGGCCTCGCGTATTCATGGTGTGTCGAGCCCCTCGCTGAGATCGTTAAGGGAAAGCATGATCAACTCATCTTCCCAGTAGGGATAGTTGTCATCGATGTTGATGAGATCGGATTGGTTCAGGGTGCCGATTATCATGCCGGATACCAGTGGCAAACAGGCTGTGATCCCAAGGCGCCAAAGCATTTGGGTGGGGCTGCTCTGAGGAAGCAGCCAATGAATCAAACTTTCAATAAGCTCCTGTCTCTTTGGTGGTAGGGATTGATCGGCGATGCGTTTTTCTAAACCTTCAAACGAGGGAGGCTCCAGACTGTCAAGCCCCACCGCCAGTCTCTCAAATTGATCGAGCAGTCCCTTTGCATGTGCGTCTTGGGCGACCAGTCTTTGACAGGCAGCACGGCTAGCTTCAGGCCAGTCTTCTGGCTTGCTGCCGTAAGTTTCAAGAATTTCAGTGAAGGTCTCTGGTTTCATGGCTGCTCTTTGGTCACTGTTTCTGTGGGTACGGGTGTTTTTGCTTCGCTGCGATTTGTGACCCTTCAAATTGCTCGCGGAGGCTGCGGCGTGCGCGTGCGATATTGGATTCCAGAGCCTTGAGCGACAGGTTCATAATATCAGCCGCTTCCTGGTTGGAAAAACCTGCATAGTGGCAGAGCGCGAGGGAGCAGCGCTGCTTTTCAGGCAGTCGGCTGATGGCGATGTCGAGCCTCTTTAGATCCTGTTGGAGTTCCTCGCCGTGACCTTCCGAAAGTTTACTCAATCCAGTTGGCTCTGCCGGCAATTCATCGCTCATCTCTGTCCGGCCGTGCCTGCGAAGGTAGTCGATGCACAGGTTATGGGCAATACGGTGCAACCAGGTTGAGAGTCGTGATCTCTCTGCCTGCCAGCTGGTCGCATTAAGCCACATTTTCAAAAACACCTCCTGGCAGATATCTTCAACATCTTTTCGGTTTCCGAGCAGGCGATATGCATAATGACTGATGGCGTTGAGATGTGCGCGGACCAGCTGCTGGTAAGCCTTCTGATCACCTTCAGCTACCGCGCGCATCAGTTCTTCATCAGTCATGGTGTGTCAGAGTTGCTGCTACGCGCAGAGTTCAGGGCTGACCAGATTGTCCCCCCGGACGGTGTCCGGGTCCACCTTTGCGCTGGCCTCCGCGAATCCCGCGACCCTGTAGATTCGGCCGTTTCATTTCTCTTTCGCTGAGCACCCCATCGCCGTTGCGGTCCATCGCCAGGAAAGCGGCTTCATCCATTTCTGCGGCAGAGAGATACCCATCTCCGCTTAAGTCCATTTCAGTAAATCTGCTTTCGGCCTGCTCAGTCGCGATGGCACGCCTGTCAGTGGCTTCAGCACTGCCGGGTGGTGGTCGGTTGTCGCGGGTGCCGAAGCGACCCCGGCGCGGTGCGACCGGCCTGCGGTCCAGAAATTCCTCCAGCGAGACCAGACCGTCGTCGTTGGTGTCCAGTCTGCCGATTGGCTTGCGTCCATGTTCCTGGAATTCCTCAAAACTCAGACTTCCGTCGCCGTTGATGTCGGCAGCGACAAAGTCCTCGTGCGCCGGGTCGGTGTCCTGTGCGCTAGCCATGCCGCTCAAGGCAGCCAAGCTCCATAATGCCAGGGTGAATTGCTTTTTCATGTGAGCTCCATTACTGGTGAGTGTAAATCGTCTGGGGTTTTATACGGGGCTCGGCAGAAAAACCTTCGCAGCAGTATTCAGGAATGATTGATAAGTTATATTGAAGGTGTAAGCTAGAAATTCAATCACTGGGAAAAGCCGGAAAACACAATGATCTACCTTAATAAAAAGAATCAGATAGCTCAGACTGCGACCCTGGTAGGCGCCGCGTTCTTCGCGCTGGCGTTACAGGCTCAGGAATATGTTATGGATCCTGACTGGCCGAAACCCCTGCCGGAGAACATTGAATGGGGCCAGGTCCCCAACGTGACGATAGACCGGGAAGGCTTTATTTACGCCTTCCATCGCTCAGATCCGCCGGTGCTGAAGTTCGATACGGAAGGCAACCTGATAGATTCCTTTGGCAGTGCGCAGTGGGTAGCCCGTCCTCATGGCTTTCGTCTGACGCCGGCAGGGGATATCTGGACGACCGATTATCAGCGTGAGTCGGGCCACACGATCACAAAAATCGATACTGCAGGCAATATTCTGTTGCGTCTGGGCGCCCGGGGATTTGCCGGCAGCGGTCCCAACACGTTTAACGGCCCGGCTGATGTGGCGCAGGCAGAGGATGGAAGCTTTTTCGTGGCTGATGGGCACTGGAACAATCGGGTCGTGAAGTTTGATGCAGCCGGCCGGTATCTTCTGGAATGGGGCGGTAAGGGCAGTGGGCCCGGTCAGTTTGATGTGCCGCATACGATTCTGATTGATCGTCGAGGCCGGGTTTTTGTCGGGGATCGCTCCAATGAAAGAATTCAGCTGTTTACTCAAGAGGGAGAGTATCTGACAGAATGGGATCAATTCGGCCGACCCAGCGGCATGTTTATTGACCACGAGGACGTCCTGTACGTAGCAGATTATGAAAAACTGCGCGGTGTGACCTACGGCAATGCCGAAAACGGGGAAGTGCTGGGTTTTATTGAAGGATCTGAGCCTGAGGGTGTGGTAGTGGACCTGGATGGAAATGTTTACACCGGTGAGGTGACTGGCGGGCAGGGGGGTGATGGCTACATCATCCGCAAGTTCATCAAACAGTAGGGCTCGACTCGTCGTTCAATCAGCGGGTAAGGTGAGCGAGTTAGCGCGCCGGCTGCCCCTTCCTGCTCTGTCAGCTACGGACGCTTTCGGAATATTCTGGTAGAATCCCGCGTCTTTTGCATGTGAGCCAAGTCTCTGACTGCGGTCGTATGCAGCTTATTCGTACACTCGGGCACAATAATCTGATGGAACTGGCTGATAAGCAGGCACCAGAGCGCCACCTCGACTCGAAGGAGCTTGTCGATGTTGTGGTGCGCTTTGCCGGAGATTCGGGTGATGGCATGCAGCTCACCGGATCCAATTTTACGCAGGCTACCGCGCTGCACGGCAATGATCTTTCCACCTTTCCCGATTTTCCGGCTGAAATCAGAGCACCGGTTGGCGCAACCTTCGGGGTTTCCGCCTTCCAGATTTACTTCGGTGCTGAAGACGTCACTACGGCCGGAGATGAACTCGACGTGCTGGTGGCCATGAATCCGGCTGCGCTGATCACCAACCTGCACAATCTTGTTCAAGGCGGGCTGCTTATCGTCGACGGCGGCGCATTCACGGCAAAGAACCTGACCAAGGCCAAGTATGACAGTAACCCCCTCGAGGACGGTTCTCTGGACGGCTACCGTGTGCTGGATATTGATATTTCCAAGCAGGTGCTGAGTGCGGTTGAATCCTATGACCTGGGTCATAAGGCGGCTTTACGCTGCAAGAATATGTGGACACTGGGCCTGGTGCTGTGGCTCTTCGACCGGGACCGGCATCCGATCGTCGACAGCCTGAAAGCAAAATTTTCGGGCAACCCGGAGATCGCCGGGGCCAATGTGGCCGCGCTCAATGCCGGCCATGCCTATGGCGAGACCGCCGAGTTGCCTGCAGGCATCCACGTCTACAAAATCCCAAAAGCAAAGGTTTCACCTGGCACCTACAGGAATATTACCGGAACAACTGCGTTGGCCTGGGGATTGATCGCCGGATCTGAGCTGGCGAATATCGATTTGCTGTTTGCTTCTTATCCCATCACGCCGGCGTCCAATCTGCTCCATGAACTGGCGAATCGCAAGCAGTTCAGGGTCAATACTTACCAGGCAGAAGATGAAATCGCGGCGGTCTGTGCGGCAATGGGCGCTTCATTTGCCGGCTCTTTGGGTGTGACTTCGTCTGCGGGTCCCGGGATTGCGCTGAAGGCCGAGGGCATGGCGCTGGGCGTGGCCGCTGAGTTACCGCTGGTCATTGTCAACACGCAGCGCGGAGGCCCCTCCACCGGGCTTCCTACAAAAACTGAGCAGTCTGATCTCAACATGGCGCTCAATGGCCGTCATGGAGATACGCCAATGCCGGTCCTGGCCGCCGCAACGCCGGCAGATTGTTTTGAGGTGGCGATAGAGGCCGTTCGCCTGGCGATTAAGTACATGACTCCGGTTATGCTGCTGTCCGACGGGTATCTGGCGAATGCAGCCGAGCCCTGGAAAATTCCGGATGTGGATGCGCTTGAAGCCTTCCCTGTAAAGCATTTCGATAAACCTGAAGGGTTTAAACCCTCGATAAGGGACAGCCAGACCAAGGCCAGGGTCTGGGCGAAACCGGGAACGCCGGGTCTGGAGCACCGGATAGGCGGTATCGAACGTAGTTTTGAGACCGGTGATATTTCCTATGATCCGGCCAATCATCAGGCCATGACAGATCTGAGGCGGGACAAGGTCGCCGGTATTTCGGCGGATATCCCGCTGCAGAAAGTGTGCCTGGGCAATGAGGAAGGCAGTCTGGCAGTGGTGGGATGGGGTTCGACCTACGGTGCGATTCATCAGGCTGTTAAACGCGCTCGTAAACTTGGTCTGGATGTGTCGCATATCCACGTCCGCTATATCGCACCTCTGCCGAGCAATCTGGGCGCACTGTTGGGCAAGTTTGATCAGATCCTGGTGCCTGAAATGAACACCGGCCAGTTCGTGAAACTGCTCCGGTCAGAGTATCTGGTGCCCGCCGAAAGCTTGAGTAAAGTGGCTGGACAACCGTTTAAGATCGGCGAAATCCTCGCAGCGATTCAGGAATCATTCGCCGAGAGTGAGGGTCGCGCTGGCGCGTCAGCTGCAATCGGAGAGAACTCATGAATCAGCCTGCCGTGAAACTCAGCCTAAAGGATTTTGCGTCCGATCAGGAGGTCAGGTGGTGTCCCGGATGCGGTGACTATGCCATTCTCAAAACCATTCAGAAATTGATGCCTGAGCTGGACCGGCCCCGGGAAAATCAGGTGTTTGTTTCCGGCATCGGCTGTTCCTCACGCTTCCCCTACTACATGAATACGTTTGGTTTTCATACGATACATGGCCGTGCTCCGGCGATAGCCACTGGCGTCAAGCTGGCTAACGAAGAGCTGGACGTCTGGGTGATAACAGGCGACGGAGACGGCTTCAGTATCGGTGGCAATCACATGCTGCACGTGCTGCGCCGGAACGTGGACCTGCAGATACTGTTGTTTAACAACGAAATCTACGGTTTGACAAAGGGGCAGTATTCTCCCACATCTGCGTCGGGCACCCGTTCCCCTTCTTCGCCTGAAGGTTCAATCGATATGCCTCTGTCTCCCTGTGAAGTTGCTCTAGGGGCCGGCGGAACCTTTATCGCTCGTTCAATCGACACTGAAGCAAAACATTTGTCGGCGACAGTCAAACGCTCCCATGCTCATCACGGTGCCGCTTTTGTTGAAATCCTGCAGAACTGTCCGATCTACAACGATGGAATATTTGATCAGGTGAAAGACAAGAAAATCGCCGCAGATTTCCGTGTTGAAGTCGAGCATGGAGAACCCCTGCTTTTCGGGAAGGACAAAGAAAAGGCGATTGTGCTGAATCGTGAGTCACTCAGACTGGAGGTTGTGGCAGTTGCCGGGAATGAAGACAAAATTCTCGTGCACGATGAGCACAATCGGGTACTGGCTCAGCTGCTGGCCGCAATGGGGGGAGAGGGTTTTCCGATCGCGGTCGGTGTGCTGTTCAGCGACAGCAAGTCGACCTTCACGGAAGACACATCTGCGCATCTTGAGTCCGTTCGCAAGACCGGCGCCGCGCTGAAGGATCTTCTGCACAGTGGCCACACCTGGACTGTCGAATGATGCGTTTCGGGCTCTCTGGCGCTTCTGCCATCGAAACGGCTGCTATCTTTACGCATTGACCGCTGAGCCGGGATTCCCCCGAGGGCCTTTGTGCCTGCTCTGAGGAGCCATCATGGCAGTAATTGATGTGACACAACATCGCCACTCTGTCGCGTTTATCGTTTTTGTAGTGCTGATCGATTCCGTCAGCTTTGGGATCATACTGCCGGTCCTGCCGCAGCTTATTGTCAGTCTGGGTGATACAGATCTGTCACAGGCCTCGCAGACCGGCGGTTATTTGATGTTCTCTTATGCCGCGGTGCAATTCTTCGCGGCTCCAGTACTCGGGAATCTCGGAGACCGCTATGGCCGGCGTCCGATCCTGTTGTTTTCTCTGCTGGTGCTTTCGATCGGCTACGTGCTGATGTCCCTTGCTCCCACCTTAACCTGGCTCTTTGTTGCCCGCCTGATAGCCGGTATTTCCAGCTCCACTTTTGCCCTGAGTTACGCCTATATCACGGATATTACACCGCCGGAGATCAGGGCACAGCGCTTCGGGCTGGTAGGGGCAGCGTTCGGTGGCGGATTTGTGCTGGGTCCAGTGCTCGGAGGATTCCTGGGTGAGTTCGGCGCCAAAACGCCGTTTTATGCGGCAGCTGCTCTGGCTCTGATCAATGTTGTTTACGGCTATTTTGTGCTGGGAGAGTCTCTGCATGATGAGCAGCGCCGGTCGTTTGACCTCAGGCGCGCAAACCCTCTGGGAGCGATGCTGCAAATTCGCAGATATCCTGTTGTGGTCGGTTTGGCTATTGCTTACTTTGTCTACATGGTGGGTCACATGGCACTACCCAGCGCGTGGACCTATTACACCATGGAAAAATTCAATTGGTCGGAAAGGCAGATCGGCCTGTCTCTGGGATTTGCCGGTATCTTTATGATCGCGGTTCAGGCCGGTCTGATTCGCTGGGCGATTCCGAGGATAGGGGCATTTCGCGCCGGCGTCTTAGGCATGGTCGCGATGACAGCGGCTTTTTGCGGATATGCGCTCTCGACACACGACTGGCAGCTGTATCCGTGGTTAGCCCTGGCTTCATTGTCGGGGTTTGTAACTCCGGCATTTCAGGCCATCATGACAGGTCAGATACCGGCAAACGCTCAGGGTGAATTACAGGGTGCCATGAGCTGCCTGAACTCTATCGCGTCGATCATCGGCCCCGTGATGCTCACGCAGCTGTTCAGCAGGTTTACCTCGGCAGAAGCACCGGTGTATTTTCCCGGTATTCCCTTTCTGGCGGCCGCTTTACTGACTCTGATTTGTCTGACTGTTTTTTCCTTCGTGGTGATCAGGCATGGAATTTCCGGTCAGTTGAGAAACTGAGCAGGCGCCGTGAGTCCGATGCCATGTGAGGGGGCTTGTAGCTACCCGACAGGCGCCCGGCTGAATCGGCTGAAGCCTGCGTCACGCGGAGTGTTTGGCTTGACACCCCCATACCTAGATGGTTATATCGATGCTCCTCTGGGAGAGTATGTCTAATTAAAGCAATAAAGGTAGACCTATGAAGAATCATTGGCTTTTTCTGGCGATTGCAGCGCTGTTCATCGGTTGTTCGCCTGCCGGAACAAACTCAGATAATCAAGTTTCGCAGGCCGCTGCAGCGGCTGAAGCCGAGACCGGGGGCGACATTCCTCGGACACCGAGCGGCAAGCCTGATTTCAATGGCATCTGGCAGGTCATGATGAATGCCAACGACAATCTCGAACCGGCAGCGCCGAAAGCGGCTTATCAGTTGGTTCCGGGTGACTTTGTCCCCGTTCCACATCCGGATATTGTGGCCATGGGCGCGGTCAGCGCCGTACCGGCAAGCTTCGGGGTTGTTGAGGGTGGCACGATCCCCTACAAGCCGGAAGCACTGGCTCGTCGCGATGACAATGCAGCCAACTGGCTGGAGCGCGATCCCGAAGTGAAGTGCTATATGCCGGGCGTGCCGCGTGCGACTTATATGCCTCATCCGTTTCAGATATTTCAGAGCGAGAGCGCGTTCTTCATCGCCTATTCCTTCGCTGGCGCTGTGCGGAATGTCTTTCTGGAAGATCCCGGTCCGGCGCCGCTGGACTCCTGGATGGGCCAATCTTACGGATACTGGGACGGAGACACCTGGGTGGTTGAGGTTACGGGGCTTGATGACCGCACCTGGTTTGACCGGGCCGGTAACTACCACACGTATCAGTTAAAGGTGACAGAGCGCTATGATCTGGTCAGTGAGAACGTCATCATGTACTCAGCGACCATGGAAGATCCCGAGATCTTCGAGCGACCCTGGACGATCAACATGCCGATCTACCGCCGTTTGGAGGAGGGTTATGAGCTCCCTCAATTCAAGTGTGTGGAATTCGTCGAAGAGTTGATGTACGGGCAGTATCGAAAGGGTGGAGAGTTCGAGCAGCGGCTGCGTCAGGAAATGCTGGAAGAAGCTCAGGGTAATTGATCCTGACCCGGTTTTTGGCGAAATGCCCGGCTTGGAATTTAGCGCCGTGATTCGTTAATATGACCGGATCCCGCGATGAAAAGACAGTAAACCAATTGTATTTAGCGGTTGCAGCGTAGAGTATTACCTGTGACCACAGTGAAAAGGGGAAATCTATGAAAGCAAAACTACTGGCTCTTGCCGCAGTAACTGCAGTAGGTGTAGTGGCGATTAAGCAGCCCGCGACCGCGCATCACGCGTTCTCGGCTGAGTTTGATGCCAATTTGCCGGTTCGTCTCGGTGGTCCGATCACGCGTGTTGAGTGGATTAACCCGCACACCTGGATTCATCTGGATAACAACGATCCTGAATCTACCCGGGATCCCGGTGCCTGGATGGTTGAGGGTGGGACGCCCAATACCCTTCTTCGTCGGGGTATCAACCGAAACTCTTTGACACTGGGCACCGAGATTGTGGTGACCGGATATCAGAGTAAAGACCGCTTGTGTGAACCTACCTGTCGCGCGAACGGCCGCGATATTACCTTCCCAGACGGCCGCAAGCTGTTCATGGGGTCTTCAGGTACGGGCGCGCCGCGAGACGGTTCGGATATTACCGAACAATAGTAACGCCGGTCATTTAGACTGAACAGAAAGCCCGGTCAGGTGAGCCTGACCGGGCTTTTTTTTGCGCTCGGGTGTTGTGCGAGGGTCAGCGATGATTGCACGAGACACCCAGAGTCCATGGTCTGCGAGGATTCGCAGGGATTCGAAGAGAGTCGCTGTCGGTCGGTAAGGAGTCGGTCAGGAGGGTGTGTTACGGCTTTGCTTGCCAGCGAGTCGTTGCCTTGCGGCCTAAGTCGCGGGACAGATCGGAATAGCCGCTGTTCGCCGCGAATGTTAATCCGTTACAGGATTAATGACGCGAGAATAATCCCCTCCGTCACGAAAGACCGTGGAGTCGACGAAATAGCCTGAGGCATGAAGTCTCAGCGTGACAGTGCGCGAGCCCCGGTTCTCCCAGAACCAGCCATGAATGCCGGTAAACGGCGCGTGGAACGAGCCGGTCCTGCTCTCACCGTTGCCCTGTTCGAAGCTTTCTGCGTAGTCGGCACCCAAGCCCGCAGGCTCCGCGTGCATGTCATAGTAAAGCTCACCGTCAGCCTGCCAGCTGAAAATCATTGGGGCGTCAAAATCCAGAGTGTATTTGTATTCCACTGACTGGAAAGGGCCTAATTCAAATTCAACGCTGTCCGTGCGATGTGGAATAAGCTGTTCTTCGAAGGGGTTGGCTTCTGCAGCGAGCGCATTCAGCCCCAGAATTTGCCCGGTCTTCAGAGGGTCTACTCCGAATTCTGCAGGGAGTATGGCAACGACCAGCACGGCGCTACCCACGATGAAAGCAATCGCAACGGCAATTAAAATGCCGCGCGGCGAAGGGGGTTGCTGGGTATCTGGTCGATGCATTCGGTTCTCAGCTGATTTCGGGGCCGCTGTCGCCAGGACAATGGCCTTTAGGTTAATAAGCGGGTTGCAACAGGAAGGCGCTGAACTGGTAGCTGGCGAGTATGAAGCCGCCGGTCATAAGCACAGTGTTGGTCGCAAAGGCGTGGCGTAGGTAGCTGGGATTGCTTCGCCAGATGCTCAGCACGATGAGAACCGCCGACAGCGCCATAATCTGCCCCAGCTCCACACCCAGATTAAAACTCAGGATATTGACCACGAGGCCATTGTCCGAGATTGTAAATTCCTGCAGCTTGGTGGCCAGCCCCAGTCCATGAAATAAACCGAAGATAAAGACCGCTACTTTCGTATTGGGTTCCACATTGAATACGCGCTTGAAGCCATCCATATTCTCGAAGGCTTTGTATACAATCGACAAACCGATCACCGCATCAATCAGGTAGGCATTAACCCGCAGATCGGCCAGAACGCCGAGGAGCAGGGTCATGCTGTGACCGACTGCAAATAGGGTGACATACTCAATCACGTGTTTGGGGCGATACAAAAAGAAGATCACGCCAATCAGGAACAGCAGATGGTCATAACCGGTGACCATGTGCTTGGCTCCGAGGTAGATAAACGGCGCTACTGCAGGCCCGTCTATGGCCTGAACAAAGTTTGCGTCAGAACCTTCTATCGTGTGCCCGAACGCCAGGGTAGGGATCAGGCCAGCAAGTGTCGTCAAGACCGTAACGGCGGCCAGAGCATAGGGATTTCGTGACTGTGCACAGTGCAGCATGATTCAGTCTGCTGAATTGTCGAAACGGCTGGCTATGTCAGGACTGTAGGACTGATGGCACGCCGTACAGACGCTGTAGAGCTGCCCGCCGGCCTGGAAAAAGGCTTCTTTGTCTTGCGCCTCGGCGGCCTCCATGGCCATGATGCCCGCTTCACTGAGCCCTTCGGAGTAAATCATCCAGGCATCATCATCTTCGGCGCGGCCCGGTAACGCCAGCATATTCCCGGCTTCCACGACGATGGCAGCCTGTGCCCGGACGAAAGCCCAGCCATCGTCTGTGGTCGGATAGAGCTCTTCATAACCGGAGGCGTCGAGTACCCAGCCTCCAGAATCCCAGAGCATGTCTGAGGCAGGCTCCAAAACCAGAGACATCAGCTGGGCAACATCGAGCTCCACGTTGTAATTCGCTTCGGTCCCGCTCACAGTTTCTGGTTCGGGTGCAGAACAGGCGCTCAATGTCGCGAATAGCAAAGCGGACAGCAGGGTAGGGCGTAGGCGATTGACGGGCATGAATTCGGGTCCTCCATAAGACGGCTAGTCCGGAACTCGGTACTGAATGCAACCGTTCTATGATCGCAAGTCTGCCTGAAAAAAACGGTATAATCCATACATACGCTTCCTGCTCTGCTGCTAAGGTATTGGTTATGTTCAAGAATTTTTGCAGACTCTGCTATTACCTGCTCCCCTGCCTGGCGATAAGCGTGGCGGCGGCAGGGCAAGCTGAGGTACTGATTCAGCGCACTCCGGATGCAGGCCTGCAGCCGCGGCTCATCCAGAGTGCCGATGGCGCGGTTCATCTGCTGTACTTCAAGAAAAGGCTGGACCGGCCGGCAGCACGCGAAGGCAGTTTGTATTACCGGCCCTATCAGCCTGAGCAGAACCGCTTCGGCGCGCCGGTGAAGGTGTCAAGTCAGGCTTTCAATTTGCAGACCGTTGCGATTTCCCGCGCGGCCATGGCGCTTGACGGTTCGGGCCGCTTGCACGTGATGTGGTACGTCGCTGAGGCGGAGCAGTATTTTTACAGTCGATCCAATCCGGAGCGAACCCGGTTCGAAGCCGAGCGCGCTCTGGCTTCAGCGTTCAGGGACGGGCTTGATGCCGGTGGTGATGTGGCTGCAATGGGCTCATCCGTCGCGGTTGTTTGGGGGGCAGGAGCGCTCAGCCGAGAGGAGGAGCGCACCATGATTGCGCGGTTTTCAGCGGATGGCGGTGCCAGCTTTGGCGAAGAGCTTCAGATCAGTGATTCGCAGTTAGGGGCCTGTGCCTGTTGTTCCATGGCGACTGAATTTTTGAGTCCTGACTCATTGATTCTCGCCTACCGCTCGGCAGTCAACGGGGTTGGTCGACACATGCAGGTGCTAACGGTAGATGACGTGTTCGATGGCTCGTTGAGCTGGCGATATCGGTCGGTCAATGCGCTGCAGGAATGGCAGGCAACTTACTGCCCCCTGAGCACCAACGATATTGTTGTTGATGGTGCAGCGCAGCCCTGGCTTGTATTCGAAACAACCGGTCGTGTCGTGCAGATGCGCTTCGAGGAGTCGGCTCAACCCTCCTGGGTGGGTGAGCCTCTTACCGAAACCCGGCAAAAGAACCCTGCCATCGCTTTCAATCAGCGAGGAGACAGGCTGGTTGCCTGGGGGGAGTCTGTCAGTCACAGTCGTGGCGGGAGACTCAATCTGCGCGTCTTCACGGCGGATGGAGTCGAAACAGCCTATCGCTTGGCCGAGCAAATCCAGATCGCCAACTTCAGTTTCCCTGCCGTCGCAGCGCTTGCGGACGGCAATTTTCTGGTGCTTCACTGAAGACTGGGGTTGCTCAGATCAATGCGCAGTTGTTGCTGCATCCGCCACGCATTTTCAACCTGTAGCCTTCGCCACAGGTCGGCTGTCTCGGCGCGGAGGCGATCGTGGTCGTCAGCCAGGACGTCCAGCAGCTTGTTGCGTTGGGTTTCGGCTTTGGTTATGCCCTGCTGTGATGACTGCAACGGTGTCGTGCCTGAGGAGCTGCTCAGAGCGTAAGCCGCCATGACGTGTTCCGTCCGCAGGGTGAGCGCCCGATTGCCGCAGCGTGCTTCGAGCTCAAGCAACATCTGAAACTTCCGGTCAGCCTCCTCACTTACCTGAGAGGCCACGTCCCTGTCTGACTCTGAGCGCTGAGTGATCATCTCGTCGCGCCATCTGATCAGAGGTTCGCAGAGACTCTGGTAGTGCGTCAGCGCTTCTGCATTGATCGCCAGTCTGAAAGCCGAACAGGCGGCGCTGGGGACCCCGGCATCCCGACAGCGGCCGGCCTGCGCATCGAGTTCAGAGACAAAGGTGATCGCCATCCCGAGTTGCGCTTCGAGAATTTCGAGGTCGGTGTCGGCCTGAGCTGCAGACAGAAACAGCCAGAAGAAAAACGGCATGCTCCGCCCGCCCGCCATCAGGGGGCTCAAGCTGCTGCCACCAGCGGGTTTGACTTCACTGGTAAAGCTCAAACCTTTTGTCCCACTTTTTGAATCGTTGCCGACAATAGTTGTTCAGCTCGTCTGCGTTGCTGAAAAAGTGTTCACTGGCGTGCGCAATCGACTCATCGAATTCACAGTAATCATTGTTGTATTCCCGACAGACCCAGGGCCTGTTTTCGTAAATGCCGCAGATCCCGCCGGTTTGTAAATGTTGGCAGTTCGTTTGAATGTGCAGGAACCAGCCATCGCAGTCTTTGAAGACGTTGATGTTGTCGTGTGATATCTGCCACAGAAGATGATCAAAATCTTCCTTGCTTTTGGGCGTCGGGATTTTCTGATTGATTGAATTGCAGCAAATTGAGCGACTGCACTTAGCACACTTGTTGTCGATCTTTGCTGTCCCGGCGCTCGATAAATCAGCTACCCGAATCGGCTCATTCTTGTTGCCCGCCATGATGCTCCCTTGAGTGTTTCTGCACGTCCTAGCTGTGAATAGGCCTGTTATTTCCTGCTCTGGATTGTAGCACTGCTGGGTCTGCGGGATGAACCGAATGGTTTTTGAACTGCACCGACCTCAGGCCGAGCGGACTGCTGGGTTGGCAGGCTTTACATTTTATGAGTGCCTCGCGAGAATGAAACCGTGTTGCCGGGGCCACGCGTCTGATCGACCGGGCTTGCAGACCAACGGCGGGATCGATACCCATGTATAGCGTAAATCAATTCAGGATGGCTTTGCTGCTGCCGCTGCTTCTGAGCACGCTGATAGCGTGTTCCAGCGAGGAAACTGTCAGTACAGCAGGGGCAAATTTTGCACCAGAGAATGAGACTGGTTTGCATCTTCGTGCCGTTTCCAGCAAGCCCTGGCTGGTTACCGGCGGTGATGTGCTGGTAGAGCTCGAGTTGGCCGAGCCCGCGGCAGGCGCGCCGATCACTCTGGAACTCAATGGGATCGATGTCAGCGACAGACTGGTCAGTGTAAGCTCTCGGGTGTCGCAGGCGCTGCTGGATGGCTTACCCGAGGGTGACAGTCTGTTGCTTGCCAGGGCAGGCGAGCAGCAGCGACAGCTTCGCCTGACTAATTACCCCTCCACCGGCCCGATCATTTCTGGTCCGCATGAAACGCCCTTCTTCTGCCAAACCGCTGAGTTTAGAAAGGCCAGCGGTGAAATGTTCGGCACTGGACCGGACTCCGGGTGCGAAGCCCCCCTCCAGACAGACTATGTCTACTACTCCACCGAACAGCAGGCCTTTGTGCCCTATGCGCTGACGTTCGGGGTGCTGCCGCCCATTGACGTGGCAGAACTGGTCAGTGAAGACGGCGAAAGCCGGCCTTTTATCGTGCGTGTCGAGACCGGAGTGGTCAATCGGGCAATTTATGAAATCGCCATGCTGCATGATCCTGCTGATCCTGATCCGGATCCCTGGACCAGGAGCGCCGGATGGAACGGGAAACTGGTTTATACCCACGGTGGCGGATGTCGCAGTGGCTGGTTTCAGCAGGGGACGGTCACAGGTGGCGTCCTTCGCAAAGGCTTGCTGGAGCGCGGCTATGCGCTGGCTTCCTCCACGCTGAATGTGTTCGGGCAGAACTGTAATGACCTGCTGGCCTCGGAGACCCATATCATGGTGAAGGAGCGCTTCATCGAACGCTTCGGCGAGCCTCTGTACACGGTCGCTACCGGGGTGTCCGGTGGGTCTTATCAGTCTCATCAGACGGCAGACAATTATCCGGGCGTATTTGACGGCATCATTGTGGGGCTGAGTTTCCCGGATGTTACCTCGTCAACGATTTTTACCCTGTCCGATGCCCGCCTGCTTCATCACTACTTCACGCAGACGGCGCCGGAGAGTTTTACCGAAGCGCAGCAGCAGGCTGTCGCCGGATTCGGAGTCTGGGATTCCATAGCCAATCTGGCCCGCGGTGCTGCGCGTCTTGATCCGATTCATACCCCCGATGGTGAAGCGGAAGAGCAGGGCGGGGAAGTTTCTGTTGCTGCGCTTGAGAACATGCGCTACAGCCGCTCGAATGAAACTGGTGTCCGGGCAACAGTGTATGACCATACGGTTAATGTTTATGGTCTGGTGCCGGATACCCGAGTGGCGCGGCGGCCTCTTGATAACGAAGGTGTGCAGTACGGATTGGCTGCGCTGAACAGCGGCGAGATTTCCATACGACAATTTCTGGACCTTAATCGGGACATCGGCGGTTTCGACAGGGACATGAATCATGTTCCACAGCGGCATCAAAGCGATCCGGAGGCGGTGCGCCGGGCGATTGAATCGGGGAGGATTCTCTATGGTGGCGCAGGGCTGGCTTCGACTCCGGTGATCGATTATCGGACGTATATGGATGCCAGAGAAGGCGGTGACATCCATATGCTGGTCCACCAGTTTTCAACCCGGCAGCGCCTGGCGGCTGCGAATGGTCATACAGAGAATCATGTGATGCAGATTGGTGGTCGTTGGGGGTTTACCGAACAGGCCCCGGATCTCGGCGTGCTGTTCGGGCATATGGATGCCTGGCTGATGGGAATACGCAACGACCGCACGACATCTGACCTGTCAGAGAAAGTTCGAGCCCATAAGCCGGCCGGATTGACTGATGCTTGCTGGCGGGAGCCGGAAGCGCTGTTGTCAGAGGCGGAGCGTGAGCCTGCAACCGACGCCAGCCGTCAGCGACTTGAACAGCTGCAATCCTATCGAGGCAGCGGAGAGTGCGCTTCGCTCTATCAGGCCTTCAGCACTCCGCGGCACGTTGCCGGAGCCCCGCTGGCGAATGATGTCGTTGCCTGTCATCTGCGTTCTCCCTATCGCTCTGACTATGCGGTAGAGTTCAGCGAGGCTGAATTTGCAGAGCTCAGCTCAATTTTCAGTACGGGTGTCTGCGACTGGTCCCGGGGCGACCGCAGCGGGGCAAGCCATCAGGGCGTATGGAAGTCATTCGGACCTTCACCGGTCAATCGTCTCTACTGAATGGCCTTGAGAACCGGCGCAGTAGGGTCACCGGACCACCTGTGTCGCAGGTGTCGGTATGTCGGTTTGTTATTGCGGCGCCTTGTCGAGTTGCCTATCATCCCGACAAGCCGATCGATCAGTACAAGAAAAACTGACAGGCGGTGCCCTTGCATGCACTGCACAGCCAGGAGAAAAATTATGATTAAGCGCGCAATTCCCATCGCTCTGATGTTTCTGTCGGGCGCCCTTGCTGCCCAGAGTTACGAGCCACCGCGGACCGCTTCGGGCAAGCCCAATCTGCAGGGGTTCTGGACTAATGCGTCACTCACCACCATGCAGCGCTCGGCCAATTATGAGGAAGTAGGGCTGGTCATACCCGATGACAGGCTCCCCGAATTCACCAATGATCATCATCAAAATGTCCGACAGGCAACGGATGATAATCAGGTGCAAGGCGAGCTTCCCGACGGGTCGGATCTTGCCAGGGGGCGGGGATACAATGCCTTCTGGGTGGATCCGGGCTCCCAGTTCGGACGCGTAAGAGGGCAATCAAGAACCTCCTGGATCACCTATCCCGAAGACGGTCGCATCCCGTTTTCCCAGCAGGGTAATGACCTGCGCAGCGCCGCCTACGCGAGAAGGGGTAATGATGGTCCGGAGGGCCGGTCTCTGGGGGAACGCTGCATAATCGGATTCGGTTCCACCGGCGGTCCGCCAATGAACAATGTGCTCTACAACAACATGTATCAATTCGTTCAGACTGACGACTACCTGATGATTCTTGTCGAGATGGTTCATGACACTCGTATTATTCCGATAAACGGACAGCACCGACCTGACGCCCTGGAGCCCTGGTTGGGTGACTCCGTCGGATACTGGGATGGCGACACGCTGGTGGTTGAGACAGTGAATCTGCATCCGCAGCAGTCGCCGAGAAATGCGGCACCGCTGTCTGCTGAAGGCAAGATCGTCGAGCGCTTTACGCGCTACTCGGACGACCAGATTCTGTATGAATTCGAGGTCAGTGACCCGGTGTACTATACCGAGGACTGGCGCGGTGAAATGACTTTCAACACCACCGACACCAAGCCATATGAATATGCCTGCCATGAAGGCAACTACGGTCTGACCGGGATCCTTGCTGGGGCTCGAAGGTTGGAACTTGAGCCGGCCAGCGACTGAACACAGCGAGCGGCAGACAGCGGTTTGAGAGCGGGTTCGGGTAGGTTTTGACGGTTGCCAGCCCCCGACTGTATTCGCTATTAAATGCTGATGTTGATTCCGACAGACATACTGCTTCTGTTTATTTCCGCCTCGCTCGCGCTGGCAGTGGCCCCGGGCCCGGATAATCTGTTCGTGCTGTCTCAGTCTGCCCTGTTTGGCAGCAGGAGCGGCTTACTGGTGACGCTGGGCCTGTGTACCGGGCTGTTGCTTCACATCGCCGCCGCAACATTGGGCGTGGCGGCTATTTTGCAGACCTCTCCGCTAGCATTTAATCTGCTCAAGGCCGTGGGGGCCGCTTATCTGGTGTTGCTGGCTGTTCAGGCATTCAGGGCCGGTGCCGCTGGATTGGAAGTCGGCTCGCATTCCGGCTCAGGGGCACGCACACTTTATTTTCGAGGCATCATCATGAACGTCACCAACCCCAAGGTGGCGCTGTTTTTTCTCGCTTTTCTCCCTCAGTTCACGGATGGCGCGCGTGGTTCAGTGGCCCTGCAAATGCTGCTACTGGGAAGCTTTTTCATGGTTTCAACCCTGCTCGTCTTCGGGGCTATAGCCTGCTTTGCCGGCTTCCTCGGTGACCGACTGCAGCGATCCGGTGCACTGCAAACGACGCTGAACCGGGTGGCAGGGGCCATTTTCATTGGGCTTGCTGTCAGACTGTTGATGGCTGAGCGCTGAGGAAGCATGTCACCCCTGAGCTGCACAGGGCTTCGGACTGACCGGCCTAAGCCCGTTCATCCTGCCAGAACTAGGTCATTTCCATGAACATGAAGGAGGCGGACCAGGTGGAAAGTAGTCTCAGGAATTCATAGTGAATAACGATCACGGCGGTGAATAAGAAGGGTGTTAATGATCAGAGATGCCAAGACCATGGTGCTCAGGGTTGGATCAGTGAGTGAGGGAATAAATGAGGTAATTGATGCCGAGTTGATATGCGGAATTCGCGTATTGCGTCGGGTACCACTGGTCGTACGTGTGTTCCCAGCCATCCCCCATATCTGAGTTCCAGTTGATCAAGACCATGACTCTGCCGTTGTCATCCATGATTGCATGGTTCGAGGCATTGTTCATGCCGGCCTGTCCGAAGCCCTGGCGGCCGCCCCGGCCGGGAATCATCTGCGGTCCATCGATGTCATAAAACGTATGATAGATCTCATGGCCAGCCTGAAGTTCCACCATTTCCCGGTCGGGAAAGATCTGTGAGAAATCTCGATAGAAAGCATCCCACTGCTGTTGTCCCCAGAAATCGTCAATCAGCAGAAATCCTCCCCGCAGCAGATACTCCCGTAAATTCTCGATTTCCGATGGCGACAGGGAAATGCCGCCGCCACGCCCCATCTCCAGCGCATAAAGAAACGGGTAGTCGAATATTTCCTCATCATCAAAGCGCAGCACAATGGGCTCATCCATGACCCGGACGTTGGTCAGTCGCGAGACGCCTCTCAGGAAATTCTGATCTGATGCCGGGAAATCGGTTAGCCAGGGGCCTCCGTAGAAGCCGCCTCCGTAGTAGCTGTCATACTGAATTCTGACAAACGCAAACTCACCCGCCACGTCAATACCGAGTGCCGGAGTCTGCTGTGCGCTGGCAGTGCTGATCACCATCAGCATCAACAGAGACAGGTGTACTGGCTTGGGCATAAATTGGTGAAATTGACGTAGCACGATGGCAGTAGTGTGTATCGACAATGACTGGAGATCAAGCTATTGTCCTGTCAAGTCTCTTACCCATGTGCATCCGATGCGCGCCAATTTTGTTACACCAGAACTCTGTGATCACTCCTGCTGGCGAGCCGGCGCTGCACTGCCGTCGCTGTTTCTTGCGGTTCTCATTCTGTTTCAGCCTGCACTGCTGAGTCAGCTCACGGCGCAGGAATTGGCCATACAGACCACAGAACTCATGCAGGAATTGCAGCGCTATGAAGCGCAGCTTGAGGACTATGAGTTTGAGTATGGCTTTCTGGACCCCCGATTGCTGGAGCCGCTGCTTTCGATTGAAAGCCTGTACCAGTTGCTTGGTGACTACGAGCAGGTCAAGTCGATTCAGAATCGTCGCCTGCAGATCACTCGGACTGCTGTCGGTCTGACCCACCCCGATACCGTACCTCTGGTTGAAGCTTTGGTGAGAACCGAGATGCGTCTGGCGAACTGGGAGCAGGTCTCTGACCATCTTGAGCACCTTCGGACACTGGCTGTTGCGAATCACGGTCTCGATTCTGAACAAGCCATGCTGGCACAGGAGCGGCAGGCTTCCTGGTTCATGACCCGTGTTTATGTCGATAGGGATCGTGAGCGGGCAGACAATTTCATGGAGGCCAGAGAGATCTTCAGAGATCTGTTGATATCGGCGCAGGCAAAATATGACGAAGACGATATGCGTCTGGTGCCCTGGCTTAACAAGCGCGCTTACAGTCTTTATCTGCTGGTTGCCGGGCTGAATGCTGACAGCAGCGTTGTAACCAACTGGATCAGAGAAACCGCGCAGCGGGATGGGCCGGCCCGGCTGGAAACTCCAAGGGCGCGTGGCTTCAACAGTCCTTTCTCAGTCGGTGGCTTCAATCAGGTGATTCCGGTTACTGAGGGAGACGAGCCGGTGGGTGTCGCTTACTTAAGACAGGCGAACGGTTTCATCAACGACATCGCGGAGATTGCGCAGGCCAACGATGATGCCGAAATGGCGGCCATGGCCCGGCTATATCACGGCGATTATGCTTACCTGCAGGGGCGCTCTGTGGGTCGTCAGGACTATCAGGAAGCGAAAAAAATGCTGATAGAGGTGGGCATTGATGAAGCACGTGTGGAAGCTTTCTTTAATCGCCCGATGATTATCCCGGTGCCAACTTTTTTCACTCGCTTCGGTGAACTGGAAGCCTTTCAGCAGGAGACGGTCGCTGAACAGTTGCTGGCCGAATCTGAACTGGATGCAGACTCAGATCCCTGGGATCAGCCGCTTCATCTCGGCTCCTTCAGAGCATGGGAGCGGGGGCTGGCGTTTGTTCCCATGCCGGTGTCTGACGATGAACTGCTTGCGCTGGAGACACCGATCTACTCGATTGACGCCAGGTTCAGAATAACCAGCAGTGGTCGGGTCAGCGGTGTCAGCGTGCTGACGATGGAGCCGGAGGACAGGCGAGCCAGAAGGCGGGCGGTGCGCGCCATGCGCATGCTGCAGTTCAGACCTGCTTTTTACGGTGGCAGGGCCAGAGCGCGTGACCATGTCGAGCTACGCTATCAGATCACTAACGAATCAGAATCTTAGCCTTGTTGTGGCGGCATAAAGCCACATATCATGCGCGCAGGTGCCGACTATGCACTTCTTGTTAACGGTCGCTTCCGGCTGTGCGGTATCGGGCCGGCAGCGGCCTCTGCGTAATCTAGGGAGAACAACATGACACTCACCATACCCAGTGCCTCGAGCAGCCTCCGGCTGATCCTCAGCAGCCTGTTTGCGCTCATACTGACAGCCTGTGCAGGATCAGCGGGTTTTGATCTGGCGGCGCTGCAGAATTCAGACATTAACAACTTCCGCGCGCCGTCGGGGGCGACCCTGTCGACCGGCCAGCCGACGACAGCACAACTGGGTCTGGCAGCACGGGCAGGAGTCAAGCACGTGATAAATCTGCGCACAGCAGGAGAGGAAGTTGCCTTCAATGAAGGGGAAGTGGTCGAGTCTCTCGGTATGAAGTATTACTCCATTCCGGTTGCTGGCGGCGCTGGAATTAACGCTGACAACGCGTCGGCGCTGTCCCGGATTCTCGCGGACATTGATGGAGAGCCGGTGATAGTGCACTGTGCAACGGGCAACCGGGTCGGCGGCCTGATGGCCTTTGCGGCACTGGCTGACGGCGCCAGCGTTGACGAAGCGATGGCAGAGGGAGAGCGCTGGGGGATGACCTCTGAGCGACTGCAGGGCATGGTTCGGGAAAGTCTGTCTGGTAATTAACCGCCGTACTTCATGCCTGTCCGGCAGGGTAGTGGCTTCCGGCCCGGAAGCTACCGAAGGCGGTCTCTTGCAGATCGCTGGCAGCCCGACATCAGAGCTCGGCAACGATCTGGCTCAGGGCTTCCACCACCGCCGGGTCAAATTTGCCCGTCTGGACGTATTTGCTGAGTTCGGTCATGGCGGCTCTGCCGTCCCACGGATTACGGTAGGGCCGCTTTGATGTGAGGCTGACATAAGCCTCGGCTACCGCAAGAATGCGTGCTCCAAGGGGGATGTTGTCGCCTTTGATGCCGGCTGGATAACCTGAGCCATCAAAATTTTCGTGTGAACACTCGATCAACTCTAGCATGCGCTCATTATCGTAGCCCACATTACGTAGTTTGCGAACGCCCTCGCGAGGGTGCATATGAATGAGGGTAAGTTCGTCTTCTGTCAATCCGCCGTTGCGATTGAGCACATTTTCTGGAACGATTGTTTTGCCTATCTGGCCGAGATAGCCTGCCTCGAGGATTTCGTGTTTGTCCTGGTCTGCCAATTCCATCCTGTCCGCGATTAGGAAAGCAGTAGCGCCAATCAATCTCGAAAAGCCTACAGATCCGTCCATGCATTCTACGGGCAGTACCAGATCTTCAGGATAGGGAATCAGTTTATCTAGCCGCAATTGAAGACCCTGAAGCAGATGAGGTGGTAACTGAGCGGTATTCTTCAGCGGATCTTTAGGACCAACAATCTCGTACAGATGGACAGTGCTGCTTCGGCCACGCACCGAAACGTTACGATTTTGTTCGATTTGCAAAGCAAGATCTGCATAGGCAATCTTAATCTCAGCATTGTCGGGATCTAGATCCATCGCAGCTTTAAATTGAATCATTGCCTCTTCTAAATCTTCAACTTTGACCAAAAGTTGGGCCAATTCGATGCGACTACCGATGCTGTTCGGGTTTTCTTCAACTTCCATCATCGACGCATTGAGACTCTCCGTCACGCCGGCGTTCGCTAAATCAGCAAAGGGTGTCAAGCCTGTAACTGGGCGAAATTCGAAATTATCTGAACATTCATGGACCGTGGCTTCATCGACCGTGACCCTGCCTGGTTTGCACAAAGCCTCGATGCGGGGCGCGAGGTTTACCGTATCTCCAAAGGCAGTGAACGACTGGCGCTTGGCGCCAATAATCCCGGTTGTTGCTATTCCAGTCGAGATGCCGATTCTCAACTTGAAGGGGTGGTTGGCTGAGCGCATCCGTTCCTGCATTTTCCAGGCCGCCGCCGCCAACAGTGCATGTCTTTGAAGACTGACCGGTGCGCCAAATTCTGCCATGATCCCGTCTCCCATATACTTGTCGATATGCGCTTTGTACTGAACCAGGATATTTTCCATGTCCGCCAAGTACTTGTTGAGTTCTGTGATCACGACTTCGGGCGAATGGTCTTCAGAGTATTGGGTAAAGCCCATGAGATCTGAGAACATGACGGAGATTCGTCGATTTTCAGTTCGAATCCTATTCTCTATCACTAACTTGGCCACCACCGGGTCCATCGTGGTGTAGAGAGTCTCCTCAACTTTTTCCTTGTGAGCTGAGATTGTTTGCGTTTTTTCCTGCAATGCTCGCGTCCTTTCCTCTACTTTGAAGTCAAGCTCAGATTCAAACTCTCTAATCGTAGACATAGTTTGTTCGAGAAGTTCTGCGTTGCCACTCGCTTCTGCCTTGGCGCGCAGCGCTTCTGTGATGTTGTCCTGCAGTTCGCGGTGGGTAAAACCCACAATGACAGCCGTAAGGATCAGGAATCCCGCCCACGTCATGATGAAGGACCAGAGGTCGAAGGGTCCGATTTCTCCCATGAAACGCTCAGGATAGAGAGCGGCGAACATGACGATCACCAGGAAGGTGAAAAACGCGCCCAGCACCCCGGAGCGGATGCCGAGATAGTACGAGCTGAGCAGCACGGGCAGGTAGAAAAAGTTGAGAAAAGGGAGCTTGGAATCGACGAGCCACACAATTGCGCTGACAAAGGTCAGGATGACCAGCACAAAGACGCCCTCGAAATTGTGGATCAGATACTGCTTGAGCGATTCCATGGGCTTGTTGATTTCCTGAGCCGATTGTCAACCGGTACCGA
>VMDC01000039.1 GCA_008081045.1 Gammaproteobacteria bacterium | reverse complement strand
ATTGATTTAGTTGGTGGGCCCACCAGGACTCGAACCTGGGACCGACGGATTATGAGTCCGGCGCTCTAACCAACTGAGCTATAGGCCCAAACTTTTTCTGATGTTATCGCACGTTCTGATACTGTGCGGCGATGGACTTCTCTACCGCTTTGGCGTCTGCCTTCATGCCCTGAGCGAGCCCTCTGGCCATGTTGTCGGTGAAGATCTCTTCAGTGCCTTGCGCCAGACCTTCAAACACGGCAATAGCCACTTCCTCTGTTGACCCTTTTTCTACGGTCATGCCGGCCGTCATGTCCGTGTCGATTGGGCCGGGATAAATGCCGCATACCAGTGTGTTCTGGCCGGCCAGCACCGCGCGTTGGCCCTGAGTCAGAGAATGTCCTGCCGCTTTGGAGGTCGAGTAGGTTGGAGCGAACGGGAAATTAACCAGCCCGGCTACCGACAGCACGTTTGCGATGGCGCCACCGCCATTGGCCTTCAGAATGGGCGCGAATGCCACGCCCATGCGCATCGGGCCATAAAAGTTGGCGTCCATTTCCAGTTTGGATTTCTCAACCACATCGTCCGCCATCAGTTGGGCGCCTGTTCCCATGCCGGCGTTGTTGATGACGATTTCAACGTCGCTGGCAGCTTGCGCGGCCGCGCTGACCTGTTCCTGATTGGTGACATCCAGCGCCAGGGTCACAACGCGGTCGCTATCAAGGGCCTTCACTTCAGCGAGCTTGGATTCGTCCCTCGCAGTGGCGTAGACCTTCTTCGCGCCCAGTTCCAATGCCTTGCTCGCGAGGGCTTTGCCAATACCCCGGTTGGCTCCGGTAATCAGAATGACCTTGCCTTCTATGGCGACACCGCTCATCGTCTTCTCTCCGTTCAGCTTATGGAGCAGAAACTTCTGCGGTTGCGGGCTCAGCCCGCACCACCGAAGCGTGCTCTACAGATTTCGGTTTATTGTCTTTATTCGTCCAGGAATGAGCGCAGATGATCAGAGCGCGTGGGATGACGCAGTTTTCTCAGCGCCTTCGCTTCGATCTGTCTAATTCGCTCACGGGTCACGTCGAACTGTTTGCCGACTTCTTCAAGGGTGTGATCGGTATTCATGTCGATACCAAATCGCATACGCAGCACCTTCGCTTCTCTGGCGGTGAGGCTACCGAGCACGTCCTTAGTGGCTTCCCGAAGACCCTCATCGATGGAGGAATCCACCGGTGAGTCCACATTGGCATCTTCGATAAAATCACCCAGATGCGAATCTTCATCATCACCGATCGGGGTTTCCATTGAGATCGGTTCTTTGGCGATTTTCAGTACGCGGCGGACTTTGTCTTCCGACATGTCCATGCGCTCGCCAAGCTCTTCCGGTGTAGGCTCGCGCCCTTTCTCATGCACCATCTGTCGGGAAATCCGGTTGAGTTTGTTGATCGTTTCGATCATGTGCACCGGTATACGGATCGTGCGTGCCTGATCGGCAATCGAGCGGGTAATCGCCTGACGAATCCACCAGGTTGCGTAGGTTGAAAACTTGTATCCGCGGCGGTATTCGAATTTGTCCACGGCCTTCATGAGGCCGATATTGCCTTCCTGGATCAGGTCCAGAAACTGCAGGCCCCGATTCGTGTATTTCTTCGCGATCGAGATCACCAGTCGCAGGTTGGCCTCAACCATTTCTTTCTTGGCACGGCGCGACTTAGCTTCGCCGATCGACATCTGTCGGTTGATGTCCTTGATTTCTGCAACCGTGAGCCCGGTTTCTTCTTCGAGCAGTCGAATCTTCTTCTGTGCCCGAAGCACCTCAGTTTTTACATTTACCAGCAGCTCTGAGTAGGCTGCTTTGGCCTTAATGTGCTGGTTAATCCACTTTTCGTTGACCTCGTGGCCCGGGAAAGTCTCTATGAAGATCTTGCGGGGCATCTTGGCATGTCGAACCGCAAGGGTCATAACCATTTTCTCGTGACGGCGCAGGCGGCTCAGTACAGCACGTATGTGGCTGAGCAGCGGGTCAAACTGACGCGGCGTCAGTTTGAATGATTTGAACAGCTCTCCGAGTTTTTCCAGTTCAGCCTTGGCTCTGGCGTGGTCGCGCCCGTTTCTGGCGACGGATCTGCTGGTTTTGACGAATTGTTTCTGCAGTTCAGCAAAGCGGATTGCAGCCTCTTCCGGATCAGGGCCGGTAGCTGCTTCGTCTTCGCTGTCGTCATCCATGTCGGAGTCGTCATTGTCATCGTCAGACGAATTTTGCGCGGCAGCGCCGCTCATGGCGGGAGGAGGGATGTCGTCCGTGTTGTCCAGGTAGCCTGTGATCAGATCGCTGAGCCGCCGCTCTTCAGTGTCGATCAGTGCATATTCATTGAGTACGTGCTCTACGGTGCCGGGGAACAGCGCCATAGCCTTCATCAGCTCGCGCAGCCCCTCTTCGATGCGCTTGGCGATGACAATTTCGCCTTCCCGGGTGAGCAGTTCAACAGTGCCCATTTCTCGCATGTACATCCGCACCGGGTCTGTGGTGCGGCCGGCCTCGTTTTCGACCGCAGCCAGTGCGGCGGCTGCTTCAGCCGCTGCCACTTCGTCAGCGCCATTATCACTGTCGTCTTCATTCAGAATCAGAGAATCGGCATCGGGTGCGGTCTCAAACACCTTGATGCCCATGTCATTGATCATCTGGATGATGTCTTCAACCTGATCCGGATCAGAGATGGTATCCGGCAGGTGGTCATTGACCTCTGAATAGGTCAGGTAGCCCTGCTCCTTTCCTTTGGCGATCAGTGACTTCAGGCTGGACTGTGGTGCAATAACTTCGGCCATAAATTCTCATCTCCCCTGCAGGCACAGGGACGCAAAATGGGTAAATAAAAGCGAGCCGCGCATTATAGCGGTGGGCGGTAATTATGTATATCGACTTTCGGTGAATTTAGGACAGCTCAGACGCTGTCTGGATTTGGCGCGGGCGCTTCGGAGACGCGGGATTTGAGCTCATCTTTCAATTTCAGCAGGTGCAGTTTTTGGCTGATATCTGACAATATATTGTCAAGTATTTGAGTGAATTCCGCTTCGACGCCTTCCTGGGGGGTAATTTTTTCTGCCTGCAGCAACTGGGTCAGCTGGCCACCGAGGGGCGTGCCATAGCAGTAGCCGAGTAGGTGGTAGGTCTCCGTTGCCGGCTCCCTGCGTATTTTCTCGATCAAGGTAAGCAGCAGTTTGCGGGCTTCGTCCTCCGCATGGCGCAGGGGTTCAAGCTCAGCCTGAACAGTCAGCGCTATCTCAGGATTGCGCAGCAAGAGCTCAATGGCTTTCAGGCTGGCGGACTTGCGGATGGTATTCAGGCCTGCCGGCTGCTGAGTTGTCCTTGACCTGGCAGGGGGCTGAGGGGCCATCACGGCCTCTGATGGTTCGGGCTGGCTGCCTTTATCCGGGGGTGCGCTCGCGAGCAGCTGATCCAGAGACTCACTGCTGATGCCCAGAGTCTCAGAGAGCTTGTCCAGCATCAGTTGGCCATAAACGCCTTTTGGGAACTGGCGGATCAGCGGTTTGGCCAGATTGCTCAGCCGGGCCTTGCCTTCGATGGATTGAATGTCCAGGCCTTCAGAGAGCTTGTCGAAAAAGAATTGCTCCAGCGGCGTCGCCTGCTCGATCTCCTGTAAAAAGCCTTCAGTGCCGATCGAGCGCACCCGGGTATCAGGGTCCTCTCCGTCAGGCAGAAACAGGAAGCGCACGCGTCTGCCGTCTTCCATTAGCGGCAGGCTGGTCTCCAGAGCGCGCCAGGCGGCGTTACGTCCGGCCGCATCACCATCGAAACAGAACACCACCTCGGAGACGGCGCGGAACATACGGGTCAAATGTCTGGCGCTGGTTGCGGTACCCAGTGTGGCCACCGCGTTGCGGATGCCCATTTGGGCCAGCGCGATGACATCCATATAGCCTTCCACCAGCAGCAGGCGCGTGAACTTTTCGCCTGATTTCTTGCTCTCGTACAGCCCGTAGAGCTCAGAGCCTTTCTGGAATACCGGTGTTTCCGGTGAATTAAGATATTTGGGCTTTTCCTCTCCGAGTACTCGCCCGCCGAAAGCAATCACCCGTCCACGGCTGTCGCGAATCGGAAACATGATGCGGTCCCGGAAACGGTCGTAATAAGGTGCTTTATGGGTACTTGGCTCGGCGCCGTTTTCCGGCTTGTTGCGCTCAATTACCATACCGGCTTTCAACAGCGTGCGCTGTCGCTCCGGGCTATCCCCGAGTACGTCGATCAGGTTCTCCCATCCGGGCGGGGCATAGCCAAGCGCAAAATCGCGGGCAACTTCACCGACCACGCCACGCGAGGTCAGGTAGTCTACGGCGCGCTGTCGCCCCTGATGCTGGCGCAGTTGTTGCTGATAAAATTTGCTCGCTTGATCGAGTACTTCAAACAGTTTGGCATGTTCGGACTGACGGCGGGACTCGGCCTTGGACTCTTCCCGAGGTACCTCCAGCCCCGCATCCCGCGCCAGGATTTCAACGGCCTGTGGAAAATCCACATGGTCAAAATTCATGACAAAGCCGATTGCATTACCACCGGCGCCACAGCCGAAGCAATAGTAGAACTGCCGTTCAGGCTGAACGCTGAATGAGGGGGTTTTCTCGTTGTGGAAAGGGCAGCAGGCCTGATAATTTTTGCCGGATTTTTTCAGGCCGACCCGTTTATCCACCACCTCGACGATATCAGAGCGATGTAATAGATCGTCAATGAACGATTGCGGAATGAGTCCGGCCATGGGTGATTGGGCAGTCAGGTTGAGTTGCTGATCCTGCATTGTATGCCAGTCAGCGGCAGGAGCGCACGGGTCGGTGGCAATTCATTGCACACGATGGGGCAGCGAGTCCGGAACAAGGCAAGAGTGGAGTAAAGTGAGATTAGAGCGAGAAGAGCGAGAAGAGAGACTGGAGAATTAGGTGAGAAAAGTGCGCCAAGCGGTCTTAGGGTGAGCCGCGGATGTGCCGGGTCAGCTTAAGCGAGGTTAAAACCCGGGGCGTTTACAATCGCTGCGCTCAGCCCAGGCGCTGCTTGATCAACCCGCTGACTTTGCCCATATCCGCTTTGCCGGCCATCTGCGGCTTGAGCAGACCCATGACCTTACCCATGTCCTGCATTGATGTCGCGCCGGTACTGGCGATTGCCTCCTCGATCAGCGAGGCGATTTCTTCCTCACTTAGTGGCTGCGGCAGGAACTCCTGAATCACCTCAATCTCGGTCTGCTCTTTCGCGGCCAGTTCATCGCGACCGGCGTCGGTAAACTGCTTGATCGAGTCTCTGCGCTGCTTCACCATTTTGTCCAGAATCGAGGTGACGCGGACATCGTCGGGGTCAATGCGCTCGTCGACTTCGACTTTCTTGATTTCGGCCAGAACCAGGCGGATCGTTCCCAGGCGCTCTTTTTCCTTGGCGCGCATGGCGGCCTTCATGGCTTCATTGATCTGCGCTTTCAGAGGGCTGTCGGGCATGTCACACCTGAATCGTAAGAGTGCGAGGTGAGTATGGGACGCCTGCAGGGAGCAGGCGTCTTCGTGATCTTTTTGGCGATCAGCTTGATGATCAGTAGAGGCGCTGAGTTCTGCGGCTTTCGCGCTGAACCTTCTTGAGGTGACGCTTTACCGCAGCCGCCGCCTTGCGCTTTCGCACGGAGGTCGGCTTTTCGTAGAACTCGCGACGGCGCACTTCCGCAAGAATTCCTGCTTTTTCGCAGGAGCGCTTGAAGCGACGCAGTGCCACATCAAACGGCTCATTTTCTTTAAGTCTTACCTGGGGCATTTGAACTCCGTTTGTCTAGAGGGCCCGCGGGCCGTGCTCTAGAGCGATTTACCTAATGTTTTACCGAATACTGCGCAGATACGCGCTGCCGCGCTCGCCCAATTTCAGAGGGGCCGTATCTTATAGATTCAGGGGGTGAAATGCAAAGGAATTGGCCCTTTCCGGGGCACATTATTCAGGGGGTTGGGTGCGCCATCGCCGGTATATCGGGCTCGAAGGGCCAGGGCCTCGGGTGAAGTCCGTGCTTTGCTGGCCAGTTGCTGGCAGGCAGCCCCCCTTGCTGGCCTTATTGAGAGTTGGGGTTGCGTGGTTTTTTTGGCATGATTGCGGGCCTCATGAAGCGACCCTCAACTGGCCAGCCGTGATAGTTCTTGGCATCGAAACTTCCTGTGATGAGACCGGCGTGGCGCTGTACGACACTGACCGGGGCCTGCTGGCGGATGCGCTCTACAGTCAGATTCACATCCATGCGGAATATGGCGGTGTGATCCCGGAGCTGGCGTCGCGCGACCACATTCGGAAAACACTGCCGCTGGTACGTGAGGTCATTGAGAAGGCGGGTATCCGGGATGCGCAAATTGGCGGTGTCGCCTACACAGCCGGGCCGGGCCTGATCGGAGCGCTGCTGGTTGGTGCTGCCATCGGGCGGAGCCTGGCGATGGGCTGGAATGTGCCGGCAATTGGTGTGCACCACATGGAGGGGCATCTGCTTGCTCCCATGCTGGAGTCGGATGCGCCCGCATTTCCTTTTGTCGCGCTGCTGGTTTCAGGCGGACACACGCAGCTGGTCTGTGTTGAAGACATCGGACGTTACAAGTTGCTTGGCGAATCTCTGGACGATGCAGCCGGTGAGGCTTTCGACAAGGTCGGCAAAATGCTTGGCCTGCCATACCCCGGCGGTCCGGAAGTCGCCAGACTTGCGCAGTCCGGTAAGGCCGGCGCTTACAAATTTCCGCGCCCCATGACCAACCGCCCCGGGCTGGATTTCAGCTTCAGTGGCCTGAAGACTTTTGTGCGTAACACCATTGCCGAAGAGGTCGAGGTTCAAGGTGAGCTGAACGACGCCGTTCGGGCAGATATCGCCTGCGCTTTTGAGGATGCCGTGGTGAACACGCTGGCGATCAAATGCCGCCGCGCTCTGGAACAGACCGGCCTGAGCCGCCTGGTAATCGCCGGCGGCGTGAGTGCCAACCGAAGGCTGCGTGAAGTGCTTGGCGCTACCGTCGCAAAAAGCGGCGGTGAGCTGTTTTACGCAAGACCGGAATTATGCACTGACAATGGGGCGATGATCGCCTATGCTGGCGCGCAGCGTTTGCTGGCCGGCCAGTCGGAAGGCCTGAGTATTCAGGCACGACCGCGTTGGAATCTTGAGACTTTGCCGGCCCTTAACCCATAACCGATTGAGGAATTATCATGGATATTGTCTACATTCGTGAGCTGGAGGTTCGCACCATCATTGGCATCTTTGACTGGGAGCGTGAGCAGCGGCAGGTAGTGAGCCTCGATCTGGAGATGGGGTCGGACATCGCTGCGGCTGCCGCCACCGATACCATCGAAAATGCGCTGGACTATAAGGCTGTCGCCAAGCGGCTCATTGATTTTATTGAAAAGTCCGAATTTTTTCTGGTCGAGACGCTTGCCGAACGGGTCGCCGATATTGTGGTGAACGAGTTCAATGTCCCCTGGGTCAAGCTCAGGTTAGGTAAGCCCGGCGCTGTAACCGGCTCAAAAGATGTAGGTGTCATGATAGAAAGAGGATCGCGTCGCTGATTGTGCGTGAATTCCTGTCCAATCCTTCCATTCTCTTGTGTTCTGAATAATCGTGCCACTTCTCACTCTCAGTCTCGGTAGCAATATTGACGCCGATGCCAATATTCGAAGGGCAGTTGCCGAATTACGGGCCCGGTTCCCCGGCCTCCGGTGCTCAGCGGTTTACGAGAGTGAATCGGTCGGTTTTGAAGGTGACAACTTTCTGAATCTCGTGACAGTGGCGGAAACGGAAAAGCCTTTGCCCGACCTGCTAAGAGAGATTAAAGCCATTGAAGATGCACTGGGCCGGGATCGCAGCCAGCCGAAGTTTTCCAGTCGCTGTATTGATATTGACGTTCTGACTTACGGTGAACTCAGCGGTGAGCATGCAGGCATTTTGCTTCCCCGTGGAGAAATACTGGAACATGCCTTTGTGCTGCAACCCCTGGCCGAAATCCTGCCGGATATGAAACACCCCTCGACCGGACAAACGATGTCAGTTCATTGGGATGCGTTCGATAAAACCGGACAGCAGCTTTGGCGCAGGGATTTTGACTGGTAGACGCACACTGCGCGTCCTGCTGACGCTTGCGCGCAGAGACTGACTAGCGGAGCGCGCGTCCTCCATCCACCTTGATGACTGCCCCGGTCATATAACTTGCCTGATCGACGAGAAAAAAGGCGGTATTGGCGATATCTTCTACAGTGCCGGTCCGGCCAAGCGGAATGCCGGCAAGCGCTTTTTTCCGGGCAGCCTCTGCGGCTTCGTCCTGAGGGTTCTCAAGATGGCTTGGCCAGAGGATAGCGCCGGGTGCCACACCATTGACCCGCACCGCAGGGGCCAGTTCTCTGGCCAGTGAGAGCGTCATGCTTTTCAGCCCGGCCTTGGCAATGTTGTAGATGGGAAAATCCTTAATGGCCCCATCCACCATGGCATCGAGAATATTGATGATGTTGCCCTGACGACGTGTGAGCTCTTGGCTCAGGGCCACACTCAGAAAGTAGGCTCCACGCAGATTACTGTCTATGAGGTCGTCCCACTGTCCCTGAGTGGAGTCTTCCAGTGGCGTCGCATAGAAAGACGAGGCGTTGTTGATCAGCACGTCGATGCGGCCGAAACAGTCGAGCGCGTTCTGTGCCAGCTGAGCGACTTCCGACCTTTCAGTCAGTGCCGCCTGCAGGCAGCTGACTGAATCGGCACGTACGGCATTGAGTTCCGCCTGCAGGCTCAGCGCTTCTTCTTCCGAACCGTTGTAGTGGATAATGAGACGATAGCCGGCGTCATGAAAGCGCCGCACGAGGGCGGCGCCGATTCGCTTTGCGCTTCCGGTTATCAGTGCGACGGGTTGTTCATTGGTCATGTTTCAGGGACTCGATTGTCTTGGTGATGCTGGACAGGCGGGCTTCATATATGGCCGCTTTCGGCTCGGCGCGACTGGCGGCCAGGACCGCGCGGCTGTCGATGGCGCTGGCTGACAGCAGTAAGGTTTTCAGATAGACATTTTGTGGATAGTCGCGCGTCTCGAGGCCTGTGCGACCCCGCGCATCGGCCTCACAGGCCAGCAGAAATTTGTCCAGACGCTCCGGGCGGCGGAACGCGTCGAGAGATTCCAGCAGTTTCAGCACCGTTGCTGGCTTCAGTTCTTTCACGCGATGCAGCTTGGTGTGGTGTTCGCAGACCAGACGAGAAAGCTGGGCATGCTCCTTGGGCACACGCAGTCGTGATTCAATCTGATTGAGCAAGCTCAGGCCGGCTGCTTCATGGCCGACATGACTCGGCCATTGATCGGGATCCGTCAGGCCCTTGCCGACATCGTGAACCAGAGTAGCGTACAGCACGACACTGTCGTCGCTCAGTTTCCGGGCCTGCTCAAGACACAGCAGAATGTGCAGGCCGGTATCGATCTCGGGATGATATTTTTCCGGTTGCGGGACGCCGAACAAATTATTGACCTCGGGCAGGATTGCCGCCAGCGCATAGCACTCCCGCAATACCTCAATGAAGACTGACGGTGTCTGGCTGGTCAGTGCCAGTTCCAGCTCTTTCCAGATGCGTTCCGGAACCAGATGATCGAGTTCGCCACTGTGACAGATACTGCGCATGAGGTCGCGGGTTTCGTTGGCGACCCGGAATCCCAGATGGGCGAACCGGGCCGCAAAGCGCGCGACCCGCAGCACTCTCAGAGGATCCTCAACAAATGCCCCTGAGACATGGCGTAGCACCCTGTCTTCAATATCGAACTGGCCGCCGAAAGGGTCAATCAGTGAGCCGTTTTCATCCATGGCGATGGCATTGATGGTGAGATCCCGGCGCAGCAAATCTTCTTCGAGGGTAACCTCCGGTGAACTGTTGATGGCGAAACCCTTGTAACCGGGGCCTGTTTTACGTTCTGTGCGCGCCAGCGCATACTCATCATGAGACTCAGGATCAAGAAACACCGGGAAGTCCTGCCCCACCTGCTGATAGCCCAGATCCAGCATCTCCTGGGGTGCTGCGCCCACGACCACCCAGTCCCGGTCTTTGGTTTCAAGACCGAGGAGCTTATCGCGAACTGCGCCGCCAACCAGGTAAGTCTGCATGGTGAATTTTGCCAGTGCTTAATCAGTGTGAAATGGTGAAGCGTTTTTTGTCTTCCAGGCGCATCATAGTCAGGGATCTGCCCCAGACGTAGCCGGTATCAAGCGCAAAAACCCGCGGCCGTCTGGTAATCCCGTCCAGCGCTGCCCAGTGACCAAAAAGTATCGTTGCTTTTTGCGTTATCTTCTCATATTCAAACCAGGGCTTGAATCCACTGGGCGCCGCGCAGAGGCCTTCCTTGATGTCCAGGCGCAGGCTGCCGATGTCGTCGCAGAATCGAATGCGGGTGAGATAGTTGGTGATTGTCCGCAGTCTTTCGTGGCCCCGCAAAGATTTACTCCAGCGGATAGGTTCATTGCCATACATGTTTTTCAGATAGGCTTTACATTCGCTGTCCTGAAGCGCGTGTTCGACCTCTGCTGAGAGATTGAGTGTCATCTGCAGAGACCAGCTCGGCGCCACGCCGGCGTGAACCATCAGAAAATTTTCGGGACCTGCTTCCGTCAGCAGAGCTTCGTGGTAGGCCAGTGGTTTGCTTCTCAGCCAGTCGCTCAGTGCTGAACAATCCGGCGCAGCGAGCAATTGCTCGAGGGTGTCCTTGCCGCGTGCCGGCGCGACCCCTTCGTGAATGGCAATGAAATGCAGATCGTGATTGCCCAGTACGACGCGGATGGAATCATCCATATCCTGAAGCAGGCGCAGGGTGTCGAGTGATTTCGGGCCACGGTTGACCAGGTCACCGACGCACCAGAGGGTGTCGGTTCCGGGTGTAAAACCCGCCTTTTTCAGAAGCTTTTTCAGGGGCTTGTAGCAGCCCTGGATGTCGCCGACTACAAAGTTGCTCATGGTGTTCCAGTAGAGGACTGTGACGGCAAGTATAGCATCGGCTGGCCTGCCGGGCGCGACAGCCCACGCTGCAAACCCTTTGTGCCTGGCTGCGCTAGTGCACCGTATGAGGCGGTGCCAACAGAAAGGCCGGAACAGGCGTCGTGAAGCGGTCGCCGCTGTCGGTGATCAGCTCGTAGCTTCCCTGCATGGTGCCAGTCTGAGTGCCAATGACTGCACCACTGGTGTACTGGAAGGATTGCCCCGGTCCGATCTCAGGCTGCTGTCCGACCACTCCGGGCCCTTTGACTTCCTCAACGCGATTGTTGTCGTCAGTAATGCGCCAGTGCCGGTTGAGCAATTTCACTTTTGCGTCACCCCGGTTGGTGATATCGATGGTATAGGCGAAGGCATAGCGGCCCGATGTCGGATCGGAATGCTCCTGCAGGTATCGGGTGTTCACCTCAATTTCGATGTTGCGATCTGCGTCAGTCATGATGGCTCTGATTCAGCTCCTGTGCGAAAAGGTCGCTTATCGCGACGTAGTCAGACAGGCTCAGATTTTCCGGCCGCTCAGAAAGGCTGACCGGAATCTGCGCCAGCTTCTCTGCTGACATGATGGCTTTGAGGCTGTTTTTCAAGGTTTTGCGTCGCAGGTTAAAGGCTGTTCGCACCACCGTTTGCAGGGCTTCGACACTGCGCGCTTCAACTTCACGCCTGGCGTGCGGCGTCAGACGCACAATGGCTGAACTGACCTTGGGTTTGGGCGTAAAAGCCGCGGAGGGAACATTAAACAGATGCTCAACTTCACAAAAATACTGGACCATGATGCCGAGGCGGCCGTAATTCTTGTTGCCGGGTTTCGCGCCAAGTCGCTGAACCACTTCGAGCTGCAGCATAAAGGTCATGTCCTCAATCAGTTCGGCGTTCTGCAGCAAATGAAACATCACCGGTGTTGAAATGTTGTAGGGCAGGTTGCCAATGATGCGAAGCTTGCTGCTGCGATTGATCAGAGCAGCCAGGTCAAACTTGAGAATGTCCTGCTGATGGATGGCGACGTTGTCATGCCGGGCAAACCTTTTTTCGAGGAAGTCAGCCAGGTCCCGGTCCAGCTCCACACAGTCCAGTGGCCCGCCCGCCCGAGCCAGTAAATCGGTAATGGCGCCCTGGCCGGGTCCAATCTCAAGCAGGTGCTGGTCAGGCTTAGGGTCAATTGCGTCAACAATCCGCGCGATGACCTGCTCATCGTGAAGAAAATTCTGACCAAAGCGCTTACGCGCCTGATGGGGCATCCCGTTGCTCAGGCGAATCTTTCGGGTTTTCGCGTTCATGGTTTCGATTGTGCCCCAATCATCTCCACCGCGGTGGCGATTGCGGTCTGCAGGCTGCCAATATCTGCCTCACCGCTGCCGGCAAGCTCCAGCGCGGTGCCGTGATCAACAGAAGTGCGAATGATCGGCAGGCCCAGCGTGATGTTGGCCGCATTGCCAAAGCCCTTGTACTTCAGCACCGGCAACCCCTGATCGTGATACATGGCGAGTACAGCATCTGTCTTGCCAAGGTATTTTTCGGTGAACAGGGTATCAGCCGGCAGGGGGCCGGTCAGATCCATGCCCTGCTGCGACAGTCTGTTCAGAACCGGTTCAATGATGTCGATTTCCTCAGTGCCAAGGTGGCCGGATTCGCCGGCGTGGGGATTCAGCCCGCACACCAGAATACGTGGTTCTTCGATGGCGAATTTGTGTTTGAGATCGCGATGCAGAATGGTCAGGACCTCAGTCAGGCCGTCCTCAGTGATCGCGGCAGCGACCCTATGCAGCGGCAGATGGGTAGTGGCCAGCGCAACTCGCAGGCCCTCTGTGGCAAGCATCATGACCGTGAGGTCAACTTCACACTGCTGCGCGAGAAATTCCGTGTGACCAGAAAAAGGGATGCCTGCTTCGTTAATGACACCCTTATGCACCGGGCCCGTCACCAGCGCATGAACCTGCTTGCGAAGCGCGATGCTTGTCGCGACCTCGAGTGTGTTCAGAACGTAAGGGCTGTTGGCGGCATTGAGTCTTCCGGGGTGAGCAGGCTCAGCGAGAGCGACGTTGCAAACAAAGAGCTCTCCCGCTTCGTTACGCCGGGGCGCAGCGAATTCGTCAAAAGGCACCAGGGTAAGAGGAAGGTCCAGCGCGGCAGCGCGCTGCGCCATCAGCTGCTGGTCGCCTACTACGACAAGCTGCGCGTCCGGTGGGTGCTGCGCCAGTTTAATGCAGAGATCTGGTCCGATGCCGGCCGGTTCGCCGGGGGTGAGTGCGAGTCGGGTAATCACGGCCTTTATCCGGCATCAATCAACCAGTTCTACGAAAGCTTCTTCACGAATCTCGATCAACCAGTTCTGGAGTTCCAGTTCAAATTTGCGGTTTCGCAACATGTTGGCCGCCTGGCTGCGGGTATACTCGCTGGACAGGTCAGACTCTCTGCGCCCGAGTACCTCTGCGATATGCCAACCCATCTGCGAGCGGAACGGCTCGCTGATTTCGCCGACCTCCAGCGTATCGACAACCGATTCCATTTCAATGGGCATGCCACCTTCAGAAACCCAATCCAGATCCCCGCCGGCCACCACTGAAGTGGCGTCGTCAGAATTCTGCCTTGCCAGCGACGTGAACTCTTCGCCATCATCGACAATGCGCTGCCTGAGCTCATTAATCAGTGCGATAGTCTGCTGTTCGTCGCGAATTTCATTGGGCGCCAGCATGATGTGTCTGATGTGTGTCTGCTTGACGATCTGTTCCGTTCCGCCGCGCTTGTCCCGCAGCTGAATAATGTGAAATCCGTTGCCGGCTTCAATGGGGCCCTCGATTTGCCCCACACTCATCGGTTCCACCGCATTGGCGAACAGTGAGGGGAGCTGATCCAGCTTACGCCAGCCAAAATTGGTGCCATCAAGGGCGAAACGTCTTTCGGCCAGGGCGCGGGCCCGTGTTTCTGTAATCGAGCCGCCTTCCTCCAGCTGCGCGACCAGTTCAGCGGCATAGCGCAGCTTGTCGCTGCGCATCTGCGGGCCGTCGGCCGAGGTCACCGGAATCAGAATGTGATCGATGAGGTAATCGGCGGAGATGACTTCCTGCCCCATTTCGGAGTTCAGGAAGTTATCGATTTCCTGATCTGTCACCGTGATGCGCTGGTTCACATACCCCCGCTGCAGTTCCTGCATGGTGAGCTGCTGACGAACCTGCTCGCGGGTTTGCAGATACACGCCCTGAGCCTCCAGTGCCTGAATATAGGCTTCAAAGCTCAATCCGGATTCCTGCGCCATGTTGCCCAGCACCCGGTTGATGGTGTCATCGTCGTAGCGAATGCTGGCGCGCTCGGCGAACTGCATCTGGATGTTTTCCATGATGAGGGTTTCCAGCACTTCGTCGCGCAGCTGATTCGGCGGGGGCAGCTCCCGGTTGTCCCGTTCTGCTGTTCGTCGGATATCCTCCAGGCGATTGTTTAATTCGCTCTGCAGCACCACATCGCGGTCAACGATGGCGACGATCTTGTCGAGCAGAACGCGCTGCTGCGCCGCCGCAGGCAGGGCGAGGAACAGGCAAATCAGAGCGCCGGTGAGCAGGAGTCCCGCGCGCTGCGCTGTTTCTTTGAGATCTACATTAATCATAAATTGTTATCCCGAAAGCCCCGAATACCGTCTTCCAGCAGGTTGCTGATGCCGGCGCCGCCGAGATTTCCCAGGCCGTTGAGCGTAAATTGGACAAATATTCCGCGATTCGGTTCGATATTAGGAACAAACAATTGGTTTTCGTCAACCCACTCACGCGCGATCACGCGGATGGTCGCGCAGCAATCACTCCATTCTACGCCGGCAAAGCTTTCCAGGTTTCGTTCATTGCTGTGATCGTAGTTAATCCGTCCCAGCAGTTTCCAGCGGTCAGTGAGAGGCCAGACTCCGGAGACGTCGCTTTGTTTGGTGCGAGGGTCGATAGTCGGCGGAAAAAAGAATACGAAGGAATCGGGCAGGCTCCGATAACGGAAGGCGACATTGAGCAGATGATTGCTGTCTCCCTGATAGCGCAGGGAGAGACTGCCTTCATCGAATTCCTGGCGATCTTCATTCCATTGAAAATCCGTGTTGAAACGCCAGCGCTGACCGAGTCTCATGGCCACTTCGCCCACATAGGCTGACTGATCCGCCAGCGGTGCATAGCGGTGATCCCAGTTACGCAGAGGATTCGACAGGCTGACCAGACGATCTTCAAAGTACAGGACCTGCCCGAGGCTGGCGCGAAAGCGCTCCTCGCCGTTTGCATTCAGCACGCGGGTAGTGACCGCCAGCGTCACCTGATCGGCGTTGGAAGTCCGGTCGCCTCCGGAGAAGCGATCTTCCCGGAACAGCTGGGAAAAACTGAAATTCAGCTCTGATGAATCAAAAACAGGAATCTCAGACTGATCCTCAAACTCGCTGTAGAGATAGAAAATCCTCGGCTCCAGCGTTTGCAGACCTCCCTGCGATAGCTTGCGGTCGAAGAACAGGCCAGAGTCCAGACTGTAAACTGGAATGCCGAGTTCGGGATTTTCCAGTGTGCCGATGGCCTGATTTTCCAGCTGATATTGCGTGTGCTGATAAGAGGCGTTCGCCCGCACAAACCAGCCGGGCGACACAGTTGACCAGCTGAGCCTGGGTTCCAGAGTGGCCCGCTCGCCGGTGACCAAGGCGCCACGCTCGATCAGGCCGGGTGTCAGCCTGGCTTCGTCGAGCTCGCGGTCGAACGCGGTGAGTTCGCCCTTGAGAGCAAGCTCGAAGCCCAAGGGTAAGGCAGTGTCAGTGTTAAAGGAAAATTGAGGCAGCCGGTCGTAGGGTTTGTAGATGTTTTCCCTGTTAATGAACGGGTCAATGAGCTGGATTCGCTGAACGTTGAGTCTGGCTCGCAGCAGGCTGGAATTGAAGTTCACCAACCCTTGCTGGTTGAGGTGGTTACGGCTCGCAACATTCAGACCTGTCCCGCCAAAATCATAGAAATAGTCATCGTCGCTTACCTTGTTAAAGTCGACGTAGGTGGAAAGATAGCGTCCCACCGTGCCCTGATGTTCGAACCCGACGAACCATCGGTTCTCAGTTTGGGGTGAGTCCGAGAGGCGATTGCCGCTCTGATCCGGATTGAACATCTTGTCTCCGGACAGGCCTGACAGATTGAGGGTATTCATGGACCAGTCGGCAAGATAGCGGAATTCCGTGCCGAGCATGACGCCGCGATCTGACAGCAATCTCGGAGAGATTGTCGCGTCGTAATTGGGCGCGAGATTCAGATAGTAGGGTTGTTCATAATCGAACCCGCCGGTGCGGGTCGAGCCGATACTCGGGGGCAGTAAGCCGGAAGCGCGTGCTTCCCCCAGAGGGAAGGGCAGAGTAAACGGATAGTAGAAAATCGGAAAGTCGCGAACCCGGATGCTGGCCTTTTTGGCGTAGCCGCGATTGTTTTCCTGATCCAGCACTATGGAGTCTGCACTGAGGACCCAGAATTCGTTGCCCGGTTCGCAGCGGCTGAATTCACCGTTTTCTATGGCAACCTGGCCGCTGGTGCTGCTGTAAACCACGCTGCTCGCGGTGCCGTGGGCGCCGAAGTCGTGCAGGACGTATTGGGCGGTTTCGATCCGGTTGAGCTGGTCATCGCTGTCGATAAAGGCGGAGCTGCCTCGCAGCATCAGCCCGGGTTCGCGGAAGATGACATCGCCATCCATCAGCACGGTGTTTTCGGACCGGTTGATGCTGGTGGTCAGGTTGTTTTCGATAGTGCGGGCGCCTTGCTGGACAATGACATTGCCATCGATGCTGATGAAATTCTGCGAGAGTTGAGAGAGACCCGATTCAGAGCGAAACAGCGTTTCTGATTCGTCAGGGTCGGCTCTGCCGGCGAAAAGTTCTGCGGCAGGATCAACGAAGCCGCCGCAACAATTCGGGGCGAGAGTGTCGCGCTGTGCCGGTGTCATGGCGTCACGGGGCATCCAGTCCAGCGGGTACTGTGAGCGCGGGGCGACCACCGCTTCATCGAACAGATTTGATGTTTCAGACTCCGTCATTGGCCCGGGTTCTGGGCGGGCTGCGCCGGCCGGCAGGATTTGCTCAGCTGATGGCTGAACGTCAGGCACTGGGACAGGCTGCGCTCCGGTCTGGCTGACAGTCGCGGGCGGCTCCGTTCGCGCTGGCGCCGGGCCCGGCAGAACGGCGCGGTCGCTGTTGTACTGATTGCTCCCGCTTGCGGTGTTGATCGGTGCATCGGGTTCAGTGGTTTCGCAGACCCAGCCGTCCCCACCGGTATTGGGGAGGCAGTTAAACTGGGCGAGCTGTGCCAAGGCAGGGGGCGGAGCGGCCAGTATCAGGCCGATGCCGAGCGACAGGGCGCCCGCCTGTTGCAGGGCCGTCAGAGGTGCTGCGCTAGGCCGGAGGGATGGGCGATTATCGTCAGACTGAGTCAAGTGGCGAGGCTACGAGAGTAAATTTATTGCCGATCAAACCGACTTAGTAGGTCGGGCAACAGTTAATGCCCAAAATTCGATTATAGACGATAATTCACCGGGAATTTAACTCCTTCGCATAATGCTGTTAATGGGGCTGCAATCCGCAGCGTATTGCCTACTATGTCCAGTTCAGAGCCGTCATCTCGGGAATCTATGCTTCAGCAGTGGGTCTGCCGGGCCCTCGAGGTCCCCGTCGGCAGTCCGGTACCGCCGTTGTCCATGGTCAGTGGTGATGCCAGCTTCCGTCGTTATTTTCGCGCAAGCTGGCAGGGCCATAGCTACATTGCAGTGGATGCGCCGCCGCAGCACGAAAATTCCTCTGCCTTTATCAGGGTGTGCCGGATGCTTCGAGCCGCGGGCGTGCGGGCGCCCGAAATTTTTGCTTCAGACCTGGAGCGGGGATTTCTGCTGCTGGAGGATTTTGGAGACAGTCAGTTACTGCCGACGCTCAGCAGGCTTCAGTCAGAAGGTGAAAGTCAGCGGGCAGGGGCGATCTATCAGAGCGCATTACAAACCTTGCTATTGATTCAGCGCAGTCCCGAAAAAGAGAGACTTGACCCATATGACAGAGATCAGCTCCGGTCCGAGATGCAGTTGTTCAGCGACTGGTTCTGCAAGGCTTTTCTTGAGCTGGAATTAAGTGATTCCGAGCGCGCTGTGGTCGATCAGGCGATGCATTTTCTGGAGGAGGCAGCATTGAGCCAGCCGACCGTGATGGTGCATCGGGATTTTCACTCGCGGAACCTGATGTTGCTTGATGATTCAGCTGTTCCGGCGCTCGGTGTGATTGATTTTCAGGATGCGGTGCATGGTCCCTACAGTTACGACGTGGTTTCTCTGCTCCGGGACTGCTACCTGCGCTGGGAACCGGAGACGGTCAATCTCTGGGCGTTGACCTACTGGCAGGCAGCCCGGGTTGAAGGCTTGCTGGCTGACGTCAGTGAGGCTCAATTTTTGCGCGACTTTGATCTGATGGGACTGCAGCGGCATCTCAAGGTCATGGGCATCTTTTGCAGACTCAGCCTCCGGGATAATAAATCCCGGTATCTGGCCGATATCCCATTGGTTATCCAGTACTTTTTGGAGGTCAGCAGGCGATACCCTGAATTGGGGGATTTTGTGGAGTGGTTTAACCGGCGGGCATTGCCCGTTGCGAACCAGCGGCTCCCGAAGTCAGTCGGCTAAAAGAACCATGCGGGCAATGATCCTGGCGGCAGGCCTGGGGAAGCGTATGCAACCCCTGACTGCAAATTTACCCAAACCTCTGCTGCAGGTTGGGGGCAAATCCCTCATCGAACGTCAGATAGACCGTCTTAAAGACGCTGGTGTGACTGAATTTGTCATCAACCATTTTTATCTCGGCCAGATGATTGAAGAGCATCTGGGTGATGGCTCTGCCCTGGGTGTCAAAATCATCTACTCCCGCGAACCCATTCAGCTGGAAACGGCTGGGGGCATCATCAAATCCCTGCCCAAACTTCAGGACGAAAGTTTCATTGTGGTGAATGCCGATGTCTGGTCGGATTTTGATTTCTCATCGCTACAACCGGTTGACGGCGTCGATCGGCTGGCGCATCTGGTGCTGGTCAGGAACGCAGAACATAACCCTCTGGGTGATTTTCATATCGACGATCGGGGGCGCGTTCATGAAGACCCGGATGCCGAAGGGGAAAGGCTAACCTTCAGCGGGATTAGTGTGATGCACAGAAATCTGTTTGCGGGATTGCCTATCCAGCCAATGTCTGTGATTCCGCTGCTGCAGCAGGCCATGTCGGAAAATAAGGTCAGTGGCGAAATCCACAGCGGGGTCTGGGTTGATGTTGGGACACCTGAAAGACTGCAGGAAGTCCAGAAGGGGTATGCAGCTTCTGGCGAGGACGCGCCATGATTGCTCAGTTCAAACATCGTGCCTACAAGCAGGCAATCAGTGATCGGCTGTCAGGCACATCTTCGGAAGCCCGAATTCCCGATGGTGGGCGCACGGAGCGAATTTTTAATCGCACCATGTTCGTGGTCATGGGCAAGCTGGCCAAGCTGGATGGGCTGGTGGTGGGCGGTGAGATACAGTACGCCACGACAGTCATGCAGTTGCTTGATCTGAATGGTTTGGCCAGACAGGAAGCGATCGACTATTTTGAGTTGGGCAAGCAGAGGGAGACTGACGTCATGCCTTTTGTCACGGAGCTGATCAGCTGTATCAAACAGCGCAGCTCACTGGCGAATCTTTTCCTGCAGGTACAGTGTCGGCTTTGCTTCGTGAAAGGCGGTATTCGCCTCAAGGAAAAAATGTTGCTGCGCGACGTGGCTGAAGCGCTTGGCTTCAGCAAGGCTGAATTTCTGGAAATCTGCAATGCGACCCATCTGGAAGCAGATTTTAATCCACAGCACGGCCGCGGTTTTCTTCGTAATGCCTATCACACCCTCCAGCTTCAGCCAGACGCCGAAGACAGAGACATTCGTCGCGCCTATCTCCGGCTGATGTCGCGCTACCATCCGGACAAGCTCGTGCAGGAAAAAAACCTGTCCGAGGAAGCCTTGAAGAGTGCAGCCGAAAAACTCACGGCAATACGCAGTGCCTATGAAGCAGTCTGCGGGTTTAGGAAGATTCGCGCCTGACACACCTGACCCAGCGCGCTAGAATAGGGCTAATACCCACTGCACAGAGTTACAGGCTTTCCGATGAAAGATTATCTTATCGCGCCATCAATACTGTCAGCAGACTTTGCCCGTCTCGGAGAGGAGGTCAGTGATGTGCTCGACGCAGGCGCCGATGTCATTCATTTTGATGTCATGGACAACCACTATGTGCCTAACCTGACCATTGGGCCCATGGTCTGTCAGGCTCTCAGGAAGCATGGAACAGAAGCGCCGATTGATGTGCATCTGATGGTAACGCCGGTGGATCAGTTAATTGTTGATTTTGCGAAGGCGGGCGCCTCCTACATCAGCTTCCATCCGGAGGCGACCGCTCATGTGGACCGCTCGCTGCAGCTGGTTCGGGATCAGGGCTGTCAGTCGGGTCTGGTATTCAATCCGGGAACGCCGGTGGATTGTCTCGAATATCTTCTGGATAAGATCGATGTCATCTTGCTGATGTCGGTTAATCCGGGCTTTGGCGGCCAGAAATTTATCCCGTCCACCCTGAAGAAACTGGCAAAGGTGCGCAAGCTGATTGACGAATCGGGCTATCCGATCCGTCTTGAAGTCGACGGCGGTGTTGGCGTGAGCAATATCCGCGAAATTGCTGCGGCAGGAGCCGACATGTTCGTGGCAGGCTCAGCGATCTTTAACAGCGATAACTACGGCAAGACAATCGCGGCGATGCGTTCAGAGCTCGGTCAGGTCTCCGGTGAGCAGCACTGACAGCCGGGCCGAGAAAAGCCAATGAATCGGGAACAATTCGAGTCACTCGCCAGCGAAGGATATAACCGGATTCCGGTTGTCCGCGAAGTTCTGGCAGATACCGAGACGCCGCTGAGCATCTATCTCAAACTGGGCAGAGGCACCCACAGCTATTTTTTCGAGTCGGTTCAGGGTGGCGAAAAATGGGGGCGCTATTCCATTATCGGGTTGCCTTGCCGAAACGTGATCCGGGTGCGCGGCTCAGTGGTGACGGTGGAGGCGGACAGCGAAGTCATTGAAGAGCACCGGTGCGAGGATCCTTTCGAATTCGTCAATGAGTTCAAGTCTCGCTTTCATGTTGCGCCAACGCCGGGCGACCAGCGTTTTGCCGGCGGACTGGTCGGCTATTTCAGTTATGACACCGTGCGCTACGTCGAAACCAGCATGGGAGCGGCTAAGGGTACGGACGATATTGGCACGCCTGATATTCTGCTGATGGTGTCCGAAGAGGTCGTCGTGTTCGACAATCTGCGCGGTACCATTTCCTTTGTCATCCATGTGGATCCGAATGAGGCCGGGGCCTTCGATGCGGCGCAGGCGCGCCTGGATGAGCTGTCGAGCCGGCTCCATAAGCCGGTACAGTTTCCCGCTCAGTCTGAGGGGCAAACGGTGTCCGCCGACTACCAACTGCACTTTGCGGAGAAAGACTTCAGTGCTGCGGTTGAGCGCATCAAGGAGTACATTCTCGCGGGGGATGTAATGCAGGTGGTGCTGGCGCAGCGGATGTCGACTGCATTCAGCGGTGATCCGCTTAACGTCTACCGGGCGCTTAGATTTCTGAATCCGTCTCCCTATATGGTGTTTTTTGATCTCGGTGACCATCATGTGGTCAGCGCATCCCCTGAGATTCTGGCCCGGGTCGAAAACGGCAGGATCACTGTGCGACCGCTGGCGGGCACCCGCAAGCGTGGCGCCACTGAAGAGGAAGATCAGGCGCTTGAGGTGGAACTGCTGGCAGACGAAAAAGAACTGGCTGAACATCTGATGCTGATTGATCTCAGTCGCAATGATTCCGGCAGGGTCTCCAAGACCGGCAGTGTGACAGTTCCGCGAAAGATGTTTGTCGAGCGTTACTCACATGTAATGCACATTGCCTCCATTGTGGAGAGTGAAATCCGCGAGGATTGCTCGGCTCTTGATGTACTCAAGTCAACGCTGCCTGTCGGGACCCTCAGCGGGGCGCCCAAGGTGCGCGCAATGGAAATCATTGATGAGCTTGAGCCGCAGAAGCGGGGGATCTATGGCGGTGCCATGGGTTATCTGGGTTGGAACGACAATATGGATATGGCCATTGCGATCCGCACGGCAGTCATCAAGGATGACGTGCTCCATGTGCAGGCGGGGGCGGGTATCGTGGCCGACTCCCAGCCAGAATCGGAATGGGAAGAAACGCAGAACAAGGCCCGGGCAATCGTTCGGGCGCTTCAGCTTGCCCAGCAGGGTCTCAGGCTTGATTCCTAGCCTTAAGCTGCTGATAGGCTTCCAGCGCTTTTTCTCTTGATGCTTTCAAGCCCACCACCGGCTTGGGATAATTTTCCCCCAGCTTGACGCCTGCGGCAGCCAGGATTAATGCCGGAGCAGCTGAGGGCTCGTGAATGTGTTTGTCATCCAGCTGAGCCAGTTCCGGCACAAAGCGCCTGATGTAGGGTGCTGCTTTGAATTTCTCCGACTGACTGATCGGATTGAAGATCCGGAAGTAGGGAGCGGCATCGGCGCCACAGCCTGCGACCCATTGCCAGCTTGCCGTGTTGTTGGCCAGGTCAGCATCCAAAAGGCAGTCCCAGAACCATCGTGCCCCTTCCCGCCAGTCCTGCAGTAAATTCTTGACCAGAAAAGAGCCAACAATCATGCGCACGCGATTGTGCATGTAGCCGGTCTGCCACAGTTCGCGCATGCCGGCGTCCACCAGCGGGTAGCCAGTCTGTCCGGTTTGCCAGCAGCGCAGTAAAGACTCATCTTTTTGCCATGGGAAATGATCGAAGTTCCGATTCATATTATTTTCAGTGAGCGACGGGAAATAGTGCAGCAAGCTGTAGGAAAATTCCCGCCAGACCAGTTCCCGCCCGAAATGCTCGCTTTCGCTCTCAACGCCCTTGAGCCTGCCGAACTCCAGACTGTCTTTGTAGATCCGGTGTGGCGCTATTTCGCCAAAGTGGATGTGGGGTGACAGCCTTGAAACAGACTCCAGCGCCGGAAAATCTCTGCCCTGTTGATAATTGCTCATGCCGTGTTCCAGGAACCGCGCCAGCTGTTGCTCGGCGCCTGCTTCGCCGGGCGTAAAAACTTCCGCAAAGCCACTGTGCCATTCAACGGCCGGCATCAGCTCCAGAGCGTCGAGCCGGTTGGCAGCAAGTTCTGTCTGGATGAACTCCGGGTTGGGCTCGGCCGACAATACCGAATCCAGATTGATTCCTTTGCTGAGCGCCTTTTTGTAAAACGGAGTGAAGACTTTGTAGGGCGTGCCGTCGTCTTTGAGGTTGAGCCAGGGCTCGATTAACAAGGAAGCGTTGCTGCTGCTGACGCTGAGGCCGGCGTCTTTCAGCGTCTGCTTCAGTTCGCTGTCTCTTTGGCTGCGCCAGGGTTCATAGCACCGATTCCAGAAAATTTTCTCGATGTTGTATTCAGCGGCCAGTGCGGGAATGAGTTGTCGCGGGTCACCACGCAGCACCATCAGCCGGTCGCTCAGTTGTGCATTCAGGGCCTTGAGCGACTGGTGCAGCCACCAGCGGCTGGCAGCACCGAGTTGCCATGGCGCTGAATTGGTGTCATCGAGAATATAAACGGGCAGGATCGGGCCGCTGTTGGCTGCCGCGGTCAGCGCCGGATTGTCCCGCAGGCGCAGGTCCTGGCGGAACCACATCAGTGAGGCTTGTGCAGTCATGCAGTCATGCTCCGAAGGTGAACTGGAATTACGTGCGCACGGCGGTCGGAGATCAATCGAAAGCAGAATCAAAAGAACAACTCACACAACAGCCAAGCGCATGATCCAGCGGTTATGTAAGGGATCAAGACAACATCGAGGAGCACTATCCAGAGTTCATGTAACGGATCAAGACAGCTTTGGGCTGTACTGCTAGAATGCCGTCTGAAACCAGACCCGAGCCGCTGTCCTGCTATGCTATTGATGATCGACAACTATGATTCCTTCACCTACAACGTGGTGCAGTTTCTGGGAGAGCTCGGGGCAGAGGTTCAGGTGTATCGGAATGATGCGATTACGCTCGATGAGATCGAAGCGATGGCCCCGGATCAGATTGTTCTCTCGCCAGGGCCCTGCACACCGGATCAGGCAGGGATCTCGCTGGCGGTGGTTGAGCGCTTTGCGGGTAAAACGCCGATTCTGGGTATTTGTCTCGGACATCAGAGTATTGGTCAGGCTTTTGGGGGGCGCATCATTCGCGCCGGTAAGGTCATGCATGGAAAGCTGTCTCCGATCCACCATCAGGCGACCGGGGTTTTTCGGGGTTTGTCCAATCCGCTGACGGCCACGCGGTATCATTCTCTGGTGATAGACAAAGCGACCCTGCCGGACTCTCTTGAAATTACTGCCTGGACGGAAGATGAGAACGGAAATCTGGAAGAGATCATGGCGGTGCGTCACAAATCTCTTGCAGTAGAAGGTGTGCAATTCCATCCGGAATCCATCATGAGCGAACATGGACATCAGCTGCTGGAAAATTTTTTGCAAGCCTAGCGTCCAGCCGGGTCAGGGCAAGCCAATAACTTAGAGATATTGACGGGTAAACAGGGCATCGTGGAAATAGTCAGTGCGATAAAACGCGTCACCGGTGGTGATGATCTCAACATTGAAGAAATGCGTTCAGTCATGCGGCTGATCATGTCCGGAGCCAGCACTGATGCACAAAATGCGGCATTCCTGGTGGGTCTGCAGATGAAAGGTGTGCGACCGGCTGAGCTGCTGGGCGGCGCGTCAGTGATGCGTGAACTTGCCACCCGGGTTACTGTTGCAGATCAGAGCCATCTGGTGGATACCTGCGGAACCGGAGGCAGCGGTTCTAACAAATTCAATGTGTCCACTGCCTCGGCACTGGTGGCAGCGACTGCGGGCGCGAAGGTTGCCAAGCACGGTAACCGCGGGGCCACCAGCAAAAGCGGCAGCGCAGATGTTCTCGAAGCGGCCGGAGTTAACCTGTCATTGGGCGCTGAAGAGGTCGGTCACTGCATCGATCGTGTCGGCGTGGGTTTCATGTTTGCCCCGGCCCACCACAGTGCGATGAAACATGTGATTGCCGCCCGCCGGGAAATTGGCGTGCGCACGGTCTTTAATCTGCTTGGCCCGCTGACCAACCCGGCCGGTGCGCCCAATCAAATCATGGGCGTTTTTGATGCGCAGTGGATACCGACAATTCTCGAGACGCTCAAAGACCTGGGCAGCAAGCACGTGCTGGTTGTGGCGGCCGATGACGGTCTTGATGAAATCAGTACCAGTGCGGACACACAGGTAGGTGAGCTCAAAGAGGGCGAACTCAGCTTCTATCAGGTCAGTCCTGAAGACTTTGGCATCGACAGGCAGGCAGATTTCACCGCGCTGCAGGTGGGCAGCGCAGCGGACAGTCTGGAGCTTCTGAAACAGGCGCTTAACTATTCGCACAGGGCAGCGGGCGATATCGTGGCGCTGAACGCGGGGGCAGCAATCTATGCGGCTCAGTTGACCGGCAGCCTGGTTGACGGCGTGGAGATGGCGAAATCCGTGCTTGCAGGCGGAGAAGCGCTGGCGAAACTGGAGGCGCTTGTGGCCTTTACTCAGAGTCAGGGCGCCTGAATACATGACTATTCTCGAGCAGATCCTTGAAACCAAGGCGGCAGAGGTGACCTTTGCGAAACGGCAGCGCAGCCTCGCCGAACTGGAAGCGGCGATCACCGGTGCGCCGCCTGTGCGGGGTTTCTCTGCGGCAATGCGTGCCAGAGTGGCCGGGCGCAAATCAGCCATAATCGCTGAAATCAAAAAGGCTTCACCGTCCAAGGGTCTGATCAGGCAAGACTTTGATCCGGCAAGGCATGCTGCAGACTACGCCGAACATGGTGCCACTTGCCTGTCTGTGCTGACAGACGAAAAGTACTTTCAGGGTGCCAACGTATTTCTGCAGCAAGCGCGTGCAGCCTGTCAGCTGCCGGTCATTCGCAAGGATTTTATGATTGACCCTTACCAAATCGCGGAGTCCCGTGTCCTCGGAGCGGACTGCGTGCTCCTGATCGTCGCCGCCCTTGATGTCTCTCAGCTGCAGGAACTTGCAGCCTACGCCGGAGAGCTGTCACTCGATATTCTGGTTGAGGTGCATAATGGCGCTGAGCTGGAAACTGCTCTGACGCTCGATACGGATTTGATCGGCATCAATAACCGGGATTTGCACACCTTTACCACCAGTCTGCAAACCAGTATCGATCTGGCAGCGGAACTCCCGGACGATCGACTGGTGATTACTGAAAGCGGGATTCACAGCGCGGAAGACGTCGCACTGATGCACAGAAACGGTATTTTCGGTTTTCTCATCGGTGAGTCGCTGATGCGATCAGAACAGCCGGGTGCCAAACTCCGGGAGCTGTTCCCCGCCGACCAGCCTGGCGCCTGACTGCCAGGCCCTTTGTTTTCTCTGAGCAAAGCCATAGTCCGTTGATCTACCGGGGCGGGCAGTCAGTTGTGTGCGCAAAGATTCCGCGCGTTTTTAAATCGGGATAGTGAAACAGATCGGATGCGCTGAGCGTCAAGTTCAACGCCTGTTCAGCAGCTGAGTGTGCTGATGAAAGGGTTAGCGGGTTCCAAAAACGACGATTGTCTTGCCGGAAACGCTGATCAGATCCTGCTCTTCCAGCGTTTTCAGAACCCTGCCTGCCATCTCTCTTGAGCAGTTCACCAGCCTTCCGATTTCCTGTCGGGTGATCATGATCTGCATGCCATCGGGGTGAGTCAGCGCGTCCGGCTCTTTGCTCAATTCGATCAGGGTGCGTGCAATCCGGCCGGTGACATCGTAAAACGCCAGATCGCCGAGTTTCCGGGTCGTGTTGCGCAGTCTGATGGCCATTTGCTGGCCGATGGTGAAGACGATCTCAGGGTGATTGGTCGCATAGTTATTGAAATTGCTGTAACTGATTTCGGCTATGTTGTAGTTGGTTCGCGTGCGATACCAGGCGCTGCGCTCTTCAACTTTTTTGAACAAACCGATTTCGCCGAAAAAGTCGCCCGCGTTGAGATAGGAAATGACCACTTCCTAGCCGTCTTCATCTTCCAGAATGACAGAAACGGAGCCATCAATTATGTAATACAGGGTGTCGCATTCGTCCCCTTCGTAGATAATCGTGGTGCCTTTTGAGTACCGCTTTTTTGTGTCAATTTGAAAGAAAGTTGTGCACATCTTCGATATGCGGTGTGATCGCCATCAACGCCATTGTTATTGTTCCCAGCATTGTCTCAGGCGTCTTTGAACTATATGTTTTCTCGATTGTGAGGGTTGGCTCACATCAGTGGCCGGCCATGGCGTGTCATGGGTCACACGAGCCGGTGGGTCGCGACGGAGACTTATGATAAGTTGGCGCCGGTTCCCGCCGCGCAGGCGCCTGTTGCGTGTGGCAAGACGGAACAAATTTTCGGAGAGGTAGTATGAAAGGAAGAATTAAGTGGGTTCAAGATGTCATGTTTGTTGCAGAGTCGGGCTCCGGCCACGGCATCGTGCTGGATGGGGCGCCCGAAAGCGGGGGGCGTAACCTGGGCATGCGTCCCATGGAGCTGATGGCGCTGGGTGTGGGCAGTTGCTCATCCTATGATGTGGTGACCATCCTGAAAAAAGCGCGTCAGGCAGTCACTGCCTGTGAGGCAGAAATCGAAGCCTCCAGAGTCGATGCGACTCCTGCTGTGTTTGAGTCCATTCACCTGCATTTTGTGGTGACGGGAAAGGCACTCAATGAGGCGCAGGTAAAGCGTGCGGTTGAACTGTCAGCGGACAAGTACTGTTCCGCGTCAATCATGCTGAAAAATGGCGGTGTCAAAATCACCCATGATTTCGAAATCGTCGAGGCCTAGCCAGAACGACTGACAGCCCTGCTGCCTGCTCACACCCGGTAGGTGGTTCGCTTCATGATTTGCGACATGCCGAGCATGGCTTGCCTGACGGGAAACGGCAATGGCGCACCGCCGGCCTGCTCTGCAGTTTCGCCATGGTGACGCTCATCCTGAATCATCTGAGTCAGCACCACTTTACTGCGGTGGTCTCTTTCAGGGAGCTTTTCCAGATGGGATTCCAAATGCTCGCACACCTGTTTTTCGGTTTCGGCCACAAAGCCCAGGCTCCATTTGTCTCCCGCCAGCCCTGCGGCAGCGCCCAGTCCGAACGACATGGCGTACCAGAGAGGGTTAAGCAGGGAAGGCCGGCTGTGGAGTTCAGACAGCCGCGTTTCGCACCAGGCCAGGTGGTCTCTTTCCTCGGCGGCGGCTTCTTCCATGGACTCCCGAACCTGGTCAAGCTTGGCTGTGCTGGCCTGTCCCGCATAAAGCGCCTGAGCACACACTTCCCCGGTGTGATTGATACGCATGAGACCTGCGGCATGAAGGCGCTCGGTTGCTGACAGCTCGGATTGTTCTACTGAACTGGCGGGAGAGGGCCGCTGTGACAGGGTGCTGCCCGGTACACAGGTGCGTAGCGCCTGGTCAAAGTGAACCAGAACGCTGTCAAGGAAGTTTAATGGGCGTTTCATCATCTAGTCATTCTCTCGCGCTATCGCCCGGTGCGCAATGTCTGTGCGGAAGTAGACGTTCTCCCAGCTGATGCCGGCAGCCAGTTCATAGGCGGAACGCTGTGCCGCAGCCACTGATTGCCCCAAGGCAGCGGCGCAGAGAACGCGACCTCCGTGGGTCAGCACCTGACCGTTTTCTTCCCGGGTGCCGGCGTGGAAGATCTTCTGTGAGTCGCTGTGCTGCGCATCAAGTCCCTGAATGACGGCGCCCTTCTGGTAATTGTCAGGATAGCCTCCGGCCGCCAGCACGACACCCACAGCGGGACGTTCGTCCCAGTGTGCCTGCGCGGAGTCAAGCCGGCCGGCCAGGGCCAGCTGGCAAAGCTCAGTCAGGTCAGACTGCAGCCGCATCATGACCGGCTGGGCTTCCGGGTCTCCAAAGCGACAGTTGAATTCCACTACGCTGGGGTTGCCGTCCTGGTCAATCATGAGTCCTGCGTAGAGAAACCCGACGTAGGGATGGCCGTCACTGGTCATGCCCGCGACAGTTGGACGAATGACCTGCTCCATGATCCGCTCATGAACAGCATGACTCACCACGGGTGCCGGTGAATAGGCGCCCATCCCCCCGGTGTTGGGCCCTTTGTCACCATTGTCCCGCGCCTTATGGTCCTGAGAGCTTGCCATCGGCAGAATATTCTCGCCATCTACCATGGCGATGAAGCTGGCTTCCTCGCCAACGAGGAAATCCTCGATCACCACGCGGTGGCCGGCGTTGCCATACTTGTTCCCCTGAAGCATGTCTTCAACGGCAGCGATGGCCTGCGCTTCAGTTTCCGCAACAATCACGCCTTTGCCGGCTGCCAGTCCGTCTGCCTTGATCACGATAGGCGCGCCGCGAGACTGTACATAGGAGACGGCAGAGGCAGTGTCAGTGAAGGTTTCAAAGGCTGCGGTCGGAATGCCGTGGCGTTTCAGGAAATCTTTACTAAAAGCCTTGGAGCCTTCCAGCTGCGCGGCGGCCCGTGACGGGCCAAAACAGGCCAGCCCTCTCTCCTGAAAAAAATCAACGATACCCTCCACCAGTGGAGCCTCCGGTCCCACAATAGTCAGGGCTATCCCATTCTCTTCGGCAAACTGCGCCAGAGCGGGGAAGTCGAGCACATCTATAGTGATGTTCTTTACTTTCGGCTCGAGACTGGTGCCGGCGTTGCCGGGCGCAACATAGACATGATTGACCCGGTCTGCCTGTGCACATTTCCAGGCCAGAGCATGTTCTCTGCCGCCTGAGCCGATCACAAGAATGTTCATAATGGCAGGGTTCCGTGTTTGAAGAGTTCGCGCGCGCCCGTTGCTCGCGCCGTTAGTGTCTGAAGTGTCGGATGCCCGTGAAGACCATAGCCATGCCGGCTTCATCGGCAGCGGCTATTACCTCATCATCCCGAACAGATCCTCCGGGCTGTATGACGGCAGTGATGCCTGCCGCCGCTGCGGCGTCAATGCCGTCTCTGAAGGGGAAGAAGGCGTCAGAAGCCATAACAGAGCCCGGCACCTTAAGTCCTTCGTCTGCTGCTTTTATGCCAGCAATTTTCGCGCTGTAGACTCTGCTCATCTGGCCGGCGCCAATCCCGATGGTCTGCTGATTCTTGCAGTAAACAATGGCATTGGATTTGACAAACTGAGCAACGGACCAGGCAAACATCAGGTCCTGAATTTCGGCGGCATCAGGCTGGCGTTTGCTGACGACAGTCAGATCCGATTCGCTGATCTGGTGAATGTCGCGGTCTTGAACCAACAGGCCACCATTTACCCGTTTGTAGTCCTGCTCTGACGCCCGGTCCTGCTGCCATTCGCCGCAACTCAGGACGCGGACATTTTTCTTTTCAGCAGTCACTGCCAGCGCGGCCTGAGAAACGCTCGGCGCGATAATGACCTCAGTGAATTGCTGCTCAGTAATGCGTCTGGCCGTATTCTCATCAAGTTCGCGGTTCAGCGCGATGATGCCACCAAAGGCTGAAGTGGGATCGGTCTGGAACGCCAGTTCATAGGCTTCGAGGGTGCTGGCGGCGATTGCCACCCCACAGGGGTTTGCATGTTTGACAATAACGCATGCCGGCTCGGAGAAACTCTTGACGCACTCCAGTGCGGCATCGGTGTCCGCAATATTGTTGTACGAGAGCGCTTTCCCCTGGAGTTGGATGGCAGTGCTTACGCTGGCCTCGGCGGGTTCGCGCTCCACGTAAAATGCGGCGCTTTGGTGGGGGTTTTCGCCGTATCTCATATCCTGCTTTTTGAGGAATTGACTGTTAAATGTTCGGGGGTAGGGTGATTCATGAGGTGCCCCGTCAGCCCCCCGTGCGCCAAGATAATTGGCAATAGCGCCGTCGTAGGCTGCCGTGTGTTCGTAGGTTTTGACGGCCAGATCAAAGCGGGTTGCCTGATCGAGACAGCACGCGTTGTTTTTCAGCTGATCTAATACGGGCGCGTAGTCGTCCGGATTGACCACGACCGCGACGAACCGATTGTTCTTGGCCGCAGCGCGAAGCATGGTGGGTCCACCGATATCGATGTTTTCTATTGCTCTGGGTAGATCGCATTCAGGATCAGCCACTGTGGCCTCGAATGGGTACAGATTCACCACAACCAGATCGATCGGTGGAATGTCGTGCTCGGACATGACGGCTTCGTCCTGACCCCGCCTGCCCAGAATGCCGCCGTGAACTTTGGGGTGCA
>VMDC01000046.1 GCA_008081045.1 Gammaproteobacteria bacterium | reverse complement strand
GCGCCCGGGCCAGTTCCGGGGTGACGGTCGCATAGCTGAGTAACTCACCATCCAGCGCATCAATGCGGGCGAGCATGTGCTCAGTGAGAGCGCGCGCAGACAATTCTTTTGAGCGCAGCTGCTTCGCGACTGACATCAGTGACTGGTAGTGCAAGGGTTCCGTCATCACCTTTCTCCCGAGCGAGTTGCTTTGATCGGCAGACGAGGCTGCCCTGCTTTGCAGGCCCGAGTCCACTTCAGCCCGGGTCAGACGCGGATCCGGCCCGGCTCTGATTTCGCCCCATTTTCAGACATCAGACACGGCCACCTGAACGACACCGGCATCGCGTCTGCGACCACCGATTCAGTCAGTTCACCAGAGACCTGACCGGAGGCCGAGGCAAAAAAAGGGCGGACCAGCTTAACTGGCCCGCCCGTCTCTCACCTTACTTAATCGTTAGGGTAGCTGCCTCAGACCTTATTGACCGCAGCTGCCATCGCATCCAGCACATCTTTGACAACAGCTTGCGAGGAGGCAATATTCATGCGCATACGTCCGGCACCGCCCTGGCCGTATACGGAACCGGGGTTGAGGTAGACACCGGAGTTATGCACCATCCAGTCCTGAAAGTAGTGCTCCGGTGTTCGCTTGCCGTGAGACTCATACTGTGCATCGGCACCGATTGAAGCCATTGTCTGACTGAAATCAAGGAATGTCATGTACGTACCCTCGTTGCGTACGTATCCGACGCTGGGCATGTTGGCTTTGACATAATCTTCAATCATGGTGTGCGTTCTGTCCATGTAGGCATTCGCCTGATCAAACCATTCCCGACCGTATTTATAGGCCGCTACATTGGCAACCACGCCCAGAGTACTCAGCTCAGCACGATGATACTGATTCACCCGCTGCAGCATAGTTGGGGACTTGGAGTAGTAGTAGGCATTTTTCATACCGGCCAGATTAAACGTCTTGCTGATTGCGTTAAAAGTCAGGCTGTTGTTAACAACATCCCGGTCAGGCAACGCAGAGAACGGTGTGAATTTCTGGTCGCCACGGATGACATCAGAATGGATCTCGTCCGACAGCACCACGACGCCGTGCTCCAGAGCGAGGCGGCCAATCCGTAACAACTCTTCCTCGCGCCACACATTTCCTGTCGGATTTTGCGGATTGCAGACGATCAGGACGCGCACGTCTGATGTCATTTTGGCCTCAAGATCCTCATAGTCGATTTCATACCGACCGTTTATTAATTTCATCTCGCTGTCAACGGTCTCAATATTGGCGGCGCTGGCCATGGAATAAAAGCCGGAGTAGGCAGGAGACATAATCAACGCCTTACCGCCGCGCGGCACGAATGAGCGCATCGCAGCAATCATGCCGGGATAGACTCCATCTGACAGCGTCACCATACTGGCGTCGATATCGTTGTTGTGATGCTCACCGTTCCATTTGACAATTTCACTGGTCAGTTCCGCAGTGCTGGCGAGATAACCCCAGCTGTGATGCTGAACCCGCTCCATGAGGGCTTCGGTAATGCAGGGCGCACATTCAAAGTCCATGGAAGCGACACCCATTCCGAACTTGAACTCGCCGCCGGGATAGTTACGAGGCGGAGAATCCCAGCGCGCGCAATTGTGTCCGGCGCGGTCGTAAACGGTATCAAAGTCATAGTTGCCGTTCGCGAGTCGGGGATAGGACTGGGAAGGGCTACCGCCCTGAGCGTTTGCCTGTGAAGCACCAACGGCCAGGGAGCCGGTTGCGCCGGCCAGGGCCGTGAAACCGGCATTCTTCATGAAGGATCTTCGGTTGAGACCTGCGTTTTTGCTCATGGGATAACCTCTTTGCTCTCTCTTATCTATCTGTTTTTATTAAATTTTATGATGCCTGTCGAAACACCAAAGGACCAGAATATGCCGCATTCGGGCCGAGTGCAACCGATTTGGCGAAATTCCTCAGAATAGGGACTAAGAGCCCGACGCATCCATCCGCTCCTGCACTCTGGCACCTCGGAGAATGTTGACCATACCGTAGTTACCTTCATGGCAGGCATACTCGTAAAGCAGGCCGCCGACCTTGGTCATCGGCACGATACCGGTGAAGCGATCGCTGAAAGTTGCCGGATCCTCAACCGTGAATTCATAGTCCACGGTAAGCTCATCTACCCGGGTAAAGCGCTCAGTGAGCACTTTCTGGGTCGATGTCCCGGCTTGACCAAAGCTTGATGACAGTCCATTGAAATTACGCGTAACCACGACCAGCGTGTCCTGATCCCAATAACCTTTTGAATCCCCTGTCCACAGCCGCACATCATCGTTAAGCGGCGGGAAATCTTCCGCCGACTCATACAGAGGCACGATACGGGCGTCGTGTATCATCTCGGTCATCAGGACCGCTGTGTCTTTTGACTGAAAGATCTGCACGTTGTTGTTGTAGAGACTGGGGACAAACGGCGGTCCGGCATTGAATCCGATGATGCAGCGCTCCGACAGGCCACGATCTTCCGGACCGTCCGTACCAATACCGCCTGCGGCGATACGTACCGGCCGAGTTTCTCCGGTGGTCGCGCCACCGTAGACCCCCTGCCGCGCAATGGCGCCGGTCACCAGTTCAGGCAGCTGGCCGTTATCGGGATACACAATATGTGAAGTGCGCACCAAGTCACCGATCCCGGCGTTTTCTATCCAGAAGTCGTTGTAAGACTCGTCAACGCCCTCAATCGCAAGCGCCGAGTCAGAATTGGCATCAGCAGCAGCACGACGCGCCTGGATCTGCTCGATTTCTTCCGGCGTCAGGAACTGGCGGGTGCCGTATTCTGTCGGGCGCTGCATGGGCACATTGGAGGAAAAATTCCAGACACCCTGAAGATCAGGCTGCCCCCATTCCGTTCTGGGCACCTCATACGCATTCTGCGCGTTCAGCGCTGCAGAAAGGCAAACGGCGGACGTGAATACCAAGCCGGACAGGAGAGATTTTGAAACCTTTGTATAAATCATGTTGAGTTCGTTCTTTTTGTCTGCGGATCAGCAAGCGGGAGACAGAATCAGGACGCGCATCCGCGACCGCAGGCGACCACGCCTGACAGTCGCGGTACCGTTGATGCCGGCTACGCTAGCCAAGCACCTCACGGAAGACCCTGACCGCAACTTCCATCTCTTCCATGCTGCCCAGAGAAATACGGCAGTGCGTGTTTTCCCAGGGTGGGAAATCCCTGCCCACAGCGACTTTGCGTTCCATGCAGGCCTCGCGGAATCCGCGAGCAGGTGCGCGCAGGTCAACGAACAAATGGTTGGTATGGGATTCGGGCACGTCATAACCCAGATCATTCAGGGCGCCGACAGTAAACGCCTTAACCCGGTTGTTCTCATCGCGTTCCCACTCAATGTGCTCGCGATCCTCAAATGCCGTCAATGCAGCAATGGCGCCAAGCATGCTGACATCTCCCATGCCCCAGGAATTGCGAATGGCGTTCAGCGTATCCCGGTGCCCCATGGCATAACCGATACGCATGCCGGCCAGCGCGTGCGCTTTGGAAAATGAGCGGGTGATGAAGACATTCTTGAACTCCTGAGTCAGCGCCAGACCCGTCTGGATTTTGGCCGGATCGCCGTAATCGATGTAGGCCTCATCGAGATGAATATAGGTATCGGGAGATTCTTTCAGGATAGCCCTGACCGTGGCGTCTATAGTCTCGGGGCCATGGACTGTCCCGGACGGATTGTTCGGATTACACAGGTATACCAGGCCAGCCCCTTTGGAGACTCTGACCATCTCCGGCAAATCCAGCTTCGCCTCGGCGTTCAGGGGGACCAGCGTAACCGGCAGGCCGGCTCCTCTTGCAGTGGCTTCGCTGGTAGAAAACGTGGGGCCCGCCGTGACCAGCGGTTTGTCCTCGCTGACAAAAGCGTGCACTGAGCCCTGCAACAGCCAGGTAGAGCCAGAAGCCAGAATAACGTTACTGCGATCGATGTTGAAATGAGAGGCAATGGCGTCCTGAAGCTCCGGCACATAATCCGGCGCATAGCCCCGGCCAACCCGCTTGGAGGTATGCGCTCTGATAGCTTCCAGAACGCGAGGTCCGGGCCCTCTGCCGCTCTCATTCTGGCTGAGCTGGATGATACCGTTGTCAAAAACGCCCGCGCTGCGATCATGGCGTGTCTGTGCGAAGGCGCTGGGGGTAATCAGTGTCGTACCACCAATCAGTCCTGCTGCCGTGCCAAGACCGGCGGTTTTGAAAAAGCCGCGACGTGTTGTTTTCATTCTAGTCCTCCTCAATCGATCAAACCGATGTGCGTCAGAGCGCCCGAGGTGCTGCAATTTAAATCGAGGGCTGTCTGGATTTTCCGTTCCAGCATAGCGTCAGTATCTGGCAATTGCCAGAAAATTACCGGGCTCGAAACCGGCTTCTTCTCCGGCAGCCGGCACAGGCCCGGAAGGCCCAGCAGCGACTCTGGCACGGGGCGCAGGCTTCGCCAGAGCCATCTGAATCTTGTCAGTTTGTAACAGATGCGAGGAATTTTACTTCATTACCAGTACACTGCCGCCCGGCCTGTGCTTCCGGGGTTTTTTGAACGAAAGCGGGCCGACCACAAGCAGAATTGAGCAGACTTATGACAGGGATCACCCAGCACCGCGCGGCGCGACAACTCACTGCAGCAAGCATCCTGCTGCTCGGTCTCATTGCGCCCGATACAGGCCGCGCGCAAAACGCATCGGAGGACGGCTCTACGGTGGTCTATCCGGCCGCTTACTTCACGGAGTGGCAACCGATCACCGCGGGTGACATGCTGGCCAGAATTCCGGGGCAAGATACCAACGGCCGCGGCAGCGGAGGCGGTGGTTTCGGCGGCCCCGGAGGGTTTTCCGGAAGCCCCTCCCGCGGCGGAAGAGGGCTTGGCAGTGGTGCCGGGTCTACCGAAATTCTGATCAATGGCAAACGCAACGCGGGCAAAAACAATTCAACGCAGCAAATGCTCCAGCGCATCGCCGCTTCGCAGGTGCAGGAAATACAGATCATCCGCGGCACTTCCGGAGATCTGGATGTCAGAGGCAGCGGACAGATCATCAACGTGGTTCTGTTCGAGGAGCTGTCCTCGAACAGCTTTTCCTATCAGGGATCCATCAACTATTCACAGGACGATGCAATACAGCCGGGCGGCACTTTCGCGGTCAACGGCCAACGGGGCGCACTCGATTACACAATGACTCTGCGCAGCCAGCCGCGATACCGCAACAGCCTGAACAATGAGAGCAGCATTCTGGGTGATTTTTCCCCGAACGATACCGTCATTGAGGAAGTCACCACTGATGGCGGGAACAATGAATTGAGCTTTAATCTGGCTTACGCCCTCAACAGCAAGAGCACACTGCAGCTCAACGGCCTGCTTGCCGAGAGGGATGCACCCACAGACATTGACCGCGTCACCAGCAATCTTCGCAGCAATCCGGTTGCGCATCTGCTCGAGCGCGAGGCCAACCCGAACCCCAGAGACAACTGGGAGGGTGGGTTTGACTATGAGTACACCTCTGACAACGGCGCCCGTTTTAAACTGCTCGGCATTGCCAATCAGGATGACAATCTGCGCATCCGGCAACGATTCCAGCGCTTGCCGGACAATACTGAAGAACTCAACCTGATGTTGAACTCCCACTCGATAACCGAAGAGCGTATTGTCAGGGGTTCCTACACATTCGATTTTCTACAGAATCAGAGTGTTGAAATAGGCGGCGAGCGTGCACAGACCACGCTTAATTCCGCACTGGCGCTGGGCCTGCTCAATGCGGCCGGTACACCGTCAGCTGCGCTTGCAGGGCTGGTGCCCGTAAACCTCGGCCTCGCCAACTCCCAGGTAGAAGAAATTCGTTATGAACCTTTCGCCATCCACAACTGGCGGATTAATCCGAAACTGACCCTGGAATCGACGCTGCTGTACGAAACCTCTGAGATCAACCAGACCGGCGACGCGCAGAACTCAAGAAGCTTCGACTTTATCAAGCCGAAAATTGATCTTCGCTATAACATCACACCCATGTTTCAGGTAAGAGGTTCTGTTGAACGCATCGTCAACCAGCTGAGCTTCGCTGATTTCGTGGCAGCCAATGACGAGCAGGACAACGATGCCAACACGCTGAGAGGTAACGCTGAACTGCGGCAGCAAACCCAATGGCGCTACACCTTGAACAGCGAGTACCGTCTCCCGAATGACATTGGTGTGGTCAGCGCCGAATTTTTCTACGCCGACCATCAGGATGTCATCGACTGGATTGATGCATCAACTTCAGAGGACGCACTGGCCTCGGTCAATGGAAATCTGGGCGATGGTGTTGAATACGGAGCGAACCTTACTGCCAGTATCCGCATGGCAATGATCGGACTTCCGAACCTGCTGGTGAATTCGACGCTGAACGTACAGGACTCACAGGTCACCGATCCGTTCGACGGCAGGAAACGGCGCTTTCGCAATTACCAGCGCGGCCGCTTTACCCTGACCACCCGACACGATATTCCCGAATGGCGCTTTAACTGGGGAACCCAATATTTCGATCGGCTTGACGGTGGCATGTTCCAATACGACATCAGAGATTTCGAATTTTCGGTAGGAGAGCCTTTTTATGGCATCTTTGCGGAAATCCGGGACCGCCGCGGCATCACTTACCGTCTTGATGTCAGGCAGCTCACCGACGGATCTCAGTGCCGCGAGCGTTGGCGGTACGAAGGGCGACGTTCCGATGGCTTGCTCAGGGAGCTCGAGTATCGCTGCACCCACGGGGGAACGCAGCCCAGCCTGACCATAACCGGCAACTTCTGAAGCAGAGTCGAATGGCCGGAATCCGATCCCTTGAGACGCTTACGCCGCTTCGGCCCTGCTGGTCTTTTGAAACTGCAGTACCCCGTCATCCGGCGGCCCTTCGGCCAGCAGCTTGAGGTCCAGCAGGTAGTCCTGCGTGTTGTGCCATGGGGAGTGAGAGCCCTGCTTCGGGAACAGGTGGTTCCCACGCTTAAAATAGCCCGGATTGAAACCGGAAACCCAGTCCTGACCGGCCATCTCAAGTTCAAAATCACGCAGCACCGGTACGCACTGGGTGGTGCCCGTTTCGTCCATTCGTTTCAACAGGGCGCACACAAATTCTGAATTCAGATCAGCTCGCAAGGTCCAGGACGCATTGATATAGCCGAAAGTCTGGATCAGATTTGGCACACCTGAAAACATCATACCCTGATAAAAAAACCGCTGACTGAAATCCAGCTTCTGATCATCCATGAAAAATTCTACGCCCCCGAGCAGCTCCAGCTGAATGCCGGTTGCGGTGACCAACACGTCAGCTTTTACCTTCTCTCCATCCTGCATTTCAATACCATCAGAAGTGATGCGCGCAATAGCGCCAGTTGTCACATCCGCCTTACCGGAATTCAGGGCATGAAAAAGATCCGAATCCGGCACCAGGCAAAGCCGCTGAGTCCACGGGTCATAGCTTGGGGTGAAGTGCTTTTCCACATCAATTTCAGGCTTAAGCGCTTTGCGAAGTCTCTTGAGGATATAGGCCCGGGTTTTAGCCGGCTTCTCGATAGCTTGCTTGTAGAAATAATTCTGGAACCGGATTTTGCGCCAGCGCGTGATTGCATAGGCCCAGGTTGCGGGCAGCAGAGCATTCAGCACATTGGCCAGTCTGTCCTTGCCGGGCATCGACACGATATAGGTCGGCGAACGCTGCACCATCGTGACATGGGACGCTTTTTCCGCCATTGCCGGAATCAGGGTCACTGCCGTGGCGCCGCTGCCAATGACGGCAACCCTTTTGTTGCTGTAATCCAGATCGTCCGGCCACAGCTGGGGGTGCACGACCGTGCCGGCGAATTCTTCAAGACCGGGAAACTCGGGCGTATAGCCAGCCGAATAGCGGTAGTAGCCACTGCACATAAACAGCAGGCGCGACCGATATCGGGTTTCCTGACCCCGGCCGTCACGCGCAACAGTCTCCCAGACGGATTCTGCACTCAACCAGCGGGCGGAAATGACGCGCATGCCGAAGTCGATGTTGTCCCTCACTGCGTATTCATCCACCGTTTCATTCAGATAATCGAGGATCGATGGTCCGTCAGAAATTGCCTTGGGCCGGGTCCAGGGCTTAAATTTGAAACCAAAGGTGTGCATGTCACTGTCGGACCGTATGCCGGGATAGCGAAAAAGATCCCAGGTTCCCCCTACCTGCTCTCTCGATTCGATGATGCGATACCGCTTTTCCGGACATTGCTTTTTTAAATAGCAAGCAGCGCTGATCCCCGAAATGCCCGCGCCAACAATCACAACATCCAAAAGCTGTTCATCTGTCGTGTTCATGGATTCCTCATTGCTCACTTGATCTGCTGTGTTTTCTGAAACGCCGGCCTCGACATCAGGGCTTCCAGATAGCGTGCAGTATTCGGCTTGTAGCGCTCGGACAAACCCAGACGCTTGCCGAAATGCAGTGCATAACCCACCGCGATATCGGCAATGGTGAATCGACCGCCGACCAGGAACTCCTTATCCTGTAGGGCCGTCTCTACGGCGCGGATGCGGGAGTAAAACCAGATGGTGTAATCCTCCACGATCTGGGGATTCTTCCTTTCCTCGGGTTCAAGTCGGGTGTATCTCAGAACCAGCGCCAGCGGGAAGGTAAAAGTCGCATCACTCCGATACAACCAGTTGAGGTAGGCACCGTATTCCGGTTCATCCTGCCGGACAGCCAGCGTTGTGGGACCGTACTGCTCGACCAGATACTGACAGATGCCGGTCGATTCGGTCAGGGTCCGGTTGCCATCGATGAGGGTCGGAACCGTCCCGAGGGGATTGATGTCGAGGTAACCTTCCCGTTCAGAGCGCGGCGGAAACGGCATCACTTCCAGCTCATATTCCAGACCCATCTCTTCAAGGCACCACAGCGGTCTCAGGGACCTTGAATTAAAACAGTGAAACAGCTTCACGAAGCCCTCCAAGTATCATCTGACTCGAACCGGCTGCATTCAGCCGCCTTCTGATCCCTCACTCTGGGGAGCGATCCCTGGCTGCGGCAAGCTGCTCCGGTGGCTCGGTGGCTCGGTGAAAGGCAACGCGAAGCATTTTGCTGACAGCAAGCCCATTAAACCCTGAATCGGGACTGAATTCGAACGGCGTTTTTACAGGGCTTCAGGCGGCCCCATGTGGCGCATGGACATGCCGGGCCCGACGCGGGTGCTCTTTATTACCCGCGGTCGGTTACCGCAAGCATTGCTACCCAGCCGGATAAGGAGCCGGAGCGCACCATCATGGGGCGCAAAAGCCACTTCACCGGGCTTCAGAGTCAGCTCCGGGTTCCAGCAAAGGCCGCCGTTGCCGGTGTTCCGCCAGTCTACAGAGCGGTCTGCAGGATGGCACAGGGTTTGCTTATAGTGCCGATGCATCCGTTTGATTCCTTTGCCGCTTGTCGGGACAGCCGTTCACCCGGGCTCAGATGCCGGGCACCGAGGTTGATCCCGATCAGGCGATCAGAACAATCAGAGTCACCCCCGGAGCGCTTCGCTGGCCGCCTGAAAACCCTTTCAGGGCGACCAACCCGCGAGCGTTCCACACGACAGATAACATCGCAAAGTCCGGGATCAAAGGCATTTTATTATTTGTCCGTGAGGTTCGTGACCATGATTTTTGAAAAATTGACCAGGCCCCTTTTTGATCCATTGCCCCTGCTGCTCGGCTGCGCGCTGATCTTCTCCGGTTTTTCGGCCATCGCAGAAACCCCAGACTTCAGTGACCTGAGCAGGCGAATCCGGCAACAGGCGGACTCGGTAGACCGCCTGCAAGAGGCACTCGGGCGACACCACCTTGAGCTTGTTGAGCCCCTATACGGGCTCGCCCGAATTCAGCTCAGTGCCAATCGTTTTGAGGAGGCCAAAGCAAGCGCCGACCGTGCGCTGCAAATCGTGCGCTGGACGGAAGGGCTGGAGTCAGAGCGTCAATTCCCCTATCTGGAACTGATCGTTGAGATTGAGATGGCGCGAGGCGCCTGGGACAACGTTGAAGACAAATTGAAGCACTACACCGCGCTTCTCGGAAAGAAATATCATGGCGATGCTCAGACACGGCTGGGTCATATGCTCTGGCTGGCGGACACGCATGCACAGGGTGCGCTTGCCGACACCAGCCAGCGGCGTGCCTATCATCTGATGCAGGCTACCCGAGTCAGCGAGATTGCTGTGCAGTACGCTCAGATTCGCAGGCTGACTCTGACACCCGTCTACCCTGAACTTCTGTTTGCGGTTGCTCGTGCCTATGATATGGAGAATGCAGGGATCCGTGAACGGGGCAGCGTAAGCTATCGACTCAGAGAGATAGCCCCCGGAACGGACATTCTCGAAGAGCGAAAAGTCGCCATCGCCAAACGCTATCAGTTCGGCCGGGAGAAACTTCTCATGATGCGCGACGCAATCAGAGACTCAGAGCATTTTGGTGATGAAGCCGTGCTCGCAAGTGAGATCTATCTCGCGGCGTGGAGTGTGAAGTACGAAGCGACCGCGGATTTTTCTGCAGCGCTCGATCGGATTGACCAGTTTGCGCAGACGCGCGGGCTCAGTCATGAACAGGTCAACAGAGTGTTGCAGCAGATCAATCAGGTGCCAGCGCACCGTCTGGTGCTTAACCTCGGCATACTCGACCAGTCTGTCCAGGCTTCCGGCGACTGAGGGCTCACTGCTCAGGCCAGCAGTGAGGCCAGCACGCATCGCTGCCCCTCGAAGGGGCGGCGTCCGTGCATGACCAGAAAATTGTCGACCAGCGCGATGTCGCCTGCCACCCACGGCAAATCGAAAGCCAGCTCTTCACTGATCGCACAAACCGTTTCCATGTCTTCATCGGCGAGCGCACTGCCATCGCCGAAACAGACCGATTTGTTCGCCTGATTGCGGGCATCCTGCCAGCCCTTAAAAGCAGCGATCAGTTGATTGAAAAAAACCCGCCTGCCGTCCGGCAGCTGCCTGATGGCAGGTAACACCGGCGTGGTCGCCTTCAGACTGTCATCAGGCAACCATTCAAACTCATAACCCAGTTCGGCCAGTCGACCGGCGGCTTCTTCTTTCGTATCCGCTGACAGCGTACTACGCCACGATCGCCCCTGGCCGGAAGCCAGATCTGCGCTGGCCGGCATGACGTTGGTATAGCGCAAACCGAGTTCATCACAGCGTTGAACAAACTCCGGTATCTGTTCGGCCATTTCTGACAGCAGCGCGTCCGAACGGCACAGCGGGGTGGCACCTCCCACCGTCGGCGCCTGTTCACAGTAAAATGCCAGCTTGCTCGGAAAAACCGGCGTCTGCGCCATCTCATGATGGAAATAAATCTCCACATCAGGTGGTGCTTCATTGGCGGTGAATACGCGTTCCGTTCGGTTGTGACGCACCGCATTTGACAGGGATCCGGCGTAGCTGAAATTTTCCTGATCAAGGCTTCGCATCACCAGATCAAAATCCTGATCAGAGTGAATTGGCAGGCCCCGCAGCAGCAGGGCGCCCCTTTGTGCAAGCAGATCAAGAATCGACTGCCGATGAGTTCGAAACCAGACGGCGACCGGGTCCATGTCTTGCTCCAGCTTCGCTCCGGCCTGAAAGATCGCCGGAAATGGTGAATCACAATCAATCTGCCCCGGGAGCTGCACGTGCTGAAGGTCTGGAATCATGGTGTTAGTCATAGATTGGATAAAAAGTATTGAAGGCCGCTTCGCAGAACACCGCGGGATCATTAAAACGACGGTCACAGTTGAGTCCGGCAATCGCCGACATTTCCTCATCAGTCAGTGTGAAGTCAAACAGCGCCAGGTTTTCCTGCAGCCGCTCCTTGCGCGCGGTCTTGGGAATGATGGCTGTACCACGCTGAACCCCCCAACGCAGGACAACCTGAGCCGGTGATCTTTCGGTTCGCTCAGCGGCTCGCCTGACTGCAGCAGACTCCAGCACGGATTCGCTCTCTGTCGCCATATCCAGTGAGACGTAGGACAAGGCGCCCAGAGGAGAGAAGGCGGTCACGGTCATGCCATAGGATTTGGCCAGTCGAATGAGTCTTTCCTGGGTCAGAAAGGGATGCGATTCGATCTGCAACACCTCAGGCTGCAGCTTTGCATAGGCCATCAGGTCGTGCAGTAGCGCCGAACTGTAGTTACATACGCCGATGTGTTTCACCAGTCCAGACTGTTTCAGTTCTTCCATAGCCGCCCAGGTTTCGTGCAGGGGCACGGGATCGATCTGCATCCGTGGCTCCGCCGCATCGGGATCAAAAAACCACTCCGGCGGGTAGCGCTGGTCGAAATCGACAAACTCCAGCGCTATGGGAAAGTGGATCAGGTACAGGTCCAGATAGTCCAGACCCAAATCACCCAGCGTCTTTTCGCAGGCAGGTCGCACATGCTGCGGCCGGTGATACGTATTCCAGAGTTTTGACGTCACCCAAAGATCTTCGCGCTGACAGCACCCGGCTTCGATCGCAGCCCTGATTCCTTCCCCGGTCTCCCGCTCATTACCATAATCGGCAGCGCTGTCGAGATGCCGGTAACCGGCTTCGATGGCAGCATGGACCATGCCCGCTGTCTCATCCCGGTCTATCTTCCACAGACCGAAACCGACCGCCGGGAAGGCATCTTCTCCAATGAAAAACTCTGAGGACATATCCTGTTCCTTCTGTCTTGCGATGATGCGGTTTGCTGTCAGCCTACCAGCTTAACACGTCGTTTATACCCTGCTCAGCGGCGAAATCTTTAACCGAAATCACCTGACCCGTGGCCGCAGATTGCTGGGCCGCGCTGGCTACCAAAATTGCCCACATGCCCTGCTCACAGCTGGCACTGTCGTGCGGTTTGTTGTCAAACTGATCAAGAAAAGCTTCGTGCTCAAAAAACGTTGCACCGTGATGGCCGCTGGCCTCGATCGGTGCCGGATAGGTGACCTCTTTCCCCCGATAGGCAGGATGCCCGTCAACTTCTACCATGATCTCGGCTCGGGAGCGGCTGCCCGGTGAAAAACTCGAATATTCTGAGGCCAACAGCCTGCCGTGTTCACCTGTCACGCTGAGTTCTTCGTAGAGCTCCCGGCTGAACATGTTGAGCGTGAATGATGCACTGATTCCGCCTGCAAATTGCATGACGACGAAGGCGTGATCATGGATGTCAGATACTTTACCTTCATAGCTGAAATCGATGAAATTCACGGCCTGACCGCTGAGGGCATAAACACTGTCAATACGGGTTTCTGCCATCAGATTAATCAGGTCGAAATAATGACAACACTTCTCCACCAGAGTCCCGCCTGAGAATGCATTGAACTTATTCCATTGCTTCACCTTATTCAGAAAAGGCGGCCGGAACTCGCTCATGGCAATGGTTTTGATCGCGCCAAGACTGCTGTTTTGTTTGATCTCATGAAACGCCTCAACGTACTGGGATTTAAACCGGTACTGCATGCCTAATTGGATGAAACTTGGATACTCCTCGGCCAGCAGCAGCATAGATCGGGCATCCTCGAGTCGGGTCGCCATGGGTTTTTCAATAAACAGCGGCTTGCCGGTGTGTTTGATCTGCTGCAGTATCTCAAAATGCGTAAAATTCGGCGTGCAAACAAAAATTGCATCGATAGCAGGATCGTCAACCGCTGATCTCAAATCCGGATAGACCACCAGTTTGTCCGATGAATAACCCGCAAATTCAGCGGCCGCCTGACGAACGCTCTCTGACTCCGGATCAAAAACTCCGTGGACACGGGCCCGGCCCAGCAGAGTTGCCACCCGCATGTGTTCACGCCCGATCATCCCGCAGCCGACGATAAGCAAATTGCAATCGGGTTTACCAGCGGCAACGAAATTCTCTACTCTGGCAGAACGCTGTGATGATGTTTCGTGATAAAAACGCACAATCCCCTCAAGACGCCTCACGCCCGTGATGAATAAGAGCAGGCTGTTTGCTCGCGTACCGCGTCCAGCTGACTATATTGACCAGAATTAACAGCACCAACAAGGGCAGAAACCATTCACTCAGCCCACCAACCAGACCCAGAGGCGAAAACAGCAGATACAGTCCGACCACACAGGACAGCAGAGTGCCGGCACAGGGAACGGCATAACGCCAGGGTGTCAGATTCACCAACTCACGAGTGCGATACGTCCATGCCTGCGCTCTCGGCTTCACCAACCCAAGCGCCAGCATGAAGGCAATTTCCGCAATAAACAAAATGGCGTACAGATGCAGAAAATGAATGTTAACCGCCTCGGCGAAGACGAACTGCAGCAACCCGTAGGCCACCACATGAAAAACGATCACAAGCTTCGCACCCACGGCAGGAACGCGTCGGGTAAACAGACCCACCATGACGATAGCGATCACCGGAATATTATAAAACCCGGTAAAGATGCGAATAATTTGCCACAGCCCTTCGGGGGCGTACTGCAGCAGCGGTGCAACAATGAAAGAGAACAGCGCAATACAGACACTGGCACGCTTGGCGACAGTCACCATCTCGCTGTCGCTGAGCGTTCCACCTTTAAGCGGCGCGTAAATATCGAGGCAAAACAGCGTAGCTGCGCTGTTGATCAGGGAATTAAAAGAACTGAAAACCGCACCCAGCAGCACGGCGAGAAAGAATCCGGTGGCGTACACCGGCAACACATCCCTGATCAGTTGCGGATAAGCCAGATCGATAGATTCCAGACTGCCGCCATACAGATGGAAGGCTATAACGCCGGGAATCATCATCATGAAGGGAACCAGTACTTTGAAAAAGCCCGAAAACAAAACACCCTTCTGACCTTCCGCCAGGTTTCTGGCCCCGAGAGTTCTCTGAATCACATATTGATTGGTACACCAGTAGAAAAGATTGGCGAAAATCATCCCGGTAAAAAGCGTGGGAAACGGGGTGGGATCGTCAGCCGATCCGATGGCGTTGAGCTTCTCGGTATCTGTGGTCACCACAATTTCCAGACCCCGCAGAACACTGCCCTCACCCAGTGCGGAAAACCCCAGAAGCGGCACGGCAATACCGATGATCAACAAGCCCAACCCGTTGAGCGTATCTGATACGGCCACGGCTCTCAGCCCGCCGAATACTGCGTAGAGGGCTCCGATACAGCCGATAACCACGATGGTCATTGCCAATCCGGTACTGTAGCTCACCGACAGCAAACCCGGCACGTCAAACAGCTGCAGTACGGCAATCGATCCGGAATACAACACGCCCGGAATGGTGACCAGTCCGTAACCCACCATGAATAGCACGACGGTCATGCGGCGCACACCGTCGTCATATCGGTCGCACAGAAATTCGGGCAAGGTCGTAAAGGCGCCGGCAAGATAGCGGGGCAGAAACACAAATGCCATGCACACAGTGGCAAAGGCCGCAGTGACTTCCCAGGCCATGCTGCTGAGGTTGAAGCCATAAGCGGAGCCGTTTAGACCAATCAGCTGTTCTGCTGACAAATTCGTAAGCAGCAGGGATCCAGCAATAAATACTGCACTCAGGCCCCGGCCTGCCAGAAAGTAACCTTCTTTGGTGCTGACTTCCCCTTTGGTTTTCTGATACGACACGAAGGCGACCAGTGCCATAAAGAAAATACAGCTTAAGAGAGTCAGCGTGAGGTCAGCGAGGTTCAATTGCGTAGTCCGGTGCGACGTTATTGTTCTTGTTAGCCAGGGCCTTAGTCTAACGCAAAGAGGCGCCATCTGCTGACCCCATTCATCTGTGTTAGCATGCCGGATGTTTTTTATCGGGGAATCGCCATGAAATTTAATTGCTGCTCACGCCGAAGCGTATCTGTCCTGCCTTTCTTGCTGATACCTGCCCTGCTGTTCGCCAGTTCGATTAGCGCTCAAGATGTGATGGATCAGGTTGAACATAAGTATGCCGACAGCGACGGAGTCTCTATTCACTACGCCAAGATGGGTAGTGGCCCGCTGATGGTATTCATCCACGGATTTCCTGACTTCTGGTATTCCTGGCGCCATCAAATGGCCGGACTGGCAGATCAGTATACTGTGGCCGCTCTGGATACCAGAGGCTACAACCTGAGCGACAAGCCTGGGGGGGAAGCAAATTATGATATGACACTGCTGACTGCTGATGTCGCCGCGGTCATCAGGGCAGAAGGCGAAAGCAGCGCCGTGGTCGTCGGTCATGACTGGGGAGGAGGCATCGCCTGGAGTTTTGCTGCCGCTTATCCGCAGATGACCGAGCGGCTGATTATCATGAACCTGCCCCATATCAAAGGATTGCAGAGAGAGCTGGCCAGCATGGGCCAACAGCACAGTAATTCGCAATATGCGCGCAATTTCCAGCAGCCAGACTCCCATGAAAATATCAGTCCTGCCGGTCTGGCCATGGCGCTCTCTCAGGGTGACGACGCCCTGCGCGAAATCTATCTTGCAGCCTTCGAGAACTCGAGCACTGAATCGATGATGAACTACTACCGCCGCAACTATCCCCGCGAGCCTTATGTGGGTGGTCCCTGGGCGGAGTTACCCCGAATTCAGGCGCCTGTACTGCAGTTTCACGGGCTCAATGATACCGCACTGCTGGCGCCCGCTCTCAACAACACCTGGGAAGAGCTGGAACAGGACTGGACCCTGGTGACCATTCCCGGTGTGGGACACTGGCCACATCATGAGAAGCCCGACATGGTGACAAACATGATGCGGGCGTGGCTGAGCTTGCATGAGTGAAACCGCGGTTTCCTGATTATCAACTTCGTTGCGGATGGAACGCGCTGCTGCCGCGGCGCACGCCATCTCCTGCCCTGAGTTCACAGGTCGACGCTGACGTTGCCATTATCGGGGCAGGCTACACCGGCCTCGCTATCGCCAAGCGCTGGCATGACCACTTCCCGGATCACCATATTGTCCTACTCGAGGGCAGTGAGATCGGTGAGGGAAATCCGGGTCGAAATTCGGGATTCCTGCTGGAAACAGCCCTGGCTGAAGACGCCGATGCCGATAATCTTGAGCGCGTGCGGCAGGGCAATCAGATGATATCCGAGACCCTACAGGACATGTTGCGGGAGGTAGAGCTCTCAGGAGAGTACGTTGACATAACACGCGCCGGAACCTTCCGTGCCGCTGCCAGCGACATCGGCGCTCGCTCAATAGCAAGATATGAGACCTTCTTACAGGCAGCCGGGCTGCCTTTCGAGAGACTTAGCCGGGATGAACTGCGGGCCCGGATCGGCAGCAGCTACTTCCAGGAAGGGCTGTACTCGCCACACTGCTATCTCGCACAGCCGGCGCAGCTTATACGCGCACTGTTCAAAACCCTGCCGGATTCTGTCGTCTGTTATGAAAACACGCCGGCGCTGCAGATAAACAACCGTCAGCAAAAATGGCAGATCACTACAGCGAATGGTGGTGTCAACTGCAAACGCCTGTTCCTGGCCAACAACGCCTTCGCAAAATCCCTCGGTGTCGCCAGTAGCCGGCTGGCGGCAATGTTTACCTATGCAGGATTGACACCCAGTCTCCCTGACGCCCTGAGCGATACACTGGGCTCCGACCAGAACTGGGGTTTGCTGCCAACCCACCGCCTCGGCAGCACCCTGAGGCGAACTCGGGACAACCGCTTGTTGATCAGGTCGGCTCATGATTACGAAAAAGAAGCGAAGCCCGAAAACATTCAGAAATTACTCACCCAGAAGCTTCATGACCGGTTTCCTCAGGTAAAAGAGATCGGGCTGGAGTCTTGCTGGGGCGGTGCCGTCGGATTTACCTATAACGGTGGTTTGGTGTGGGGCGAAGAACGACCCGGACTGTTCGTCTCTGCCGGCTGCAATGGCGGCGGAACCGTGAAAGGCACTCTGCTCGGAAAATTACTGGCTGATTTAGCTGCGGGTAATAAAGCGCCAGACGTCACTCGTTTATTCGGATCAGCGAGCTGGATGCCACCCGACCCGATCCGGGCTGCGGCTTTCCATACGGCGTCCCGCGTTGAAGCATTCTTCGGCAAAGCTGAAATGTAAACCGGCTTTCGTCTGTGTTCTAATTCGGCAACTCCCGGATCGGATTACTGCTAAATGGAAACCCCTGTAGATCTCGGCCCACTGTCTCTGGTACCAGCCAGTGTTGCGATCTTGCTGGCTTTTCTTACCCGAAATACTGTGTTCTCGCTGGCGGTGGCCTGTCTTGCCGGCGTGCTGGTAGCAGGTGACAACCTGCTGGGGTTTCCCCGCCTTCTGGTCAGTGCGCTGGGCAATGAAGATTTCTCCTGGATCTTTCTGCTGGAACTGTTCATCGGGATACTCATTGCCTTTTTTCAGCGAACCGGCGCCATCCTCAATTTTTCCAGTTTCATCGAACGACGTCGCATGACACGTAAGCGCGTGCAGCTGATCGCCTGGTTCATGGGCATGTTCGTCTATTTCAGCGATTATTTCAGCCCACTGTTTGTCGGCTCAACGATGCGCGCACTCTCTGATCGCTTCAAAATTTCACGGGAAAAGCTGGCTTATATCTGCGATTCAACCTCCGCCCCCGTCAGTATATTGGTGCCTATCACGGGTTGGGCGGTGCTGGTTGCAGGCCTGATCGTGGGCATGGGGCCTATCGAAGACGCAGCCGATGCCATGGCAGCATTTATCCTGTCCATTCCATACAACTTATACTCTATCCTTGCCGTCATGATGGTGGGTCTGATCGCGGCTGGGATCCTGCCTGATTTCGGACCCATGAAAAAGGCTGAAGAGAGAGCGCGCAATGAAGGCAAGCTGACGCGTGAAGACGCCCAGCCTTTGATGGCCGACGAATTGACAGGCATCGACCCCTACCCCGGCATTCAAACCAGTTTATTCTGGAATTTTGTATTTCCGGTCCTGCTGGTCATCGGGTTTGCAGTGGGTTCAGTGACGCTGACAGGCAGCGCTAGGCCAATGGAATCATTCCTGCTCGCTTCAGTGATGGCCGCAATTGTCATGCGCATCCAAGGCATTCCCCTGGCAGAGATTACCGACACCGCCATGGCCGGTATCAAGGGGATTATGCCGGCCATTATCATTCTTGCCTTTGCTTATGCCCTCAACGATCTGTCTGCCACTCTGAATACCGCTGATTACATCATTTCGGTGACTGAGTCGTGGCTGACGCCGAAAGTACTGCCGGTGCTGGCATTTCTCATCACCGGTTTTGTGGCCTTCTCAACCGGCACTTCCTGGGGTACCTATGCAATCATGATACCCATTGCGGTACCGCTGGCATTCAGCTTTTCAGCCAATGAGCTGGATACGGTGGTCTACGCAACCATTGCGGCAGTTTCCGGGGGCGGCGTATTTGGCGATCACTGCTCGCCGCTGTCAGACACCTCAATACTGGCTTCAACAGGAGCCGCTTCCGATCACATTGATCACGTCAAGACACAGTTGCCCTATGCAGCAATTATCGGCGGTATCTCCATTCTGCTCTATCTGGCCATTGGCATGACCATGTGAATCGGACACCGTTGAACCCGCGTCTTTTACAGGCGAGGGCATTTTCACTACACTTCAGGTCACTACACAACACTGTTCCTGACACAGCCGCAGGTTCGGCGACAAGGTGCACGCTTATGAATCGCACAAGAGACCGTTTCCCGAATCCCCGAATTATCTGGAGCGCAGCTATGCGGATCCCCGTCCTGTTCGCAGTTTTCCTGCTATCGCCCCTGACTCTCGGCCAGATCGCACCGGAGGTGCTCACGGTTGAAACCCTGCCGGAACCGGGGCCAAACTGGTTTCTTGGCAAAACCTGGTCAGGTGGCGCCCACATTTTTGATGCGCACAGTGGCGAAATGATGGGGATGGTCTCGCTGGCCAAGAACGCCCCTACGCTGATCGCCAACCCTGATAAACGGGAAATTTACGCCGCAGAGTCCTACATGACCCGTGAAACACGGGGAACGCGCACCGATATCGTCGCTATCTATGATTACGACAACCTGCGAACGGTTGCCGAAATCGAAGTGCCGAACCACATTGCCAGACTGCCGGTTAAAAGGCATCTTGGCCTTTTGAACAACGGCAGGCATCTTGCCGTCCTGAATATGAATCCCGGTCACTCAGTCAGCATTGTCGACGTCGAAGATCGAATTTTTGTCGACGAGATCTCAACGCCGAGTTGTGCAGTGATCATGCCAGTGGCTGAAAATGACTTTTTGCAGGTATGCGGCGATGGGACTCTACAGCTCATTCAACTGGATTTGAGCGGTTTTCAGCAAAATCGCGAACGCAGCACGGTTTTTTTCAACGTGATCGACGACCCGGTTTTCGACCGCGTCGCAAGAAGCGCTGACGGCTGGATTCTGCCGACCCATGGCGGAATGATTTATGAAGTCAGCACCGATGACGACGAAATCCTGATTGGAGAAGGCTGGAGTCTCATCGCTGAGGGTGAGGAGTCCTGGAGGCCAGGCGGGGATGAATTTATCAGCGCGCATCAAGAGCTCGGTTTACTCTATGTTGCCATGCACGAGGGGAGCGTCGATACCCACCATCAGTATGGTGACGAGATTTGGCTGTATGACCTTGAGACCAGACAGCGCCTTCACCGCCATGCGCTGGAAGTCCCGGTGCGGAGCCTGATGGTTACTCAGGAATCGAATCCCAAGCTTATTGTCTCTGATGAAGCTGGTGGAACTCAGGTGTTTGATGCGGTCAGTTTCAAACACGAACGCTCAATTGAAACTCCGGCGTCTGTCCATTTCGAAGATTTCTAATTCAGGCCGGGCTGTCCTTTCCTTGAAGGGCCCGGACAACAGGGAAGCATGTAATGAACCTCGAGAAGATTGTTGATCAGACCTTCTACTGGATCGATGAAAATGCCCGCAGGTCGGCCATGGCGCTGTCGCAGAAGCTGTCCCGGCGTAATTTCCTATCACGTCTGGGTATGCTGATCACCGGCGCTGCCGCTTTTCCCCTGCTTCCGGTAAAAAGGGCCTTTTCTCAGAGCGCCGTACAAGAAGTCGGCGATCCGCAAAGTTGCGATTACTGGCGCTATTGCGCACTCAGTGGGTTTCTGTGCACCTGCTGCGGCGGCAGCAATACCTCCTGTCCACCGGGCTCGCAGCCCTCTCCTATCGCCTGGGTCGGAACCTGTCACAACCCCGCGGACGGCCGCGATTATCTGATGTCCTACAATGATTGCTGTGGCAAGACGGAGTGCAACCGCTGCGAATGCCACAACACCGAAGGGGACAGGCCGCTCTACTTCAACAGCAACAGCAACACCGTCTACTGGTGTTTTGGTACAGAAGATACCAGCTATCACTGCACAGTTTCGATGGTGCTGGGAACGGCCGATTAATCCGGTCATGGCAATGAGATTCTGGACCGCTGTCATCCTGCTTACTGTAAGTCTGCCGTCATTCGCCGCGCTGCAGGCCAGCAATCCCCGATCCAATTACCTGCTTTACTGCAGCGGTTGTCACCTGGTCAATGGCACAGGCAACCATCCGAATGTTCCGACTCTGCATGATGAACTCGGGCGAATGCTCAGCGTGCCGGCCATGCGCGCTTATCTCGTACAAATACCGGGAGCCGCTCAGGCACCCATTGATGATGCAGCGCTTGCTGATGTCATTAACTGGGTTTTGCGGCAGTGGAATAGCGAAACGCTCCCTGTAGATTTTGAGGAACTCACGCTGGAGGAAGTCTCTGCTGCGAGACGTGAAATCCTGGCCGATCCGCTGGCTTATCGAATCCGGCACTGGAAAGCCTTCGAGCCTTGAGCAGGCCACCGCGCAGCATGCCGGCGTGATAACAGACAGCGACCGGTAGAGACATCCGGGCCGACCTCACGGTCAACTATCCTTGCGCAGATCGACTCTGGGCTGCCCACAAATAAACCGGCAAGGCACACGACAGGCCCACAAACAGATTAAGCACAATGAACCTGAGGGGTGCAGGACCCTTCTCTTTCTGACTCAGCATGAATGCCCAAAAGACAAGCGATGAGATGACGACGTCGAGGGTAAAGCCGGCGGCTGCGCCATTTATCAGCGCACCCTCTATCAGCGGCATCACTCCGATGCCTTCCGACCTTAGAAAACGTCAGAAACAGTAATAAGGCACCACGGCGCCGAAGATTGCCGAAACCAGATAGAAAGTCTTCAGATTTTTAGTCACGATGTCACTCCTTTATTAATGCCGGTAAACCCGCAGGGCGCGCAGAGATTGCGAAGGAAATTGCCACAACACACGCCACTGTGCAGCCGGCGGGCAGAAGCGGCCACCTGTCATCCGCGCGCAGGCAGTGAATCAACCAGCTGTTTCAGCGTATCCGCGCAGTCCGAGCGGACCTTAAGATGCAGTAATTCATCCGCACGGGTGAGACCCTGATTAATACACAGAATAGGGATGTCATGATCATGGGCGAATCTACAGTAGCGGAAACTGGAATACACCATCAGGGAAGATCCTACCACCAGCAGGGCATCGCACTGACTCAGCTGCTCGAATACGTCGCCGATGATTTGTTTATCGACCGAACCGCCATAAAAAACCACATTGGGTTTGATTAAACCGGAGCAATGGGCACAGCTGGGCAGCTGCATCTTTTCCAGAGCAGCGCCTTCAATTTCTGCATCACCATCGGGTCGCTGCCGGACCGTGAGATGATCAAGGTGGCTGTTGTGGGCCGCTAACCATTGCTGGACATCCGCACGCGCAGCAATTTCTCCGCAGTCCATACAAATCACCTGATCGAGACGCCCGTGCAGATCGATCACCCGCTGATGACCGGCCTTCTGATGGAGACGATCGATGTTCTGGGTCACGAGACACTGAACATAGGACTGCGCTTCCAGATGGCTCAGCGCCAGATGAGCCGGATTAGGCCGGGCGCTCGCCACGTTGGGCCATCCCTTGTAACTGCGCGCCCAGTACCGTTTGCGTACAACAGCATCACGCATAAATTCGCCGTGCTGAATCGGTTGACTGGAAGTCCACGCGCCGGTTGCATCACGATAGGTCGGGATACCGGAGCTCTGGCTGATCCCGGCTCCGGTCAGCACCATGAGCCGGGGATGCTCAAGGATAAAGTCCCTGAGCTGACGCACGCTGGCCTCCCGCGTCATGCGGACCCCTCTGACTGCGAGATCGAAAAGCCCGAAACAGCACGATGTCTGACCGGACGGCTTTGTCTCGCCGCGGCCGCCAGCTTCTCGTTACGCAGAACCGGGATATCCTTATCCGTCACGAGCAGCAAGCCGGTTACTGAGCAACCGTGCCGGGCAGCACTTCAAAGCCTGCATTAAAACTCACCAGGACCGAAGCAAGCTGCCCGAGTACAGCAGCATTACCGTCGACTGATCCGACCCCGCTCTGCAGCTGCTCGGCAAGGGATGCTCTCCCCATAATCACCGTTTCCAGATCTACCCGGTTGATTGTGATGGTGGCATCGGGCTCGTCAGACTGATAGCCCTGTATATTTGTCAGAGTGCCACCACTCAGCTCAATCACGAACTGTTGTCCGTTATCCGGCGTGATGAAATTGAGAACAAATGCCAGACCATCGGCCCGCTCTGAATCAACCCGAGTCGCCATCGCATCCCACCACTGGCTGGTCGTCATCGCTCGGGCCAGACTGGGGCTGGTTCCCCGGGGGGCAGGCACGCTGCCGGTGCCGTTTCTCAGTTCTTGCGCTGAGGCCAGGAACACGTTGCGCATACTGGCGCTCTCATACTGGTATCCCAACTGTTCAAAAACATCAGCCAGCAGGTCTTTCGCGCCGGTATTCTCCGGCTCCGCGTAGACCAGTTTGTTAAGAAGCTCCATCGCCAGACGGTAATCGCCCGCCGAAAACAACTCACGGGATTTAGTCATGATGGCCGCGGCTCCCCCCATCATCTCCACATACAGCGGCGCCGAATCGGAAGGGGAGAGCGGTGCCAGGGTTGCCGGATTACCATCCCAATATCCGAGATAGCGGTTCAGCACTGCCCGCGAATTGTGAAATTCCGAACCGTGATACTGGCGCACAGACCATTGCTGCTGAAGACTGTCGGGCACCTTGTACTCGTTGTGGATCTCGTTGATGGTCACTCCCTGATTTGCCAGATTGAGTACCTGATTGTTCAGATTGGCATAGGCATCCCGCTGCGCCCGCATGACCTGCTGGATGCGCTCGTTACCCCACCGGGGCCAGTTATGAGAAGACACCATGACCTCTGCGTGTTGCCCATACCGGTACAGCGCCTCGTTAATGCCTTTCGACCAGGCTAATGCATCGCGCACCAGCGCGCCGCGAAGCGTGTAGATGTTATGAACCGTGGCAGTGATATTTTCTGCTGCCCAGAAAACCTTCTGGTCCGGAAACCAGGTATTCATTTCTGCAGGCGCTTCGGTGCCGGGCGTGTTCTGAAACACAAGGGTCACCCCGTCAATGACGTGGGTTTCATAGTCTGCTTCTATCACCAGGCTAGGGGCGATCAGGCCGGTAGTACCGGCTGAAAGCCCTTTGCCGATCGCTGAGTCAACCTGCCCGAAAGGACTGGAGGGAATCAGCCGTCCGTACTGCAGTGATGCACGACGAGACATGGCGTTACCCGCATAAACATTCTCTGAAATCGCTTCCTGCATGAAGCCTGCCGGCGCAATGACCTGAACCGAATCTGCGGCGACCTCAGCTTCGCTGATAACGCCCAGAACCCCGCCAAAATGGTCTATGTGGGAATGGGAATAAACGACTGCTTTTATCGGGTAGTCACCGAGATGTTCACTTGCCAGAGCGAAGGCTGCCGCTGCTGTTTCGTTGGTGAGCAAAGTATCGAATATGATCCAGCCCGTATTTCCCTTCACCAGCGTCATGTTGGCGAGATCGAAGCCGCGCACCTGGTACAAAAAATCAGGGACGACTTCATAAAGACCGAAATTCATGTTCAGCGTAGACTGTCTCTGCAGGGACGGGTGCATCGTGTCGTAATCATCGCCACTCAGAAGAAAATCATAACGGGCCATGTCCCACACGATATTCCCGGATGCGCCGAGGATCTGGCGGGAATCGGGTTCAGCGATGAACCCCCGCCGGGCCTCTTCAAAGTCCCGCTCATCGGCAAATGGCAAAGTTTCTCTGAGCTCTGCCTGCAAGGAGCTGGTATGGACGGTTGCTCCCGAGCCTTTGGAATTGAAATGCTCCTGTGCCTGCGTGAATACCGGAATGCACGCAATACACAGTAACCCCGCTCTCAGGCCTCGCAGCAATTTTGGACGCAAAGTGAAGCGGTGAAGGTTTTCTGTAAATATGATCATTGAGAACGTCCTTTTGATTGCAGCTTGATGCTGAAGAAACTTCAGCATGACGCAAAAAGCTTGAGGCGCAGCTGGCAGGCTGACTGAGTGCCGTTGCCGGCGCACTGGATACGGCCTGAATAAGGCGGTCGAAGCGAAAAAGGTTTTCCCTTCAACCTCTGCAAGCAGCAACCTCTACGCGCAGGCGGTTTACTGCACCTCGCCAGCCGCAATTTTCTGCACATGCGCGCCCCACAGAGCCACCAGCACGAGCAGCGGTGCAGACAGTGTAATCAGCAAGGCTTCGACCATGGAAACGCCCAGCGGCATCGGTGGAGACTGTCCGCACATTCCCTGCGCCTCGAACAAAACGGGCACCCATTGGTCAAGAGGCATGAATTCCGGGAATCCGGCTCCCATTGTACAGCTGGAGATTACTGTGCCCTGCTCCACGCCATAGGCGTAATAGCTGGTGTACAGCGCGCCGGCCATCATTACGATAGTCAGGTTCAGCGACATCCAGCGCCACCAGAATTTTTTTACCAGGCTCATGCCGGTGACAGAAAAGATCAGCGACCCCATCACCCAGGCTCTGACCTGCACACAGAGCGCACACGGGTACCACATGCCCGGGCCATACTGATAGTACAAGGCGATTCCTTCCATAAGCACCAGGTATGCCGCCCCGGCAATCCAGAAAAGTCGGTTTTCACCGAGTTGATAGAGCTTGTTCACGGGCCCTGTCCCTCAAAATGTCAGTTAGCACTGCAGGTGTTCCGCATTTTAGCGGAAATAACTGAGCTATTGTCAGTCTTGAAACGCCAGAATCGAGGCTGGCCTGACGATCCGCATTGACCTGTGTTCCTGCGGGCCGGATGCTGTCCGCTCAGACAAAGCCGACAAGCAGCGTGAAAGCCACAAAGATAGCCGCCGATATTGCTACCCACCTGAGTATTTGTTGCTGTCGCTTTTTTGTGTGCTGAATCTCCAGATGAAGCTGTGCACTTTCCATAAGCCCATGAATGGGTGGACTGGGATTAAGTTTGTATTTGGTCTGACCTGAGTCGGTAAAGCAGACCGGATGTGCCTGCAGGAACTTTTGCAGCTCTGGAAGGGTTTTCCCCGTGCGGCGGGCAAGCGCCATGAGACTGCTCCCCTCCTCGGGTCCCTCACTCAGGGCCTGGAGTATCTGATTACTGTCCGCGGGCTTCATGGTCATGACGCTTTGCTACTCCCGGTTATTTTCAAGTTCTTGCCAGTTCTTTCAAGTTCTTCTAATGGCGCTCAAAAACTTTCAGGTGCTTTTAATTGCCTTCAATTGCTGTCCGTCACTGCCGGATGGTCATGCCGCCAGCCATTTGTACATGACCAGCGCATCGACATCCCCTAACTTCGGATGCGCAAAAGCGCCGGGAAGCCGGCCTACCGTCGCAAAACCCAGCTTGGTCCAGAGGCGGACTGCCCCCTCATTACTGGCGGCCACATAATTAAACTGCATCGCCCGGTAGCCCATTCTTACCGCTTCCTGCTGGGAGTGCTCACACATACGCGTCGCAAGGCCGCGGCCGCGTGCCGCTGGTGCCACCATATAACCGCAGTTGCAGACATGGGCCCCCGGGCCATCATGATTGGTCTTGAGGTAATACGTGCCCAGAATTCGCTGATCCTCTTCAGCGACGTAAGTGACTCGTGGATACTGCATCCACAGATGTTGTGCCTGCGCCCTGCCGGTATCGGTCCGGTACCCGTAGGTGTCGCCTGCGGCCACCACGTCGTTAAAAATCGGCCAGATCTGATCAAAATCCGAATCTGTCGCTTGTCGAATACAAATTGTCATGGATCCTGGATCGCGCGAGGTCAGTGAGCGGTCGATAATAGTCGAACTATCGGCCCTATTGCTAACCAGAATGAATCTGATCCGGCGTTTGACCGGGTTGGCTTTATCTTCTGAAAGATTGAAGACGTCGGCGCCGCTGAGCCACAAAAGTCGCGCTGCGCAGCAGAGACCGGGGTCCGGCTCAGGCTGACTTTATCCGAATGCGGGCTTATAACCTTGACACTCCTCTGCTCAGGTTTTCAAATGGAGGTCTGAGGACTGTCAAGTGCTGAAACGGCACCGGGTGTGGGCGTAAGAATACTGCCTGCCTATCCCACCGCTGATTTCAGGCTTGAAACGCTCGGCACAGGGTTGATGAACCACTTTCTCGGAGGTACTACATGGCAATGCGTCTGCTTACTGCGTTTTTTGTTCTGACTTCGGCTGCCACGGCCAGCGCGCAGTGGGATACGGTTCTTGGCGATGCTCTTGATATGCCGGAAACCGGCCCGCACTGGGTTTCTGTGAGAGGTCGTGGTATCGCCTATCTGTTGGATGCAGACAGCGGCAAGGTCGGCGGGACCCTCGACATCTCCAACTTTACTCCTGCCGTCCGACCCGCGATGAACCGAGACCGGATTTACGCCTATGGCTCATTTTACAGCCGCGGCACTTATGGCGACCGCACGGATGTTGTCATTGGCTTCGACACCGCCACTACCCTCCCCGTCGAAGAGGTAGAAATACCGCCCAAAGCCGCCGGCATCGGGAATCCCGGCATGATTGGTCTTATCAATGAGCAATTTATTGGCGTCTGGAACATCACGCCGGCGATTTCGGTGTCGATCGTGGATCTGGACAGCAGCGAATTCGTCACCGAGATTTCGACACCGAACTGTGCCGGTATTTACCCCGCTGACCGTGGCTTTATTTCCTCATGCGCAGACGGCACTGTCCAATATGTGGAAGTGGATGAAAGCGGCGAAGAAGCTGCCCGCTCAAGCAGCGACGTGTTCTTTGATCTGTTTGAGGACCCCGTGCTTGACTATGCCGTACCGAGCGACGACGGGTGGGTTTTCATGACCATGAACGGAAAGGTCCATGAAGCGACAGTTGAAAACGGGCAGGTCAGTATCAGTGACGGCTGGTCAATCAATCCGCCGGATACTGACGCTACCGACCGTAATGGGATGCCGTTGTCCAATGACGACGACTGGCGTCTGGGGGGCAATCAAGCCTACGCCTACAACGCCAAGGCAGAGGTTCTCGCAGTGGTAATGCATCAGGGTGGCGGTCAGGAATCCTTTGAAGATGCCGGAACCGAAGTCTGGGTGTTCTCCACCCGCTCGCAGCGTCGCGGTTATCGAATCGCACTTGAAGACGGCGAAACCGTGACGAGCGTGCAGATGACTCAGGATGAAGATCCCCTGCTACTGCTGGCAGTAAGCGGCACCATTCAGGTTCGCGAACCGGTCACCGGCCGGCTGATCAGAACCATTGAAGACCTGTCAGGCACCATTCAAAATCTATACGGAGACTAGGGGTAAGCGGTAAATGATTGATCCTTTGACGGTTCTTGTACTCTCCACATCACTTGCCCTGCTGTTTCTCACGGCGGCAATGCACAAGCTGAACTCGTCGGCCCGTTTCAGGGCCCAGTTGGCAGCCTATGAGCTGGTGCCTTCTGCCATCCTACCCGGTCTGGCACGGGCGATACCCGTGGCAGAAATGGCTGTCGTTTTTCTGATTCTGGTGCCCATTACCCGACCCTGGGCCGGGGCTCTGGCTGCCGGTCTGCTCGCTTCATATACAGCCGCTATAGCAATTAATCTCCTGCGGGGCAGAGATGACATTGACTGCGGCTGCGGTGGCCAACCGCAGATGCTCTCTTACTGGCTGCTTCTGCGGAATGCCGCGCTCATTATTGGCTGCCTGCTTTTGGTCCTACCCGGTACTGGCCGGGCTGTGGTCTGGACAGACTTTATACTGCTCACACTGATGGTTGCGGTGCTCAGCTGTACTTATCTGCTCGTTGAACAGCTGGTGCGTAATCAGGCTTTCACCAGAAGCGGGAGGACAAGTCATGGATAATTACCTGGCAGAGATCGTCATGCTGTTGGCGCTGGTCGTTCTGGTTCTGGTTGTTGCGGTGTTCGCTCTGGCCCGTCAAATCGGCGTTCTGCACACAAGGCTTGCGCCGGCGGGCGCGCTGATGACAACAGCCGGGCCCAAAGTAGGCGAACCGGCACCTTTATTATCGATTCCGGATCTGAATGGCATCCCGCTGGAGTTGGGAGGTCAACGCAAGCTACCGCAGCTTCTACTATTTGTGTCACCTACGTGTCCGGTTTGCAAGGAACTGGTACCAACAGCCAAATCCATGGCCAGAAGTGAAAAACTTTCTCTGGTTTTTGGCAGCGATGGCGGAGAAGTGCAAAAGCACGCAGATTACGTCAGCAAAATGAATATCGAAGAATATCCTTATGTTGTTTCACTGGAATTAGGCATGAAGTTTGAAGTCAGCAAACTGCCTTATGCGGTGCTGATTGATGAGCAGGGTGTGTTACGCTCGAAAGGGCTGGTTAACAGCCGTGAACATCTTGAGAGTCTTGTTGAATCGATGCGCTCCGGTTATGAATCGATACAGGATTACTTGGTTAAAGAAGAATTACTCGGAGAGCAGGCATGAGCAAGCGTGAGCAGTTGATTGACCAGTTACTGAAAGATCTTGATGCCGCCACCACCGGTGCGGTGCGGTTCATTTCCTCGCGCACCTCACGCCGCTCGTTTTTAGGAAAATTCGGGATGTTTCTCGCCGGCATGGGCGCCCTGCCCATGCTGCCGGTAGTGCGGGATGCACACGCACAAAGCTCTGATGATATTCCTGATATGGGTAATCCCGATTCCTGTGACTACTGGCGATATTGCGCTTTCAGCGGGCAGGCCTGCAGCTGCTGCGGCGGCACAGTAACCCAATGCCCTCCGGGGTCACAAACTGCAACGGTCGCATGGGTCGGTACCTGTCACAATCCGGGTGATGGCCGCGACTATCTGATTTCCTACAACGACTGCTGCGGCAAGTCGCCCTGCGGTCGCTGTGGCTGTCACCGCTCTGAGGGAGATCGCCCGGTCTATTATCCGGGCAAATCGAATAGCATATTGTGGTGTTTTGGCTCTACCAGCCATGCTTATCACTGCACTCTGGCACGGATCATGGGTGTGGAAGACAGCAACGTCGCAGGACAGTAACGGTGCCCAGGGTTCTGATAGCGGCTGCGGTCGCCTCCCTGCTCACGATGGGGGCACCGGCAGTTGAGGCCCAGACCAGCCCCAAATTTTTCTTTCTTCAGTTCTGTGTGGGATGCCATCAGTATGATGGTTCCGGGCTGCCGCCTGATGTGCCGAGTCTGCGAGACGATCTGAGCTATCTGATCGGAAGCCCCGCCGGCCGGGATTTTATGCTGCGGGTCCCCGGAGTCATTGGCGCTCCGGGATCGGCGGAAGAAGTAGCAGATCTGCTCAACTGGATCGTAGAGTCTTTCTATCAGGGGGAGACAGACTCTTCGCCTTTTACCGCAGCAGAAGTCATAGAGGGGCGAAAGCGGCCGATGAAAGACCCCATCAAAGAACGACTCGAACTGCTCGCGAGCTACTGAGATGCTCTTGCTGAAAGACAGATTGCTGCGAGCCGGCTTTTGCCTAATGATATTGAGCGCGGGCTGGACCAGTCCTGTCGCCGCTGAGCAAGAGCGTGTCAACCCTCCCGCTTTCTCTTACTTGCTACACTGCTCAGGCTGTCACATTGAGGATGGCTCGGGCGATCCGCCAGAAGTCCCTGATCTGAGAAAGAACCTGGATAAATTGCTGAAATCAGCAACCGGCCGTGGCTACATGCTGCGAGTGCCCGGAGTCACTGATACGCCCATAACGCCACAAGAAATGGCTGACCTGATGAACTGGCTGATCACCGAATTTTACCCTGAGCTTGAAGACTTCCGCCTGATCAGTGCCGCAGAGGTCACCAGAGGCAGAGCGACGCGCCTGGCCAACCCGCTTGAAGTCCGACAGACACTGCTGGGCGCGGCCAAAGACTGAATGCCGACACCTGCCAGTAGTCCGCGCAGTTAAGACTAAGCCATTACCCTTCGGTCATGAACCGGCCGGGGCCTTCGCAGCTAAAATCTGCCGGAGCCACAGCCCGGGTCATTTGATACCGGACAAGCAATGGGAAAGTGGTCCGGGCACATAACGAAAAAAAGGCGCTTGAAACAGATTCAAGCGCCTTTTTTATTTAGGTTAAGGAAGTAAAGCCTGAGCAGGTTGTTCAG
>VMDC01000011.1 GCA_008081045.1 Gammaproteobacteria bacterium | reverse complement strand
GGTAGTGTCCTTGTAATTTACTAGTGGTTAAGGGAAAATTATAGCAGAATCTGCGCCGCTGTCAGAGTCCCGCACAGACCTGCCTTCCAGCCTCAGACTGTCCGCAACAGGAGCAGATTACTCAGTAAATGAACATGGCATCGCCATAACTGAAGAAACGATATTCCTCTCTGACAGCTTCCTGATAAGCGTCAAGTACCTTTTTTTTCGAGCAAAAGGCACTCACCAGCATAAGCAAAGTCGACTCTGGCAAATGGAAGTTGGTGATCATTGCATCAACCAGCTTAAACTCGTAGCCGGGGTAGATGAATATATCTGTCTCACCGGAAAAGGGCTCCAGCCCTGCCGCTGTTGCAGCGGCTTCGAGACTGCGTACTGACGTTGTGCCAACGGCAATCACCCTCCCTCCCCGGCTGCGCGCGCCATTAATCAGCTCACAGGTCGGGCGGTTGATCTCTACCAGCTCAGAATGCATCTTGTGGGTGGTAACGTCCTCAACACGCACCGGCTGAAACGTGCCTGCACCAACGTGCAAAGTGATAAATGCCTGTCTGACCCCCTTCTCCCCAACAGCCGCAAGCAATGGCTCATCAAAATGCAGACCGGCCGTGGGCGCAGCAACCGCTCCCGGCACCTCGGCATAGACCGTCTGGTAGCGCTCTCTGTCCTGTAATTCATCCTCTCTTCTGATGTAGGGCGGCAGCGGCACATGCCCGAACTGCTCGAGCAAAGTCTCCAGCTGATCCTGAGAGCCAGCGGCAAGCACAAAGAACTCACCGTCTCTGCGCTCCACTGTGAGGCTTCTTGCCCAATCTGACTCGTCGCTCTCCTGAGTTAAAGTCAGGCTGATCCTGACTCCGGGTTTTGGCGACTTGCTGGCCCGCACCTGCGCGAGCAACCGACCTGCGCCCAACTGCCTCTCGATCAGGATTTCAACCCGGCCGCCACTTTCTTTGCGCCCATAAAGACGGGCCGGAATCACCCGCGTGTTGTTGAAGACCAGCACATCCTCTGGCTGCAGAAACTCAAGCAGCTCAATAAACCGGTGATGAGACACCCTGCCGTCTTCCCGCTGCAAACTGAGCATCCTGCTGGCTGACCGCTCAGGCGCCGGATGTTTGGCGATGAGCCGCTCGGGCAAATGATAGGTGAAATCGCTTAGCTGCATAACAAATCAGTCAGAGGGTACTCTGTTTCAAAGGTGCGTAGCCGTCTTGTGGCGCCGGGCCAAGACTATAGAATTCCGCGACACTAAGAAAGACTCCAAGAATACGCAACATCCCTCAGCGCAGTAAGATTGCGCGGACAGGGTCAGCTGTTATAATCGCGCCCTGCCCGAGAAGGTGTCCGCATGACTGGTCGTTCGGACCGGATGAGTCACTTCCTTGGTGCAATACCGGTTTGCGCATAACCTCGTCGGCAGCAGCCGACCGCCAAACCGCACTCAGTGCCAGCGTGGTGAAATTGGTAGACACGATGGATTCAAAATCCATTGCCTTCACGGGCGTGGCGGTTCGAGTCCGCCCGCTGGTACCATTATTGAATCAAATCGGACCACCTCCATGAGGATCCTTTTAACTGCTCTCCTTGTCCTGATGCTATTCATTCTGATTATTTCTTTTCTCCCTTTCACTCAGTTACGATGACTACATCAACCATCGAGAAAGCAAAAATTAAGTTAAGGAAACGACAATGTCTGGAATTGTAGAAATTCGTGACTACACCATAGAAAAAGAATGGTTTGAGCAATATAAAGAATGGGCCGAAATTGCTGTACCTTGGCTAAAAGAGCATTTAGACGTCATCGATTTTTGGATTGACGATGGTATCGAAGCAGAATTAGATGGATATGATCCACAAATATCGATACACGGTCAGCCAAACGTTACTTGGGTGATTCGTTACGACGACAAAGCAGATAGAGACAAGAAATTTAATGCCGTACAGGAGCATCCTGAGTGGCAGGAGATCTGGTCTCAGCATCCGAATGAAAATGCATACATAGTTATGAATGCACGCTTTATGAAGTGCTTGTAGCGCACTGTCTGCTCAATTCGATCTGAAGAACGGATTCGGTTCTAATCTATTTGTGCGGACAAACGAGGTATTTTTCTCCCGTCGCTTGCTTGGCATATGACTTAATGACATCTGGCTGAAGCATCTCACTCAATGAGATTTCTTGCGCATAAGAGCTGGCGAAAGTTGTTTTAATTTCTTTGGCAACGCGTTGTCTCATACCTTGAAATTTCTCCATCCCGATTTTCCCTATCATGGGAGTCAGCAACCAACCACCGAGGCCCCACGACATGCCAAAGGCCCTTTTCAGAACCGTGGGCGATGGGTCCAAGCCACCGTAGATATAAACCTGCTTGTAGGTTTCAGAACCATATCTACTATATGCTTTCGCGGTCTTATTGGCGGCGATTTCCATCGCTGAGAGTATCTGTCCCGGAAGCTCACCATTGTTGCCACCGCCAGTCGCGTCAAAGCCCAGGGTAGCCCCGGTTTCAGATAGCGCCGTTACTAAATCCTCCATGAAAGAAGCTTCGTTCATATTATAAACATACTGAGCACCGAGAGACTGCAGCAGCTCGATCTGCTCTTGCTTCCTGACGATATTGATCAAAGGAATCCCATCATCTTTACAGATTCTGACTAACATCTGCCCTAAATTTGATGCCGCTGCCGTGTGGACCATGGCCGTGTGATGCTCCATCTTCATGGTCTCTACAAAAGCTAGCGCGGTTAAGGGGTTGACGAAAGACGAAGCCGCTTCTACCGATGTAGTCCCCTCCTCCATCACAAGACAGCTGGTTGCTGAGACACATCGATACTGCGAGTACATGGAACCGCCTGCCAGGCCGACAGTTTTACCGATGAGTTCTCTTGCATCACTGCCCGCATCTATGATCACACCAGATCCTTCGTTACCGGCGGGCATCGATTGATCTAACCTTGGCTTCATGCTGGCCATAAGCCGGGGATGTATCGATATACTGGTTACAGTTTCATCTCCTTCGCCCTCAATGCGGATACTGCCCAGATCGGCCGCAAAACTCAGGAGCAGGCCAAGGTCAGACGGATTTATCGGGGCAGCTTCAACTCGAATTAGTACTTCATTGTCTTTTGGCTTCGGTATTTCTACACTGGCGATCGAAAGCTTAACCTCTCCTGCACTGGTGACCTTGGTCCTTATCTCTTTTGACATCTGATCTAGCATCACTTTTTCCCATAGTCCGGCGAGTTTTGATGACCCGGATTATAAACCTATGTATGATATTGAAAAGTAGGCAACATTTTCATACCGTTATTCCAAACCATACTATGAATCAATGTACGGACCCCATAACCAACTCCTTGAAGCTGATTGGCGGCAAGTGGAAAATAGCGATCATTTATAATCTGAAAGACGGACCAAAACGCTTTGGTGAGCTGAAGAGAATCTTGCCCCCGATCACTCAGCAAATGTTAACCAAGCAACTTCGCGAAATGGAGAGAGATCAATTAGTTCACCGAAAGGTGTATGAAGTGATACCTCCGAAAGTGGAATACTCCCTCACAAAATTCGGAAGGTCTCTAGAGCCCGTAATGAATTCGTGGTGCGCATGGGGCAAAGCCAATCAAAAAATAATTCAGAAGATATTCGCCAACCATCATTCGTTAGCCAATTGACAAGATAATTACTCAAGCAGGGAAAATACCATGAGACTGAGGGACAAAACATGTGTCATCACTGGTGCAACAGGGGCAATAGGCAAGGCCACAGCAAAGCTATTTCATGAGCATGGAGCTAACTTATGCTTGATTGGCCGGGACTCAGAAAAACTCGAGGATTTAAAAAACGAATTTGAGTCAATTCATAACATACTTGTTGTGCAAGCCGAGGCAAAGGATGAAAGTGCGATAAGAGAGGCCATCTCGAGAACGTATAAACAGTTCGGCGCCTTAGATGCAGTCTTTGCGAATGGGGGCACTGAGGGAATCATTAAACCTTTAACTGAATACTCCATTGAAGAATTTAACGAAATCCTTCATGTGAATGTGACGGGTGTTTGGATGCTCATGAAATATGCTGTTCCGCTAATGCAAAAAAGCGGCGGAGGCTCTTTCGTAGCTACCTCTTCTGGTGCAGGTGTTGTCGGATTCAATGGACTCTGCCCCTATGCGGCTAGCAAGCACGCTGTTGTAGGAATGATGAAAACGGCGTGTCTCGAATTTGGAAGCGAGGGAATTAGATTTAACTCACTAGCACCAGGTCCAATAGACAATCGGATGATGCAATCGCTTCACGATCAGCTTAATCCCGACGACCCAAATTCGGTGAGAGAATTTGTAACAGAGTCGATACCCATGCGTCGTTATGGATCGAATCAAGAAATTGCTAATCTCGCACTGTTCTTAGCATCCGATGAATCCAGCTTCTGTAATGGCGCAGTCTTTCTATCAGATGGAGGCTTCACGGCAGGATAGACTATCAAAATAAATAGATAATGAAATTAATTTGAAAGAGTAGCTTCATCTCGTTTCCTGATGGATACAGAATGTTATCACATCAAATTCTTCCGAAAATAATTGATCGTATCAGCCAATGAGGACAGGGGGCCATCAATAGCTCTAACTATATTGTTTGGAGTTCCGTACAAACGTACAGCTTGATCTTGCGGTGCGATCTCTAGCAGGAAAGAACCTCCGGCAGAATGGCCCGAAATATTCATTGTCTGATTTGCCTGGAATCGCACCTTGCCGTCATAACCAGGACGAATGCGAAATCCGACTTCGTGCAGCTGATCGAGTATCTTATCTTGATGGATTATCTGGTTGGCTAGCCTTAATGTGGCTTCGCTCGTCGAGCGCTCATCAAGGATAAGCTGAATTCCGCCGACATATCCGTATTCCTCACCGTCTTCTTCTGCGCTGGCGTAAGCGGCATTCTTGCCGTAGTTTTCCGCGGGGATCAAATCTGCATCATAATGAATCGCCACTATGGTCGCTTGGGCCATTACAGCTACATTCAGAACCTCGTCATATAACGCATACGCAGCCTCAAAGGTGTCCTCATCGGTGATCTCACCGTCTACCGTCAAGTCTTCAACATTCAGAATGTAAGCATTTAATCCTCTGGATAGAAGTTTCTCTCTAAGCCTTTCCAAAGTGGGGTCGATAAAAATTCGCTCCTCCCCATTTGCCCCAGCAGTATCAAGATTGAGATGCTGAGGAAGTGTATGATCAGAAACTAGAAGCACGTCTGTCGATTTGATGCGCTCGAGATCGACGCTGATTTTTTTGATGTTTGATAGGTCTGTCGGTCCACAACTAAGAACAATCGTGCCAGTCAATAGTATTAGATTTATTCTATTTTTAAGCGGGTTTTGCATGACGTATCTTATTCGTAGTGTTTCTTTTAAATTTCAGCCCGCTCATCGCACAAAATAACTATCCATTAGATTTAGCAAAGGGTCAGTGTAACTAATCTCACAACCAAAAAATTCGCGCTTCGACTGATCACCATTGACAGTACTAAAAAGCCCCCAGGATAGAACTGCGTCACCAGGAATAAACGAAAATTTCTAAGTATCGGACCCAACATTCAGCTCACCACAACTGACCAGTGTAACCGTCAAAAGAAAACACTGATCCATGTGCCCTCAGGCTTTGCTCTCTATTCGTATCATATCTTTGCAATCAGTTTCACTATTCTGGGTTTACACCAATGAAAACAGGCTAGGAGCTGCTAACGTCATAAATACGTAGAAGCTAAAAGCTTCAAGCATATGCCAATTTCTTAATTTGAAGTTGATTCCATATATTTCCCCGGTGCGCAGCGACAGCAAAAAAGAGAAAATATAGAGAGTTGCTCCATACAACAGGGAAAGTTCCGAAAACCAAGACCAGCCCTATGGCTGAACCAACCAGACCCAATGGCATACCCAATATCATCATTGTTTCTGAAAACGGAAATCCGCTTGCCCAGAAAAGAATCTCGGCGACTATCAAAGTAGTTGCGACAACTAGGATCAAGGATGGAACATCTAAATGGAGAACAGGCTGCGGCAACGAGACGAAAATCACAAGAAAAAATAGCAGAAACACTATCCTATCTGGCAGATAATCTTGCCAAAATTTTCGAGATAGCGCAGTCATGCTTGTTGAGCGCGAGGGTAAGGTACCGAAAAAGAACTAGACACTTGCGACTATACTCAATGCCATCATGATCAGAGCTATGACTGACGCTATCCAAATTCCTGAGCGGACAATTTTGATTCCGCCTAGATAGCACATCAAGAAGAGAACTCGGAGGGCTATCCATACTGAACCTGATAATGTGAGATCGACATCTAAAATCACGCCCAGCAGCATTAAAGTGATAAAAATCGGAAGCGTTTCATATAGATTTGCAGAAGCACGCTGAGCTCGCTTTGTGATTGTGCTGAATTGGAAGTCTTCATCACGATTTGAGAGCAGGAAGCTCAAATTCCCCAAATTTAGAAGCATCGGAATGAGCCAACTCTGAATTAAAGTCAGCAGCAGAGCGCTCAGTATGATTTCAATCATTTAATTCACCATCCTATTGTTAAGTTGCAGCAAGTTCATATCCAGAAGCGAATACGGCTAGGCTTTTATATTCTGCTCAAATGTGGGTAATCCTTCTTTCACTTCGTCCCAGTGCCTCGCTGTGGAATTCCAGATATTCATACCGACGCTTACCCATGAAGAATCATCCAGGCTGCCAGCTTTAATGAACTTGATTCCTTCCCAATCGGCCGGGCCGATTGCTGAACTTATAATAGGCGAGCCACAATTCTCACAGAACCCTCGCTCAATGGTTGCTCCGTCCGTACCGACTACCGAATAATACTTTAAGGCTCCTTGAAGGGTGAGGCTGTCTTCGGGTATTACGACTATCGTCGCCTTGCCTGAACCGGTCGATTTTTGGCAGTCAAGGCAGTGGCAGTGAATCGCATTCAATACCGCGTCTCTTTCCAATTCATATTTTATGTTTCCACAGAGGCAGCCGCCCGTTGCCGTTTTCATATTAATTTCTCCAACACAACTAACATGTAAATAAAAAATCCTAAAGCTAACCACTTCCCATACCGTCTAGACCGAAATGGGAAGTACTACCCCTTTGGTCGCTTCATAGAAGCGAGAACCCATGTCCCTCCACCGCTGAAATCTGCAATTACTTTGGGCTCACCGAAGGAAATTAACTGCCAACCCTCCTCACCCCAACGATTCAGGACCTTCTCAATACTAGTGATATCTTCAGTATCTTCCACGTGAATATAGAAAACCTTATGTTCCCAAGGTTGCGATTTTGTACCAAACATAGATTGCTCCATTAACCACCAAAAGTAACACCCATAAACCACTATCGACGCAAAGGTGTCTTTAATTAAGTTAGAAGGACAGCACCCCTAAGCAACATCTCATTGACATCGAAAGCCAGTTGGATCTACGCGCTGAGTAAGATTTACCCCTAACCATATATGGTTCTCATGCCCAATTCATCATAACGATCACCTTCAACCCTTTGTGCAAGTCGATTTAAAGCGTCAAGCTCATTCGGCTCCAGTAATATATCGTAGCTACCGACGTTCGTTTCGAGATTCTCCAGCCTTGTAGTACCCGGAATAGTTAATACGTGTTCGCCTTGCGCCATTACCCAAGCCAGTGCGACTTGCGCGGCAGCACACTCCTTATTTTGTGCTATAGCTGCAATTTCATCAGCGAGCGCGAGATTAGCCATATAGGCATTCCCCTGAAAGCGTGGATTGCTCTTACGCCAATCTTCAGCGTCCAAGGAATCATTTTTGAAGCGCCCTGAAAGCATGCCTCGCCCTAATGGTGAGTAGGCAGTCAGTGAGGCGCCAACTTCCAAGCAGGCTGGAATTACATCGGTTTCAATGTCGCGCGCAAATATCGAATACTCTGATTGGACTGCTGAAATAGGATGTACTTCCGCTGCTCTGCGGATAGTGTCGCCCGCAGCTTCAGACAGACCTATTGCTCGGACCTTGCCTTCAGTTACAAGCTCTGCCATTGCCGAGACGGTTTCTTCGATGGGAGTTGCCGGGTCTACCCTGTGCAGATAGTAAAGATCAATGAAGTCTGTCTTTAATCTAAGTAATGACCCCTCTACCGCGCGCCGGCAATTCCTCCTGGAGCCGTCGATCCCTATTCGCATGCCTGTTTCCCAGTCGCGCGTAGGCCCAAATTTAGTGGCGATAAACAAATCGTCCCGCTTACCAGTAAAAGCGTCACCCAAAAGCATTTCGTTGGCACTTCGAAAACCATATATTTCAGCGGTATCGAAGTGTTTTACACCCAGTTCGATTGCCTCATGAAGGAGTTTAATGGCAAGCGCCTTGTCAGTAGGTGGCCCATAGAACTCTGACAAGCCCATGCAGCCAAGGCCAATCGGTGGGATATAAATATCAGTGCTTCCTAACTTTCTCTTCTGCATGCAACTACACCTAATTAAGGATTATTATTCAATTTCTAACACCATAATGGTAAGAAAATTTCTATCCGTGGTAAATTGACGCGATCTGGAGTCAACCACCAAAGATACGGAGAACAAATGCGCCTCACCCCCTTTCACCTTGCCATACAAGTTAGAGACATAGATGAAGCTAGAGAATTTTACGGGCAAAAACTTGGACTTCCCGAGGGGCGGAGCGCTTCAGAATGGATAGATTTCAATCTGTTTGGCCATCAACTGGTTACTCACCTAAATCCAGCACTGGGCCGCAAAGGCAAGACTGGTAACATTTCCAATGGTGTTGATGGACACGGCGTGCCCGTTCCACATTTTGGTGTTGTTCTACAAATGACAGACTGGGTAACTCTAGCCGAGCAGGTTAAAAGCTTTATTGACGGATTCGTGATAGACCCGTATATCCGATTCAAAGGCGAGACAGGAGAACAAGCGACTATGTTCTTCCTTGATCCTTCGGGGAATGCTTTGGAGTTCAAAGCATTCAAAGACATTGAAGGGCAACTGTTTGCTAAATAAAAAACTACGATGCCGAATGATTTATAAAATTTGACAAACGAATCTTGTATAACTTTCGGCACACAGTCTTAGGTAGCATCGAAGCATCATCCCGCCGAAACTTCAATTCTGCGTGTTACAACTGTAGAAAATCTCAAATATTCGACCCCCGAGGTCTTTCGTTCGCTGCAGGCCACAAGATAGTTGACCCTGAACAAGATAATCGAGCGCTGCGTCACGATATGATCGAGCCACTGCCTCCTCAGATTGAGCAAGACCGAACGTAACAACAGAAATTAGCAAATTGAGATATCCACCACAGTCAGTAATCAGCAAACGATCTCCAGGCCAATCGTCGATAACATAACAATGACCAACGACGAAAAAATCTTCGTGATTAGGCGCATTAAATGAATAGTCAACGGCCCTGGCAACGACGCAGGATGATAGTAAAAAAGCGAAGAATAGGAGAAACGCAAGCTTCATTAAAAAAGTCTCAAAATCATAGTTGACCTTCTAAATTAACAAAGCGCACAATCAGGTATCACGAAACCAAAATGAGCTAATCAACGAGGGGAGCAAAATATCCGTCTTCGCACCAGAGCAATTTTCGCTCTGGATACTCCCGAGCAAGTTTTACTAGGTCACCAAAACTTTGAGGTTTTATAATGGCAAATGGTGTCGGAGCATCATTTTTTAGATCGACGATCTGACATCCTTCTGGAGTGCCGGAGACAGCCGTACACCCCGATCCTCCTGCAACTACAAAGATCAGGCAGTATCTAAGCGTGGTGTTTTTATCTGTCAATGAGAATTCACACATCAATATTGCGAGGGTACTACAATTGGGAATTTAATTTTACCACCCTCCAAAGCAACGCAGCCGCAACAGATTACATGCCTCTAAATTAAGTGCACCTAGGGCTCGTTGCGAAGCTTAATATCATCCGCCGCCTGAAGTAATGAGAGAATGAAACTGGTCACCGATCGCGATCCTGTCATCAAACTACTGACAGTCACGTCGACCCGTTCATTAGCCTCAAGATACGCCAGAATCCGACCTCTTTCAGCCTCAGTAATAAAACCTGCAGCGAGACACTGATTCAGTCCGTGCTGAACAAACCTCCAATCCTGTTCGTTAATAGAAGCCATGCGCTTGCCCCCTCTCATAAGTTTCGTCAGCATTACCACACAAAGCATTCTAATTTAGAGTTAGAGTCCCGGATCCGAACTTTAATCTTAAGTTTTAGCCGAGCACTCATAGCCTATCGCCAGTATAAAGCTTGTGCACGATGAAAACGTCCCAAAAGCAGCAAATTTCCCGCGAAGACGATCCAAAAATAGCTATGCTCGAATTATTCCGGGTTGTGCTTTGTAACGCACATGTTACATTACCTGCCTTCTAAAACTCCGTGTACTGGTAACTTACTGCGACAGGACAGCAACATGAGCATCCATAAAATCGCCCTGCTTGACGGCGACGGTATCGGCCCGGAAATCATGGCTGAAGCCGTAAAAATTCTGAACCTGGTAGCCGAGCGCAATCAGGTAGATTTTGAACTGGAAAGTGGCGCTTTCGGCGCAACCGCCTACTTCAGCCATGGCAACTCTTTTCCAGACGAAACCAAAGCCCTTTGCGATTCCGCTGATGCCATACTAAAAGGCCCGATCGGGCTGAGCCACGAAGAGTCCAAGAAGATCCCCGTTGATATGCAACCCGAGCGTGGTGCTCTGTTGCCCCTGCGCCGTCGGTACGACACCTTCGCAAACTTCCGCCCTGTATACCTGCCAAAGGATATTGCGCATTTTTCGCCTCTGAAAGCGGAAGTCATTGGTGACGGCATTGACTTCATCATCATCCGTGAACTTGTCGGCGGCCTGTATTTTGGCAACAAGGAAACCGGCGTCACCGAGAGCGGTAAACGCTTTGTGACTGAAAGTCTGGAATACGATGAAGATCAGATCGCTCGGATCGCTCGAGTCGCCTTTGAAACCGCCCAGAAACGTCAAGGCGTCCTGCATAACATTCACAAGAGCAACGTGCTCAAGTCGAGCGTGCTTTGGAATGAAGTCATGGAGGAAGTCGGCAGAGATTTTCCAGACGTGCAGATTAAGCACATCCTGGTGGATGCTGCTGCCACCTACCTCTGTCTTAACCCCAGGCAGTTCGACGTGATGGTCATGGAAAACATGTTCGGAGACATCCTGAGCGATCAGGGGGGCGGCATTCTGGGGTCCCTCGGCCTGATGCCTTCGGCCTGCATGGGGCCGGAAAAGGCCTACTATGAGCCTTCTCATGGTTCCGCGCCCGACATTGCCGGACAAAAAATCGCCAACCCCTATTCCATGATAGGCTCGGTCGCCATGATGCTTGAAATGAGCTTTGGCATGGACAGCGAGGCCCGAAACGTCTGGCAGGCTATGCAGTCAGTCTTTGCTCAGGGTTTCTCAACCCCCGACCTTTCGAAGCCGGGAAGTGATGTCAAGATGATCAGTACCGACGGGTTCGGAGACCTGGTCGCCGAGGAACTCAGCAAACTCTGACTCAGAGACTGTGGAGTTTCAGATTGACCATTCTGAGAGTGGCCTTCACCGCTGCCATCACCTGATTAGAATCAACCCCACGGGTCTTGAAGTCGCGCTCTCCTGACTGCCAGGTGATAATACACTCGGTCAGCGCGTCAGTCTGACCGCCTCGCGGGATATGCACCTCGTAGTCTACCAAAGCGGGCATAACAAAATCGCGGCGCTTCAGGATATTGGTAATAGCATCCATGAACGCATCGAAGCCACCATTGCCTGAACCGGTGCCCTGCAGCTCTTCCCCTTCAATGTCGACACAGACACTTGCCGTGCTCGCCACTTTGAATCCGGTGTTGATATGACAGTTCAGCAGCGTGATGTGATGGTATTCTTTGCTCTCCATCACATCAGCGATGATAAAGGGAAGATCTTCTGCGGTAACCACCTGCTTGGAGTCTCCCAGCTGTACCACCCGTTCTAACACCTTCGCTTTTTCTTCATCGGACAGCTGAATCCCCAGTTCATCCAGATTATTCGTCAGCGACGCCTTACCGCTCATTTTGCCCAGCGCATAACTGTGCTTTCTGGCAAATCGCTCAGGACTGAGAGTGCTCTTATACAGGTCCCCTTTCAGATCACCGTCCGCATGAATGCCGGCGGTCTGGGTAAACACATCAGCGCCGACGATGGGCGTATTGGCCGCGATCCATTTACCGGAGAAGTTTTCTACCATCCGACTCACCATCGCGATATGAGTCTCATCGACAGACAGCTGTACCCCCATCTTGTCTTTCAGAGCAACCGCGACTTCTGCCAGTGACGCATTACCGGCACGCTCGCCAAGGCAATTTACCGTGCAGTGGATGTTCTCGATTCCTACCCCAACGGCAGCCATGACGTTTGCAGTGGCCAGCCCGTAGTCATTGTGCGGATGAAAATCAAACAACTTATCGGGGAACCTGCTGAGCATGTCGCTCAGGGCTTCACTGACTTCTGTCGGCGACATCAGACCCAGGGTGTCTGGAAGCAGGATGTGACCAATATTCAGATGCTGCACTCCGCGAACCAGACCGAACACATAGTCTCGGCTGTTCTTGTAGCCGTTGGACCAGTCTTCGAGATACATATTGACGCGCATTCCCGACGCTTCGGCATACTCTACGGTTCTGATGATGTCTTCAACATGCCCATCCAGCGTCTTGCCGAGCTGCTCCCGACAATGTTTCTCACTGCCTTTACACAGCAGATTGATGACCTGACCGCCGGCGTCCCTGATCCAGTCCACACTGCGCTGGTAGTCGACAAATCCCAGCACTTCAACGCGATCGGCCAAGCCTTCACTTTCCGCCCATCGAATGATTTGCGCCACCGCTTCTTTCTCCCCTTCGGATACGCAGGCTGAAGCAACTTCTATGCGATCCACCCTGAGGGACTGGAGCAAGGCACGGGCGATATTCAGTTTTTCATTCGCAGAAAATGAAACGCCCTGGGTCTGCTCGCCATCGCGGAGCGTGGTATCCAGCAATCGAATGTGTCGTGGCTGGGTCGTGCTGTTCATCGGTCTTTTCCAGATTTTTTGTTGATTAAGTTTTTTAACATTCGACTCAGAGTCGAAAAACAGGCGCTGAAGAATGCCTGCGGGCAGGGATTCTAGCAAAAACTTGCAAGCTAACGTAATCAGATTAGCCCAAGCCTGTGATTTTTCGACAATTTTGATGCTACAGCGGCTCAATTGGAGTGCCATGGTATTCGTTATATACTGCCCCGCGCTCAAAATTATTCGCACGACCCGTCACCCGGGCCAGCGAAAAGCCGCTCACAGGATCGAAGATCCACGGCAGTCACCTGTGCGCGCCTGCTCCGGGTCTGGCCCGAATGCCTGCAGATAACTGCCACTGCAGCCTGGCTATCCGAATTGGGACTGACACTTGATGGAAGATTCAGCGACCGACACAGTTCAGGAAAACCCTGCTGACTTTCCCGTTGCCGGGCTGTGGCGCCGATTGGTCGCCATGCTTTACGATGGATTTCTCGTCGCTGCCATCTGGATGGTTCTCGGCTATCTGATCCAGTTTGCGTTCGGCACAGACACCAACCAGCTTGTGGACGGGCGAGTCGTCACCGACCCGCTGCAGGACGCAGTGATCTTTTGCATGATGGTGACGACGTCATTCGGCTTCTATGCCTGGTTCTGGGGGCGCAGCGGGCAGACTCTGGGGATGATCGCATGGCGACTGCGGGCTCAGCGTCCGGACGGCCAACTGCTGACGCTGCCTCAGAGTGCCCTGCGCTTTGGGCTCGCCTGGCCGAGCTTCTTCCTGCTGGGCATCGGCTTCTTCTGGCTGCTGATCAATCGGCAGCAGGGCACACTGCATGATCGTTTCTCAGACACCCGGGTGGTGCTGGTGCCGCGCTCGTATCGTCCGTTCTGAACAGATCAGGCGACTTTCTCTTCCCGCCGATTGAGTAAATCAACAAGCGCTGCCGGCACTTCCGCAATCTGGTGCTGATCAAAGTCAAAAAACACCACCCCGGTCTTGGCCTGACATACGACAGTTTCGAGTGCGCTGTTGGTTACCTGAAAGGAAATATCAAAGCCGTAGCGATTAAAGTCGTTAACGCCAACATCAATCAGCAGCCGGTCTCCGGCGAAGGATTCGGACCGGAAATCCACAGCCTGATCCGCCACCACCAGTCCCAGCCCGAACACGTTGGCCTCAGAGAATCCAAGATGAGCCAGAAACTGAAGACGCGCCTCGTTCAGAATCTGCAGCATCGCGACACTGTCGAGATGCTTGGCGTAATTCAGATCGCTGATGCCGACCGCTCTTTCCATGCTGAACAAAAATTGGTTGGGGGTACCGATCTCCACTCTTGGCATAACCACTCCTCGTAATACAGTAACCGGCCTGTCTGTTCTGACAACAGCGACTGAAAAAGGTTCACGATGGCCGGACGGAAACTGCACCTGCCATGCCGGCTCAGGGCGCCCTATCCGGCTGGCGGCATCGTGTTGCTTATGCCCTCGAATGACTTTAGGATTGGGCCGGCTTTTAGAGACTTTTGCGCCGGGGAGGCGCGTGATTATTATGCGGTATTCAATCAAATCCGGCGCAATCGAGAAGGTGGCAGCCGATTGTCTGGTCGTCCCTGTCTGGGGCAAAAGCGCACTGTCAGCAGAAGCAAGTCATCTGGATAAAGCCTCGGGTAGGGCGCTGGGCGCCGTGATCAAGTCAGGCGATTTCAACGGCAAACTGGGCGAGACTTCTCTGCTGTATAAAATCTCCGGAGTCAGCGCCCGCAGAATTCTGCTGGTGGGGTTGGGCGAGCGCAAGAAACTCAACGCCCGCGCGGCGGCAAAGATGCTGAAGTCGACCGCCAAGGCAGTGGCCAAAACAAAGTCCGAAAGCACGCACTACGCCATGGCGTCGGTCGAAATCACAGACCGGGATGCGGCGTGGCTGGCAGCCCGAGTTGCTCAGGAACTGGAGGACGCTTGTTACCGTTACGACACAACCAAGAGCAAAAAAGTTACCAAGCCCGCTCTCAAATCCGTCAGCGTCTCGGCCCCTTCCGGCGCACGGCGTAAAGGTCTCGAGGACGCGCTCAAACAGGGTCACGCCATCGGCAAAGCCATCAATCGGGCCAAGCAGCTGGGCAATCTGCCCGGCAATGTCTGCACACCGACCTTTCTAGCCAACGAGGCGCAGGTTCTGGCTGCAAAGAACAAGTCTATCGCGACCCAGGTCCTCAGCGAAAAACAGATGGCCCGGCTGGGCATGGGCTCTTTACTGTCGGTCGCAGCCGGATCGGCGGAAGAAGCCAAATTCATTGTTATGAACTATCAGGGGGCGAACAGCAGCAGTCGACCTTACGTGCTGGTGGGCAAAGGCATTACCTTTGACACCGGGGGTATCAGCCTCAAGCCGCCGGCAGCAATGGACGAAATGAAATTCGACATGTGCGGAGCTGCCAGTGTCGTTGCCACGATGGGATGCGTTGCCGAACTCAAACTACCGATCAACGTGATTGGCATCGTCGCTGCCGCTGAAAACATGCCGGGAAGCAAGGCCACCAAACCGGGCGATATTGTGACTTCAATGTCGGGCAAAACCATTGAAATCCTCAACACTGACGCAGAGGGCAGACTGGTGCTTTGTGACGCGCTGACTTATGCCGAGCGCTTCAAACCAAGGACGATAATCGATATTGCCACGCTGACCGGCGCAGCGGTCGCGGCATTCGGCTCACAGGCCAATGTCATGCTCAGCAACGACGACAAACTGGCGCAAACGCTTCTCCAGTGCGGCGAAGAGTCCCTGGACCGGGCCTGGCAGCTGCCTCTTTGGGATGAATACCAGAGCCTGCTCAACAGCAATTTTGCCGATATCGCAAACATCGGCGGCCCGAGAGCCGGCACCATAACCGCAGCCTGTTTTCTGTCGCGCTTTACTGAAAAGCAGAAGTGGGCGCACCTTGATATTGCCGGCAGCGCCTGGCAGTCCGGCGCCCAGAAAGGCGCGACCGGACGGCCAGTCGGCATGCTGATGCAGTACCTTCTGACACAGAAGGCCTGAGACTGCTCCACTGATGACACAGGTGAATTTCTATGCCCTGAGCAGCCCTGATCAGGAAAGCCGCCGCCAGTTTGCCTGCCGACTGGCAGAAAAAGCCGCTCAGCTCGGCCACCGGGTGTTCATTCAGGTTGACTCAGCTGAACAGGCTGCTGCGATGGATACCCTGCTGTGGCAGTTCAAGCCAAGCAGTTTTGTGCCTCACGCCCTCGCCGAGTCGGCCGTTTCCGAGCCGGTCATCATTGGCACTGAAGCCCGGCAAGCAGAGTATGAGGACGTGTTTATTAACCTCTCCGGGCACCCTTGTCAGCATCTGACCCGCTATCAGCGCGTCAATGAAATCATGAGTAACGATCCGGATGAGCTTCAGGCCGGCCGTCAGAGCTATCGGTTCTATCAGCAACAGGGCTTTCAGCCGGAGACCCATAAACTCTGAAGCGCCATGACAGGCAGGCCGCAATACCGGCCTGCTTCATGTATACTTGCGCCCTTTCTTCAGATCGAAACATCACAGCTCCAAATGGAAAAGACTTTTCAACCGCAGCAAATCGAAGACCACTGGTACCGGTCCTGGGAAGAAAGAGGCTACTTTGCTCCGCAGGGAGAAGGGACCCCCTATTGCATTGCGATTCCGCCTCCCAACGTGACCGGCCGTTTGCATATGGGGCATGGCTTTCAGCATGCCATTATGGATGCCTTGATCCGCTTTCACCGAATGCAGGGACGTCAGGCGCTGTGGCAGGTCGGCACCGACCATGCCGGTATCGCAACCCAGATGGTAGTAGAACGCCAGCTGGCCAGTGCCGGTACCAATCGACATGCAGTGGGGCGAGAGGGATTCGTCAACAAAGTCTGGGACTGGAAAGAAGAATCCGGCGGGATTATTACCCAGCAGCTCAGACGTATGGGTTCTTCGCTGGACTGGTCCAGAGAGCGTTTCACCATGGACCCGCAGCTCTCACAGGTGGTGGAGAAAGTCTTCGTCGATCTTTATGAAGAGGGACTGATTTACCGGGGTAATCGCCTGGTCAACTGGGACCCGCAACTGCACACCGCCATTTCCGATCTGGAAGTTATCTCCGAAGAGGAGGACGGCTCCCTCTGGCATTTCAACTACCCCATCGCCGACAGCGGCGAGCATCTCACGATTGCCACAACACGTCCTGAAACCCTGCTTGGCGATACTGCCGTTGCGGTTCACCCGGAAGACGCACGCTATAAGCATTTGGTCGGAAAGTTTGTCGATTTGCCGCTGTGTGAGCGCAGAATTCCCATTATTGCCGATGATTATGTCGACCCTGAATTCGGGACCGGATGCGTCAAGATCACGCCAGCCCATGATTTCAATGATTATGAAATGGGCAAGCGCCATGATCTGGAAATCATCAACATTCTCACTGACGATGCCTCAATCAACGACGAGGCGCCCGAGGCTTTTCGCGGCCTTGACCGATTCGAAGCGAGAGCGCGGATTGTGGAAGCCATGGAGTCTCTCGGCCTGCTTGAGAAGATCGAACCTCACAAGCTTAAAGTGCCAAGAGGGGACCGCAGCGGCGTTGTGATCGAGCCGTATCTCACGCATCAGTGGTATGTCGCAATCCAGTCCCTGGCCGACCCGGCCATCAAAGCTGTCGAAGACGGAGAGATAGAATTCGTTCCAAAGAACTGGGAAAACACCTATTTCGCCTGGATGAGGAATATTCAGGACTGGTGTATCAGTCGCCAGCTGTGGTGGGGTCATCGCATTCCCGCCTGGTACGACAGTGAAGGAAACGTGTATGTCGGCCGCAACGAATCAGAGGTTCGACAGAAATATCAGCTGCCCGATGAGCTGGCGCTGCATCAGGATGAAGATGTTCTGGATACCTGGTTCTCCTCAGCGTTGTGGACGTTCTCCACTCTTGGCTGGCCGGATGATCTGGAATACTTCAACAAATTCCACCCGACTGACGTGCTGGTAACCGGTTTTGACATCATCTTCTTCTGGGTGGCGAGGATGATCATGATGACGCTGAAGTTCACCGGTGAGATCCCGTTCAAAAAAGTGTATATCACCGGTCTGGTGCGTGATGAACATGGCCAGAAAATGTCGAAATCCAAGGGCAATATTCTGGACCCGATAGACCTGATCGACGGCATCGGGCTCGACGAATTGGTCAGCAAACGCACTGCGGACATGATGCAGCCGCAGCTGAAGCAGAAAATTGAAAAACTGACCCGGGAAAGTTTTCCGGAAGGCATCGCTGCCTACGGCACGGATGCCCTGCGCTTTACCTATTATTCCCTGGCTTCCACAGGGCGCGACATTAAATTCGACGTCGGCCGTACCGAGGGCTTCCGTAATTTCTGCAATAAAATCTGGAATGCAGCCCGCTACGCCATGATGAACAGCGAGGGAAAGCCGCTGTCACCTGAATGGAATCCTGATGAATTTTCCAGCGCAGACCGCTGGATTCTCAGCAGACTCGAGCACACGACGGGCGACGTCCTGGCCGCACTGGCGGACTACCGCTTCGACCTGGCATCGCAGTCACTGCATGAGTTCATCTGGAATGAGTATTGCGACTGGTATCTGGAACTCAGCAAGCCCATCCTCTGGGATGAAGAGAACAACCCTCAGGCTGCACGGGCAACCCGCCGTGTGCTGCTGACCGTGCTGGAACGCAGTCTCCGGCTGCTGCATCCATTCATGCCCTTTTTGACTGAAGAAATCTGGCAGAAACTTGCCCCGCTGATTGACATCAGTGGGGACAGCATCATGCTGCAGCCCTATCCGGAATTTGATCCAGCCAAGATCGATGAGGCTGCCAGCGCAGAGATTGACTGGCTGAAGGGTATAATCCTTGCCATCCGTAATATCCGGGGCGAAATGGATATCTCTCCAGCCAGATCCATTCGCGCCTTTCTGCGCGGCAGCAATGAGCAGGATAAAGACTTTCTGCAGCTGAACCGGGTTTACCTGCAAAAACTGGCCAAACTCGAATCCATTGAATGGCTGAATCCTGATGACGCCACCCCGGCCTGCGCTACAGGCCTGCACAACAGCGTTGAAGTGCTGGTGCCACTGGCCGGATTAATCGACGTCAGCGCTGAAACCGCCCGACTGGAAAAAGAAATTGGCAAGCTCGAAGCCGGCTTAAAATCGGTTACCGGCAAACTGAACAATGAGAAATTCGTCAGCAATGCGCCGGATGCCGTGGTTGCCAAAGAACGCGCCAAACAGGAAGAGATGCAGACTGCACTTTCCGCGTTGCGCAGCAAGCTGGACGAATTGAACAACCTGCCGTCCTGAGAACTCAGGCCTGTGTCGGCCGGAGTTCTTTCGGCATGCTGAAAACAATGTGCTCTTCAGCACCCGTTAACTCTTGCGGCGGCAGGTCAGTGAGCTCTTTCAGCCTGCTGACCACCTGCTCGACCAGCACTTCGGGAGCCGAGGCGCCGGCTGTGACCCCGAAGCGCGACTTGCCATCAAACCACGATGTATCGATATCCTCAACGCTGTCGATCAGATAAGCGTCACAGCCGAGTCGTTCCGCCAGCTCCTTCAAACGGTTTGAATTGGAACTGTTCGGTGAGCCGACCACCAGCAGCAGATCACATTCTAAAGCGAGTTGCTTGACCGCATCCTGACGATTCTGCGTCGCATAACAAATGTCTTTCTTGCGCGGCCCCTCGATGGCGGGAAAGCGCTCACGCAGCGCGTCAATGATGCGCGCAGTGTCATCCATGGAGAGCGTTGTCTGTGTGACGTAGGAAAGGCGAGCAGGATCCTCAACCACGAGGGTCTGCACGTCAGCGACTGATTCCACCAGATAGATATGTCCACCCTGGCTGTCATCGTACTGACCCATCGTGCCTTCCACTTCCGGATGAAACTGGTGGCCGATCAGAACACATTCGCGCCCGGCTCTGCTGAACTTAACCACTTCCAGGTGCACCTTGGTAACCAACGGGCAGGTGGCGTCGAATATCTTGAAACCCCTGCGGTCGGCCTCTTGTTTCACCTGCTGTGAGACACCGTGGGCGCTGAAAATCACAATCGGTGACCTGTCGCGCCGATCCTTTTGCGGGATGTCTTCCAGCTCATCAACGAAGATCGCGCCACGGGCGCGCAAGGTTTCGACCACAAATTTGTTGTGCACCACTTCATGACGGACATACACCGGAGCTTCGAAGATATCCAGCGCCCGGTTGACAATATCGATCGCCCGATCGACTCCTGCGCAGAATCCACGCGGGTTCGCCAACCGTATCACCGGTGAATTGGCAGCAGGCTGTAGCTGGACACTGTCAGCATCAGTCATGACAATTTCACTTCGACAACCTGCTCCTCAGGGGGAAGGACAGAGACGATTCGCGCTGTAAACACGATGGCTTTTCCCGCCAGCGGGTGATTAAAATCGACACTCACTGTCTTCTCCCCGATTGCCTTGACGACGCCGGGCAGGTCGAACCCCCCCGCGTCCTTGAATGAAACAACGCTACCGACTTGCGTGGTAATTAGATCGTCTTCCAGTAGGTGCTCGAATTTTTCCAGAGGAAATACCTGTTCATTGCGCGGATTGCGCTCCCCGAAAGCCTCTTTTGCTTCGAGGGTGGTTTCTACTTCCTCTCCCGTACAAAGGCCCAGCAGCACCTGCTCGAATCCGGGTAGCATCTGACCATCCCCCAGACGAAAACTGGCGGGCTTTTTATCGAAATTAGAATCGATAATCCCACCGTCCGGCAGCGCCAGCGAAAAATGCAGGGTGACCTGCGATCCTGCAACGATAGTAGAGCTTGTGCTTGTCATCCAGATACTACGATCAGGCAAAACGTCTGAGTTCACCGTCTCCGGCAACATTACTGACGCAGCGCAGGCACAGACCGGCATGCGCTGCTTCCTGACCAACATCTTCACGATGATGCCAGCAGCGCTCGCATTTTTCATGTTCTGATGCCGTAACCCGCAGGCTCAGGCCGGCCACTTCCGTCGCAACCGCCTGTTCCGGGGCACGTGTTCCAGAATTCACAGAAGCTCTCGACACGATCAGCACAAAGCGCAGCTCCTCTCCGAGCCTAGCCAGATCGTCAGCGAGCTGGCCATCGCAGAACAGATCAACCTCAGCGCTCAAACCAGAGCCCACTGTTTTTTCAGCGCGCCGCACTTCGAGCTCTCGGTTGACGGCAGTTTTCACTTCAAGAATCCGGCGCCAGAATGCGTCATCGAATTCACCGGACTCTTTCAGGGCTGGATGTCCTTCTTCAAAATCGGAAAGAAACACCGAGTCCGCCCGCTCTCCGGGTATATGCTGCCAGATCTCATCAGCAGTAAAGCTCAGAATAGGCGCAATCATGCGCGAAAGCATCTCGACCACCTGTAACATGGCCGTCTGAGTCGAGCGACGTGCCCGGCTGTCGACCTGCGTGGTGTATTGACGATCTTTGATGACATCAAGATAAAACCCACCGAGTTCCGTTACGCAGAAATTGTGAATTTTCTGATAGACACTCAGGAAATTATAGCTGTGATAATGATTCACCACTTCAGCCTGCAGCAGCTGGCATTGCCTGACAATCCAGTAGTCCAGAGCCAGCAGCTGGTCGGCCGGCAGAGCATCTTCTCCGGGATCAAATCCGTTCAGATTCGCCAGCATGAAACGCGCCGTATTCCGTATCCTGCGGTACGCATCTGCCACCCGCTTGAAAATTTCATCTGACACAGTCATCTCACCGCGGAAATCCGTGGCAGCCACCCACAGGCGCAGGATATCGGCCCCGTACTGCTGGTAGATCTTTGCCGGCGCGACCGTATTACCCAGGGATTTGGACATTTTCCGGCCCTCCGCATCCACGAAGAAACCATGGGTCAGGACCTCCCTGTAAGGGGCAGAGCCATACATGGCAATGGCGGTCTTCAGGGAAGAGTTGAACCAGCCCCGGTGCTGATCAGAGCCCTCCAGATACAGGTCAGCGGGATACTGAAGTTCATCGCGTCGCTGCAGCACAGAGAAATGGGTGACCCCGGAATCAAACCAGACATCCAGAGTGTCAGTGACCTTTTCATAGTCCTCAGCCTCTGCGCCAAGAAAGCGCTCAGCGTCTGCTTCGAACCAGGCGTCCATCCCCTGCTCTTCAATCAGAGCTGCGATTTCTTCAAACAAAGCTTTCGTACGCGGATGCAGCTCCTGTGTCTGCTTGTGGACGAACAGGGTAATCGGCACACCCCAGGTACGCTGACGGGAAACACACCAGTCCGGACTGCCTTTGAGCATCAATTCGATCCGTGCCTCGCCCCAGTCAGGTATCCATTTAGCCCCTTTGACCGCCTCCAGCGCGGAGCCCAGCAAATCCTTTTCTGTCATGCTGATGAACCACTGTGGTGTCGCCCGGTAGATGAGCGGTGTTTTAGTCCGCCAGCAGTGCGCATAGCTGTGGCGAATGGTCTGCTGCGAGACAAGCGCCTTCACCTGCTCCAGAACACCGATGACCTTTTCATCTACCTTGTAGACGTGATCACCGGCAAACTGCCCTGCCCCTGCGGTAAAAACACCGTGCTCATCGAGCAGATTGAGGGTACCGATCCCGTATTTCAGCCCGACGTAGAAGTCGTCGAGGCCATGATCGGGTGCCGTGTGCACCGCGCCGGTACCGGCGTCGGTAGTGACGTGTTCACCCAGGATCAAAGGGACCTCACGGTCTTCGACAAAAGGGTGCTGTAGACGCTTGTGCTCCAGGCTGCTGCCACGGGCCTTGGCGATCGTTTCGTACTGATCAACGCCATAGCGCAGCATGACGTCATCCACCATGTCTGCAGCCAGAATCAACAGTTCCGGGGTGCCGTCGAGCGCACATTTAACCAGAGCATAATCCAGCTCCCCATGCAGACAGACTGCCTGATTAGAGGGAAGCGTCCAAGGCGTTGTTGTCCATATCACCACTGAAACCGGCAATGCCTGCGCAGCAGCCGGTTGCCCGAAGCCAGCCAGCACATCATCGCGATCAGCGGCGGCGAAGCGCACGTCGATGGCGAAGGACTGTTTATCCTGATATTCCACCTCAGCCTCAGCCAGAGCTGACGCCCCGACCACGCTCCAGTAAACCGGCTTATAGCCCTTCACCAGGTGACCATTACTGGCAATCCGACCCAAAGCCCGAACGATATCGGCCTCAGTTTCGGGATTCATGGTGAGATAGGGGTTATCCCAGTCACCTAAAACCCCCAGACGAATAAAACCCTGTTTTTGCGTTTCAACCTGACCGGCCGCGTAATCCCGACAGGCAGCACGAAACTCGGAAAAGCTGATTTTCTGACCCGCTGTGCCTTTTTTCTTCTCAACGTTGTGTTCGATCGGCAGACCGTGACAATCCCAGCCCGGCACATAGGGCGCATCAAAACCGCTCATTTGCCGGGATTTCACCACGAAGTCTTTCAGAGCCTTGTTAATCGCATGCCCTAAATGCAGCTCTCCATTGGCATAGGGCGGGCCATCGTGCAGGATAAATTTCGGGCGGCCCGCATTTTTTTCACAAATCCTGCTGTAAAGATCCATAGCGTCCCAATTTAACAGCATCTGTGGTTCGCGTTGCGCCAGGTTTGCCTTCATCGGGAAAGGCGTACTGGGCAGATTCAGTGTAGGTTTATAGTCTGTCATAATTGCGTCGACCGATTTTCTGACTCAGGCTCTTTGGGCAGCTGGCGCGCCCATCATTTCTCTCACTTTTTCAATGTCTCTGCTCATCTGGGCCTTGAGCGCATCGAGCCCATCAAATTTCATTTCTTCCCTGATCTTGTGACGGAATATCACTTCAATGGTCTTACCATATAGATCTTCATCGAAATCAAGAAGGTGTGCTTCGAGTAAGGCCACTCTCTCATCGGTCACCGTGGGCTTATAGCCAACGTTCACCGCTGCAGTAAAGAACCGGTCGGCCAATCTCACCTCACAGGCAAAGACGCCATGCAGCGGGAGAGTCCGCCGCTGCAAATCCACGTTACAGGTCGGATAACCTAAGTTACGCGCCAGTTGTCTGCCCTGCTGAACCTCACCTCTGATTGAATAGGGCCTGCCCAGCAATTGCTCGACCAGGGCGAAATTGCTGGCGGCCAGCTCCTGTCGAATGTATGAACTGCTGATCCGGACGCCGTTGTATTCATAGGATGCGGTTTCCTCAACCTCAAATCCGAGCTCCGAACCACGCTGCTGGAGCAGCGCAAAATCCCCTTGCCGCCTGAAGCCGAAGCGAAAATCGTTGCCGATGATAAAAACGGCTACACCAAGGCCTTCAACCAAGATCTCCTCTATGTAGCTATCGGCACTCAGGCTGCTAATCTTTTCATCAAAATTCAGCTGAAACACAAAATCGACCCCGAAACTTTCCAGCAGCTCCAGCTTTTCCCGGACCACATTCAGGCGTGCCGGCGGCTCGCCCTCAGGCCCTGCAAAAAACTCTTCAGGATGCGGTTCCAGCAAAATAACCAGGGTGGGCAGATTCAGCTCTTCTGCCCGCTGCTTCAGCTGATCAAGAATAAGCTGGTGCCCCAGATGCACCCCGTCAAACTTACCGATGGTAGCCACACAGCTCTGGTGAAACTGCGCAAACCGATCAGGATGGTCAAAGATGATCATTCAGGGTAGGCCCAAGGTGAAAAAGCGCCGCATTATACCGTTTTATGGAGTTACTGTGCAGACGCAATCAGGCTGTGGAAAGCCGTTTAGTCGGGTTGGGAGCGGTCTGAAGTTTCTCCAGAAAGTGTTCGCCAGGCTTTTCGACCCAGAATCCTGGCGAATGCCGCCAGACAAACAATCAACAGACCCTGTCCGATAATGGCATTGACTACCGATATCGTTTCAGGTCGTGAGCTGATCAGCACCAGATTTACTAAAGTAGCCACGGCGAGCCCAGCGGCCAGAACCGCGAGCAACAGCTGTAGTACAGAGAAGAACTTATTCATTGGCGCATTATAGGAGGCCGGCGGAGGGAGCGCTAGGCGGTCTTTTTAACCTCATGAAAGGACAAAAAGTATTTCAGGCCTTCCGCTCCGAGAAACTTGCCTAATGTCTTCTGTTCGGTATTTCGCGTATCGACAATGATCAGGCCTTCCAAAGAATTGTTAAAACTGGAGTGAATATTGAAACAGACCAGTTTCCCATTCAAAGACAGATAGTGTCGCAGGAGTACTGGGACCGCCTTACCGGGGTCGCAGCGCCCAATCAGTTTGCTCAACATTTTCACGTTAGCCAACTCCGCAAGCATGTCATCTGTCCAGACCCGGTTCATGACTTTCAGCGGGTTAATCGGTTCGACCAGCTGAGCAAATTCCTTTGCCCTGAAGTTGGTAAGCATCGTGTCTGCTATAAGACTTCGGGCAAGATCACTGTATTCTCTCGAGATACTCACCGAACCGAACAAAGTGTGATACCTGGGCATTTTGACAAGCACCTGCCCAATCCCCCGCCAGAGAAGATTCAGAGAAATCGGCCGGCGCTGATAGTCAGGATGTATAAAAGAGCGGCCCATTTCAATCGCGGAGCCCAGTTGTCGGATAAAAGCTTCGTCATATTTATAGAGCGAGCGGCTATACAGCCCTTCAACTCCATAAGCAGCAACGATTTCGTCAACCAGACCAACCCGATAGGCTCCCGCGATACGGCACTCCGCTTTATCCCACAAAAAGAGATGTCGATAATGCGGATCAAACTCATCGGAATCCTGAGAAAGACCAGTCCCCTCTCCCACTGCACGAAACGTCTTCTCCCGCGCAATGGCGATCTGCTCCATAACCGGCCCAAGCCGGTCATAAGGCGCGAAATACACATCAAATTCGTCATGCTCGACAACCCGAAAGTCATCCATCTTTGCGACCGCCCGCCGTAATTCCTCGGAGCTTTGTTCATGACTTAATTCCGAAAGCGTCTCCGGTCCGGCTGGCTTGGACAGGTCTTCCGATCTCTGAAGCGAATCTGTGGCGACACGAAGATACTGCGTCACCGCCACCGGATTCTGTAGCAGTCTTAACTCCTGCGAGGGGATCGGGCGACCGATCGTCAAGGGCAGAGTGAAGCCCTGTTTATTCGCCAGCTGCCGCGGTAGCAGAAGGGTGCGAAGGCGCGGATGCACCAGGCCGGCTCCGTAGAAGTAATTACTGTTTCTGCCTCCGACATAGACCGGCGTACAGGAACATTCGTATTTTTTCAGCAGCTGTCCGGCCAGGCGGTTCCATTCCCGGTCCTGAATGCGGCGGTGGCTCAATTCATACGCAGACACCATTCCTGCCGGAAACAACAGGATCGCACCGTCATTCTTCAGGTGCTTGTGAACCTGCTTGATACCGCCGACATTGCCCGCCGCCGCATTACTTGACAAAACATTCACGCCGATAAATATCGGCGCCAGCTCGGGGATCAGGCGCAACAACTCATTCGTCAGCACCTGCAGATCGGGCCGGTACTTGCCTATCACCTTGGCAATTGCCATTCCTTCAAGCCCGCCCAGCGGATGGTTGGCAACGATCAGCACGGGTCCGGTTTTCGGGATCTCCTCCAACAGTGCCTCTTCATCGATCGCGATATCGATACCCAAGGCATCGAGCGCATAATCGAGAAATTCGAAGGGATCGCAGTTTTGCGGGCGACCATCGTAGACCCTCGCCAGAGGTTTCAGACCCAGCAGGCTCTCCAGCGCTGAGGCGAGAACTCTGGGCTTCAGAGGTAATCGGCAGGGATTAGTCATTATCCGGGTATTGTTTTACCAAATTCGATTCGTGTCGCCAGGCGCTGTAAAGCACCCTCAAGCCCGGAGGTCGATGGCCCAAGCGGCGACTTTCCGCGCCCAGTTTAAACAGCGTAAGATATTGCTGCAACAGCGCCCGGACCGCTTCCCAGAGACTCGCATTCCGATCCCAGATGTGGATCGATTCCGAACTGGCTCCGTTGATTTCTATGATTTCAAAATCTGATCCGGCCCGCAAAGAATCCACATCGCGGAATTTCACATCCAGCCTGCCGTAGTGCATTCCCTGTATATCAGCAAAGATGGCATCCAGCGCCTCGGTGAGGGGCTGACTGATAAGATCAGGCGCATTTCTGAATACTGCCCCTTTGGAGTGACTGGCCGAAAACACCAGCCGATAGGGCTCGCCCCGGGCTATCACCCTTTCCCAGTTCTGCGAATGCCGGCGGCGATAAAGATGCAATAACTGCCCGGCACGGGGGTCAGCGGCAACCAGTTCACCCAGTGTGCGCTGACCATCTCCCGTCACGAATGGTGTGTATTTCAAAGCCAGCGACGTGATGCGACCGTGCTTCTCACCGGGAAATCTGACATAGAATATGCCCGCCTCGGCCTCCCACTGACTGAGCTGCTGAAACTGCAGTTCTGCTCCGGCCGGGAAGGAAGCCAGACACGCTTCCAGCCCGGCTTGCGCCTTGAGAAGCTTGACACCGGCACCACGACAGCCGATGTTGGGTTTCACGACCAAGGGGAATCTGAGGTCTGAATCGGCCAGACGCGGCGCAAGAATCTCAGCCTGCTCGCGTTCGGAAATTTCTGAGACGGTGTAGGTAATCCACGGCAAAATCCACTGTCTGGCAGTCTCACCGGCCGCATCAAATGCCGCAGTCTTCGCCACTCCCACCATCCCTGACAGGGGAATTGCCGGGTTCGCGATCAACGGCAGGCTCAGACTTCGATAGCGAACTGACAGCAACAACCACTGCAAAGCGACCGGAAAATACATAATCCAGGCCGGCCAGAACTCAAAAAACGAGGTCGGGCGACCTTCAAGAACCAGTGGCGGCATACCTTCGGGGACGTGGGGCAGTTGCTTGTCTGACGTTCCGTGCATCTCAGGTTGTAACCGCTCAGTCAACTCAAGTGTCTACATTCCGGGCCGTTAATTTACGCACTACGGCGATGAATTATCAGCAGGTCGCGAATTATAGCGTTGACCCGCCACTGGTGGCGACTGGTCAATTCTTCGCAGCCACTGTTATGATGGTTTGTCAGGGGCCGCAGCACGATGCGGTCAAAGAGGAATCCGCAATGATAGGCAAGATACTGCTCACCCTGGCTGTCATAGCCGTTGCCTACCTGATGGTGCGTCGAGATTCCGGATCAAAGCCCGACACAGCAAAGTCCGCCCTCGCGAAAAGTGTTGCCGACGATCAAAAAAAATCACCTGACCCCACGCTACACGACGATCTGCGAACCGCATCCTATCTGTTTTTGTTTTTCATGGTAGCGGTGGGTGCTGCCCTGTATTACTACCGGTGGCAGGATGACCACCAACTGATTACGGTAAGACTGTACAGCGCTGATCAGACAGCTCCGGTCAGTTATGAAGTCTATAAGTATCAGCTGGCCGAACGCTCCTTCACCACTGTGGACGGGAGGGTCATCACGGTAGCCGGCTCTGACCGGATGGAGGTCATCGGGCTCAATGACTGACAAACATGCCGGCGACGCCGAGACCATTGGCGGCGGTTTCAAAGCCATTAACTATGTGATGTCTATTGCCCGCCAGGTGGGTGCCCGCAAACTCAGTGCCAGCGTTCGTTCAAAGAACGCCTGCAAGGCCTGCGCCTTTGGCACCGGAGGCCAGCGCGGCGGCCTCCACAATGAGCACAGCAAGCGGATTGAAATCTGCAATAAAAACATTCAGGCGCAGCTGAGCGATCATCGCGCGCCCATTCCGCCACAGATCTTTCAGCAAAACAGCCTGGCGGAACTGCGCCAGCTTAGCGGCAAACAGCTCGAAGCGCTCGGACGTCTTTCACATCCGCTGTACAAGGCACCCGGAGCCGACCGCTACGAGCTGATAGACTACGACAGAGCACTGCAGCTGGCCGGCCGGAAAATGCGTGCGACGCGTCCAGACCGCAGCTTCTTTTACGGCTCCGGGCGCTCCTCCAACGAAGCCGCGTTCCTCCTTCAGCTCTTTGCGCGTGTTTATGGCTGCAATCACATCAACAGTTGTTCCTATTATTGTCATCAGGCCTCAGGGATCGGACTGAGCGCCACCGTGGGCACCGGCACTGCGACCATCCGCTATGCCGACCTTCACGCCGCCGACACCATTTTTGTGTTTGGTGCTAACCCTGCCTCCAACCATCCACGCTTTGTCAAAGTACTGCTCGAATGCCGACAGAGAGGGGGCAAGGTCATTGTCATCAATCCGGCTCGCGAAGCAGGTCTCGTCCGCTTTGCCTCTCCGGCTAACTTCCGCTCCATGATCGCCGGCGGAGGCGAGGTAGCCTCCCATTATGTCCAGCCCCATGTGGGTGGCGATGTTGCCTTCATTGTCGGGGTTGCCAAATGCCTGCTGGACAACAATGGCGCTGACCCCCTGTTCATTGAGCAGCACACCGAAGGCTTTGAGGCCTACCGCGACTTCGTCGTGCAGACCCAGTGGCAGGATATCGTGAGAGAGTCAGGCGTTGATCAGGAAACGATCGTTGAAATCAGCAGGATCTATCAGGCGTCTCAGGCCACCGTGATGGCATGGGGTATGGGTCTGACCCACCACTACAACGGTGCAGAGAATATTGAGGCGGTTATTGCGCTTGCTCTGCTCAGGGGCATGGTCGGGGGTCCGGGCAAAGGCTTACTTCCGCTGCGCGGCCATTCGAACGTGCAGGGGGTCAGTACCGTTGGCCTCACCCCTGCAATCAAAAGCCAGGTGATGACGGCACTTGAGCGGGAACTCGACATTGCGCTCCCTGCGGGGGAAGGGATGGATACTCTGGCCTGTGTGCAGGCGGCAGCGGCCGGACGAATTGACTTTGCGCTGCTGCTCGGTGGCAACCTTTATTCTGCTAATCCAGACTCGCGGTTTTCGGCACAGGCGCTGGATAGAATTCCGTTCAAAGTCATGCTGAACTCCACACTTAACGAGACCCACCTCAATGGCGTTGAGGGCGAAAATCTGATCCTGCCTGTACGGGTGAGGGACGAGGAAAAGCAGGCCACGACACAGGAAAGCATGTTTAATTTCGTTCGGCTGAGCGATGGCGGATTGGATCGTCTGCCTGCCCTGCGCTCCGAAGTGGACTTGATAGCCGGCCTCGCTGAACAGGTGATATCAGCCAGTACTCTGAAGTTTTCCGAATTCAGAAAACATCGGAACATCCGTCAGGTCATCGCAAAAGTGATACCCGGTCTGGAAGACCTGGAGCACATCGACAACAGCAAGGCAGAGTTCCACATCAAGGGTCGGCACCTCGAAACACCGCGCTTCCGGACTGCGTCACACAAGGCACACTTTTGTGTGCCGAAGACAACCAGCTGGCACAAACGGTTTGTGGCAGGCACGCGGCCCTCAGAATTCATCCTGACCAGCGTCAGAAGTGAAGGGCAGTTCAATACCATTATCTACAGTGATGAAGACAGCTACCGTCGTCAGTCTGACCGACGGGCTCTTTTTATGCATCCGGACGATCTCGACCGGTTAGGCCTTGAAGACGGCGCTCTGGTCGACGTACACAATGACACCGGCATCATGCCTGCCCTCCGGGCCACCCGATACGACATCAGGCAGGGTTCGGTGATGACCTATTTCCCGGAAGCCAACGTGCTGATTTCTCAGGACACTGACCCACGCAGCAGAACACCGGGTTTCAAAAGTGTTCTGGTGAACGTCCAGCCTCATCAGCCGGAGAAGTCAGGCTCAGGGGAATCTTCTGTAGTTGACTGACCGGCCATTGCGGGACGCATTGACAGTAGCACTGCAAGGAGTCCGGAAATCGGCTCACTGACGGCGCGATCTGCCCTCTGGGCGCAAGCTAAATTTACCTGCAGCAAGCACTTCCGCTATGCTTCTGGGCTGGATGCCTTCCTATCATGCAGAACACTGACTAATCATTTCAGACACATGAGCCGTCTTACTACTTTGTTTCCGCTGTGGGCCATTCTGCTTTCCGGCGTGGCCTTCTTTTTCAATGAACCCTTCTCGTCTCTGGCCTCGTGGATTATTCCGCTGCTCGCCGGGGTGATGTTTACCATGGGGCTCACCCTGAAAGCGGCGGATTTTAAGCGCATCCTCGAGGACCCACGACCCATTCTCGTGGGGGTTTTGTTGCAATTCATACTGATGCCGCTGTTAGCTGTCGTACTCGCGAAGATGTTCGGGCTTTCCAATCAGCTTACCGCCGGACTGGTGCTGGTAGGCTGCTGCGCTGGCGGCACCGCCTCTAATGTGATCAGCTACCTGGCCCGTGCCGATCTGGCCTTGTCGATCAGCATGACGGTTTGTTCAACCCTGGTCGGTGTCGTTGCGACTCCTTTACTGACGGGCTTCTATCTTGCCACCACCATAAACGTCGACACCATCGGAATGCTTGTCAGCATCATACAGATTGTCCTGATCCCGGTACTGGCAGGCATCACGCTCAGCCACTTCTTTCCCGAACTTATCCGGCCGCTGACTCCGGCGTTACCAGCACTGTCTATTCTGATCATTCTCACCATCATTGCGATCGTGGTTGCGCTCAACAGTGACAGCCTGCTGGAAGTTGGCGCTCTGACACTGGTGGCGGTGGTACTACACAATCTGGGCGGCATGTGTGGAGGGTTTTATCTGAGCCGACTCATGGGTTTTGATACCCGTCAAAGCCACACTATTGCGATCGAAGTCGGTATGCAGAACTCTGGCCTGGGCGTCGCACTGGCTCTGGAATTTTTCTCAGCCACAGCAGCCCTGCCCGGCGCGCTATTCAGCGTGTGGCACAATATCAGC
>VMDC01000005.1 GCA_008081045.1 Gammaproteobacteria bacterium | reverse complement strand
AAAGGGATATTGGCGCTTAACAGCCCTATCCACGGAAGATTGTTGCTGACCGGCAAAGTCACGGTCATTTCCCCTTGCACAGTCTCCTCCGCCAGGTCCACCTCTCCGACAATCTGGTAAAGGCTGCTTGGTCCCGAGATGACCAGCCGGTCCGTAATTTGCAGCAGGCCATCAGAGAGATCAAACTGCCCGGTAATTTCGTCAAATGCCAGGCCGCTGCGTAGCAAATCATCACTGAAACGCAGACGCTGAAAAATCGCAGACAGATTGATGAAGCTCACCAGCCGCAGCGCACCCCCACTGCCTGAGTCGCGCAGGAAGCGACCATCAGTCACCCGCATGTCGATCCGACCACCCAGGTGATCGTTAGAGAAAAACGCGGGAGACCCGGGCCATCTCACTTCGGTCACGAACACAGCCTGATTGCTTTGAACGCTGGGGGCATAGCCATTGGCTTCCAGCACGCCACTGATGTCATCAGCGATCAGAACGCCAGTGAGTTCACTGCTGTGCTGCACCCCGTCGTAGAACCAGCTGAAGTGCGGCTCCAGAAACTCAATGCTGTCATCCAGGCTGTCTCTGCCCAAGCGCAACCCTCTGAAATCAAAATTAATGTCATGAAACTCTGCGCCTATCCCGGTCGGCGTGAGAGTAAAAGCCCAGCTGCCGTATTCGCTCTCACCGATCCTGAACTGATCAGTCTCAAAGCGCATCAGCGGAAGCTCCCTCGGATCAAGATTCTCGAGCGGATCGGTTTCAGGCTCATCGGAATCGGGATTCTCGCTCATCGGCATCGACACCTCTGTTCCGGACAGCGCCGGATCGGCCTGAGTTGGCGCCTCTTCCCCCGGCAGGTAGAGATAATCAAGGTCGACCTGCAGGTAGTAGTCACTGTCATAAGGGATGATCACCTGACCCTGTACTGACTCACTGGTCAGTCGGGCCATCCAGCCTGAGTCAGGCTGAGAAGGTTCTACGCGAAAAGCCACTTCGGGAAGTTCCTCCCCATAGAGAGAGAACACATCCGCCCGGATATCAGCAAAGGCTATTGTCTGATCCAGCTCGGAATCAGACTGAGCGCCATCCGACATACCGGAGATAAACTCGACCCAGGGTTCAAGCTCAAACCGGTCGAAATCACCCAGAATCGACAGTCCCGGCGGCAAGCTTTCTGCCAGCGGGTCGAGACTGCCGCTTTGCTGACCGAGCATAACCAGACCCCGGGTCGGCTCATCGACGGGCTGATTCAAGGTAAAACGCAATGAATCGCCCAAACTGCCGGCAGATTGCTGGCGGCCTTCTTCAAACTGAATGTGCAGATCCAGCGGAGCCACCGATTCAGCCTGCTTACCGTAGGGCGGGGGCAAATCCATGGTCACGCCCCGCAAATCGGAGCGAATCTCGAGTTCACTGCCCGATTCACGCGCGGCGGCCTGATGCATCCTGATCACCGCTTCGTAGGCAAAGTCACCTGCCATATTGGCAAGCAAGCTTCTGACAAATTCATTTTGTCGGGGCCACTCAATCATCGCCTGAGGGGACGTCACACCCGTCCCTTCAACGACAATACTGGCAAGCGCTCCCTGCTCCTGAACCGAGGACAAGGTCGCCTCCATTGACCCGCCAAACATCTGGCCGGTCAACTCCGTCGGCTCAAAGCCTGCCTCCGAATCATAAATGACCGAACCGGATAACTGGCTGATATCAAGATCGTAATCCGAGATGATCAGATCGTTTTCTTCCAGCAACAGTTCAAGATGAACCGCAGTGTCAGCTTCCGGCTGATCAAGCGGAATCGACAGCGACAGATCCCCGGCAACGGCGCCTTGCGACTGCCAGCTTGCAAGCGCATTCTTGAGACCGTCACCCACAGGCGCGACTCGCAGGTATTCCAAAGCGCTGGATGTTTCGCCGGTTGCTGAACCCAGAACGGTCAGCCAGTTTCGAGAGGCCGCGTCACGTCGGACTGCGCCGGTGGCAGTTTCGAATTGCAGACCGAGGCTGCTGCCTGAGTCCACCGTAATATCAATATTGTCGTCATCGGTTTGCACTGTGGCGGTCAGCGCTTCCAGATTCGGCCAGTCATCGCTGAAATTGATCTGCCCGTCACTGAGCTGCCAGAAACTCTGAAAGGTTTTACTCATCGCATCGGATCCGCTGACAGTTGATCCCCGGTAGAGAATCCCGCTGTTGTATACCTGGCCATCAATCAGGGCCCGTTCCAGGAATTCCATGGTGTTGCGGAGATTGTCGCTGATGTTCGGACCATCAGGCAGGTAGAGCGATTTCTGGGAGCCCTCAATGCGATCTGCCCCCACCATAAGATCAAGCCTCGCATCACGACTGCCATCGGCGAAGCGTTCAGTAATCGAGGTGAATCTGACACTGCCGTCGAGAGCATCTGACTCAGCAACGATTCTGTCGCTGGCAAGCTTCACGACCTGACCATTCGCCATTGACACGTCAATGTGCAGGCGACCGTTCACCCGGGAGTAGTCCCACACTCTGGTGAATGTGGACGGAATATTCATACTGAAGTCGGTTGAGTTCACTTCAGCAACACCGGTCAGCTGTTGGGCAGAGCGGTCAAACTCGAGCTCAACGAAGCCGTCCATTCCCCAGAGATTGGGCGAATTTCTGACTGACTCCAGCTGCAGGTCTGCAATATTGGTTCTCAGTGTAAGCGGTCGACTCTCCGTCTCTGAAATCGGCAGACTCAGATTAACGTTCTGAAGGGAACCATCCGGATTGAAACCCTTCAGGTCCGCTTCCGTCGCATCCGGCAAAATCCCGCTGTCACCTGCCAGGCGTGCCAGCAAACCCAAATCCAGATGATCAGCAGCGATTGTCAGAAGCTGATCCGGCGCGAACAGAAGCCGTGCGTTAAAAGACTGCCAGGAGTCAGTACGATAGGTCATCGACATATTTGCCAGCGCCAGCTCCCAGGCACTCTCCCCGCTGCGGCGACTTAACCTCGCCAGGCCTTTCAGGTCCGTCAGACCCAGCTGTTCAGATTCCGGTTGACGGTCCTGCTCTGCTCCTTGCCCGCCAACGGTCAGACTGGGGATGTCGAATTCGGCCGTCGCATCGCTCAGCTGCCCTGCTTCGATTCCTATCCACGCCTGCCCGCTGCCCTCCAGTCCGAGAATGGCCAGAGCGCCCAGCTCCTGACCGGCGAACACCCGGGAATAATCGGCTTGAGGGACCAGAACATGCAGCATGCCGCTCGCCTGATCCAGGGCGCTACCCTGCACTTCGAATGAAACGGTCAGTGGCTCAGGGTTTCCCTCAAGGCTGGCGTTAACGTGCAGGTAGTGATTTTGTCCCTGATTGCGGACGGAAGCTGTACCCTGAACAAAACCGAAACTGTCACCATTGCGAGGATGAACATTGATAGCGACACCTTGCAGCTCGAGCTGATTGAAAGACAGGAATGTCTGATAGAGGGCGTTCAGATCGACCGGATCATTGCTGCCCGGAGTCGCAACGCCTGACAGCTGCCATGACCCGTCAGCGCTCTGGGTTAGGTCAATCCGGAGGTTGCGGATCACAAACTCATCGAGCACCCATCGCCTCTGCCAGATTGATCTGCCCATATCGAGCGCAATTCTTGCCTCAGAAAACTCAAGCGCTGGCGATTCAGCGCTGTCGTCAATCGCCAGCTGCAGATCCGAGAGTAAGAGGACGGGATTAAAACCCGAAAATTCCCCAGCCACCGAGCCAATGGCCACGGGTAGCCCGGTTCTCTGGGCTATCTGCTCCTCCAGAAAAGCGGTATAACTTGAAATTGCAGGCATGAACTGACGCCCGAGCGACACGTAAGCCGCTAGAGCAATCAGCGCAACGATCAACAGCAGCAAGAGTTGCTCGTAGAGTTTCTTGATTAACGCAGTGATCATGATTGGTAGGCACGCGGCGAAGCTGGACTGGTACGACGACACCGATCAGCAGAGGTTGTTGCAGCCTGAGCGTTATATCTCCCGTACACTGAACAGGGGCTTAAATTCCAGTCGTCGGGCACAGGCCGGACCGCTAGGTCAGAACGACGTCGAACTGCTCCTGAGTATACATAGGTTCGACTTCAAATTTGACCGTCTTGCCAAGCAATTCCTGAAGACTCGCGAGCGTAACAGACTCCTCGTCCAGCAAGCGATCCACCACACGCTGTGACGCCGTCACCAGTAAAATGTCGTTTTCATAGGCTCTGGCCACTCGCAAGATTTCACGAAAAATCTCATAGCAGACAGTTTCGGGCGATTTCTGTGTGCCGCGACCTTCGCAGACAGGACAATCGCTGTTGAGAATCTGACCGAGACTCTCCCTGGTCCGTTTACGGGTCATTTCAATCAATCCGAGTTGCGAAATACCCGTAATTGAGGTGCGGGCTCTGTCCTTCTCGAGCGCCTTGGCGAGCGTTCGCTGCACCTGACGCTGATGCTCAGGATCTGTCATATCAATGAAATCAAGAATGATGATCCCCCCCAGATTACGCACCCGTAACTGACGGGCAATGGCAGTGGCGGCTTCGAGGTTGGTTTTCAGGATCGTCTCAGCGTGATTCCGACTTCCCAGATAGGCACCGGTGTTGACATCAATCGTCGTCATCGCCTCAGTTTGCTCAATCACAAGATCTCCACCGGATTTCAGCTTCACCCTGTTACTCAGCGCCCGATCGATTTCATCTTCAATACCGTAAAAGTCGAAAATTGGTCGCTCACCGCTGTAGCATTCCAGTCTGGCATCCAGTTCCGGCACAAAATCCTCCAGAAACTGAACCATCTCATCGAATTTTTCCTGATTATCAACCCGAATCTTCTCAACTTCCGGCCGGATCAGATCTCTGACCGTCCGCATGTACAGGGGAACCTCTCGATAGACCGCCTTGACGCCGTCCTTGCGTTGAATGCGCTGTTCGACTTTGTCCCACAGTCGTTTTAAAAATCTGACGTCTTCGACGAATTCTTCTGCCTCAATCCCCTCCGCAGCAGTGCGGACAATAAACCCCCCGGGACCACTCCAGTTTTCCTGTCTGAGCACTTCCTGCAGGAGTTCCAACAGACGTTCCCGCTCCTCTTCGTCTTCCAAGCGCTGTGAAATTCCCAGATGTTTGTTGCGGGGCATGAATACCAGGTTCCGAGATGGCAGAGTGAGATGAGTCGTCAGCCTCGCGCCTTTGCTGCTGATAGCGTCCTTCGCAACCTGAACAATAATGTCCTGTCCGTCTTTCAGACTCTCCTGAATGGGCGGAGAAATCTCATCCCGCTGTTCGCACCCATCCGCATCAAGTAAAGCAATGTCCGAGTTATGGATGAAAGCGGCCCGGTCCAAACCAATATCCACGAAGGCTGCTTCCATGCCCGGCATCACCCGCACGACTCTGCCTCGAAAAATATCGCCAACATATCCGCGTCGATTGTGTCGCTCAATAAAGATTTCCTGCAGAAGCCCGTTCTCGAGCAAGGCCACCCTGGTCTCCATCAGCGTGACATTAATAAGAATCTCTTCGCTCATGACTGCGCATCACCCTTTTCGCCGACGGCGGCGGGTGATTGCCAGGGCAGCACAGCAAACTCGGCCAGCAAGGCAGCGGTCTCGAACAAAGGCAGACCCATGACTCCGCTGTAGCTGCCGCTGATGGATTCAACAAACACGGCGCCGCGGCCCTGAATGGCGTAGCCACCGGCCTTGCCCTTGGGCTCTCCGGTATTCCAGTAGGCATGTGCTTCCGAATCGGTAATCTCTCGGAACCGCACCTTGGTTTCGCTGAGACGAGAAGCAGACGACTCCCTTGAGGCCAAGCTGACAGCAGTGCAGACCCGGTGAATCCGGCCGGAAAGCTGAAGCAGCATGCTCACCGCATCTTCGCCGTTGACCGGCTTTCCCAACAGCGTGTCATCGACATCCACCACGGTGTCTGAACCGAGAACCAGCGCCCCGCCATCGCCGGCATCTGCAAGGGCAGACTGGGCTTTTTCATGCGCCAGCCGCAGCGACAGCTCTGTTGCACTTTCTCCGCTCTGGGGCGTCTCATCAATGGCCTGGGGAAGCATGTCGAAGCAGACGCCGAGCTGTGTCAGTAGCTGAGCGCGGCGGGGAGACGCTGATGCCAGGATTATTCTGTGTGTCATGCCAACTTCCAGATGCAAACGTCAGTGGGGTCAGTGAACGTCGAAACTCCGCCGGATCTGCCGCAGCAGCTGAAAGACGGAAGGCCAGATAATCGCGCTGGTCAGTGCAGCCATTAAGAACAAGCGGCCCGAGGCGACCGTCTGCCCGGTTAATATCAACAGCCAGTGATTCAGCATCAGATTGATACCGACCATCGCAAAAACCAGACCCGCTTGCTGCAGCGAGGAGAACATGCGCAGGCGCTGATGCAAGCTCAGGGTGATGTAAGCGATGACAACCAGGCCAAGTGCATTTAAACCGAGCACTGAGCCCTCGAGCACATCCAGTACGATCCCTGCCACCCAGGCAGTGCCAATACCAACCCGGTACGGCAGCGCCATCACCCAGTACATGAGCACCATCGGCACCCACTCGGGTCGGTAATCCATTGCCCACTCAGGAAATGGAACAATCGCCAGCAGATACGCGAGAAAAAACGTCAGAAAAATAACCCAAACTGCATGTGCTTTTTTTTGCATAACGGGGCTACTGAGCGGCAGGGCTCAAGTTAAGCTGTGACACCCGATTTTCAGCAGAGCCGGTGTCCGCCCCGCCCTGACCCTCCGCCGAGCCCTGCTCGAGTTCAAATTCAGGCATAACGGTCTCATCGTTGGCAAAGACCAGCATGACGTGTCGGGTGCTGGCCAGCTGAGCGAGAGGCTCTGCCAAGACTCGCGCAAAATCCTGCCCGGGATCTTTGGAAATACTTGTTACTCTGGCCACCGGATAGTTTTTTGGATAGACCTGCCCCATTCCCGAACTGACAAGCATGTCACCCGCCTGCATATCCTGAGTCTGGGTGACGAATTCAAGTTCAAGCTCGGTTGACGTCGTGCGACTGCCGCGAGCTAAAGCCCGTTCGCCGTTGCGATTCACCTCAACCGGTGTGACGTGATGAGAGTCGGTAATCAGCAGGACCCAGGCGGTGAAGGGCAGCACTTCATCAACCTGCCCCATCAGCCCGCGGGAATCGAGCAGAGCCTGACCGACAAATACTCCGTCAGCGGAACCTTTGTTAATCAGAACTCTCTTCGAATAGGGGTCAGGAGACACATTGATAATCTCAGCCGGCAGCACCTCACCGGTGATTACCTGAGTCGCCTCCCGAAGATCGCGCAGACGGGAGTTCTCACTGGCCAAGGATTCAAGAAGCTGCAATTCCCGCTGTGCAATCAGCAGGTCTTCCCTTAATCGCTCGTTTTCTTCAAGCAGGTCTGTCCGGGAAACGAACACATCATCGATCCAGAATGAAACCCGGGTAGGAATATCTGCAACCCAGTAAACCGGCGTAGCCGCGTAGCCCAAACCGAAGCGCAGCTGTTCCAGATACGAAAACCGGCTATCTGCCACCATGAGACAGATAGAAAGCAAGAGGAAAGACAAGGCCCGGTATTCGAGCGCCACACCTTTGATGAAAAGCGTTTTGTCGATGAGCTTACCCTCACAATTTCCTGAATCGCTGCCGCCGCGTCCGGAGCTAACGCCCTGACAGAGGCACGCTGTTAATCCAGCGTCAGCAGATCCATGTCGTGCGCATCCATCAACTCCATCGCGGTGCCGCCGCCCCGGGCGACACAGGAAAGCGGATCCTCGGCCACAATAACCGGCAGACCTGTTTCCTCCGACAACAGCTTGTCGAGATCTTTCAACAGCGCACCACCCCCGGTCAGAACGAGACCGCTCTCAGCGATGTCTGATGCCAGTTCCGGCGGAGACTGTTCAAGCGCACTTTTAACGGCCTGCACAATCGCAGTCAGCGGCTCCTGAAGCGCCTCAAGAATTTCATCGCTGTTCAGTGTGAAGCTGCGCGGTACACCTTCTGCCAGATTCCGCCCGCGGACATCGATTTCCCGGATTTCGCCCGCATTACCGGCATAGGCACAGCCGATTTCTTTCTTGATCCGCTCGGCAGTCGCATCGCCGATCAGGCTGCCGTAGTTGCGCCTGACATGCGTGGTAATGGCTTCATCGAAGCGATCGCCGCCCACTCTGACCGACTCTGAGTAGACCACACCGTTAAGCGAAATGATGGCAATTTCAGTCGTACCACCGCCAATATCTACTACCATAGAGCCACTGGCCTGCTCGACCGGCAGACCCGCCCCGATGGCGGCCGCCATCGGCTCTTCTATCAGGCGCACATCCCTGGCGCCGGCGCTGGCCACTGATTCCCGTATTGCCCGTCGCTCCACCTGCGTCGACTTACACGGCACGCAGACCAGCACCCTGGGACTGGGCGGGAAAAAGCTGTTTTCGTGCACTTTATTGATAAAATGCTGAAGCATTTTTTCCGTCACTTGAAAGTCGGCAATCACTCCGTCTTTCAGAGGCCGGATCGCCGTGATGTTACCGGGGGTCCGGCCCAGCATCCGCTTGGCATCCGAACCCACGGCCGTCACCGTTTTCTGTCCGTTATGGGTTCTGATCGCCACCACAGAGGGTTCGTTCAGAACAATACCTTCATCCCGAACGTAGATAAGGGTGTTTGCTGTCCCCAGGTCGATCGACAGATCGTTGGAGAACATTCCCCGAATTTTTTTGAACATGAATAGCTGTCTTCCTTAAAAGATGATTCCAATCCCGGCAGCGGTTGTTATTCCATAATTAGACGGCAAATGAGCCTAATGATTGAGTGCGCGAAGCACTTTTTTTGAACGCTGGAGAGGATTAGTTTGGCTGATGGAATCTCCCGGAGCCCGCCATCGGCAAAATCGACCGAAATTCACCTAAGTTGCCGAATTTCCAGTATAATCTCGCGTCCGCGCGAATTAGCTCGAACTCTAGCAACCGCGGGTGGCGAGAGCAAGTGGCAGCCTTGAAATATCTGGCTTTCCACGGCACAGACACATCTTGGCGCGAGCCGGAGTACCTGATATGGCATTCGACAAAACAGAAGTAGAAAAAGTCGCGCAGCTGGCGCGTCTTCACATAAGCGACGCAGAAAAAGACGAAGTGACCGGACGAATCACGGACATTCTTGCCCTGATCGATCAAATGCAGTCGGTAGATACAGATGCTGTCGCGCCGCTCGCCCACCCGCTGGACATGACCCAACGACTGCGAGAGGACGATGTGACCGAATCCAACCGTCGCGACGAACTCCAGCAGCTTGCGCCGGAGGTTGAGGAAGGCCTCTATCTGGTCCCCAAGGTCATTGAATAGTGCCCTCTAAGCAAGATTCGCCCACTGAAATCCGTTAAATTCAGGCCAAGTTAACTCATGATAGAAAAAACAGTCGCAGAACTCTCCGGTGCGCTGAGTCGTGGTGACATCTCCAGCGTCGAACTGACGCAGGCATATCTCGACCGGATCAATCAGTACAACAGCACTCTGAATGCCTTTGTCACGGTTTGCGAGGAATCAGCGCTCACCCAGGCAGCGCAGGCAGATGCAGCGAGAGCTGACGGACTGACTTCCCCTTTGCTCGGCATCCCTCTCGCTCACAAGGACATCTTCTGCACCTCGGGCATCAAGACAAGCTGTGGCTCAAAGATGCTGCACAATTTCATCGCCCCCTATGACGCGACCGTCGTGAGTCGGTTCAACGACGCGGGCGCAGTCATGCTGGGTAAAACCAATATGGATGAATTCGCCATGGGATCATCCAATGAAACCAGCTATTTCGGGCCCGTCAAAAACCCCTGGGACACAGACCGGGTGCCCGGTGGCTCTTCCGGCGGGTCTGCCGCCGCGATAGCAGCTGACCTGTGCGCAATGGCAACCGGTACCGACACCGGGGGCTCGATTCGACAACCCGCCGCGTTTTGCGGGATCACCGGGCTAAAACCCAGTTACGGGCGGATTTCTCGCTGGGGCATGATTGCCTTCGCCTCCAGCCTTGATCAAGCCGGCCCGATCTGTAAAAGCGCCGAAGACGCAGCTCTGATGCTCAACGCCATGGCCGGGCTTGACACCAAAGACAGCACCTGTGCTGATGTGCCGGTGGAAGACTATACGGCCGACCTGAACAACTCTCTGCAGGGGTTGCGCATCGGAATTCCCCGGCAACACTTCGCCGAAGGCCTGTCCCCTGAAGTTGAACAGGCAGTGCGAGAAGCGCTTGGCGTCTATGAAAAGCTTGGCGCTCAACTGATCGATATTGACCTGCCGAACAACCACCTCTCCGTGAGCGCGTATTACGTGGTCGCGCCGGCCGAAGCTTCTGCCAACCTGTCGAGGTTTGATGGCGTGAGATACGGCTATCGTTGTGATAACCCGCTCGATCTTGAGGACATGTACAAAAGATCACGCAGCGAAGGGTTCGGAGATGAGGTCAAGCGCCGGATCATGGTCGGCACCTACGCACTGTCAGCGGGCTTTTACGATGCTTACTACCGTAAAGCGCAGAAAATTCGACGCCTGATCAAACAGGATTTCAACGCCGCTTTCCAGCAGGTTGACATCATCATCGGTCCGACTTCACCGCATACGGCGTTCACTCTGGGAGCCAAGACAGATCCGGTCGCCATGTATCTTGAGGATATCTATACGATCGCAGTGAATTTGGCAGGATTACCCGGTATGTCCGTGCCCGCCGGTCTGGCGAACGGCTTGCCCGTTGGTATGCACCTGGTGGCCAGCGATTTCGCCGAATCACGCCTGCTCAATGTCGCGCATCAGTTCCAGTTGAATACGGATTGGCACCGTTTGCGGGCAACCGCCTTCGAGGAGGGCCACTGATATGGAATGGGAAGCCGTTATCGGACTTGAGGTGCACGTATCACTGTCCACCAACACCAAACTGTTTTCAGGAACTGCATCCATCTTTGGCGCCGAGCCGAACACTGAAGCCAATATTTTCGATCTGGCCATGCCGGGCACGCTGCCTGTGCTGAATAAAGAGGCACTGCGGATGGCGGTAAAATTTGGCCTGGCAATCGATGCAGAAATCGGAAAGCGGTCAGTATTCGACCGGAAAAACTATTTCTATCCGGATTTGCCCAAAGGCTATCAGGTCACCCAACTCGACTTCCCCACAGTCGGCAAAGGCTCACTGACCATCACACTGGAAGACGGCAGCGAAAGGCAGATAGGCGTCACCCGCGCGCACATCGAAGAGAATGCCGGCAAGTCCCTGCATGAAGATTTCCACGGCATGTCAGGTATTGATCTCAACCGCTCGGGAGAACCGCTGCTGGAAATTGTGTCGGAGCCAGAAATCAGAAATGCCAAAGAGGCTGTAGCCTACCTCAAGAAACTGCATGCCATCGTGCGCTATCTGGATATTTCCGATGCAATCATGGCTCAGGGTTCCATGCGTTGCGATGTGAATGTATCGATCAGACCAAAGGGCAGCACTGAACTTGGAACGCGCACCGAGCTGAAAAACATCAACTCGTTTCGCTTTGTCGAAAAAGCCATTAATTCAGAAATTCAGCGTCAGCAGGATGTGCTGGAAGACGGCGGTACCGTGATTCAGGAGACCAGGCGCTATGATGCCGAGCGCGATACCAGTTCACCCATGCGCAGCAAAGAATTCGCCAACGACTATCGCTACTTTCCTGAACCGGACCTGCTGCCAGTAGAAATCGACGACACCTACATCGAGGCGATACGGGCCACCCTGCCGGAATTGCCCGATGCCAAAAGCGCGCGGTTTGTCAGCGAATACGGCCTCAGCGACTATGATGCTGGCGTCCTGACGGCGACCCGCGAAATGGCCGAATACTTTGAGACTGTGGCGCGCAGCAGTGGCGATGCGAAGATGGCAGCGAACTGGGTGACCGGAGATCTGCAGGCTGCCCTGAACAAGAACAACTGGGACCTTGCCGAATCGCCTATTCAGGCCGAGCGTCTGGCGAGGCTGATCCAGAGAATCAAGGACGACACCATTTCTGGCAAGATCGGTAAAACTGTCTTTGAAGCCATGCTGGAAGACGGATCCGATGTCGACCAGATCATTGAATCACGAGGACTGAAACAGGTCACCGACAGTGGCGCAATCGAGTCGCTGGTAGACGAGGTCATCACCAACCACCCTGAACAGGTGCAACAATTCAGAGATGGTAAGGAAGCGGTGCTTGGCTTCCTGGTGGGCCAGGCCATGAAACTTTCCCAGGGAAAGGCCAATCCTGGCCAGGTCAATCAATTGCTGCGGGAGAAGATGCAGTAAAGAGCGGCTCAGCGCCGGCGAGCGCCACCGCCCCGACTGGGTCGGGCACTCTTTTCCTTAAATCGTGAGGGTCGTGAGAACGCAGGCGGCGTCTCCAGCAAACTCTCTTCCGGGTGGGTGCACTCCAGCTTTTGACCCAGTTTTTCTTCAATATCCGGCAGCAGAAATGAGTCTTCCTCACAGGCAAAGCTGATTGAAGTACCCACCGCTCCGGCCCGACCGGTACGCCCGATGCGATGGACGTAATCCTCCGGCTCTTCCGGTAAGGTGTAGTTGATGACATGCGTGACATCATCAATATGCAGACCTCTGCCCGCCACATCAGTCGCGACCAGCACCTTGAGCTTGCCTGATTTGAAGTCCTCCAGCGTGCGGATTCGCTTATTCTGAGCGATCTCGCCGGACAGCAGACCACAATCAATCCCATTGCGGTAAAGATTATCGGCCAGCCGCCGCACCTGATCGCGACGATTGCTGAAAACCATCACTTTCTCAACTTCCGGTTGAGTAACAAGCTGATACAGCAGGTTGTATTTGGCAGCAGTTGTCACCAGGTAAACGACCTGATCAACTGCATCTGCAGCGACCTTTTCAGGCTCGACTTCAACCATGATAGGGTCCATCGCCCAGCGGGTAGTCAACTCGGCAATTTCCGGGGTGAAGGTCGCGCTGAACAGAAGGGTTTGCCGACAATCTTTTCTTGGCGTTCTGGCCACAATCTGGCGCACCTGCGGAATGAATCCCATATCAAGCATGCGGTCAGCTTCATCCAGCACCAACAGCTCAATAAGGCCGAGGTATAAATTGTCATTGGACACGAAATCCAGCAGTCGCCCAGGGGTCGCAACCACGAGATCAACCGGTTTGGCATCCAGCGCCCGGTTTTGTTTCTGATAGTCTTCTCCGCCCACCAGAGTAACTGTATGCAGATCACAGCAAGCAGTCAGCTTGGCGGCATCGCTGGCAATCTGTATTGCCAGCTCGCGGGTCGGAGCCACGACAAGCGCTCTTGGTTCAGCCAGATACCGTTTTTCTTCGATCGGGTTGCTCAACAGGTCGTTGATGATCGTAATCAGGAAAGCCGCTGTTTTGCCGGTGCCTGTTTGCGCTTTACCCGTCACGTCATGTCCGGCCAGAGTGTGGACAAGGCTCTGCGCCTGAATCGGGGTACAAAACTCAAAACCGAGCTGATCGATTGCCTCTCTGAGCGGTTTTTGCAGCTCAAAATGGTCGAACGACAGCTGTTGCTCGCCGGATGTGTCTGTCATGATTAATTACTGCTGATAGTTGAGGCCGCAAGGCCAAACGCCGGCATGATAGCTAGATGGATATACAGAAGCAATTGGAAGATCAGCGGGACGATCGCAAAAACCGGTCAGGCCGGCCGGTGGCGGCAGGCCGCACAGTTTGTATCCCGCGGCAGCTTTACCTCGCGCCAGCTCATTGTCAGCCCGTCGAAAATGAGCAGCCTGCCGACCAGCGGTTCACCATAACTGGCAATGACCTTGATCGTTTCCAATGCCTGCAATGAACCAATGACGCCGACAACGGGCGCCATGACACCATTTGCCGAGCAAGAGCTGTCATCACTCCCTCCCGGCCGGTAAAGGCACTGGTAACATGGGCTGTCAGGATTTCTTGAATCAAAAACAGCCACCTGCCCCTCCATGCGAATCGCTGCACCAGAGACCAGTGGCTTACCTGCCCGGATCGCAGCCGCATTGACGGCAAAGCGCGTAGAAAAGTTATCGCAGGCATCAACAATCACATCAACCTGCTCAGCCAGCTCGCAGAGGCGGCCAGCATCAACACGCTCATTGATCGCAAGCACATCCACCTCCGGGTTCAGAGCTGCCAAAGTATTTTTTGCCGACTCCACTTTAGATTGACCCAGATCACGTTCAGTGTGGGCGATCTGCCGCTGTAAATTGGTCAGTTCGACGGTGTCATCATCAACAATAATCAGGCTGCCGACGCCGGCTGCTGCCAGATACATCGCAGCAGGACATCCGAGGCCACCCATACCGACGACAAGCACCCTTGCTTCGTTCAGACGCTGCTGACCGGCTATATCGAACTCCGGCAGCATGATCTGGCGGCTATATCGGAGCAAAGAAGCGTCTTTCATAATGCAGGATTCTTTTCAGTTACTACGGCGCGGATTTTGTCAGTCATCCGGATTATGACAAGTTATGCGGAGTCTAGTCACTCACTGGACCGGGCCAACGGGCCTGTACCATTCGCGGCACACCGGCAAGATCCTTCTTACCCTCCACATCGCGGTAGCCAAAGTCCCGCAGCAAGGCCAGCAATGTCTCCTGCTGTGTATAGCCATGCTCCAGCAGCAGCCAGCCTCCTGATGCCAACTTTTCCCTCGCCTGTGCCACTATGCACTGCAGATCCCGGTAGCCATCAAAGTCGGCGCGCAAGGCCATAACAGGCTCATAGCGCAGCTCTCCCAGAGTCAAGTGCGGGTCGTCCGGAGCGATGTAAGGTGGATTGGCGATAATGATATTCATTGTCCCGCCTGGCAACACGTCGCACCAGGAACCCTCCTCGAAGGCGACATTACCCAAGCCCAGAGTTTCCCTGTTTTGCCGGGCGATCTCCAGGGCATCGGGGCTGATGTCTGTCCCCGTGATGCGCCACCGAGGTCGTGATTTCCCAACAGCCAGTGCAATGGCACCGCTGCCGGTACCAAGATCCGCGACCTGTCGCGATGCGGCACAGTCGCCGAGGCCCAGCGCGGTTTCAACCAGCAATTCCGTCTCCGGCCGGGGAATCAGAACTGCAGGGGACACTTTGAGCGTCAGATCCCAGAAACTTTTCTCACCCAGCAAATAGGCAATCGGTTCTGACTGTGCGCGTCGACGGACGAGTTCATCAAACCGCTGACTGACGTCACTACTGAGGACACGGTCGGGATACGCGTATAAATAGCTGCGCTCAACTGAGAGGCTGTGAGCAAGCAGGAGCTCCGCATCGAGCCGCGGCGAGTCGCTCTGTAAAAACTGACCCTCGGCGACGGCAAGCGCCTGCTTGATCGTGTCGGTCACGCCGGCTTAATCCTCCGCTGCCAGACTGGCGAGCAAATCCGCCTGATATTCGTTAATCAGAGGCTGCACAACCGAACCCAGTTCGCCCGCCATGATCTCCGTCAGGTTATAAAGAGTGAGCTTGATCCGATGATCTGTGACCCGCCCCTGCGGATAATTGTAGGTGCGAATTTTTTCCGACCGGTCACCACTGCCCACCAATTTGCGGCGGGCATCGGATTCTTCCTGTTGTTGCTCTGCCTGAGCCTGATCAAGCAACTTTGCCTGCAGCAACGACATGGCCCGGGCTTTGTTCTTGTGCTGAGAGCGCTCATCCTGACATTCGACCACGATACCGGTGGGCAGATGGGTAATCCGGATTGCGGAATCGGTTTTATTCACGTGCTGCCCGCCGGCACCGCTGGCCCGAAACGTATCAATGCGCAAATCCCCCTTATTCAAATCCACTTCATCCACTTCTTCCAGTTCAGGCATGATGGCGACCGTGCAGGCCGACGTATGAATCCTTCCCTGTGTTTCCGTCTCCGGAACCCGCTGTACCCGGTGGGCACCCGATTCGAATTTGAGCTTCTCATAGACGTCCTTTCCTTCAATACGGGCAATAATCTCCTTGAAGCCGCCATGCTCTCCCGGACGCTCATTGATTATCTCTGACTTCCATTTCTGAGACTCAGCAAAGCGCGAGTACATCTTGAACAGATCACCCGAAAAAATAGCTGCCTCATCACCACCAGTGCCAGCGCGTATTTCAAGAAATACATTACATGAATCCTTGGAGTCCTTCGGCAGCAACAGCTTCTGCAGATCAAGATCCAGCTGCGCCAGCGCCGCCTCTGCCTCTTTGATTTCATCCTCTGCCATAGCGCGAATGTCCGGATCATCGTCGGCGACCATTTCCCGGGCCTGCTCCAGATTCGAACTGATTTCCTGAAAGCGGTTAAAGCTTTTTACCACTTCTTCCAGCTCCGCATATTCTTTGGAAAGCTCCCTGAACTGATTCTGATCTGAAATAACATCAGCATCACTCAGCAGTGCCTCAAGCTCGTCAAATCGGTCTTTAAGGTTTTCCAGTTTCAGTCGGATTGAATTTTTCATGGGCTAATTTCTGTCTCTTTAGCAGTGACGTCCGAGGCACTATTCGTCTTCGTCCAGATCGAACAATTCCCGGACGTGCTCAAGCATTTCTTCTCTGCCTTCAGCGCTGGCCCGCTTCATCTGCACACTGGGAGAATGAATCAGTTTGTTAGTCAGATTCCGCGCCAAACTTTCTATCACAGCTTCTGCCGCTTCCCCTTTCTGAATCGCCTTATAGGCTTTTTCCAGCTCAAGCGCTCTGATGCCATCGGCTTTGTCCCGAAAGGCCTTGAGGGTGGTGACCGCATTTAAAGATCTTAACTGCTTCTGAAACGCCTCAACTCCCCGCTCGATTATAGAGTGCGCCTGCTGCGCCGCTTCCTCCCGGCTCTTCTGGCTGTCCTCAATGACTTCGCTGATGTCATCAATACTGTACAGATAGGCATCCGCAACCTGGCCCACTTCCTGCTCGATGTCCCGGGGCACGGCCAGATCGATCAACAGCATGGGTTTGTGCCTGCGCGCCTTCAGAGCTCGCTCCACCGCCCCTTTACCCAACAAAGGAAGCTGGCTATTGGTCGAAGACACCACAATATCAGCGTCGATCAGCCTCTCAGGAATCTCAGACAGCAGTGCCCCAATGGCATCGAAGCGCCCCGCAATTTCCAGCGCGTTGTCCAGCGTGCGATTGGCAACCACCAGTGATCTGACGCCCTTTTCAACCAGATGCCTCGCCACCAGTTCAATCGTGCGGCCAGCACCAATCAGCAGCACAGTCAGGCTCGGCAAATCGCTGAAAATGCGATCAGCCAGAACCGCTGCGGCATAGGCAACGGATACCGGACTTTCTCCAATTGCCGTTTCAGTACGAACCTCCTTGGCAATGGAAAACGCGCCCTGAAACGCCCGCCCGAGCGCTGCACCCACGGCGTCGTGGTCTTTTGAGAGCGCGAAGGCAGACTTGATCTGACCCAGAATTTGCGGCTCCCCGAGAATCATGGAGTCGAGGCCACAAGACACCCGCATCAGGTGACGAACCACTTCATTACCTTCATGGAAGTAGCAACTCTGCGACAGTTGCTCCGGGTTCAGGTCATGGTACCGGGATAACCACTCAACGACCGGGCGATACGCCGGCCCGGCGTCAGGGGTGTGATCAATCGTCAAATCGACGTAAATTTCCGTCCGATTGCAGGTTGAAACCACCACGGCCTCGGCGACCGCCGGCAGCGCCATCAGATCGCTCAAAGCCTCGCTGATAATAGCCGGCGGAAAGGCGACCTTCTCTCGCAGATCAATCGAAGCGGTGGTGTGGTTTATCCCCACTAACAGGAGCGCCATAAATCTTTCAAAACCGTCAGTATTCAGTCAGGCACGCAGTGACGCCGACAAAAGGGCGCTTATGGTACTAAAATTCGCCCGAGCATGCTCATTTCATCCCGGCAGATGGAGAGAAAAGAAAGCAAAATCAGAAAGGTAGCCCTGAATAAGTGATACAAACAAAGCCTCGGAGCGTATATGATTTGGTCGTTAAAACGAGGGCAGCACAATTACCGGGCCTGGCAGAGGCCCGGGCTGCCACCCTGAATCCGGGCGACTGTACGATAACTATGCTAAACCGAATTATTCTCTGTTGCTGCGCTTGCATGTGGTTGAGCGCGTGCAGCAGCTCTTCAAACCGGTCTGACTCCGCCTCTGTGGCAGCTGAGCCGGTCACCGTGGACCCAAGCAGCGAGCAGGCGCAGACGGCCTCCATGCCTGAGCCGGAAGTCGAGTACGGTAGCTTTACCAAAGCACAGCTTTATCAGGCAATCATCAGTGAACTGGGCGCCCAGCGCGGTGTCCTGGAAGACGCCGGTGACAGCTATTTTAATTTGGCGCTTGAAACAAAAGATCTGGGCATTATCCGCCGTGCCGTGCAATTCGCGTCAGCGAATAATGACCTCAATGCATTGCTGCAGCTCGGACTGCTTTGGAGTGAAATTGATCCAAGCGACCCACAACCGGAACTGATGCTGAGCTTCCAGTTCCTGGAAACCGGAAACTACGAACAGGCGCTTTCCCACATGGCGCGTGTTATCGAGCTGGGCGGTGAGATCGATTTTTCAGCCTTATCTGCCAGGACCGGCCAACTCGATGCCCCTGCCCGCGCGCGTCTGATCGCTAATCTGCGGCAGCTGGCCCGGGAATTTTCAGACCAGCACTCCATCCAGCTGACCCTGGTTCAATTACTGGCTCAGAACGGCGACTACCGGGAGGCTCTGGCCGAGTTTGAGCAACTGCTTGAACTGATTGATCCCAACCCCCGACTGGTTCTGTTACAGGCTCAGATCCTGCAGAGCGCAGGTGACGCCGATGACGCCCTTGAGACACTTGCAGAGGGAGTTCGCGAGTTCGACGACAACAGAAATCTGCGCCTGACCTATGCACGGCTGCTGATCCAGAATGAACGCTATCAACTGGCGCAGGCACAATTTGCCGCCATGATGGCTCAGGATCCGCAGGATTGGGAAACGCTGTTCTCCATGGCACTTCTCGATGTTGAACTGGAGCAGTTCGACCAGGCCAGTGACAAGTTTACGCAGCTGACGGAAGTCGATCCGCGTGCTGACGAGGCCAACTACTATCTCGGATATGTCAATGAACAGCGCAACAATCTGCCACTCGCCATAGCCGCTTACCGGGAAGTCAGAATCGGTACTCAGAACTTTCTGGCCGCCCAGCAGCAGGCAACGCGCCTGGCCATTCAGCTCGGGGATCTGGATCCTGCCCATGACCACCTCAGCCAGCTTTCGAGAGGTCAGCCGCGTCTGGAGATACTCTTTCACACGATTGAGTCTGGTGCGCTGATTCAGGCCGGGCATCCGGACAGAGCACGGGAACTCCTCGATCGCGCGCTGAACAAATACCCCAATGAGACGGACTTACTGTTCGCCCGGGTACTGTTGTTCGACAGTCTGGGGGACAAGGCAGGATCAGAACAGGATCTGAAACAGATCATTCGGATGCAACCCGAGGACTCCAGAGCACTGAACCACCTTGGCTATATGCTGGCAGACCAGACAGATCGCTATCAGGAAGCCCTGGAACTGATAGAACGCGCCATCGCCATTTCACCCGATGACCCCGCCATCATTGACAGCCTCGGATGGGCGCAGTTCAAACTGGGCAGATATGAAGAAGCCCTGACCAATCTGCGGCGCGCTTACGCGGTTTTTCCTGATGCCGAAGTGGCTTCACACGTCGGCGAAGTCCTGTGGATGATGGGACGCGAACAGGAGGCCGTTGAGGTCTGGCGCGGCGCGCTTGAGAACCAACCTGACAGCGATCTGATTAAAGAAGTGGTCGATCGACTGCAAGCCGATCTCTGAGCGGCGGGGAATCGCGGTCTTGATTTCTCGCTTCAATTCTTCCTCATTTGCAATGATCGGAACAGGCGCCCTGCGCTTGGCCAGCATGTACCTGTTAACAGCAGCGCTTTCCGCCTGCACCAGTCTCGCGCCACCGGCAAATGAAAACAGTATCTGGGCTCTGCAGAGCCAGCAGCTTGAAAAACTGACGCACTGGCAGCTCCGTGGTCGGGTGAATGTGCGCTATGACAATGAATCTCAGACGCCTCGCATCCAGTGGCAACACAGCAACCGGGCCTACCGGATTCGATTGTGGGGTACTTTTAATGCCGGCAATACCCTGATTCAGGGCGAGCCCGGGCGTGTCAGCCTCGATCAGGGGGACAAGCATTTCAGTGCGAACTCGCCGGAAGAGCTGATTCTTCAGCAGCTGGGATATGAACTGCCCATTTCTTATCTGGAATTCTGGATTAAAGGTCTCCCGGTTCCAGACAGACCAGCTGCGCTGCTGTTCAATGACCTGAATCAGCTGACGTCATTCGAACAAGCCGACTGGACGATAACCCTGTCTGACCTCAGAGATTACGGAGGGCTGACACTGCCACGCAGGGTAGACATCATGCGCAGTGAAAACGACGCGCGACTGCGCTTCGTCGGGCTGAGCTGGACCTTGCCAGAGAATCAGGAGACAGCCCGTTGAACGAGTTCGCGCTGCGCTGGTTCGCACCGGCGAAACTCAATCTCTTTCTGCATGTTCTCGGACGACGCAATGATGGCTATCATCAGCTTCAGACCCTGTTCCAACTCCTGGACGAAGGCGACACGCTGCAGTTTGAACCGCTCAGCAGCGGCGAACTCCAGCTTGAGGTTCGCAGCAACACCACCGGTCAGAGACTGCCCCTGGAAAACAACCTGATTCTTCAGGCAGCGAGACTCTTGCGCACGCACGCCGGCGTCCCTGCTCTGGGCGCCAGGATTTCTGTCGACAAACGCATACCCATGGGCGGCGGACTGGGAGGCGGCAGTAGCGACGCGGCTACCACACTGATCGCCCTGAACAGATACTGGCAGCTCAACCTTGGTCAGACCGATCTGAAAGCGCTCGGGCTGCAGCTCGGCGCTGACGTCCCGCTTTTTATTGACGGCAGATCGGCATGGGGGGAGGGTGTCGGAGAACAACTGCAGGCGGTTACCCTGCCACCCAGATGGTATCTGGTGGTCACGCCAGATTGTGCAGTGTCCACCGCGGAAATATTCAGTCATGAAAATTTGACACGGAACTCGCCAGCCATCAAAATGGCCGACTTTCTGGCGGGGGGCTCCCGAAATGACTGCGAGCCTGTGACCTGTGAACTTTATCCGGAAGTGGCGCGAGCACTGGCTTGGCTCACTCAGTTCGGGCTGGCCCGGATGACCGGAACGGGAGCCAGCGTCTTTGCGAGTTTTGCAGCAGAGAACACTGCGAAGGCCGCGCTGTCTCAACTGCCGGCGCGCTGGCAGGGATTTGTGGCCCGCGGCCTGAATTCTCTGGAACCCGGCAGGTATCCGACCTAAAATAGAGGTTTGAACGTAGTACTGTTTTTTTGGGGTGTCGCCAAGTGGTAAGGCACAAGGTTTTGATCCTTGCATGCGTTGGTTCGAATCCAGCCACCCCAGCCAAATACTCAGCGACGTCATGATGACATCGCCGACCCGAGGGGGTCAGGGTAATTTTTGTTGCTGGCTGTCAAGGCCGAAGGGGAAATCCGGTTGCAGCAAAGACATCACCCTGACCCCCTTATCGATTAGCCAAAAATAAGCACAACAGCACTCAACAGATAGGACAATGTCGTGGCAACCAACTTGATGGTTTTTACCGGTAACGCGAACCCTGAACTCGCAGGCGCCATCGCCAGACACATCGGAGTGCCACTTGGCCATGCCAGCATCAGTAAATTCAGTGATGGCGAAGTGTCCGTCGAGCTGAACGAAAACGTGCGGGGAAAAGATGTCTTTATTATTCAGCCGACCTGCGCGCCGACCAACGACAGCATCATGGAGCTGCTGCTGACGGCCGATGCTCTGCATCGGGCCTCGGCCAACCGGATCACTGCGGTGGTTCCTTATTACGGCTACGCCAGACAAGATCGGCGGGTTAGATCTGCCAGAGTCGCGATCAGCGCCAAAGTCGTGGCGGATATGATCAGTGCAGTAGGCGTCAACCGGGTTCTGACCGTCGACTTACACGCCGAGCAGATTCAGGGCTTTTTCAGTATCCCGGTGGACAACGTTTACGGTTCACCGGTACTGACAGAGGACATCGAGCGGCAACGCTATGAAAACCTGACGGTCGTGTCTCCTGATGTGGGCGGTGTGGTAAGAGCCCGCGCGGTGGCGAAACAACTTAACGTAGACCTGGCCATCATCGACAAGCGTCGCCCGACCGCCAATGAAGCACAGGTCATGCACATTATCGGTGATGTTGAAGGCCGGAGCTGCCTGATTGTCGACGATATGGTGGACACTGCCGGGACCCTCTGCAAGGCAGCGGAAGCGCTCAAGGACCATGGCGCGCAACGGGTGATGGCCTACGCCACACACCCCATTCTGAGCGGCCCGGCGATTGAAAATATCGAAGGCTCAGCGCTGGATTCACTGGTGGTGACTGACACCATACCGCTGTCGGATGCAGCCAAGAATTGCAGCCGCATTCGTCAGTTGTCCATGGCAAAACTTCTGGCTGAATCCATAAGACGCGTCAGTAACGAGGAATCCATCAGCGCGATGTTTGACAACACGTGAGACGTCACATCAGCTGAGTAAATTGACCGGGGTGCGGACGAAAAGTCTGCATCCTTTTTTGTGAAACGCTCCCTGCAGCCGGTCGCAAGCTGCCGGGAGTTTACTGTGAAGGAGACTCATCATGTCTGCAGACCAATTCGAGCTTAACTGCTCAGTCCGGACTGACTCAGGGAAAGGTGCGAGCCGCCGCCTGCGTCGTCTGGATGACGCGATACCGGCCATTCTCTATGGCGGCAACAAGGACCCCATGGCGCTGACCATTGCCCATGACGACATCTTGCACGCTACCGAGAACGAAGCCTTTTTCTCCCATGTCATCACACTGAATATTGGCAAGGATAAAGAAAAAGCCGTAATCAAAGCGCTTCAGCGCCATCCGGCCAAGCCCTTCATCCTGCACGCCGATTTCCTGCGCGTCGATGAGAAGCAGGCGATCACCGTAAAAGTGCCACTGCACTTCATCAACGAAGACAAGTGTGTGGGTGTGAAGCTCGGCAGCGGAAGCATTCGTAAGACACTTAATGAGATTGAAATCTCTTGCCTGCCCAGCAATCTGCCTGAGTATATTGAGGTGGACATGCTCGAGGTGGAAGTCGGTCAGACCCTGCACATTTCTGATATTGCTTTACCCGAAGGCGTTACCAGTGTTGCCCTGTCCCACGGCGAAGACAGTGACCTGTCAATTGCTCAGGTCCAGGCGCCACGCGGGGGCGGTGACAGCTCGGATGCTGCGGCTGCCGGCGAGGATGACACTGCTGCAGATGATTCAGGTGACAGCGCCGATAGCTAGGCCAAACTCACCAGCCAGGTAACACTATGCCAGGCGATTCTCTCAAAGTGATTGTGGGTCTGGGAAATCCGGGCCCCAAACACGATTCCGACCGTCATAATGCCGGCGTGATATTTCTTCACCATCTCTGTAAGAGCTATGGCGGCTCACTCCGTGGCGAGAGTAAGTTTTTCGGCGAATTCGGCACTATCCGTGTCGATGGACATGACATTAAACTGCTGTTTCCTACCACCTTCATGAATCACAGTGGAAAATCCGTCGCTGCCCTGTGCAAGTTCTTTAAGATCGAGCCACAGCATATGCTGGTGGCCTACGATGAGATTGATTTTGACGTCGGTGTGACAAGGTTCAAGGAAGGAGGCGGCCACGGCGGCCACAACGGCATCAGGGATATCATCAGCGCACTGGGTGGGCAAAACGGGTTCTATCGGCTGCGAATCGGTGTCGGGCATCCGGGCCACAAGTCCATGGTGGCGAACTATGTGCTGAGCCCTCCTTCGAGGTCTGAAGCACAGATCATCATGTCAGATATCGAAGAAGCCATCAGGGTCATACCCAAGGCCGTCGCCGGCGAATGGGAAGACGCCATGAAGTTGCTGCACACAAACTGAGCAAGCAGAGGATCACAGCAATATGTCAGTAAAATGTGGAATCGTAGGATTGCCCAATGTGGGAAAATCAACTCTGTTCAATGCCCTGACTGAAGCCGGCATTGCTGCCGAAAACTTTCCTTTTTGCACTATCGAGCCCAATTCTGGAATCGTGTCGATTCCCGACACGCGACTGGACAAACTTGCTGAACTGGTCAAACCAGAAAAGCTTATCCCCACCACGGTCGAATTTACCGACATTGCAGGTCTGGTGGCGGGGGCCTCCAAGGGCGAAGGACTTGGCAACCAATTCCTCGCCAACATCCGGGAATGCGATGCCATCGCCCATGTGGTGCGCTGTTTCGAAGATGAAAATGTCACCCACGTGGCCAATACAATTGACCCGGCTGCGGACATCGACACGATAAATACCGAACTGGCGCTTGCGGATCTTGAGACGGTAGAAAAGAGCCTCGATCGGGTGAGCCGTGTCGCCAAAAGCGGCGATAAAGACGCACAACGCCAGGTCGCCTTGCTGGAAAAAGTGAAAGCCCATCTCGATACTGCCCAACCAGTGCGGACTCTCGAACTTTACAAGGAAGAACAAGCCGATCTAAAAAGCCTTCATCTGCTCACCGGTAAGCCGGTAATGTACATCGCCAACGTGGATGAAGAAGGCTTCTCAGACAATCCGCACCTGGAGACGGTGCAGCGCATTGCTGCCGGTGAAAGCGCTGAGGTCGTCGCCATCTGCAACAAACTGGAAGCGGAAATTGCGGAACTGGAAAATGAGGAAAAGACCGAATTCCTTCAGGACCTGGGCATGGAAGAGCCCGGCCTCGACAGAGTGATACGCGCCGGATACTCACTGCTGGGATTGCAGACCTACTTCACTGCCGGTCCGAAGGAAGTGCGGGCCTGGACTGTCAGAGCCGGTGCGACAGCGCCGGAAGCTGCCGGCGTCATTCACACCGACTTCGAAAAAGGATTTATCCGTGCTGAGATCGTCGGTTATGCTGACTATGTCGACAACGGCGGAGAGTCAGGCGCTAAGGACGCCGGTAAGTGGCGACTCGAAGGAAAAGACTACGTCGTCGCCGACGGAGACGTCATTCATTTTCGATTCAATGTGTAGCGCAGCGTTTCAGCAGGTGATCGTAAACTTCGCGGTCCGCCGCGAACATTCAGGAGGCTAGCATGAGCATAAGACAAGGATTATTGGGTTTTCTGCTGTTCGGAATCAGCGCTGGCGCAGCGAGCCAGACTCTGGAAGATGAAGCGGTGAGCTGGCTGCAGCAGTACATTCAGATTGACACCATCAACCCGCCCGGCAATGAAACGCGCGCTGTTGATTTTCTGGCAGAGATCTTCGAGGCCGAAGGCATTGAATATGAGACCGCTGAAAGCGCGCCCGGCCGGGGCAATATCTGGGCCCGGCTGGAAGGCGGCGACGAGCCAGGGCTGATTCTGCTTCAGCACTCAGATGTGGTCCCGGCAAATGAAGAATTCTGGACCATTCCGGTCCTGTCCGGTGCGATTCGTGACGGCTTCATCTTGGGTCGTGGCGCTCGCGACATGAAGGGTCTTGGTACACTGCAGCTCGCGACTTTTCTCGCCCTGCATCGCTCCGGCGTTGCCCTGAACAGGGACGTCGTGTTTCTGGCCACTGCCGATGAAGAGGCCGGCGGCTTTTATGGCGTTGGCTGGCTGATTGAAAACCGCCCTGAAATTTTTGAGGATATTGGCATTCTGCTGAACGAGGGCGGCGGCGGCAGCCGTAGCGACGAAGGCGATGTGGTATTCAGCGTCGAGGTCACACAGAAGGTTCCGGTCTGGTTGCGTCTTAATGCCGTTGACACACCGGGGCATGGCTCGTCCCCTCGCACCACCAGCGCAGTGACTCGGATTGTGCAGGCGCTCAACACGCTGCTGGAAAATCCGTTTCCCCCTCGAATCATCGGCCCGGTGGATGACTATTTCGGCGCCCTGTCGGTTGATATGGGGGCCGACTGGGCGGGCTCCTACGCCGATATCCAGTCGGCCATTCAGGATCCCGATTTCGTCGCCAGGCTTCACGCGGCGCGACCGGGACACAATTCCCTGATCCGCGATACCTGCTCCATGACCAGAATGAGCGGCTCAACCAAGATCAACGTCATTCCGCCCACGGCCTGGGCCGAACTGGACTGTCGCATATTGCCGGATAAGCCTGCTGCCCAATTCATCAGTGAGCTGGACGATCTGATAGGCTTTACCGGCGTGGAGATTGAAACGATCATGGCGTTCACGCCGGCGATATCTGAGACAAACACGCGGCTGTTCAGAGCTATCGAATCCGTCACTCAGGAATTGCACCCCGGTTCGCGGGTGCTGCCCAGTGTCAGTACCGGGTTTACCGACAGCCACTTCACGCGGGATTTGGGCATCGTAAGTTATGGTTTCAATCCGCTGATCACTGATTCAGGTGAGCACACCGGCGTCCACGGTAATGATGAGCAAGTCGGAGAATCCGCCTTCCGCCGCGCCGTGGGAGATTACTATGCGGTCGTTCGTAACGTGGTAATCGACTAGCCTGAATCTTGACATTTACCCGTCGAATGGCCAAAATTCGCGGCCTTCTGACAGTCGCACAGTCGCTCTCACCTCAGACCGCGACTTTGCCGCAGGAGCGAAATTCCGGGTGCCGTCTCGCAGCGCGCACTTGCAACAGTCATGGCTATGTAGCTCAGCTGGTTAGAGCACAGCATTCATAATGCTGGGGTCGGTGGTTCAAGTCCACCCATAGCTACCAGACAGAAGGACAGGGTGCGCGCGCCGCCCTGTCCTTTTTTTCGCTTGTTGACGCCTTGTCGATTTGGTCGGCTCAGCCTAATCACGCCGCTTCTTCCCGACGGTCTCGCTGCTCTGCATTCAACGATGAGCCTGTATCAGCAGCGCGATTTCCGCTACATTAGACAGTCAGCCACCCTCATACAGACCGGCATCTTCAGAGGCAGTTTTCATGGAAAAGTTCGGCATTGGCCAGTCCGTTACCCGAGTCGAAGATCAGCGTTTCACCCGCGGTACAGGCACTTACATCGAGGATGTGTCTCTGGACAATGAAACGGTGGGTGTTTTCGTCCGCTCCCCGCATGCTCACGCGCGCATCGTCGAGATCGATAGGGATTCGGTGACCGGACTGCCCGGCATCCTCGCCGTCTACACCGGAGAGGATCTTCGTGCAGACAGCATTGGTGATGTCCCCTGCGGCGCCGACGTCAACAACATCGACGGCACACCCTGCGTTAAGCCCGCGCGCCCCGCCCTGGCGATCGATCGGGTGCGACATGTCGGCGATGCTGTGGCCCTCATCGTTGCCGAGACCAAACAACAGGCTCTGGATGCAGCCGACCAGCTGTGGATCGACTATGAACTGCTGGACGCCACCGTTGAGACTGAAAAAAGTCTGAGCGCAGAGGCACCGCAAATATGGGATGAGGCCGGGAACAATCAGTGTTTCCATTGGGAAAGCGGGAAACGAGCTGAAACCGAAGCCGCCTTTGCGGCAGCGGATAAAACCGTTGAGCTCAAACTGGTGAATAACCGGGTCATACCCACTTCCATGGAAACTCGGGGCGCGATAGCCGCTATCGATCCTGACACCGGCCGGATGATTCTCCACGTATCCTGTCAGGGGGTTCATCTGCTCAGACGACTGCTGGCGGGCGCCATTTTCCACTGCGAGCCGGAAGACATTCTGGTGAAATGTTATGACGTAGGCGGTGGATTCGGGATGAAGATATTCCTGTTTCCGGAGTACGTCTGTCTGCTCTACGCCGCGCGCAAGCTTAACCGACCGGTGAAGTGGATAGCTGAGCGCAGCGAAGCGTTCACTGCAGACAGCCATGGCCGGGATCACGTCAGCACGCTGCGGCTCGCGCTCGATTCGGCGGGTAAAATGCTGGGACTCGAAGTCGCTACCGTCGCGAACATGGGCGCCTATCTTTCCAATTTCGGGCCATTCGTGCCGACCGCTGCCGGTGTGTCAATGCTAGTGGGCTGTTACACGATTCCCACGGCCTATGTGCAGGTCAAAGGCGTCTTCACCAATACCGCACCGGTCGATGCCTATCGCGGCGCCGGCAGACCAGAGGCTATTTACGCCATTGAAAGACTGATCGACTTCGCGGCACAGGAAATCGGCCTCAGCCCGGATGAAATGCGCCGCCGAAATTTGATTCCGTCCGATGCCATGCCTTTTACCACGGCTTTCGATCTGGAATATGACTCGGGTGAATTTCAGCAACACATGGAGCAAGCGCTGGACGAATCCGGATGGCACAGTTTTCAGCAGCGACAATCTGAATCAGCTGCCCGGCACAAATTGCGCGGCATCGGCATGGCCTGCTATATCGAGCGGTGTGCAGGTGGCGCTCCGGAGCAGGCGCGCCTTGCGGTAGATGGCGAGGGACATGTCACACTCTACATCGGGACACAAAACAACGGACAAGGCCACGAGACAGCTTTTCGCCAGATCATTCAGGAACGGCTGGGAGTTGATTTCACCGACATATCAATTGTGCAGGGCGACTCCGACCGGATTCAAAGCGGCGGCGGCACCATGGGGTCTCGCTCAGTGCCGGTCGGAGGCGCAGCAGTCAGTGCCGCATCGGAGAAACTGATCGAATCTGCCAGACTCAAGGCCGCAGACCTGTTGGAGGCTTCGGCCGCAGATATCGGCTTCGAACACGGGCGCTTTCAGATTGTCGGAACCGATCGCAGCGCCAGTTTCAAGGAGGTTTGCGTGTCGGCCGCAACCGGCGACGGACTGAGTTTTGATGAAGCGGAAACCTTCGCGCCGGGACAGGCAACCTATCCCAATGGCACCCATATCTGCGAACTGGAAATCGACCCCGAGACCGGCGTGATCGAACTGCTCGATTACACAGTGGTCGATGATTTCGGGAAAGTCATCAATCCGCTGCTGCTGGAAGGACAGGTCCATGGGGGTATTGGTCAGGGGCTGGGACAGGCCTTGCTGGAGTCGTGCGCCTATGATCCCGAGACCGGTCAACTGCTGTCAGCCAGTCTGATGGATTACACCCTGCCCCGAGCGGACAACGTCCCTAATATACGCTTTCTGCGTCGCGAGGTTCCCTGCACAACAAATCCTCTTGGCATCAAGGGAGCCGGAGAAGCCGGAGCGATCGGCGCCCCACCTGCGATTGTAAACGCCGTGGTCAACGCACTGACGCCGCACGGGGTTAAACATGTCGATATGCCGCTTACTCCGGATACAGTCTGGCGCCTGTCCGGCGGATTGTAAGCAAGAAACAGATCCAGACCGGTGCAAGGCTGTCCGGCCGCCTGCCTCATTGCACTACTTTTGTGCATTTCTAAAATAAGCCCCTTCTGTTCTCGTCAGCAAGGCGCGGGCAGGATGCTTTTTCGAACAAGGTCTGTTTCTTAAATAACAATAAATTCAGAGCTTTAGCCTCATTCCTGTGTGGGCACACAGTTTTATCATGCCGGTCAGCAAAGGTTGGCGTGAAACTTGTAGCACCATAGCGGTTATGAACCAGATTGTTGCAACAAGTGCCCCGTTTTTGGTCTTTACTGACCTGGACGGTAGTCTCATGGAGCACGAAAGCTACTCTATCGAAGCGGCAAAGCCCGCGCTGACAGAGCTGGCAAGGCGAGGCGTCACCCCGATTTTTGCCTCCAGCAAAACCGCCGTCGAAATACTTGCCGTTCAGCGCGCCAGCGGCCTCACTGCACCATTTATCTGCGAGAACGGCGCCGCCGTCTATGACTCCTCAGGCCAGATCCTGACCGAATTCGGTTTACCCCGGACGCGCTGGCTCGATGCCGTGCACCAACTCAGAGAACGGCTGTCACTGAGATTTACCGGTTTCTCAGACTGGCCGGCTGTGAAGATTGCTGGGCTGACAGGCCTGTCCGAGGGAGATGCCGGAAACGCCCAGAGACGCGAATTCACCGAACCGATGCTGTGGCAGGATACGCAGGCCAATTTCCAGCTTTTTAAGAGCGAAATTCAGAAACTGTCACTCACCACGCTCGAGGGGGGACGTTTCATCAGCATCCAGAGCCAATTCGACAAAGGCGAAGCGATGAAGTGGTGGCAGGCGCGTCAAAACCCGCCCCTTCCTTTCCTGATTGCGCTCGGTGACAGCCCCAATGATCTGTCCCTGCTTGCTGCCGCTGACGTGGCTGTTGTCATTAAGTCCGGCAAGTCTGATCAACTGGATCCACAGGGCCCTGCGACAATCATTCGCACCAGCCTCCCTGGCCCGGCCGGCTGGAATGACGGAATCAGACAAATTCTAAACCTGCTCGATTCGCAGCAACTGCTCATTAATTGACGGAGGAATCATGGGTGATTTTCATCAAAACGGAGTCGTAACGACCCTGCACAATCTCAGGCAGCGCCCACTCGAAGCCATGGAGGCAGACCTGATGCGATTCCAGAAAAGCAGACCCATGGGCCTGGTATTGCCTTCTCTGTTTTCTGAACTTGAAGGACCGGCCTTGTCGGGTATTGTGGAGGAACTGACCAAAGTTCCTTATCTGAGCGAAATCGTAATCGGGCTGGACCGAGCGAGCGAAGACCAGTATCGCTTTGCGATAGACTATTTCTCCGGACTTCCTCAACACCACAAAATCTTGTGGAATGACGGCCCAAGATTGCGGGCAATTGACGGTCAGCTAAAAGAACTAGGCCTGGCTCCTACCGAGGAAGGAAAAGGTCGAAACGTCTGGTACTGTTACGGCTATATCCTGGCTTCTGGAAAAGCCGACGCTGTCGCGCTTCATGACTGCGACATCCTCACCTATGACCGGAGCCTGCTGGCAAGGCTCCTCTACCCGGTGGCGAATCCCAATTTCAGCTACGCATTCAATAAGGGATTTTACTCTCGGGTTGCCGGCGATCGGATCTCAGGCCGTGTCGTCCGACTGTTTGTCACACCCCTGATCCGAACGCTTAAGAGGGTATGCGGCTGTTCAGAATTCCTGGAGTATATGGACAGCTTCCGCTACCCGCTTGCCGGTGAATTCAGTATGCGCGCCTATGTCATCAACGATCTGCGCATCCCGAGCGACTGGGGGTTGGAAATCGGTGTGCTGTCGGAGATGAAGCGAAACTACGCGACCAATCGGCTGTGTCAGTCAGATATCGCCGATGTTTATGATCACAAACATCAGGACCTTTCAGTGGACGACCGGGAAAAAGGTCTGTCTAGGATGAGCATGGATATTGCCAAAGCATTCTTTCGCAAATTAGCAACTAATGGCGAGGTGTTCACTCCCGAGGCCTTTCGCACAATCAAGGCAACCTACTATCGTATGGCACTGGATTTTGTCGACACGTATCAGCATGATGCCGAGATGAACGGACTGACCTACGATCGGCATATGGAAGAAGCGTCAATTGAGATGTTTGCAGGCAATATCATGGAGGCTGGGGAGCAGTTTCTCGAGCGCCCCATGGAGAAGCCCTTCATCCCAAGCTGGAACAGAGTCATCAGCGCCATTCCAGATATTCTTGAGCAACTGAAAACGGCCGTAGAGGAAGACCAGGCGGAATTCACTCCCTGACCAATATGCAAGAGCAGACTCTAGCAACCGAACAGGACCTTTTGCGGCGCGTAAAAGCACATCTTGCCGTCATTTACCCCGCTCAGGATCTCGATGTCCTGAGCGGGGATCTGGTAACAGCGATCAGCAGGGGTCACGACGTTCAGCGCCCGGTCCCACACAAAAGCCACTGGGATCAGAGCGACAGCGTGGTAATCACCTACGGCAACACCATCAAAAAGCAGAATGAGCTGCCGCTTGTCACCCTCCGGCGTTTTCTGAACACGCATCTCAAAGAAACCGTCTCAACAGTGCATATTCTTCCCTTTTTCCCGTTTAGCTCGGACGACGGCTTTTCCGTAATCGACTACCTGGAGGTGAATCCGGCCATCGGGGGGTGGCGGGAAATCGAGGATATAGCCGGAGATTTCAAACTGATGTCGGACCTGGTCATCAATCATGTTTCGCGCCAAAGTCGCTGGTTCGACAACTTCAGAAACGGCGAGACACCGGGCAAGGGATATTTCGTCGAGGCGGACCCGGATGAAGACTACAGCGCAGTCGTCAGGCCGAGAAACTCACCCCTGTTCTCCTCCGTAGAAACAGTGGATGGTGAACGCCACGTCTGGTGCACATTCAGCAGCGACCAGATAGACCTGAATTTCCGCAATCCGGATGTGCTGAGGGAATTCGTCCAGATAGTGCGCAGATATCTTGACCATGGCGTGAGCATCTTCAGGATGGATGCCGTGCCTTTCCTGTGGAAAGAGCCGGGTACCTCCTGCGTACACCTTCAGCAGACTCATGAAATTATCAAACTCTTCCGGACACTCATTGAACATCATTCCCCCGAAGCGCTGATTATCTGTGAAAACAATGTGCCGAATCGGGAAAATCTGACTTATTTCGGCAATGCCAACGAAGCGCACATCATCTACAACTTTTCTTTGCCGCCTCTGCTGGCCTATACCCTGCTGGCTGGCGATTGCCGCCATCTGAAAACATGGATGATGAGCATGCCTCCGGCCCAGTTAGGCACTGCTTATCTGAACTTCATTGCGTCACACGATGGGATCGGGCTTCGCCCGCTAGATGGTCTGCTCAGTAATGAGGAGCGGGACAAACTCGTTCGCTGCGCACAAAACGCCGGGGGTAAAGTCACGTACCGGCGCGCCAGAGAAGGCTATGACAAACCCTATGAACTGAACATTGCACTGTATGACCTGCTGCAGGGCACGTTCGACGGCCCCGAAAACCGTCTGGGGTATGAGCGCTATATCTGTGCTCATACCATCATGCTTGCTCTGGAAGGCATCCCGGCCATCTACATTCAGAGCTTCCTCGGCACGCGTAATGATCTGGCCCGGCTTGAGCATACGGGCCGCAACCGCTCTATCAATCGTCAAATCTGGCTAGAGGAAGATCTGGAGAACGAACTGGGGGACCCGGCGTCTGTGCATGCGTGCGTTTTTCGCGAACTGACACGACTTCTGAACATCCGCAAGAAGCAGCAGGCCTTTCATCCCAACGCCACCCAGTACACCCTGCACCTGGGTCATGAAATCTTTGCTTTCTGGCGCCAAAGCATCAATCGGGATCAGAGTATCTTCTGTATCAGCAACGTCACGGATGAGGAAAAATCGATCTGCCTGGCAGATATCAATCTGATCAGCATCGACCAGTGGCAGGATCTGATAAGCGGCGAGCCCTATCAGGATATCGGAGAGCAACTCAGACTGCGTCCCTATCAAACAGTGTGGATCAGCAACAAGAATCCCGACGAAAGTTCGGAGTCCTAGACGACAGACGCACCATTCGGTCTAATTGCTGGCAGCCTCTTGCTCCGCGCGCAGGTTGCAGGCAGTGACCTCTGGCATGTAGGTCACGTATTTGAGCATCATGGCTCCTTTGATGTCCTGCTTTTCCAGAAAGGTCGTGGAATCGTCCACGTAAAAGACTCGATTAGTGGTCGCCACCAGTTCCTCGTCCATTGGCATGGCACACCGATGCAGCCCCAGATCGCTCGGATAGTTACCCTCGGACTCAGGGTGGTACATGAACACCTCTCGGGTATCGGTGAAGTAAACCACCTCGACAATGCCGTCACGGTTTGTATCCCTGGCACACATGTCGTAAATCAGAAAATTATCGCAGTATTCAGCATTGAGCGGTCTTACGCCGCTCACCAAAGACCCGCAGGCCGCCAGCAAGGCAACAGAAGCAACAAGACCGAGTCTGGGTCCAAATCTGCTGAAAACACTCATAAAAAACTGTTTACATGGTCCGTGGCAACCAGTCGCTGATCGGCTGGCTTGGTACCGGGTAGTCTACCAGAGGTTGATCGCAAAAAGTCAGAGTACTGCCGGCCAAGCAGGCGTCGTCACTCACATCAGATCGGGCACGCCGAGACGGCAAGGCACAATGAAAGCCAAGGCATTCAGGCAATGTCCGTGCGGATCCCGCCAGATATTCAGGTACTTGGAAAGGCGTAGCGGGCTTTTTCTGTGACGCTGCTGGCCGGCCAGCGTTGGGTCATCGTCTTGCGGCGGGTGTAAAACCTGACGGCATCGGGGCCATACACATACAGATCACCGAACAGAGATCGCTTCCAGCCTCCAAAGCTCTGACTGGCAATGGGCACGGGCAGAGCAACATTTACGCCGACCATACCCACCTGAATATTGTCGGTAAAATAACGAGCTGCCTCTCCATCCCGGGTGAACAGACAGGTGCCATTGCCGAATTCGTGCTCATCTATCAGCTTCATGGCCGCACCCAGTGAATCCACGCGCAGCACACACAACACCGGCCCGAAAATTTCATCCCGATAAATTGACATGTCAGGCTGCACTTTATCGAACAGCGTAGCACCGACAAAGAAACCGGACTCGTGTCCCGCCAGCGAAAAGCCCCTGCCGTCCGCCAGCAGTTCAGCGCCTTCGGCTACTCCCCGGTCAATATACTGCGTCACCCGTTGAAGCGCCTCTTTGCTGATCAAGGGGCCCATGTCGTTGGCTGCGTCAACACCCGGCCCGATTTTCAGGTTGGAGATTTTGTCCCGCAGCAGTGCCACGGTTTTATCTGCCGTCTCTTCGCCAACACAAACTGCGACAGAGATCGCCATGCAGCGCTCTCCACAGGAGCCGTAAGCGGCTCCCATGAGCGCATTTACAGCGTTCTCAAGGTCGGCGTCAGGCAAAATTACTGCGTGATTCTTAGCCCCTCCAAGCGCCTGAACACGCTTACCCTTGGCAGAGCCACGGGTAAAGATTGATTCTGCTATAGGTGTTGAACCGACAAAACTCAGCGCCTCGACGCGCACATCATCGATGAGATACTGAACCGTGTCGCTGTCGCCGTTGATGACGTTGAACACACCGTCAGGCAAACCGGCATCAGTAAGCAGTTTCCCCAGCAGCATAGCCGGACTGGGGTCGCGCTCGGAGGGTTTTAGAATGAACGTGTTACCGCAGGCAATGGCCATAGGGAACATCCACATGGGAACCATTGCCGGAAAATTAAACGGCGTGACGCCTGCTACGACGCCAAGCGGCTGAAATTCAGACCAGCTGTCAATCTCGGGGCCGGCATTTTTGGAATACTCTCCTTTCAGCAACTCACTGATGCCGCAGGCATAGTCAACCACTTCAATGCCGCGACCGAGTTCACCATGCGCGTCATCAATCACCTTACCATGTTCAGCGGTAATCAACTGGCAGATATTTTCTGCGTTATCCTGAAGCAGCTGCTTGTAGCGGAACAGAATTTGCGCACGTTTTTGCGGCGGGGTCTGCCGCCAGGCCGGGAATGCAGCGGCTGCGGCGGTCACCGCGTCCGAAACTGTGGACTGGCTCGCCAGGCCTACCTTCAGTGTGACTTCACCCGAAGCGGGATTG
>VMDC01000038.1 GCA_008081045.1 Gammaproteobacteria bacterium | reverse complement strand
CCGATGGTAGTGTGGGGTTTCCCCATGTGAGAGTAGGTCATTGTCAGGCATCTAATACAAAACCCCATCCCGCATAGCGGGGTGGGGTTTTTTATTGGATGTCTGTTAGTAATCTGGTTTGCCGAAATGCTGTGAGAGTGGGGTGAGCCCCGGTGCTCGCAGGGCAAACAGAGCGGAAGCTTTGGTAGGGGGCGAACGCCCAACATCTATGATGTTGGGCCGGTCTGGAGTGTTAAGCACGGAAGGTTGTCAGGCATCTTAAAGCAGAACCTTTGTATTCTTATGAGCGCGGGGCTGCTTCCAGTTTCAAGCTGCATCAGACCGTTTGCGGTGCTTGTTATCTGGCTATGAGCGGGAACGGTTCAACGACTGCAGCGAATGAACTAGAACACCGATATACTCGGAGCCCCTGCTATTGCCTTCCAGCAGAATCTACCGGACAGGTGCTTCACATTAGCGCAGCGACAACTCCTCTGGACAATGCTTTGCGCGATGGATATCGTTTTATCTTCTAACTTTCAGTGACATTGATGACGGCCGGGACCTTTGAGTTGCACGACAGGTCCAGCCTTGCCGGCGGAGTAAACATGTTTACGGTAAACCCTATTGCCAGTGCCCTCGGCGCGGAATTGCATGGCGTTAATCTCGCCACTGAGATGACGCCGGAAGTTTTTCAGGAAGTCAGGCGCCTGCTGGTAGAGCATGAAGTGGTTTTTTTCCGGGATCAGGATATCACGCCGGCGCAGCACCGGGCATTGGCGGCGTCTTTTGGTCCGCTGCAGACGCATCCTGCCTATGAGACTGTGGAGGGGATTCCGGAAATTACGATCCTGGAGAGCACTGCAGAAAAGCCAACCAAGATCGAAGCCTGGCATACTGATATGACCTTTCGTAAACATCCGCCGATGGGCTGTGTGCTGCGTTCGAAGATCGTGCCGTCAAAGGGGGGTGATACCATGTGGGCAAGCATGACTGCAGCTTACGATGCGTTATCCGGGCCTATGCAGGAATTTTTGTCAGGCCTTACTGCGGAACACGATTTCAGCTGGGGTTTCAAGGAAAGCCTGGCAGAACCGGGTGGCAGAGAACGCCTTGCCCAGGCGGTAGCTGACAACCCGCCGGTGACGCATCCCGTGATTCGTACGCACCCGGAAAGTGGTAAGAAAGTGATCTTTGTCAATTCACTGTTTACCACGCGCATAGTGGAACTGAGCCGTGAAGAGAGCAATGCAGTTCTGGCGTTTCTCTACAATCACGTGGCTACACCCGAGTTCAGTTGCCGCTTTAATTGGGCACCAAACTCCATCGCCATCTGGGATAACCGCAGTACCCAGCACAAACCTATCAATGATTATTTTCCTGAGCACAGGATGCTGCATCGGGTCGTGATTGATGGTGATAAACCGTACTGATCAGTTTTGTCTGACTTGTTGGTTGCGTGAAATAAAATCCAGGATGTGCCGGGCTACCTGCAAGTTGTCTGTCTCGGTTTCCAGTGAATCTATGGCAGCCCGGTAAAGTTCCTCGCCGAATATTTCGCGGCGCATCGTCAAGAGTGCACGTGCATATCCCTCGCTGAATTCAGGGTGGGCCTGAAAGGTCAGAATATGTTCCCCCAGTCCCATCGATGCAATGGGGCAGGCTTCGGTGCTGGCCAGCACTTTCCCACCCGGTGGCAGTTGTGTGACCTGGTCCTTGTGATTGGCACGCAGGTTAATCGGCTCGCCGGGCAGACCATAGGATGCGGCATCGGCTGTGGGGGTGATCCTGTGGACGCCGACGCACCAGCCCGCATTCGCCGCAGTGGTCTTGCCACCCAGAGCTTCGGCAACCATCTGGTGCCCGAAGCAGATACCGATGAGCGTCTTGTGGGCTTCATGCAGTTCCACGACAAATTCCTTGAGCCGTAAGACCCAGGGCACCTCGTCGTAAACACTGAGTTTGCTGCCGGTAATGATGTAGGCGTCGACTTCATCCAGATGAGCCGGGTATTCGTCCTGGACCACCTCATAAGTCACGAGATCCAGACCCGGGTCCACGGCTAACAGGACTTTGGCAAACATATCAGGATATTCGCCGAACTCTGCCGCGAACTCAGGCTTGACCGCGTCAGCATTAAGAATTCCGATTTTCATCTGTATGCGCGAACCCCCGACGATTGCCTAGGCATCCCTCAGGTGGAATGACTTGGGTTGGGTCAGCTGATGGTAGCCCAACTCGGAAAGTGCTGCACCCCGACCGGTATTCTTCACGCCTGTCCAGACCAGGGCAGGATCCAGATAATCCGCGCGGTTCATAAATACCGTGCCGCACTCGAGTTGTTCGCCGAGTTGTTCCGCGCGGTCTTGATCCTGCGTCCACAATGAAGCCGTGAGCCCAAGATCACTGTCGTTCATCAACTGAATCGCTTCTTCATCAGTTGCCACTGGCATGATGCCAACCACAGGCCCGAAGCTCTCTGCCGTCATCACTGACATAGTGTGGTTGACGCCGGTCAGCACCTGCGGAGCCAGATAGGGCGTGTTGTCAGCCGCCGCCGGGAAAAGACCGGGATCAATACATGCCGAGGCGCCTTCTGCGACCGCCTCTCTCACCTGCTGTCGCACCCAGTCAGCGGCCGATGTTTTGACAACAGGCCCCAGTGTGGTGCCCGGCTGAAGCGGATTGGCGAGGCGGTACTGTTTTACCCGCTCGACATAGGCTTCGACGAAAGCGTCAAACAGAGACTCATGGACATAGATCCTTTCGATACCGCAGCAGGACTGGCCAGAATTGAAAAAAGCGCCATCGACCAGATTCTCCACCGCGTTGTCGAAGTTGGCATCTTCTCTCACGTAAGCCGGATCCTTGCCACCTAATTCCAGAGCGACACCGGCAAATGTGCCTGCGGCTGCCCGTTCAATCCGTTGACCTGCCGGGACTGAACCGGTGAAGCAGATAAAATCCATCTGTCCTGATTTGACGATGCGTTCGGTATCTTCATGGCTGAGGAACAAATTCTGCAGCACACCCTCCGGCAACCCTGCCGACGCAAAAGCCCGGGCGAAATGCTCCCCGCACAGAGGGACCTGTGCCGAGGCTTTCAGGAGCACGCTGTTGCCGGCCATCAGTGCAGGCACGATAGAGTTGACAGACGTAAGCAGCGGATAGTTCCACGGGGCGATGGTGAAAACAGTGCCCACAGGCTCCCTGCGGATAAAGCGTTTTAGCCCTGCTTTTGTTTCCGGTACAACATCTGCCAGTGACCGTTCAGCAATGGCAATCATATGACGGGCGCGTTCCGCCAGGCCATTAACCTCGCCGCCGGCAAATCCGACAGGTCTCCCTATCTGCCAGGCGATTTCCTCGGCAATCTGGTTTTGCTTCGATTCAAAGTAGGCGACCGCTTTTTCGCAGATTCTGGCCCGTTCCGCGAGACTGGTCTGTTGCCAGTGCTTTTGCGCTGAACGCGACAACTCAATAGACTGTGAAATCGAACCTGAGTCTGCGGCCTCCCGCTCAACGTAAACGGAGCCATCGACCGGCGAAACACATTGCAATATCTTGGGATTACCAGGCTGATTCATTTTCCAACAGTGTTCTGTTTCGTGCTGCGGCTGTGAGCCGGGGAGAGGAAGATTAACAAGCTAACCACATTTAATCGACAACTCGGCAACTGCTCCGGCCTGCCGGCAAGGCTGCCGCAGCGATTCAGTCACTGCAGCCGCCTGTTAAGCAGTGTGATGGCTATACTCGCTTTAGTTTTCAGTCCATCCGCTTACGCGAATGGTATCGATGCGACCATCAACGCCGCCATGCAGCCTGTGACCGATGCCGTGGCGGGTTTCATTTTTTTCGAAGTCAGTGTTTTTGGGGCCCAACTGCCGCTGATCGTGCTGTGGCTGATTGCCGCCTCGACATTCTTCACTTTCTATTTCAGGTTTCTCAATCTCAGAGGCTTCAGGCACGCTTTTGAATTGCTGCGCGGTGATTACAGCAAGCCAGATCACAAGGGTGAGCTGAGTCATTTTCAGGCACTGGCCACCGCGGTTGCCGGTACGGTTGGTATTGGCAACATCAGCAGCGTGGCCATCATTATCTCCCTGGCCGGACCCGGTGCGACATTCTGGCTGATGCTGGCGGGATTTCTGGGGATGTCGACAAAATTTGCCGAATGCGTGGTCGGGGTCAAGTATCGCAAGATCAATCCAGACGGCAGTATTTCCGGCGGTCCGATGTATTATCTTGAGCAGGGGTTCAAAGAAAGAAAGCTGGCCTGGTTGGGCAAACCCATGGGGTATTTTTACGCCCTGTCGATAGTGATTGGCTGCATGGGTATCGGCAACATGTTTCAGTCCAACCAGGCCTTCGAGCAGTTTGTCGTAGTCACGGGCGGAGAGTCAGGATTTTTCGCGGATAAAGGTTGGCTGTTCGGCGCCATGTTGGCCTGTCTGGTGGGCATCGTTATCATTGGTGGGATAAAGAGTATTGGCCGTGTTACCAGCAGGCTTGTGCCGTTCATGGCAGCCGCTTACGTGTTGGGATCACTGACCGTAATTTTTCTCAATGCAGACAGAATTCCCTGGGCCGTGTCCGCCATCGCGACCGAGGCATTCAGCCCGACTGCCATGAGTGGTGGCATGCTTGGTGTGATGATCATGGGATTCCAGCGTGCCGTGTTTTCCAATGAGGCCGGCATCGGTTCAGCGGCCATTGCCCACTCGGCGGTAAAAACCCGCGAACCGGTCACAGAGGGGTTCGTTGCTCTGATGGAACCCTTTATTGATACTGTGGTGATATGCACCATGACGGCGCTGGTCATCTTGACCACGGTCTATGAGCCGGAATTAGCGGGTGCGGGCATGCAGGGTATCGAACTGACTTCGCGGGCATTCGGCAGCACTCTAAGCTGGTCGACGATACCGCTGTCCGTCATCGCCATTATGTTTGCTTTCTCAACCCTGTTGTCCTGGTCCTACTACGGCCTGAAAGGGTGGACCTATATCATGGGGGAATCGGCCAGGGCGGAAGTCGTATTCAAGTTCATTTTCTGCGTATTTGCCGCGCTCGGTTGCATGATTCAGCTCGACGCCGTGCTGGATTTCTCTGACGCGCTGGTTTTCGTTATCGCCTTACCCAACATTCTCGGACTCTACGTGCTTGCGCCAGTTGTTAAAAAGGAACTGAAGAGTTATCAGGCGCGGCTCAAGAGCGGGGAAATTCCGAATATGCGCAAACTGTCGAGGGAGGCGCAACTGGCTCGCACAAAGTAGCCCGGGGCTGAGAAATCAAGCAAGCGGCTTCGACATTTTCCGGTTTCGGTGCGGCGCAGACTGAAGTGTACGTCTGCTTCCCAGCTTTATTGGCCATGCCCTCACCAGCACCAAACGCTCTCGCCGCTCGTCTCTCCCCTCCCCCCTCGTTTGTCGCCTCTTACTCCAGCTGAGGGCCAATCCCCGGCCAAAACCGAGCACCCATCCCGTGCGTAATAAACGGTTAAGCAAAAAAGCGCCAAAAATAGCAATAAAGGGGAAAAACATGAATAAAACTGTCCTGTATCCCGCAGCAGCGCTCGCTGCGGGGGTTGTGACCTACCTTGGCAGTGTCATATTTATCGGCGGGCAGGTTGAGTCGGCGATCAGCAGCATCGAGGCGGGTATGATTCAGTCCGATGAGTTGATCGTGCATCGCTTTGAATATGAAAGCGTATTTGGCGGGGGTGTGCTCAGTTATGATTTAGAATTGTCTCCCACGTTCGACGGCATGGCCGGGGAACTGTTGGCGGAGATTGCCGCGGCGATGGGAGAGCTGCGTGCAGAAGGCACCCTTGATGTGACCCACGGCCCCTGGGTCGGCGACGGCATGGGCTTTGCGGCGGCCGGAACCAAGCTGGAATTTCCGGTGGGTGACGAAGTCCGTCAGCTGCTGCCGCAATATCCCGGCAGCGCGCCGGCAGCAACGGTTTACGCCTCGGTGGGGTTCGGCGGCAGCGCCAGCCTGCGTCTTGAGACTCTGGCCTACGACGGCCGGCTGGTCATGGAAGACGAATCGATCTCACTGACCACAGCAGGCGTCGGTGCTGAGCTGGTGCTCAGCGGTGAGGACGTCGGTGTGGGCTTTGACATCGGCACTGTCAGGCTGTCTGACGAGGCGACTGAATTTCTGGTTGATGGCATGGCGCTGGGTCTTGAGAGCAGGAACAGCCTGTCGGAGCTGGCACTGTCTTTTGATCTCGATGAGCTGTCGGTCAGCGACGCCGACTCTGATACCCAGCTTGGCGTGCAGTCATTCGCCGGATCCGGCAGTTCCAGAAGTTTTCTGCCGGGAATCTGGCTGGGGGACAATAATTTTTCCATCGAGCGGGTTTCGCTGGAGATAGACGAGACAGCGGTTGAAGCGCTGAACATCAGCGTTTCCGGAGGTATCGATGAGGACACAGACGGCTTGCTTGCCGCGACGTCCCTGCTCAACATCGGCGAGCTCAAGGTCGTGGAGGCCTCTGTCAACGGGATCGAGTTTGGCGTCGGCTATGAGAATATCAATGCCGAAGCGCTGTCCGATTTTATTCAGCTGAGTGAGGAATTCGATGTTGACTCAGTGGATGCAGATGAACTGCTGAGTGCCTTGCTGTCGATGGTGAATGCACTGTCTGCGGATGGGCCGATTCTGACAGTGGCACCCGTTGCCATCTCTCTGGTGGAGTCCGGGGATACCAGTGCGGCGTTCAGCGTCGGTCTCAGCGGGATTGCCGCCATCGAGGAGGCGACTTCCGAAGAACTGTTCGAGGCGATGACCCTGTCGGGTGAGTTCAGCATCACCGCAGATGCCGTGCGCAAGCTGATCGAGATTGGCCTGACCAGCTCCGATGACACGCTGTCGGCACAGGAACTGGAGAGTGCCGTTGACTCTGGCTATCAGCAGTTAATCTCAGCAGTTGAGGGGTCCGGGTTTGTGGCGATCAGCGATAGCGGTCTCTCAACCCGGATTGAGGTATCCGACGGTGCCATGCGAATCAACGGTGAAGAAACCGAGACCGGTGCAGAGCTGTTTGCGGCGGCGCTGAGCCAGCTTGGGGACACCGGCGCCCTGGCGTCTGATGCTGATACTTCTGATTTCCCGTCAGAGGCGCTGTATGACAACGTGTCTCTGGTCACGGGTTTCACTCCGGATCCCTATCTCGTCAGTATCGTGGCTGGTGGCGACAGTGCCGCCTCAGAGGAACTGGGCGCGGCCTGCGCAGGGAACGTCACTTCAAAACAGCCTGATGTGGCTCTGAACTACACGGCCGGTTCCAGTTTTGGCCTGTATCTTTATGCTGAGGCAGCAGAAGACACCACTCTGATCGTCCTCGGGCCGGACGGCTGGTACTGCGACGACGACAGCCATGGCGATCTGAACCCCGGCGTGACCTTCGACAGCCCGTCCAGTGGTGACTACCTGATCTGGGTGGGGACTTATGGAGGTGGCGTTGTGGATGCAGAGCTCGGCATCACGGAAACACGCTTCGGCGACACATCAGGTCCGGTCACGTCCTCGGTCAGTGCCGACACCGGCGACTTCCCGTCTGACGGATTGTTTGAGAATGTCTCTCTGACCAGCGGGTTTACGCCGGATCCCTATACCGTGGAGCTGGCTGCCGGAGGCGATAACCCGGCGTCCAGCGAACTGGGCACGGAATGTACCGGTAACGTGACCTCCAGCCAGCCCGATGTGGTGCTCAACTACACGGCCGGCTCTGATTATGGACTGTCGCTCTTCGCCGAATCGGACTCGGACACCACGCTGATTGTGCTGACGCCGGGCGGCTGGCAGTGCGACGACGACAGCTATGGTGATCTGAATCCCAACATCAGACTCGACAGCCCGCAATCCGGTGACTATCTGATCTGGATTGGCACCTATGACAGTGGTGTTGCCGATGCGGTACTGGGTATCTCTGAGTACTGAGTTGCCGCGGGGGAATGATCGATCCTTGCCGCCTGATGCCGACACCTGCGCAGCAGGATTCAGTTGACTGATGCAGGCAGGGGGTGACCTGCCTGCAAACCGGCGACGGCTATTCGCTTTTATTACCGTCGGCAGTCATCAGAGCTTTGCCAGCGGGTCGGCGCAAATCCAGCTCGGCTCAGTGGGTCTTTTCCGACGTCTGGGTGTGACCCTGATGCCGATTTCCGGGATCACCCGGGTGGAAGGGCACACGGATAACATCCCCTTGTCTTTCGGCGGAAGATTTCGGGATAACTGGGATCTATCTTCTGCCAGGGCAGCGGCCGTTGCTGATTTTTTTCTTGATCAGCTCTACCTGGTGCCGGGGGATGTCTATATCACGGCGTGTTCCGACACGCGCCCGGTCATGTCGAATGACACCAGTCAGGGCAGATCACAAAATCGACGAATAGAGCTGGTTGTAACGCCGGATTAATCCTGACAGCTCAGCCGGACAGTGTCTCGCCCGGTACGTGCACCGCGCCTTCCATCAATATCCTGGCGCTCCGACTCATACTTACCCGGGTGACTTGCCACTCTCCCGCAGCGTGGGTCACTGCTGCGCCGACCTTCATGGTGCCCGAGGGGTGGCCGAATTCTACTTCCTGAAGCTCGCCGCCTCCGGCGGCCAGGTTGACCAGCGTTCCCGGGATGACGGCGGCAGCACCGATTGCCACCGCCGCAGTTCCCATCATGGCATGATGCAGGGCTCCCATGGATAAGGCCCGAACCAGGAGGTCGATCTGGTCCGCGCTGACGGGCCTGCCGCTCGAGGCGGTATAGGATTTGGCGGGAGCGACAAATGCAATTTTGGGCGTGTGCTGCCGTTGGGCTGCTTCCGCCAGAGTGTCGATCAGACCCATTTTCAGCGCCCCGTGCGCGCGGATGGTCTCAAATTTCTGCAACATGGCGGGATCGCCGTTGATGGCTTCCTGCAGCTCGGTGCCCTTGCAGCCAAGGTCGCCGGCATTCAGAAAAATCGTAGGAATTCCCGCATTGATCATGGTGGCCGTTAGTGAGCCTATGCCGGGAACCTCAAGCGGGTCCGTCAGATTGCCAGTAGGAAACAAGGCCTCCTCGCCATCTGCCGGATCGAGGAAATCTACCCGCATTTCAGCGGCAGGGAAAGTCACGCCATCGAGTTCAAAATTTCCGGTTTCCTGTACCTTTCCTGCAGTGACCGGTACGTGCACGACGAGGGTTTTTTTGATGTTGCGCTGCCAGATGCGGACAGCAACAACCCCATTTTCAGGTATGCGCGCCTTATCGACCAGGCCGCGGCTGATGGCTAAACTGCCCACCGCTGCGGTGAGATTGCCGCAATTACCGCTCCAATCAATGAAGGGTCTGTCAATAGCGACCTGGCCAAACAGATAGTCCACATCATGGTCAGGCTTTTCACTTCTGGAGAGAATAACAGTTTTGCTGGTGCTTGAAGTTGCCCCGCCCATGCCGTCTATTTGTTTGCCATAGGGGTCAGGACTCCCAACCACCCGCATCAGCAGCTGGTCTCTGATCGGGCCGGGTCGCTGTGCGACTTCAGGCAGATCAGACAGGATGAAGAAGGTTCCCTTGCTGGTGCCTCCGCGCATGTAGGTAGCCGGAATCTTGATCTGTGCATTGTGGCTCATGATGCTTGACCTGCTAGCTTGCTACCGTTTCCTGTACGAACTCTTTGGCGAAACGCTGTAGTATCCCCCCGGCCGAGTAGACCGAGACTTCTTCTGCGGTATCGAGCCGACATACTACCGGCACCTGCTCCACCGAGCCATCGCGCCGCCGGAGGATCAGAGTCAAGCGGGCGCCCGGTTCGGGCTGCCCTTGAACATCAAAAATCTCGGTGCCGTCAATTTTCAGCGTCTTGCGGCTGGTACCTGATTCAAACTGCAGCGGCATGACGCCCATGCCGATCAGATTGGTTCGGTGTATTCTCTCGAAACCTTCAGCAACAATAGCTTCCACGCCGGCAAGGGCAACGCCTTTGGCAGCCCAGTCCCGTGAAGACCCCTGACCGTAATCTGCGCCGGCGATGATGATCAGGGGCTGCTTGCGTGCCATATAGGTTTCTATGGCTTCCCACATGCGCGTGACTTTGCCATCAGGCTCTATTCTTGCCAGAGAACCCTGTCGGACATTGCCGTTGTCGTCCTTGACCATTTCATTAAACAGTTTTGGATTGGCCAGTGTGGCCCGCTGGGCGGTCAGATGGTCTCCGCGGTGCGTTGCATAAGAGTTGAAGTCTTCTTCTGGCAGACCCATCGTGGCCAGATACTCGCCGGCGGCGCTGTCCGACATAATGGCGTTAGAAGGTGACAGATGGTCGGTGGTGATGTTGTCTGGCAGCACAGCGAGGGGGCGCATTCCCTGCAGGGCCCGTCCAGCCGCCATCGTGCCTTCCCAGTAGGGTGGCCGTCGAATATAGGTTGACTGCGCACGCCAGTCGTAGAGCGGACTGGTCGCTCTGGTGCCTTCCTCTGTCTTCTCAAACATGGGGATATAGGTTTGCCTGAACTGCTCAGGTTTGACACTGGTCTGAACGATCGCGTCTATCTCCTCATCCGCTGGCCAGATGTCCCTCAGGGTAATCGGCTTTCCCTCTTGATCAAAACCCAGAGCGTCTTTTTCAATGTCAAAACGGATGGTGCCGGCGATGGCGTAGGCCACCACCAGCGGAGGAGAAGCAAGGAATGCCTGTTTGGCATAGGGATGAATACGTCCGTCGAAATTTCGATTACCTGACAGCACCGCCGTGGCGTACAGATCACGATCAATGACCTGCTTCTGGATACTGGGATCCAGCGCGCCACTCATGCCGTTGCAGGTCGTACAAGCAAAGGCCACGACGTCGAAACCGAGGTGCTGCAGTTCCCGCAGCAGATTCGCTTCCTCCAGATACAATTTCACGGTCTTAGAGCCCGGTGCCAGGGAAGATTTGACCCAGGGCTTGCGCGTCAAGCCCAAGCGGTTGGCATTGCGCGCAATCAGACCTGCAGCCACCATATTGCGTGGATTGCTGGTATTGGTGCAGCTGGTAATCGCCGCAATGATGACCGCGCCGTCAGGCATTTCATCCGCGCTCTCCTGCCAGGCTCCGGCGATTCCGCGGCTGGCCAGTTCAGAGACCGGCAACAGCGCATGCGGGTTTGACGGGCCGGCCAGATTGCGACCTACCGTGGAGAGGTTAAACTTGAGTACCCGCTCGTAAACAGCCTCGGTGAGCGTGTCCGACCAGTAGCCGGCATGCTTGGTGTAGTGTTCAACCAGTGCTATCTGCTCATCTTCACGACCCGTCAGCCTGAGATAGTCTATGGTTTGCTGGTCAATATAGAACAGGCCGGCAGTCGCTCCATATTCAGGCGTCATGTTCGCAATGGTGGCCCGGTCACCGACTGACAGGCTGTCAGCGCCCTCACCAAAAAATTCAAGAAAGGCACCCACCACACGTTCGCGACGTAAATATTCGGTCAGCGCCAGCACCAGATCGGTGCCTGTAATCCCCGGCTTCAGCGTGCCTGTCAGCTCGACACCAACGATGTCAGGCAAACGCATCATGGACGGATTACCGAGCATCACGTTTTCGGCTTCGAGGCCGCCGACGCCGATTGAGATGACCCCGAGCGCATCCACCATTGGCGTGTGGCTGTCGGTCCCTACACAGGTGTCTGGGAAAGCGACTCCGTCGCGAACCTGAACCACCGGCGACATCTTTTCGAGGTTGATCTGATGCATGATGCCGTTGCCCGGTGGGATGACGTCCACATTGTCAAAGGCCGTCTTGGTCCAGTTAATGAAATGGAAACGGTCTTCATTCCGTCGCTCTTCGACTGCGCGGTTTTTTTCGAAAGCATTTTCTTCGAAACCGGCGTATTCCACCGCCAGTGAGTGGTCGACGATCAATTGGGTCGGGACGACCGGGTTCACTTTGGCGGGGTCGCCGCCCTGATCAGCAATGGCATCTCTCAAACCTGCCAGATCTACCAGCGCGGTCTGGCCCAGAATGTCGTGACAGACAACCCGGGCTGGATACCAGGGGAAATCCAGTTCACGCTTACGATCGATCAGCTGTTTCAGACAGGCAGTCAGGTTTTCTGGCTGGCAGTGCCGGACCAGATTTTCAGCAAGGACGCGGGAAGTGTACGGCAGCTTTTCAAATGCACCGGGCTCGATGTCATTGATGGCCTGCCGGGCATCGAAGTACTCGAGCACTGACCCGTCAAGCGGTTTTCTGTAGTTTGTATTAAACATCTCAGATTTTCTCAGGAGCAATCTTGCAAGGCACCGGGCGCTGCGTCCGGGACACCGCTGGCCGAGTGCTCTTACTGCCGGGATTCAACGAGTGTCATCGGTGCAGTCAGCCCCGGACTCCCCGTCGCGCAGTCAAAGTTCCGGCGGGCGTTCGGCAACTGGCGAGAGGATTCATCCCTGGCCACAGGCACCCCGAATAATGTGCGGGCTTAGTTACAATTCCTTGAGCTTGATTGACCGGTACCATACATTGTCGCCGTGGTCCTGCAGGCCGATAAAGCCGCGGCCCGGCACATCAACCCAGTCAGGATTCAGACCCGGAAATTTGCTGACCGCGACCAGTTCGCGCCACTGCGCACTGCCAAGCTGAACCTCAAGGACCAGTTCGCCATTCTGATGATGTTGGATGTTGCCATCTTCAACGATAATCTCGACCTGATTCCACTCACCAACTGCTTTCACATTCTGGGGGCGGGGGGGAATCAGATCATACAGGGCGCCTGCGGTACGGTTTCCATCAACGCCCATTTTGGCATCGGGGTGTCGCTCATTGTCCAGTACCTGCATCTCTGGTGCAGATTTGTAAATCACATCGAGCTGGGGCTGCTCCGCGCCCCGGTAAAAGATACCGGAGTTTCCTCCTTCGGAGATTCGCCATTCGAGCTTCAGATGGAAATCAGCAAACTGCTCGGCAAACAGCAGATCCCCACGGTCTCGGTCTGCGCCTTCACTGTTCATGAACAGGCTGCCATCCTGAACTTCCCAGGTGCCCGGAGCATCGTCCCGTTTGTAACCTTTCCATCCGGTAGTGGTCTGGCCATCAAACAGCAGGCGCCAGCCATCGGCTCGCTCTGCCTCAGTCAGCTGATTAATGTCATCCGCCAGAGACAGTGGTGCAGCGCAGTACATGAGCACCGTTGCGGATAGTAACAAGAGTCTGTGATTCATAACTGAAGTCCCAAAAGTAACTGACAGCAGTGGTCCATCGGCCAGAGGGCTCAATGGGTTACTCTGCTGGTGGATTGCTATAGTATTCCCAACAGGAATAAAGACCAAATAATCGCGGGCAATTAGCGGCAATTGGGCAAATACCTGAACTGAATGGAAGTTTGGAGAAGAAGATGGCGTCATTCGATGGCTTTGAATACGAAGTGATTGTTGTCGGTTCCGGTGCAGGAGGCGGTATGGCGGCTCACGTACTCACCGAGGCAGGCATCAAAGTTCTGCTGTTGGAAGCCGGCAGAGATTATGATCCGGTCACGGAAACGCCCATGTTCCACCAGAATCATGAAGCACCGCTGCGCGGGACCAGTACTTCTGAGAAAAATTTTGGTTACTTCGACGCCACAGTGGATGGGGGTTGGCAGGTACCCGGAGAGCCGTACTCGCAAGGCCCCGATAGCCGCTTCATGTGGTGGCGCGCCCGGATGCTGGGGGGGCGCACCAACCACTGGGGCCGGCTGGTGCCGCGCTTTACCGCGGCTGACTTCAAGCCATTCAGTACAGATGGAGTAGGTACAGACTGGCCGGTAGATTATGAGGAGATCGCGCCTTGGTATGACAAGTGTGAGGCACTGATCGGCGTCTGTGGTGACAACCCCGGTCTTGATGATACGCCAAGCTCCAGTGAGGGCGTTCTGTTGCCGCCGCCCAAGCCCCGGGTGATGGAGTTGCTGCTGAAATCAGCCTGTGAGTCACTGGGCATTGCCGCTGTGCCTATGCGCCGCGCCATTCTGACTGAAGCAAAAGATGACCGTCAGGCCTGTTTCTGGGCGACCCCTTGTGGCCGGGGCTGCGCCATTGGCGCGGCATTTCAAACCACCACTTCTGTTATCCCCTGGGCCAGGCAGACCGGTAATCTGAAGATAGTGACCAACGCCATGGTAAAGGAAGTGCATCTGGATGATTCCGGGAAGGCATCAGGTGTCACTTTTGTCAATCGACTGAACCGGGAGGATGTCAGAGTCGACGCAGACCATATCATTCTTGCCGCCAGCGCCTGCGAAACCGCACGCCTGCTGCTGAATTCGAAAAGTGAGGCCTTTCCGAACGGTCTGGCTAACAGCAGCGGTCAGGTGGGCCGTAATCTCACCGACTCGCTCGGCGCAGGTGTGAGCGGTTATATCCCGGCGCTGCGAGATCGGCCTAAATACAACGAAGATGGTCATACCGGGAACCATCTGTACATTCCGTGGTGGGATCGGGAAGGGCAAAAGAATGGCGAGCTGAATTTCTCCCGTGGCTACCACTTTGAGGTCGGCGCCCGATTCAGTTCTCCCGGCATGGGGATTGCCGGCGCGGTCGATGGCTATGGGAAACAGGCCAAGGATGATATCCGCTCCAACTATGGAACCAACATCGGGCTTTCCCTGCGCGGTGAAATGCTGGTGAGCGATGACTGTTACTGCGAAATTGATGAAGACACGGTCGATCAGTGGGGAATCCCGGCCCTCAAATTTCACTGGAAATGGTCTGAGCAGGAACTCAATCAGGTGGCTCACGGTCTGGAATGGGGCCGGAAAATCATTGAGGCCATGGGGGGTGTGGTCAACAACCCGGACCGCACGGCTGAGGAAGCGATTGAAGCCGGAGGGCAAATTATCCACGAGGTCGGTACCACCCGCATGGGCGATGACCCGTCGACATCGGTATGCAATCAATGGGGACAGACCTGGGATGTAGACAACCTTTATGTGATGGATGGGGGTGTGTTTGTGTCAAATCCTCACAAGAACTGTACGATCACGATACTCACCCTGGCGATGCGCAATGCCACACGCCTGGCCGAGCAACTCACAGCATCAAGGGAGCGTTGACACTATGAGCAAGATTTACCAAGCCAGGATGAGTCGACGGGAAAGCATCAAACGTCTCAGCGCCATGACGGCAGTGGTAATGGTGGGAGGTGTGCCGGTTGCCTGTGACACCGTCGAACCGGAAGCGCCACAGGCCACAGGCGCGCCACCAGCGGGTCACTGGCCCGGCATCGAGCCGGAGCCCATCACCGGGCCGGGCTATGGGACTGACCCGATTGTGTCTGCACCGACAGTCCCCTGGTCTCTGACCCTGAACGAGACGCAGAAGGATCAGGTGGCGGTGCTCAGTGATCTTATCTGTCCGGCAGATGAGCGGGGCCCGTCGGCAACCGCGGTGGGTGTGCCGGATGTGATTGATGAGTGGGTCAGCGCCCCCTATGCGGGTCAGCAGCGTGACCGGGAGCAAATTGTGAACGGACTGCAATGGTTGAACGATGAGGCGCAGCTGCGCTTTGGGAGTGACTTTGTTGACCTGACTGCAGAACAGCACACGGCGATTGTGGACGACATCGCCTACCGTTCCCAGTATGAGATTGCTGAGTTTGAACGGCCCGCCCGTTTTTTCAGCCGCTTCAGACGCCTGGTATTTGGTGCTTATTTCAGTTCGCCCGAAGGCATTCAGGACATCGGGTATGTCGGCAATGTCCCGATTGCCGGCGACTACCCGGGTCCGACCGACGAAGCGATGGAACATATCAGGCAGGTTGCCGCTGAGCTGGGATTGCCGCCCATCACTGAGTACGTCAATCAGCAGTAAGCAGTCGCGAGGCGGGTCACAGCAGGACGACACCCGACGGCGCAGAGGCTCGGACTCGGGGTCTTCGGCCACAAAAAAGCCCCGGTGAAACGCTCCAGCCGGGGCTATTTGATCAGACCGGTGAGGCGGACTTCTAGCCTTTGGCTTTGGCTTCCTGTCTTTCTTTCTCGGCTTCCACTACCGCATCGGCAACGGATTGCGGGCAAGGCAGATAGTGGGAGAATTCCATGGAGAACTGGCCACGGCCGGAGGTCATGGTCCGCAGACTGCCGATGTATCCGAACATCTCTGCCAGAGGCACATCAGCTTTGATTCGCACGCCGGTCGGGCCGGCCATCTGGTCCTTGATCATGCCGCGTCGGCGGTTCAAATCACCGATGACGTCACCCACGTGATCTTCCGGAGTGAAGACATCAACCTTCATGATCGGTTCTATCAACTCCGGGGCTGCTTTGGGCATGGACTGGCGATAGGCGCCCCGCGCCGCAAGCTCAAAAGCCACCGCGGAGGAGTCGACCGCGTGAAAGCCGCCGTCAAACAGTTCAATTTCAATATCAAGTACCGGGAATCCGGCGATGGGGCCTTGCTCCATCATGCCCTGAAAGCCCTTTTCAATGGCCGGAAAGAATTCTTTCGGGACATTACCACCCACCACGGTCGAGCTGAATGAGTAACCGCTGCCGGGCTCGCCGGGCTTGATGCGGTAGTCGATCTTACCAAATTGTCCCGAACCGCCGGACTGCTTCTTGTGCGTGTAGCTGTCTTCAATCATCTGGGTAATGGTTTCGCGATAGGCGACCTGAGGTGCGCCAACTTCCAGCTCCACGCCATAGGTGCGCTTGAGGATGTCGACTTTGATGTCCAGGTGCAGCTCGCCCATGCCTTTGAGAATGGTCTCGCCCGAGTCTTCGTCGGTCTCGACCTGAAAGGACGGATCCTCCGCGACCATCTTGCCAATGGCGATGCTCATCTTTTCGACGCTGCTCTTGTCCTTCGGGGCTACCGCAATTGAAATCACCGGATCTGGGAAGATCATCGGCTCCAAAGTACAAGGATTGTTGGGATTGCAAAGCGTGTGACCGGTTTGCACATTCTTCATGCCGACAATGGCAAAGATGTCCCCGGCCTGGGCGCTGTCGATCTCGTTGCGATCATCAGCATGCATTTCCACCATGCGCCCGACGCGTTCGGTTTTGCCGGTGAAGGCGTTGAGTATCGTGTCGCCCTTGTTAATCTTGCCTGAGTAAACCCTGACGAAGGTCAGCGCACCAAAGCGATCATCCATAATCTTGAAAGCCAGTGCCCGGAACGGTTCGTCTGCATCCACCTTGGCTACTTCACCGTTCGGCTCGCCCTGCTCATCGGTGAGCGGTTGCGGGTCGACTTCAGTCGGGTTAGGCAGGAAATCCACCACCGCATCGAGCACCAGCTGAATGCCCTTGTCCTTGAAGGCAGAGCCGCAGTAGGTCGGGAAGAAGTCCAGAGCAATTGTTCCCTTGCGGATGCAGCGCTTGATGTCGTCGATCGAGGGCTCTTCCCCCTCGAGATAGGACTCCATCAGGTCATCATCTTGCTCGACCGCGGTTTCAATCAGTTTTTCCCGCCACTCTTCGACCAGGTCAATCATGTCTTCGGGCACGTCCTGAAGCTCGAATTTCTCCGGATTGCCCGGGTCCGGCCAGATGTGGGCTTTGCGGGTGAGCAGGTCAACCACGCCGATAAAATCGTCTTCAATGCCAATCGGCAGCACCATCACCAGAGGATTTGCCCCCAGGATGTCTTCCACCTGACCGACAACGCGCAGGAAGTCCGCGCCAACACGGTCCAGTTTGTTGACGAAGATGATGCGGGAGACCTCTGAGTCGTTGGCGTAGCGCCAGTTCGTCTCGGACTGAGGTTCCACGCCGCCCGAGCCGCAAAAGACGCCGACGCCGCCGTCCAGAACCTTCAGGGAACGATAGACTTCAACGGTGAAGTCAACGTGGCCCGGGGTGTCAATGATGTTAAGACGATGATCGTTCCAGAAACAGGTGGTCGCAGCAGACTGAATCGTGATTCCGCGCTCTTTTTCCTGATCCATGAAATCCGTGGTGGATTCGCCGTCATGAACCTCACCTGTTTTGTGGATTTTACCGGTCAGTTTGAGAATACGCTCCGTAGTTGTGGTCTTGCCGGCATCTACGTGGGCGAAAATACCTATATTTCTGTAGAGTGATAAATCAGTCATTTTGCTGCTCAAAGTGTAATGGTCAGGGTGCGTAAAAAACGGGCCGCATTGTACAGGATTTCCGATGGAAGCGAGAGCGGATTGTGCCGAAAGCGGCGAGAAAGCGACCAAAAAGGTCTAAAACTGCGCTGCAGGGGTCAGAATTCACGAAAATGGGCGGCAGTTGCCCCGATATCTGAACTGCCAGGGGCATTCTGCTGGCCGATTTTCAGCGGCTGACCTGCCCTCAGGCAGTGCAATACGGAGTCTGTATCCCGGACTTTTTCAGTCATGTCGCGACTGACCGGGTCGTCAGATCTGTCCGGGCAGCTCAACGGCGACCTGCCCCTTCGCGACGCGCCGGAAACGGTTCTGTCGTATCCACATACAGCCCTACCTGGCCGTCGCACCGGCTGAAATTCCTCATCCTGCTACCGGCGCGGTAAATCGCTCGACCTGAGCAAGGTGAGGCGTTATGGTTTCCGTGAGGTTTTACAGGCACGGAAAGAGCCGCAACCGCCCAAGCGGCTGTCAGTTCGCCGCCGGCTCCGACGCCTGGCTTGCCGGTTTTTCGGGGTTGGGATGACCGAACGGCGATTGCGTTTAACAGGCATTGGATTGGGTAAACGGGAAAAACAGATGACAACACTCGGGACAAAATTTTCGCCAACGGCAACCAAAGTGCTGATGCTTGGCTCAGGTGAGCTTGGCAAGGAAGTCGTTATTGAACTGCAGCGGCTAGGCGTCGAAGTGATCGCCTGCGACCGCTATGCCAACGCGCCCGCGATGCAGGTTGCTGATCGCAGTCACAGCTTCTCCATGCTGGACAGCAGCGAAATGCGGCGGGTGATCGAACAGGAACAGCCGGATCTGATCGTGCCGGAAATTGAGGCGATTGCCACGGACACGCTGCTGGAACTGGAACAGGAGGGATTTCAGGTCATCCCTACGGCAAAGGCTGCCCGGCTGACCATGAACCGGGAGGGTATCCGCCGCCTGGCGGCAGAGGAATTAGGTCTTGCCACGTCCCCCTATCGTTTCGCCGAGACCCGGGAAGAATTCCTGGAAGCTGTCGGGGAAGTGGGCATTCCCTGTGTTGTGAAGCCGATTATGAGCTCTTCAGGGAAAGGGCAGAGTACGATCCGAAACGAAGCCGACATAGACCCGAGCTGGGAGTATGCGCAGTCAGGCGGTCGGGCCGGTGCCGGCAAGGTCATTGTCGAAGGTTTTGTTGACTTTGATTATGAGATTACGCTGCTGACCGTCCGACATGAGGGCGGCGTGAGTTACTGTGAGCCTATCGGGCACCGACAGGAAGACGGTGACTACCGGGAATCCTGGCAGCCGCAGCCCATGTCAGAAGCGGCGCTGGCCGAATCGAAATCGATCGCCAATCAGGTAACAGCAGCACTAGGCGGCAGAGGTCTGTTCGGTGTCGAGCTTTTTATCAAAGGCGACGCTGTGTTTTTCAGTGAGGTGTCACCACGACCCCATGACACCGGTATGGTCACGCTGATTTCTCAGGATCTGTCCGAGTTTGCGCTGCATGCCCGGGCCATTCTCGGCCTGCCGGTTCCGAACATTGCATTTCACGGGCCGTCTGCTTCCGCGGTGGTGCTGGTGGAGGGACATTCCAGTCAGGCCGCCTTCGGTAATCTGCAGCAGGCGTTCGCGCAAAATGACACCACGCTGCGCTTTTTTGGCAAACCGGAAGTTGCAGGCAAGCGTCGCATGGGGGTTGCTTTGGCCCGCGCCGACAGCGTGGACGAGGCCAAGAGTAAGGCCATTCAGGCTGCGAGCGCTGTTGAAGTGACCCTGTGATCTGCCGGGTCAGAGCGGGGTATCATCAGGCGACAACGCAGAGATAGCCCAGGCAATCAGGCTAGCCGTACTGGCGCGCAATGCCCTCTTCAATCAGTGAATCCTGTTCCTGCTCGCTGAACCCGAGAGAGGTGAGGATCTCCCGGCTGTGCTCTCCCAGCCTCGGAGCCCGCCGCCGGATGGTGCTTTCGGTTCGGCTGAACCTGGCTGCCGGTCTGGCCTGGCGCACTTCGCCGAAGCCTGCCACCTGCTCATGCTCGATCACCTGACTTTCTCTGATCTGGGGATGATCAAGCAATTCTGCCCGATCGAGCAAGGGGGCGCAGGGAACGTCGGCAGCGTCCAGTTTTGTCAGGAGCGTGTCGGTCGGCCACTTTTGCACTTCTGCGCCCACTACCTCGCGGCGCAGATCCGAATTTTTCCTTCTCGCCAGCGCCGAGCAGAAGCGCTCATCTTCAATCAGATCTTCCCGCCCGAGCGCTTCACAGATGCCTTTCCATTCCTTGTCGGAAATGACGCTGATGGTGATGTGACCGTCGGCGGTTTCATAAATAAGATCAATCGAAGAGAAGGTTTTGCGAATGTCGACCTGCTGATCCGCGAAGGTCAGGCCACTCATGCCTTCGGGCCACAGAAACGCGATGGTGGCTTCCAGCATGGACAGCCTGATGTGCTGACCCTCTCCGGTACGCTCCCGATGAAACAGCGCAGAAGAGATAGCCTGCGCGGCCGTGAGGGCGGACACCTTGTCGGCCAGGATGATGCGAAACATGTTGGGGCGTCCTGTTTTTCGATCTGCCTGAATGTCGGTTGCACCGGAGAGGCCCTGAATGATCGGATCGTAAACCCGTTTGTGGGAATAGGGGCCGCTTTCCCCAAACCCACTGATGGACACGAAAATGATGCCGGGATTGATCTTGCGCACGGCTTCTTCGCTGAAACCCATGCGTTCGATCGCGCCGGGCCGGAAGTTTTGCAGCAGCACATCTGCGCCTTCGATAAGACGCCAGAGCACCTGTTTGCCCCGATCTGATTTCAGATCAAGTGCCAGAGATTTTTTGTTGCGGTTGCAGGAGTAGAAAGTCGACGGCAGGCCGTTATGAGGCTCACCAAGGTGGCGGAGCTGCTCGCCGGCCAGGGGCTCCACTTTGACGACTTCCGCCCCCTGGTCTCCCAGCATCATGGCGGCCACCGGTCCGGAGACCATGCTGGTGAGGTCGATAACTTTGATTCCATTGAGCGGGCCCATAGTAACTCCGTGTGCTTGCTACTGGCGCGGCTTGTTGGCTTCAGCCGCACGCAGGTAGGCAGGTCTCAGAATGATTCGGTCGCGATAGGTCTGCAGAGAACCTGCCAGTGGCAGCTCGTAGTTCAGAACCCAGTTCAGGCAGGTGGTTAAAAAGAGGTCGGCCAGCGTGAATTTGTCCCTGAGCAAAAATTCCCGGTCCGCCAGCGCCGTTTCGACAACTTCAAGCATACGCAGCACATACTCGCGGGCGGACGCCATGGCTGCAGGCGCTTCGCCGTAGATATTGCTGAGCGCGCCGTGGCGGCGCATGACGTAAAGACTGGTTTCATCGAGTTCGCCATAAATGAAACTCAGCCACTCATCTTCCTTGGCCGCTTCCTCAATCGATTCGGGGGCGCTGAGCACGGACTCGTCGCCAAAGCGGGCCACCAGATAACGGCATATCGCAACCGTTTCGGATAGTTTGACCGGTCCGACCTCGCAAAACGGGATCTTCTGTTTCGGGTTCAGGGCGGTGTAAGCCTCTGTCCTGGTCTCTCCCGTGCGGGGACCGATCGGCTCAAGCCGGTAGTTCAGGCCAAGTTCTTCAGCGACCCAGATCGGTCTCAGGGTGCGCGCCGTGCCGGCGCCCCAGAGTGTAAGCTGGATGTGATCAGAATCTTCCATGTGCAGCAGTGTAATACACAAGTTAAGGTAATGGAGAATTTACCGGGCAACAAGTTCACCCACTGTATTGGCCGGTGTGAAATCAAACCGGTTTGTCGCGCTGTCCGCCGAGCTACACGCGCGGCGCAAAACGCGGTAATCTCTCCGGATGATCTGAAGTCAGAGACAGTCGCTTGAAAGTGGTAAGCCGACTGGCATGATGTGAGGCGATCACCAGAATAACAGACCCACATGGAGGCTATCCTGTGACATCCGGAATCAGCAGACGACAATTTCTTTTCGGCAGTTCGGCCATCGTGGCGGCAGGGGCTGTCCAGAGTATTCCCGGCACCCCTTTTTCACCCTCTGTGAATCTGATGAAAAGTGCGCTGGGGCAGAGCGAGCTGCCAATGCCTGCCGCGCCGATTCGCATGAGCTCCAATGAAAATCCCTGGGGGCCCTCGCGGGCTGCCCTGCAGGCAATCAACGCGGCGATACACGAGGCCAATCTCTACACGTTCTTTTTACAGGACGAAATGGCGGGTCTGATCAGTGAACTGGAAGGGATTGGTTCCGAGCACATCAGCGTGGGCGCCGGTTCCGGTGAAATCCTCAAGATGGGCGGCCTGCTGGCCAGCATGCAGGAAGGCTCAATCGTCGTGCCAGATCCTACTTTTGAGGACCTGCCGAGATACGCGGGGAACAATGGCTGTGAGGTAATCCGCGTTCCGGTAAACGGGCAGATGGCGATTGATCTCGAGGCCATGGCCAGTGCCATCCGCAGCGACACCAAGCTGGTCTACATTTGTAATCCCAACAATCCGATCCCCACCATCGTTGAGAAAAATGCGCTGAGAGACTTTGTGCTGGAAGTGTCGCGGGACCGCATGGTCTTTGTGGATGAGGCCTATCATGAATTCGTCGACAATCCGGATTACAGCAGCATGATGGATCTGGTCCGGGAAGGGCACCGCAACATTATTATTGCCCGTACCGCGTCCAAGATTCACGGTCTGGCCGGGCTGCGGGTCGGCTTCGGCTTCTCCCACCCGGATCTGGCAGCTGAAATCAATCGCCGGATGACTGGAACCCTGAACATTGTGGGGATGCGCGCTGCGCTCGCCAGCTACCGCGATAAGGAGCATGCTGCGTTTGTGTTGCGCACCAACAAAGAGGCGCTGGAGATTACTCAGGGCTATTTTCGCGAGGCAGGCATCCGGCACATCGATTCCAATGCCAACTTCACCTTCGTGGAAACCGGGCACGACATTGCTGAGGTGCAGGCACGCTTTCTTGAATACAACATTCGGGTCGGCAGGCCATTCCCGCCCTTCCGAAACTGGATGCGGTTAAGCATGGCGAAGCCGGATGAAATGCGCTACTTCGTGCAGACCTATAAAAAGCTCTACGGTTAGAGAGTCGGATCAGAAACGCCGCCGATGACGTGCGGCGAAACGCCTGACACCCTGCTGACGAGATAGCCGACAAGGTTTCCGGAATCTGAAAGACTGGCTATTTGAACCCGATTGATTCCTCGGGCGCAGACGTTCGCTGAGCGAAACCGTCAGCGCTCCAAACTCCTCATAAGACAAGCTGGAGGTCTGCCATGCGTGGCTGCGCTTTGCATCAATTTTTCCCCTCTGTTCTGCTGATGACTCTGCTCATCCTCGGCGCGTCCGCGTTTGCCGATACCGCCGTTGAAAGGGTCGGGTGGCCGGACGTTACCTACGACTCCTCAGTGCCCACACTGGAATCGGTGCTGGGCTATGCTCCCGGCGATCAGATCACTTCCATCGAGCAGGCCCATGCTTACCTGCGCGCGCTGTCAGAAGCACAGCCGGCGCGAACACGACTGATTGAATATGCCCGCAGCTGGGAAGGCCGGCCGCTGGTCTATTTTCTGATCGGCAGTGAACAGACCATGAGTCGGCTTGACGAGGTCAAGGCCGGCATGCAGGCATTGGCCGACCCGGCTGAACTGTCCGGCAGTGAAATTGATGCGCTGGTTGCTGAGTTGCCTGCTGTTGTCTGGCTTGCCTATGGGGTGCATGGCAATGAAATTTCCAGCACGGATGCGGGCTTGCAAACCGCCTATCATCTGCTGGCCGCTCAGGGAGAGCCCTTCGACACCATCGGTGACAACACGCTGGTGGCGATAGACCCCAGTCAGAATCCGGACGGCAGGATGCGTTTTGTGAACCACTTCCGTGAAACCTATGGCATCGAGCCGAGCGTTTCGGCGATCGCTGCCGAGCGTCGCGAACCCTGGCCGGCAGGACGCACGAATCATTATCTGTTTGATCTGAACCGGGACTGGTTGCCGCTCACGCAGCCGGAGGTGATCGGCAGGGTCAAAACCTTTCAGGAGTATTTCCCGCTGGTGCACGTCGATATCCACGAGATGGGAACCGACTCAAGCTATTTTTTTCCACCGCCGGCCCAGCCTTTCAATCCCCATTACGTCGATGCGCAGCAGGAAATGCTCGACGCCTACGGCCGCAACAATGCCAAGTGGTTCGACCGTTTTGGCTTTGAGTATTTTACTCAGGCCGTTTATGACGCCTACTACCCGGGCTACGGCGATTCCTGGCCAGCGTTTCAGGGCAGTGTCGGTATGACCTTTGAGATGGCCTCAGCGCGTGGGCTGGCGGGCGAGCGTCGTAACGGCGAGATAGTCACCTATGCCGATGGCGTGCAGCGCCATTTCGTGACATCGATTGGAACGGTAGAGACCGCATCGGTAAACCGGGAGACCTTCTTGCGGAATTTCGTTGAGTATCGACGCAGTGCGGATGCCGGCGAGCATGGAGGCCCACGCGAGTATGTGATTCCACTGACCGGCGATCGTTCGGCGGTCCACAAACTGGCTGCCAATCTGGTGCGGCACGGCATCGAAATCCGGCGGACGACCGAGACAGCCCGGGCCTGTGATGTCGAGTTGCCAGTGGGATCGTATCTGGTGACTTCCCGGCAGCCCGCCGGTCGCATGGTGCGCACTTTCCTTGAGACAGAAAGCCCCATGGCGGAGGAGTTTCTTGCTGAGCAGGAGCGTCGCCGGTCACTGGGATTGCGGGCAGAACTTTACGATATCCTTGGCTGGTCGCTGCCGAGTTTATACAACGTTGACGTGATCTCCTGCGATCGTGTCAGCGTCGGCGAAGAACGCTTCGAGGGAGACGGCATCCCCGCCTACGAGCCACCGGGGGCATCACAGCTGGGTTGGCTGGTGCCATGGGGCAGTCAGGCAGCGGGCCGTTTTCTGGCGGCAGCGCAGCGTGCCGGGCTCAAGGTGCAGGGGGCTGATGAGGTCATGACTCTGGGCAATCGCAGATACGATCGCGGTACGCTGGTGGTGCGCCTGGCGGACAATCCGGATTACGACGCTGGGGAGTTGCACAGAATGGTCAGCCAACTTGCACAAGTGAGTGGTGCAGAGGTGGTGGCGACAGACACCAGTTACTCGGAAGAAGGCGTCTCTTTTGGCAGCCGGAGCGTCATGGCGCTGCCGGCGCCCAGAATTGCCCTGGCATGGGATGATCCTACCGTCTCTTATTCGGCGGGAAACACCCGATTCGTGCTGGAGCGGCAGTTCGGCTATCCGGTGGAGCCCGTCCGTGTCGAGCATATTGCCTCTGATGAACTCGACCGGTTCGACGTGCTGATTCTCCCCGACGGAGGCAACTATACCGGTGTGCTCGGCGCCCGGGGTGTTGAGCGTCTGAAGAATTGGGTCGAACGTGGTGGCGTGCTGGTCGCCATGAGCGGTGGCATGCGCTTTGCGGCCAGTGATGCAGTTGGCCTGCTTCCCACTGATCTTGAACTGCTGGCCGGCGGCAAAGAGGCGAATGATGAGGAAGGTGATGTCGTGGGAGGCACGATATTGGCAGATCAGCAGGCCTATCAGCAGGCGATTCTGCCGGAAGCGCCGCGTCCGGATTCCCTGCCCGGAGTGTTACTGCGGACCAGGACCACGCAGGACACCTGGCTGAGTGCAGGGGTGACAGACGGCGTGGCTTTCATGGTGGAAGGTCGGGATGTCTATCGCCCTCTGACTCTGGATGAAGGTTGGAACGCGCTGTATTTCGAGGCGCCCGAGAACCTCGGGGCAGGGGGACATCTGTGGGCCGAGAATCGTCAGCAGTGGGCCTTCAAACCTGCCGTGGTCCAGGCCAACTACGGTGACGGACTGGTGATTGGCTTTGTTGCCGATCCCACCTTCCGGGCTGCTCTTGATGGCGCCAACGTGGTGTTTCTGAACGCGGTGCTGCGGGGTCCGGGCCATACTGCGCGGGTCCGATGAGGCACTGCTGGACGGCTGAGGGAAGGCGCTGCCTTCCCGACTGAACCGATGGCGCTGATTGCTGAACCGGGTGGGGCAACAATCAGCAGCCCGGGCTGTGGCCCGGCCGGCATCGCCGAACCACTGACGAACAATCCGCTCAGCTTTCCGATGCGTCAGGTCATCTGATCTGCGCCGGACATATCTCCGTTTTAAGACCGGTTCAAAACTTGGTATAAACGCAGATCGGAACAATCCCCTTCGGGAACTTTGGAGCAAGGCATGAGGATAGGAGCACCCAAGGAAACAGCTCAGGGTGAGGCGCGTGTTGCGCTGACGCCGGAGAGCGCCGAGCGTTTGCAGAAACTCGGTTATGACTGTCTGGTGGAAAGCGGGGCCGGTGCCGCGGCGTCAATCACCGACGCGGCGTATGAGGCGGCGGGCGTCAAGATAGTCGACACGGCAGCAGAACTCTGGAGTGATGCGGATGTCATCGTCAAGGTGCGCGAACCCTCTGCAGACGAAGTTGAAGCCGCGCCTGACGGCAAAACGCTGATCAGCTTTATCTGGCCGGCAGCGAATGAGGCTTTGCTGGAAAAGCTGAAGGAAAAAAATATGAGCGTGCTGGCCATGGATATGGTGCCGCGAATCAGCCGAGCCCAGAAGATGGACGCGCTCTCCTCGATGGCCAACATCGCCGGCTATCGCGCCGTGGTCGAAGCGGGCAACAATTTTGGTCGCTTTTTCATGGGGCAGATGACGGCGGCGGGCAAAGTTCCGCCTGCCAGGGTGCTGGTAGTCGGCGCAGGCGTTGCCGGTCTTGCCGCGATCGGGACGTCAGTGTCGCTCGGCGCCATCACCATGGCCTTCGACGTACGTCCGGAGGTGTCCGAACAGATCGAGTCCATGGGAGCGGAATTTGTCTTTCTGGATTTTGAAGAAGAGCAGACTGACGGCGCTGAAACCGGGGGATATGCTGCTCCGTCGAGCCCGGAGTTTCGCGAAAAGCAGCTGGAGAAATTTCGCGAGCTGGCGCCTGAGGTGGACATCGTGATCACCACCGCGCTGATTCCGAACCGGCCGGCCCCCGAGCTGTGGACCGCAGACATGGTAGCGGCCATGAAACCGGGCTCGGTTGTTGTGGATCTTGCGGCCGAGCGGGGCGGTAACTGCAGCCTGACCCAGGCTGATGAGAAGCTGGTTACCGATAACGGTGTGACGATCATTGGTTACACGGATTTTCCCAGTCGGATGGCGACCCAGTCGTCGAATCTCTACGCGACTAACATCCGCCATATGCTGGATGATCTGACGCCGGAGAAAGACGGCTCGCCAGTCATCGACATGGAAGATGATGTGATTCGTGGCGCTCTGGTCACCCATCAGGGGGAAGTCACCTGGCCACCGCCCCCACCCAAGGTCAAGGCGATCGCCGCCGCGGCGCCAAAGAAAAAAGAGGTTGAGGAAAGCGCTGAAGAGAAAGCGGCCCGTGAGCTGGCGGAGATGAAGAAATCTCTTAACCGGACCGGGCTGCTGCTGGCGGTTGGGGGAGCGCTTTGTCTTGTGCTCGGTGCGGTGGCGCCGCTCAGTTTTATGCAACATTTTATTGTTTTTGTGCTGTCCGTATTCATCGGCTTTCATGTCATCTGGGGTGTGGCCCATTCGCTGCACACGCCGCTCATGGCTATCACCAATGCCATTTCATCGATCATCATTGTCGGTGCGCTGCTGCAAATTGTCTCCGGCAGTTTGCTGGTCATGCTGTTGGCTGCGCTGTCGGTGCTCATGGCGTCGGTTAATATATTTGGCGGTTTTCTGGTGACCCGTCGGATGCTTGCCATGTTCCAGAGGAGTTAAGGAATGCATACTAACGAAGGACTAGTCACCGCAGCATACGTTGTCGCTGCTGTGCTGTTTATCCTCGCTCTTGGCGGCTTGTCGAATCAGGAAAAAGCCAAGCGCGCTATCTGGTACGGCATCATCGGGATGACTCTGGCGGTGGCTGCAACCGTCAGTGCTGCGGGTGGACAAACGGTACTGATTTCTCTGATGGTGATTCTTGGCGGGATTGGCGGCTGGTTCGTCGCAAATCGGGTTCAGATGACTCAGATGCCGGAACTTGTCGCGGGTTTTCACAGTCTGGTCGGTCTGGCTGCAGTCTTTATCGGGATCAATGCGGATCTCGAGATGGGTGCTGCGCTGGCGGCAAGGGAGGCCGGTACTGCTGACCAGCTGGCGGGCTTCGCCGCCACCATCGCTGCCAAAAGCGCGGTTGAGCTGAGTATTCTCAAGGTCGAACTGTTTCTGGGCATATTGATCGGAGCGATTACCTTTACCGGGTCCATTATCGCGTACGGCAAGCTGTCCGGCAGACTCAGTTCAGCGGCGCTGACCTTACCGGGCCGACACGCGCTGAACCTGGCCGCGCTGGTGGCCTGTTTTTTCCTCGGCTATCTCTACCTCGGCGGCGCTGGCTTGTGGACTATGCTGCTGGTCACGCTGATTTCCGGGGCGATCGGCTGCCATCTCATTCTTGCGATTGGCGGTGCCGACATGCCGGTGGTGGTTTCCATGCTGAACTCCTATTCAGGCTGGGCCGCCGCCGCTATTGGTTTCACACTCGGCAATGATCTGCTGATTGTCACCGGCGCGCTGGTGGGCTCTTCGGGCGCTATCTTGTCCTACATCATGTGCAAGGGCATGAACCGCTCTTTTGTGTCGGTGATTCTCGGCGGCTGGGGCGGAGAGACCCAGGCAGCCAGTACTGTCGAGGGTGAGATGATCGAGGCAAAAGCAGATGCGGTGGCGCAGGCGGTTCAGGATGCCGACAGCGTGATCATCGTGCCGGGCTATGGAATGGCGGTTGCCCAGGCGCAAGGGTCCGTGTCAGAGCTCACCAAACGATTGCGTGCGCAGGGCAAGACGGTGCGCTTTGCCATCCATCCCGTTGCCGGGCGATTGCCCGGGCACATGAACGTGTTGCTGGCGGAAGCCAAGGTGCCTTACGACATCGTGCTTGAAATGGAGGAGATCAATGACGATTTCCCCGAGACCGATGTCGTGATCATCATAGGCGCCAACGATATCGTCAATCCTGCCGCGCAGGATGATCCGGGCAGCCCCATCGCCGGTATGCCGGTGCTGGAAGTCTGGAAATCGCGTCATGTGTTCGTCTGCAAGCGGGGTCGGGGCACCGGTTATTCAGGCATTGAAAATCCCCTGTTTTTCAAGGAAAACACCCGGATGTTCTATGGTGACGCGAAAGCTTCAATGGACGACCTGCTGCGGGAGCTGGACTGATCAGGCCGGGCGACCGGGTCGGCCAGTCGCATTACAGACTCGCACGGCTGAATCGCTTCAGAGCCTCAGCATGAGGGCCCGAAATCGGGCATCTGCGTCATTTCACCCGGCCCCGGCTCCGTCACTGGCCCCTGTTACTGGCCGAAGAGCCGCGCTGGCGGACAATTTGTGACAGTTTACTACTTGGAAATTGCGCATTCCGGCTTCAGAATACCCTCAGATGGTGAAACTGCGGGTATTGTCGCAGCGTATCCCCTTTTCTCGGCTTGTTGAGGAACTAACCATGAGAATAGACAAAATACTGGGCTTCGGTGCCCTGATGATCGCTCCCGCTCTGGGGAACGCGCAGGCGTCAGATGATCATCCGACCTATGCCAATGAGGTGTCTCGGATTATTCAGGACAACTGCCAGATCTGCCACCAGCCCGGTGCGATCGGCCCGATGTCGTTTACCAGCTATGAAGAAGTGCGCCCCTGGGCACCTCTGATTCAGCTCAAGGTGAAGAGCCGCGATATGCCGCCTTATCAGTATGACCGGGACACGGGCGTGCAGGAACTCAAGAACGACTGGCGTCTGTCGCAGGAGGACATCGACACGATAGTCGCCTGGGTTAATGCCGGATCGCCTTTGGGTAACCCGGAAGAGCTGCCGCCACCCCGAGAATTCCCCAGGAAAGGCGAATGGCGTCTGGCGGCGGATCTTGGTCAACCCGACCATGTCATCCGATCAACCGCTTGGGACGTGCCGGCGGAGGGACAGGATCTCTGGTGGGAGCCGGTTGTGGATTCCGGCATTACCGAAAGCCGCTGCATCAAAGCGGTAGAGACGCTGCCTTCGGCCGCTGCGCAAGGCTCGACGCACCATGCCAACTCGCATTTCAAGATTCTCGATGAGGAAGGTGAGTGGGTGGACAGTGACCGACTGTCAGAGTTTGCCCTTGGCAAGCTCGGCGAAAAAGTCCCCGAAGGTGCCTGCCGCAGAGCGCCTGCCAACTCTAAGGTTGAGTGGGAGATTCACTACTTTCCGGACGGAAACGCCGTTCCGCAGGATCAGGTCCAGGTAGGCATCTGGTTTTATGATGAGGAAGACGATTTTGTGGAAGAAGAGTCGTATAAGCAGGATCTGCGCGCCTACCGCCTCGACGGTGGTGGCGACTACATGATCCCGCCCCACGGCACGCTGATGACTCAGGGCTTCCATTCCTTTGACCATCCGGTGCGCATCGACAGCTGGCAGCCGCATATGCACCTTCGCGGTGTGGCGATGTCTCTGGAGATGTTCAATCCCGAGACGGGTCGCAAGGAGATGCTGAGTCAGGCGTCAAACTGGACTGCGGCATGGAACCACAGCCATACCTATGAGGAAGGCTATCAGCCGCTGGTTCCCGCAGGCGCCACGCTGATTATCTCTGCCTGGTACGACAATACCGAAAACAACCCCATGAATCCGGATCCGGATCAGTGGGTCGGAGCGGGGCAGCGCACGACCGACGAGATGTCCCATGCCTGGATCGCGGTGACTCATCTTGACGAAGAGGGCTACGAGAAACTGCTTGTCGAACGTGAGGAGCGCGACCAGCGCAGTCTCGCCGGATCCGACGACTGACAGACCGTAACGTCGACTTCGAGAGTAAAAAGCCAGGTGACTTCGGTACCTGGCTTTTTTTTGCCTCTGTGGCGCAGAACCGGGGCGTCCGTTCAGGCCGGCCGGCTTCGGGTGGGGCAGGCCTGTCACCACCCGCCATACCGATAAATGTCGCTCTCCCGGGTTGGTCAGTAAACCATGGCTGTTCACCCGGTTCGCTGGATAAGCAGTTCGGGCACCGGTATCCTTTGTCAGGCAAGTCACTTTCAAATCAGACTGTGCCCTGCGCGATATCCGAACCGCTTAAAAACGCGCCGGATTTCTGTGCCCTGGCCGCTTTGGGCTCCGGGCTCTGATCAGTTATCAGTGCGCAGTGTTCAGGTTCAGAAGACAGCGTCATCGGGGGGAGCTGTGTTTTTCTTTTCGCCACACAAGGACATCATCGGGCATACCCTTGCCTGTGCCGATGAACCTGTTCAGGCCAGGCACAGTACCCTGACAGACGGGACAGAAGTAACCCTTCTGGATTGTGGTGTGATCCGGATTGAGCCGAACACAGCGAGTCAACTCTCTCTTGTCATTTCCTGCGGCGTTCATGGCAACGAGACAGCGCCTATAGAAATTGTGTCGCAACTTGTCAGCGATTTGCTGTCCGGAGCAGTCAGCAGTGCTGTCCGGGTTCTGTTCATTCTTGCGAATCCCTGGGCCATGGCGGAGGACAGACGTTTTGTTGATCTCAACATGAACAGGCTGTTCTGCGGTCAGTGGCAGTATGAAGATCTCAGTCTGAAAGAGGTGAAGCGTGCCGCCAGGCTGGAGGCTTACGTGGCGAATTTCTTCGCCGAGGAACCGGTTACCGTTGAGCAGCGGCTGCACTATGACTGCCACACAGCAATCAGAGCGTCGGCCAGAGAGCGCTTTGCTGTGTATCCTTTTGTGCCTGACCGGGTGCTCCCTGAACAACAGCAAGCCCTTCTGACCCGTGCTGACATCGAAACCGTCCTGCTGCAGCAGGAGCCTGCCAACACGTTCTCTTCTTTTACTTCAGTTAAGCAGGATGCGCAGAGTTTTACTCTGGAATTGGGGAAGGTCATGCCCTTTGGCGCCAATGATTTGTCGCGCTTTTCTGGTATCGACCTGCTCCTTCGGGCTTTGATCTGCGGTGAAGAGTTGCCGAACTCACCGGCAGGTGGCATGGAACAGTTCGTGGTGCATCACACCCTTGAGAAATCCAGCGAAAACTGGACATTCCATGTGCCTGATGATGCGCCGAATTTTTCAGAGTATGCGCCGGGCAGCCTGATTGCCGAAGACGGGGGCGTGCAGTATCTGGTCGGAGAGGAACCGGAGTACGTCGTGTTTCCCAATCCCCGGGTCAAGGTCGGCGAACGGGCAGGGCTGATGCTGCGAAAACTGAGTAGGTGAGGAAGCAAATAAGCGAGAAACAAGGCAGTCTGACGTCCAGCGCCACCCTCACGCTCTGAGAGCCGGGCACTGTTGCCGGAACTGACAGCCCGGCCGGCCTGTCGCTGGGCCGCGTTAGACTAACCGGTGGAGAGGTATGATAGTCTTGATGCCCTGTACAGAACGAACCCTGGCACGCTTCAGGTAGAGCGGGTTTGTGAACATCCATTGCAAGTCAAGCAAGCGCAGATCGATTGGAGAGGCAGCATGCACAAAAGATTTCAGTCTGGCCGCCAGACCAGAAGAGAGTTTCTCAAAAAGACGGCAGTTACCGCAGTGCTTGCGGCAAGCCCGTTTGGCGCGGTGAGCGCGCAGGTGCGGCGGGTTGATAAAATCGGGCTGCAGCTGTATTCGCTGCGCCGGGAAATGGCCGAAGATTTCGAAGGGACTCTGGCCCAGCTTGCCGAGATCGGGTTTACTGAAATGGAGTTTGCCGGTTACCACGGTAAGACTCCCGGCGAGGTGCGCAGCATCCTGGACAGTTTTGGTCTGACGACGCCAGCGTCCCATGTGCCTCTGCAGGCCATTCGGGATAACCTCGATCGGGAAATTGAGACCGCTGTGACACTTGGTCAGCAGTATATGGTGCTGCCCTGGTTGCCTGAGAATGAGCGCAGCCTCGACAGTTACCACAGAGTGGCTGAGTTGCTGAACCGCGCGGGGGAAAAGACCCGGGAGGCCGGTATCACCATGGGTTACCACAATCATGATTTCGAATTTGACATTCACGAAGGGGGGCGGATCGGCTACGACATTCTGACATCAGAAACTGAGCCTGACCTGGTGATGTTCGAGATGGATCTGTTCTGGGCGGAAGAGGCCGGCTACGATGCCACCTTCTTCTTTCTCAAGTATCCGGGCCGCTACCCCATGATCCACGTCAAAGATCGCGCTGGCTCAGGTGAGATGGCAGATGTGGGACGTGGTTACATCGATTTCCAGGAGCTGTTCAGTTACGGCAGCAAGGGCGGGTTCAAGCATTACTTTATCGAACATGACAATCCGACCGACGGCATCAATTCGATGGCCTACAGCTACAACACGGTTCGCAATCTCCGGTTCAACTCGACCTATGAACTGCCTTACTGACAGGGCCTGAAATCCGGCCGACCTATACCGCTGCGCAGAGCAGTGAGAGTGCCTGGTAGTTCTGAAGAGCGCCCGGGAGTGCTCAAGAGTGCCCGGGAAGGAGTGCCCAAGAGTGTCGGCTTCTCAGTCGCCCGCTGACACTGTCTTAGCGTATCAGGCGAAGCCGGAGAAAATTCTCTGATGTTCAGTTACGATGCGTTCGGTTTCTTCCGGCTCCGGATTGCGGGAGTAGTCGCCGAGTTTGAACGTGCCGCCTAACAGTATTGTATCGGTGCGGGAGAACATATAGAGATTACTGTTGCCGCCACCGATTGTCAGATAATCGACGTCCGGGTCAGGGGGCATGTAAACCAGCTGACCTTTAGCAGGGGTGATCTCTGTATCGTCAAACAGCGTCGCAGCGCCGAGCCCTGTACAGTTGAAGAAAATTTTCTCTGGTAGGGCGAAAATTTCCTCTTTGCTGTTGAAATTGCGGATGACAAATTTGCCACCGCTTTGCAGAAAATCATCAATCAGTCGCCGCAGAAAAATAGCCGGCTCGACCATCATGGTAAGCTCGTGGCGGACATAGGGAACAGGAAAAGGGTGCTCGCCCGGCTGCAGATCGGTGCGGTAGGGGTAGAGATGTTCGAACTCGCCACCTTCCTCGGGAGGCGTTTCGCTCAGGTTGTACAGCTCAGTCCACCGAACCCCGTAATCCCTGCCACCTAAGTTGGTGAAAGCGTGATGGGCTATGCGCGCGGCGAACTGAATTTGTGCTTTGAACGCCTCGCTGGACACCGCCGGATCATGCACGCTGTAGGGTCCCCACTCGCCGCCGGCTACGTTTGAGGTGGTGTGTCGGGCCATATCTCTGGTGTAAATCGTGACGTTCCAGCCAGCGTCCTGCAGCAGTCGCGCGCTGGTCAGGCCCATGACGCCACCTCCGATGACGCCGACTTCGCCGGGCGTCATGCCCGCAGTCTCCCTTACGGCGAGCGCTGAGCTGCCCCAGGACAGACTGATTCCGCCACCGCCATGGCCGTAGTTATGGACAACTGTCTTATCATCAAACTGCTCACTTTTGACGACAAAACCGGAGGGCCGGTAGGGTCGGTGCCCTACAACCTCCCGGATTACATTGTCCATGGAAATTCGGGGTGCGACCCAGGGTTTGCGGGAATAGGGACGCCGGTAGGCAGCACCGCTGCTGATTTCAACCTGACAACTGCTGAGTGCGGCAGCCAGGGCGCCGGCACCGGCTGCTTTGAGAATGTCTCGTCGACCAAAGGTTTTGTTCTTCTGCATGATACGAAGGCCTAACGCGAAAAGGATGTGACTAAAGATAGCGAATTCTTCGGCTGAATCCCACATCGCCCGCATCGCGATCAGTCAGCATCCAGCTTCTGTCTTCAATTCTGGGCATGCGCCGGACAGATCCTGGCATTCTGTCCCACCGGGAAGCCTGAGCAGGCGCAATGGACTCGGCCTGACGCGATCTTGAATGCGGGCGGGCAGCGAGCCCGACTGGCTGTGGTGAGGAATTATCGCTGATGCCCCCTTTCGCGTTACACTGCAGGGACTGTCCGCAAAGAGTCAAAAGATTCAGGCAAAGACGTGCCATCATCAAGCTCCCCTCCCTCTTTGGCTGGCGCCCTCGCCCCGATCGCCCTGACCATGGCGCTGCTGATGGTTCAGATCTTCGTCCTGTCCGGCCCGCCGCATATACCGCTTATCCTCGGCACCGGAATCGCCGCACTGTTTGGTCTCGTTCGGGGCTGTCGCTGGGGTGACATTCAGGAGGGCATCGTTTCCGCCGCGGCCACCTCAATTACCGTGGTGTTTATTTTTCTTCTGGTAGGCATGACGATAGGCACCTGGATTCTTGCGGGGACGGTTCCGCTGATGATTACGCTGGGCGTGAAGTGGATCAGTCTTTCCGCCTTTCTTCCTGTCTGCTGTCTGGTCTGTGCGGTGGTGTCAGTATTTACCGGCACGTCCTGGGGAACTGTCGGTACCCTCGGTCTGGCGCTGATGGCCATCGGGGCGAGCCTGGACATTCCCCCGGCAATCACAGCCGGTGCAGTGGTTTCCGGCGCCTGGTTCGGCGACAAGATCTCTCCGCTGTCGGATACAACGAACTACACGGCGGCGGTTGCGGGCACCGATCTGTACACCCACATCAGGAATCTGATTCCGACGACACTGCCTTCCCTATTGCTGGCTTTGTTGATCTACGCGGTCCTGGGTTCTGCCTATGTTTCCGAGTCCGCCAGTACTGCGTCAGCGGCCGGCACTGGCGAAGTGCTGAACAGCTTGTTCAGGCTGAATGTTTTCGTGCTGTTTCCGCCTGTGGTCATTGGGGTCACTATTGTCAGAAAAGTGCCGCCGATCCCGGGAATTTTTCTCGGGGTGGTGGCTGCGGCACTGGTCGCACTGTCGGTGCAGGGTGCCAGTTTTGCCGACGTTGCGGATGCCATGATGAACGGCTTCGTCAGCGACACCGGTAATGCACAAATTGATGCGTTGCTTACCAAGGGCGGACTGATGTCTATGATGTGGGTAATTTCTCTGATTATCATTGCGCTTGCTTTCGGCGGTGCGCTGGAGAAGACCGGTTGTCTCGAAACGATTGTCAGGGAATTGCTGGGTCGGCTGCAGGGCAGGGCGCAATTGATCACCGGAGCACTGCTGACTACTTTCGGGTTTAACCTGGCCAGCAACGCTTTTGTCGCTTACACCATCCCGGGGCGTCTTTTTGCAGACGCATTTGCCGCCGAATCACTGGCGCCGGCGGCCCTCTCCCGGGTCATGGAGGATGGTGCGACCATGAGTGCTCCGCTCATTCCCTGGAACTCCGGTGGCGCTTTTGTCTCCGGTGCCCTCGGGGTTCCCGCACTCGCTTACGCGCCATTTGCTTTTGCGAACTGGCTGGCTCCGCTGTTCAGTTTACTGTGGGCCTGGACCGGCTTCTTCATTCCTACTCTGGATGATTCGCAGGGCGCGCAGCCTGCGCCAGAGCACCACTGACTGTTTCGATGCGACGGAGATAATTAATGGCACATGGCACTCATGATTTTGATGGTGATGCACGAAACCGGGAAATTCTGATCAATATCAATGGTGAGCTTTTCCCCCGCGATGAGGCGAAAGTATCGGTTTTTGATTCCGGCTACATCCTCGGCGACGGCGTATGGGAAGGGATTCGTCTGCATAACGGCAAGCTGTTTCACATTCGGCAGCATCTGCGGCGGCTCTATGAGGGCGCCAAAGCGCTCGATATGGAGATCGGGCTCGAACAGGATGAACTGCAGCAGCGTATCGAAGATACCTGTGCGGCAAACTCCATGCAAAGTGGTGTACACATCCGGCTGATGGTAACGCGCGGTATCAAGGCGACGCCCTATCAGGACCCACGTATTACCATTTCACCGCCGACCATTGTCATCATTCCGGAATACAAAGCCCCTCTGGCAAGCACGCTGGAGAAGGGGATTCGTCTGTTCACGGTGCACGTGCGGCGTGGCTATCCTGACGTGCAGGATCAGAAACTTAACAGCCACTCGAAACTGAACTGCATCACCGCCTGCATTCAGGCGGCCAAGGCAGGGGCCGATGAGGCGCTGATGCTGGATCCCCACGGATTTGTGGCGACCTGTAATTCCACCCATTTCTTTATCGTTCGTGACGGTGAGGTGTGGACCTCCTCCGGAGACTACTGTCTGGGCGGCATTACTCGCCGAACGGTCATCGATCTGTGCCGGGAAAACCGCATTCCGGTCTTCGAGAAATCATTTTCCCTGACCGACGTCTATGGAGCTGATGAAGCCTTTGTGACGGGTACTTTTGCCGGGGTTGCCCCGGTGGCTGAGGTCGACGGACGATTGCTGGGTGAGCGAAAGGCTGGGGACGAGTTCCGGCGTGGTCCGATGGTCAGGCAGTTGCAGGAGCTCTATCTACAGCTTCTCGAAGCCGAGTGCGCCAGGACATGACAGCGGGCCGGCCGCAGCGTCGTCCGGGGCCGGGTGCTAGGCGATGACTTTCTTAAGGCGCAGCTCGGCAAGCTGGTCGGCAGATAAACCCAGCATTGAGCTGAGCACGTCATCGCTGTGCTGCCCCAGCGTAGCCGCCCAGTTTGCTGTGGCATGATTCATGTGCTGGAAATTCACCGGCAGCGCCTGAATCAGAAACTCTCCCAATTGCGCCTGGGAGATTCGGGAGAAGGATCGTCGCTCCAGAACCTGCGGATGCTCGAAAAGATCCTCCAGCTGGGTGTAGGCACTGCAGGGAACGCCAGCGGCATTTAACGCTTCATCACACTCTTGTGTGGTCAGTGAGAGCGACCATTTTTCGATCTCCTCTGCCAGTTCCCTGAAGTGGCGGGTCCGCTCGCCGAAGATAAAACGCGGGTCTGATTGCAACTCAGGACGCTGCAGCAGCGCGCACAGGCTCTCGAAATTCTTGTTGGAGATCGGCGTGACCATCACGTACCCGTCCCGGGTTCGAACAGGATGGAAGCGGCCGATGGGCAGGGGCTCTGCTGCCTGCGCTGCCTGAATGTGTGCTGGTATCAGCGTCATCATCGCTTCCATCATGCTCACGTCCACATGCTCGCCGCGGCCGAAGCGCTCGCGGCCCAGCAGCGCGGTCTGCACTGCCCCGAACGCATAAGCTCCGGTCAGGATATCCGCCACCATGATCTCCCAGTTCGGCGGCCGCTGTGGCTTCTCGCCCTGGCTGGCGCCAAACACGGTGTCGAAGCCGCTGGCTGCATGAACGATTGGTGCGAAGGCCGCTCGATCCACCCAGGGTCCGCTCAGGCCGAACCCCGAGATTGAGCAATAAATCAGATCGGCCTGCTCCGCTTTCAGGCTGTCGTAATCAAGACCGAATTTCGCCATGATGCCCGGGCGAAAATTCTGAATGACGATATCGGCTTTCCGAACCAGTGATCGCGCCAGCTCCTGACCTTCGTCGGATTTCAGATCCAGCGCCAGGCTGCGCTTGCCGGCGTTAAAATGGGCAAAAGCCGGTGTCATGCCGCTGACGCTGCGGGTCAGATCGCCCAGCCCCGGTGGCTCGATTTTGATGACTTCAGCGCCGCAGTCCAGCAGGAAGCGGGCGCAGATCGGGCCGGCATACACGGCTGAGAAGTCGATCACTTTGTACCCGCTGAGCGGCTTCGGTTGATTCATGCTGGCTCACAAGAGAGGGTTTTCGCGGCGGCTGTCCGCCGGGCAGGGTCGGTCACAATAGTCCTTTCGGTCCGGGCGGTTGGCCCCGCTGTTCTACGCTGTGGAGCATACCCATCAGCACTTGAAGCTGCAAATGCTTTGCCTCTGACGCGTTTTAGCAAGAAGTTAAGCCGGTTCATCGAAAGCATTGGCGAGATTTTTGAACCGGTTCACAGGTTTTCTGGACTGAAGCTGAAAATCAGGTTCCAAATCCGAAGCGATTGGTCGTATGCTCTGATGTAACAGGTATCACGTTACATGTAACAAACAACAGCGTTCATTTGAGCCATCGATTGAACTGACTATACATCCAGCCGGGAGATTGCGCGCCATGAACCACTCACTCAAAACTTGCCTTACCGGCATCGCTGCCGCTGCTTTTTTGCCCATGGCTCTGGCTGGAGGAGGTACGGGCAACGGCCAACCGGGCGGCGGCACACTGAAAAACCCCAACGCTGAGGACGAGTCAAGAGTCTAGATCTGCCATGCAACGCCCAACAACAAGCCGGACGCAGTGATGTCAGTGCCTCTCAAGTCGCTCAGAGGTCATTTAGTTCACGGCGATGCGATCTTTATCGATCAGCCGGAAGGAACCGACGAAGTCGCCATCGCCGAATTGGTGGCAGAACTCACAGGTGATCCGAAATTCCCCCGCTTCCCCTATGAAATTCTGGTAGAGGAGTTCACAGCGGAGGATTGCTGGGACGGCGCTATGCCACCGCCTCCTCCCCCACCGCCGGAACCTCCATTCGGACCGGAGTGATCGGGGCAGTTGGTCCCAAAAAGCCGCCCTCACTGGCGGCTTTTTTGTGTCTGCGAAACCTGCATCGGGTACGGGCGTTTGTGGAAAGAT
>VMDC01000006.1 GCA_008081045.1 Gammaproteobacteria bacterium | reverse complement strand
AACCGGCGGACTCAATCACGTCAGGGTAAATCGTTCCCTGCGCCAGCCATTTCACTTCTCCCAGCTTGGTAGCCTCTTCATCAAACACCTCGATGAAGGTATTGCCAATAATCTTGCGTTTGATTTCGGGATCCTCAACACCGGCAAGCTTGCCAAGGAACTTTTCCTCAGCATCGGCGCGGATCACCCGGATGCCCATATTCTCGGCAAAAGTCGCCATCACCTGATCGCCTTCATTGAGTCGCAGCAGGCCGTTGTCGACAAACACGCAGGTCAACTGATCGCCAATAGCCCGTTGCAGCAGCGCGGCCACCACTGAGGAATCCACTCCTCCGGAAAGCCCCAACAGCACCTGATCCTCGCCGACTCTCTCCTGCACCGTCGCAATGGCATCCTCAATGATACTGGCAGCGGTCCACAGCCTCTCGCAGCCGCAAATGTCGAGGGCAAACCTCTCAATGATGCGCATTCCCTGCAGCGTATGCGTGACTTCCGGATGAAACTGGAGCCCGAAAAACGGCTTCTCGCGATGGCGCATGGCAGCAACGGGCGCGCTGTCGGTTGCTGCTACAATCTCAAAATCCGGAGGCACCGCAGTTACTTTATCGCCATGGCTCATCCAGACATCCAACTGAGAAACTCCACTGCCCAGGCGACGGTCATCAATATCGTCCAGCAGAGCACTACCAGAGACGATGTTAACCTGCGCGAAGCCAAATTCGGATTTATCGGAGGCCTCAACCCTGCCGCCGAATTCCTCTGCCATGGTCTGCATGCCGTAGCAGATGCCGAGTATCGGCAAGCCGGCCTCATAGAGGAACGCCGGCGGTCTCGGAGAGACTTCGGTATTCGCAGATTCAGGACTGCCGGAAAACACAATCCCCTGGGGCGCGAAGGCGGCAAAGTCGTCCTCTGAGACATCGTAGTCCCAGATTTCACAGTACACACCCGCTTCACGAATTCTGCGGGCGATAAGCTGCGTATACTGCGACCCGAAGTCGAGAATCAGAATTTTTTGGCTGTGAATGTTGGTGCTAGCCATCAGTAAGAGAAAGCCCCCGGCGTGGATTGGAAAATTTGGTGTGTTGTCCCCGGCTGACAGCCATCCGCCCGTTGGTCCGGACCTGACTGTTTACGCCATCACTGGCTGAAAGCGGCGGTCCCTGAAGTTTAGGATACCCGGTAATTCGGCGCTTCTTTGGTAATAGACACATCGTGCACGTGGGACTCCGACATGCCGGCACCGGTGATCTTTACAAACTGAGTCTTCGTTCGCATTTGCTCGATGTCCGCACAACCGGTGTAGCCCATACTCGACCGGAGCCCTCCCATCAACTGATGCACAATGGCTGCCATCGGGCCTTTGTAGGGAACCCTTCCCTCAATCCCTTCCGGCACCAGTTTTTCCTGGCCGGCCTTGCCATCCTGAAAGTAGCGATCACTCGATCCCTGAGAGTGGGACATGGCGCCAAGACTTCCCATACCGCGATAGGACTTGTAGCTGCGCCCCTGATAAAGCTCCACTTCGCCCGGGGCTTCCTCTGAACCGGCCAGCAGGCTGCCTACCATCACAACATTAGCACCGGCAGCAATCACTTTGGCGATATCGCCTGAGTAACGGATGCCCCCGTCTGAAATCACACAGACACTGGTGTCCTTCAGGGCGTCCACCACATTGGACACAGCGGAAATCTGCGGAACACCAACACCGGTCACAATGCGAGTTGTGCAGATCGAACCCGGCCCGATACCGACCTTGACCGCATCAGCGCCCGCCGCAGCCAGGTCTCGGGCAGCCTGCGCGGTTCCGATATTGCCACCGACTACTGACACCTCACCGTGTCGTTTCTTGATACTTGCCACCTTGTCTATCACACCCTGATGGTGTCCGTGGGCCGTATCCACGATAACCACATCGACGCCCGCTTCAACCAGCGCCGCCACCCTGTCATCGGTATCCGCAGAGGTGCCGACAGCTGCGGCCGATCTCAGCCGGCCCTGTTCATCTTTGCAGGCGTTGGGAAAATCTTCTGATTTGAGAATGTCTTTCAGAGTGATGAGTCCCTTGAGCTCAAAGGCATCATTCACCACGAGAATTTTTTCGATCCGGTGCCGGTGGAGCAGCGCTTTTACCTCGGCAAGGTTAAAGTCTTCCTTCACGGTAACCAGACGGTCTTTCGGCGTCATGATCGTATCTATTGCCGCATCCAGATTAGACTCGAAGCGCACGTCCCGACTGGTGACGATCCCCGCCAGCCCTGAACCATTCATGACCGGCATACCGGAGATGTTGTTTTCCTTCATCACCGCCACCAGATCCCGCACGCTCGCCTGCGCGGAAATCGTGATCGGGTCCTTCACAACCCCGCTTTCATATTTCTTCACCGCGCGCACTTCACGTGCCTGCTGCTCAATGGTCATGCTCTTGTGAATGACACCCAGGCCGCCTTCCTGCGCCATGGCAATAGCCAGACGCGCTTCCGTTACCGTATCCATTGCTGCTGAAATCAGCGGGATGTTCAGCGAGATGGCTTCAGTGATTCGGGACTGCAGATTGACTGTGCGAGGAAGCACGGTGGAGTGCGCGGGCAGGAGCAGGACATCATCGAATGTTAAAGCTTCTTCAGCAATTCGTAACATAGGATTTCACCCATCCGCAAAAGCGAGATTGTACAGATGGGAGGGTCTGTTGTACAGATTGACCAGCTTAAGGATGGCTCTGGCCGATCTAGTGACCGCTGTTTTGGAGGCTGGCCGGCGACCCGGCAAACCGCGATCTTCGATAGAGCGACTGGCCCACAGGGATGGTCACGAAAAGACTGAAGTACAGATAACCGGCGCCAGCAACAACCACTTCATCGGACACCAGTGCCACCACCAGCGACACCATGGCGGTGACAATTACCAGGCTCCAGGCGAGCGTGATTTTGTGGCAGTAGTCACGCTCATACGCCGTGATGTGCAGCTCCTTTCCGTAACGGAGCGCATTCTGATAAAAGGCGATAATAATCGAGCCCAGAGAAATCAGCCCGACAGCGACATAAACAAACAGGCCTGCCACCGTGCCATCTGCCCAGCCGACATCGTCAAACAATCCGTTATCAAACACCTGAATGCCATACTTAAGCGAAATATAGAGCACAGTAGCCTGCATCATCAGCTTGATCGGATAGACAAACACCAGCATCAGAATCACCAGCGCCAGACTCAGATACACGGTGATCGAATCCTGCAATCCGAAAGTGCGGCTCCATTTTGCATGTGCCAGCCACACCGCACCGATGATCAGCGCGCTGAAGACAAACGCAGGAATGTCTCTGGAGAGCTCAAACAGTTCTGGAGGGCTTTTCGGAATTTCGTCTATGCTGATCACCAACATGGTGAAAGCAAACGCAAAGGCCGCGTCGACGAAGGTTTCGATGCGGGTCATGTTGTCCCCGCGAATAATCCGGCCTTCCTCGCGGCGGCAGCTGTCAATAAATTCTCGACTAAGTGGCTTCATGACTGGCCGCATCCCACTCCCGGTTATAGAATCTGAATGAAGGTGTCACGGGCAGGCGCTACAGGATTAAAACGGCCGGGACACCCTGACTCACAGAGTGTGCCGGCGACCACACAGAATAACAAGCCTGAAGGACACGAACCGATGAGCGAAGACGCACGACCCGACACGATCAGATGGCTTATGCGAGAGCCGCTGGCGCATTTCTTCCTGATGGCCCTGATCATTTTTGCCGTCTATGAGCTGACCAACCGAACCCAGACCGTGCTGCTGGAACTGGACCAGGCCGACATAGATGGACGTCTGTTCATGCAGGAGATGGCGACCGGTCAGGCCCTCAGCGAGGAGCAGCGGGAATACTTCACCGCCGCTTTTGTCGAGGAGCAGATTCTGGTTCAGGAAGCGCTGAAAATGGGCCTGGATGATGATGCCCGGATTCACGACATCCTTGCCCAGAAAATGCGCCATGTGCTGAGCGGCGATATCATTCAGCCCAGTGACGCAGAGCTGGAGGCTTTTTATCAGGACAATCTTGAACGCTATCGGACTCTGCCGACGCTGAACACTGACGAAATTGTATTCAACAGCCGTGAGACGCTGCCCGCAGAACTGCTGGCAGAACTCGCCGCCGGCGCGGAGGCGGAATCCCTGCTGTCCCAATCACCCGGAAACCTCGACCCTCTCCCGAATGTCAACCGGCTTGATCTGTCCAACATCTTTGATGAGGCTTTCGCTGCGCAGGTCTTCAGTGCCGACATGGGTCCATGGCAGGGCCCGTACCTCAGTAATCGCGGTCAGCACTGGCTTCAGGTCAAATCCAGAACCGAGTCCGTGCTGCCGTCACTGGCCGAGATTCGCGACCGCGTCAGGCTGGAATGGATTGCCATGGAAGAAGACCAGCGTCTGCAGGCAGAAATAGAGCGACTCTGGGAGCAATACACCGTCCGCATACTCAACGGCGATTCAGCCCATTAGCCGGACCTGTGACCTGCCGGGAATTTCCACCTCAATGAAATTACTCCACCGCCTCATGCTCTGCTCCCTGCTCATCCCGGCCCCCGCGCAGGGGCACGACGTTGATGTCACCGGTGTCGCAAGGATCTTCCTGGATGAACAAAGCCCGGGCAACTACAGCCTGTCTGTGGTCGATCAGCAGGTTCCTCCTCTGTTCAATATCGAGCGGATTCTCCCCGAACGCTGCGAGGGTCTGACACCCGGTAATTTTGCCTACCGGTTTCAGTGCAGCCCCGCGCTGAACATTGCCGACAGCCTGAATTTTCCATGGTCGCTTCAGGGCGTCGTCGCGATCGCACACTGGGCAGACGGAGAAGATGTTTCCGGTTATTTTCCGGGGGCTGGCGCCACCATTACGGTCCCGATGAGCGATCTTAAAGCCGGCGCAGGGTCGCTCGGAAGTCTCGCCTACCGCTATCTGTTACTGGGGGCCGATCACATCCTGTTTGGCATCGATCACCTGCTGTTCGTCCTCGGACTGCTCCTACTCTTGAGCGGATTCTGGAAGCTGCTGAAGACCATCACGGCGTTTACTGTCGCCCACAGCATCACGCTGGCCTGTGCGGTGCTCGGCATTTTACCGGTACCCGGACCGCCGATCGAAGTGCTGATCGCGCTGTCGATCCTCATGCTGGCGCGGGAAGTCGTGATGAGCCAGCGCGGCCAGAGGACTCTGGTGCACCGAAAGCCCTGGATTGTCGCCTTTGTGTTCGGCCTGTTTCACGGGTTCGGATTTGCCGGTGCACTCGGCACGCTCGGATTGAGCGATTCCGACATCCCGCTCGCTCTGCTGTTCTTCAACCTGGGCGTTGAAGGGGGTCAGGTTATCTTTATTTGCACCATGATTCTGGTGAACTGGGTCTTCAGAAAAATCTCATCCGACAGTCTGGGCAGCATCCATCGGGGTCTGGCCTATGGACTTGGCGGCATTGCGTGCTTTTGGTTTCTGGAGCGGCTGCCTGCGCTCTTCGTGGCGGCTTAGAGTGGCGGCTTAGAGTGGCGGCTTAAACCGGCGGCGCAGATTGACGATATAGAGCGGCAGCAAACAGTGGCGATTTGGATTGGCAGCCGAGTACCGGACGTCCTGCTATTTCTGATAAGCCTGATGACAGCTCTCACAGGGCGGGTACAGCGCATCATTGCCCACCTGTGACAGCGCATTCTCATCGCGCTCATCTACCGCCACCAGCACTTGTCGGGCCGCAGCCAGCAGCTGCTGATTAAATCGCTGCCATTCGGCCTCGCCGGCGATCTCTGTCTCATCCTCGCCCGTTCCACCCAACATCAGCAGATTGGCTGCGCCGATCACCGCCGTCGCCGCATGGCCCACTTCCTGCCACTGTGATTCGGTTTCCAACTGGTAAGCTCCCCAGATGGTGTTGGTTGCCGGCGTCACGATGCTGTTCATAATTTCCTTGACGGACAGCTCTGGCGTCAGCTCATCTGCAAAACCCGCGGAAACCGACATTAAGATGGCGATCGAACCTACAAAACGACAAGCTGTCATGGCACGGCCCTCTGCTTATTGGCGATTGATGACGATTACCAGCAATTATTGGCCCACCGGCCCGAATTCTGCCTGCAGCTCCTGCCGCCTTGCTCCGGCCAGGATACCGGGAAGCGCGTAGTTTCCCTCATGGCAGGCGTACTCGTAAATCTGATCCTCAACAGCATTCATCGGCAGTTCACCGCTCCAGGGTCGGGAATAGACCGCAGGATCATCGACCGTGAATCGATAGAGCAGCGTGTTTTCATCAAGGCGGGAAAATCTTTCAGTGATTCTGGCATCCGCAGACAAATAGAAAAAATGACGAAGGGCGCCGCGGAAACCCTCCTGTGCGTGAAAGTTGGTCGTTTCGACAACCAGACTATCACCCTCGTAGTATCCGATAGAGTCCCCCAGCCATTTGTGCATTTCGTCATGCTGGCTGTCTTTCAGGCGGATAATGCGCGCGTCATGATTCATCTCAGCAAGAATCATCACGTAGTCATCAGTCTGAACGATCTGGCTGTGATTGTTGTAAAGAACCGGCAGCATCGGTGGCCCACCGGACGAGCCGAAACCGACCAGGCAGCGCTCACCCATGGGCCGCACTTCCGGGCCATCGAATGCGCCCTGCGCGCGCATACTGCCAAAAATACGCCGCTGAGCCCCTTCGGCCCACGGCAGGCGTCCGTCCTCCGGCTCCACGATAATCGAGGTTCTGATGCCGCCGTCAATCACGGCCATTCTTTCACCCGGATCCATCCAGAACGTGTTGTAGCCTCCGACCTGAGCCTCGGCCCCGCCCACATTGCTGACAAGATCATCAAGATAGCTGGCTCCGGTTTCACCGACGGCAGCCGCCTGTTCAGCGCTGATCACCAGTTCACCGCCGAACTGCTCACCCCGTTCCAGCATCGTCACCGTGGCAATACTGTACACGCCCTGCAAGTCAGGTATCTCACCTGAACCACGGCTCTCGCCTTGCTGAGAATACGCGATGCCGGAGGCAAGGCTCAGGCTGACCAACAGACACCCACTCGCTGCTTTTGCTTTCCTCAAGGCTGACACCGCTTTCTCCCGTATTTTTTCCCAGAAAAGATCGGACCGTATGCTAGCACGACAGAGCGGCCAGCAACTAAACTCGGGGGATATCCCGGATTCTGCGAGCCGTCACATCCGCCCGGATCAGTGATAAACATTTGAGGCGAAATTTGCTTTAATCGCGCACTCGCACCACAGCATGGTAAGTGTATGCCTCAAACCCTACTCTCTCTGGCCCTGCTCTTCGTCAGCGCCCAGCTCTTCGCGGCTGAAGCAGCCGGTACGCGCTCCCTGATTGAAAGCGCGATTCAGGGCAGCATCAGAGAGCCATCAGAGATCGCCAGAGATAGCAATCGTAAGCCTGCGCAGGCGCTTGATTTTTTTGGCCTCGACAGCAGCATGAAAGTGCTGGAGCTTTCCCCGGCAAGTGGGTACTGGTCGAAGATCCTCGGGCCGGTTCTGTGCAGTGAAGCCGGGCAACTGGTGTTTGCCATAGGTCTCAGTGAGACCTTCAAAAGTGAGGTCATGGCACTGCCGGGCCTGGAATGTACTTCGACCATCAACGAAGAGCTCACTCTGCTGAATGTGCCTGAATTCAGCTTTGCTGAAGCAGACTTCGATCTGATTCTGACCTTCTGGAATTTACACAATCTCAATGTAGAGCGGCGGAACCATCTGAACCGGGCTGTTTTTGAGGCGCTGAAATCCGGAGGAGTCTACGGAATTGTTGATCACACCCGTCGTCATATGCAGCCGGATAATCGTGCCATAGGGCGCCGCCTCGATCCGGTGCTTGTTATTAAGGAGCTGACCGGGCTCGGCTTTCAATTCGAAGATTACAGTCCGCTCCATTACCATCCTGAAGACGATCTCGCGCAGGAAGTCGGCACTCCCGGCATCCGGGGCAACACCGATCGATTCACCCTCAAATTCCGAAAACCCTAGGCAGCAGCTCTGCAGAGGCGGGGCTGCCCAATTCTGATACAGGCCTCCGAGACCCCCATGCATCCCTACGTCAGAAAACTCCAGAAAGCCAACGAATACTACTTCAAGGAAGGTTGTTACATCATCGAAGTGTCCAACACGGATCAGGACAGTGCGGTCTCAATCGCCCATGCCAGGGTGCTGGCAGGTCAGCAGACTGCATGGCACTGGCTGACCGACACTTATGAACGCTACGTCATTCTCAGCGGCGAGGGGCTTGTCGAGGTTGGCGATTCCGCTGCCGCTGCAGTACACGCAGGTGACGTCGTACTAATCCCGCCCGGCACCAGACAGCGTATTACCAATACCGGCGAGAGTGATCTGGAACTGATGGCCATCTGCAGCCCCCGGTTCAGTCTCGAGAACTACCACAGCGGCTGATCAGTGAGACTTATGACGCTACCGACCCTCAGAATCTTTCTTCTCACCGGACTGTTTCTGTGGCTGCCAGCCATGAACGGCTGGAGCCAGTCGGCCACTTTTTCCCTGACAACCAGCCAGGGCTCAAGGCTTGAGATCTTCAGCCAGCTCAATCCGCTGGCAATCAATACCATTCACAGTTGGGAGCTCGTGCTTTACACCGCCGATGGCGCCCCTTTGAACGGGGCGCAGATGTCAGTCGTTGGCGGCATGCCTGATCATGACCACGGTTTACCGACCTCGCCTGTCGTCACCGGAGAGATCGCCCCCGGCCGCTACCTGCTGGAGGGCGTAAGGTTTCACATGCCGGGTCGCTGGCTGCTGACATTCGACGTCACCAGCGCTCAGGGCCAAGAATCAGCGACTCTGGAATTCCAGCTATGACACGGATCCTGATCGCGGGATGTACTCTGACAGCGGTGGTGGGATTGTTGGCCTGGAGACTGTTACCTGATCCCCTGCCCGCTGAATGGACGCCGGCGCAGCGCGCACTCATCCAGTCCCTGTCTCTTTCCCGGCTTCCGGCAACCCCGGGCGATCCGAGTAACGCGGTGGCAGAGAGCGAGCTTGCTGCCCGGCTCGGACACCGCCTGTATTTCGACCAGCGCCTCAGCGGCAATGGCGAAGTCGCCTGCGCGAGCTGCCACCAGCCACAAAACTACTTCACCGATGACCGGACTCTCGCAGTGGGCACCGAAACGGGCTTCAGGCATACGCCTTCCCTCGTCGGGCTCGCCTACAGCCCCTGGTTTTACTGGGACGGCCGGAAAGATTCACAGTGGGCCCAGGCCCTCGCCCCGATCGAAGCCGGTCATGAACACAATCTGGATCGACTGCAGGTAGTACGCCTGATCGCCGAGGATCCGCTTTACAAATCGCAATACGAAGCACTCTTTCAGCCACTGCCCGCATTGCCGGGCGCGCCCCGCGCAGCCTCGCCGCTGGGCGATGAGCTGCTCCGAAGGAACTGGGAATCTCTCGGGACGGATCTGCGGCAGGACATCAATCGGGTTTTTGCCAACATCGGCAAGACACTCGCGGCTTACCAGCGCAAGATCAAACCCGGGCGCAGTCGTTTTGACGACTATGCCGACAGCTTGACTGAAAGTTCTGCCGTAATACCGGGGAGCCTGCTCAGCAAAGACGAGCTGGCGGGCCTTGCTCTGTTCATTGACCAGGCCCAATGCATCAGCTGTCACAACGGCCCGCTGCTGACCAATTTCGAATTTCACAATACCGGCGTGCTTGCCATTGCGGGACAGCTGCCCCCTATGGGAAGGTATGATGGCATCAGACTTGCGCGTCAGGATGAGTTCAATTGTCTGGGGCAATACAGCGATGCTGAGCCGGGTCAGTGCACGGAGCTCAGGTTTGCCAAAGATGACAATGAATTGGTCGGCGCGCACAAGACACCAACGCTGAGGAACATCACCGAAACGGCGCCCTACATGCACGGCGGTCAGATCGCCGATCTGAAAGCGGTCATGGAGCATTACAACGAGGCTCCCACTTCCATGCTCAGCCACAATGAGGCGAAACCTCTGGCCTTGCGGCCGGTGCAGCTCAAACAGCTGGAAGCCTTTATGACAACCCTGACTGCGCCTTTGCAGACCGAGCAAAAATGGCTGAAACCGCCGGGCGGATAGAGTCAGCCAAGGTACCCATGCTGTGCCAACTGCACCAGAATGCCGTCTGGGTCATTGAAATACAGTTGATCCCCGCCACTGGTCCGATTGGCCGGGTCCCTGTTGATATTGGCCTGGATGCCGTGATCCGACAGTCTTTCAGCCAGTAGATCCGGATTGTAATTGTCCACGCCGACACAAAGATGATGCATACGCCCGGGATCCCCGAGCTCATACAGACCAAGAAAACTTTCCGACCCCAGCCCCATATTCAGGCCTCCGTTGGCTGGCCGGCTGATGATTTCCAGCCCCAGAACCCGGCTGTAGAAATCCGCGGAGCGCTGCACGTCACTGACCGACAGAGAAACATGGTTCATTGAACGCCCCACCGCAGCGGGCGCTTGCGCCTGAGCTGGAGTCATCGAAACGCCGACTGCGGAAGCCACCAGTGCGCCCAGCAATTGGCGTCTGGACAGTTGCTTGCTTTCATATTGTTCAAGCAAGGCATCGAAATGCTCATGCCGGCATTCGGCTTCTGCCTTAGGGTGATTCTGGTCATGCGGGATCTTTACGTTACTCATCACTGCACCTGATAAAAATCTTGAGTAGAATGACCCTAGCAAATCTGAACAGGCGTCTCAATTCTCGGCGCGGGCTCGCCCCTCATGTCGAGCAACGCAGCGTGGTGAATTGGACTCTGAGTCTGTAATTTCAAAGGGACTGCCGGAAGACGAAAAACTCCGGCAAGAATCACCCTGACAGGGCTCACTGCTTCAGTAGACTGACAGGAAACGGTATGAACCTATCCTACAAAATCCTTATCGGCCTGTTTGCCGGTTGCCTGTTCGGGCTGTTCATCGCCCAGAACGATTCGCAGTGGCTGAACGGGCTGCCAGCGATGATTGCTCCGCTTGGCAGCCTTTGGGTCAATGCCATTCGTATGACCATTGTTCCCCTGCTGATGTCCTTAGTCATTGTCGCCATCGGCGGCACTGAACAGAGCCATCGGGTTCTGGCAATCGGCGGGCGTTCATTGTGTCTGTTTGCAGGACTGATCCTGCTGTCCAGTGCGTTTTCCGTGCTGTTCGCCGCACCGCTGATCTCAGGTCTGACCCTCAGCAGCGAATCGGCTGAACTGATGCGCAGCTTTGTTCAACAAGCAGAGGATCGCAGCGCTCTCCCCCCCTTCAGCAACTGGCTAATCAATCTGGTGCCAGCCAACCCGTTCTCGGCCGCTGCGAACGGTGAGATTCTGCCGCTGATGGTGTTCACCGGCATATTTGCGCTGGCTCTGTTGAAAATCGATCCGCAGAGCCGAAAGCAACTTGTCGGGTTTTTCGCCGCCGTAAAAGAGGCGCTGTTTGTGGTGATCGCCTGGGTGATGGCGCTGTCACCCTACGGAATCTTCGCGCTGGTACTGCCTGTTGCCGCCAATCTCGGCACAGAATCGGTTGTGCTGCTGGGCAGTTTTATCTTCCTGACCTGCAGCCTGATCGTGCTGCTGGCAAGCACGCTGTATCTGATTCTCGGGCTCTTAGGCTATGACGTCTGGCGGTTTGCCAGAACCATGGCACCGGTGCAGGTGATCGGGCTCGGGACCCGGTCCTCCCTCGCGGCGCTGCCGGCAACTCTGGCAGCGAGCCGGGATCTGGCAATCGACCAGAACACGGCAGGCCTGGTGCTGCCGACCGCGGTCACCCTGTTCAAATTTGCGTCTCCCCTGGCCCGCACCTGTGGCGCCTATTTCATTGCGGCCCTGTACGGCATCGAGCTTGCGCTGCCAGAAACGATTGCTATCGCACTCGCTATCGGAGTGCTGAGTTTCTACAGTCCCGGCATTCCCAGCGGCGGCCTGCTGGTCATCACCCCCGTATTTGTGGCGCTCGATCTGCCTGTGGAAGGTATCGGACTGCTGATCGCGGTGGACCTCATTATTGACATGTTTATCACCGGGGCAAACATTGCTGCCAATATGGCGGCAACACTGATCATTGAACGGTACACGGGCGGGTCTGTCAGCGATGTCACTGAATAAACTGCGCGCTGAGGTATGCATCGCAAGCCTTCGGAGCCGGGCCGGAGTGGCGCGGTGATTTTGCCTGAGGCACCCGCAATGTCGACAACTGAGCCTGAAAAAGTACTCAGTGTCAGCAGTCTGAACCAGATGGCAAAATCCCTGCTTGAGGGGCACTTTTCACAGGTCGCCGTGGAAGGCGAAATCTCAAATTTCGCCAATCCGGCATCCGGCCACTGGTATTTCACACTCAAAGATCAGAAATCTCAGGTGCGCTGTGCCATGTTTGCCGGCCGCAACCGCCTGGTCCGATTCAGCCCGAAAAACGGGGATCAGCTGATCGTCCGCGGCCAGCTGAGCATTTACCCTAACCGCGGTGACTACCAGCTGATCGTGAGCCAGATGGAGGAAGCCGGCGACGGGGCTTTACGGCGCGCCTTTGAGCAGCTCAAACAACGTTTGCAGGCTGAAGGCCTGTTTGATCAGAGACACAAAAAGGAAATTCTGGAGGGTTACCATCACGTCGGGCTGATCACCTCCGCCACCGGCGCAGCGGTCCGTGACATGGTGAGCGTTTTTGGACGCCGATTCCCGGCAACCCGACTTACTGTCTTCCCGGTAGCGGTTCAGGGTCCGGAAGCCCCGGGCGAGATCAGTTCCGCACTGGCGCTGGCCAACACGCTCACCGACACGCTGGGTTTACAGGCTCTGATCGTTGGCCGGGGCGGAGGTTCTCTGGAGGACCTGCAGGCGTTCAACGAAGAATCCGTCGCCAGAGCCATTTTTGCCAGCGAGCTGCCCGTCGTGTCGGCGGTCGGCCATGAAATCGACTTTACCATCGCCGATCTGGTCGCAGATCTCAGGGCGCCGACACCGTCTGCAGCAGCCGAACTGTTGAGCCCGGACCAGCTGGACTCTCTTGAGCAGCTGCAGGGCCTGCTGCAGCGTTTCAGCAACCTGGCCGGGCAATCTCTCACGTGGCGCAAGGAGCGACTGGGTTGGATGGCCAGACGGCTGCGCCGGCCGGACAGGCGACTGCAGGATCACGCCCAGACTCTCGACAGGCTGGAGCTGCAGCTTAAACGCGTTCTGCGCAACCGGCTTCAGCAGGCCGCAGCGCTGCTGGCCTTGCAGCAGCGAGCACTGATCGCGGTCAGCCCCGCACAAAAGCTGTCGCAACAGCGGACCCAGCTTACCGCACTCAGTCAGCGCCTGGCCCATTCCGGCCGCAGACATCTTGATCAAGGCCGGGAACAGCTGGCTTCCCTCAGCAGGAATCTCAATGCGGTCAGTCCGCTGGCGGTGCTGGACCGCGGGTTCAGTATCAGTCTGACGGAAAGCAGCCAGGTAGTCAGACAGACGACTGATGTTGCGCCCGGACAAACTCTTGTCACCAGACTTGCCGACGGCACCGTCCACTCGAGCGTCACGGAGACGCACCCGAACCCCAGCGACGACTGAATCTGTCGTCTTACCGCGCCATCTCCGGCACGAGACGGCGACAACAATTGCTAGCGCAACCCGCACCGGTAATCAAGGGATCCGTATCAGGCCTCGCTTCAGTGCCGAAAACCCGGATTTTTTGTATATTATGTTCTGCCGGTGAAAATGGCGGCGCCAAAACCAGCAACCGTCGACGTCAACCAGGGTGAAGTCATGAACAAAAGAGAACAACAGCGAAAAATCAAACAAGAGAAGCAGCAGACCGCACAAAAAAAAGCACAGTCCAAAGCACTTGCTTCCAAGGTTGCCCTGTTTGGTATTACACCCGTGCTGGCTTTGTTTGTCCTGTATACCCTGCTCAATCAGGGTCCCACCTTCTCTCCGGTGGAAATTGCTGACAGCGATCACATCCGGGGCGAGCGTGAGCATCCCGTCAGCATCGTGGTTTATGCCGATTTTCAGTGCCCCGCCTGCGCGGTCGAGAATGAAACCATGGCGCGGCTGTGGCCTCAGCTGAGCGACAAGGCCCATCTCATATTCCGGCATTTCCCGGTGACCTCAACACACCAGAACACGTGGGAAGCGTCGCTGTATGCTGAAGCTGCTGCCAGACAGGGCAGATTCTGGGAAATGCACGACTACCTGTTCGCCACGCAGGGTCTGTGGTCAGCTCTGCCCGACGCCGAATCCGAATTCGACAGCTATGCACTTGAGCTCAATCTGGATATCGATCGCCTGCATGCTGATATCGCCTCCGACGAGGTTATCGCCAAAATCCGCAATGACCAGCGCGGCGGCAATGCCGCCGGAGTCCGGGGAACACCCGCTGTTTTCATTAACGGCCGGCAACTGGCCCGCCCTACCCGACAGCGCATTCTGGAGGTAGTAGAAGAAGAGTACGCCGCCGCGGGCGCATAAACCGGATTATCATCTGGCAGCGGCACCTCACTGCACACGATTCCGGGACCGGGCACGAATCAGCGGGTAAAGCACCGGCCATTCAGCGCCGGCGCAGCCTCTCCGGTTTCAATCATTAGAAAAGATTTACCGGATCGCCCGCTTGACTCTTAGCATTGTCAGGGCGATATGGCAGGTAGTATTGTTCGGGCAGGGCTAGATTGACTGGGAAAAACCATCAAAACAAATTGACCAAGGAGGCTTCATGCTCTCTCGCCTGAACCGATTTGCCAGCCGCGTTACCGAAGTCAGCAGGGAGTCAAGCTGGACAATATTTCGACTTCTGGTAGCCGCAATGTTCATGACCCACGGCTACGCCAAACTGCTGGGCGACAGTCCTGCTGTCCCTGTCGGCCGCGGTATGACCCGACTTGAAATCGGAGATCTTGTCAGCTACGCCGTCCCGATGGACATCAATCTGCTGTTCGTGGCCGGCGTCATCGAACTGGCCGGTGGCGCGCTCATTCTGATTGGCCTGTGGACTCATCTCGTTGCCCTGTTGGCCCTCGGGACCATGACTTTTGCCTACGCCATCGCGCATCTGGCGTGGTTTCCGACTTTAAACGGCGGGGAGCTCGCCGCGATGTACTGGGCGAGCTTTCTGATTCTGTTTACCTTCGGCGCCGGACCCTTCAGCGTAGATACCTGGCTGGAGATACGCCGGCAGGAAAAGCAGCACAAGAAAATGGAAGAGCTGTCATCCTGAACTATTCACTGAATTGATAGAACGCTTTGGCAGCACGATAGAGACTGTAGACGTCCACCTTTGAACTGACCGCATACGGGGTATGAATGGACAGCAGTGGCACGCCAAAATCTATGACTTCAATATTCTGCCTGGAAAACTCGCCACCTATCGTGCCACCACCGGCGCTGCCGACGCGATAGGTAATCGTTTGCCACGGCACCTGATTATCATCCAGCAGCGCCCTGATCCATGCCACAAACTCTGAGTTGGCATTGTTCCCCTGACCGTAGAGCTTCAGGTTTACCCCATACCCGAGTTTCGGAGCATTCCCCCGCTCCCAGGCGCCGGGGTTCATCGGATTGATTCCGGGATTCACATCAACGCTGACAAATCGCGTCGCTCGCAGGGTCTGACGAAAAAGCGGTTCACGGTAGTCACTGCCCAGCTCGCGATAAACCAGACGCGACAGCAGATCAGCAAAATGATCGGAGCGCGCCCCGGTGTTGTTCCGGTTACCGACCTCCTCGTTGTCCACCAGGTAGGCCATCGTGGTTTTCTGCGGATTTTCGACCTCCAGCACCGCGCGCAGTGCCGCATAGGCCGCCAGCCGGTCATCCTGACCATAGGCTGCGATCAGTCCTCGGTCAAAACCCATGTCTCTGGGCGCTCCCGCCGGCACCAGTGCCAGTTCCGCCGATACCAGATCGGCACGGGTCACACCGTATTCTTCAGCCAGGTAAGCCAACACCTGGTCAACCACAGCGCGACCGCTGTCATCCATCGGAATATGCCCCACCACCGGATCGAGATCCTCCGGCTCAATAAATTCTCCCAACGGGCGTGAATTGCGGCCGCGATCTACATGGGGAGACAGCTCCGGAATCATGAAAACAGGATCATCTGGCCGCAAACCGATTGAGACAGGCACCGTCGTTCCGTCTTTTTTATCGATGCGACCCATCAGCGCCAGCGGCAGATTCGTCCACTGATGATACTTCAGCCCACCATGATAGTTGGTCTGAAATAGCGCAAATTCATTATCCTGATAAAGCGGCCTGGGCTTGAGATCCAGCCGGGGTGAGTCAATATGCGCTCCGACAACATGAAATCCCGCGCTTACGGGCTCCGAGCCAATAACCATCACTGACAGGGTCCGGTCTCGGTTCACTTCGTAGATTTTATCTCCGGGTGCCAGGTCGTCTACTTCAGATAAGGGTCTGAATCCGTTTGCCTCTGCCAGACGAACGGCCTCAGCCACAAAACTCAATTCGGTTCTCGCTTCGTGGATGAAGGCCATGTACTCCTGCGCAAAATCAAAAACACCCGCCCGATCCGCGTCAGTCAGCTGCAGCCAGCTTGACTCGCAGTCTAGTTCATCGAGACAGTCGCTTTGCGCGTGAGCGGGATTCATGCTCAACAAACTCATTAACATGCTGATCATGCAATACCGATTTCTCATGGGGATACCTCCGTTCAGGCTTGAAACAGGTAAGCCGGCGCCCGGCTCCATCAAGGATCAGGATACTCGCTCAGGCAGTTGTCGAGGACAAGAGGATCAATATTTCCTCCGGAAAGAATCAGGGCGAGATCCTGACCTTCAAGGTTCAGTTTTTTTGACAGCAGGGCCGCCAGAGCAACGGCACCTCCGGGTTCAACAACCAGCTTCATATAGCGAAAGGCGAAGCTGACCGCATGACGCACCTCGTCTTCGGTAACGACCAGGAAATCACTGACAGTTGTTTGATTGATTGACCAGGTAAGGGCGCCCGGAGTCGGCGTCATCAGCGAGTCACACAAGGTGGGATGAGTGCCGGGCACACTTTCCCGGACACCTGATTTCCAGGATCTGGCATGATCGTCGAAGTTTTCAGGCTCCACTCCGTAAATTGCAGTCTCCGGAAGCAGCGCCCTGACCGCCGTGGATACGCCAGCCAGCAGGCCACCACCGCCACAGGGCACAAGCAGTGCAGCCGGCCTCATGCCGAGTGCGGCGGCCTGCTCGACCAGCTCATAACCACAGGTACCCTGTCCGGCAATTATGTCCGGATCATCATAGGAAGGCACCAGCACTGCACCACGCTCCGTAGCAATTGCGCTGGCAATCTGTTCCCGCGATTCACCCTGTCGTTCATACAGCCGGACCTCTGCACCGAGTCGGCGGGTGTTTTCCAGCTTGATGCGGGGGGCATCTGTCGGCATGACGATTGTCGCAGGGATACCAAGGAGCTTGGCGGCACAGGCCACGCCCTGCGCATGGTTGCCGGAAGAAAAAGCGACAACGCCCGCCCGCTGTTCGTCCCGATCCAGTTGCGCAAGGCGATTGTAGGCCCCTCTAAATTTGAACGCGCCGATATGCTGCAGATTCTCGGGCTTGATTAAGACGCTCGCCCCGGCCCGTTCCGAAAGCTCTGCACAGCGCAGCAGAGGTGTTCGCAGAGCTGCCCCGCTGAGGCGTTCCAGGGCATGTTCAATGTCCGTCAGCGAGACCGTCATCGTTTCATCGACTTCCTGTTCTTGTCCAGACGCCGTTTTCTGGCGATCTGCTGCGCAGTGAGATCTCGCTCTTTTATCGTAAAGGGGTTCTCATCGCTTCGCAGTTCAATTCTCACGGGGGTGCCTTCCAGCTTGAGCACTTTACGGAACGTTTTCTCAAGATAGCGGCTGTAACTCGCGGGCAGCTTACTGGTCTGCTTACCATGGATCACAATCGTGGGTGGGTTCTGCCCACCCGCATGCGCGTAGCGCAGCTTGATTCTTCTGCCGTTGACACTGGGGGGTGCATGATCAGCAACAGCGCTTTGCAGAATCGTGGTCAACTGGTTAGTCCCGAGATCTTTTCGCGCTGAGGCATAGGCTTTGTTCACCGACTTGTACAGCTCACCCACGCCCGAGCCGTGCAGAGCCGAAATAAAATGAATGTTCGCGAAATCCACAAAAGCAAAACGTCGCCTGATGTCGAGGCGCACTTTATCTTTCGCAGCCTCGTCCATCCCGTCCCATTTATTGATACCGATCACCAGGGCTCTGCCTGTTTCGATCACATAGCCGAGCAGATGCAGATCCTGCTCAACAATACCCTGTTTGGCATCGATGATCAGGATCACCACATGAGCATCTTCGATCGCCTGCAGAGACTTCACAACGGAAAATTTTTCAACGGTTTCCTTGGTTTTACCCCGCTTGCGGATACCGGCAGTATCGATCAGCGTGTAGGCTTTGCCGCGCCGTTCGAAGGGAATATAAACACTGTCCCGTGTCGTACCGGGCTGGTCATAAACCACCACCCGCTCCTCTCCAAGCATTCTGTTGACGAGAGTTGATTTACCGACATTTGGCCGACCCGCGACGGCAATCTTGATGCCGCGGGGAATGACCTCATCAACTTCCTCCTGCGCATCGTGCTCGGCCAGCACCTCAAGCAGCAGCTGCTTGACACCCTTACCCTGCGACGCGGCAATGGTGAACAGCTGCTTCACCCCGAAGCCGGCAAATTCCGCAGCAGCCTGATCAGGATCAAGGCCGTCAACCTTGTTGACCACCAGATAGAAGGGTTTCGAGCCTTTGCGCAGATATTCCAGTATCTTTGAATCGTCAGGCGCCGCACCGTCTCTGGCATCCACCATGAACAGACAGAGACTGGCTTCCTCGATGGCCCTCAGGGACTGCGCGGCCATCTCGGAGTCGATACCTTCCTCATAGCCCGTAATGCCCCCGGTGTCGATGACCAGAAAGCTCGTTTGATCGAGCCTGCCTTCCCCATACTGGCGATCGCGGGTCAGGCCCGGGACGTTGGCGACCAGCGCATCCCGACTCCGGGTAAGACGGTTAAAGAGAGTCGATTTACCGACGTTAGGACGGCCAACAAGAGCAATGACAGGTTTCATGCGTATGACCTGAAGCTGGGTTCTCGGTAATCGAAAGCGGGTTCCTGCTACTGCAGGCTGTAGGCTGCCAGTGTACCGCTGTTTCCGAAGGTGATCAGGCGGCCTCTGTCAGCGAGCAAATTGGCTCTGACGCCATCGTCATCCACTCGGGAGCGGCCCACAATCCGCCCGTCGATTTGTGAAATCAGATGGACATAGCCTTCAAAATCCGCGACGGCAACATAGTTACTGATGGCTGTCGGAGCAGTGATGCTGCGATGCTGCAAGTCTTCATTGCGCCAGACGATGTCTTCGCTTTCGTCGCGCACCGCCACTACGTGACTCTCATCACTACAGTAGTACAGGTTACCAAACCCCTGTGTAATCCCGTGATAGCTCGATGCGTCCTGCAGGCCCCAGACGATCCGACCCGTTGCAACATCCAGCGCAATCAGATTCCCTTGATAGCTGGAGGCGAAGATGCGGTTGCCGTCGAGCACAAGGTCGCCGTCAATATCAATTACCCGATCAATATCGTAGCGCCCCTCGGGGACCGCCACCCGTTCTTCCCAGCGCCACACTCCGTCATCTGCCGAAACCGATACCAAAGTGCCATTGCTGAAGCCGGCTACCACGGTGTCAGCTGGAGTAAAGACGGGGCGACTGGTACCTCTTAGCGTCAGCGGTGGCTGGGTTGATTCATAGATCCAACGCTGCTCACCGGACACGTTATCAAGAGCCGTCACTTTGTCATCAACGGTTTGTACTACCACGATGTCTTCGTTGGCGATAGGCTGCGCGACCACTTCAGAGGTCACCTGGCCAATCCACACTGTTTCACCGGTGGACTGATCCAGCGCGATAACTTCGGCATCCCGGCTACCCACAATAACCAGACCGCCGCCGGCACCAACACCACCGGTGATCAGGCGCTCATCTAGCCGGTTGCGCCACAACACGTCCCCCGAATCAAGATTGACGGCCAGCACAGTGCCATTTTCGCTTGCTGCAAAAATGACCCTGCCCGCAATGGCCGGCGTAATTTCAGTGTAGTTATCCCCCTGCCCATTGCCGACGTCCACACTCCAGAGCCGGTCAAGGCGAATTTCGGCCGAGATGTCCACCAGCTCCTTCGGCGGATTGACCTCCTCGTCAGAGTTGAACCATTCCAGGGGATTGAGATTAACACCGGCACATCCGGTCAGAAGCAACACAATGCCCAGCATCGTCAGCGTCTTCAGTCCGGCTCTTTTCGCCTGAACGATTCTCATTTTGCGTGCCCCCGAGATTCTGCCGTCAACCCTCATCAGGCAGGTTGTCCAGTTTCATGCGCAGGCCATCGCTGCTCGAACCCGATTGCTGCGCGGCCGTATAGGCATCACGGGCATCCACAACACGGCCGAGAGCGAGATAAATATCACCACGCAATTCGCCAAAGCCCCCTTCGAAAGCGCTCGGATCAAGCGTATTCAACAGGTCCAGCGCCCGCTCTGCGTCCCCCTGCGCCAGAATCACCCGGCCCAGACGCAAACTCGCGGTAAGAATCAGGCCTTCATCCACTTCGCCCATGACGCCCTGACTCCGATTGTCCAGAACCCACTGCAAGTCCCTCTCGGCAGCTGACAGATCATCGTTCTGCACCGCCTGCTGAGCAGAAAATAACGAAGCAAATTTGGCGTAAATCGACGAGCCGTGATCGGAGCGCAGGCTTTCTGCCAGTTCGATCACGCGCGCGCTGTCAGCAGCGGAAACGCGCTCGCCTTCTTCAACGAGGGTAATGCTGAGAATTTCTTCATACAGATCGGAAGCCGCTTCCGCCTGACTGGCGGTCGAATTGTTCCAGACTAACCAGCCCGTCACGCCGGCAAATACGGCAACTGCGGTATAGATCAGCCCCTTACCATTGTCCTGCCACCACTTCTTGAGGGCTTCAAGACTTTCTTCTTCTGCGGCATGCAACGCCACGGCACTCTCCTTCTTTTCCTTCTTTACCTTCTTGGCCTGCCTTCAGTGCGACTGGCGCACCGAAGAGACCCGCTTGAGGGTTCCGACAGCACCGGAACCTGAAAAAACGCCAAATTCTAACCGTTTAGGCTATGCGACGCACGAATGTCTGGCGGATTTTCCGCCTAAGCCCCCAGTAATCGGGCGACTTCGGCGGGAATTGTGCTCAACTCTCCGGTCCAGACGTCATCTGAACCTGCTAGCTGCCTGATTTTGACGCTCAGCGGGGCATTGTCACCTGCAGCTTCGAGCACGACGGCAAGGCTTGCGCCTGCGGCGAATGCCCGTTTGACCTGACTGCTGTATTTGCCCCCTCCGCAGTGGCAGACGATACCCCTGCCCGGACACTGGGCGCGAATGGCTTCGGCCAGGCGCAGAGCCTGCGAGGACAGACCTTCACTGGCCGTCAACACGTAAACATCGACCGGTCGCCGATAGGATTCCGGAACACGTTCAAGCGTTTCAAGCATGAGAACCAAACGCTCAACGCCCATGGCGAACCCGGCCGCCACGGTAGGCCTGCCTCCCAGCTGAGCGACCAGTCCGTCATAACGTCCCCCGCCACAAACAGCACTCTGCGCACCGAGCTGATCGGTCGTCCACTCGAAAACGCAGTTATTGTAATAATCCAGCCCCCGCACCAGTTTTGGATTGATCGAATATTCGATGCCTAGTGACTGAAGAAGCTGCAGGAGCGCCTCAAAATGCTCACAGCTTTCCTGACTGACGAAATCTGCCAGAGCCGGCGCATCCGCGAGCACCGACTGTACAGCCTCATTCTTGCTGTCCAGCACGCGCATCGGATTGCTGTGCATGCGCCGTCTTGCGTCGTCGTCAAGCTCACTGGCATGGGCTTCTAAGAATGCAGTCAGCGCCTGTCCGTAAGCATTGCGATCACCAGCGCTGCCAATGTTGTTTAACTCCAGGCTGACGGACTCGGCAAGGCCAAGCGCTTGCCAGAGCGTGGCCGAAATCTGAATGAGTTCAGCATCAATGTCCGGGCCCGGCATACCGAATGCTTCTACGCCGAACTGATGGAACTGTCGGTATCTGCCTTTTTGTGGCCGCTCATGGCGGAACATCGGGCCCTGATACCAGAGCCGCTGCTGCTGGTTATACAGCAGACCATGTTGATCCGCAGCACGGACGCAGCCCGCTGTGCCTTCCGGCCTGAGACTGAGATTGTCTCCGTTGCGATCGTCAAAGCTGTACATCTCTTTTTCGACAATATCGGTTACTTCACCGATTGAGCGCTTGAACAATTGGGTCTGTTCAAGGACCGGAAAGCGGATCTCGCGATATCCAAAGCGTTTGACCACCGCATGGAATTGCGCTTCCAGAAAGTGCCATGCCGGCGACTCCTCCGGCAGGACGTCGTTCATGCCTCTGATGGCTTGTATTCTTGTCTTGGACACGGGCTGTCGGCCTCAATCAGTGGCGATGACGTCAGCTTGCGCTTTTTGTTTGGCAGCAACTCTTTCACGCACCATGTTTTCAAGCTCATCGAGCAACTGATCGTTCTGTATTTTATGATGCGGCTGCCCTTCCACATAGGCGAGGTTGTTGGGCGTCGCCCCGGTCAATCCGATTTCTGCCACTTTGGCCTCGCCCGGCCCGTTAACAATGCAACCAATTACCGCGACGTCAATGGGCGTAATGATGTCTTCCAGTCTGCGTTCCAGCTCGTTGACCACGCCGATGACATCAAAATTCTGTCGGGAACAACTCGGGCAGGCCACCAGATTAACCCCTTTGTGCCGAAGTCCGAGACTCTTGAGAATATCGAACCCCACTTTCACTTCTTCAACAGGATCCGCGGCGAGCGAAACCCGAATTGTATCGCCGATACCTTCCATCAGCAGCGCACCCAGACCAATAGCCGACTTCACGGTGCCCGACCTCTGTCCGCCTGCTTCTGTGATGCCCAGGTGAAAGGGATTGTCAATTTGACCGGCCAGCGCGCGGTAGGCCGCCAGGGTCATGAAGACTTCAGAAGCTTTCAGACTGATTTTGAAATTCTGAAAATTCAGCTTGTCGAGAATGTCTATCTGAGTCAGTGCCGATTCGACCATGGCTTCAGCGGTCGGCTCTTTGTATTTGCGCAGCAGAGACTTGCCAAGCGAGCCTGCATTGACCCCTATGCGCAGCGGAATTCCCTTATCTTTCGCGCTGTCTATGACTGCTCTGATGCGCTCTTCGCTGCCGATGTTACCCGGATTAATCCGCAAGCAGTCCACCCCGTTTTCCAGGACGCTCAGAGCAATCCGGTAATCAAAATGGATATCTGCTACCAGGGGCACATCGACCTGCGCGCGGATTTGCTTGAATGCCGCTGCAGCATCCTGACTGGGGACCGAGACCCGGACGATATCGACACCCGCTGTCTGCATGCGCCTGATCTGCGCCAGTGTGGCGTCAACGTCGGTGGTCTCCGTATTCGTCATCGTCTGGACGGAAATAGGCGCATCGCCACCAATCGGGACATTACCGACCATGATCTGTCTGGATTGTCGGCGAGCAGGCGCTTGTGCGTGTCTCATCATGTTCAGAGGCCTACAGTCAGTTGTACAGAATTGTCGATACGCGGTTCTTGTGAGAGATCAATGTCATTACCGTTCAAGGACAGCCGGATCCGGGGCGCATCACCGAGGAATACATCGAACGGCGCCACGCCTTTGATTTCCAGCACATCGCCAGCCATCCTCAGTTCGCGATATCTGTCACCGTCACCACTGTCTCTGACTTCGATCCAGCTCGTTCCGCTGAAACTCAGCTTGAGCGTATCCTTGCCTTCACCTTCCACCACAGTCGCCGGCTCGGCAGAATCCAATCCGCTGGCGTTTCCCTCGTCGATCTCCGCCCGATTGACTGATCCCGAAACCGCCCGCCCATCGACCGTTGCCTGTTGCGGGCTTGCCAACGGCAAAGACAGGGGGTCCCTCACTACAGCCGCTGCACGCCGAGACGCGGAATCGCTGTCGGCCGGAGCAGCCGGCATGGCAGTTAACGGTTGCGCCGGGCCGGACGATTCTGGCGACTCGCTGAGAGCCGGTTCTAGTGAACCTGCCGGTGTATCGGCATCCTCACCATTCCAAGCCCAGAGCCCCAGGAAAAGACTGATAAAAACCGCGGCCGATGCGGCCACTGCCCACAGCGATTTGCCAACGCGTCGTGGTTTTCTTGTATTTCTGCCGGTGCCCGCAATCGCGGCCGGACTGGCATAGCCGAGGCCTTCATAGGCGACCATCACCGCTGTTTCGTCAAGCGCCATAATCTCGGCATAGCGCTTGATATAACCCTTGGCAAAAACGGCCCCCGGCAGTTTGTCATGCTCATCATGTTCTATCGCATTCACATAATGCATCGTGATGTGGAGCGTTTCTGCAACTTCCCGCTGCGTCAGGTTTTGCTGCACCCGGGCAGCACTGAGCATCTGGCCGGGCGAGAGCGGACTGATATTGTCAGCTGCGCCGCCGGCAAGCGACTCTTCCGGGGCAGTTTCTGATGACGCTTCAGTTGGCATCGGTCATTCTCTGCTGTAGCTCCGCGTATTCTGGAGAATCCTGATAGAGAGTTGTCAGTATACGGGTAAAGTCATCAACCAGTTTCTGATTGTTGAATCGGCCTTCAATGATGATACCCGCAAGCAGAGCCCTCGGGGTATGCGGCAGACTGTAGAATTCGGTGGTCGTGAGGTACTGTCGAAACGCCTGCCGCGCCCCCGGCCAGTCACCACGCTGAAAGCGCAACAGGGCAAGTTCAATTGATGAGATGTACAGATTGCTGTTCAACTGCAGGGCACGCGTAAAAGCGACTTCAGCTTCTTCCGGGCGATCGAGACTCACCGCGCTGCGACCAAGATTTTCAAACGCCACGGCCCGGCCTTCGTACATAGCATCCTGCGTGACGGTCAACAGCTCGTCAAAGGCGCTCTCATAATCCCCCATGGAAAACAGCAGGGCAGCGTAATTATTCCGAGCCCTTGCATTGTCTTGATCGAGACGCACCGCCCGCTGGAAATTTTCGATCGCAAGTTCCAGATCGCCTTCCCGCTGGGAGATCAGCGCCAGAATGTTGTAGGCCTCGGAATTTCGGCTGTCTATCTCCAGCGCATTATTCAGATGACGACGCGCATTGGGCATATCATTGGCATCGAAGTAAGCCACGGCCAGCTGTATATAATTTTCCAGGGATTCTTCATCCGAAGGCTCCACGTTGAATCCGCCTGTTGTGGTCGTCACACAGGCATTCATCACCACGAGGACAGACGCCCAGAAAAAGTATCTGGCAAACCGAAGGACGTGGTAGACGACAGCGCGGAACATGGCTTATGACCCCAGCACAAGTGGGTCGGACGCTGCAGCCTTGCCGGTGCTGGCCAGAATCCGGGCGCGCTCAACGCGACTCTGACCGGAATGCTCGGACGCTTCATTCTGCCTGGCTTCAGCACGACGGGCGTGGCGCTCCTGGCGACGGGTCTGATCCTCAACATCTCCGACCAACTGACCACAGGCAGCGCCAATGTCATCAGCCCGGGTGGTGCGGACAGTTACCGTAAAACCGGCACGCTGAAGTATCTCGCGAAAATTGCTGATCACTGAATCACTGGGACGTCTGTAGTCGCTCAGAGAAAACGGGTTGAACGGAATCAGATTGATCTTGCAAGGCAGTGTTTTCAATAATTCCGCGAGCTCTCTGGCATGCTGACGATGATCATTCACACCCTTTATCACCGTATATTCAATCACCGGAACGCGCTTGTCCTGGAGGCTCGACATATACTCTTTCACCGCATCCATCAGTTCGGCAATCGGGTACTTTTTGTTGATTGGCATGATGCTGCTGCGCAATGCATCATTGGGCGCGTGCAGGGAAACGGCGAGAGACGCATCGGTGTACTCTTTCATTCGCCGTATGGCTGGCACCACTCCTGAAGTACTGATGGTGACCTTTCGCTTGGAAAGCCCGTAGGCCCAATCGTCCATCATGAGACTGACCGCATCCATCACCGGCTCAAAGTTCATGAGCGGCTCCCCCATGCCCATCATGACAACGTTGGAGATCCGACGCTGCGCCGCGGCATCGAAGCCGTCAAGCTGTTGCCGCGCCAGCCACACCTGTCCGATGATCTCGGCAACGGTCAGGTTGCTGTTAAATCCTTGCTTACCCGTCGCACAAAAGCTGCAGTCAAGGGAGCAACCCGCCTGGGAGGAAACGCACAGCGTTCCTCTGCTGCCCTCCGGTATGAACACCATTTCGACACGCGAGCCAGAGGCCACTTCAATGATCCATTTGTGGCTGCCGTCCTCTGAGGGATAATCAGCCACAACTTTCGGCGCTCTGATCTCAACCAGTTGTTCCAGTTTACCGCGCAGCACCTTTGAGATATCCGTCATCTCATTGAGATCTAGCACCCCACGCTGATGAATCCACTGCATAACCTGCTGGGCGCGAAAGGGCTTCTCCTCCAGCTCGGAGAACAGCGCTTTCATCTTCTCTCGACTCAAGCCGAGCAGGTTAGGTTTCATGATCGCTCCCTGAGAGCCCCCGCGTTTGCCGGGCGCTTAGCTGCGCGGGCAGATTTCTTCTTGCGTAAAGAAATAGCTGACTTCCCGCTCCGCAGAAGTGGTGGAATCGGAACCATGCACCGCATTGGCATCAATAGACTGAGCAAAGTCGGACCGAATCGTGCCGGGTGCTGCCTCGGCGGGATTGGTGGCGCCCATCAGTTCACGGTTGAGCAGAACAGCATTCTCGCCTTCGAGCACCTGAACCACAACGGGGCCCGAAGTCATAAACTCGATCAGGTCGCCGTAGAAGCCTTTACCCTGATGCTCAGCATAAAAGCCACCAGCGGTCTCATCAGTCAGCTGCACCATTTTAGATGCCACGATTTTGAGCCCCGCCTGTTCAAAGCGGGTATAGATCTCGCCAATCACGTTCTTGGCTACAGCATCAGGCTTAATTATGGAAAGGGTTCGTTCGATCGCCATGGTTACTCCAATCGGTTTGGTGGTCGCAAAAGATCGCGCATTATACGCGGAATTTTCGCGATTTTGCACGATTTTGGCGCAGTAATCTCAGCGAAAAAAGCTCAGCAATTCAGGCGATTAGCACAGAGCCTGTGAGCGCTGTCGCAGCAGGCCTGCCGGGAGCGGTTTATCCGGTCGCAGAATCACGGGCCAGCCATTGCGCGGAGCCCTCCCGCAGCTTTGCCACCGCCTTCTCGATGACCGCCACCGCATAGTCAATCTCCTCTTCTGTGCTGAAGCGTCCGACCGTGATTCGCACCGAACTGTGCGCAAGTTCATCTGACAAGCCGAGGGCACGCAAGACGTAGGACGGCTCGAGACTGGCGGAAGTACAGGCAGATCCCGATGAAATCTCCAGATCTCTCAGAGCCAGCATCAGTGATTCACCCTCGACATAGCCGAAGCTGACGTTGAGATTGCCGGGCACGCGCTGCTCCAGATCGCCGTTGACGCTTATCGCCGGGATCGCTTTCAGACCATTCAGCAGTCGATTGCGCAGGGCAAGAATCCGCGCATTCTCGGCAGCCATCTCGTTCATAGCCAGTGCAAATGCTTCTCCCATTCCGACAATCTGATGCGTTGGCAACGTGCCCGAGCGCATGCCCTGCTCGTGCCCGCCTCCGTGCACCTGCGGTTCAATTCTGACTTTTGGCTGACGTCGCACGTACAGGGCGCCGATGCCTTTGGGCCCGTAGATTTTGTGGGCCGTCAGCGACATCAGATCGACCTGCATCTGTGACAAATCAATCGCGATTTTTCCGGCACTCTGGGCCGCATCAACATGCAGCAAGACCCCGTGCTGCCTGGTAACTTCGCCTATTGCCCGGATGTCGTTGACCACGCCAATTTCATTGTTCACATGCATGAGAGACACCAGCGTCGTGTCCGGGCGAATCGCAGCGGCGACCTGCGCGGGGCTGATCATTCCCCGGGAGTCGGGGGTCAGATAGGTCACAGAGAAACCTTCCTGCTCAAGCTGCTTACAGCTGTCGAGCACGGCTTTGTGCTCTATCACCGAGGTAACCAGATGCCGGCCCTTCTCCCGGTAAAACTTCGCCGCACCCTTGATCGCGAGATTATCCGATTCCGTCGCGCCAGAGGTCCAAACAATTTCTCTGGGGTCACAGTGGATCAGGTCAGCCACCTGACGACGAGCCGTCTCTACTGCCTCTTCGGCTTTCCAGCCAGACATATGCGACCGCGAAGCCGGGTTACCAAAATTTCCGTCCAGGGTAAGGCACTCCACCATCTTGGCGGCCACTCTGGTGTCAACCGGATTGGTAGAGGAATAATCTAGATAAATAGGAAGCTGCATCGGAACCCAATTCTCCTGACTTCAAAGGGCTGTTGCCGGAATCTGCGAATCGACCAGAACGGAGTCATCGCTGCTGGTCGATGAACTCAGCCGGTTCTGCTTCTTATCCTGGTTGCGGGCTATTTGCCTGACTTCATTTTTTGTCACCAGATCAGCCAGGCTGACGCCCTGCAAAAAATCGTGAATCTGCTCACTCAGATCCTCCCACAGGTGATGCGTCAGACAGGTCTCCCCGCCCTGACAATTACCGGCACCCCGGCATTTGGTCGTGTCGACCGACTCATTGACGGCGTCGATGATGTGAGAAATTTTGATGTGCTCGGGCGTTCCGTCGAGCTCATAACCTCCCCCCGGCCCGCGCACACTTTTCACCAGGCTGCCTTTACGCAGGCGCGCAAAGAGCTGCTCTAAATAGGACAGCGAGATACTCTGGCGCAGAGAAATGTCTGCAAGACTGATCGGCCCCTGCTCACGATGAATGGCCAGATCAAGCATGGCGGTGACCGCATAACGGCCTTTAGTGGTGAGACGCATGAATCTCCTGCCGCGATTGGGACCAGACCCGTAGTATTCAATCACCAAGCAAAACAGTCAACTAGTTGCGCCGCCCAGCGCGGTTCGCGGCAAGCCGTGCCCGCCTCGCCAAAGCGAATTGCTGCGCGGCCCGGATTTCTACCATCCTCAACAGCCGGTGTGCGGAACCTTCGACAGGGGAGATCACCCTGCGATTTTTGCCAGCGGTCAGACCGTGATACGGCATACCAATCCAGCTCTGCGTAAAAGAGCGTAGTAATGACATCCCGCCTATTTGGTCCTACTGCAGCAGAGACCGGCTCATTTCGGCGACAGTGAGCTGCATCGCTGTTGAACGCTCACTTTTTACGAAGCACCCGAACACATCAATGGGCGGATGGCACCAACATGAACGCTTGCGCTGCACGGTTCCGTACCCGAGTACAGCAACAGTCTTCTCAGCAGCTTGACCCACCGCTTCTCGATCCGTCTTCGGTGTTAATCGCTGAAAAGCGACGAAGAATCCGTTTTGAGACCTGAGATGAAAGCCGACCTCCACTGCCACAGCCATTTTTCTGACGGCCAGCACCCGCCCCAATTCCTAATGGACCGTGCCGTTGCTAACCATGTGACCCATCTGGCCATCACTGATCACGACTGTTTACTGAACTGTTCAGGATGGAAGATCCCGCCCGGCCTGACCCTGGTTCCGGGGCTGGAAATTTCCGCAGGCTGGCGCGGCATGGAAATTCATATCGTCGGCCTCGGCATCGACGCCGAGTCGACACCTCTGAATGATTATGTCAGCCGTCAACAACAACTTCGCCGCGACCGCATCGTCGCCATGGATAAAAAACTCAGTGGGCAAAACATTTCTGGCCTGCTTGAGTACCTGCAATCCAAACCCTGTATTTCCTGGACCCGCAGCCATGTCGCTGAATTTCTGGTGGCTGAAGCTCATGCCAAAGATATGCAGAGAGCATTCAAGAGGTTCCTGCGTCCGGGCGGATCCGCATTTGTCGCGGCTCAGTGGCCTGAAATGGATGAAGCTATTGCCGCGATACAGCAAGCTTCAGGAATCGCGGTGCTTGCGCACCCCGGCCGCTACGGGCTCACCCGGTCGAAGCTCGGCAGACTCATGGACGATTTTCAGCACAGCGGTGGAGATGCCGCCGAAGTCTCTTATGGCAGCATCAATCCGGTTCAGCAGAGCACCCTGACGACGATGGTTCAGGAGCGGGGCCTGTATGCTTCAGCGGGTTCAGACTTTCATTCAGCAGATCGGCAGTGGACCGACATTGGTAGGTTCCCGGGGCTCGGGTCAGCGGCCACAAAAAATGCCATCTGGGCTCACCCAAGATGGCATTTCGACTAACGTTGCGAGTGGCGCAGAACGGAGGGCTGCGACTCTCACATCCTTACTTGCCCCGTTTCAGCGAAGCTACCGCATCGCGGAAGATATCCAACAGAGTTTCGTATTTGTAATCAGTAAATTCCCCTGCGTCCATAAACATGCCGTGCTCTTCGCAGGCTTCGTATTCAAGATGCTTTTGCTTGGGGTCATTGAGTTTTTTCATGGTTTTCCCGCAGCGCGGGCACTGGATATCCCGGACAGTATTGTAGGATTTGCCCACTTCCGGGTCACCGCTGTCGGCGAACTCGGCCATCCAGTCACCTTTCAGCTGTTCCGCCTCACCATTGTCGAACCACAAACCGCTACAGCTCTCGCATTTGTCGATCACAACCTGACCGTGCAGGGTTTCAATCTTGAGTTCTTGCATCGCGGAATTGCACTTCGGGCAGTCCATTTTTGTTCTCCTAGAAAGCGGCGTTCATTGTTCTTAATCTTACCCAAGCGGGAGAGGTCACCCATCCGACCAGCGTCATTCGTGGCGGTGATCCATGACGACAACATTATAAGACTTGCAAGCGCAAAACCAAGCCCATTTCACGCGCTCCGTGCAGACCGAATGATTTGTCACCATTTCACCCAAAATTCCCCAAAATGTCCCACCGGGGCACACGGCAGGAAACAGATTTCACTTCGACTGCCTGCAATTTCTAGTAACTGTAACTCACAGAACCTGACCGCAGCTGAGGCCAATCGATTTCCCCTTCGACACATCGGGACAGATCGGACCGTAACACGATGTGCACCTTGTCAGTTCGGCGGGCGCCGGTCGGTTCGTCACCGAGTCCTTTCAGGACAAAGGACAGCGATTCATCGGCCGGGATTCGCTCAAGCGTTTCACCGTAAGCGCAAAGGCTCGCATACAGCGCCCCTTCAAGGCTTGTTAAATCTCGCTGCCACTGATCGGCAAATTCAATTTCAGCTTGCGCTGCTCTCTCTTTCAGTTCTGCTGCGAGAGTCAGCGCTTCTTCCCTGATGGGGCTCAGCTGCTGCATCAGCGCTTCCAGTCTGGCAGCGAGCGCATCGCGCGCGTCATCAGAGGAGCGGGCACCCGAGCTCACGCTTGAGCTGTTGCGCAGTTCTGCCTCAAGCAACCGCAACTCGTCAACGCGCTCACCGACCCGCCCACGCAGGCTTTCAATTTCTCCGAACAGGGCATTGTAGGTCGCCTCGTCGACGCTCCCCAGTGCCCGCAAAGCCCGCACCGAATGGGTCGCCTGCTGCACAGCTGTGTTCACCACCAGAGAAAAATCGATGTTCGCGATCTGATCTCTAAGCAACTGGTATCGATCATCCGGGATGGTGCTATCAGCGGCCAGAGACGGGCTCTCGAGAGAGACTGTCGGCATGGATCGGCGCATGGCAAGAAAGGGATTCTCCTGCAGCTGCAATGACTGCATTGCTGAACTCAGAGAAGCGAGCCCCATCCGGTTACGTCGATTGGCCAACGGTGACCTCACCTCGAATACGGCCCCCTGATTCACCAGATACGTACTGGAAATCCCACCCAGGCTGCGACCAAACAGACCACCAGAGTCGTTCAGTTTCAGCGCCTCAGACAGTATTCCTGAAAAAAGCGTAAGATCGTCATGCATCTCTTGCAGGGAAGGTCCCTGCGCATACCCGCTGCTTGCTGCCAGGCAGGCGCAACAGATCCATAGCGACCAGCGACCAGCATGTCCGGGGCGGCGGAAAGTCAGTGATAATCCGAAAATATTCATCTCAGTCGACATTCGTTCTAGCGCGCTGACTCACGGTAACTCACAAACTGCGCCAATTCCTGCAGCGAGCGCAGCGTTGCGTAATCGCTGTCGGCCAGTTGCTGATAGCCGAGCTGCATATCCTGCAGATCCCGCAGTCGTTGCTCTTCAAAATACGCATAGATCCGATCAAGACTTTCTGCCGTCGACTGTTGAGTCTGTTCCATAACCGCCTGCAGCAACTGGACGTTATTTGAATCCTGACGGGCCTCAAAGCGGCGGATCAGAGACTCAATTTCGGCGAGCTGCTGCGCCTCAAACGTCGCCAGAGACCGGTCAATTTCGGCACGCTCGGCTGATCCACCGAAGGCAATTTCAAACCCTGAGTCGCTGACCGACACTGAAGTGTTCAACAGCAACAGACACAGCATGGCGAATGAAGCGGCGGTAGGCGCCCATTGCCAGCGCCCAAACCAACCCGTCGCTGGCGGCTCGGCAGCATGTTCGCGCTTAAACAGTTCAAGCCCGCGATCCCAATGGGGCACGCGCTGCTCCTGCCATGACAGCAATTCCTGCCTGGTAAGCAGCAGGGTGTCCAGTTCGGCGCGACACTCTCCACACTGAGCGAGGTGCTTGTCGAACTCTGCGCCCGCTTGCACTGAAAGCGAGTCAGAGAAGTATTCTTGTAACAGGTGAACAGTCTTAGGACAGGACATGCTCGTCCTCCGTGGTTTGCTTGAGTTTCTTGAGCGCAGCGTAGAAACGGGTTTTAGCTGTATTTTCTGAGATATCCTGCATATCGGCGATCTCCTCGAAAGTCATGGACTGGAAAACCTTGAGCTCAACGACCAGGCGCTGAGCCAGCGGCAGCTGATTGAGTCTTTCAACAATGCGCTGGTTGAGCTCAGAGTGCATCAGACTGATCTCCGGCTCCTGCTGCCGGTCTGCAGGAACGCTCTCCAGCGGGTCTGCTTCCCCTTCGGCGTTTGGCGGCGTTCCGGCCAGCAAGCGTTTGCGCCGGCTTAAGTCGATCGCCTTGTTGTGAGCAATTCGAAAGAGCCAGCTACTGAATTTGGCATCACCACGAAACCGATGCAGATTGCGATATACCCCGAGGAAGACTTCCTGCAGCAGATCCATCGCATCACTGGGGTTACCCATCAGTCGCAAACCCTGATTGAAAACTCGGCTTTCATAACGCTTGACCAGTTTTTCCCAGGCATGAGGAGAGCCGGCAAGAGCAGCAGCAATTAGCGCTTCATCTTCGTCAATCACACTCATACCAGATCGTCCAAGACTCTCATCAACACAGCACCAGCCACGGCTTAGCGCGACCGGGCTACCTTCTATGCATCCGAGGATACTGGTTTATGGAGGATAAGTCGCAAACCCGATGGAAATAGTTTGCCCGCTGCGGACCCTTTAAGGCGAATAAGCATGCAGCTCTTTGGGAATAAGGCTCCCCCAGGCTCGGCTGTAGGGATGGACTTTTGCCGTGCTGCCGGCGGCGTTTTCCAGACCATAACCGCGCTCTGCCCATTCGAAAATCGAATGCCTGAGATTTTTGACGCTCGTATAGCCCAGAGAAGCCAGCTCTTCGGCCACAGCCGCTGACCGGTATCCCACGGAGCAGTAAACAACAATGGGCTCGGCGTAATCTGGAAAAGCAGCAGCAATCGCCTCTGCGCTCTGCAAATTATGAGCCTTGGGAATATGGCTCACGTCATACTCTTCGGGAAGCCTGACATCAATTATCGTCGGCGCAACCCTGAGCTGCGCTTCGGCCAGAAGGCTTTCGGTGGAGACAAATTCCACTGCAGGAAAAGCTCTGGCAATTTTCCGGTCAACTGTCTGCCAGTCCACACCAAACAGGCCCATGAAAAATGAAGACAAAGACATGCCAACCAGCACTTTCAGCATACGCGATCAAGATCCTTTGCACACTGACACCAAAGATGAGGCAGGCAGAGCCCTGCCCTGTTTTCTGCCTGACCCGGGAAGAGCTGCTCTCATGCTGCCGCTGCGCGTTCACTCAGCAGCTGACTGGCAGCTCCCATGAACGCGTTGAGAGAAGAGGCGATGATATCTTTACTGATGGCGACACCACTGTACCTCTGCCCTTCGCATCGAATCTGGATATAGGTCACTGCCTCGGCATCGGCGCCCTGACCCAACGCGTGCTCACCATACTCCATGATTTCAAAATCAAGCTTGATGGCATTCTTGAGCGCTTCAACAAACGCATCGAGCACACCATCACCCTCACCGCTTATCGCGATCATTTCACCCATATAGTTAAGCTTAGCGGCAAACGTTTCACGCCCTTCGTGCTTGGCAATGGTGAAGTCTTCCAGACTCAGGGCTTTCGCGTTATCAAGATAGTGGTTGTTAAATAAGGTCCAGATCTGATCAGGGCTGATTTCTTGCCCGGTATCCTCAGTCACTTTTTGCACGACCCGACTGAACTCGATCTGCAGCCAGCGCGGTAACTGGAAGCCGAACTTGTTAGCCAGCACGTAGGCAACACCCCCCTTCCCGGATTGGCTGTTAACCCGAATCACATCCTGATAGGTACGCCCGATATCACGGGGATCTATGGGCAAATAGGCAATTTCCCACGGAGTCCCCTCTATATAGATATCCAGGCATTTTTTGATTGCATCCTGATGGGAACCGGAAAACGCCGTAAAAACCAGATCGCCCGAGTAGGCCTGACGCGGGTGCACGTCAATCTGCGTGCATTCTCTGACCACCGAAACAATGCGATCCATGTCATGCAGATCAAGGCCCGGGTCGACGCCCTGACTGTAGAGATTCATCGCCATGATCACGATGTCCATGTTGCCGGTACGCTCACCATTGCCAAGCAAGGTTCCTTCAACCCGCTGAGCACCTGCCATCACCGCAAGCTCCGCAGCAGCGACTGCCGAGGCCCGGTCATTGTGGGTGTGTAAACTGATGATCACCGAGTCGCGATTTTTCAGCTTCCGGCAAAAATACTCGATTTGATCAGCGTAAATATTCGGAGTGGCCATCTCTACTGTTGCAGGAAGGTTGATGATGGCTGGGTTTTCCGGAGTCGGCAGCCAGACAGCATTTACCGCATCACAGACCTCGACCGCAAAATCCATCTCCGTACCGGTAAAACTTTCCGGTGAGTACTGGAATACCCATTCCGTTTCCGGAGCCAGTTCCGCGCAACGTTTCACTTCGGTTGCCCCTGCTACTGCGATGTCGATGATGCCGGCTTCATCCGTTTTAAACACCTTTTCACGCTGCACAGTCGATGTTGAGTTGTAAACGTGCAGAATCGCTCTGCGAGCGCCACGCAGGGATTTAAAGGTTCGCTGAATCAATTCCGGGCGGGCCTGGGTCAGCACCTGAATGGTGACGTCATCAGGCACACGATCTTCTTCAATCAAACAACGCACAAAATCAAAGTCTGGCTGGGAAGCAGCCGGAAATCCGACTTCGATCTCCTTGAACCCGACTTCAACCAGCAATTCAAACATCTTCTTTTTCTGTTCAACCGACATTGGCTCAATCAAGGCCTGGTTGCCGTCCCGAAGATCGACACTGCACCAGACCGGCGCAGATTCTATAACCTGATCCGGCCAGGTTCTGTCGCTCAGCGCAATCGGCTGAAACGGTTTGTATTTACGGTGATCAAATCGGTTGTTTGGCATCGGGACCCCTCCCTCATTCCGGATCAAAAATGCAGCGCCCGGATCAAGACAACTTGTCCGGGCGCTATTCAAAGAAGACTCTCTGACTCTATGTTTTCAGGAACCAGCGCTGTCACACCGCTGCCTGATTAACCTGATTCCCGCGATTTCCTTGTGAGAAATCCGCTCCCGGGTACCGGCATCTTGTGAATGCTGACCCGCTTCGAGAAAGTGTGATTATGGTAGTCAAACCGGATTAGCATTTCTACACATACTTTCTATATTTTTGGGCTTTTCGTAGTTATCTACACCAATTTTTGATATATAATTAGTTTTATATACTATTTTAATTGAAATTGATGGAAAGCTTTAACATTCAAACCACGGGTCGTAGCTCGGAGTTCTCTCGATGAAGCTGGACAGACTGGATAAGCGCATTCTGCGGGAAATACAGCGGGATGGAACCATAACTAACCTAGAGCTGGCAGAGCGCATCGGCCTGTCTCCCTCCCCCTGCGCGAGACGGGTGAAACAGCTTGAGGATGCCGGCATCATTCTTGGCAGAGTCACCCTGCTGGACCCAAAAAAACTGGACTTAAAACTGACCGCACTTATTCAGATCAGCATGGACCGGCATACTCCGGATCGCTTCGAAAAATTTGAAGAACAAATCAGATCGTACGCGGAAGTGACTGAATGCCTGCTCATCACCGGACAGTCTGCTGACTATCAGCTGAAAGTCGTGGTGCCGGACATGGAGTACTACCAGGAATTTCTGCTGAACAAAATTACCCGAATCGAAGGCGTAACCGACGTGCATTCAAGCTTTATGCTGCGCGAGGTTCAAAACACCACGGCTTTACCCCTCGACCACATTGAATCTTAGTAACTGAATGCGGCTCTTATGATTCCGGAAAGAAGTGCTTGATCTTGTTTTTGTAGGAACGGCTCATCTTGAGCGTCGAGCCGCCAATGAGGGTGAGGTAATACTCCCCGTTCATGTGAGAGGATACTTTCTCTACCCGTTCAAGATTGACAATCGTCGAGCGGTGCACCCGCTGGAAAACTGAAGCGTCCAGCCTGGACTCGAGCTCTTTCATGGTCGTGCGCATGATATGGGTCCGGTTTCCCACATGAACACACATGTAGTCGCCCGCCGCATCAATCCAGTCAATATCTCTGATCGGCACGAAGCTGGTTGACGCGCCATCCTTGATCGCCAGACGGTCAATCTGATTCTCCGGTATGTCATCGGTCAACAGAACATCTCTGATGGCGTCCTCTGACTTTCCGGACAGTGAAACCACCATTTCCAACAGCTTCTGCTTGTCCGCAGCGGCCGCTTGCCCTGTCCTGCGCTCAAAACATCTGTTGACCGCAGCCTCCAGTCGTTCCTGCTCAACCGGCTTTAGCAGATAGTCGACGGCATGGACCTGAAAGGCATCAACGGCAAACGCATCAAATGCGGTGACAAAAACCACCATCGGCATCGCATCTCCCTGCATCTGGCTGACCAGATCAAATCCCGATATCCCCGGCATCTGGATATCAAGAAACACGACATCCGGCTCACATTCTGCAATAGCGCGAAGCGCAGCCCTGCCATTCTCGCACTGCTTAAGAATATCGACAGACCCGAGCGCCTCAAGCCGCATCGCCAGCCCCTCTCGCGCAAGCTTTTCATCATCCACAACCAGAGCAGTCAGAGAAGAGCTCTCACTCCGTGACATAGGGAATCCTGATTCTAACCGCCAGCCCTCGTCGCGGCTCATTGGAAAAAGTCAGATCATGGTGAGTGCTGTACATTTCAGCCAAGCGGCTTCTGATATTACTCACTCCCACTCCGTTTGAAAAAGAAAATTGCGTGTCGCTCTCCTGCTCTGTCGACAACCCCGGCCCGTCGTCGATCACTCGAATCTCCAGCGTCTGCCCAGCTTTGGCCGCATGAATGCTGATTGTCCCGCCCTGCTCCTGCTTGGAGATACCATGCTTGATCGAGTTTTCGATCACTGGCTGCAGCAGCATACTGGGTACAAGCCCCTGACCAGCCTCGTCAGTCACCTTGATGTCAGTTTTCAGCCGGTCGCCAAACCTGACTCTTTCTATATCAAGATAGAGCTGACAGGTTTTTAACTCCTGCGCCAGGCTTACCCGATCAAGCGGTGAGTGATCAAGCGAATAGCGGAGAAACTGACTCAGCTTGGTCAGCATTTCATTGGCAGGCCCGGTCGCTTGCGACAGCACCAGTGTTGAAATGGCATTCAGAGTGTTGAACAGAAAATGAGGGTTCAGCTGATAGCGCAACATCAACAGCTGCGCTTCACTGGCGAGCGCTTCGGAGCGCAGGCTTTTCTCCTTCTCAGCCTGCAGGAGCTGATAGTACTTGATAATGAAATAAAGCGCGCTCCAAGACAGCATCAGCGGAAACGAAGACAAGAACAGGTCATCAAAGAGCTCGCGCGCCCCGGCGGTACGAGGATCCAGAAACTCACCGAATGGCAGCAAAGCGATGCTGTTCCGGAAGGGCTGCCAGAGCACCGCTGCCGTCAACGACCCGAACCAGGTGACCAGAAAACGCACAACAAACCCGCGCTCCCAGACCAGCCGGTGCAGGGCGCGCAGGCCATAAGTGAGCACCATACCGATCAACGCAATCAGCCCCCAGCAGAGGATCCGCGGGATCAGAAACTCAGGATAGACAAACAGGTCCCGGAAGGACAGCAGTGCAACCCAGACCGACCAACCCAGAGTCTGAAAAATCCAGAACTGACTGCGCTTGCTCAGGGTAATCGGGTTGCTTGTCATCAGAGGCGTGTTATCAAGACCGCGCTTACGTGATCACCACTAGGGCAGCAGCTCAGCAATCGCGTCCCTTTCTTCTCTGAGCTCAGTCTCGGTCTTATCCATCAACTCCTGACTGAACGCATTCACATCAAGACCCTGCACGATCTCGTAGCTGCCGCCCGAACAGGTGACCGGGAATGAGTAGATCAGCCCCTTCTCCACCCCGTAACTGCCATCACTGTGAATTCCCATGCTCACTGTCTTACCCGACGTCCCCAGTGCCCAGTCGCGCATGTGCTCGATTGCTGCGTTGGCCGCAGACGCTGCCGAAGATGCCCCACGCGCCTTGATGATGGCTGCACCACGCTGCTGCACAGTGGGAATGAAGTCGTTTACGGTCCAATCCTGATCCACCAACTCCATCGCCGCCGTTCCGGCGACAGTACAGTGGTGAATATCGGGATATTGCGTGGCAGAGTGATTGCCCCAGATGATCATGCCATCCACCTCAGTACTGTGCTTACCGGTCTTGGCAGCGAGCTGGGAAATGGCGCGATTGTGGTCAAGCCGCGTCATCGCGGTGAACTGTCCGGGATCGAGATCTGGTGCATTCCGGTAGGCGATCAGGGCATTCGTATTCGCCGGGTTGCCTACTACTAACACTTTGACGTCACGACTGGCGACTGTGTTAATGGCAGCACCCTGCTCGGAAAAGATTCTGGCATTCGCCTCAAGCAGGTCCTTACGCTCCATGCCGGGCCCTCGGGGCCTGGCCCCAACCAGCAGGCAGTAGTCTGCGTCCTTGAATGCCACCATCGGATCGTCTGTCGCCACGATGTCGGAGACCAGCGGGAAGGCGCAGTCTTCGATTTCCATCACTGTGCCTTTCAGCGCCTCAAGCGCCGGGGTAATTTCCAGCAGCTGCAGGATAACGGGCTGATCGGCGCCGAGCATTTCTCCAGCGGCAACACGAAACAAAAGGGAATAACTGATCTGACCAGCTGCGCCGGTTACGGCAACACGCACAGGTGCTTTCATGGCGGGTAGTGTCCTTGTAAT
>VMDC01000041.1 GCA_008081045.1 Gammaproteobacteria bacterium | reverse complement strand
CCGCTAGCGCGCAACTCACCATCGAAGCCGACGTGATCTACGGGCGAAAGGACGGGATGGCTCTGACCTATGATGTCCTCAAGCCTGACAATGCCAACGGTGCTGCGATCATTTTCATGATGAGCGGGGGCTGGTACTCCTCATGGTCACCACCGGAAAGAGTTGCTCGCCAATTTGCCGACCTGCTGGACGCGGGATTTACAGTGATACCGCTTTACCACGGGAGTGCCCCACGATACAAAATCCCAGATGCTGTGAACGATGTGAATCTGGCGACGATGCATATAAAGAGCAACGCAGCCGACTATGGGGTGGATCCCGATCGTATCGGTGTTACCGGCGGCAGTGCGGGAGGCCACCTTGCCCTGATGGTCGGCCTGGCGACCGAGCAGGTTCAGGCGAGTGCGGTAGCGGACGATGAAGCACTCGATGTGTCGCTTGCGGCGATAGTCGCTTATTTCCCTCCCGTGGATTTCAGACAGGAAGAAACAGCTGTATCTGGGATTATTAGTGAGGTGAGCCAAGATGAACTATATTCTCGGTTTCCGGCTCTTACTTTTGAAGAGGAACTTATTCCTGCGATGTCTCCCATAACACATGTCGATTCCATGGATCCTCCGACTTTGCTAATTCATGGAGACGCAGACCCATTGGTTCACATCAGTCACTCTATCGTCATGAGTGAAAAATTTAAGGCGACTGGCGTGGAGAGTGACTTTATTACCATAGAGGGTGGAAAACACGGCTTCTCGGGAGAGAATGCGTCAAGAGCGAACCAAGCTAGATTGGAGTGGTTTCAGAAGCATTTATTGCATTGACTGAAGTGCTCGCTTACTGTTGATAGAAGAAAAAACGGTAATTCCACTTTTTTGGAGGACACACAGAGATGATACTGGTAAATCTGCAACTTAAAATTAAACCAGAGCTGCGCGAAGAGTTTATCGAATGGTTTTATTCCATTTTGCCGGACACGCGAGCGTATGAAGGCTGTTCTGAACTTATCGCATGCTCGTTGGAGGGTGACCCTGATGCAGTCGAGGCAGTATCTAAGTGGGAAACAAAGGCTCACTATGAAAAATATCTGGCTTGGCGTGAAGAAGATGGCACACTGGGCAAGCTTGGTGCTTACCTCGCTGCAGATCCAGTTTTCAGGTTTCTAGAGGCCGATCTCCAGATTTAGATTTTGCACTTGATGATCGCGGGGTCCGGCCTTATGTCTGGCGATAGAGATGTCAGCCATTTATTAGGCGTGCAAATGTACTATACACGCTCGATCTTTATCTTTCGGGTGTTCACTTAAATTGTTGCGTTGCTGTGGTAACAGCAGCAGAGTAAGGAGAGATAACTTATGCTTCGTTTTATTAATAAGCTGGCGGGCATTGTCCTGACAGCCTCTTTATCAACCGGGGCGCTTTCGCAGGAAGTATATCAAAGCGCCCACCACGATTATCGGGTGGTGCCGGTAGCGGAAGGTCTGGTGCACCCCTGGTCAATGGCGTGGTTGCCGAACGGCGATATGCTGATCACGGAAAAGCCGGGACGCCTGCGTCTGGTCCGTGACGGTCAGCTGCTGCCCGAAGCCATACCCGGCACACCTGAGGTCTTCTACGAGGGCCAGGGCGGGCTGTTTGATGTAGTTCCGCATCCCAATTACAGCGACAATCAGTGGGTATATCTGACTTTCGCTAAGCCGGTAGCTGACGGCTCGACGACGGCAATCGTCCGCGGGCGGCTGGAGAACGATCGCTTGACCAACGTGGTCGAACTGTTTGCCGCGCAGGCAGTTGGCTTCGGTCATTACGGCGGCAAGCTGGTCTTTGATGACGAGGGCCACATGTTCCTGACCCTGGGTGATCGCATGGCGCCACCGGTGGGAGATCGTGACGCCTTGATGGCGCATCCTGCTCAGGATCGGAGTAACCATCAGGGTGTTGTTGTGCGCCTGAACGATGACGGCACTGTCCCCGATGACAATCCGTTTGTCGGTGAAACGGGCATCCTGCCCGAAATCTGGAGCTATGGCCACCGCAGCCCACAGGGGCTGGCCATTCATCCGATCACCGGAGATCTCTGGGAATCCGAGCATGGGCCTCAGGGCGGTGACGAAATTAACCTGATCGAACCCGGCAACAACTACGGCTGGCCTGTGGTCGGTCGTGGCGCTAACTATGGGGCCTTCGGTCGGCCAATTCATGTCGGCATCAGCGAAGAGGGCATGACTAACCCGACCAATTTCTGGGTGCCTTCCATTGCGACATCTGGCCTGATGATCTACAGCGGAGACAAGTTTCCCATGTGGGTCGGAGACATCTTCTCCGGAGCGCTGGCCGGCGAGCAGCTGGCAAGAGTGCATCTTGACGACGAGTATCGCAGCGTTGTTCTGGAAGAGACCCTGGCCTACGACATGGGTCGTATTCGCGACGTGAGACAGGGTCCTGACGGCTATATCTATCTGGCGATTTCAGATCGGCAGGCCGGCCCGACCCCCATTGTCAGGCTGGAACCTGCAGACTAGCACGAGTCTGAGAGTTGAACGGCCCGGGTGGCGTTCAAATTGTGAAAGGGGCTCGTCAGAGCCCCTTTTTTGTGCTTTTTTTTGGGCATCGCGCAGCGGCCGAGGGAATCTATGAACCTCAAGAAGTTAAAACAGGCAGAGGCGGCCTTTCTTGCCAGTTACCCTCAGGGGTTTGAAGACCCTGAAATACGGGTGATCGGAAAGAAGCACAACATGCCTCGCCTGGTGGCTCAAGTTCAGGACAGCTTTGCCAAAGCCAGATTCAAACACTCCGAGGCGATTGTGGACGACATGGTGCGCTACATTGGTCGCTCGTCAATGATCTCCCTGTTCGAGAAACCAAAATTCCGCGATCTGGTCAGGTCTCTCAATTCGGCCGAGCGCGAAGCTCTGGCGGCGGGGTTCAGTAATCTGCTGCATGGCAAACAGCAGATGGGTTTTGAATTGGTGCTGTCGATCTTGCAGAGCCGGAAGCTGGCGAAGTGGTCACTGCTTACGATTCTGCCGGTTTATTTCCATCCTCAGCATGAGGTTTTTGTAAAGCCCACCACTGCCAAAGGGGTGATCGAATATTTTGAGCTGCCTGATCTGAACTACCGGCCGCAGCCAAGCTGGGAATTCTACGAGGCCTATCGCAGACAGATTCTTGACATGAAATCGCATGTCAGCCCTTCCTTGTCGCCTAACAATGCCGCGTTTACCGGTTTTCTCATGATGTCGCTGCGGGCGCTCAAGCCTTAGCTGGCTAAACTTCATATTTTTCATACGCTTAAAACCCCTTCGAAGCGAACGGCAGAGTCGTCGGGATTAGACACTTTGACAGGGCTGTGCCACACTCGCGAAAGCCAACCGAGCGAGCGCTCGCCGTGCAGAATCGCGGTGAGCGACTTAACTAATGATGTACTGACAGGAAGAGAATCCATGACTTTTCGAGCACTTGGTCTAGCAGGTTTGACTCTGGCGCTTGCCTTGCCGGCTTCGGCCCAAACAGCAGATTACGGCGCCGCGATCGATGCGGAGCGATTAACCGGCGCGGACACTGAAAATGAATCCTGGTTGAGTTACGGGCGCACTTACGACGAGCAGCGCTACAGTCCACTGGACCAGATTAACCGCGACTCTGTGGACCAGCTGGGACTGAGTTGGTATGCGGACATGACAACCAGCCGTGGCCAGGAAGCCACTCCGGTTGTTGTTGATGGCGCGCTGTACATTTCTACTGCCTGGAGCCTGGTGCATGCCTTTGACGTGCGCACCGGCGAGCGCCTATGGACTTATGACCCGCAGGTGGCGAGAGAGAAGGGCCTCGATGCCTGTTGTGATGTGGTTAACCGCGGCGTTGCAGCCTGGGGCGGGCGCATATTCGTCGGCACAATTGACGGCCGGCTGGTGGCTCTGGACTCTGCTTCCGGTGAAGTGGACTGGGAAGTCATGACGGTTGACGAGTCATTGCCTTACACCATCACCGGTGCGCCAAGGGTGGTCAAAGGCAAGGTGCTTATTGGTAACGGCGGTGCGGAATATGGCGTGCGGGGTTATGTGACCGCTTATGATGCAGAAAGCGGCGAACAGGCCTGGCGCTTTTATACGGTTCCGGGAAATCCCGCAGACGGCTACGAAAGTGACGTGATGACGGCGGCCGCAGATACCTGGACCGGGGCCTGGTGGAATCTGGGTGGCGGCGGTACCGTGTGGGACGCGATGGCGTATGATTCTGACCTCGATCTGCTCTATATCGGTGTCGGTAACGGGTCTCCATGGAACCAGGCGCTGAGAAGCCCGGCCGGTGGTGACAATCTGTTCCTGTCTTCGATTGTGGCGCTCAATCCCGATGACGGGACCTACCGATGGCACTACCAGACAGTGCCCGGAGAAACCTGGGACTACACCGCTACACAGCACATCATGCTGGCTGACCTCGAGATAGACGGCGACATGCGCCGGGTGGTAATGCAGGCCCCCAAGAACGGGTTCTTTTATGTTCTGGATGCTGAGAACGGCGAGCTGATCTCCGCCGAAAACTACACGCCCGTCAACTGGGCAACGCACATCGATCTGCAAACCGGGCGGCCCGTCGAGGTTGCCGATGCGCGCTACGAGAAGTCCAACAACCCGGCCATCGTTTTGCCGGGGCCGCTGGGCGGTCACAACTGGTATCCCATGGCCTTCAGTCAGGATACCGGACTGGTTTATATACCGGTCACAGAAAATTTCATGGGCTACGTTGCCGACAATGAATTTGTAACAGACCCCGACGGCTGGAATACCGGTGTGGATTTTGGGCGAGGTTTTCAACTGATCATGAGCCAGCCGGAAATCCCGACCAACGCCTCGCTGCTGAAGGCGTGGAACCCTGTGACTCAGGAAGAGGTGTGGCGCGTTCAGCATCCCATCGGTGAAGGGAATGCCGGGGTTCTGGCAACAGCCGGCGGCCTGGTTTTTCAGGGTACCCGCTCCGGTGAATTTGTTGCGTATAACGACGAAACGGGCGAAGCCTTATGGACCGATTACGTTCAGGCCGGCGTCATGGCTGCTCCCGCAACCTTCACCGTCGACGGGCAGCAACATCTGGCTTTGCTGGTTGGCTCTCCGGCGCTGCCGAAAGAAGGGCCCGGTGCTGCGGAACCGACGACCGTTGCGTCACGGAATAATTCCAGACTGCTGATTTACCGAATCGGTGGTGAGGCCCAGTTGCCGTCTAATCCGGTCACCACGTCTGCAGAGTCGGAATTTGAAATACCGCAGATCGAGGCCACCAATGAATTGATCGCTCAGGGCGAGACGGGCTACAACAGAAACTGTGCGGTTTGTCACGGGCCGATGGGCATTTCGACGCGTCCCGATACCTATCCGGATCTGCGGCTCAGCAGACGGATGGCCACCGAAGCATCCTGGGCGGCGGTCGTTTTAGATGGCGAACTGGCTGATGCCGGCATGGTGTCATTTGCCGATAATTTGGGTGACGGAGACGCGGAAGCTATCCGGACCTATATCATCAACCAGGCAAACCTGACGCTGCAGTAGTTCGGTTTGTCTGTTCAGTTGAAAAAGGGGGCAGGCAGCCCCCTTTTTTGATTGATGAACCTGAGGCGACCTGGATAGGAGTGGGAGGCAGCAGCTTTGAAGCGTTTTTTTTATGATTTTGCGCGCTCAGTGTCACACTGTGTTCGGTGCCTTGTGCTCTGGCTGATCGCGATCAGCAGCCCTGTTGTGCTTCAGGCTCAATCAGAACCTGTCGCTCATGGTGTGCGCAACGATTTGCCGCGTCCGTTCGAGACTTACCGGGACTGGGGCGAGTTGCCCGACAATACAGGGTCCTGGGCGGCGGTGACAGCAGTTGAGCCCGCTCCTGACGGTCAAACAATTTATGTGGTGCATCGATGCTTTGAAAATTCCTGTGAAGGACGTTCAGAAGATCCGATTCTCAAATTTGACACTTCCGGCAGATTGCTGGCGAGCTTTGGTCAGGGGCTTTTCCTGTTTCCCCATGGAGCAACGGTTGATCACGAAGGAAACCTCTGGGTGACTGATGCACGTTCCAGTGAGGTGCTGGGAAATCGGGTCATCAAATTCAGTCCCGACGGTGAAATTTTGATGACGCTGACTCACACCGGTAGTGAATCGGAACCTCTGCACTGGCCGAATGACGTTGTGGTTGATCCGGGCGACGGTGATATTTTCGTTGCGGAAAGTCATCGTGGTGGCCGTAACAACCGGATTGTACATTTCGACCGTCAGGGGCACTTTATCAAAACCATCGGCTCAGCCGGCTCGGCTCCCGGGCAACTCAGTGAGCCCCATTCGCTGGCGCTTGATTCGAGGGGCAGGCTGTTTGTGGGCGACCGTGAAAATAACCGAATTCAAATCTTCTCCCAGAGCGGGGAGCTACTTGATGTCTGGACCCAATTCGGTCGTCCCAGCGGCTTGTTCATCACTCAGGACGACAGGCTTTATGTAGCAGATTCCGAATCGGGCCCGGAAACCGGCGCCGGAGAGCTGACCGGCATCATGAAAGGGATTCGAATCGGTTCTGCCATTGATGGCACTGTCCACAGCTTCATCGAAGACCTGGAACCACTCAGAGATGACCATTCCGGAGCCGAAGGGGTTGGTGTCGACAGTGCAGGTAATGTTTATGGCGCGGTTGTCCGGCGACGCATGTTGGAACGGCACGTTCTCAGGCCGTGAAATGCCGGAGGCTGACACCATGACATTTCGTCACAGGCTGGCGACACAGCAGGATATTCCCGCAATTATCGACCTGATGAAGCTCTCCATCGAAGAGAACATGAAAACGCTGCTGTCTCGCGAGGAGATTGAGGCCGCAAAGGAGACCATGGGTGTCGATCAGACGCTGATTGATGACAGCACCTACTTTGTTATCGAAGAGGACACACACGAGCGGACGCTGGTCGGCTGCGGGGGCTGGGGAAAGCGGCGGACCTTGTACGGCGGCAATCACACCAGGGGCAGGGATGACTCTCTCAGTGACCCTTCCCGGGAGGCGGCCCGGATCAGGGCAATGTATACGCATCCGCAATGGGTGCGTCGGGGTATTGGGAGTCTACTTATCCAGTTGGGAGAGGAAGCGGCCAGAGCAGCCGGTTTTACGCGGATTGCGTTGGGTTCAACGCTTGCCGGTGAGCCGCTCTATCTGGCCCATGGTTATGCAGAGGTGAGACGGGAGACCTTCCGGGGAGAAAACGGTGCTGACAACCTGGTCATCACCATGGAAAAGAATTTATAAATAAGCCGCCCGCTCAGGGGGGCTGAGTTTCGACAGCATCGCAAGATGATGGACAGTTAAGCGCTATGAGAACACTGATATTCGTCCTGATTGGCATGACCCTGGGCGCCTGTTTGTCGCTAATGATGGCGGCAGCTGCGATCTTTGTGCTCCCGATGATCATGGCAGACGCGGAGCAGCTGCCTGATATCGTGGGGACCCTGCTGGTGGCGATTACGGCGCCGCTATTGGGGCTGGCAGGTGCCGCAATCGGTTTTCGAAAGGCGCAAGAATGAACTGAATGACTGTCGGATATCGGCATGTGCCGGGCGCGCAGGCAGGGGGTCAGAAGGTCGTGCGGACTCTGAGTGCCAGCTCCATGCCGCCACCATTACAGTAGTCTTCGAACTCTTCCATGATGCCATTGGCCGTCGGGCCGACGAACCGGGTGCGTTTGCGGCACCACTGGGCATCGGTCATGTTGCTGGATTCGAGACGAAACATCAGATTTCCGAAAGCGCGCTTTTCCACGTATGCAGAGAGGCGGGGCGCCTCGATGAACTCTTCGATGTCATCGATGTCGATGGCGAGACGGCCGGTGCTGCCGTTGGAGTTGTTGGAATAATTGAGGCCATAGGTCAGTCCATGAGCTGAGACATCGTGACGGAAACCGACATTGGCCTGCCATCGGCCATTGCCGCGTTGACGTCGCTTGATCCCCAGAAACGGATCAATATATTCAGAATCGCGCAGGCGCACTGCGGTTGTGAGCAGTGCGTTCTGAAGACCGAGATTGTCGAGTTTGGTGCTGAGATCCAGATTCAACCCGTAGCGTTTTCCATCACCGATGTTGCCGCGGGCAGAAGCCAGAGTGCCTTCACTGCTTGAGACATCGATCCGGTCAATGTGGTCGGTAACGTCGCGATACCAGAACTGTGAATTGACCACGCCCAGGTCATTTGGCAAGCGCATTTCGAGGTTCAACTCATAACGCCAGGATTGCTCCTGACGGATCTCAGGGTTTCCGGCGAGCGTGTCTCTGTCCTCGTCTCCCCCATCCACTGAAGCGCTGAAGTCGGAAAAGCTGAGCTGCTCAACGTCTTTTCTCAGCCCTGCGCGCAGCTGCAGGCTGGGCGTGATGTCAAAACGGTAGTCAATACGAGGCCGGAAAAACTGGAAGTCGCGGGCGTTGCTGACGTCTCCGCTCTGCTCAATCGTAGAGGTCTCGACAATCACGGCACTTTCCAGCGACATCCTGTCATTAATCTGCCAGTTGTGGTTCGCGAATGTTTCGTAGCGCATTTCCTGCACGGTTGAATTGCCATTTGGCACGACCACCGGCACCAGATTGGCCCAGGCGGGATCAGGTGTGCCGTCGATAGCGCGCCCGAGCATGAGGTTTGAGTCTCTGATGGTCTGAGCGCCCTCAACACCCAGTTCCAAACCCTGCAGATCGCTGAAATCGAAGGTGTAAGAGGTTCGGGCAATGCGTTCCCGGTCCCTCCCGGCATTCCGGATGAAGAGGTCCTGAGTGCTCAGACCATCGGTTTGCTGAAAACGGTTGCGGTCATTGATCGAATCACGGTCGTTGACGATGAAGAGAAAGCGATAGGTGCCCGCGTCATTGAAATCGTATTCAAAGTCACCGCCTAATTCCCAGGCATCGCGTGTGGCGAGGTTTGACTCGGTTTCAATGCGTGAAGAATTATCTGTGAGCTGTGTGATGGTGCGGTAGCGTTCATCCGGGACTTCACCCAGCGTTTCGTAGAGGGCGTTAAACTGCAGCACGCTTTGTGGGAAGGTATAGCCAAGATTCATACTGGCCTGCAACTGGGTTTCGTCCCGGGTGCGCGATTCCCTGCGCACTTCGGTCAGTTCTCCGTCCGGTGTGAAGCTGAACTCCCGGCTTTCCCAGGCCCGATAGCGCGGGTCTGCCTCCAGATTGAACAGGTAATTCAGATCGCCATTCTGGCCGCTGCGGGAGATCTGGCCGCCGGGGTCAAAAGTGCCGTCCTGTATGACATCGGAGCGCAGCTGGACGGTGGTGCTGGAGCGACTGGGTTCGTCCAGCAGCACTACGTTGACAATCTGACCGCCCCCTCTGATATCAAGTTCTGTCGAAGTGCCACGGATGATTTCGATATGTTCCACCTGGTCTGCTGAAATCCGCGCCAGCGCGCTGCGGCCTCCGTTGTTCTTGCCGGTAATACGCTGGCCGTTAATCAGGATTTCTCCAGCTCCCGATCCCAGGCCTCTGCCGCCACGACCGCCGCGCAGTGCCAGATCGATGCCGGGAATGCGACTGAGCATGTCATTGGCCGACACGGGAAAGAATTGGTTGAAATAATCGGCGGGATAGACGACCGTTGAATCGTCATCACCGGATGTCGGGTTGGTGGAGGGTATCTCTGACAGCACTGGATTCATCAGGGCAAACAGCGCCAGCAGCAATGCGATCTGCCGGCCCGGTCTGAACGTGTTTGCTGATTTCATGTCCATGGTACTTGTCTGGTGGAAACCTTGTCCGTAATTAGCGCGGCTAACCGGGCCCATGACCGGATGTGTCGGCCTTTCCTTGGATCCCTTAACACGCGGTAAAGTATAATGATTCGTCACGACAGACTTTGTGACAATTTGTAGAGATCCGGTGTTCAATCGGGGGTAATTGTGGCAAGACTGTGGCAAGTCATGCTGATTGACGCACCACTGGCGGCAGCGGTGAATATGCTGTCCATGACCACTGCGGGATTCATTGATATCTGATCTGTTTTGGTGACGCAGGCAGTGATCGAATTGCCCGACACCGACACCCAGGAGTGATCCTTGATAAACGGAATCCAGAACAGCGCTGAGGAAACACCGATTTTGCTGTTTCCTACCCACTATCTGGGCAATTTTGTCCTCGGGCTTCCGTGGGTACTGAAAGTGCTCTCTGTCAGGCCGCAAGCGCCCGTGGTTCTGGATGCCCGTTTTGGTCCGCTGGCCAGACTGATCTTGCCTGAGCACAGTCGGCTGATTCTCTATCCCCGCCAGGCAATGGCGGCCGGTCAGCCCTTTTTCAGTCGACTGTTGCACTATTGGAGGTTTCTGACGGCGCTGAGAGGCACAGGCTCGCAGGTAATACTGGATCTTGAGGGAGAGCGCTTTACCGGCATACTGGCCCGCCTGAGTGGTTGCCCGGTCCGGATCGGCCCGGTGATGAAGAGGGCAGAACGTTTTTACACCGAGATTCGTGACCTGAACTATCAGAATCATCGATTTAACGCGTTCGGAGAAATCGTGGCGGATTTTGTGGACGCTGACCTGCCTGCCTCCCGACTGCCTTTCCGGGTCGACCAGGCTGCGCTTGATGTGCTTGGCACGCTGATGCCGGACTGGCAGAGCAAAACGCTCGTGGCCATTCATCCGGGTGCAAGCGTGCCCTACAAGCTCTGGTCACAGGCTTATTTTGCCCGGTTGGTCAGTCAGCTACAGGACTCCGGTTATCAGGTGGTCTGGGTGGGTGCCGGTGAGATGGACGCGCAGATCATCCGCGCGATCACCGGGCAGATCGAGACAGACGAAACGGTCAATTTGTGCAATCGTCTGTCCTTTTCAGAGCTGATGGCGCTGTATGAGCACTGTCGGTTCTTTGTCGGCAGTGACAGTGGTCCCATGCATTTGGCTGCTGCAAGCGGTGCTCCGGTGTTTGCCCTGTTCGGGCCAAGTGATGAGGCGATTTGGGCTCCGCTGGGTGAGCACAGCCATCTTCTGCGCGGGACCTTGTGCTGTGCCGAGGATTGTGACGCCTTTCACTGTCGATTGGATTACCGTTGCATGGCATCCTTACAGCCTGAGGCGGTGATGGAAGCCATCAATAATAAGCTTCCATCCCTGAGTGTTGAGACACAGTGAGTCGGCGTCCCAATAAATTCCTGTCTGCATGGGCTCCACAAATGTTTCAGAAAATTCCAGTAAGCGCTTACATCATCACCCTGAATGAAGCACGCAACATCGGTGCCTGTCTTGACCGGCTGGTAGAGTTCGATGAGGTCATCCTCGTAGACAGCGGCAGCACTGACGGTACCGTTGAATTAGCCGGGCAGTATGAAAATGTTCAGGCCAGCTATCATGCATGGAACGGATTCAGTGAACAGAAAGCACACGCCTTGAGCCTTTGTCGCAATGATTGGGTGCTCAACATCGATGCCGATGAAATCGTGACGGACGCCTATCTGGATGAAATCATGCGGGTGGTTTCGGAGGACGAAGCTGATGCTCTGGAATCCACCCGGACCCTGTATCGCTGGGGAAGGCGCCCTCGTCACTTTGGCAGTGACGACCGGCTGATCAGGCTTTTTCGCAAAAGTGCCGGCCACTATGAGCCCCGACGTGTTCATGAAAGTATCACGATTACCGGCAAGATCGCGCAGACCGCGGCTACCATCAACCACCATGAGAATCTGACTTATTCCAAACGGGTGGATAAATCTAATAAGTACAGTCAGGCCAAGGCTGAGGATAAGTTCGAGAAGCGTAATCGCGTGTCTTTATTCACGCTTGTTTTTATATTCCCCGTGTCCTTTATTCAGGTCTACTTTTTCAAAGGGCATTTTCTGGACGGCGTGGACGGCCTTCTGACCAGCATGAATTTTGCTTTTTACAACTTCATGAAATACGCGAAACTCTGGGAGCTGAATCGCGGCAGGGACGATCGGGCCTAGCGTGTGCCGGTCCGCGTGGCCTTGAGCCCGGTGGGCTGAAAACGTGGGTATCCTGAGAGCGCAGCGCTTAGGCAGAGTGCACGATAAAGCACGGCAGTCAGGGTAAAAAAAGCGAAACGTACAAGTTTCGCCTTTTTTGTCCTGCCTGGGCTGACGGCTTACTCCGTCAGGAAGAGAGTCAGCTCCGCGCCCGCATCGTCAAGCGCTTGCAGATGGTTTCTGCCATCCAGATTGTCTTTGAGGAAAGCCAGAACGAAACGCCCCAGAGCCGCTTTCTGCTGGCCACTGTTAGACACAAACATGTGGTCACCGCTGGCAAACTCGACATAGGTCTTGCTGCCGCCGATGGAGTCATAGAGCAGTTTGGCGTGATCAGCCGGTGGCGCGACCTCGTCTTCGGCGCTGGCGATAATCATGGCAGGTACCGTCAGGCTGCTGTAATCACCGCTGAAAGACTGGCCGGGTTCACAGCAATACAGTGCCAGTGGGATGACTGCCTTGATGTCGTCTCCCATCTGCGTAGCGGCCACCAGAGAGGCGCCGCCACCCATGGAATGACCCATTATCGCGATTTTTTCCGGATCAATTTTATTCGCCACGGGCGCGTCAGGGTTCTGGTTTTCTGACTTGATAAAGTCCACCGCTGCGATCAGTGCATCAGCCCGGGCAGCGAGTGCGTCAGTCGGCGTGTTGGTCTCGAGTATGAAGACTGTATAACCCAGAGATGCCAGGGCAGGTCCCCACCATTCGTAGACAGAGGCAGGTGCTCTGAAGCCGGGAACAAAGGCCACAGCGCCGTTAGGCGGATCGAAGCTCAGGGTTAACGGGTAGAAGACCATCGCTCCGGCGAATGCTTCGCTACTGACCTCGGGCTCGTAGGTCCGTACTTCGTAGAGTCTTTCATCGAATTCCCGGCCGATCGCCAGACCGACTTGTCTGCCTTCTGGGCGGTAGCGGCCCTGGCTGTTGTCCTGTGCCAGCAGGCTGAGGGGAGTAATCAGCAGGCCGACAATCAGGGTGGCGATACCTGCGCTTCGCAGGGCTTTTTCTGGTAGCAGGACCATAGTGGATTACCTCGCTGTTATTGTTCTTGATCAGGCCTCGGGCTGTCCTTATTGCGAAGGCATATAGGTTGAATTTCCGTGCCCGACGGCGTTGCTTCAATGCCTGTACGGCCTGAATATAACAAACCCGATTTTGTTTCGAAACCTGAGCGGAATTGCCGCTTTGCGGGCTTTGGTCCATATAGACCTGCTCGCGGCTAGGTTATATGCTTAAACGCAGTTTACTCGCATTATAGGTATCCATATGAGCAAGCAAATCAGGGGTCTTCGCCGGTCGAGGATCCGACTATTCTCAGTTATCGTGACGCTGACCGCGTTGCCCTGCCTGAGTCAGGCACAGGAGATAGGGGACCATCAATACACGTCCGAAGCCATTCAGGCGGGTCTGCGGGTCTATTCAAGGGAATGTGCACTGTGTCATGGTCCGCAGGGTGATCTCGTCAGCGGGATCAATCTGGCCCGGGGAGAGTTTCGCTCAGCGCAGTCAGACGATGATCTGAGAAGCGTGATCACGGAAGGTCGGGCGCAGGGGCAGATGCCGGCATTTGATTTGCGAGAGTCCGAGTTGAGCGGGGTGATCGCTTATATCAGGGCCGGGCTCGATCCTGACGGAATTGCCATTCGCATCGGAGATGCGGTGCGCGGTCTGGCGCTTTTTCAGGGAAAGGGGGAATGCGCGAGTTGCCATCGGGTAAACGGAGTGGGCCCACGAACAGCCCCTGATCTGAGCGCGATTGGTGTTGAGCGCTCACCCGCCAACCTGCAGTTAAATCTGGTCGATCCGGCTGCGGCGATTCTGCCCATCAACCGTCCGGTCAGAATTGTGACCCGTAATGAAGAAACCATTATCGGACGGCGGCTGAATGAGGATACTTACACGGTTCAGCTTATCGACTCGAATGAACGCTTGCGTTCACTGATTAAGGCCGATCTGGTGACTTACGAGATCAGCGAAGCGCCAAGCAAGGGGCCGACGAATCTGACTCCGGCAGAAGTGGCCGACGTCATTGCTTATTTGCTCACTTTGGATGGGGAGAGCTAGGGATGAATACTTTGAATACGGGAATAGCTAAACTCGTCAAATCTGCTTTAAAAGGATGCCTGGCTCTCTTGTTGGCGGGGCAATCCCTTTATCTTGCCAATGCTCAGGTCCCTTATGACCGCATTCTTAACGCTGCCGACGAGCCGCAGAATTGGCTGACCTACAACGGCGGCTACATGAGCCAGCGCTACAGCCTGCTTGATCAGATCAATCAGGATAATGTGGGCGATCTTGAACTTAAGTGGGTGCTGCAGAATCAGGTGTTCGGTGCGTGGCAATCGAACCCTATTGTGGTTGACGGCATCATGTATGTGACCGAGCGTCCGAACAGCGTTATGGCGGTTGATGCGATCACCGGCAGGGTGTTCTGGAAATACGTGCACACGCCTGATGAGAGAGCCCGGGTGTGTTGTGGCGCAAATAATCGGGGGGTCGCGGTCCTGGATGATCGGGTGTTTATGGGTACCCTTGATGCTCGGCTGATTGCGCTCGATCGGATAAACGGTGAAGTGTTATGGGACGCTGAAGTGGGTGACGTGGCACTGGCTAATTCAGTGACTATGGCGCCCCTGGCGGTAAAAGACAAAGTGCTCGTTGGTATTGGTGGCGGGGAATTCGGAATACGAGGCTACGTCGCAGCTTACTATGCAGACACCGGGGAGCAGGCCTGGAAAACCTATACTATTCCGGGCCCGGGCGAGCCCGGCCACGATTCCTGGCAGGACGATGACTGGATGCATGGCGGAGCACCCGTATGGATAACCGGCTCATTCGATGCAGAACAGAATCAGGTTTACTGGGGGGTCGGTAATCCCGGGCCTGACTGGAACAACGAGCAGCGCCCAGGTGACAATCTTTACTCTGACTCGGTTATCGCGCTGGATGTCGATACGGGCGAGCTGGAATGGTATTTCCAGTTCACGCCGAATGACCCTTACGACTATGACGCTGTTCAGGTGCCGGTGCTCGCGGATCTGAATTGGAACGGTATGCCCAAGAAGGTGATGATGTGGGCGAATCGTAACGGCTATTTCTATGTCCTCGACCGGACATCCGGTGAATGTCTGGTTGCCAAGCCCTATGTGCGGGTGAACTGGTCCAGTGGTCTGGATGAAAACTGCCGGCCGATCATCACGCCGCAGCCAGACGGTATGCCAACCTATCCGGGAAATCAGGGCGGGACAAACTGGTACCCGCCTTCTTTCAGTCCACGTACTGGTCTCTTTTATTTCAGTGCCTGGGAGGATTACGCAACGATTTATCGCTCAGAAGAGCAGGAATATACCCCGGGCAGGGCCTTTCTCGGAGGTGGGTTCAGTGTGCTGGCGCCGGCGCCGGATGCACCGACGATCGGCATTGGCCGTACCAACCCGGTAAACAACTGGACGGATGAAGTCGGGCATGCCTCGCTCAAGGCGATGGATCCGAATACCGGGGAAGAAGTCTGGGAGTTCGAACAGTATGACGTCAGCGACAGTGGCATGCTGACCACAGTGACTGATCTGCTGATCACCGGCGGCCGGGAAGGGTACTTCCACGTGCTCGACGCAAAAAGTGGCGAATTGCTCTATCACAAGAATCTGGGTGGGCAGATCGTCATGGCACCTGTGACCTATATGGTGGATGGCGTGCAATATGTCTCTATCATTTCGGGTAACAGTCTGTTTACTTTCGCGCTGAAAGGCTGATTGCCGGGTACCGGTGATGGGGGCTTCAGCGCTGTGGTGATCGGGGCCTGTGGGCCCCGCCAGCACCGCGCCTGCTCTTTAACCTGGGGGGTCTGTATGTCAGAAGCACTTTGGGACAGAACCCACCCCTTTGTCATTCCGGTCACTGCGAGTGCCCGGCATGTCGATGGATATGGTCATGTGTCCACTCACAATTATGTGCAGTGGATGATCGATTGCGCGTTTGCGCATTCGGCTTCTCTGGGGTTGGATGAAGTGACCTGTAAAACAATGGCCCGCGGTATGGCCGCGATCAGTTTCGACGTACAGCTTTTGGGCTCAGCCTATCAAGGCGATGCGCTTGAAGTGGCGACCTGGATCGTCGATCCCGATGGGCGCGTCAGACTGGCCCGGCAGTTTCAGATACGCCATCCGGAATCTGGCCGGACGCTGGCACGCGGCCATTTCAAATTCGTCTGTACCAACCTCGATACGGGCAAGGCCGTACGCATGCCGCAAATCTTCAAAGAGACTTACGTGATGGTCAGTGAGCCGGTGATTTCGGAGTGAGACAAACTTTGTTGCTTTTCAGGGAGTTGAGGCGCTTGGAATCCCGTTCAAAAGCCGGATAATCCGGAGGTTCAGGCGAGTTCGCTGAAGAATTCGTCGCCGGAGCCCGCTGCCGGGTGCACCGGATTATTTAACTGAAGGAGAAATCCATGCAAGCTATTGATTTAAGAAAGGTTTTGCTCACCTTTCTTATGCTTATGAGTCCGGGGCTGACCTCAGCTCAAGACGCTGACCAATGGTTCACGCTTGGCAATGACTTTGCGCACACGCGCTACACCACTGCTGACGAGTTGTCGCCGGAGAATTTCGGGGATCTGGAAGTGGCCTGGGAGTGGGATGGTGCCAGCTTCGGGGCGGTAAGCGGCCGTTCCACGCCGTCTTTGATCGACGGTCTGCTCTATACAGTGGCCGGCTATAACCGCCATGTCATCGCCATCGATCCGAAGACCGGTGAAACCGTCTGGTCCTATCGCGAGCCAAAAACCCCGCGCGCGGAATATTCCATGCGGGCCGACTATGGTAAAGGCGTGGCCTTTGGCTACATTGATGGACGGGGCGTGGTGCTGATTGTGTCTCCGGGCTTTTTCCTGACGGCGCTTGATGCCAAGACCGGGGTGCCGCTCGATGATTGGGGTGCGCCGGTTGGCGTGGACGGATTCCCGGAAAGCGGTGTCGTGGACATGCTGAAAGATCTGGGTCATCCCTACGACCCCTATGAAGGCATCCCGCTTGAGACCGGATACATCACGTCGTCTTCTCCGCCCATCGTGGTGAACGACACAATCGTGGTGGGTAACTCTGCGGAACAGGGCTACCACCAGGCGCGCATAGAAAATGTACCCGGCGACATCCTCGCCTATGACCTGCGCACCGGCGATTTCAAATGGAAATTCAATGTCATTCCCAAGCCCGGAGAATACGGCCACGAAACCTGGGAAAACGATGCCTGGGAATGGACCGGAGACGTGTCTTCCTGGGCGCCCCTCTCGGCTGATCCGGAGAACGACCTGGTCTACATTCCGACCAACAGCGCGACCATCGATTACTACGGGGGCTTTCGCCCGGGCGATAATCTCTACGGAGCGAGCATCATAGCGCTCAACGCCAGTACCGGTGAGCGTGCGTGGCACTTTCAGTTCGTCCATCACGAAATCTGGAACTTTGATACGCCGACAGCGCCTGTGCTGATGGATCTCAGCGTGGACGGGCAGGAGATTCCTGCTGTGGTGCAGGCGACCAAGCAGGGCTGGTTGTATACCTTCAACCGCCTCACCGGTGAGCCGGTCTGGCCGATTGAGGAACGTGCGGTTCCGGCATCAATCGTGCCGGGAGAGGTCCTTTCTCCTACGCAGCCCCATGTGACCTGGCCGGAACCCTATTCCATGCAGGGAATCGGTGAGGAGGATCTGCTGGATTTCACGCCTGAGCTGAAGGCGCAGTCACTGGCTACCATGGAAGACTATGTGATGGGGGGACTATTTAATCCACCGATCCACGCTGACAATCCCATGGGTAAGTATGCGGCCATGAACTGTCCCGGCGGGGCGGGTGGCGTGAACATCACTTCACCACCGGTGGCTGACCCGGTGAACAATGTCTTTTACCTTTCAGAGCACACCGCGTGTTTTGCCTTGCGGCTGATTCCGGGCGAGGAGGCTGATCTGCTGTTCCCGAACTCGACCGGCACAACCACCGCGCAGTATGCGAATGGCGTGCCCGGCGCGACCGCGCGGCCGCCGCGTCATCCGAGCGGTCTGCCAATCTGGAAACCGCCCTACAGCACGATCGTCGCCTATGACATGGACACCGGTGAGAAGAAATTCACTGTACCTACCGGGGAAACGCCGCAGCGTTATAAGGACGCCTTCGAACGCGCGGGGGTCTCGGAATCAGTCTACGGTAATACCGGTACCGGTGCTCTGGTGCCAATGGTCGTAACGCCTACCATGCTGGTGTATTCCGACCAGGCCTCCGACGGTACCCCTATGCTGTGGGCTCTGGACAAAGATACCGGGGAGATTGCGGCCGAGATGGAAGCGCCTGCCCGCTCAAGCTATGGCATGAGCAGCTGGGTGCACGATGGGCATCAGTACATCATGCTGCAGACCAGCTCCAAGCTGACCGCGCTGGCTCTGCCTGCTGCTCAGGCGGAAAGCGGGGCGCACTGATTTGTCCCGGCGATAAAAAAGGCGGCCAGTGGCCGCCTTTTTTTTGCCTTCACGCCTCCCGCGCAAGGGTTTGCTGCACTCGTCAGACCTGAGGGCCAGCTGCAACCAGTGCCGCCGCAGACGGGTCGTCGGTGAATTTTTCGAAATTCCGGATGAACAGAGTGGCCAACTTTCTCGCTCTTGAGTCCCACTCAGCGGGCTCGTCAAAGCTCTTACGTGGATCCAGAAGCGCTGCATCCACGCCGGCTACCGAGAGCGGCACGGCGAGATCGAAATAGGGTAACTGCTCGGTATCTGCTTCATCGATGCTGCCATTAAGGATGGCATTGATGATATGACGTGTCGCCCCGATCGAGATCCGCTTGCCGGTACCATTCCAGCCGGTGTTGACCAGATAGGCTCGTGACCCTGCGGCCTGCATGCGTTCTACCAGGACTTCTGCATAGCGGCTGGGATGAAGAGACAGAAAAGCCGCACCAAAACAGCTGGAGAAAGTCGGAGTGGGTTCAGTCACCCCGCGCTCGGTCCCTGCCAGTTTGGCGGTAAATCCTGAGAGGAAATGATACTTGGTCTGCGCATCGGTTAATCTCGAGACTGGCGGGAGAACGCCGAAGGCATCCGCCGTCAGAAAGATGACCTGCTTGGCGTGACCTCCCACGGACGCCGGCTTCACGATATTTTGAATGTGGTAAATCGGGTAGGACACCCGGGTATTTTCAGTCCGGGAGCTGTCGCTGTAGTCAATCCGTCCTGTTTCATCCACGGCGACATTCTCCAGCAGGGCGTCGCGTCTGATCGCCTGATAGATGTCCGGCTCATGCTCTGGACTCAGATTGATTGTTTTCGCATAACAGCCGCCTTCGAAATTGAAGACGCCCTGTTCGTCCCAGCCATGCTCATCATCCCCGATTAAGGCCCGATCGGGGTCGGTAGAGAGGGTGGTTTTTCCTGTCCCGGACAGCCCGAAAAAAATCGCGGTAGAGCCGTCTTTGCCGACATTGGCTGAACAGTGCATTGAGGCGATACCCTGCAGCGGCAACAGATAGTTCATGACTGAGAACATGCCTTTTTTCATTTCGCCGCCATACCAGGTGCCGCCAATGAGCTGAATTCTTTCGGTCAGGTTGAAGGCAATGAAGTTCTCCGAGTTCAGGCCCTGCTTCTCCCAGTTGGGGTTCGTGCATTTGGCTCCGTTCATGACCACAAAATCTGGTTCAAAATCTGCCAGCTGCTCGGGGGTCGGTCGGATAAACATGTTTTTAACGAAGTGTGCCTGCCAGGCGACCTCGGTGATAAAGCGCACGCGAAGACGGGTTTTCGGTTCTGCCCCGCAGAATGCGTCAACAACGTAGAGCGCTTTACCGCTCAGCTGTTCGGTAACCAGATTCTTCAGATCACACCAGACCACTTCGCCGATGGCCTTGTTGTCGTTAACACCTTGATCAGACCACCACACCGTGTCGCGGGTTGTGTCATCCTTCACCAGATATTTGTCCTTGGGAGAACGGCCGGTAAATTCTCCGGTATTTACCGATACGGCTCCTGATTCTGTGACGGTGGCGCGCTCATGGCCGCTCAGTGAGGGGGCTGTTTCATGCGCGAACAGGAGTTCATAACTGGGGTTGTAGTAAATTTCCGCGACGTCATGGATGTTGTATTGACTGAGGTCAGGGAGGATTTCGATTTCTTCAGATTGAACAATAGCTTGCACAGATATGCACTCCGTCTGCATGAGTTAGAAAAGTAGTATTACTACAGGATTAAGAGAGGCTGGGGTGTCGCGTAAGAAGCCCGCGATGGCAAAGGTGTGGCCAGAAAGGCCAACAAACGCATGTTTAGTGCTGTTGTCTACCTTCATTCACAATGATAGCGACCGCTGAGTCGCCGACATTAGTTATTTGATACGCTGAACCCGGCTCCCGCCAGGCCCACTCGCCGGCGTAGGCCAATTCCCGGGCCAGACCATCTTCACGACTGACCCGAACGGTGCCTTCACTGCCCAGGATCACGAAACTCGGATTGATGTGCTGCTGCATGGCGGTTGTTTCACCGGGCGCCAGTTCATAGCGGTAGGACCGGAACCAGGCGTTTTCAATCTCAGGCGCGATTTCCATTCCGCCCGGTTCGTCGCTGTCACTGATCAGTTCCCCGGAGCCATCGTGGACAAGGGCCATGATGTGAAACAGACCCGGCCCGTCGTTGCTGACCTTGTGAGTGAGCGGGTCTGAGGCATAGTCGATGTTGACCCCGACACGTCCATTCTGCGGACCGCCGGCGAGGCTGATATAGGTGAGCAGAATGGCCTGATCATGAACGTGGGCGAAGGATTCATCACCGGGTTTCAGACGCACGTCGAGCAGATAAAGCTGACCGTGCTGGCGAACGGGACGATGGCGCGGCTCGTCGAGTAAATGCACAACGCGCTCGCCGTCGGATGCATTCTGCTGTGCCAAGGCGTTTTGCCAGAGTGGCAGACACAGCGCAAGCATGAGGCAGCTGGCCTTAAAGGAGATACATCGTATGTTCAGGATGTGTAGCATAGCGACAGGACTACCGGACAGCGCTGCTTCGGATGCAGCGTATTATCCAGATCAATCGCTGCGTGTCACGCAGATTTTCAGAGGACAAACCCCGTTGGTCGGGATTTGTCCTCTGACAGAGGGCTAATGGGCAGCACTACCGGGGGCTGCTGCCGGAAGGGCAACCGCAGTGAGCTTCGCGCCAGTCTGTAGCATGAGGTATTGATGTCCATCATGTACCCAGGAGCTCATTCCGTAGCGGCTTTGTGCTGGCACTTCAATCCGTCCCAGCTCGTCTCCGCTCTGCTTGTCAATCGCATACAGCAGGGCCGTCTCACCATCGTGATCTACGTCCGAGTAGACCAGCAGATTTTTGGTAACGACCATCGAGACGACATTACCTGTGCCGGTATCGCCGATATCAACGCCCGCAAGCGCAGGGTTGTTGCGAATCCGGTCCGGCGTTTCCCCGGTGGGAATCTGGAAGAGGTGCTCTCCGGTGTTCATGTCGATTGCGGTGATTCGGCTGTAGGGTGGCTTGACGTAAGGGATTCCCGAACGCATCCGCGGCCGGCGACCACCACGGTCGTTGGCATAGCGGGAGAAGGTTACACCGGTGGGCTCAGGGATGCGGGCGTCCGCCTCTTCGCCGGGAATCACTCGTAAACTCTCGCAATTATTCATTGAGGAGATATACAGGATGTTGGAAACCGGATCTGCAACTGGCGGGCCATAAATGTTGGCGCCACCGCCACCGCCGGGGCACATCATGCCACCAATCTTGCCGCGCTCGTTGGTATCGTGGACCGGTGGCGTGAACAGGGGACCCATGTCGTAATCGGCCAGTGCCGCAATGGCTTCCTGTCGCAGTTCCGGGGTGAAATCGACCAGATCATCGATGCCGATACCCTGCATCTCGAACGGTGCGGGTCTCGTCGGGAAAGGCTGCACAGCCGAAAGTTGTTCTCCCGGTACTTCAGATTGCGGGACTTCTCTCATTTCAAACGGCCAGACCGGCTCGCCGGTGTAGCGATTGAAGGTATACACAAACCCCTGTTTGGTCACCTGAGCGACAGCCGGTACCTGGCCCTGACCGGGGACATCTAGATCCAGCAGCACAGGAGCTGTGGGCGTGTCGTAGTTCCAGATATCGTGCTTCACCAGCTGATAATGCCATTCCCGCTCGCCGGTGGAGGCGTTGAGCGCGATGATGCTGGTGCCGTACAGATTGTCTCCGGGGTGAAAACCGCCGTAATAGTCGATCGTGGCTCCGTTAGTCGGGATGTAGACCAGATCATGCTCCGGATCCGCAGAAAGCGGAGCCCAGGAGGAGACGTCTCCGGTCCATTCCCAGGCGTCGTTTTCCCAGGTTTCATGGCCATATTCGCCGGGGCGGGGGATGATGTTGAATTTCCACTTAAATTCGCCCGTCTCCCGGTCGTAGGCAAGCAGGTCGCCCGGCACGTTTTCGATCCGGGACTGCAGGTAACCCTGTTCCGCAGAGTTACCCACCACAATCGTGTCGTTTACCACGATGGGAGGAGAAGACGTGGTGATATAGCCCACTTCCAGCGGGATGCCTTCGTAAGGGTCATAGGGCTGTCCGAGATCGGCCAGCATATCGACTACGCCGGTTTCGGGAAAGCCTTCGATCGGCACCTGGGTGCCCCAGTCTGCCAGTGGCTTGCCAGTGTCTGCATCCAGCGCCACCAGGAAAAAACCGGGGGTCGAAACAATGATTACGCCCTTGCCGTCTATCTCGGTGTAGGTGATGCCCTTGCCGTAGGAGGCGCGCATCGAGTATTCCCAGCGACGCGTCGTGGGCAGGCGGAACGACCAGAGCGTTTCGCCCGTTTTGGGATCAATGGCGACAACGTGGCGGCGCGGCCCGGATACGGTATACAGGCGCCCGTTGATATAGCTCGGAGTCGAGCGACCGCTATAGCCTTCAAAACTGGAGCCATCCCATTCCCAGACCACTTCCAGTTCATTGAAGTTATCTGCGCTGATTTCCTCTGCAGGTGTGTAGCGCGTATGGGCGTAATCATTGCCCAGCGTGTACCACTCGACCGAGTCTTGCGCGGTGGCGGTCAATCCAGTCAGCAAAGTGGCGGCAGCGGTAAGAAGCAAGGTTGTTCTTGTCATGATTCTCTCCCAATGGTCTGTTTTCCGAGCATAGCATGTCAGGGTTGCCCAGCAATATGGCGGGCTGGCTGTCAGTCGCTCATGCGCTGAAAGCACGCTCCCAGGGAATCCGTTGTTCCGGTGATTCTGACGGCGATGTTAACGCTAGCGGGGAACTGTCACATCCCAGTTCAGTGCCTGGTGCTTTTCGAGTATACGGATCAGCTCGTCATAGGGCACCGCCCGTAGCTCGCCACGAGCGCTACTGACCGTGGTGGCTTTGAAGATGGCATTGTAGATCGCTTCTTCAGTGGCTTCTGACGCCGCCGCAAACAGAGGTGACATCGAGGCATTGACCAGTTCTTCGATAGCCACAGGTGATTCGCTGACGCGGGGCTTGCGTACAGCAGGATGGGTGGAAAATGAAATTACGTAATCTCCTGAACCGTTGCTGGCATAGGATCCGGTGCGGCCAAGTCCCATCAGCGCCCGAAAACCGAGCCGATCCAGACTGCGCGAACTGAGGGGGGCATCTGTTGCAACGACGAGCATGATGGAACCGTCGTCCAGATCACCATCATCAGTCGGGGCGAGCTGATCCCGGTAGGGGTAGGTGCCCAGTTCTCTGCCAACCGGCGCCCCATTGATTGTCATGTATCCGCCATAATTGGTTTGCACCAGTACCCCGACGGTATAGCCTCCGAGTGACTCCGGCAGAACTCTGGAACTGGTGCCGATCCCTCCTTTCCAGCCGAATGCTTGAGTGCCCGTTCCGGCGCCGACACTGCCTTCAGCAACAACGCCACTGCTGGCTTTCGCCAGCGCGCTGAAAACCTGTTGTCGCTGGACAGGGTCAGCCCACATATTGTTGACGCGACCGTCGTTCGTTTCGCCGACGACAGGATTGACGGTGTGCTCCCCCATGCCCGGTTGGGTGTAGACCCACTCTTTCAGGGCGTTGGCGGCGCTCCAGACACACAGCGTACAGGTAAGCAGAATCGGAGTTTCCAGTTCACCGAACTCCCTGATCTGGGTTTCCCCGATCATTTTGCCATAGCCGTTCCCGACAGTGACCCAGGCAGGAATCGGATGAGTATACAGATTACCCGGCGCCGGAATGATGGCGGTCACGCCGGTCCGGATGTCGTCCCCTTCAATAACTGTTTCGTGTCCCACCAGGACGCCATCTACGTCTGTTATGGCATTATAGACTCCTGGTTCAAAAACTCCGACAACCAGGCCGGCCTCGCGTGCCCGAAGGCGATTTTCGGATTGCTCGGCTGCTTGCGCAGAGTTGACCTGGGCGAGCAGGAGGCTTGTTATCAATAGCTGTTTAATCATGGTGCGCTCTGTTCTGGGGGATCGGGATGACGTTTCTGAATCATACACCGTTCCGCTGACAAGCGCTTGACCAAAGCCGTTCAGTGCAGTCGGCTCCCGGCTGCACGGCAGCTTTCAGATCGGCTGCAGCAGTGTAAATATCGGGCGCTCTTGTGCGTTTACTCCGGGCGGATAAATTGTGTACGATACCGGATTCAGTGCGCATCAAAGAATAATAATGTTGTCTCTAAAACAAGCGCTTCGCGGTTATTGCGATCATTCCCCGAAACCCACTTCGCAATCAGGCAGGCTGGTGTCTGCGCTTGGTCTGTTTGCCCTCATGACTGTCGCCCACGGGCAGGCACCGATTGCCGTCAACGAGGAAGTCCTGAAATCGGTCATGCGTGACGCCGATTCTTTCTCCCTGAAGGAAGGAAATCCTCCCGTCTACAGGGGTTACAAGGGTGAAGCTGGCAGCACAGACGCGGAATTGGTCGGTTATCTTTTTGAAACACCGGATTATCCACCTGAAGAAGTAGGCTACAGTGCCCCCATCGACGTCCTTGTCGGAATTGACCTCCAGGGTACGCTGACCGGCATCGAAGTGCTGCACTACATCGAGTCTTATAAAAGTATCCGCGGTGATTTCATCAACAGCGAATATTTTCCTCAACAGTTTTCCCGCAAGAACATTACCGAAGACTTTCGGGTCGGCAGAGACATTGACGGAATCTCCCGCGCAACGATTACCAGTTGGGCAGTAGCGCGGGGCGTGAGGGATTCTGCCCGTAAAATGGCCCACAGCTATCTTCCGGATTCTGATTATGTGGCGGCTACCAGCGGAGATGCAGTGGCACTGCGCGTGTACGAGGATCAGAGCTGGGATGACATGATCGAAAGTGGTCTGGTGAAGGAAATGCTGGTGATCCAGCCAGATTTCACTGAGCTTCATCTGTCACTCGCATTTATCGGACATGACGGCCTCGGAGAGCTGATGCTGGGAATCGATGATTATTCCCGTGCGGACCGCGATGCCAGCAACCGGTCGCGGGAAGGTAAAATGCTGCTGGTAGGGATTGATGGCAATTCATCTCAGCCGTTCAGACAGGAGCGTCTGGCAATCAAGCAGGGGGATGAAGTCTATCCGGTTGAAAGGCGCCGGTTTGTCTACGCGGGTAGTGCAGACGCCGGCAAGATTAAAGACCGTACCCGCTTTGCGGGCGCTATTGTACTGATGCCTGAGCTGGATCTGGCGGAGCCATTCTCAATCCTCTACACCACTGAGGGAGTGGTCGGAGAGTTCGGCGGTATTCATGAAATGGCCTATCAGGTGCCTGAACTCGCCCTCGCGCTCTCCGAGGGAGGGCCCATTGCTCCCGAGCTGATTCCTCCCTCAGAGAATGACGCAGAGAGGTTTCAATTTCCGGAAGAAACGGTTTGGACTGAGCTGCTTGACAGCGCACCTCTGTCAGAGGTGTTTGCCGTGCTTTTTATCTGTGCTCTGGTGATGACGGCATTTGTCATGAAAAAGGAAATGCTGCGATGGGCAGCGCTGACGGTGACTCTGATCTACCTGGGCTGGATGGACGGTGGATTTGTCTCAGTTTCCCATATCACCAATGGCATCAAATTAGGTCCTTCGCTATTTCTGAATGATTTGCCTTTGCTGATCGTCATTGTGTTCACCGTGGTGACCGCTCTGCTGTGGGGTCGAATTTTCTGCTCTTCGCTATGCCCATTCGGTGCGCTGCAGGATTTCATCACACGAATCGTTCCCAAACAGTTTCGCTATCAGGTGCCTCAGGCCGTTCACGATCTGGCTATCTACTTAAAATACGCCGTTCTGGCTTTCCTGGTCCTGATGGCACTCGCCTATTCGGATTTGAGCCTCTTTCAATACTTTGAGCCATTCGGAACGGTATTCTACATTTCCCGCTCAATGGTGCTTTGGGTTATTGCCGCAGGCTTTCTGCTCGGCGCTGTGTTCATCCCACGGTTTTATTGCCGTTATGCCTGTCCGCTCGGAGCCTCCCTTGGCGTGGTTTCGCTGGTGTCGCCGTTCAGAATCAAACGGGTGCAGCAGTGTGATGTGTGCAAGGTGTGTGAACATGCCTGTCCGACCGGAGCAATCAGAGGTCCGGCGATTGATTTTAAGGAATGTGTCCGCTGCGACATTTGTGATTACAAGCTCATCGCAAAAGCCGGCGTATGTAAACATGACATCGAAACTGTCAAAGTCCGGGTAAAGCACTGGGACGAAGCTACCGCCTAGTCAGCCCGGTCGGTGTTCTTTCGTAACGGAAATTCTCTGACACTCCGAAGACAGACCGAGTCGCCGGCAGGCCGTTGAGTTGACCGGCTTGAGTTCACCCGGCAGAACGCTCTGGCGTCATTGCGCATCAGCCCTGAATTCGCTAGCTTAGGCCTCGCCCAATCAGTCCGAGAAGGAAGATATGCCCGAGATAAAACGCGGTAAGAAACTGAAGAACAGTGAGCAGCCCTGCCAGGCAGAGCTGGCAGACAAATTTGTCTGTTATCAACATTCAGTGCAGGAGCCGGATCATGAGGTTCGTGTTTTCGATCAGGTTTATCGGGACGCCTTTAACACCAAGCCACTGACTCTGAGAGAGGATTTTTGTGGCACCTTTGCGGTGTCCTGCGAATGGGCTAAGTCAGACAAGAATCGCCAGGCGGTCGGGCTTGATATCTGCCCTGAAACGCTCGACTGGGGTATTGAAAACAATCTCGGCAAGTTGAAAGCCAAAGTGGCAGAGCGAGTTGAAGTTCTCGAGCAGGACGTGCGTTCAAGAACCGTACCGCAAGTTGATGTGCTGGCTGCCCAGAATTTTTCGTTCTGGTGCTTCAAAACCCGGGCAGAGGTCGTGAACTATTTCAAGATAGCCTATGAGAATCTGGGAGAAAAAGGTGTCATGGTCATGGACATGATGGGAGGCAAGGAATGCTATGCCTCGGACGTGACCGACAAGCGCACAATCATCAAGGGCAAAGACGGCTTCAAATACCACTGGGAGCAGGCCTATTTCAATCCCGTCACTGCCGACTGCTCGTTCTTTATCCATTTCAAATTCGGTGACGGCAGCATGATCAAAAAGGCATTCGAATACCACTGGCGGTTCTGGACTATCCCTGAGGTTCGCGAAATGCTGGCTGAAGCAGGATTCAGCATGAGTAAAGTGTACTGGGATATCGCCGACGAGGACGAAGATGCGGATTGGCAGGCGGTGGACGAAGCACCTAACGATGACAGCTGGCTTTGCTACGTAGTGGGTGTCAAGCAGGCGCAGTAAAGAACAGCAACCAAAAGTAAAGCAGAGCAGAGCGAACAACGTTAAAGACTGCTGGTAAACATTAAGGAAACCTAGGGAAAATTGAAGAAACTCGGGGAAAATTAAAGCAACCCAGAGAAAGCTCAGGAAAGCTCAGGAAAGCTCAGGAAAATCCCTCACAGACAAACAACGCCGACAAGGCCGGATCGTCTCAGTACGGATGGCGTGTCGGTCAGGGGAGAAGTTCAGAGGCTGGCTCCGCCCCATTGCTTGGCGGCAAACGAGGGAGGGGAAGTCGGGTCAGTGTCGAGCCCGTCTTTTGTGCTCAATTGAGTCTGTCCGCGTCGCCCGGTTGCAGCGCATAGGCTTCGCCACCGATCAGCACTTCCAGGGTGTTGTCTGACTTCTCTTCCGAAAGTCCGATCATTTCATCATAAGGGCTTTGATGCCGGAGCACCATTTCACCAACGGTCATATCCTTAAACTTGCTCTGCAAAGAAAGCTTGTTGAATGATTTCAGGAAGCTGCCCCGCTCGTCAGTGACGTAGCGTTCCTCTTTGTCCATTTGCACAGAGACCAGATAAAGACTCTGGTCATGACAATGCAGGATGACTTTTTCGATGAAGTTAAGTCGGCGCAGTTCGGAGAGTTTAATTGTCATCGCAGATTCCCCCGTTAGATCACTGACAGTCAGTACGCAGCGCGCGCAGGCTTGGCTCAGTGCGCCGCGTCAATTCTTTCCGGATGCCGGGAGTAAAGGCGCTGTTGAGCGGGCTTTCCGCTTCGTGATTGCTTCAGCAGCACTCGGAGGATCCGATTCATATTGCTCGCTTTTATGGGGACAAGCTCGCAGCTCGTGGCATGGCGTCTGACAGTAGCGGCAGTATGGAGCTTGGTTATCGATCGATCCCGCCCATGGAATGAAATTTCGTTTCAAGAAAATCTGCAATACCTTCTGCTCCTCCTTCGGAGCCAATCCCCGATTGCTTCCACCCCCCGAACGGGGCAACTTCTGTTGAAAACACACCGGAATTAGAGCAAACGATGCCGTACTCCAGCGCTTCTGCAATACGCATAACCCGGCCTACGTCCCGAGAGAAAAAATAAGCAGCCAGGCCATAGTCGGTTGCATTGGCTTTATTGATGACTTCATTTTCGCTCGTAAAGGTCTGAACAGCCGCGATTGGGCCAAAGATTTCTCCGGTAACCAGAGCCATCGTATCGTCTACTGATTGCAGCAGGGTGGGCTGGAAAAATAAGCCCCCGAGCTCATGCCGGGCGCCTCCGAGAATCAGCTCTGCCCCTTTCGCGACGGCATCGCTGATCAGTTGCTCCATCTTGGCTATGGCCTGTTCATTGATCATCGGCCCAATTTCGGTGCCGGTGGCAAAGCCATCAGCGACTCTCAGCGACCGAATGCCGTCCTGCAGTTTTTGAGTGAATGCTTCAGCCACAGTTTCCTGAACAAAAATCCGGTTCGTGCAGACGCAGGTCTGGCCGCAATTGCGGAACTTTGTGGCAAGGCAGTGGCTGACCGCTTCCTCGAGATCGGCATCCTCGAAGACAATGAAAGGCGCGTTGCCACCAAGTTCAAGAGAGATTTTTTTCACTGTGCTGGCGCACTGCTTCATCAGCAGTTTGCCAACGGCAGTGGAGCCGGTAAACGTAAATTTGGCAATCCTGGGGTGCTGCGTGAGAATCTCTCCGATTCCTTGACTGTCACTGCCCGCGACCACATTGAGAACGCCAGCCGGAAGGCCGGCACGCTGCGCCAGTTCACAGAGAGCGAGAGCTGACAGCGGTGTGGCGGGATCAGGTTTTATGACGATGGTGCACCCCGCCGCCAGCGCCGGGGCAGCTTTGCGGGTGATCATGGCATTAGGAAAATTCCAGGGCGTGATTGCACCGACAACGCCAACGGCTTGTTTGTAGGTTTGCAATCGGCGTTCCGGGGCAATGGTCGGGATTGTGGCTCCAAAGATTCGCTTGGCCTCTTCGGCATAATATTCGATGAATCCGGCGCCGTATTTGATCTCAGTGAGACTTTCAGCGAGCGGTTTTCCTTGCTCCCAGGTCATCAGCGCGGCAAGGTCTTCGGCATTTTCCAGAATCAGGTCATGCCAGCGTCGCAGGACAGAGCTTCTTTCCTTGGCGCTCATTCTGCTCCAGCTGGCAAAGCTGCGATGAGCGGCCTCAACAGCCAGTTCGGCCTGCTCTTTCGGTCCGTCTGCAACTTCAGCAACAGTTTCTCCTGTTGCCGGATTGGTGACAGGGATTGACTGAGCAGAGCTGACCCAATTGCCATCGATGAAATTATCGCAGCAGAGAAGGTCTTGATCCTTGAATGTGGGCATGTGGAGCTTCCTGATTAACGTGCCAGTGTTTCAGAGCCTCTGTCCGGAGCTCATACGTCGAGGTGCGACATGGTCAGAAAGTGGCGGTTTTGGTTTGCATGACTTATCCGAAGAGCCGGTAATACAGATAAATAGCCATCAGCAGGAAAAGGCTGATGATACTGACAAGGCTCCAGATGCGGATCAGTTGCCCGGGCTGTTTTTCTTCCGGGATTTCATCGCTGTAGATCGCCTGATGATTAAGCAGCGCGAGAAACGGGCCGATGATGAAAACGATCACCGACGTCATATCCATGAACGCAGAAAAAGACTGCAGCAGCAGCCAAATAACTGTCGTGGCTGAAAGACACAGGATGATCAGTACAATATTGTAAGGTCGATTTGTCTGCCAGTATGCGCCCGGAAGCGATTCAGCGCCAATAGCCAGCGCCATGCGCGTCATCCCGTCGGTTACAGTGAGTGCCGTTGAGAGCATGACGCAAAGCGCTGTGACCGCAATGATGGAATAGCTCCAGTCGCCGATAATTGAGGTATAAACCTCGAGAAGACGCCTTGCAAATCCGGCGTTATCCGGTGGCATTTCCACGCCACTGCCAAACAAGACCGCCGTTCCCAGAAAAAGAAAAAAGACGGCCAGTACGCAGCTGGTGAGGTAGCCTACATTGAAGTCGAAACGCGACTCTTCTTTTGTCGCCAGACGGCCGTCAGTCTCCGCCCGAGCCACAGTCCAAAGAGACTGCAGGATAGAGGCATCAGTCGGAGACGGCATGAAACCAACCAGGGCAACAATAAAAAGAACAGTGGGCGCATCGAACGCGGGAAAAGCCAGCGCTGACCACGACCAGTCCAGCCGGTCGACCACCAGCAACATGCAGAGGGTGGTCAGTACAGTAAAGCCGATGACGATGGTTTTGGTGACTCTCTCCAGCGCTTTGTAGTGCCCGCTCATTAACAATATGGCAACCAGCGTCAGCATCAGGAATACGCTCATCACGGGGCCGGTTTGAAAGCCCAGTGCGACCTGCAGCAGGCCGGAAGAAAACAGGGCAACCGCTGCGATAATAAACACCATGCTGAACAGCTGACTGACAGAAAACAGGCTGAAAATAACCAGGCCGCGCTCGCGGTAATTGACCACGAGGTTCTTGCCGGTTGCAGCGGCATATTCACCCCCGAAGCGCAGGCCCGGGTATTTCACCAGACAGGCGAAGATCACAATGAGGGCCATGGCAAGACCGTAATCCGCGCCGGCCCGGGTAGCCTGAACCAGGTGGGAGACGCCAACAGCGACTGCCGCATACAGTAAGCCGGGACCGAGTGAGGCAATAGCCTGCTTAAAGTGGAGTTTATTCAAAGTCTGAACTGGTACTGCGCGTGGACGCTTATTATTGGATTATTGTTGTCAGGAGAGAGAGGGGCCGACGTAGCGATGATGTTAATTTGGGTGCAGAACAGGGTCAAGCTACACATTAACAGCTTGCTTTAGCCGGAAGATTTGGGCAACTTTTCGTCGTGGTGATGCGGGGACGCGATATCCCGCGCAGGAGTGCAACTATGGCTATTTCACAGGCAGAGGCGGAAGCCGTCGCACAGCAGCTGGATCATGCAGAGCGCAATCAGCGCCAGATCGGCCACGTGTCGCGGAAATTTCCAGACATGGACATCGCGGATGCCTATGCGATTCAGCGGGCCTGGGTGTCGCTGAAGATCGCGTCCGGGCAAAAGCTGGTTGGTTGGAAAATTGGCCTGACTTCGCGCGCGATGCAGCGATCTGCGGGGATTTCCGAGCCCGACTACGGGCAGCTCCTCGACAGCATGGTTGTGCATTCAGGCGCGCGGCTGGATACCGCAGCCTATATTGTGCCGAGACTCGAGACCGAGCTGGCGTTTTATCTTAACGCGCCTCTGGAAGGGCCCGGCTGCGGTATCACAGATGTGTTATCCGCGACTGACTGGGTTGTCCCCGCCCTTGAGCTTATTGATGCCCGCATTGAAATAGAGGACGCTGCCACCGGCGAGCGACGCAGGGTGCTTGATACGATCTCTGACAATGCCGCCAATGCAGCGGTTATTCTGGGAGGCCGGCCGGTTCGTCCGGACGCCGTAGATCTGGCCCGGGTCAGTGCTACCCTCAGCCGGAACGAAGTCATTGAAGACTCTGGCGTGGCGGCGGCTGTCTTGGGACATCCGGCTCAGGGCGTCGCCTGGTTGGTCAATAAGATAGCCGCACACGGAGAGCGTCTGGAGTCCGGGGCACTGGTGCTCAGCGGTTCGTTTACCAGCCCTGTGGCAGCCAGAGCCGGGGATACTTTTTATGCCGATTACGGTGAGCTCGGTGTGATAAGTGTTGGCTTCGACTGATGAGTAATCCGATCCTGAATAAGGCTCTCATGATTCCGGCTACAGATCAGGCCAGCTTGATTGGCGCCTGGCTCACTCTGGCTTCTCCTTTAGTGGCGGAAGCGGTTGCGGCCATCGGCTATGACTGGCTTCTGATTGATGCTGAGCATGGGCCTAATGACATACCTTCTGTCCTGGCGCAGCTGCAGGCAGTGGCCGCTTACTCTGCCATTCCCGTCGTGCGATTGCCGAATCACGATGCCTCACTGATCAAGCGCTACCTCGACATGGGTGCCAGTAACTTGTTAGTTCCGATGGTAGACAATCCAGCACAGGCGGAGGCCATTGTCAGCGCCACGCGTTATCCGATGACCGGTATTCGTGGTGTGGGGGCCGGCCTGGCCCGGGCGTCGCGCTGGTCCCTGAACGGGGAGTATCTGACTTCGGCCAACACGGAGATCAGGGTAATTGTGCAAATCGAAACTGAAACCGGTTTGTCCAACCTTTCTGACATTCTGTCGGTACCGGGGATTGATGCTGTATTTTTCGGGCCGGCTGATATCGCCGCTTCTTTCGGTAGCTTGGGTAAGTCGACCGACGAGGCAATTCAGGAAGCGGTAATCAGAGGCATTGAGCAGGCGGCCGCGGCCGGCATGTCGAGCGGGGTGTTTGCTGGCGATCAGGCATTTCTGAGGCGCTGTGAGCGCGCTGGTGCTCGGTTACTGGGAGTGACATCAGATGCCGGCATTTTGATCGCCGGCGGCAAACAGGTGCTTGCCGGGTTCAAAGGCTGACCGGCCGCACCGCGATTTCTCAATCGGGTCAGCCCTGCGCGTCAGTTCTGCCAGTGCGTGCTGCACTGAAGACCCGCATCAATCCGAGCAGGTCATCCAGCGCAGGTGTCGCGATACCGGCAAGCTGCGCGATCTCCCGAGGTGCTTCCAGTAAAGCTCCGATTTCCAGCGGGCGTCCGGCTTCAGCATCCTGCAGCATGGAAGTTTTGAAAGCACCGAGCTGTCGGGTGATGTCGTGTCTGTCATCGGGGGACTGCGTAATCGGACAGCCGATGGCCGCACCAACGGCGGCGGCCTCATCCATGATGGCGGAAGCGAACGCCCGCGCATCCGGATCATCCAGAATCAGATCACAGCTGGCACCGGTCAAGGCTGAAATCGGATTCATGGTCATGTTGCCCCACAGTTTGTACCAGATGTCATACCGGATATCCTCAGCGTGGCTTGCGTCAAATCCTGCAGTCGCCAGAACATTCTGCACCCCGGTAACTGCTGTCGCCCCAAGGCCACCGGCGGCTCCGATGATGATGCCGTTGCCCATCACGTGGCGCACGACGCCGGGTCTCTCAACGGAACATGAAGCATGCACCACGCCGCCAATGACCCGCTCTGTGGGAAGCGCTTTTTCACACTTGCCATCGGGGTCGACTGAGCGTAAGGGTTGGGCTGCGAGGTTGCCTTTGGCTGATTTCAAAAACCACCAGGGCACTCCGTTCATGGCCGGCAGCAGCAGGGTAGACGGACCGATCATGGGCTGAGCGGCTTCAGCCGCGTTTGGCAGGTCCTGTCCTTTGACGGCAAAGATCACCAGATCCTGATGTTCAAAATCAGCCGGGCGGTCACTGGCAGAAACCCCGGCGCTGCGCGTTCCCTCTGCGGTAATGACTGTCACGCCGGACTGGACGAGGGTCTTCAGTGTCTCGCCTCTGGCCAGCACAGAAATGGTGCTGCCGGCACTGGCAAGTCGACCTGCCAGCCAGAGTCCGATTGACCCGGCGCCAACAATTCCGATTTTCATGAGGTCTCTTCCTTCTGCAATGATCTTGATGCTCGCCGGTAATTGTCTTTGAAACGGTCTGGCACTCGATCGTCGTTACCCAGCGCTACGCGCCTGACTTCATCGCTGTTGGTGGGCTGATGTCCTGCTTTCGCCCTCGGACTCGGCCGGCTTGCGACGGTGCAGGACAACCTTCCCAGTTTCGTAATTTCAACTTCGATGGTGTCACCGATCTCCAGAGAACGGGAATGGCAGGGGGTGCCTGTCAGCACAATGTCACCCGGCATTAAGGTGATGTGACGAGCAAGGTCTGCAATCATGTAATCCGGTCCCCAGAGCAGTTCTTCTCCGATATTGGCTTCCTGGACTAACTCGCCATTACGATAGGTTCTCAGTGTCTGCTCCCTGGGGTCGACACCTGAAACAATCCCTGGCCCGATCGGGCACATGCCGTCGCTTCCCTTGACACGCAGCATAGAGCCCGAATCGGTGTCGCGAAAGTCGTGAATACCCATATCAAGCGCAGGAGCGAAGCCGGCAATGTGATCCCAGGCTTCCTCGGGCGTAATATCTCGGGTTTCTCTGCCGATGATTGCGGCGAACTCGCCTTCGTAGTTGAGATACTGGCAGTCTGCCGGCCTGAAAATTTCACCTTGGTGATGATTCAACGCCGTAATGGGTTTCATAAAATAGGTCGGCTCTGGCGTAGGCTGCGGTTTGTTGCGGGATTCTATCCCCCGCGACCGATAGGTGAGGTGGGGACAGAGTATCTTTGTAGGCAGACATGGCGCCAAATGAGTTGCTTGTTCTGCCGGGATTTCCGTGCCGTTTTCAAGCTGTAGCGTGTCCGAATCCAAAGCAGTCACCCACACGGGCTGGCCCTGCAGTCTGATCAGGCGTTTTTCCAGGCGTGGTCCATCCAATACCGACATCGAGTGCTCCTGCTTTACGAATCGCGCTGTGACACGTCGAACCAGATATGAATGTTACCGGTTCCGTGGGCATTCTCATATTCTGACAGGGCTGTGCCTTTGGCGGTGCAGTCAGAACCTCCTAGAGCGCCGATCATCTGCAGATAATGGGCGCCCCAGGCCTCCCAGGGGAGTCGCCGGTATTCCTGGTCGAACTGCCTGAGAATGTCTTTGTGCCTGCCCTGCTCAAGCAGGGCTATAGCCCGGTAGTCGCTTTCCCGGTTGAAATCGGAGGAAACGTTGTCAGGATGGTAGATTCTCGGGTGTGGCGGTACCGCATTGATGTTGCGGAACTTGTGACTCAGGGCGCCTGACGCGAGCAGGACCACCTTGCGGCCGCTGCGTTTTATGGCTTCGCCAATGACCGCCCCCATTTCGAGATAATTTTCAGTCGCAGCGGTCTGGCACGAGCCCACCGACATGACCTGCTCCGCGCGAACCAAGGCATTAACGACGTTAATGGTTGCGTAGTGGCGCGGTAAAGTCGGCTCGTCAATGGCGCGCGCAACCACTTCCCGTTCTGAAGCCACCTCTGCGCAGATGTGTGCGAGTACCGGATCACCGTCATAACGGTACTTCTGGCCATGCAAGTACCAGGGCATTTCGTCCGAAATGAAAACCCCTTCATAGTGCGCACCGGCGTCCACCAGATGGCAGCCTGTAGTAAACCAGTGCGTATCAAACAGGACGAGAGTTTCAGCACCACTGACATCGATTTTTTCTCTGAGCCGCCTGAACCCGGCAATCAGATCCGAATCACGCCCGTCTCCGGCGGCAATGCGGAACTCCTCTGTCTGAAACAGACCGGGATGGTGCGAAACAATCGCGGCTCCAACAATTTCTCCTTGCGACACGAGCGATCCTCCTAGCGCTGGGCAAAGCTCGGAACGAACGGTTTCTTGGGTACAATGACGTCTTTCACATCACAGAAGAATTCAAAACTCCATTCGCCTCCTTCACGACCGATACCTGATTGCTTGCAGCCGCCAAAGGGCGCTGCCAGGTCGCGAATGCCAAATGAGTTAATCCAGATGAACCCTGTTTTAACCTGATTCGAAACTGCTTGTGCATGGTGCTCTTCGCCAAAGCAGACGCCACCGAGACCATAGACGCTGTCATTCGCCAGCGCGATAGCTTGGGCATCTGAAGCAAATGATTGCATGACCAGCACGGGGCCGAAGACTTCTTCCTGCACAATTTCAGCATCCTGACTGACATTGCTCAGCATGGTCGGCTGAAAGTAGAGGTCGCCTGCCTGATGGCCTGCGCCCCCCCAGAGCACGTCGGCACCCGCCAGTATGGCGCGCTGCACGAAGGCTTCGACTTTTTTCAGCTGACGGGGATGGATCAGCGGGCCGACCTCGGTGTCGGGCAGCTGCGGATCCCCGACCTTAAGAGAGGCAACGTGCTTGGCCATTTTCTCGGTGAATTCAGCGCGAACTTTTTCGTGAATGAGAAAGCGCGTGCCGGCAAGACACACCTGAGTAGCGTTACGGTACATCAGGGCGCCAGTGCGTGCAGCCAGCTCCAGATCCGCATCTTCAAGCACGATAAAGGGCGACTTGCCGCCCAATTCCAGGCTGCACGGCACCAGATTGCGCGCGGCTTCCGCTGCGATTTCTCTGGCTGTCGGTACGGATCCGGTGAATGAAATTCTGGCAAGCCGCGGGTCCGAGATCAGGGCAGCTCCGGTTGGACGTCCTTCACCGTGTACCATATTGAGCACGCCGGGCGGCAACTCTGCCGCATCAGCAGCTTCCATGAGTAGCGCGCTGGAAAGGGGCGCCCATTCCGGCGGTTTTATGACGCAGGTATTGCCGGAGGCCAGAGCAGGCCCAAGTTTCCAGGTCGTGAGCATCAGCGGTGCGTTCCAGGGTGTTATTATCGCGCACACCCCGGCCGGGTCATGTCGCACATAATGGTTTGCCTGGGCTGTTTCGATGATCCGGTCCTGCAGTGTGAGTGCTGCTTCTGCGAACCAGGTAATGTTGAGCATGGAACGGGGAATAATGCCGTGCTGCAGTCGTGAGAGCAGAATGCCAGCGTCAGCTGATTCGACTTCGCACAACGCTTCTGCGCGTTTGCCAATTTCCTCGGCGAAACGTTTCAGGATGGGCAATCTGCCTTCGGCACCCAGTGCAGCCCAGGCAGGAAAGGCAGAGTGTGCGCTGGCGACTGCCGCCTGAACCTCCGCCTCTGTGCCCGCTGGCATCTCACCGAGTATCTCGCCGTTTATGGGTGAAAAGACTGCATAGCTGCCGTCTCCGTCAATCCAGCTGCCGTTGATATAATGGCCTTGTGGAACGGCATGTCCTTTTACATCCAACATGTCTGCTTACTCTTCTGTGTTGCGCGATATCGCGATAAGTCGCTACCGCGGAGCGGATCTGTAGGCTTCAATCTGATCAGCATAGCGCGCGTAGCCAACTTCGTCTTGCAGAATCACGACGCCGTTTGCGGCTGCGAACTCATCAAAAATTTCGATCATTTCGGCTTTTTCATTCGGGTGCTGATTGCTCAGCTCAGTGGTCTCTCCGGGGTCAGAGGCGAGATCGTACAGCTGCCAGTCCCGTTCTTGCCAGTTCCACAAGAGCTTCAAGGTTCCCTTCCAGACTGCCTTATTGCCATAAGTTTCCATGGCCAGATGCGGGCGTACGGGCACGTCTGTCAGGTTCAGTAATTGTCTTGCTGCCGATTGCCCCTGCATGGTGAATCGCGGGTTAGCCGCGACCTCGCCGAAACTCATGAGGGTGGGGGCGATGTCCATCATGGACATCAGCGATCCCAGTCGATGGTTATCGCGAATCTGTCCGGGATAGCTGAAAATGGCCGGGACACGTACTCCGCCTTCGCCCAGAAAGCTTTTGTACTGATTGAGCGCGCCCGCGCTCACATGGGCCCAGCCCCTGCTGAAAGTAACATAGGAATTGGGCCTTCCCATATTAGCTAAAGACTGGTCGAACCGGTCCGGTAACCATTCCCGGTTATCGGCGAGACCGAACTCAATGTTGTTGCCTTCCGGTCCATTGTCAGAGAGGAACACGATCAGTGTATTGTCATATTGATTGGATGCCTTCAGATACTCGACCAGCCGCCCGACCTGCTCATCCAGGTAGGCAATCATCGCCGCATACAATTCCATTCGTCGTGCTTCCCGCTCCTGCTGCTCGGGACTCAGATCTGACCATGCCCCCAGAGCGTGAGGAAAGGGCGGTATATCCGCATCGGAGGGTATTAAGCCTTTTGCTTTTGCGGCCTCTATCCGTGCGTTCCGGATAACTTCCCAGCCTGCATCATAGTGTCCGGCAAATCGGTGTAGCCATTCGTCTGGAACCTGAAGCGGCCAGTGGGGGGCAGTGAAGGCAAGATAGCCGAAGAACGGTCTGTCATCGTCTGCCGGCTGCTGTTCGAGAAAATCGAGGATTTTGCTGACGTAAAACTGGCTGGAATAGAAGTCAGCGGGCAGGGCACTGAGTGGTTCCCCATCCTCAAAGTAGCTGGCAACCGGTGCGGCCGACGTTTGCCCGGCTGCGTCGGCGAAGTGGCTGGCGCCGCCTTCCAGTAAATAGAAGGCCTTCTGGAAACCACGGGCCAGCGGATTAGCTTCTTGGCCTCCGCCCTGATGCCATTTGCCTGCCATGAAGGTGTAGTAGTCAGCATCGGAAAACTGATTGACGAATGAATTAATCGGGGCCGGCCAGTTTCCACTGTAGCCGGGCTCTCCGGTCAATACCGGCAAGCGTCTGGCCGCTGAGGGGTTGAATCCGTATCCGACCGCGTGACTGTCCATGCCTGATAAGAGCATGGAGCGCGAGGGTGCGCAGGTCGCATTGGCATAGAAGTTTGTCAGCAGTGTGCCCGAGGCAGCCAGCGCATCGATATTGGGGGTGGGAATTTCACTTCCGTAGATCCCCAGATCGCTGAAGCCCAGATCATCTGCCAGAATCACAAGTACGTTGGGTCGGGGCGGACTTGTTCGATCTTGCTGGCCACTGTCGCCACAAGACACTGACAGTGCACTCAAGAGGAGCGTGAACAGTTTAGTGACCGCAGAGTTCGTGAAGATCCTGATCAATAGTTTCTCTCGTTTTGCAGATGCCATTCAGCGTTTACAGATAGCCGCGCTGTCTGTCCGCGTTGGATAGCAAGCTGATCGGATAAGCTTAAATCCCTTGGTGTCGAATTTCGGGGCAGCTGCTACCCGCAGAATCTGGGTTGTCAGTCGGTAGCAGCCAGAGCAGCGCCGGCTAACGGCGGCGCTGCTGTGACGACTGTTGCAGGAGAAGGACAGGCTGCTGCGTCAGCCGCAGCCTCATTTTGAAAGCGACTAGTCCTGGCTGTCCTGTTCGAGCCAGGAAAAGTCGTCCTCGCTCTGCACCAGCAGGCTGGCATTGTCTCGCCGGCGCTGCTCTTCTTCCTGAGCCCGTTTCAGGACGTCAGGAGGCAGGTCACGGCCGACCACGATCCCGCGGGGAGTCGTCGGCGCGTAATAGATCCGGGCATTGGCCATTTCATCGGTTGTTTCCGGTCCGTAAACCACATCTTGCGTGGGGTCCGGATTCCAGCGATTGCCTTCTGAGTTGTCAAACCACCAGCTCATATGCAGGGTCGAGCCCGCCGGGATGAATTTGGGGGTCTCATACTCGTAGAGAAACTGCCAGTTGAAGTCATATTTGGGAACCCACAGCAGCACTTCGCGCTCACCGTCGGGGTACTCGAGTTCGTAGCGCATGGCCTTGCCGCGATAATGCATGTGGGGTCCCATGGACAGCAGATAAATGTCTTCTTCCACCTCATGGGTGTTAGTGACTTCGAAGTTAGGGTCACCAGCGGGAATCGTCCAGCCGCGATGCGGTAACAGGTTTGTCTCTACCACGTAGTCGATCACATCACCGTCTTCGTAGAATTTGAAACCCGCGCGGGTGTCGTCAACGACGCCGGTGCCTTCGCCGGTGTCTTTGTGATAATGCATGTTAACGGTAATGAACGGGTCTTCAGGTAACAGAACCCCCCATCCCTCCGGATAGGTAAACGGACCTCGGCCGGGAACCCCGACGCCCATATGGCTGGAGACGATATGGTGGACCCAGGGGCCTCCGGGATCCAATTCGGCCATTGAAATCCACTTGGGGTTCTCATGGGCACCTTCTGGTACAGGCATCTGCACAGTCGGTTGCCAGTCTTCCACGTCATCGCCGACGTAAACGGACTTTTCAAAACCGACGACGAGATCCGGTTCACCGATCCACCAGCCCGATTCAGGCATGGCAGTCCCCACGCTGGTCGAACTCAGCGCGTCATTCGACGCCGCAGGATCACCCTCCAAGGCTCCGCCATCCACCCAGGCGATCAGCAGATCTCTGTCCGCTTTGTCCATATAGCGTTCGCCTTTGAACTCTCCGCGATGGCGTTCATGGGCTCCCCAGGGCGGCATATAGCCTGTGGCCACAGCATTTTTGATCAGCGGGGCCCAAATCTTTGCCTGTTCGTAATCCATGAGGGACATCGGCGCGCTGATTCCCCCAACGTCAGGCGGATTGTCCTGATGGCAGGCGGCGCAGTTGTTCATGAAAACCGGCAGGGCATCCTGATAGAAAGTCGGCGCGTCTTGAGCGGCCGCGGTGGTGGCAAGGCCCAGAGACATCAGGGAGCACAGTGAAAGAGCGGAGAATTTCATGGCGATACCTTTATTGATGAGGCTTCTTATTGAACTGGGGTTTAGCGTAATCCTAACCGGCGGATTTGTCCACTTCGGAGCCGGGGGTAATTGCCACTGTAAAATTCTTAAGTTATTGATATTGTGAATTATATTTTGGCGTCGGCGAGTAATTTATGGTCTACCGCCCTGAAAACTTCGAATGTGGCCGCTTTTTCTCGTCAAAGCCGCTCACACCCGGCGGGCAGCGGCGGGTCACAGCTGTTCAATGGTCTTCAGGTAATGCTCAGCCTGATCAAGAACAGCACGCTGGGTCTCGTCACCCATTTTATTCCAGGTGCCGTACAGCATACGCATGCGATGGTTGCTCTGGAATCGATCTTTGTGCTGTGCCATGAAATGCCAGTACAGGGAGTTCAGGGGGCAGGCGCCTTCGCCGGTCCGCTGCTTCACGCTGTAGTGACAGCTCTCGCAGTAGTCGCCCATTTTTTTGATGTAGTTTCCGCCTGCTGCATAAGGCTTGGAGCCAACGAGCCCGCCGTCGGCGTAGAGCGCCATACCCCGTGTATTGGGGAGTTCGACCCACTGCAGTGCATCCAGATAAATACCAAGATACCAGTCATCCACTGCGGCCGGATCGATCCCGGCAAGCAAACAGAAATTACCGGTAACCATCAACCGCTGAATGTGGTGAGCATAGCTGTGGTCGAGGGAATTGGTGATGGCTTTCTCCAGGCAGCGCATGCGCGTTTTCCCGGTCCAGAAATACTCCGGTAACTGTCGTGTCGCGCTCAGCGCATTATGGACGGCATACTCGGGCATATTGCTCCAGTAGATGCCTCTGATAAATTCGCGCCAGCCAATGATCTGGCGGACAAAGCCCTCTACCTGTGCCAGATTCACCTCGGGGTCATTCCGATAGGCAGCAATCGCAGCATTGACTACCGACAGCGGATGCAGGATTTTGGCGTTCAGCGCGAAGGAAAGCCTGGAGTGGTAGAGGGACCAGTCACTCTCGCTGTTCGCGGTCATGGCATCCTGGTAGGTACCAAAATTTGACAGACACACCTGGCAGAAAAATTGCAGCAGGGCGTCAGCCTGTTCCCGGTTGACCGGCCAGGGTAAAACGTTTTGCTCGCGACCAATACAGGCAATCTGATGTCGCTTAAGCCGCTGCAGAATGTCGCTGACGTCATTGCTGAACAGCAGAGGCTTCGGCAACTCGGCGACGGCCGCCGGGCTGAGCTTCTTACGGTTTTCCTGATCAAAGTTCCAGCGCCCCCCTTCCGGTTCATCGTCGTCCATGAGCAGGTTCAGCCGTCGTCGCATGCTGCGGTAGAAGGTCTCCATCCGAGCCGGTTTGCCCGTCGTAAAATGTCGATCGATTTCAGTCAGTGGTAACAGGAAATGTTCAGAATCAACCGACTGCTTTTGCACCTCTGCCGGAAGGGCAAGCTCCCGAAGTTGCTTGCTGACCCGATATTCATCAGGCTGGAGATAGTCAAAATACTCGACCTCGAAGCGCATGCACAGCGCGGTCAGGAAAGTCTCCAGAGAGTCGTATTCCGCGGTGTCATCTAAAGTTTGATACAGCACGTGGTGGCCCTGCTGCTGCAGGGCCTGGGCAAACTGCTCCATGGCTGCGAAGAATGCACAGACTTTCTGCACATGATGCCGGACATAACTGGCCTCCTGCTTCAACTCGGCAACCACGATCAAAACCGATGCATCCGGTTCGCCAAACCATGAGTGCTCGAGGTTGAGCTGATCGCCGAGGATCAGGCGAAGACGCCGGTACTGATGATTGAGAGCTTGCTGCATGGCATGGGATACGCTGCGGCTGCTGATTCAGACCTGACTGAAGAACTGCGGGTGATGTTTGAGCGTATTTTAGGCGTACTTTCCGGTTGTTATGCCGAGCATGAAACATTCGCGCGTGATCAATTCTTTGGGCTATGCCGGTTTGCTGCCGTTCCTTGCCGCAGTCTGGGCTGCTTATGCCCAGCTGTCTTTCTGGGAATGGCCAGCATCGCAATTGTTCCTGAGTTACAGTGTGATCATCCTGAGTTTTCTGGCCGGTGCGCTATGGGGTAAGGCAAAAGAGCTGGAGGAATCCGAAGTCAGTTGTTTGCTGCTGATTGGCAGTAATGGGTTTGCCCTGACCGGATGGCTGGCTGTCCTGCTGGGAAAAGACTACCTGCCGGCAGGACTCGCGGTCTCAATGACTGGCTTTATTCTGGTGTATCTGGTTGAGCACAAAACACAGGGGCTGCTGCTGCAGGGGATGGGCTCAGCCTATCTCAAATTCCGGCTGACGCTGACCTGTGTCGTGTGTCTCGCTCACCTGTTAATTCTGTTCCTGATACTGTGAATCTCTATGAAAGATAGCGCATTAACCATTTTTTATGACGGTCGCTGCCCGCTTTGTGCAGCGGAGATGAAGCAGTTACGCCAACATGACGGTGCCGGAAAGCTGTGTCTTGAAGATATTAATCAGCCAGATTTCGAGCAGCGGTTTCCAAACATAGATCCGGTTGAAGCCGATCGTATGCTTCACGGGCAGTGGGCCGACGGGACACTGATCTACGGGCTGGATGTCACTGCGCAGGCATGGGCTCTGGTCGGTCGACACCAATGGCTGAAGCTGTTGCGTCTGCCGCTGGTGCGCTGGTTCGCCGATTTGGGTTACCTGTTTTTTGCCAGATATCGACGTCAGATTTCGCGCCTGCTCACCGGCTCTTCCCGGTGCGATGCGCAGGCCTGTCACAAGATTCCCGCCAGCGTCTCTGCCGAAACATCGCAGATCAAGGAAATTCGCTGAAATCATGCAGCAACTGATAATAGGTGCAGGCAGTGCAATCGCGCAGGCTCTGATTCAGCAGAGCCTGCAACAGGGGGATGCGATCGTCGCAGTGAGTCGCCAGACGAGCAGCTATGAGGAATTCCCGGCGGGCAGTCGCCTGCGATGGCTGCAATGCGACTACACCGAGTCATCGATCGAGGCGGTCTGCGCTGAACTGCGGGAATCTGGCATCGCCTTTGATCGGGTGACGATCTGTAATGGCATACTGCATCACGAGAGCCTGTCACCGGAGAAAAGGCTGGAAAATGCCGCACTCGAGCGTTTGGAGACGGTGATGCGGATTAATGCTTTCGTCCCACTGCTCTGGGTAAAAGCGCTTAAACCCCTGCTTAAGGTGAACAGAAAACCCTGCGTGATCACCGCGCTCAGCGCTCGCGTCGGCAGCATTGGCGATAATGAGAGAGGGGGTTGGTATGCCTACCGCGCGTCCAAGGCGGCTCTGAACATGCTGCTGAAAACGGCGGCTTTGGAATATCAGCGGGAAGCAAAGCTGGTTCAGTTTCTCTTGTTTCACCCGGGTACTACAGACTCGCCGCTGTCCAAACCCTTTCAGAAAAATATCAGCCCCGAAAAGCTGTTTTCCCCTCAGTTCGTCGCCAGCCAGTTAATGAGACTTCAGGGTGAGCTGACGCCTGACCTGCCGATTCATTTTCTTGACTGGCAGGGCAAGCGGGTTGAGTGGTAGGCCAGCCCTTTTATGTGCAGAGCAGACAAGGGGGCTCGCGAACCCCCTGTCCGCTTTCCTGAGCGGTCTTGTCAGTTATTTTTTGGGTGAGCCAGCAGCCACTCAACGATTTGTGCGGCAAATGTCTCAGACAAAACAGGGACGTGCGTACCCGCAGAAATGGTCCAAAGCTCGGCAGACCCTCCCGCTTTACAACCTACTTCGAATTTCAGGACTCCGGATTCGTGGCCCGGCAGGCTTGCTTCCAGATCACGCAGCTCGCGCCCGACGCCGTTCTGGCTGCATCCGTTGTAGTCCGCCCAGCGCCGGACAGAATTCAGTGCGCCCGGGTAGCGATTGTTCATGATGTCGCCGCCCTGGTAGCCGATGGTTTCATCATTTGTGCCGTGAATCTGCAGCACGTGCACGGGATTGGGCGGCGCCTCGCGTTCTTCAAGATGATTGGCACCGGCAAGACTGGCGATCGCCGCCACGCTGTCTGAATGCTCATAGGCCATGCGGAATGACATGAAACCGCCATTGGAGTGGCCGATCAGGTAAACGCGATTACTGTCGACGTTAAAGCGCTGTTTCATCTCGTCAATGATTGAACGGATGTACGCGCTGTCATCGACCTCGGCGCTGAAGAAGTTGCAGCAGGCATCCGAGGCATTCCAGAACCGGTTTTGGGCACCGCCGGTTTCCTGCATACCGTCAGGAGCGACGAACAGAAAGCCGTAGTCATCTGCCAGGTCGCTCACCTTGAAATAGCTGTCCTGGTTCTGACCGCTGGAAGTGTAACCGTGTAGCAGAATGATCAACGGAGTCGCTTCCGAAGCCTCATAGGAGGCGGGGACTTTTACCAATACCTCGCCACGACCGAAATCAATGTTTTGGGCCAGGCTGGTCGCGCTCAGCGTCAGACCTAACCACGCGGTAAGCAGCAGGGTTTTTCGCAAGGGGTTCTTCATGATGTAGGCTGTCCTTTTCTTTTGATAAATGCGTTCAGGGTCTGAGAATGACCTTTCCGGTGGTTTCTCGGCCTTCCAGTGCCCGGTGGGCAGACTGTGCTTCTGCCAGCGGATAAAAATGTTCCACTCTCAACTGCAGTATTCCATCGCTGATCCAGTTGAATACATCGCCGCTGCGCCATTCAAGGTCTTCACGGGACGCCAGATAATCAAACAGGGTGGGGCGGGTCAGAAACAGTGACCCTTTCGGGCCCAGAGTGGCGGGATTAAATTCAGTGACCGGCCCGCTGGCGTTGCCGTACAGGACCATGTGACCAAACCTTGCAAGACAATCAACACTCTTGGCAAAGGTTGCCGCGCCTACTGAATCATAGGCGACATTGACACCCGCGCCATCGGTCAGTCGCATTACTTCTGAGTGGAAATCCTGCTCAGTGTAGAGAATCACTTCGTCTGCGCCGGCGTCTCGGGCGAGTTCGGCTTTTGCTTCGGTGGAGACCGTGCCAATGACAGTGCCGCCAAGCATTTTCACCATCTGAATCAGTAGCAGGCCTACCCCTCCAGCAGCTGCATGGATGAGACAGCGGTCTCCTGCTTTAACCGGGTAAGTCGACATGCACAGATAATGCGCTGTGCAACCCTGGAGCATGGCGGCGGCGCCCTGGTCAAAACTGACTCCTTCGGGAATCGGGACCAGTTTGTCCGCCGGCACGGCTGCAAACTCTGCGTAGGCGCCAGCCACATTGGTGTAGGCTACTCTGTCGCCGATGTTCAATCCGGTGACGTTTGTGTCTGCCTCGACCACTGTCCCGGCGGCCTCAAGGCCCAGGGTCGATGGGAGAGGAATCTGGTAGAGACCACTGCGCTGATAGGTGTCGATGAAATTGATGCCGGCCGACTCGACTTTCACCAGCACTTCACCCTCACCAATGCGGGGCATGTCGACATCCTCGAACGCCAGTACCTCGGGTCCGCCGTGTTCATTTACTCTGATCGCTTTCATACCGAAAATCTCAATGAGCGTTCAATCAATGGGCTTTCAATCATTGGAATCTCACTAAATGAGCCATCAGATCAGTGGGCCG
>VMDC01000054.1 GCA_008081045.1 Gammaproteobacteria bacterium | reverse complement strand
ATTCAGTGACGGAAGGCAATCGCCTTTGTTACCGAATGCAGTGTGTGCAAACCACCCTGGGCATTACCCGCGAGTTGGGCTGGGAGCCTGATAAATATTCGGTAGCCTTCCAGTCCCGTTTCGGTCCCTTACCCTGGATTCAGCCCTACTTGGATGAGCATATTGAGGCGCTGGTTGCCAAAGGCAATAAGCACATCGCGGTTGTAACGCCAAGTTTCATCTCAGACTGCCTGGAAACGCTGTTTGAAATAGGCATTGAGTACCGTGAACAATTCGAAGAGGCCGGCGGAGAGAAATTTCAGTTGGTTCCGAATCTGAACAATGAGCCCGGTTGGTTTCGTGCCATTTACGACATTGCAAACAAGCATCTGTCGGCGCTCGCCAGTCTCTGAGCGAGATTCTTACAGCAAACCTTCTGCACAGAGAAAAGGGGCCTCCCGCATGGCGAGAGGCCCCTTTTTTTGTCCTCAGCCTGATTGAGGGAAGCCACCCTCGGAACCAGGCGCCGAGCCTGTCGATCAGGCGATGATCGCGCGTTTGACCAGGTTTTGCATCAAGGGCACTTTAAAGCCGTTGTGCGCGAGGGTGCGTGCACCTGTGGTACTCAGCTCTTTGACTGCTTCGGCGGTGTCAGCGTTTCTGCTGTTTCCGCGGATGGCATTTTCGACCTCGGTCAAGCGGCGCGGTGTGGTTTGCACGGCACCGACGACAATTCGGGAATCCTCGATCTGACCGTCAGTGGTTTTAAATGCGGCCGCGACATTCACCAGGGAGAAATCCCACACGTTTCGATCGGCAACCTTCTCCCAGTAGAACTCTGCGTTAGCCCAGGTGGAAGGAATTCTGACTGAGGTCAGGATATCCCCGGGGCGGAGAACCGTTGTGTTTTCAATGTCATTAGCCGGGCCCACGAAAAAGTCGCTGGCAGCAATCACCCGCTCGCCGTCGAGATTCTGAATCACCATAGAGGCGTCCAGGGCAACCAGTGCCGGCGCGGTATCTGAGGCTCCGGCCGCGACGCAGCGGCTCTGATCGAACAGGGCATGCTCTCGGTTCATGCCCTGCGGTGTATCTGCGTAGCACAGGTTTCCTCCGGCCCGGTAACAGGACAGCCCTCGCCGATAGTACCAGCAGCGAACGTCCTGACTGACGTTGCCGCCCAGCGTGCCGATGTTCCGAATCTGAGGGCTGGCTACGACGCTGGCCGCGTCGGCCAGCAGCGAATAACTACCGCGGATCAGGTCGCTTGTCGCAACCTCAGTCAGCGTAGTCAGCGCACCGATTTCGATGCCGTCTGCGGTTTCACGAATCCCGCGCAGCGACTCAATAGCGCTCAGATCAATCAGCGCATCAGCGGACTTGGCGCGGTCTTTCAACCAGCCATAGGTGTCTTGCCCACCGCCTACCAGCCAGCCTCTTTCAGCGAGGCGGTCAGCAATCGCAAGCGCATCTTCAACCTGTACCGGCTGGTACAGTTCCATGTTTGGCATTACGTCATGTGATGGCATAGTTCACCTCAGAAAGTATTGGTCTTTAACGTTCCTGCACCGGAGCTGTAGCTGTTACCGGCGAGGTGGTCGATGATCATGTCGGTGGTTACCGGAGCCGTGTTGAACAGGTGTCCGCCCAGCGCATCACGCAGCGCACTGGACAGAGCGGCTGCGGCGGCGCCCTGCGTAGGCTCGCCGATTCCGCGACCTCCTGTCGGATTTTGCGGATCCGGGATGTTGACACCTTGAGCAATCGTATCAACAGGGACGTCCATGTTGGTTGGCGGCTTGCACTGATACAGCCCAGTGTTGGCCGGAAGCCCGTTTTGCGGATCATAGACATGCTTCTCGAGACCGGATAATCCGACGCCCCAGACCGCACCACCGCGCATGGCATTTTCAAAGTTCTTGGGATGCACAACCGTACCGCAATCGGCAACGGAGGCGTAATCAACGATTTCGTACTTACCGGTGTCGATGTCCAGTTCAATTTCCATAAACCCGATCACGTTGCCGGGTGGTTGACCGACACCGGGGATATTGTCTTTGGCAACGCCCACCAAACCCGAGCCGGCCATGCCCTGAACGGCGATTTGGGTCAGTGGGTTGATGTCATCAGGATACTCCTCCCCGCTGAATTTACCGCCCAGTTCCATGGCTCGCCGTGCGGCTTCTGCATAAGTGAGACCCTGAGAGTTGTCAGCAGTTTTGAAAACGCGCTCGTCGCCGATCTCGTAGTCATCCGCGGTACCACCAAGATCCATGGCGGCGATCTCTTTCATCTTCGCGATGGCGTCCTGAGCAGCAACCCAGTTGGTCCGCGTGTGCGTGAAGATCGTATTGGACCCGCCCTGACCTGAGCTGTGAGGCAGATAGCGGTCCGAACGTCCCCGGACGATTTCGCAGCGCTCCCACGGGATTTGCAGAGCCTCTGCGGCAGCGCGACAGGTCGCAGCGTACGAGTAGGTGCCCAGGTTTCCGACACCACTGTGGATGTAAAGCCTGCCATCGGTTCCGATACGCAGCAGTCCGTCGTAGCCCCGGCCGCCTGCGCCGTGGTAGCCGAGCCCGACACCGAGACCGCGTCGCTTGCTGCCACCGAGATCCTTGGGTTGGCTGCTTCTTTCGGCCCAGTTGAATGCCCGTGCACCCTGATCGAGTGCTTCGCGGACGAATGCGCTGGTCACAGGCCCCTGACCACCACCCTGGAAGCCATCGCTGTCGAGGACGTTGCGCTTGCGGAACTCGACGCGATCCATGCCGATCGCCTCAGCCAGCTTGTCAGTCATGGGCGCGAGTACGGCAGCCATTTCGTTCTGCCCCGGCCCCCGCTGAGCACCGCGCGGGGTGGTGTTGGTGTAAACCGATATGTGCCGGAACCGCATGTTTTCCGGTTGGTAAGCCACGGTGACGTGTTGCGCGGAGGAATTTCCGCTGCCCCCGCCGGTCATACCGCCATCATTGACAATCACCAGATCAACTGCAGATACCTTGCCATCTTCCTTGACGCCGGTCTTGATCCAGCCTTGCATGCCAGAGCGGGCCGAACCGATGTAGAACTCCTGTTCTCGCGTGATTCGAAGCTGCACCGGTCGATTCAGGACCCGGGAAAAGTTGCCGGTTATCGCCATGTAAGGATATGGCCCGATTTTGGAGCCAAAGCCGCCGCCGGTGGCCTCATTGATGAAGACCAGATCCTCCAGCGGGATATTCAGCATGCGTGCCAGACCGGCGTTATTGGCACTCTGGCTCTGGGAAGAACCGTGGAAATAGCATTTCCCGTTTTCCCAGTAAGCCATACAGGTTCTTGCTTCCAGAGAATGGTGCGGATAGCCCATGGTGACAAACGGCTCTTCAATGATCGCTGCAGCCTCAGCAAAGCCCGCTTCGATATCGCCGAAGGCCCACTCATTGGTGAATTCAGCGCCGACCGGTTCCTGACCCGCCCGAAGCGCATCAATGGCGCTTTGCGGCCATTTGATGCTTTTGATCTGAGCGCCGACGATCGGAGAGCCTTCCGGACCCTCTTCCTGCGTTCTTACCAGCGCGTTGCCTTCGGGATAGGCATCGGGACCATTGGGAGAGAGACTCTCCAGCGGGTCGACGACGAAATCCCGGCGCTCGAAATCAATCCGAATGCGGTCGAGCGCAGTTTCGGCGATTTCTTCAGAAGTGGCCGCCACTGCCAGAATCGGTTGACCGACATAGGTGATGTAGTCCGACGCCAGAGCTGGATTGGCCGGGGGCGCGACAGGTGGCAGGTCATCGGCAGTAAATATCCCGATCACGCCATCCATGCGAAGCGCAGCTGTCGCATCGATGTTGACCACTCTGCCCGATGGCATCGGGCTGGTCAGCAGTCGCGCGAAGACCATTCCTTCGGCTTTGTAGTCTTCCGCGTATTTGATCTCGCCGGTGACCTTGCCAGGTACACAGGGCGGTGTGAAATCTTTTCCTATATGTGTACTCATGCGATTTGCCCCGAGGCGCGTAACACGCCATTAATGTAATGTTCATAAGCGCCACAGCGGCACAGGTTGCCCGACAGACCGGCACGAACTTCCTCTCGGGTCGGTCTTGGATTGCTGCTCAGCAGCGCAACGGCTGACATCACCTGGCCGGGTGTGCAGAAACCGCACTGCGGAGAATTTTCATCGATGAATGCCTGTTGGACCGCATGCAGCGTTCCGTCAGCCGATTTGATGCCCTCGATAGAAACGACCGCTTTGTCCTTGACGTTGTGGGTCAACACCGAGCAGGCATAATTTGCGACGCCGTCGATCAGTACCGTACATGCGCCGCATTCTCCGCGGTTACAGCCGATTTTGGTGCCGGTCAGATCGAGTTTGTACCGCAGGGTATAGGCAAGTGTCTCCGATGGCATGACATCGACCGGGCGTGTGCGGCCGTTGATGTTGAGATTTATCAAGCGCTCGGCCGTTCCCGCCCCGTTCTGTGCGTTAGCGAGATACACACCTGCGCCGGTGGTTGCGGCAGCACCGGAGAAGATGACTCCCTTGATAAAACGTCTGCGTGTTAGTTTGGAATTCACTGACATTGCTCCGTTTGTGGGTTAACAAGCGCATCCGCGGCGAGAGGCTTTGGTATGCGGTTTTTCCCAGATATATCTGGCGTTTAGGTCATTCACGAGGCTAAGCTCTTTCTGCGATAAAAGCAACAAACTCGCGAACCAGACCTCTCCAGAACCCCGGAAAATAGGGGCCTGGAAGCCTTCTGAGCGAAAATATTACACACTGTCACAATCATCGACGACTGCCGACCGGTTACGTACTTCCTCAGCCGTAAGATGCCGCTTTCAACTCCCACGCGATTCCAGAGCAGAATCAGGGTATCTTTGGTTCGGTTGCAAACGATATTCGGACGCAGCGGCGCGAGAGAACCGCTCGTTAGCTGGGCATCCGTAAGAAAACCACTATGGAATCAGCAAGGAGTCACAGTCTGTGAAACGCTCTGACAGGATCCAGTATCGTCACGCGCTTGCCGCGTTCGCAGTCTGCACCTGCGTGTGCCTGCATTCGGCGCAGGCGCAAATAATCCCTTCTTTCACTGAAGGCATGATAACTGCGGCCGAGCGCAGTCATTACGAGCGTACCTCCACGTTCAATGAGGTTATTGAGGTGCTGGATGCGCTGGACAGCCAGACTGACCTGATGTACCGCGAAACCCTGCTGCTGACCCGGGAAGGGCGTGACGTGCCCATCGTTGTGCTGGCAAATCCTCCAGTCTCCTCGCCGGCGCAGGCTGAAGCCAGCGGCAAACCGGTGATTGCTATTCAGGCAAATATTCATGGTGGCGAAGTGGAGGGTAAGGAAGCCTCACTGATCGTGATGCGCGATATTCTGTTCGGAGACAAGCAGCATCTGCTGGACAATCAGATACTGGTTTTTGTGCCGATCTATAATGCCGACGGCAATGACGCCATGAGGGAGAACTCGCGGCCCAATCAGGAATTGAGTCCGGTCATGACCGGGGTGCGGACGGCGCACGGATATGATCTGAATCGGGACGGCATGATTGTCGAGGCAGATGAGACGAAGGCGCTCTTCAGAAACGTGATCCAGCGCTGGGATCCGGATCTGCTGGTAGATCTGCACACGACCAACGGGACCTGGCACGGGAACTCATTGACCTATGCGCCGTCCTACGCGACGGCGGGAGACGCCAGCACGTCAAACTACACCAGTGAAGTCATGCTGCCGGCACTGAAGCAGAGCGTGAAAGAGAAATTTAATCTCGATATTGACTGGTACGGTGGCTATGACTATCGCAGCTGGCCGCCCACCGAATTACGCACCTATCATCATGCGCCAAGATACCTCACCAATTACATGGGGCTGCGGAATCGTATGGCGATTCTCAGTGAAACATTTTCCCATGACCGGTTCTACAAACGGGTGCATGCGGCGAATGTGTTTGTTGAGGAAGTTCTTGAATATACCCACCAGCATGGCAGAACCATGCGGCAGATTAACCACGAGGCTGACCGGAGAGTCGCCGCGAGTACCATTGGTCAGCAAAATGGTGTGCAGTTTTCCATGGTGCCCCGCGAAGAGCCGCTGGATCTGCTGACTTATCGGTACGTTCCTTATCAGAAGCCGGACGGGTCGACGGATTTTGTGCGCAGCGCAGAACTGGTCACCATCGCCGGGGTGCTGAATTACAACCGGTTCGAGGCCAGACAAACGGCTTCGGTGCCGAGTGCCTATATTTTCAGCGCTGCCTTCACCGGCCTGGCAGAAAAACTTCAGGAACACGGTATCTGGGTTGAAACCCTGGAGGCAGATGCCGCATTCCCAGGACAGCAGTTTATGGTACGCGAGGTCGGCAAGCGGAATACGGTGCAGAATGGCCACACCAACAGTCTGCTGAGTGGCGAATTTGTCGACATGACGAAAACCTTCTCACGCGGCGACTATGTGGTGTCAATGGATAGCCCGCTGGCTAACCTGATTTTTTACCTGCTGGAGCCTGAGTCTGACGATGGTCTGGCCTACTGGAATCTGTTTGATGACTTTTTTGATCAAGCGCTCAGTGTATCTGAGTCGGTTGAATATCCGATCTTTAAAGTGCGCTGAGTCTGCGGTATCGGGATGCCCGGAGCCAGGGTGGTCGTAACCAAAGGTCGAACATAAAAAAGCCCGGTGCTCGAATGAGCACCGGGCTTTCTGTTTCTGTTCAGTAATTCGTTTTGCCGTGCTGGCTCAGAATTCGAACTGAATACCCATGCGGATCTCGTACAGCGTGGCGTTTTCACGCAGATCCGTCAGACCGCGGTTGCGGAAGTCTTCAAACACGTACCGGTTCTGAGCGTCCAGTGATGCGGTAACAACCTGCTGATTGAAGAAGTAGGCGTCAGACTGTCGTCCCCAGCTGTCGTTCAGCATATTCAACAGGTTATAGACTTTCAGATAGGCGCGAGCCTGAGTCCCAAAGAGCAGTGGAAGCTCCTGATCTATTCTAAAATCGACGCGAGTAGACCAGTCAGTAAAATTCTGATTACGAGGGACGAATCCGCCCGCAAACTGCTCATAACCATTGTCTGCTACAAAGTTCGCCCATGCATTGACGTCGAATCCTGGAGCAATTACGACATTAGGATCGTTCAGGCCCGGAACGTAAAGCTGATGGCGTCCATAAAAACCATCTCCTTCCAGATCTGATGAGCTCATGATGTGCCCAGCAGGTTGGCCTTGCTTCCGATACATATACATGGTGAAGCGGGTGTCATGCCCCGGAATAAAGTCCTTGGCATAGCTCAGGCGACCTGTGAACCTGTGCGGCGACACATAATTCGATGTCGCAGCCATTGGATCGATCAGAGTCGTGAGAGCCAAGTTGCTGAAATTGGATCCGGCGACCGAGGATGTCATTGGGCTGACATCAGTTTGGTCCGTGTAAGCGTACCCGAAATTCCAATCCAGCCCCCAGTCATAGCTGTGCTTGGCGACCAGCGAGAATGCTGTGCCTTCGCCATAAGTCTGCGCATTGGTCAGCATGAAATTATTCTCACCGCGTACGAAGTCGAAGATAGGGGCACCAGCAGCGGTTGTGCCAACTTGGTCCTGAGACACGTCTTCATAGTAGGCAGGATTGTCCTGACGGGAGTAGATAAGATCCCCATCTAGCGTGAGACCGTTGCTAAATTGATAGGTAGCGCCAAGAGAGTACTTCCACTCTGAGGGCTGCTCATAGTTGGGATCGATCAGCACTATGCCCTCGTCAGAGGCACTATCAGCGGTAGTCGCAGCAACTTGATCTACCAAACTCTGCGGAACATCATATCCAGGACGGCCTTGGCCAGACAGTGCGACGTCAGTGAACACTGACTCAGCGCCGGAAAAGTTGCGATACTGGAGCTGGACATTGGAGATTCCATCATTACTCCAGGCATTGGTAACCCATACGTTAGGATTGCCGCCTGAATACAAGCCAATCCCACCTCGAACTGTGAGATTGCTATTAGCCTCCCACGTAAAACCTGCTCTAGGCATCCACAAATCCACTCCGTCTAGGTTGGCGTCATTACGTATGCCAGACATAGAGGTGAAGGCTTGATTGAACTGGGGTCGATCATCCATGCCCATCCGTTCATATCGCAAGCCACCAACAAGGGTCAAATTGTAGTCTGGGATAAACCATTCATCTTGAATGTAGAACATATCAACGTTATTGCGGAATTTTGCCGCCGCATCATCTGGGTTGTTGGTACCGCCGCCGCTTCCGTAATAGATCCGGCTTGGTCGGCCAAGTAGAAACCGGTCGATACCAGACAATGCACAAGTTGGATCGTCGAATCGTCCTTGTGCGTCCAGGGCTGCACATGACGCTGGGTTTGATTGGGAATCGTCATAGTAGTCCCACTCACCGCCATTTGAGTGCTGCACAAACTGATTAAATACGTCCAGCTCGTCGCGTTCATAACCGAATGTGACGACATGATCGCCGACCAAGTATTCCCCAAGAAACCTGAAGTATGCGGATTCCCAGTTGAGATTATTGGCTTGTCTTGAATCATCAGCGCCCAGGTAGATCGTATTATTGCGACCGTTCAAGGCGATTTGGTGATCACCCACATCTTTGGGTCCGACGGTATTTTGGCCGTCAACCATTTCATTTGTGTTGTAGAAGATGTCTGTCGAAAAGGAATCGGTCCATTGAGATTTCAATTTTAGATTCAACGTTTCCAGTTCGGCTGATTTTTTGTAAAAGTGATTGGCGAATTCAAATTCGTTCTGGTCGCCATCAGAAGCTCTGTCCTCAACACCATCATATTTGTTATAGATCAGCGACGCCGTGTGTCGATCGCTGATATTCCAGTCAAGACGTCCCATCCAGCTCTCTGCTGTTTGTAGACCATCAGCAGGCGCACCACCTGTGTCAATATTGTAGAGATCACGGGCTGCGTTATTGATGAGGTTGTAAGTGTCTGCGTCCAACCAGTCTCGAGCGACTCCAGAGCTTGATCCTGCAATGCCCTGACCGATAAATTCAGGCTGCTCTGACTCTTCATAAGCAGTGAAGAAAAACAGCTTGTCTTTAAGAATAGGACCCCCGAAGCTAAAACCTTTGTATTCCTCATCATAGTCAGGAGTAGAAAATGACTGCAAAGATCCATCGCGGCGCTCAATGCTGTCTCCGCGAAGACCTTCATTGGTAAATTCATAGAAAACGTTGCCGGAGAACTCGTTTGTTCCAGATCGAGTTACTGCATTGATGTTACAGGCGCTGAAGCCCCCGTAAGTCACATCGAATGGAGCCAGTTCAGCTGAGACTTGAGCTACAGCGGCGTAAGGAAAGGGCATGCCCGTCGCAGTGGCATATCCGTTACTATTGAGCCCGAAACGGTCGGTCTGAGAGATACCATCGAGCATGACCGAATTGAATCTGGGATGCTTTCCAATGCAGTTGGTCTGAGAGTCCCGCGCATCTCCGTCAAGATTAAATCGAGGGTCCAGAGCATAGACGTCCCGAATGTCCCTGTTATATGACACAGCCGTATCAAGATCGAAGGTGCCGAAGGTTGCAGCAGGGCCCGCAGCGATATCAACAAGCGTGTTAGCTTCTCCAAACACAATGATTTCTTCGATCTGGCTCGGGGCGCCCATGTCAACCGTCAGGTTGTAGACATCACCCAGTTGGATCGAATCAATGGTCACCGTTTTCGAATTGTTGATGGTGACAATATAGGGGCCACCGACCGGCAGGTTGGTCGCGTAGAAAGTACCGGTATTATTGGATTCGAGGGTGCGGGTGGCGCCGGTTCGTGAGTCCTGAACGACCACGGTGGCGTTGGCCAGCGGACTGCCCGAGCCATCAACCAGTCTGCCGCGGATGCCTGATGAAGTGTCTTGAGCTGCCAGTTCGCCGGAAAGCGTTCCGATGGCTGCTAGGACTGAGGCACAAAGAATGTTTCTTGCATTACGTGGGTTACGCATGCGCTCCTCCTGATAGGGTTGGTCTAAATAGGTGTTGGTTCCTGTCGGACCGCGGCTGCTGATTGCTTGATTGCGCTTCCATACGCTGGCTGCGGGTGAATGTTCGGGGCCGAATTGTAATAGCCCGATGGTTGCATTTTTATTACAAAATCCAGTCAATCAGAGGTCTGCTGCAGTCGTGGGCGCAAAGCTTGAGCTCCCTTGACAGATCCCGCTGTCGACCACGACGCGCCTCTGCAAGGCGGACGGCATTTTCGCACAGTCGGGCGATGACCCCAAGCGCTTTGTGGAGATTGCATCCTGCCAGAGTCCGTCTGTAAGCGCTGGCATGACGGCGTTCAGAATTGACTGACTTTTGGTCATCTAAAGCATTTTTTTGAGGAAGGTGCCGGTGTGTGAGCCTTTTTCACCGGCTACCTGCTCCGGGGTGCCTTGCGCGATGATCTGGCCGCCGCCGCTGCCGCCTTCCGGACCGAGGTCCACCAGCCAGTCGGCAGTTTTGATCACATCGAGGTTGTGCTCGATCACGACGATGGTATTGCCCTGATCTCTCAGGTGGTGCAGCACCGCGAGCAACTGTTTAATGTCGTGAAAATGCAGCCCGGTGGTCGGTTCGTCCAGAATGTAGAGCGTTTTGCCGGTATCGCGTTTGCTGAGTTCTCTGGACAGTTTGACGCGCTGGGCTTCACCCCCCGACAGCGTCGTGGCAGCTTGTCCAAGGCAGATGTAGGACAGCCCCACATCAATCAGAGTCTGCAGTTTGCGCGCAATGGCCGGGACTGCATCAAAGAAATCGCGGGCATCTTCGATGGTCATTTCGAGAACTTCGTTGATGTTCTTGCCTTTGTAGGTGACTTCCAGAGTCTCCCGGTTGTAACGCTTGCCCCGGCAGACATCACAGGCAACATAGACGTCCGGCAGGAAGTGCATCTCCACCTTGACCACACCATCACCCTGACAGGCCTCGCAGCGGCCGCCCTTGACGTTGAAGGAGAATCGTCCGGGTTTGTAACCGCGGCTACGGGCTTCCTGTGTGCCGGCAAACAGCTCCCGCACCGGGGTAAAGATGCCGGTATAGGTCGCCGGATTAGATCGCGGTGTACGACCGATCGGACTCTGATCAATGTCGACAACCTTGTCCAGATGCTGCAGACCTTCAATGTCTTCATAGGGGGCCGGGTTCAGCGTAGAAGCCTTGTTCAGTCTGGTCGCGGTTATCGGGTACAGAGTGTTGTTGATCAGGGTGGATTTACCCGACCCGGAGACGCCGGTGATACAGGTGAACAATCCGATCGGCAGGCAAAGGGTCACCCCCTGAAGATTGTTGCCGGTGGCTCCGGACAGGGTCAGAAGCTTTTTGTCGTCCCGCTGAACTCGCTGCGCAGGAATGGCGATGGTTTCTTTGCCTGACAGATATTTCCCTGTCAGCGAGGCGGCCGATTTCTTGATTGCGCTCAGCGGCCCTTCCGCCACGATCTCGCCGCCGTGAACTCCTGCTCCGGGACCAATATCGATGATGTGATCGGCACTCATGATGGCCTCTTCATCGTGCTCTACCACGATCACTGTATTGCCGAGATCGCGCAGATGAAACAGCGTGTTGAGCAGACGGGTATTGTCGCGCTGATGCAGGCCGATTGATGGTTCGTCGAGGATGTACATGACCCCGACCAGCCCGGCTCCGATCTGGCTGGCAAGCCGGATTCGCTGCGCTTCTCCTCCGGAGAGGGTATCCGCGCTGCGGCTCAGGGTCAGATAGTTCAGGCCAACGTCGACCAGAAATTTCAGCCGGTCCTGCAGCTCCTTGAGTACTTTTTCAGCGATTTTTGCCTGTTTGCCTGCCAATTTCAGACTGCCGAAATAGTCAGCGGCCCGGGCCACAGTCATCTCCGTGATGCTGGGCAGATTCGCCCCCTCAATAAGCACATGGCGCGCATCTTTGCGCAGTCGGGAGCCATCGCATTCGGGGCAGGGCTGAGAACTCATGTATTTCGCCAGCTCTTCGCGGACCATGGACGATTCGGTTTCACGGAAACGCCGCTCCATGTTGGGCAGAATGCCCTCGAATGGCCAGCTCCTGGTGTAGGTATTGCCGCGGTCATTGACGTAGCTGAACTCTATGACTTCTTTGCCGCTGCCGTAGAGGATGATTTTCTGGATTTTCTTCGACAACTGGTTAAACGGTGTGTCGACCGCAAAACCGTAGTGGTCAGCTACTGAGGTGAGCATCTGAAAATACCAGACGTTCCGCCTGTCCCATCCCCGAATCGCACCTTCTGCCAGCGCCAGGCTGTCATCTGTGATAACGCGTTGTTCGTCAAAGAACTGCTTGAGGCCGAGTCCGTCACAGGTAGCGCAGGCGCCAGCAGGGTTGTTGAATGAAAACAACCTGGGCTCAAGCTCAGAGATGCTGTGACCGCACTTGGGACAGGCGAACAGCGCGGAGAACAGCATCTCCTCCTGATCGCCATCGTCTATGTGCGCTACCATAGCCAGTCCTTCTGCCAGCTGGATGGCAGTCTCGAAGCTTTCTGCCAGACGCTGCTCCAGCCCGGGTTTGATCTTCAGTCTGTCTACGACGACATCGATAGAGTGCTTCTTGTTTTTTTCGAGCTCAGGCGGATAGTCAATCTCGCACACCAGACCATCAACGCGGGCGCGGATGAAGCCGCTGGTGCGGAGCTCTTTGAACACGTGGACATGTTCACCCTTGCGCTCCCGAATGATCGGCGCCAGCACCATAACCCGGGCGCCCTCCGGCAGGGCCATGACCTGATCGACCATCTGGCTGACGGTTTGCGCCTCGAGCTTGATGCCGTGTTCCGGACAGTGTGGCTCGCCCACGCGCGCGAACAGCAGACGCAGGTAATCGTAGATTTCAGTGATGGTGCCGACAGTAGAACGCGGGTTGTGTGAGGTGGATTTCTGCTCAATGGAAATCGCCGGGGAGAGCCCTTCGATATGATCGATATCGGGCTTTTCCATCATGGACAGAAACTGTCTGGCGTAAGTCGAAAGCGATTCGACATAGCGGCGCTGACCCTCGGCGTACAAGGTGTCAAACGCCAGCGAAGATTTTCCGGAACCGGACAGGCCGGTAATGACGACGAGTTTGTCGCGCGGTATGGTGAGATCAATGTTTTTCAGGTTGTGGGTGCGAGCCCCCTTGACGACGATCTTGTCCATTGGTTTACCGCGAGCAGAGTCAAACCGGCTATTATCAGAACATTCCACTACGAGAGTAAAGTGGAGATGGATTTCAATCTTTCAGATTGAGCTCCGCTCGCCCGCGAGTGCCGCTGTTTGAATGAAAAGCCGTATAAATTTCCACTTAATCAGATCGATGGTATAGACTTGGGCGGTGAACATGGCAAAGCTCAGCAAGGGAGAACAGAGTGGCAAGTCGCGGTGTAAATAAAGTGATTCTGGTGGGAAATCTGGGTAACGACCCTGAGGTCCGGTACATGCCCAATGGCAATGCGGTGGCCAATGTCTCACTGGCAACCAGTGAGACCTGGAAGGACAAAAGTACCGGGGAGCAGCAGGAAAAGACCGAGTGGCACCGAGTGGTTTTTTTCAATCGTCTTGCGGAAATCGTCGAGCAGTACGTCAAGAAGGGCACCAAGCTTTACGTCGAAGGGCGTCTCCAAACACGATCCTGGGAGCAGGATGGCGTAAAACGATACAGCACGGAAGTTGTGGCAAACGAGATGCAAATGCTCGATTCCCGCGGCGGCGTGTCACAGGATTTCGGCGGCTCCCAGATGGCTGCGGCACCGGCAGCCCAGCCCAGTCAGCAGCAGGCTGCAGCGCCGCCTCAGAATTTCGACAATTTTGACGACGACATTCCATTCTAGCGACCATCCATCGAATGGCGACCGGGAGTCCGCCGCTGCACGGTCCGGGCGTCGGCGCTCTGGGTCGCTGTGCGAAACGCGATTCTGATGAACTCAGCGGCGACCGGCTTCAGGTATCAAGCGCTCGATGTTTCGAAGTTTCGGCAACTTGACTTGAACGCCGTCTTGCCCGAAGTTAGCCCGTGTCAGCGCTAGACCTCACTGGAACAATGATCAGATGATGCGCCTGTTTCTGGCCGGAACGAACAGTCCAACCGGCAAAGATCTCATCGAAATTTTGCGAAGGCGCAAAATCCGCTTCATGGCGCCTCCCGATAAGCTCTTTGATCCTGATAATCGAACCGCCATCGCGAAGATGGTCACCGATTATGGTCCGACGCAGCTGATCAACCTGACTGATTTTATTTCGGGGAATCACAGTGCCTTGAAAAGGGCAGAATCCGCCAGTGAGCGCTGTTTAAAAGTTAACGCAGACCTTCCCGCCACGCTGGCAGAGGTCTGTGCTGGACTGAAGGTTCCCATGATGCATTTGTCGACAGCTTATGTGTTTGAGGGTGACAAACGACTGGCCTATAACGAAAACGATGAAACCAACCCGCGCGGGATTTACGGCGCATCGGCGCTCAAAGGAGAGCAGGCTGTTCGCCAGCATACCGAGCATCTGATTATCCGGCCGGGATGGCTGTTCGGGAAATGGAAGCGCGGGCTCATCAAGTCCTGGATTCGCACTGCGATCAAGAATCAGGGGGTTGTTCAAGTGACCAAGCGTCGCTTCAGTCCGACTTATACCGGCGATCTTGCCTCCGCGATTCTTGCCATGGCTCAGCAAGTTGATTGCGGAGCCAGCGTGTGGGGTGCTTACCACTTCAGCGGGCTTGAGAGTAAAGAAGAAATTGAATTTGCGGAGTTGGCGCTGAAATATGCGGCCAATTATGACGAGTCGATCTATCAGCTACTGGACTCGCTACAGTTTATCGAGCGTGAGTCGCGAGCGCCTGAAATCCGCAACTCGACTCTCTCCAGCAAGAAAATCTTTGACACTTTTGGTATCAAGCAGAAATCCTGGCGGGGAAATTTGCAAGAAGTTGTGAAACGCTTATACGGGCCGAATGCGGGCTATGCCAAGGATACCGGCAGTAGCGACAGCACTGACGACAGCAGGGCAGGGAATCACGCTGCCTGAATCCGATATTCTGTCTCAGATGCCCTCAGAATCACCCGATATCCGTTCCAAGGTTTACCGATGAATCTTCATTCAGCAGACCGCAAGCTGACACCTATCGCTGAAGCGCTACCCGAACTACTGGCTTCGCTTCCATGCATGGCAGAGACAGAAGAGGTACCGCTTTGTGACGCGGTTGGCAGAATTCTGGGAACCGAGGTGCTGGCCGGCATTGATGTGCCGCCTCATGCCAACAGTGCGATGGATGGTTATGCGGTTCGCGCCGCCGAGTTCAGCAAAGAGCGGATTTTCCCTGTCAGTCAGCGAATCGCAGCGGGCGAGGTTGGCAATGCGCTGAGCACTGGGTGTGTTGCGAGAATTTTTACGGGTGCCCCTTTGCCGCCCGGTGCTGATGCGGTTGTCATGCAGGAAAATATCGAGTCATTGAGCGAAGGGATCAGAATTCTGCAGTCTGTTCAACCGGGCGAGAATGTGCGCGCTGCCGGCGAAGATATCAAAACAGGCCAGCTGTTATTCGAGCCGGGCCGGAGATTGTACCCGCAAGATCTTGGCGTGTTGGCTTCGGTTGGTCTGTCTCACATAGCCGTGCGACGGCGACTCCGGGTTGCGCTTCTCGTGACGGGAGATGAACTGGCGATGCCCGGTACGCCGTTGCGGCCCGGTCAAATCTACAATTCAAATTACTTTACGCTTCATGCATTGTTGAGCAATCTCTGTGCCGAGGTCATTGAGATGGGCATGGTGCAGGACGATTATGAGGCCACCAGATCGGTACTGGTGCAGGCGGCAGAGGAGGCGGATGTCATTGTCAGTACCGGGGGCGTTTCCGTTGGCGAAGAAGATCATGTTAAGGCTGCTGTTGAGTCGCTGGGTGGACTGGATTTGTGGAAACTGGCGATTAAACCGGGCAAGCCTTTTGCCAGCGGTAAGGTTTGCGGTAAACAGTTTTTTGGTTTGCCGGGCAACCCCGTTTCCGCCTTTGTGACATTCGTGCTGTTGGTGCGGCCTGCGCTGCTTTCCATGCAGGGAACCTCGCGCCTGTTTCCGGACTGGCTTGACGTACCGGCCGGTTTTGCCATTGACCGATCCGGGGAGCGACAGGAATATCTCCGAGTCCGTGTCCGGGAAGACGGTGAAGGCAATGCTTCGCTCGAGAGATTTGACAACCAGAGTTCCGGGGTCGGTGCTTCTCTGAGCCTTGCCGATGGTCTGGCAGTCGTGCCGCCGAAAACCGCCGTTTCGGTGGGTGACAGGCTGAAATTTCTGCCATTTTCTGAACTTGTCTGAGGTCTGTAAGCTTTCCGTGAACTGCAGCTTTCTTCACCGCTTTCTGACCCGAACGTGCCTCCTGGCCTGTGCTGTGAGTCTCGTTTCCTGTGCCACGGAGCCCGCTGCCGGACCTGATTCGGAAGCTGATGATCAGATTTTGCAGATTCGCCCGTTGCCCACAGCGCAGCGATCGTCGGCACTGCCGGACAATGAGTCGCGTCTTATTGCCGACTTGTTGTTTGCCGGCTTGCAGGCGCTTGACGCCGATCGCTTGCTGACTCCCGTCGATGACAGTGCCCACGGGCGATTCCAGCGCGTTCTCGCTTATGATCCCGATAACGAAATTGCCCTGCAGGGCTTGCAGGACATCGTGCTTCGATATGTTGAACTGGCGGAAGATGCCTCGAGGCAGGGGCAGTTTGAGGAAGCGGCTGGCTTCCTTGACCGCGCGCGGTTCGTTGACGACACTCACCCGGCGATCGCCGCTGCTGCCGCGGTTCTTGAGAATGAGCGCGCTTCGGGGGATCTCTTCTTCGTGCTGGACGGAAACGCTTTGAGAAAGCAGACTGCCGAAATTCAGCAGGAGATCGCCATGATCGCCCGGCAGGCCCGGGAGCATGAGGCATTTTTTCTGATAACCGCGCCGAGTGATGATCTAGCCCGCTGGATATTCGGTGTCATGCGAGCGGCTGTGCCGGGCTACCGGCTGAGAGGGAATATTGAACTGGCCGGCCGCAGCGGTGTGCGTCTCAGGCTTCCTCGGACAGAAGAGTAAGATCCTTTCTCGGGTAGTTCTGAACGGATGGGTGTTTTCCGCCATGGTCTGGCCATGGCGGACGCCGTTTCCAAAGCCCTCGCGGTCAGGACCGAATCGCGCTGTTTGCGTCTGCCGGGCAGGGCTGCCTCATCGGTAACATTTCAGCAGGCTGACTGTTCCGGCTCAGAGTTTTACGATCATCTTGCCGAAGTTGTCGCCACTGAACAGCGCCAGAAATGCATCCAGAGCCTTGTCCAGGCCTTCGTAAACCGTTTCCTGGTACTCAATGTTGCCCGCTTCGATCCATCCCACCATGTCGCTCATAAACTGTGGCTGCATGTCTGCATGGTCAGAAACGATGAAACCGGTAATGCGAATTTTCTTGCCGACAATGAGCATCAGATTATTAGGGCCGGGGCTCGGCTGGGCGTCATTGTAGGCGGAAATCATTCCACACGCGGCCACGCGCCCGAATGGATTCATCACGTTGAGCGCGGCCTGCAGATGCTCTCCGCCTACGTTCTCAAAGTAGACATCAACCCCCTCCGGAGCTGCCTCAGCCAGTGCCTTGGTGAGTTGCCCGCAGGTCTTGTAGTTAATCGTAGCGTCTACGCCACAATGCGTTTTCAGCCATTCTGCTTTTTTGTCACTCCCCACGCTGCCAACGACGCGGCAGCCCAGCTGCTTCGCGATCTGGCAGACAATTGCACCGACCGCGCCTGAAGCTGCCGAGACGAAGACCGTTTCTCCGGCTTTGGGTTCACCAAATTTCTGAAGCCCGACATAAGCGGTGAGGCCGGGCATGCCAAGGGCGCCCAGATAGAGTGAAAGGCGGTCATTATCAAACGGCTGCAGCACAGTGACGTTGCTGTCATCGGCGACGAGACGGTCCCGCCAGGCGCCCTGGTTCAGCACGATGTCACCGGCCTTAACCCGGTCAGAATTTGATTCGATCACTTCGCCAATCGCGCCGCCATACATCGGTTTGTTGAGCTGATAAGCCTGAGCATAAACAGCATTTTCTCGCATGCGCCCCCGCATGTAGGGGTCAACCGACATATACAGATTCCTGATCAGTACCTGGCCCGATGCAGGAGGCTCGAGCTCTCGTTGCACCTGCTCGACGTCCGAGTGGCTCGGTAGGCCGCTGGGCCTGTTAATCAGGTGAATCTCATTGGCTGTATAGATGCTCATAGGGGGCTCTCACGTTGCGGTTAAATTGTTCGGTGCAGTGACCAGCTCATTGCCCTTTCGCTGAAGATAAACGATGCCAATGAGCAGCAGCGCACCTGCTGCATGATAATAAATCGGAAGAGGCGTCCACATCAGCAGAAAAGCACTGAGCAGAAGGCTCAACGCTGCCGCTGGCGTGATCCGGGCTTCCAGATGCCACTGCAGCAGTCCGGCCATTGCGTATAAACCCATAGACGCCCAGAGAAAGACTTCCAGCCGCTCAGGCCAGCTGCCCGAGATCAGTGGTGAATAGGCGAACAGGATGGGCACCAGATAAAGGCCTTTGGCGACCTTCCAGCTGGTGAGCCCGGTCGGAATGGGTCGGGTTCCCGCGATCCCCGCTGCGGCGAACGAGGCGAGGCAGACCGGCGGTGTGACATTGCTGTCCTGAGACAACCAGAAAATAATCAGATGGGCGCTGAGGAGCATGCCGGTGAGCAATTCTGCGGGCAGCATTTCCTGGCGGATAAGCTGTTTCATTTCCATCGGCATTTCCTGCAGTGCAACTGCGGGATCTCCGCCGAACAGCCCGATGGTTGCCGCAACGTTACCTGGCAGGTCACCTGACTGCAGCGCCGACAGCAGCTGAGACTGGCTGATTAAATCAAAAATGAGTGGCGCGGAGAGTGTCGCCAGCACGATGTATGATGCGGTGACAGGCAGGCCCATGCCCAGCACCAGAGAGGCAAGTGCGACCAGTACCAGGGTGATCAGCAGTGACCCCTGTGCCCATTCAACAATCATCAGTGAAAAGGCATTGCCGACACCTGTCGTTGTCACGACGTTGATGACAATACCCACTGCGACCAGCAGCAGTGCCGTGGTTACCATGTTACGGACGCCATCCACTACCGCATCAAAAATGTCAGGCAGTCTCATCGGGTTGGAAGATAACCAGGACGCTGCGATGACCGAGAGGATGGCGAATGCGGCAGATGAGGTCGGGGTTCTGCCAGCGATAAGGAACCCGATCAGGACTCCTAGTGGAATGACGAAATGCCAGCCCTCCTTGAGCACCGTGCGGACCGATTCTCCTTCCCCTTTCCCGGCAGCTGTCAGACCGAGTCGTTTGGCCTCGATGCGGACAAAGTAAGACACCGTCAGAAAGTAAAGCAGGGCTGGCAGCGCTGAGGCGGCAATTACCGTGAGGTAGGAGATTTGCGTATAACTGGCGAGTACGAAGGCACCTGCGCCCATTACCGGCGGCATGAGCGCGCCGCCGGTGGACGCCGCGGCTTCGACTCCAGCGGCGAACCGCGGAGTGAATCCCGATTTTTTCATCATCGGAATAGTGATCACGCCGATCGAGACGGTATTGGCAACCGCAGAGCCGGTCACGGAACCCATCAGCCCGGAACCCACCACCGAGACCAGGCCGGCACCACCGACGAGTCGGCGCGTCAGGCAGTTCGCAAGGCGCACAATGAAATCCCCGGCGCCAGACTTCAACAGAAAGGCGCCGAAAATGATGAACATGAATACGAAGGTAGAAGAAATATTGGCGGTAAGGCCAAACATGCCCTCACTGGTGAAGTAACTTCGGTACATGACCGTTTCGAGGCTCAGTCCCGGGAATGCGAATACTCCACCAATATAACGCCCCAGAAAAAGGATGTAGGATAAGCTCAGCGTGATGAGGATCGGCATGAACCAGCCGGTTGTTCGCCGGGTGAATTCCATGGCGAGCGCGATCGCAATGATTGAGAAAACGTAATCACTCAGGATGTATTCGGTCTCTCTGGCATACAGCGCATTCTCGAACAGCACGAGATATCCAGCAGAGGCGATGGTCAGCAGGGCGAGGCCCAAGTTGATCCAGTACTGCGCAGATTGTTTGCCATCGCTCAGCGCCTCATTGGCCATGAACATGCAGATTGCGCCAAATCCGCCGAAATGGATCGCCGATAACCAGAGCTCGGAGATGCTCGCAAACACGTTGCAGTAGATGTGGAAAAGCGCGAACAGAAAAGCGGTCCAGCGTAGCCAGGGTGAATTCATAGGGCCTCACTTGCTTGATTGCCGACGCCATCCTCAGCTTCTGCGAGCAGCAGGCGCGGCGGAATGTCCAGCCCGATTTCCCGGTAATAGCGAATAGCGCCCTGATGCAGCGGGGCGCCGAGTCCGTCAATCGCAATTTCCATACGCATGTCTCTGGTTGCCCGGTGGATTTCATGCAGAGTGCCCAGATTTTCCCAGATCACCTTGGTGATGTTGTAAACCACTTCATCGGGAATATCTACGCGGGTTACCAGGACGTTAGGAGACGCCACAGTCCGGATTAATTCGGTTTGATTGGGATAGGTGCCCGGCGGGAATTCATACCAGTCCCAGAGCGGGTAGCGCGCGTTGATTGCATCAAGAGACTCTTGGCTCCAGTTCAGGATGGTCATGCGCTCTCCCATCAGAGCATAAGCCTGAGTGATGGAGCTCACCGGCGCGCCCGCCGGGATATTCATACCAACAATGTTGCCGTCCTGGATGGCGCTGGTTGTTGGACCATATCCCATATAGGCCAGCGTAAATTTTTCCTGATAATCGATACCCAGTGAATCCAGAATAAACCGGCCGGTCTGCTCGGCGCCGGAGTTTCGGGCCCCCAGTACATAACGTTCTCCGCCGAGCAGATTCAGATCCTGCATAGTGCCTGTTGCACTCAACTCCGACAGCAGGACGAAGTGCTCAACATTTTTCCACAGCGCACTGACACTGCGCAGATGCGTCTGTGGTGAACTGACCGGACCCTCGCCATCCCAGGACCAGGCGCCGAACGGCCCCTGCAGGATAGCGAATTGCGCCTGGTTATCCCGGAGCAGCTTGATGTTTTCCAGGGACCCGGCTGAGCTGATGGCGGTCATAGAAATGCCGTCGCTCTCGGCCAGCTGCGCGTGCGCAATAGTCGCAATAGCGACCCCAACCGGATAGAAAGTGCCCCCGGTCGTTGCGGTCGTAAGTACGTAGGGTCTGGCCCGACTCAGCTCATCACTGCAGGCGCCAAGCAGCAGCGAGGCCAGCGCGACGACACAGATAAGCCGTGAGTTTTTGCCGTATTTCAAGGTAGGAGACACGAGACTGTCAGTTCAATGCTTCTTGCGGTCGGCGCCGAGCGTATCCCGGACCGTGCCGGACAGGGGTTTTTCAGTTTCCAGCGCGTCGATCAGCTTGAAGGTGCCGCCGAGTACGGCTACACCCACTGTCACACCGACGATCAGGGCAATGCGGAAGAACATGTGGATATAGACGCCGGAGTAGTAATAGCCGATTTCAGCGATTACGTTGATAAGTACCAGAGAGACGCCAAACGCTGTCCAGACGATTTTCTTCATGAGGTGCTCAGCAGGATCCAGTTGTTACTGGCTTTTTGTTCACTGTGAGAGTAACAATAAACCCTGAATCTGACTAGCATCGAAGTGGGTGAACACGATGATGTCGTCCCGCTCGTCATCATTGAGTCGTGCCGCGATCAGGTCACCATCGACGACCTTCTGTGAAAGCGCGATCTCGTCAGTCGCCTCGCGGCTGTCAATCAGGTCGCGATAGGGATTTCCACTCCTGGAAGCGCTGTTGATAATGTCTCTGATGTCTATTTCATAGTTATCGCGGTTCCGAGAGTAATTCAGCGCTCCGAGGAAACTGTCTTCCCGGGCTGGCTCAATGCTGTTTAGCAGGATTCTGATCTGATCATTCATCAGTACCAATAAGTCGTTGTCTTCGTCCGGGCTGTCGAGCCGGGCTGAGGCGGTGCGCGTTACGCCATCGGCCTGCAATGTTTCCGCCTCATTATTCAGCGTTTGATAGGCATTCGCCAGACGCAGCACTGAGGGGAATTTGAGGTCAACTGTCACCTTTCTGGCTGGGCGTCTCTCAAACCGTTCACCATTGTTGGGATAGATAAACGCTTCAATGGCGATGGATCCGGACAAAGCAAGCCAGACAAAGATGTCGCCCACTGAAATCGATTCAACCCGCCAAAGCCACAGATCTTTCAGTCCATCGCCGTTCTCGTCATACAGAAACGTACTCAGTACGTTGCCGCCTGAACGGAGAATCTGGCGGGCCTGAGCAGTATTCACGCCGTCTGCCTGACCGGTGAATATCGACACTTTTCCTCCTTCTCTGAGAAGCAGGTCATCAATGCCATCTCCATCGATATCTTCCAGAATTTCTTCGTGGGTGAGAGCAAGTACACCGGTCAGATTGGAGAAATCAAGATTGTCGATATCAAATTGTCCGAGATTTTCTTCTATAGCAGCGATATCCAGGAGAAAGTCGGGAGTCAGGGGGAAATAACGGCCCGGAGTGCGGCCGGCGAGAAACACCTCCAGTTTTTCTTCCGTCCGGACAACCAAATCTTCCCGGCTGTCTGCATTGACGTCCCTGAGAGTTAAATTGGGTATACGTACCGCCTGCCCGGCTGAGCGATTGAAGCGGTTGATATTGAGCTGCGTGCGCAGACGGGTTGCGGAGAGAATGCTGAGAGGGGCCTCGAAATTCCCTCCGCCCTCATTGATGAGCAGGTGAATTTCGCCGGCGCCCGGAATCACCAGATCGGTCAGGCCGTCGGCGTTGATGTCTCTTGCAAAGTGCAGTCGATTGATCCCCCGACTGATGAAGCCGGGGAGTTCTGAAGCAATAGTCTGGGGTGGCAGAATGCGCTCATCATTGATGGGAAAGTGCACAGCCCGCTTGCCGTCCAGCAAGGCGATCACGCTGACCTGATTTTCAGTGCCGAAACCTCTGTTCAGGTCCCAGCCAACGGCCCGCGATTCAAAACTGATCTCCTTAAAACCCGATTCAAAATCAAACCCGCTTTCACGCTGGAAATACACCCTGAGACGGCTGTCGATCAGAGTTACCAGATCGTTAAGGTTGTCACCATTGAGGTCGGCAATCACGAGCGATTCGGCGCTTGCCGGCAAGGCGAATGCCTGCTGAGTGAAACTGGGTACTTCGGCGATAAGGATTTCACTGTGACTGAATATCAGACAGCAGGCAACGACAAGTCTTCTGACCGCAGAGAAGCGAGCTTCATGGATTTCAGAGCAGTGATTCATCTTTACCATCATTCAGGGGCGCGCCACCAGAAGCGTGGTTGTCCGGCCATGTCGCAATATAAGGTCAGGCCGTTCATCTGCGTTGAGCGACAATACTTCGAATTCGAATACGGTTCGCGGAGCGACGTACTCCCAGAAAGCGTCATCCGAAATGGTCAGATCAGTATCGATTGCTTTGGCTGCCAGGGTGCCATTTTCCGTGATGTAAAGTGCATCGTTACGGCCGTCTCCGTCTACGTCATATTTCAACGACATCTGCTCTGACAGTCCCCGAACATTGTCAGCCGAAAAGGCCTCAACCAGGCTGGAGCTGGGCCGTCGATTGAAGACCTGGCCGGGTTCGCTTTCCTGTGAGCCAAACAGCAGTTGGGTGCGGTTGATACTCGCGCTGCGAATCGCATCGACGACCGGGATTGTGTAAAAACTGGCGCTCAGAAAGGTTTCTCCCTGTGCTTGGGTGATGACATCAAGATTCAAGTCGTAACCTGAGAAGCGCATGACCTGATTGGCCTGAGTGAAATCAAAACTGCCTGACTGATTGAGGAACAGGCTCGCGGTCCATTCATTGCCATCGCCTGACAGGCGCAAGATGTCTGCCAGACCGTCGCTGTTCATATCAATCAACTGCAACTGGCCGCTTGAATCCAGATCGCTCTGCCAGTCAGCTTGCTCTCTGAATCCGGAAGTCTGTTGGAAGTGGATGTTCATTTGCCCCAGACCGTTTGCGCCGGCATTGATATAGGCAATGTCCAGCAGTTGATCGCTGTTCAGATGCGCCAGGGTGGGTGTAGGCATCCACTGCTCGCTTCTGAGCAGAGGTCTGTCAGAACGCCGCTGGTCAGCCCACTGTTCGACAAAACCTTCGAACGGGGAGGGCAGATCAACCGTCACTTCGATCACCACCCCTTGTTCAGGATTAATTTCCAGTCTGCCATCTACGTCAGTTGCCCTGCCGGCCCGCTGTATCGGTGTGATGTCGCGATTGAGGGTTGAAAAGCGGGCATTCAGCGTAAAGTTTTCATTCTGATTGCCCAGGAACAGACCGTACTGGTCATTTCCGGCCATCAGAAGATCCATGAGTCCGTCTCCGTTGATGTCAGTGGGGATGTTGCTGAAATAGACTCGCTGCTTATCGGGAATCGTTGCGATAAGATCCCATGCGCTCAGCAGTTTAAGGTTTCCGGCATATCCTTCGACGGCGGCAGAAAGACTGAAAACACCGCTGTCTGCGAACAGCACCAGTTCCTTGCCGGGTTCTTCCCGTAAGTCCGCAAAACCCACGGCGATTATTTCGGTCTTTATTTCAATGCGGCTGGGATTGGCATTAAACCCGCCATCCTCCTCTTGGTAGTGGATATGCAGTTCGCGACCGAATGCCGGATCGAAAGCTGAGTACACGATATCTTTAGCGCCGTCGCCATTCAGATCCTCAAGTATCAGAGGGTCCCAGTTGTTTTCCCGGATCAGTTCGAAAGCGGTATAGTTGGATTGCGCATGCACAGCGGCGCTTCCCCAGAGCCACAGGAGTAGCGTGAGAGGCGGAAGGTCTCTTCGCAAAGAGGCGAATGCGTTTTGCTTGACTTGCTTATGGTTCATCGAGCGCCTAATTCGTCTCTTCGGTGAGTTCCCCGTCATCAGTGCTCACATTAATCAGACCCAGAATAGTGTGTGATCTTTCATTCTCGCTGCGCTGGTATCGGTAAAGAGAGAACAGCCACAGATCGAGTAATGTAAAACTGCCAGCACTCGGATTTACTGATGATTCATAACGAACCAGCGGACCCAGTGACACTTTGCTGATACGCCTTCCCGGATCCCACAGATTAACGGATTCATTTTTCACTGCTCCGTTCTGCAGCACGGTAAAACTCACGCTCTCGCCGTGGTCGAATTCCTGATTCAATCGGTTGATCAGGTCTTGCGCTGACTTAATATAGCGGCCGTTGACAGCCAGTATCAGGCTGTCTTTTTGGATACCCGAGGCGGTCAGTGGGCTGCCGGGGAACAACTCAATGACGCGCGCGGCGGGAATAACGCCCTGATCGGCAATCCTGACAAGCTCAGTTTGGTAGCCTGCCCGGGTGGCGAGTGGGTCGGCTCGGTAGAGTTCACGCGGTTCGGGGATCTCTGCAGCGGGTAAAGCCTCAACGGTGGTTTCGTAGACGAGAGTGTCCCGACGAATCTGGAACAGGTATTGGTTACTTGCCGAGGGCAGGCTTTGGAGCGCCTGAAGGCTGTCCGGGTGATCAAGGCGTGTTTCGTCGATTTGCAGAATGATGTCTCCAACCTCAATGCCGGCTTCGGCAGCAGGTGAATTGGCTGCAATTGCCCGCACCCTGACTCCTGGCAGGGACTGAATGTTGAAAAGGGAATCACTCTCATTCGGGGTCACATTAAGCCCAAAGTCAACTGTCCCGGTGCTTGTTGAGCGCTTAAGCTCAACCTCTTCTGGCGAAAGTGTGATAGCTGGCACTAGAATTTTCGGTTCGAAGCTGACGCAGGCAGTCAGAGTTAGCGTCAGCCAGAGAGCGCAGTATCGGAGGGCATTTTTCATAGTTCAAAGTTTACGTGTTTGCACGACAATCAGGGATGCAGCGACCAGAACGACTAAGGTGGGGATGGGCACCCAGTAATTGAGCTGAATGACTCTATCATCAATCAGAACGTCAGAATAACCGCGCACCAGTCTGCTCACATCCTGCAGATAGGATTGATCGATCAGTGCGGGTTGAAAGCTTGCATAAAGATAATAAGCATAATCACCCAGCATGCCCTTGAAAATATCCATGGTGAGCGAGATGCCGAGCGCCGAGACTACCGCCTGAGTTGCCGTATGAGCGATGACAGAAAGCAGCAGCCCGAGGGCTATTGCAGACGGTAACGGAGCCAGTGCCAACCGGAGGCCCAAGGCAATTTCGTCGCGAATTTCGGCTTCGCTGATTAGCTCAAAACCGTCTTCTACAACAGGGCCGAACTCCCACAGCAGCCCACTCAGCAAATAGCTGGAAACGATCAGAATCCCGACTGCCACGAGTGCCAGAGCATGGAGCTGTAACAATTTCGACATCACAATCAAGCGGCGGCTGCTGCAGCGGATTATCTGATGCCGCAGCGCGCCGCTTTCCAGTTCGGCGCTGAAGCTGTGTGCCGCTTGTGCAACCAGCAGCAGGAAAAGCAGCGTGATACCGGTATCAAGACCATCAACAAAATGTCCCCAGGCGTTGTTGGCGATGGCATCGTCAAAACTGTTCGAATTCATCAGGCTGTCCCGGGCGGCAGTTCCTGTATCTGAGATTTTTGACGCAATAAACTGAAAAGCAGCCGCCGCGGAAGGCAGCAAGATCAACAGTCGGGCGCCAAGTGCATAGCGTGCCACATAGAACTCACTGCGCAGGGCCTGAATCAGGCTGGACAGGCTCATGTGTCTGATTCCTGTGTCAGTCGTCTGAAGAGAGAGCCGAGTGACGCGCGCTCGGTGGCCAGCTCATAGACGGGGATCTGGTGTTGCGCCAGGTGACTGTTGATTGCTGCGGCAGTCATGATGTCTGAAGACACCCAGATTTCTTCATCCGTAGCCCCCGGTTGGCAACTGATGTCTGAAATCGTCTGCAGCGCTGCGACGGCGCCAACAGGATCAGTGGTACGAAGCCTGACCTTGCTGGTTTCTGAGCGCAACAGCGCAGATTTTTCTCCGCTTCGAATGATCTTCCCCTCGTGAAGGATTGCCAGGTGACTGCAAATATCTTCCAGATAGGGGAGCTGATGGCTGGACAGCAGGAAACTGGTGCCGCGTTCTTGATTGAGCGACTTGATCAGCAGCAGGACTTCGTCTACCCCGCCGGCATCGAGTCCGTTGAAAGGCTCGTCCAGAATGACCAGATCAGGCTCTGAAATCAGCGCATGCGCGATCGAGGCCCGGCGCTTATTGCCCAGCGACAGGGTCTTAATCGGGAAATGGCTGAACTGGCACAGCCCAAGCAGCTTCTCGAGTTCTTCCGGATGCCGCTTCGCGTGCCTGCTGAGTATGCGGGCGTGCTGGAGACACTGCCTGACGGTCAGGTTAGGGTTAAGACTCGGTGAATCGAATACCGCCGTCACTCTGCCCTGGGCCGTGCACAGATCAGTCGGCTTCAGTCCCAGCACCGAGACTTCACCCTGGTCATACCGCTGCAGACCGAGCATGCATTCCAGCGTGGTTGTCTTGCCGGAACCGTTCAGACCCACCAGGCCCTGAATGCCCCCCGGGGCAAGCGTCAGATCTACGCCTGTAAGCACATCCAGATTGCCATAGGCTTTCCGGAGCCCCGAAATGAGAAGTGCAGGGGTCTGAGTGCTCATAGTGTTTCTCGCAAAAATCTGGGCAAACGATTGTTTTTGCTACGACCCCTGACCTGTTTTCCGTTATCGGCTAGTTGACAAACAAATCCTCGACCTGCAGCTGCTGCACTGAGCCGAATTGCTCAAGCTCATCGGCGTCGATAATCGATAAATCACCTACGATTGAAATGAGTTTAGCCCGGTCTTTGACGTGCTCTGCCTGAAATTCCAGAAGATCAGCCAGTTCGGTTTGCTGTAGTTTCAGATAGTTGTCCCGTCGGGGGTCGCCTTCCAGTCCCTGGCGTTCCCAGGTGCGAACGGCTCCGATCACTTCGCGGAAATTGAGCTTTGAAGTGCGGTACCGGTTCAGCATTGAATTCACAGATTCCTCAAACCGTTCAGAAGAGCTGGGCATGTTGTCTATCAGGTCGATAAAGGCGGCCAGCGCATCGACCGTTTTGTCGGTTTGCGTGCCGATTGAGCCCATCATCAGGTTTTCGGCATTGATCCGGCTACCAGCCGAGTAGCGCGCCGAAGCCGAGTAGGCAAGGGCCCGGGCTTCACGCAATTCCTGAAATACCACGCTGGACATACCGCTGCCGAAATAGCTGGTGTAAAGATTGGCCAGCAGACCGTCTTCCGCGTTGTAGACGCCATCGGCGAATTCTATCCTGACCTGAGCCTGAGCGGTTTGCTGGTCGACAACCAGAACTTCCGAGCTGTCGATGTCGCGGACGTTTCGAAACCGGTATTCAGGTGTGTCCTGAAGATCAGCACTGACTTCGTAGCTGCGACGAAGCGTTTCGACCAATTCTTCAAGCGGCATGGATCCGGTATAGGCCAGCGTATGCTTGTAGTTGAGCAACTCACCGGGTGCCTCCAGCAGATCATCGAGTGCGGTGCTGAGGATTTCCTCGCTGCTCATGGCCTCCAGCATGGGTGATTCCTCACCGAAGCGGTTATACATAAACAGTGCCTGTGCGATTGCCGGAGGCGAGCTCTTTTGATCCTGTCGGGACTTGAGCAGGATGCTTTTCAACTGTTCAAGGGTCTGCTCGTCCGCACTGGGGCTTCTGATCAGCTGCATCATCAGATCGATTGAATTTTCAAACTGGGCATCCAGTCCCGATACGGCAAAAGCGGAGCTGTTTTCTCCGGCGCCAAAGCGGAATTCCGTGCCCATGCGGTACCACTCCTTCTGTAATTCCTCGTTGCTCAGTGAGTCAGTGCCGGCAACGTCCATCAGGGCGGCCGCCAGTCCGAGTTGCTTGTCTGCTTCTGTTCCAACATCAACAGAAAGGGAGAATGAGAACAGATCATTGAGCGGGTTCGGCGCATAGTACAGATCAACCCCGGGCGCGAACTCAATGATGCGGTAGTCGCTGTCCATCTCCACGAACGTTGGCTCAATTTCTTCGACCTGCATGGCCAGAATCTGAGAGGCAAATTCCGACTGTCTCGTCGGATCGATAGTCACCGGATCGATCTGAGGCTTTTCGACTTCCGGAACGACATGCTGGGCATCGACGCGGTAGACTGCGACGTAGTCGTCGCCGAAGTATTTGTTGGCGACATCAACGACATCCTGCTTGGTAAGCTGTTCCATGCGGTCTATTTCAGCGATGTGATAATCCCACTGCGCCCCCTCGATGAATGCCTGTCGCATCATTGAGACCCTTGCAGTATTGAATTCCAGGCTGGCCTTCTCGCTCTTGAGAAAGTCGTTGATGATCGCTGGGATGATCCACTCGTCAAATTCGCCTGACTTGATAATCTCGAGCTGGTCCAGCAACAGCTGCTCAACTTCTTCAAGCGTCTGATCTTGTTTAGGGACCCCGTACAGCGATTGTGAGCCAAAGTCATTGAGAAACAGAGGCGAAGAACCTGCTTGAGAAACAAGCTGCTGTTGATTGAGATTCAGGTTGATCAGGCCGGCAGTCCGGTTGTCCAGAATCATGTCAATCAGAATCAGCGCCTCTTTGTCCGGACTGCCGTTGGGGGCAGTACGAAACGCCAGCTGGACCTGTTCTTCACCCGGATACTGAACCGTGCGCCGCTCGGCGCCCTGCAAAGGCGGCTCTTGCCAGGGGCCGACTTCGGGGACTGGCTTGCGTTCCCAGTGGCCGAATTTGTCGGCGATCAGATTGATGGTTGCTTCGATATCAATGTCACCGCTGATGAATATGCCCATATTGTTCGGCACATAGTTGGTGTCAAAGTAATTCTGGATATAAACCAGTGAAGGGTTTTTCAGGTGCTCGACAGTTCCGATTGTCGGTTGCTGACCATAAGGGTGCACTTTGTAAAGCAGTTCATCTACGGCAGTCCCGATTATCCGGCCGCCATTGTCGAGTGTCCTGTTTTTCTCCTCGTAAACGGTTTCCAATTCTGTATGAAACAGTCGGAAGACGGGATCAACAAATCTGTCTGATTCGATTTCGGCCCATTGTGCCAGCCGGTTGGCAGGTAGCCCTACTTTATACACGGTTTCTTCATACCAGGTGTGGGCGTTCAGTCCACTACCCCCCATGCCGTTGTATAGTTTGTCAATTTCATTGGGAACCGCATATTCAGCAGCCAGTTGTGCCTCGGTATTAATTTCGGCGTAAATCTCTGCGCGCCTGGCCGGATCAACTTCCTGAAAGTGTGCCTCATACAGTTCGACAATCCGATCGAGATGGGGCTTTTCGGCCTCGTAGTCGAGCGTTCCCAGATTCCGATTGCCCTTGAACAGAAGGTGTTCCAGGTAGTGCGCGAGCCCTGTGCCGTCGGCAGGATCATGCTTGCTGCCGGCGCGTACAGCGATCTCCGCATAAAAGCGCGGCTCTTCATGGTTTTCGGTCAGGAAAACCTGCAGTCCGTTATCCAGCTCGAAAATATGGGCATCGAGAGGATCTTCCGGGTTGGGGTCGTTTATGCGCCGGTAGCCTGCCGCAGTGTTTTCTGTCGACGGGTCGGCCGCTCCAGAGGTGTCGGTTGAGGTTTCTCCGCATCCCCCCAGTGCGAGCAGCAGGGAGGCAGTCAGCCACCAGGTGAATTTGACTGTTGACTCAGATTTGTGGGCGGTCGGCATGGGGTCTCCTGATAAATTCAAAGGGTCAGTCGCTGGTTTTACAGCTCTGCTTCATTCATTGATTGTGTGGTCATCAGTCCGGTGATTATCTGACCCAGAAATTTTTCGGCTTCCTGCATCTGTGAATCACTCAACTTCTGACTCAATTCCATTCTGGCATCCATGAGCGCCTGCATCTGTCGCTGACTTTCATCGACGGCGTCCCGGTTGGACCGGTTAACCTGCTCCTGTCCGGCGCCCATAAAACGCATCAGGACCTCGAGCACGATTTCCTGATTTGCCTCAGTCAGGCCTCCGGACACGCGCGCCAGCTGGCGGGTAAAGTTGCTGCGTAACACACGTTCTTGAAAGCTGGCTTCATACTCATCAAAGCTCCGCAGTTCCCGATCAGTCAGCAGTTCAGCGACCTTGCCGCGCAAGTAGTCGGGCGAGGACAGTTCCTCCAGACTCACCGAAGAAATCACGCCGGAGGTCCGGTTGCGGCTCGCCTCGTTCCTTTCGAGAAATACGGTGGTTATCACAGAACCGATTTCTGCTTTGCGCTGAGCAGTCGTATCCAGTGCGTCAAGATATTGCCCGTAACGCATCTGCGCCTGTATTTCAGCCATCTGCCTTTGCGAATTGTCGACATATCCCGGTGGCGGGCCGCCCTGCGCCAGCGCGTCGCTGATCAGCAGGAAAGCCCCGACTGTCAGCAGCAGTTCAATTCTTTTCATGGTCCACTCAAGATCGAAGTACAGGCGCTTATGGTAAGTAAAATTCAGTAAAAAACCTATGGTTTGCCCGGGTTCCCGGCGACGCCGTACAGAACCTGCCCGGAATCCCAAGCGGGCAAGCCATTGCTGCCACTGTCAACCCCGCGTGAGGATGAAGATGGACCGGTAAACGGCTATGCTACGGCCTCTGACAGGGCAATCTGATGCCAGCAACCTGCAGAAGGTGACGGATATTGCATTGAGCGCCCGGAGCCATGTCTTCAGGTTTATTTGCTGAGGATATTTCAAAGCTTCGGTTTCATTGCTGCTGAGTTGCGTTTTGAATCGAATTTCGGGTGTGAATCAAATGCGGAGGAAAACAGGAATGCGCAGAGAAAACCGACCGGTCGGGGTACTGATTGTGCTGACTTTCGCACTGTCCGCGATAGCTGGCGCGCAGGAGAGCCAGAATCAGGCCTGGGCGAATTACGATGAGTCCGCTGATCTGGCGCGTCTGGCCGAGCTGGACAATGCACGCATGCACTACCGGTTACTCCGCTCCGGCATGCAGACCCCGGGCAGTTTATGGGCCAGTCTGAATGACGAGATCAATGGACTGGCGCCGGCGCGTTATCGGGCGCTCGAGCCGCTGGTGGTGGAATCTTCGGTTGCCGGGCTGCAGGCTATGGTGCGTGCGGGGGACCTCAGTTACGAAGAGCTCACGCTGTTCTATTTATCGCGCATTCGCGAAATTGAGGGTGACCCTGCGAGATATCTGAATGCCGTGATCAGTCTGAACCCTGCGTCCGTCGAGAGAGCGCGGGCACTCGATCTTGCAAGGCGTGCTGCTCCTGATGTCGAACGGGATCCCATTTATGGCATGCCGATTCTGCTGAAGGACAATATCAATGCGGCCGGAATGGCCACGACTGCAGGAGCAGTCGCGCTGCAAAATAATTTTGCTGACGACGCCTTCATTGTCGAGAAAATGCGGGAGAAGGGAGCGGTCATTCTTGGCAAAGCCAATTTGAGTGAATGGGCATATTTTTTCTGTGATGACTGTCCATCCGGGTGGAGCGCCATGGGCGGTCAGACTCTGAATCCCTATGGCAGATTGCAGTTCAATACAGGTGGCTCCAGCGCCGGGAGTGGTGCGTCAATTGCAGCGAATTTCGCGGCAGCAGCGGTAGGCTCAGAGACTTCCGGCTCTATTCTTTCTCCTTCAAGTGCCAACTCTCTGGTGGGCCTGAAGCCGACCACCGGCGCCCTCAGTCGCACCGGCGTGGTGCCGATATCCGGCAGTCTGGATACCACGGGGCCAATGGCTCGTTCAGTGGCCGATGTCATCATTCTGTTCAATGCTATGACCGGATATGACCAGCGGGATACCGCAATGCCGATGATGAGCGATGACCTGCGCCTGGAGCATCGCGATCAGTCGATGGCGGGCTTGCGCCTGGGAGCCCCGGGGCGCTATCTGGACGATGAACTGTTCGTAGGAGCGCTTGGGCTGCTGTCGGCTGATGAGGCCGCTATCGTCGAGATCAGCTTGCCCGAAATCGATACGCAGGGATTCGGCACGCTGTTGGGGCGAGAAATGGTGAGAGACCTGGCTCTCTATCTCAGGGGTCACGCATCTCCGATGGTCATGATTGATTCTGTCGATGATTTACAGGCGTTCAACCTCCAGCGCCCCGATCTGAGAATGCCCTACGGTCAGGCGGAGGTTGATCGCATGGTAGAGCTGGACATCAGTCCGGCGGAGCTGGAAGCGCTCCGTGACAGTCTCCAGAGCGGCGCCCGTGCTGCCATGGAGGCTCTGTTCGACGGTGGTGACCTCGATTTGCTGTTGAGTATGGACAATCGCAACGCAGGATTTGCTGCGCTGGCAAATTATCCGGCGCTCACGGTACCGATGGGCTACTCGGACAGCGGCAGGCCGGTTAATCTGACGTTGATTGCACCCCCTTTTCAGGAGCAGTTGCTGGTGGATGTGGGGGGACGGTTCGAGCGTCTTGCTCAGGCTCGACGGGTGCCTGCTGCTTATCCCTGAGTTGAGGTATGCTTAGTAGACAGAGAGCTTTATCGGCAGGCCAGCAGGCTGATGTATTGCGTACGCTGTGGCAAGCTGAACAGCTGTAACTGAATTCAAGAGTGGCGAACCGGGAGTGAGCATGGACAGTACCGCGAAAAACAGGAGCATTACACAGACGTGGTTCGAAATTGCGCTGTGGAAACGCATCCTGACGGCGATGGTGATTGGTGCATTACTGGGTTCCGTGTGGGGTCCCGGGGCGGAGGCGATTGGTTGGATCGGAGATCTCTTTATCCGGCTGATACGCATGATTGTTGTGCCGCTTGTTTTTGTGACCATTGTGTCCGGTGTGGTCTCGATGGGCGATCCTTCCAAACTGGGTTCATTAGGCGCCAAGACTCTGATTCTCTATATGCTGACCACGCTGGCAGCCATTACCATCGGGCTTATTCTGGCGGTGTTTCTTCAGCCCGGCGTCGGTGTTGATCTGACCGGGGCGCCTGCATCAACCCTTCAGGAAACCATTCCCCTGTCGGAACGCCTGATTTCGATTGTGCCGGAAAATCCGATCGCTGCTCTGGCAGAAGGCAACATCCTTGCCATCATATTCTTCGCTATCCTGATCGGTGTAGGTCTGCTGTCGGTCGGCGAGTCTGGCAAGCCAGTGGCGGATTTCATGGACGCATCGAGCGAGGTGGTACTGCGCATTACCCACTGGATCATGGAAATCGCCCCATTTGGTGTTCTGGCTTTGATTGCGAGGGTGACTGGTGCTCAGGGGTTTGATGCGCTGCTCAATGCTGTGGTGCTGGCAATCACGGTATTGATCGCCTGTGCCGCTCACCTTGTGCTCACCCACGGGGTCATTATCATGCAGCTGATGTTAAAACTCTCGCCCATCAATTTCTTCCGCGGAGCTCGGGAAGCAATGCTGGTCGCGTTTTCCACGTCATCCAGTGCGGCGACTCTGCCGGTCTCCATGTCGGCTGCAGAGGACAATCTTGGTGTGAAGCCGGTCGTTGCCTCAACGGTGCTGCCGCTTGGCGCCACCATCAATATGGATGGCACCGCCCTGTACGTCGGTATTGTGTCAGTCTTCGCAGCGCAGGCCTTTGGCATAGACTTGACGTTGACGGATTATCTGATCATGGCGGGAACGACGACCCTGGTTTCGGTCGGTACGGCCGCTGTGCCGAGTGCGTCTCTGTTCCTGATGGCGGCGGTAATGGAAACCATTGGCATGACTGCGCAACAGATAGCCGTGACGGTGGGTTTCATTTTTATCATTGACCGGCCGCTGGATATGTTGCGTACTTCGATCAATATCGCGGGTGACCTTGCGGTGTCGACAGCGGTTGCTACCTGGGAAGGGGAGTTCGATCGTGAAGTATTCGATCGGCCGCTGAATTCCTGACAGGAATTGATCAGTTCGGCGACGGATCGTCGGGAACAACCAGTTCTATGATTTGGGTTTCGATCTGTCCATCCGGTCCCGTTGTAACACTCTCATTGAACATAACAGTGCCTGCACGACTGCCCGGGCTACCGAAAAAACCGGTGCGGGACATCTGACGCTGCTGCTGGCGCTCCTCCTGGAAACTGTCGAACACTGCCAGTTCTGTCTCATCCAGAAAATAGGAAACGGCCTCTCGCTGAGCCGAAGGGGAGTCGAGGGCGAAAAGCTCCCGACGGATTGAGCGACGACCCTCCGGGTTGCCAACGTTTTCCTCGATGATCTCGCGGCGCGCGCGATTGTTTTCCGCAATCTGGCTTGTCAATGCGTCGACGATTTCCTCCATTCTCTCGTCTGAGACGTCAAGCGCCTGCAAAAAACCGCCATAAATGCTCTGTAAGCTCATGATTTCGGCCAGCTCCTCCCGCTCTAGACTGGCCAGCTGCTGAAGCAAGCGGGTTCGGGTCGGCAGATCGTTTTGCTGCTGCTGGCTTTCTACTTCACGAATGACCCTCTGACGAATTTGCTGCTCAATTCTAGAGAGATCAGGGCTGATCTGCTCTTGCGCCAGCGCGAGTTCGTTATTCAGTGCTGCCGCAGTGTCCCGGCTGGCGCTGAGTTCCCGGTTCAGGCCGGCAATCTGCGATTCATAGCTGATGCGCTGCTCAGCAAACCCGTCCAGTTCCGCGCGCATCTCGTTCAGCAGCGTCTGAACCTGGCTCAACTGATCGCTCTGTAGCCGGTACTGGGAGTAAAACTGAAAGGCCATTAAGCTCGCAATGAGCAGCAGCGCGAGACTGCCGGCCAAGGTCAGTTTGCCCAGCGCTTTAGAACGCTCTTCCTGAATCGGTGCTTGTCGGTTGTGCATGATATCCTCGGTGTCGGATCGATCGTCTGCTCTGAATCGTGATGACTGTCTCAGAATGTGTAGGTCAGGGTGGTTCCCAGACGAAGATCTTCGTCAAAAAAAGTCAGAAATGACCCGGTTTTAGCAGTTATGCTGATAATTTGGGAGCTGACTGACCAATTGTCATTAATGGTGTAGTCCAGCCCCAGAAACACCAGCAGGGACTGTGCTGACAAATCTCCCTGCAGAGTCGCCGACAGATTGAGGTCGCCGTTTCTCAGGGCGTTGCTGTAGCGGACCAGCCAGCTACCGAAAACGCCGTCATTGGTCAGCGCCTGTCCGGGCAACAGGCCTTCTTTTTCATCGAGCAGGGTCTGCGCCTGAATGCCCAGGCTGACGTTCTGATCGTTGTCGATAGCATATTCAAAACCGAAGGACGTGCCCAACTGATCCTTTCGAAGGTTGATCGGAGCCGAAAGCGAACTGGTCCCGGGAAAAGCAAAGCTGTCTGCAAGAATGTTGTGGCTGAAGGCAAGATCAAAGTTGAGCAGGAGCCTACCTATCGCCCGATTCGCACTGAAACCCAACAGGAAAAAATCGTTGATGTCAGGCCGGGCGTCGGGTGTGTCGGGCAGGGGTGGGTCGTACCGCAGCTGATTCTCATACAGATAGGCTGCCATGACCGCAATATCGCTGCCTTCAAACGATTTTTTCCATTGCGTGCCGGCTTCAATCAGGACCTTCCCGTCGCGGTCGTAGTCCGGCAGGTTGAAACCGGGGTCAAAAAACAGCGGGCTGCCGCGTATGGGGGCCGGATTGAACTCGGGATAGAGGTTGACGAAGGTCGACAGACTGCTGTTGTTGGCTGAATCGAAATAATCCCAGACCAGCATAGCCTGACTCAGGCGAGCGTCTTCGATGTCGATGATCGTAAAATCGCGAAACTCGCTGTTGTTGATGATATCAAGTACGGAATTGCCGACGGTTTCGCCCCAGACAACGGTCTGACGGCCGAGTTTAAAGCTGTGCTTGCCGCTGCTGCGCTGGATAAACAGATCGTTCAGCTGCCCTTCGGTTTCTACAGCGTCCCCGTTACTGACATATTCATAATCCTGATTCCAGTATACGCGATACCACATGCTTCCCTGCAGCACCCAGCCGGGAGCGAAAGCGTTCTGGTAGCGGACATTGAACTGGAGCCGATTGGTCTCCAGATCGGCTTCCTTGGGAAAGCTGCCGAAGGGGCCCAGATCGATGGCGTGATTATTGGCCTGCCCGGAGGTCGATTGGCTGATGCGGATGGTGAAATCTTCAAACCACTTGGCAGTCGGCGATTTGTCACTTTCCTGTTCGAAGGCCCCGCTGAAAATGTCTTCATCGAAGCCAAAGTCGATGCCGGGATCGAAGCTGACATCGGGGTCAAGGATCAGGGGCTCATCCTGATGGGCCAGCAATAAGGCAGGGCAGAGAAGCGAGGCCAGAGCCAGAGCCAATCCGGCGATTCGCAGAAGAACCATGATGACAGAATCAATCCACCTGCTGCCTGAGCTTTTCCAGCTCAGATTCCCGAAACGCAACATCGGTGAGCGTGCGGGTGGTCAGGAATTCATCTTCCACATCGACATCCGTATAGATTTCAAGGAAGGCCATGTTTGAGAGGCGGTTGCTGACCAGATTCATCATGGTAAGTGAGCGGGCCATCCAGATATCATTGACCAGCTCTACCCGCGATGCCAGCAGTCGTTTGATTTCATTGTCGTACTGATCAAACATTTCGACTCGCAGCACGACAAAACGCTCTTTGTCCACGTAATTGACGGTTCTGGAATAGCGTGATTTCCGAGCGCGCTCCGCGTTCGGGATCAGCTCGATTTTCCACACTTCCCGGCCCGACTCTGTCGTTTCCTCAAGGACGTTGATTTCGTACTCTTCCAGTTTGCCTGTATCGGTGTCTTCGGTGGTGAATTCGGAACCAAACACTGAGGCGGGTTCCGCGTCGTCGTCAGAGTTTCCGCTGGCGATACGCTTTACCCGGCCGAGGGCAGAGAGGTAAAGCCAGGTTTCGTTGTCGCGCTGCGTGTCGTCGTAGGAGAAAGAGAGCATGCCGACGCCACGCTCTGCCGCAGGCTCCTGGACGATGGTTACGTTTTTCGTATCCTTGCCGTCTTCACCGTAGTTCTTGCCCACTGATTCCAGAGACTTGATCCGGGGGCGCTCAGCGCAGGTAATACGGTTGTCCTTGATGCCGAACCGGCAAGTGGACAGCTGCATGCGATTGAACGCTGAGTCTGAAGTCGCGCGCTGGCTCTCCTCCACCCGCTCCATGATTTCCAGTCCTGAAAGATTCTGGGCAGACGCCGGCGCGCCGAAAATACTCCCGATGAGTAAGGTCCAGAGCAGTCGCTGAGAGGTCATGCCATTTTCTCCCTGAAATGAATTCGGGTGTCTGCGTCTTTCACGCCGAAGGTCGGTTTGAAGATGATAATCATGGCCGGTATCAGAAACAAATCACACAGCAGAGCAACAAAGATCGCTGCCGAGCCGAAGAAACCCATTTTGGCCATACCAAGATAATCGGAGAAGCTGAGCAGGGCAAAACCCAGGCCCAGCACCATGGTGGTGAACATGACTGCCTGACCGACATCGCGAATAGTGGATACCAGGCTTTCACTGATGCTGCCGGTGCGGATCAGCTCCACCCGATAATGCGTCATGAAATGAATCGTGTCATCCACTGCAATGCCAATGATCAGTGGCGCGATCAACAGGGTATCGGTATCCAGCGCAATACCCAGAAGACCCATCAGGCCGAACCCGAGCAGTGCCGGAATCATGTTCGGGATCATCGCCATGATTCCGCCCTGGAAGGAGCCAAGCGTTATGATCATGATGACGCTGATGACTGCAATGGCGAAAGTAAAGCTGGAGAACTGCGAATTAGCCACCTCGTCTGCCATGCGCATCAACAGCGCCATCGAGCCGGTCAGGTAGACTTCCAGTTCGGGAAATTCCGATTCGAGCGGCCCGAATACCTCATCGATCTCCTGTGAGATTTCCTCGAAAAAGCGCTGGTACTGATAGCTCCCGGCGTTGTAAATATTCAGTGAAATATGGGAGCGGCTGTAGTCGTCTGATACCAGTGCTCGACGGTCTTCGGGGTTGGCGCTGTTGAACAGATAGAGAAGCTGCGAAATCATCTGAGCATCATCTGGCACCCGATAATAGGCCGGATCATCATCGCTCATGATCTGGTAGGTATCCTTGACGATATTGGCCAGTGAGTTGGTGCGGGTGACCTGATCGGAATAGCGGGTTTCAATGCGATTCTGCAGCTGATCCATAGCCTGCATCAGGCGCGGATTGTACAGCCCGTCGGACGTGTGGGTATCAACCATGATCACCATGGACATGGCGCCGGCCATATTTTCGTCAACGGTCTCATAGGCGACCCGAATGGCGCTGCCTTCTTTGGTGAGTTCGGTCATGTTGGAGTCGATGCGAATCAGCGTCATGCCATAGGAGCAGAGCGCGAACAGGCCGGCGAATACGCTCAGCACCAGCCAGGGTCGTTGTGCCACAAAGTTTGGTACCGCTGAGAGGATGGCAAGTTGCCAGTTGACCACAACATAGGTGAGCAGCGAGATCACCGTAATATACGTGCCGACCCATGGCCCCAGCATCAGGTACACGGCGACGACATAGACCAGGGCCGTGCCTGTCTTGGTGCTGCTGCTGAGCCTGTTCCACCGATCGCCCAGCCTGTCGGCCAGGCTGGCATCATCCGCTGCCGGAGCACCCGGGTGCCAGAGATCAAGGAGGATGGGCAGCAAGACCAGGGTAAAAAAGAAAGCCATCACGACGCCAAAGGCAGACATCATGCCGAAGACCTGAATCGGCACCAGTTCCGAAGTGGTCAGGGCCAGAACGCCGGCCATGGTGGTGATCGTTGTCACCATGATGGCCAGGCCTGTCTTGCCGTAGGATTTGGACAGGGCATCGTAGTGGTCATCACCCTGGCGTCGAAAGCTGAAATAGGCGCTCATCACGTGAACGCAATCAGCAATCCCGACGGCAAACACCAGCAGCACGGTCAAGGAAATCATCTGTGAGATGGTCACACCCAACCACACCGTGAAACCCCAGGTCCATGCCATGCTCGCCGCGATGGTCACCATCGGCCAAAGAACCGCGCTGAAGCTTCTGAACAGGATGTAGAGCAGCAGGGTAAAGATCAGAATCATCACCAGACCCAGAACCTGCATCTGGGACAGTGTGTCCATCATAAATTCCATCATAGGCGGATTGCCTACGGGGAAGAACTCGAATTGTTCATCGTATTTCTCATACAGTGCCTTAGTCATGAGATGAAAATTGGTGTACCCCAACATGTCCACCGGCTCGAACGAGACTTCCTGGATCTGCGCCGATTCATCAAAGTCGAGGTCGAAGCTGTCATCAGCGGCAAAGGCATCAAAGTCGATGAAGCTGTCATCCAGCACGATGTCAGTGGCGTTTACCGCCGGCTCATAGCCCTCGACTGGCTGAGCGCCAAAATCGGTTTGTATCATCACCGCGCCGTAGCGGGCATCAGCCGAATAGAACGCCAGCAGATAATCCTGCTGATTCAGGGCGCGCGTTTTGATCGCCGCGAGTTCGTCATCCGATTCAGGGAGTTGTTCAGGTACCAGACGATTGGAGAGCAGCGTATCTCCCTGATTTTCCTGGAAGCGGAGGTTGGCGATTGACTGCACGCGTCGCACATGATTCAACTCATTGAAGTCGAGGTCGATGCCGTTGATCGCGTCAGGGTAATCTTCCGGGCGCAGTTGCTGCCAATAGCGCAGGTCATCGGTTAACTGCTGAATGGCCAGCAAAGATTCTCGCGAGAATACATCCCCGTCTTTGGCCCGGTACACCAGAAAGACTGAATCGTCGCTGCCAAACTGGCGACGATATTCATTAAGCGCCAGCATCGAGGGATCTTCCTGATCCAGAAAACTGTCGGTTGTCATGTCGAGTTCGGTGCGCGTAAAGATCCCCCACACCATGAGCAGACTGATGACGATCAGACCGCTAAGCACGAAATGCTTATAGCGCAGGACCCGGTTGGGCACCTGTGCAAAAGCGTCACTCAGTGTGATCAGCAGTTTTTCCATACTTCAGGTTCCAGCGTTGACTGGCAGAACTCGCAGAGCGGGTGCTCACCAGGCTCAGGTTACTTCTTCTGTCGACTGAATTGGCGTGATGCAATTCAAGTTTTTGCCACTCGGACTGCCGCCGGTGCTGTCAGGACATCCAATGACAGGGTCTGTCTGATCAGGGGCAGCGGTAGACTGCGAAACTCTGTTTCCCGTCAGCAGCTGCTGTCATCGGAACAATGGCGTTGCCACCCATATCCCCAGCTTCATTTCTCGCAAGGGTCAGAAGTTCATCTTGCTGGCGCGCGGTGCTGCGTTCGACAAGCAGCAGCCTGTCCAGAGTGGATGAACTGGCGCGGCCGAGCGGCTGACAGGCGCTCACCTGGCTTTCTGAGAGAACCTCTACCTGCTGCCCGGGAGCTGTCAGTTGCACCCAACTGCCGCAGGAGGCCAGCAGCAATGGCAGGCAGTAAAATTTCAGCAGGCGGTGCATGGTGATTTGGCTGTCCGATTTTGCTCTGTATTGATTGATGGTCTGCCTGATGTTTCAGCAGAGCTCTTATTGTGGGAAGGTATGTTACCATCTTACTCAAATTTGTCGCTGTTTTTATTGGCGTCCGGGCAAACCTCATCTCTGTCCCGGGCAGGAGTCAGGCATTTGACGGACATCAAGAGCACGCCGCTGTGCGAGCAACTCAAAGCCATTGTCGGATCAGCCGGTTTTCTTGAAGGAGAGCACATCGAGCGCAAAAACTTCAAAGACTGGATGGGTGCCCGTGCAATTCGTCCGCCTTTATTATTGCGTCCCGAGTCCACCCCGCAGGTGTCCCAAATTCTGGCGCTGTGTCACGCGCACAAACAGCCGATTGCGCCACAGGGCGGCATGACCGGTCTGGTATCAGCTGCCGCACCGCTGGAGGGGGAAATCGCCCTGAGCTTTGAGCGGATGAAATCAGTCATAGAGGTTGATCCGGTCACCGCGACGATGACGGTTGAGGCCGGGGTTGAACTGCAGACAATTCAGGAACAGGCTGATGCTCATGCCTTGCTTTTTCCACTCGATCTGGGCGCCCGTGGCAGCTGCACGATTGGCGGCAACCTTTCGACCAATGCCGGTGGTAACCGGGTCATCAGATACGGAATGACCAGGGATCTGGTGATTGGTGTGGAGGCGGTGCTGGCGGACGGCACCGTCATTGACGGCCTGCACAAGCTGAGGAAAAACAATACCGGGTATGATCTCAAGCAGCTGTTCATTGGCAGCGAAGGCACGCTGGGTGTGATTACCCGGGCTGTTCTGAAGCTGTCGGCGAAACCGAGCAGCCAGTCGGTCGCGCTGTGCGCGGTGCGGAGTTTTTCCGACGTGTCGCGCTTACTCATGCACATGCAGTCGGAGTTAGGTGCCAATCTTTCCGCCTTCGAAGTGATCTGGAACAACGCGTACCGGCTCATTGACGAAAAAGTCAGTCACATCACGGTTCCTCTGGCTACGGAATATGCTTTCTACGTGCTGATTGAGAGTATGGGTAACAACCCGGATACGGATGGAGAGCAATTTGTCAGCTCGCTCGGCTCAGCCAGTGAAGCCGGATTGGTGGCAGAAGCCATCATCGCGGATTCTGATGTTAAGATAGCCAATCTCTGGGCAGTCAGGGACGGGGCTGCAGAGGTCATGGGAATTGGCTTCATGCATGCCTATGACGTGAGCCTTGATATCGCTGATATGGGCTATTTCGGTGACGAAGTAGAGCGACGATTGCGGGCGTCATGGCCGGACGCCGTGATAGGACTGTTCGGGCACATTGGTGACGGTAACGTGCATATCATTATCAATGTCGGACCGGAGACCCAATCCCTGCATCTTGAAATTGACACGATTATTTATCAGTTAATACAGGAGCTGGGTGGTTCGGTCTCTGCTGAGCACGGCATTGGTCTGATGAAGAAACCGTTTCTTGCTCACAGCCGGAGTGAAGCAGAAATTGCCCTAATGAAAACGTTGAAACAGGCATTAGACCCCAGAGGGATTCTCAATCCGGGCAGAATAATTAATTAGAAGAGCACAGAGGAAATCATGGCTTACAGTAATCTGGAAGGTAAAAATGTTGTAATCATTGGCGGCACCGCGGGAATCGGCCTCGCCGCCGCAAAAATGGCTGCTGATCAGGGTGCCAAGGTCTGGGCGGCCGGGAGGTCGGAGGCGCACATTGAAACAGCCAGGCAGGTGAGCGGAGGCAGTTTTGAAGTGAGACAGGCGGATACCCACGATGCTGCAGCGCTTGATGCGATTTTTAACGAAGTGGGAAAAATTGATCACCTGGTGTCTGCCGCCGTGGGTGGTGAGCGAACGCTGAAACCTTTTCTGCAGCAAACCCAGGAACAATTCCAGGCCGCCTACGACAAGCTCTGGGGTTACTGTAATGTGGTGCGAGTTGGCGCCCCTTATCTGGAGGATGACGGAGCCATTACCTTAGTCAGCGGCTCCCCGGCACGTAAACTGGCAGTAGGGCAGTCGCCCCTGAGCTGTGTGGGCGCTTCTGTTGAAAATCTGGTGCGATGTCTTGCGCTGGAACTGGCACCCATCCGGGTCAACGTGGTTTCCCCCGGCACCATCAATACGGCTATGTTTGACCACTTCGGTGAGAAGAAGGAAGAAACCTTACAGGGTATGACGCAATCTCACCTGATCAAGCGAGCGGGTTCTTCTGAGGAAGTGGCGGCAGGAATTCTGTTTGTCATGCAGAATGAATTTGTGACCGGGACGACGGTTGATGTCGATGGCGGGCGGTTGCTGAGTTAGGAGTTACCAGCAGCCTATTAATTGCTGAGACAGTCACAGTGAAGCAGAGGTTTAAAGGAGTCGGTAGTGAGTAAAGCGGCAGAAGATCTGGCAACAGATCCAGAATTGAGCCTGATTGATGCGATCTATGCACGGCGTTCGGTCAGAGGCTATCTGGATCGGGAAGTGCCCCGGGAAGTGCTTGACCGGATTTTTGAAATAGCTCAGCAGTCGCCCTCGAACTGCAATGTACAGCCCTGGAAGGTGTACATCGCGACCGGCGCGCTCAAGGACCGCCTGCGGGATCAGATGGTTGCCAACACCGCCTCAGGGGTGCCGCCTAATCCTGATTATGAGTATCGGGGCGATTTCGTCGATGAGTACAGAAAGCGGCAGGTTGAATGCGCGGTTGCACTGTATTCCAACATGGGTATCGAACGAGGGGATAAAGAGGGAAGAATGCGCGCTGTCCTGCGGAATTTTGAATTCTTCGACGCGCCGTACATCGCCTTTATCGGAATGGATCAGAAGTTTGGAACAACGGTCGCCATCGACGTGGGGATGTGGGCGCAGACGCTGATGTTGACTATGGTGGCCTTCGGTCTGCACAGCTGCCCGATGGGAACCATGCGCAATTATCCTGACATGGTCAGGGAGGCTTTCGGGATCGAGGATGGTACAAAAATTCTGTTTGGCATCAGTTTTGGTTACGAGGACCCGTCAGTGGCAGCCAATGCAACCCGAACGACCCGTGACCCGATCTCCGCCAATGTGGTAGTACGATCAAGCTAAGCGAATCATGAGCACCAAACCTGTTGTCCTGCTTTACGATCTTGATAATGTGCTGGTTGATGAGTGCTCGGCGCTTATTGGTCAGACCGGCCTGTACACTACCATCAATACCTACAACGAGACCAACGCCATTGAAGTGATCCGGCAGTACAACCGCGGTTTCGGTCTGCTGACCAATCGGCTCTCCTGTGTCATAACAGGTTGGAACCGGTACAAGAAACCCAGGGACCAGCTGCTGTTCAGCCTGCGGGCGCAGGAAAAGCGCAGCGCTCTGCGGCGCGCCACGCCCGTGATATTGATCGCTGAAGACCACCGATATGATTTACGGGAGCTGGCTCTGGATCCGATGGAGGGCTATGTCTCAGCCTATCTTCACGCTGAGGACTTTCAGGCCCACATCAGCGACACGCTGCACAAAATCGTGTTTGGCAGCAGGGCTCATGAGCTGAATTCAATCGCCTATGCAAAATTGCTGCAGGAGCGCTCTGAATAGAACGGCTGTCAGCGGGAAATCGTGTGCGGTGACGGCCAGCAGCGACGCAGCCCTATGAGGACTGCATCATGCAGAATACATTGAGCTTGTTCCCTTCAGGATCACGGAAATAGCCGGCATAAAACGATTCTCCTCTCGGGCCTGATGGTCCTTCGCATGTTCCACCCAGCTCGATGGCTTTGCGATACACCGCATCGACTGTAGCCGGCGTGTCCGCTGCCAGCGCAACCATTGTCCCGTTGCCCGCAGTCGCCGGCTGACCATTGTGTGGAGCGGTGAGCGAGAGTGCCGGTGTCTGCGGGTTGACAGCCCAGGCGATGAAGCCCTCCGTGTCCATAAACCGTGTCGCTCCGAGTTCGGCCAGCAGGGCATCGTAAAATCCGGCGGCCCGGTCCAGATCATTGGTGCCGAGTGTCACATATCCGATCATGAGTTTTTTCCTTTATTTTTTGACGACAGCCCCTGATTGCTGATCTGGCTGTAGCGAAAGCAGTTTCTCGTGTGGTCGTTGATCATGCCTGTTGCCTGCATAAAGGCGTAGCAAATTGTGCTGCCCACGAATGTAAACCCCCGGCGTTTGAGGTCTTTGGACATCGCGTCGCTGAGAGCTGTAGAGGCAGGGACGCTTTTCCTGTTTCGGCGCTTGCCATCCATCGGGCAGCCGCCGACGAAAGACCAGATATAGGCGCTGAAGCTGCCGAATTCCCCCTGCACCGCCTGACATGCACGGGCATTGGACCGAATTGCATATAGCTTGAGCCGATTCCGCACCAGCCCGCGGTCCAGCAGCAAGCGCTCAAGGGTCCGGTCCTGCATACGGGCAACCCGATCGATCTCAAAATGCTTAAAGCACGTCCGATAACGCGCCCGCTTTTTCAGGATGGTGATCCAGCTGAGACCTGCCTGTTGCCCTTCGAGACAAAGGCATTCAAACAGTGCCCGGTCTTCATACACCGGTACTCCCCATTCCCGATCGTGGTACTCGATATACTCCGGATCTGTGCCCGGCCACCAGCAGCGTGCGGTCATCGCGAAACGGGCTCCTGAGTCGGATTTGGTGAACGCATGGAGGGAACAGTATCAGCGCTTGAGCGTTGTCGGCAATGTCTTTCTGTCATCCGATGGCCGCGCTACAGGACATCCGATTGTTGTCAGCAAGACGCCAGCCTGTTCGTCAGGTCTTCACTTGCCAAAGGCTTTGGGTAACAATCTGATGGGGTTCCAAACAAACCATAAGGACTCAAGAAACCCTGTTCGCCATTGAGCAATCGCAAAAGAAAAAGGACACTGAAGAGGAGAATCAGATGGGAAATTCGATGAAAAAGTTATTTGGGCAGTCGATCAGTATTCTGACAAGATGCGCATTGGTAGTGGTTTGTCTCAGCGCCTTTCAGTCAGTGGCTGCGCAGGAGCGCAGCTATATCAATCCGAGCAGTCCGGGAGGAAGTGGCTCGCCGTTCAGCGGTGCGGTGCTGACTGACGATACGCTCTACATCTCCGGCATGCTGGGTCTGGAGAACGGCGAGGTGCCCGCCGCACCGGCCGACGAAGCGCGCAATGTGCTTGACGCGATCAAAGGCACGCTGGAAGAGGCCGGCATGACGATGGATGATCTGGTATACGTGCAGATTTTTTGCTCGGACGTCAGCCATTACGCCAGCTTCAACGAGGTCTATCGGACGTACTTTACACAGGAGTTTCCTGCCCGGGCCTTTGTCGGTGCCGGCACACTGCTGTTCGATGCCCGATTTGAGATTCAGGCGATCGCGGTAAAAAGACTCTAGCTCAGCATCCTTCTACTCCAGTCGCTGATCTGTTTGGTAACAAACAATTACATCTGGGCGCTTCTGCTCAGAGTTGGGCGATTGCTATGCTTCACGCCTTGAAAAGCGGCGCCGACAGAGCCGTCGCAGAAACGCTCAGGGACAGGAAAGCGCATGTTTAATTCCACTCGAACTCAGGCCCTCTGCGCGGGCCTGAGTCTGTTTTTGCTTGGCGCTGTTGATCAGGCAGAATCTCAGACCCTCAGCTCTCAGTCTGTGCGTCCGACGGCGCAGGCCGTTCAGTTGGGCACTCTCCCGATAATTGACGGCGAAGTGCTGGGAGATTCAGCGTGGGCAGCCGTGGCACCTACCAGTGGATTCACCCAAACCAGGCCGAATGAAGGCCAGGCGGCAACTCAGCGAACGGAAGTGTTTGTCGGCTACAGCGACGACACTCTGTACATTGCTGTGATGGCATACGATGACAATCCCGAAGCGATTCTGGTCACTGACAGTCGCCGGGATTCACCGCTGGATGATACAGACAGTTTTCGCGTGATTATCGATGGACTGCTGGATCGCCAGAACGGTTACGTTTTCGGTACAAACCCTTCCGGTATGGAGTTTGATGCACAGGTAATCAATGAAGGAGGCAGCGGCGGCTTCGGAGGTCGCGGGGGCGGAGCAGGTGGCTTTAATCTGAATTGGGATACGACCTGGGAAGTAGAAGCTCAGATCACTGATCAGGGCTGGAGTGCGGAATTTGCGATTCCGTTTCTGGCGCTGCGCTACGGCTCCGGTGATTCCCAGACCTGGGGTATCAATTTTCAGCGCAATATCCGTCGCAATAACGAGGAGTCTTACTGGGCGCCGCTTGATCGAAACTTCAATCTCAATCGTGTATCCGAGGCCGGTTACATCGAAGGGATTGAAGTTCCCAGTCAGCGCCTGCTGCAGGTGACTCCCTACGCGCTCAGTTTGAGTGAGCGCGGCGGTCAGCTGACCACCTCCCAATCCAGAGAGGAATACGGTATTGACGTGAAATGGGGTATCACGCCGAGCCTGACGCTTGATGCCACGGTAAATACAGATTTTGCCCAGGTTGAAGTTGACGACATTCAGGTGAATCTCGACCGGTTCAGCCTCTTTTTTCCGGAAAAACGGCCCTTTTTCCTGGAAAATGCCGGCCAGTTTGCCATCGGTAACCCGCGGGAAGTTGAACTCTTTTTCAGTCGTCGTATCGGCATCAATCGTGGCACGCAATTTCCCATTGAAGCGGGTGCCCGACTTACCGGCAAACTGGGCAGCAGCACCAACGTGGGCTTGCTGAGCATGCGCACGGAAGGCATCGACGGTGTCGTCCCGGGCAATGATTTTTCGGTGGTTCGCGTTAACCAGGAACTGCCCAACCGCTCTGCGATTGGCATGATGTTCGTAGAGAGACAGGGGGACGGGTCAATCAATGGCAATTCTGCTGCCGACTTCAATCGCACCTATGCGATAGATGGTCGTTGGGGTATCGGGGACTACACCGTTTTCCGCGGCTGGCTTTCACAGACAGAAACCCCGGGTGTCAGCGGAGATGACAGCGCCGGTGGCGTGTCGTGGACTTATGCCGATGAAGACTGGAACCTGAATGCCGGTTACTCACAGGTGGGGGATAACTTCAACCCGGAAGTGGGATTCCTGGCGAGGCGTAACTTTCGTAAATACGAGGCAGGTTGGCGATATCGCTATCGCCCGGACAATTGGGGCAATCTGCAGGAATTGCGCCCCCACATGAATTATCGGGGCTACTGGGATTTTGACGGCAATCAGCAGACGGGCTATCTGCACATTGACAACCACTGGGAATTCAACAGCGGTATGGAAATCCATACCGGCACGAATTTCACTCAGGAGGGCGTATTTGAGCCGTTTGAAATCGTCGACGGAGTCACCGTACCGGTCGGGGATTATGAGCATCAGGAAGCCCAGCTCGTCTTCTGGAGCAATCAGAGTGCGCCATTCAGCGTGAATTTCAGTTCCCGCCTCGGCGGGTTTTTCGGGGGAGACAGAGAGAATCTGGATTCTACGATCCGCTACCGGGTCGGTGAAAAGTTCACCAGTGAGCTGACCTGGAGCCACAGCAACATTTCACTGCCGGTAACGGGTGGCGACTTTGCCGTAGACATCGCCCGCTTTCGAGCAACCTACGCTTTCTCGCCCAGGATGACTATTCAAACGCTGGTGCAGTACAACAAGCGGGACGACGTGCTTTCCACCAATCTGCGCTTTGCCTGGCTGCAGTCGGCTAACGCCGGTCTCTACATCGTGTATAACGAAGTGGATGAAAATAACCTGCTGTTCGCGCCAAGAGAAAACGCACAACAGTTTGCGATCAAATATTCGCGCATACTGAATATCTTCAACTAGCAACGGCCAATAATGCCCGACAGCGACGCCGCTATTCGTCAGTATCGAGGATCTCGACGATGCCCCGGCGTATCCGGCTGGTCGACACGCTGACCTCGAACAGAAACAGCAGCAGCCCGCCGATCATCAGCGTCATGGCGCAGATAAACTGTGCGGCAATCGCGTCGGACAAGTTCATGCGAGCGAGTTCGGCAAGAAACAGGGTCACGATCACCAGGCAGACCAGCAGCGCTGCGCAAACGAACAGGCGCAGCGACCAGTTCACCAGGCGTATTCGCTTCCACAAACCACTGGTTTCCTCCTGCAGCGTGCTTATGTGGCCGGATTGCGGCTCTGACATCAGCCGGGCTTCGACGATTCGTGCCCGATCGACGACCCGACCCAGACGAATGGACAGGACATTAAGCATGCCGGCGATACCTGCCAGCAGGAACACCGGTGCCACCGACAGCTGGATGACAACTGCGATATTTTCGACGGCATTCGGTTCCATTGCGGTCAGCCTCAGGCGGCGCTTACGGTATCAAGATCTTTCCAGTGGCGATGACCGCTGCCCGGTGTGCGGGTGAGATTTATCCAGATCTCTGAAGCTGCGATGTTAACCAGGCCAGCCATCCAGAATGTTGTGCCGAATAGTACGGGAACACCGATATCGGTGGTGGCCATCAGGATTGCCAGCATGATGCGTTCGGTCGCAATGGCCAGCATCAGCGCCCAGCTTCGGATCATCCACTCGCGATGGGCCCTGATATTTCTCGCGCGGATGGTGGAGTAGGCTTTTGCCAGACAAAACAGCGTATAGAACGCGAAAAAAGTCGTTGCCATGGATTCATTAAATCCCTGCCCATCTACCCCCATGAAAGGCTGAAAAATGCCGATAAAGCCACCGGAAATTGCCGCCAGACTGCCGGCCGAAAGCCAGATTCGACCGCTCCAGCGGTGCAGGCTGATCGATTTTCTGCGGATCGAAGGCATGAATTGCAGAGGTCCCAGAGTAAAAATAATCAGGCCGGTAATCAGGTGCGCCCAACTCGACAGCGAAAACTGCACATAGCGTCCGTCAAAAGGATTGAATGTGGCGATAGGGTCGGTGAATTCCATGTTTGAGGCGGAAACCAGAAAGCCCGCCCGGTCAAAAATTGCTACCAAGCCAGTGATGATCAGGATGCTTACCGCCACCCAGCCGAGTATCTCGATGGCCCGGCGCAGCGAGCGGGCACTCGGCGCGCTGAAGTCCTGCTCTGCGGAAGCGCTGGGCGCTGCGATTTCACTCATGGTTTGGCTCCATTCATCGTCTCTGGGTCAGACTACCCGCGCGGGGCAGAATAGACAAGCATGCGCAGAGGGCAGTTGAGTGACGCGCAGTGCAGTCTCTGGCGGTTTCGGTCGCCGCGCTTATCAGCCTTCAGAAGCAAGTGACCTCAGTCTCATAAACACTTATACTTCGCCCTGCAGCGCGCCCGTAGCTCAGCTGGATAGAGTAACTGGCTTCGAACCAGTTG
>VMDC01000009.1 GCA_008081045.1 Gammaproteobacteria bacterium | reverse complement strand
TGCTGCCAGAGCATCTGGATCCTGCCCGGCCATACGTCAAGCTGCCCACAGGCCTGCCGAGGGCGCATTTATGAACCCAGAGACCGAATATCAATCTACTCGGAGAGATGGCGCTCGTGTGTTCTGTCACGCATAAAAACTAGACTGGCAACCCAGGCCAGAAAATACGCGAACATCGCGGGATTGATCACAAATAACTCACCCGACACCGGTGCACCGAGGTAAATCAGAGCCTCATCAGGAAAGCGCTCGTAGAAACTCGCGCTGACCCGGATCGAACGCTCAATATTTTGCAGTGACGTTGCAGAGGGTAAAAAGTAGAAAAAGCTGTACAAAATCGTCACCAGAGAAAGCTGCAGTCTCGACAGCTTCGGGCCCACGACGTAAATGGCAGTGATGTAGGCAAATAAAATGGCAACCACATTCATGGCATGAAAGCCAATCGAATCTCCGATAAGTTGAAGTAGCTCCATGTATTCCGCTGGGTTCATGAGACACAGTCCTCGTTGTTGGTGGCAGCTCAGCGTGTCCGATCTAATATCTCCCTTTGGCTCAAGGAAGATCTGATCTCAGGGGACGGATGACAGATAGCTGGAAGCGGGTCAGCTACCTGAACATGTCCTTGCTGGCATCAGATTCACGTAAGTCAAAGCCCCGAATATCTTCCCCCTGGAATATTTCATTTTCAAACCATTCGATGAATGCACCGTCACGGGTTGGCTTCCAGAGGTTCCACAACATTTTGCCTTGCGGCAACTTCATCATGCCTGTCCTGAGAAGATTCATTCTCATTTCCAGCTGAGAAGACTCAACCAGTCCTGCCGCAGATTTGTCGTAAGCGTCAAATATATCCACTAGTAATGCATTAATGTAAAAACCGGTCTGCCACCTCTGACTTGCGCTCAGTTCCTCGACCGCCCAGTCTTTAGACAACAGATCGCAGAACCTTGGGTCTGTAGCAGTTTGAAAAAACCGATCATAAAGCCTCTGGGTCAACGAAAAACCAAATTGGGCTTTGGTGATCTTGTTCTGCTGGTTGACCTGCACTCCCAAGTAGAAAACCGATACAACGACGCCGAAGGCAGCAATAACCTGTACTACTAAAAGAATTGTATTTTCCATCACTTTCGACTCCGCCTCCGCCCGGCTATTTGAATTTGCGGCGCCCCTGACTTTCAACGCCAGACAGTCAAGCTAGCATGTGTTCGATGCAGGAGGACAGGCCATCAGTCCGAAACGGAGAATTCCCCACGGGGTTGTCTGAGGTTTGCGCTGGGTTAACTGACTCACGCTGCAGGCTCGGAGTCGACCGAACTGGTCAACGGGAGAGCCAGAGACCAGAAATTGGAGGCTGCCCATGCAGCTCAGGGACGATGCCCGAGTGCTGGAGCATGTCGGATGATTGGTGCCGAAGGCCGGACTTGAACCGGCACGAGCGAAGCTCACTACCCCCTCAAGATAGCGTGTCTACCAATTCCACCACTTCGGCATAATTTTCGTGAATCTGCATGTCTGACACTTTCAACAGGACCCTACTTCGTGGCTACTGGCCCGGATCTGACGGCAGGCTGGGTACATCGCTCTGAGTGGAGACCGGCGCGATCTCCTCAGCTTCCAGCACCGGAACATCAGACTGCTGAGTCGTCACTTCTTCCAGAATGTTCTGATTCAGGACCGGGCTGTCCGAGGAGCTGCCAAGGCCGGACCGATTGCTGGCGAACACCGCCAGGAGCAGACTGGTAACAAAAAAGAGGGTGGCGGCTACCGTGGTGGCACGAACCAGAAAGTTGCCACTGCCGGAAGAACCGAACACCGTCTGGGAAGCCCCCGCGCCAAATGAGGCGCCCGCATCAGCGCCTTTACCCTGCTGCAGCAGGACGAGGCCGACGATTGCAATCGCGACGATGACATGAACAATAACGACAATAGTTTCCATGATCAGTTTTCCATACTCGCACAAATAGCGGCAAATTGTCCTGCCTCAAGCGAGGCACCACCCACCAGGCCTCCATCAATGTCCGGTTGGCTGAACAGCGCTCTGGCGTTGGTGTCTTTAACACTGCCGCCATAAAGGATGCGAAGCGCATCGGCGACAGCGGAGTCCCTCACTGCGATGTGCTCTCGCAGTATTCGGTGCACCTGCTGCGCCTGTTCAGGGGAGGCCGTTTTGCCCGTCCCGATCGCCCAGACCGGCTCATAGGCCAGCACGCTGTTGGCAAACGCTTCGACCCCGGCCGCTGCCAGGACGGTATCCAGCTGCGCCAGCACCGTTTGTTCAGTCTCTCCGCGCTCGCGCTGCTGAAGTGACTCACCCAGACACAGGACAGGCGTCAGCCCGTGCGCCTGAGCGGCGAGAAATTTCTCAGCCACTGTCTCACTCGATTCCGCAAAGAACCCGCGTCGCTCAGAATGCCCGACCAGCACATAGGCGGCGCCGAGTTCAGCAAGCATCGCGGCAGACACTTCCCCGGTGAACGCACCGTTGTCGTGTTGCGACACGTTTTGTGCGCCGACCCGAATAGACGAACTAGCGCGCAGCTCTGTCACCATCGGCAGAAAGACGAAAGGCGGACAAACACCGACTTCTACCCCGGAGAATGCCCCTTCTGCCTCAATCAACTCAGCCATCAGGGACCGGATTCCTCCGGCGTTGCCGTGCATCTTCCAGTTGCCAACCACCAGCGGTTGCCGCATGACATATCACCTATCTGACAGAAGGCCACTGGAGCCTGGCAAAACGGGCGCCAATACTAACCAAGTTGATGCAACGACGCAATAAGCTCGGCTATCCAGCATTCCGGCAGGCTTGATACACCTTGATCGCGTCAACTGTATCTGCCACGTCGTGGGTCCGGATGATATGCGCCCCTGCCTGCAAGGCCAGGCTGGTTGCGGCGATAGAGCCGGACAGACGACGGTCTACCGAGCGTCCCGTAACGGCGCCAATCATGGATTTTCGCGAGACACCCACCAATATCGGCGCGCCAAGCTCATGAAATTCAGCCAGACGGCGCAACAACTCGTAATTGTGCTCGACGGATTTACCGAAGCCAAACCCCGGATCGACCAAAACCCTTGATCGCTCAACGCCTGCCTGTTCAGTGTCCGCGAGACGCTGCTTTAGAAAACTGAACACTTCATCGACGACGCTGCCATAGGAGAAGGTTTCCTGCATGGATACTGGCTGGCCCTGCATGTGCATCAGGCAAACTGCCGGGGCCGCCTGCGCCTCAGCGACGACCTGCATGGCACCGGCACAAGTCAGTGCCCTGACATCATTTACCAGGCCGGCGCCGGCAGCGAGGGCTGCAGACATGACCTCTGGCGTACTGGTATCAATAGACAGCAGAACATCAAATTCGGCACGCAAGATTTCCAGAACAGGGATCGTCCTGTCCAGCTCCTCATCAACGGGCACCGGGCTGGCCCCTGGCCTAGTAGATTCCCCGCCAACATCCAGTATCAGAGCGCCATCCCGGACCATCTGCGCAGCCTTAAACAGCACCTTGTCGCGATCAAATCTGAACTCAGATCGATCAGAACGGGCCAGTTCAGCACCATCAGAGAAAGAGTCGGGGGTAATATTCAAAATGCCCATACAGACCGGAGAAGACAGTGTTAACTGTCGTTCTCCAGCCTGCAGGATGCTTGGTGTTGGCAAGAGCCGGAAGCTTGGCGAACTAGTGCTCGCCGGCAGGACCACCGATCGGTCCTGATTGGCCATCGGGGCTTGTCTCCGCGCGAGGCTTAGCGACTTCGTCCTCTACAGGCGTAGCGCCTGAACCGCCGTTATCAGAGTCACTCCAACCCATTGGGGGTCTCGGGGTTTTGCCCTGCATGATGTCATCAATCTGATCAGAGTCGATGGTTTCATATTCCATCAGCGCATCCTTCATGATCTCAAGCAGGTGGCGATTATCTTCCAGAATCTGTTCAGCTTTTCCGTAACACTCGTCGATTATTTTTCGGACTTCGCGATCGATCGCCATTGCCGTTTCACTGGACACCGATTTGGCCTGTGAAGCCGCCGAGCGTCCGAGAAAGACCTCACCTTCATCTTCAGAGTAAAGAAGGGGTCCCAGCTCTTCAGAAAGACCCCACTTGGTCACCATATTCCGGGCCATTTCTGTTGCCCGCTGGATATCGTTAGAGGCGCCAGTTGTCACTCCTTCTTTACCGAGCGTCATTTCTTCCGCGATTCGACCCCCGTAGAGGCTGCAGATCTGGCTGAGAATGTGCTGCTTGCTGTAGCTGTAGCGGTCTTCCTCTGGCAGGAACATCGTCACACCCAGCGCACGGCCGCGAGGAATGATGCTCACTTTGTAGACCGGATCATGCTCCGGCATCAGACGACCGACGATGGCATGACCTGATTCATGGTAAGCCGTGTTCAGACGCTCCTTCTCAGACATCACCATCGATTTGCGCTCGGCGCCCATCATGATCTTGTCTTTGGCCTTCTCGAATTCTTCCATGGTGACCAGGCGCTTGCTTGCCCGCGCCGCGAACAACGCAGCCTCGTTGACAAGGTTGGCCAAATCAGCGCCGGAGAAGCCGGGCGTCCCTCTGGCTATCACGCTGGCCTCAACACGATCGTCAATAGGAACCTTGCGCATGTGCACCTTGAGAATCTGCTCTCGGCCGCGAATGTCAGGAAGACCCACAACCACCTGCCGATCGAATCGTCCGGGACGCAACAGCGCCGGGTCGAGGACATCTGGCCGGTTGGTAGCCGCCATGACAATGACCCCATCATTAACCTCAAAGCCATCCATTTCGACCAGCAACTGGTTCAGAGTCTGCTCCCGTTCATCATGACCGCCACCGAGACCAGCGCCACGATGACGCCCGACCGCATCGATCTCGTCGATGAAGATAATGCAGGGTGACTGTTTTTTGGCCTGATCAAACATGTCGCGGACTCTCGAAGCTCCCACGCCCACAAACATTTCCACAAAGTCTGATCCGGAGATGGAAAAGAACGGCACCTTGGCCTCACCGGCGATGGCTTTTGCCAGCAGGGTCTTGCCGGTTCCCGGCTGGCCCACCATCAGAATACCCCGGGGAATCTTTCCGCCAAGACGCTGAAACTTATCCGGCTCGCGCAGAAACTCCACCAGTTCCTCGACGTCTTCTTTCGCTTCCTCTACACCGGCAACGTCAGCGAAGGTGACTTTGATCTGATCTTCGCCCAGCAGTTTGGCCTTGCTCTTGCCGAAGGACATCGGGCCACCCCGACCGCCGGCACCACCACCCTGCATCTGGCGCATGAAGAAGAAAAACAACGCAATAATGATCAGGATGGGAAAGCTGGCAACCAGCAGCTGAGTCCAGATGCTCTGCTGTTCTGGCTCGTTTGCAATGATCTCGACATTATTTTCGAACAGATCATTCATCAGCTGGTCATCACCGATAAGCGGCATGATGGTCCGAAACTGACTGTTGTCCGAGCGAATACCGGTAATGTTGATACCGGCCAGCTCTACCGCATCGACGCGACCAGAGCGCACTTCCCTGATGAACTGAGAATAGTTGATATTCTCTTCCCGGGTTTCCTGATTGATATTATTGAATACCGTCAGCAACACCCCGGCAATTATCATCCAGAGAATTAGATTTTTTGCCATGTCATTCAAGGACTTATCTCCTAATTGATCAGAGCCAATGGCACTGAGACTACACTGCCGCTCGGGCAGACTACGCAGATCATTCTAATGACTGCAGAAAATTTTGCACGCTCCTCACCGCAGTGCGCGCTGGCGGCTCAGGGCTGAAAACCTGAACCGAGCAGATAGACCTCGCGAGAACGGGCTCTGGAAGCCTTGGGCTTTCTGGTTTTGATGCTGTTAAAGCTGGACTGCATTTCCCGATGGTATTCGGGGTAACCTGCGCCCTGGAACAGCTTCACTAGGAAGTACGCCCCGGGTTTCAGTATGGTTTTCGCCAACTCAAGAGCCAGTTCTGCCAGTCCCAAACTGCGGGGCTGGTCAATTTCGCTCATACCGGTGATATTGGGGGCCATATCAGAAATTACAAGGTCTGCTCCGGGTTCACCAATGACCGACAGCAGGCGTTCATAAACCAGGTCGTCCGTGAAATCGCCCTGCACAAAGTCTACCCCTGCAATCGCGTCCATTGGCAGGATATCAGACGCTACGACTCTGCCTTCATCGCCCACCAGTTCTGCCGCTACCTGAGACCAGCCACCGGGAGCAGCACCGAGATCTACCACCGTCATGCCCGGTCTGATCAGCCTGTCTTTTTCCTGCATCTCCAGCAGCTTGTAGCTGGCCCGCGACCGGTAGCCCGCACCCTGGCTACGCCGCACATAGTCGTCATCGAAATGCTCTCGCAACCACTGTTTACTGCTCTTTGATCTTGCCATGTCCTGATAGTGAGCTGAAAACCCGGTATCCGAAGTGGAAGTGAGTTGCTAGAATCCGGTTCCCGCCGACCGACAAGGCAGACCGATGAGTCTTAGCAACGCAGAGAAAAAACGCTTCAGAGCGATAGGTCACGCACTCAAGCCCTTGGTCATAATTGCACAAAAAGGGCTGACCGAGAACGTCACCCAGGAAATTCATCGCGCTCTTGAAGCCCATGAGCTCATCAAGATCAAACTGCAGGTTCCTGACCGTGAAAAGCGCAGTGCCATGATCGAGGAGATCTGTGGCACCCATCACGCTGAGTCAGTGCAAAGCATCGGCCACGTTGTGCTGCTCTATCGTGCGGCCAAGCGACCCGACCCCAGGCTGTCCAATCTGATCAGAAAAGCACCCTAGCCCGGGACACAGACCCGGTACATCAGATGTGTACCACCGCTTCGATCTCGAACTCAAGATCACCCGCCGGTGCTTTCACCACAACTTCATCTCCCTCATGCTTGCCCATGATGGCCCTTGCAATCGGCGAAACCACCGAGATTTTACCTGCCGCCACGTCGGCCTCATCCTCACCAACAATCTGATAGGTCACTGACTCTTCGGTTTCCAGGTTGTACAGAGTCACGGTCGTGCCGAATATCACTCTGCCCGAGGGTTCAATCTTGCTGACATCAATAATCTCGGCATCGGCAAGTTTGCCCTCAATTTCCTTGATGCGACCCTCACAGAAGCTCTGCTGCTCACGCGCGGCATGATATTCCGCATTTTCTTTCAGATCGCCGTGCTCTCTTGCCTCGGCAATCGCTGCAGTTATCTTCGGCCTGGTCACGCTTTTAAGCTCATTGAGCTCATCACGCAGGGCTTCGGCACCCTTGACCGTCATGGGAACTTTCGTTATCGACATAGGAATGTGTCAGCGTTTTCTCAGTGGCACGATAAGGGCCGGTGATTAATGGAGGTCTGCATGCAGGTCCTGCAAGGTGTAAACCGACATGTTGTTGCCGAATTCCAGCGCATCACAGACTGCCAGCGCCCCTGCGATTGTGGTGGTGCAAAACACGCTGTGGCGCAGTGCGGTCCGTCTGATGGTAGACGAATCCGCGATCGCCTGTTTGCCTTCTGTCGTGTTGAACACCACCTGAATCTCATCATTTTTTAGCATATCGACTATATGGGGTCTACCTTCGGCAACCTTATTCACACCCTTGACCTTCAGGCCCGCGTCTGCGATCACCGCCGCAGTGCCGTGCGTTGCAACCAGTTCATACCCCAGCGCCAGAGCCCGCCTGGCAACCTCCACGACAAAAGGCTTGTCGCGGTCTCTCACGCTGATAAAGCAGGTTCCCGATTCTTCAATCACATCGCCTGCGCCCATCTGGGCCTTGGCGTAGGCCTCTGCAAAAGTCTCGCCCACGCCCATGACTTCTCCGGTCGATTTCATTTCCGGCCCGAGAATAGGATCAACACCCGGAAACTTACTGAAAGGAAAAACAGCTTCCTTAACTGCGAAAGTCTTTGGCACGACTTCCTCAGTGAAGCCCTGTTCCTCTAGCGTCTTGCCAATCATGCAGCGCGCCGCCACCTTGGCCAGCGAGGTGCCGATGCATTTGGAGACAAACGGCACCGTGCGTGACGCCCGTGGATTGACCTCGATGATATAGACCTCGCCATCCTGATAGGCGAGCTGAGTATTCATCAGACCCACCACGCCCAGCTCAAGCGCCAACGCGGTAACCTGCTCCCTGATCCTGTCCTGAACTTCATCTGTCAGGTTATAGGGCGGCAGCGAGCAGGCTGAATCGCCGGAATGAATGCCCGCCTGCTCAATGTGTTGCATGATCGCGCCCACCACAACCTGCTGCCCGTCACTGACCACATCGACATCAATCTCGATCGCCGAACTGAGAAAGTGATCGAGCAGTACCGGACTCTCATTGGATACCTTGACCGCGTCGTGCATATAGCGCTGCAGCTCGGCTTCGTTATAGACAATTTCCATCGCCCGACCGCCCAGTACATAGGAAGGTCTGACAACCAGCGGATAATCAATATCTGCTGCCTGTTCCAATCCCTCTTCAACCGAGCGAACCGTGCAGTTTGGTGGCTGTTTCAGATCGAGTTTTTCAATGAGCTGCTGAAAACGCTCGCGATCTTCGGCGCGATCGATTGCATCTGGGCTGGTACCGATTACCGGCACACCCGCGTCTTCGAGCTGCTTGACCAGATTGAGCGGTGTTTGCCCGCCGAACTGGACGATCACCCCGACAGGCCGTTCCAGCTTGACCACTTCGATGACATCCTCGAAGGTAAGCGGCTCAAAATACAGGCGGTCCGAAATATTGAAGTCAGTCGAAACCGTCTCAGGATTACAGTTCACCATGATGGTTTCGAAGCCATCTTCGCGCATAGCCAAAGCCGCCTGCACACAGCAATAATCGAACTCGATACCCTGCCCGACCCGGTTGGGGCCGCCTCCCAGCACCATGATTTTGTCGCGATCGCTTGGCAGGGCCTCACACTCTTCTTCATAGGTGGAATACATGTAGGCCGTGGTCGACACGAACTCAGCCGCGCAGGTGTCGACGCGCTTGTACACAGGGCGGACTCCCAGGGCATGGCGCGCCTGCAACACTTCTCCTTCCGAGACTCCCAGCAGCTGAGCCATGCGCTTGTCAGAAAACCCCTTACGTTTCAGTGAGCGCATGGCGCGCTGATCCAGCTCGGAAAGCTGCTGCGTCTGCAGCAATTCTTCGGACTTGATGAGGTCTTCAATCTGAATCAGGAACCACGGGTCGATACCACTGAGATCGAATACCGTCGCCACTGACCAGCCCAAGCGAAAGGCATCAGCAACGAACCAGATACGCTGAGCGCCGGGTTCAGTGAGCTCCCGGGTAAGGACCGCCTTGGCATTACTCAGGTCAGCTTGGAGAATCGGATCAAAACCACACATGCCCACTTCAAGGCCGCGCAGCGCCTTCTGCATTGACTCCTGAAACGTGCGCCCGATCGCCATAACCTCACCGACGGATTTCATCTGCGTCGTAATGCGATCATCAGCCTCCGGGAATTTCTCAAAAGTGAACCGTGGAATCTTGGTCACCACGTAGTCGATCGCCGGTTCAAACGATGCCGGTGTGACTCCACCGGTAATTTCATTTCGCAGTTCATCTAGCGTGAAGCCAATCGCCAGTTTTGCGGCCACTCTGGCGATCGGAAAACCTGTGGCTTTGGATGCCAGAGCAGACGAACGCGACACACGCGGGTTCATTTCAATAACAACCAGGCGACCATTATCAGGATTCACCGCAAACTGCACGTTAGAGCCGCCGGTCTCTACGCCAATCTCCCGCAACACCGCAATAGAGGCGTTGCGCATGATCTGATATTCCTTGTCAGTCAGAGTCTGTGCGGGCGCAACGGTAATTGAATCACCGGTGTGCACACCCATCGCATCAAAATTCTCAATGGCGCAGACAATGATGCAATTGTCGTTCTTGTCTCTGACCACCTCCATTTCATATTCCTTCCAGCCAATGAGTGACTCATCGATGAGCAGTTCATTGGTGGGAGAAAGCTCAAGGCCGCGAGCACAGATCTCCTCAAATTCCTCACGATTGTAGGCGATGCCGCCGCCACTGCCGCCCAGGGTAAAAGACGGCCTGATGATGCAGGGAAAGCCAATTGATTCGAGACCCGCGAAGGCGTCTTCCATACTGCGCGCCATGAAGTGACGCGGGGTTTCCAACCCAATCGCGACCATCGCGTTGTCGAACAGCTCCCGATCTTCTGCTTTATCGATGGCCTCACACTTCGCACCGATCAGCTCCACGCCATACTTTTCAAGGATGCCGTGACGATTCAGATCCAGAGCGCAGTTGAGCGCAGTCTGCCCGCCCATGGTCGGGAGAATCGCGTCCGGCCGCTCCTTAGCGATGATTTTTTCCACAATCTGCCACTTGACCGGCTCAATGTAGGTGGCGTCAGCCATCGCCGGGTCCGTCATGATGGTCGCGGGATTGGAGTTCACCAGGATCACACGAAACCCTTCTTCACGCAGCGCCTGACAGGCCTGTGCGCCGGAGTAGTCAAATTCGCAGGCTTGCCCGATGACAATAGGGCCTGCCCCCAGGATAAGAATGCTGTCGATATCAGTTCTGCGGGGCATCTTTAGCTTGCTTCCTTCCGGTCCAGTGGACGGTTGCTTGTGGAGTTCGCCATCAGCTCGATGAAGTGATCAAACAGCGGCGCGACATCATGAGGTCCGGGACTGGCTTCGGGGTGACCCTGAAAGCCGAATGCGGGTTTGTCACTGCGCTCAATTCCCTGCAGTGAGTCATCGAACAGTGATTTGTGAGTGGCTCTTACATTGTCGGGCAGACTCGCAGCATCGACGGCAAAACCGTGATTCTGGCTGGTAATCATCACCGTGCCATCTGCCAGATTCTGCACCGGGTGATTTGCGCCATGGTGACCGAGACGCATCTTGACGGTTGCAGCACCACAGGCCAGCGCGAGCAGCTGGCAACCGAGGCAAATACCGAACAGAGGCACGTCAGCCTCGAGGAATTCACTGATGGCAGCAATGGCGTAGTCACAGGGTTCAGGGTCTCCCGGACCATTCGATAAAAACACCCCGTCTGGCTGCATGGCCAGTACCTCACTGGCAGGCGTCTGTGCCGGAACGACAGTGATCTCGCAGCCGCGTGCTGCCAGCATCCTCAGGATGTTGCGCTTGACGCCAAAATCGTAAGCCACCACGCGAAAGCGAGTGTCAGAGCTGGCACCATAGCCTGAACCGAGTGACCACACGCTCTCATCCCAGCGGTAGGGATGCTTCGCGCTCACGACCCGGGCCAGGTCCATGCCTTTAAGCCCCGGAAATGCTTTGGCCAGACTGACCGCACCGTCCTCACCGATCGCCGCCAGTTCCTCACCGGACACAATGGCGCCATTCAACGGACCCTGATCGCGCAGCACTCTGGTGAGGCGACGGGTATCAATCTCCGCGATCGCCACCACGCCCCGCTCGGACAGAAAGTCCTCCAGGGACTGCTGCTTGCGCCAGTTGCTGGCCAACATCGGCAGATCGCGAATCACCAGACCGGAAGCCCACACCGAATCTGACTCATTGTCCTCATCGTTGGTACCGGTGTTACCGATATGGGGATATGTCAGCGTGACAATCTGCTGAGCATAGGAAGGGTCGGTCAGAATCTCCTGATAACCCGTCATCGAGGTATTAAATACCACCTCGCCGCTGGACTTGCCCTGCGCGCCGATCGCAATGCCTTTGAAAATACTGCCGTCTGCTAACGCCAGAACCGCTTCTCGAGTCACTTCATACCCTCTTCAGTTCGTCTTGCCTTTATCTGTGCTGGTATTTTCTGCAGGCGAAAAAAAGCGGAGAGAGGAAAACCTCGCTCCGCTTTTCAGTAAATTCGTCCGTTCTGTAAGATCTCAGCATTTGTCATACTGAGCCGAAATTGTATAAAAGCTTGGCCAGTTGTGTCTATCTGCTGAAGCCAGATTTTTCAGCTGAGCGCAGATTTATTCGCGAAACGACAGCTTGAGACGCTGTTGTGCCCGTTCTCAACAGCTTATCCACATACCGCTGTAGATAACCCTAGTCTGCACCCAGCTCCAGCACGTCCAGCATTGAATACACGCCATTGGGTTTGCCCGCCAGCCACCGGGCTGCCCGAACGGCACCGCGTGCAAACGTCATCCGGCTCGTGGCTTTATGGGTAATTTCAACGCGCTCACCGTCAGCGGCAAAGAGCACCGTGTGATCGCCGACAATGTCCCCTGCCCGAATGGTATTGAAGCCGATGGTTTTCGGGTCACGGGTATCACTGAAGCCCTCACGACCATACTCCGCCACCTCGTCCAGCTTGCGCCCCAGAGCCCCGGCAACAACCTCGCCCATCTGCAGTGCAGTCCCTGACGGCGCATCCTTCTTGAACCGGTGGTGCGCTTCGGTAATTTCTATATCGACCTCGTCACCTAATACGCGGGCAGCACGGGCCAGCAAATCCAGGCATAGGGTAACCCCGACACTCATATTCGGCGCGAAAACCAGTGGCAACTGCGTCTGAGCGATCCTGTCTTTTTCCGAGGCGCTGAAGCCGGTCGTTCCAAGCACCATTGACTTGCCATGGTGCTGGCACAGTTCGAGGTGAACCAGACTGGACGCTGGCGATGTAAAATCAATCAGCACGTCAAAATCGTCGATAACCGTCTCAAGATCAGCCACGGCCATGACGCCTGCGGGCTGACCCAGCGCGCTGATACCGATGTCCTGGGCCAGCACTGAATCACCCGCAAGGACCGATGCCGCTGTTATCTGCAGTTCAGGCTTCTGGGCGTCTACGGCTTGTACGAGGGCTTGACCCATACGGCCGGCAACTCCGGCAATGGCGACTCTGATCATTCGCGTGTCCTGTTGGTGAGGCTGACGATTATACAGAGTGAATGAATGCTAGCGAACTGCTGATACCGCTGGGGACCGCTGCGCGCCATGACTTTGCAGGGTGTTTCAGAATTCCTCAGCACTCATCGCCATAAGCGTCTGCGCACCGGCTTCGATTTCGTCTATCAGCGCCCGGGTTCTGGGCAGCAGCCGGGCAAAGAAGAATTCCGCTGTCTTGACCAGTCCGGAGAGGTGGGGCGTGTCGCCTGACCCGGCCTGAAGCTTTGGCAGAACCGCTGCCAGAATGCGCAGCCACATAAAGTTGTAGAGCGTCAGGCCAAGCAGTTCCATGTAGGCGTAAGAAGCCGCTCCGATCTCCTCCGGATTGTCGCTGGCGCGATCAATCACACTCCGGGTGACGCTGCGGATCATCTGCTGGTTGTTGAGCAAATGTGGCAGATATCGGTCCATGCCCGGAATATCCTGGGCATCTGCAACAAACTTATCCATTTCAGTCAGCAGCACTGCCAACAGTTCACCCCCGGCACGCACCGTTTTGCGCCCCATCAGATCCAGCGCCTGAATCCCATTGGCTCCCTCGTAAATCTGGGCGATGCGGGCATCACGCACATTCTGCTCCAGCCCCCATTCCGCGACGTAGCCATGACCGCCGAGCACCTGTTGTCCCATGACACACATTTCGAAGCCGCGGTCGGAGCAATACGCTTTGGCAACCGGAATCAGCAGCGCCACCAGCCTGTCTGCTTGCTGCCGCTGCTCCGGGTCCGGATGAAAACGGGAAATGTCGAGCTGCATCGCCGCATACATAGACAGCGCGCGACCGGCCATGATGTTCGCCCGCATCGTCAGCAACATCCGTCTCACATCAGGGTGAACCAGAATCGGATCAGCCGCACTTTCAGGCTGCTGAGGCCCGGTCGGCGACCGACCCTGAATGCGTTCCCGGGCATAGTCGGCAGCAGTCTGGTATGAACTGTCTGCCAGTCCGTTACTCTGCAAACCCATCGACAGCCGTTCATAATTCATCATGGTGAACATGTTGGACAACCCGTGGTTCAGCTCGCCAACCAGCCAGCCCTGAGCGCTATCAAAATTCATCACACAGGTCGCGGATCCCTTGATGCCCATCTTGTGTTCGACGGCCCCACAGGAAACACCGTTCAGCTCTCCGGTAAGGTCACCTTCATTGTCCACCGCGTTCCTCGGAACCACAAACAGGGAAATACCCTTCGGCCCGGCAGGCGCATCCGGGAGTTTGGCCAGCACCAGGTGAATGATATTTTCGGTCAGGTCGTGCTCACCGGCGGTGATGAAAATCTTCGTGCCGGTGATGCGATAGCTGCCATCGGCCTGGGGGACCGCCTTGGTTCTGATCATGCCGAGATCAGTCCCTGCATGCGGCTCGGTCAGACACATGGTGCCAGTCCAGCGACCTTCATACATCTTGGGAAGATAGCGCTGCTTCAGCTCTGCCGATGCGTGCTCACTGAGCGTGAGAGTCGCACCGGTGGTGAGGATGGTGTATAGCGCAAATGAGGAATTGGCGCCGAAGAACATCTCCTCAATTTGTGAAGACAGCAATTTCGGCATACCCTGCCCGCCAAAATCTATCTCGCCGGTCAGACCGGCCCAGCCACCGGCAACATACTCTTCATAGGCTTCTTTGAAACCCGCCGGCGTTGTGACCACTCCGTCAGTCCATTGGCACCCCTCATGGTCGCCGTTCCGGTTGATCGGCGACAGCAAGTTTTCCGCAATTTTAGCCGCCTCCTCAAGAATCGCGCTGATCAGATCAGGAGTCACTTCCGCCGTACCCGGCATGGCAGCAAACACCTCGTCGGCCCGGAAAACCTCCGACATCAGAAACTGCATGTCGCCGAGTGGCGCGCGATAGGCGTTCATATTATTGCTCCTGCTCAGGCCGGATGGTTCGTCGAGTCCGCTGGGCTGCCGATTTTGACAGACCGAACCGCATTGTTTCGATGCGATTATAGGCGAAGCTGCTTGCACCGACAGTGCAGACTCACCGGTTTTTCAGCATTTTTTGGCAACACTGTGTCAACCTTCTACGCTCAAAGACGTGAAGTGGCTGCGAACAGAAACACCGAAAGACTCGCTGACCCGCCTGGGCAGACTGATTCCGGCGGAGTGTCCGGTATGCGGGCTGGAAACCTGCAGTGATTCAGGGCTTTGTGCCGCCTGCTGTGAGCATTTACCCTGGATTTCAGTCAGCTGCCCGATCTGCGGCGAACCGCTGACGCAAGACGTTCGGGCCGGTCAGCGCTGTGGACGCTGCCTGCGCGCCCCCCCTGCATTTGACAGCACGCAAGCGCTGTTTCATTACGCGAAACCGGTCCGGCAGCTCATCAGCCTCTTCAAATTCCACGGTCGGCTGGAGATTGGCGCCAGCTTCGCGTATCTGCTCGCTCAGCGTTTTCAGCACACCGTCCGGCGTCTGCCGACCTCAGCGCGACCTCAGCTCCTGTTGCCGGTGCCGCTGCATCCGCGGCGGATGAACATGCGGGGATTTAATCAGTCTGAGGAGCTGGTCAGAGGATTGTCCAGCCTGGCTGGCATCCCCTCTTGCAGGAGCCTGGTCCGACGGGTCAGGCACACCCCCTCGCAAACCGAGATGACAGATGCCGCCTCAAGAAGACGAAACCTGCGTTCAGCCTTTACCGTGCAAGCCTGCGCGAAGTTAGGCACCATCAGACGGGTGGCGGTCGTCGACGACGTCATGACCACCGGTGCGACAGTTGACGCTCTGGCTCAGAGTCTTAAAGCGCACGGCGTGGCACAAGTCGATGTGTGGTGTCTGGCCAGAGCAGGCCTGTAACGGAACCGATCAGCACTTGGACGCACGCAATGCCGGCTTCAACGAGCCTTCACCGCGGGGGAAGCCTCGTGCGCTGCCGCTGCAGGGATGTCTCAGAATTGGTACTTGATGGAGCCGTAGGCAACGCGGCCGTTCTGGTCAAGCACACGCGTGGAGGAATTGAGTATCTGGGCAGTTTTTTCGTCGAAGATATTGCGAATCCCGAACGAGATAATTGCCCTGTTGTTGGAGCCGGTCTCAACACTGTACCCGTACTGAAGATCGATCGTGGTGATGTCGTCCACCAACGCGTTGATTTCATCAAGGTCAAGTTCGCTGAGATCCTTAAAGGAGTCGAAGTAGTTAGTGATCGCGCTCGCCGTATGATTACCCAGTTGCCAAGTCAGCATGAGACTGCTCTGGAGCTCCGGGCTGACTACGCGATCTTCCAGAGCCGCACTCTCACTGTTCAGCAAATCAAGCAGAGAACCGCGGTTCTCGGCGTCCTGCACATAAGTCGCTTTGGTGCTGAGAGTAAACTGCCCGAACCGGTTCGTGTCCCACATGTAGGAAGCGCCGAGATCGAACCCATTGCGCTCAAGCTGAGACCCTAACAGCGGTGACTGAATGTTGAATTCATTTATCGCAGACTCTTTTAGGTACAGATTTGGCATTGCCTTTTGCGCGCCCGTGTTGAGCGTCACGGCCGGCGCATCTGAAATCTCCTGACGCCACGCATCCGCCTGCAGATTCAGCCCGGCAACGGGCGTGATTTTGACCCCGAGATTAAAATTCAGCGCCTCTTCGACCAGAGCGCCTTCAAAATCCTGAGCCTCGACATTGCGGGACAACTCGATAACCGGCACGGCCGTACTCAACACCGAGGCCGGGTCCACGCGAAAACTGCTTAACTGGGCCTCGTTGACGTCCTGCGCGGCCGCCGACACAAACCCGCCCGCGCACAGGGCGAGGCAGAGTATTCGTGTCCGGATGTTTTTCAAGCAAGAATTCATGGTGCGTTCGATTCGGTTCCGCCGTTGTTATTTTAATGCGCTTTCGGGGGCGTCCAATCCAATCCCGACTCAGAGCTGCGCCGCACTCACTGCTTTGCAACCCTTATTTACTCTCGGCAATCAGCGAGGCAGGCATTCTGCAAGACTTCCGTAAGTTCCGCGGTCATTGGCCAACTGTTAATTCCGGCAATTCTGGCTGCCTGACCGGGCCCAACCGGCTGGCCAATTACACAGGCGCATTAACCGCATCGTCAGAATACCACTAAAGGTCCAACTTGCACATGAATTTGTGTCAGGAAATGTCGCTGAATTCTGGCAATTTCGCCATATTTCAGAGGCGCTGGCACGGCAGCCAGCTACTGATACGCCTCTGATGATCAAGACACCAGACGCTTGACTCCGACATCGCCACCAAGCGATGCCAACTGCTGAGCAACGGTTTGATCAAATCCGGGCAATCGGAAGTCGGCATCGATCTCTGCCATCGGCGCAAGGACAAAGGCGCGTTGGTGAGCACGGGGATGGGGAAGCTGCAATCCCGGCTGATCAAGTATCAGGCGCCCCCAGCAAATCAGATCAAGGTCGAGTGTACGGGCCGCGTTTCTGTTGCCGTCTCGGACGCGACCAAAGTGCTTTTCCATGGCCTGAAGGCTCTTGAGAAAATCCTCAGGGCGAATGCGTTCCTCCACATCTATCCGGACCACAGCGTTCACGAAATCAGGAGAGCCCGGCGGGCAGTCAACCGGCGTGCTGCAGAACAGAGATGACCTTGACAAGTCATGACCGCGTAGCGTGTCCAGCTCAGCGAGCGCGCGCCGGACAATCTCCTGCGGAGGGCCGAATTCAGATGCCAAATTACTTCCAAGGCCGACCCAGACATCCATAGCAGGGCTGACCGACTACTCAGCAGTGGAAAATTCGTGCACGGCCTGAACAAACACGGCCACATGCTCGGGGTCGACACCCGGAGTGATGCCGTGCCCGAGATTGAAGACATGCCCGGGGCCCGGCCCGTAGTCTCTGAGGATGCGCTGGACTTCTGCCCGGATTACCTCAGGCTGCGCATACAAAATGGAGGGATCCATGTTTCCCTGCAGCGCAACCTTGTCCCCGACTCGTGCCCGTGCCCCCTGAATGTCGGTGGTCCAGTCCAGACCCACAGCATGACAACCGGTGTCAGCAATGGCTTCAAGCCATTGCCCGCCATTCTTCGTAAACAAAATGACCGGCACAGAATCAGGTTTCCCTTCCTGCTTAAGGCCCTCGACAATACGCTGCATGTAATGCAGCGAATATTCCCGGTAGGCCGGAGGAGTCAGAATTCCGCCCCAGGTATCAAAAATTTGCACGGCCTGGGCGCCAGCCTCAATTTGTGCTGAAAGGTATTCGGTCACCGCATCGGCTAGCCGCCCGAGCAGCAGGTGCATTGCCTCCGGGTGATTGTAGAGAAATTGTTTGGCGATCCGAAAATCCTTGCTGCCGCCACCCTCAATCATATACGTGGCAAGAGTCCAGGGGCTGCCGGAAAACCCGATCAAGGGCACCTTACCGGCCAGCTCCTCCCTGATACGGGCAACAGCTGCATAGACATAAGACAGCTCGCGGGTCATGGACACCTCAGGCAGTGACTCCACATCCGCCGGCGTGCGAATCACCTTCCGGAATCTGGGCCCTTCACCCTCTTCAAAATACAGCCCCTGACCGAAGGCATCGGGGATTGTCAGAATATCGGAGAAGAGGATCGCCGCATCAAAGTCGTAGCGACGCAGCGGCTGCATCGTTACTTCACAGGCGAGTTCCGGGTTCTTGCAGAGATCCAGAAAACTGCCTGCCTGCTTGCGGGTGGCTCGATACTCAGGCAAATATCTGCCGGCCTGTCGCATCATCCATACCGGAGTGCGATCCACAGGCTGCTTCAGTAGGGCACGCAAAAAGCGATCGTTCATGGGGGACTGTCAAGCCAAAGTCAGTGCAAAGGAGTGCGATGATACACGAGCGATCATCAGACACCAACGCAGGCGGCAGCAGAGAGGGTTATCGCAGCCGCTTGATCAGGGAGGGTAATTGACTGGCCGGACGAGCCCAGGGTTGCAGCTCGCGGATTGCTGGAGACAAACTTGCCAGGCCCGCATTGGCTGCTTCGCGACTGCTGAAGCCGCCGGTAACCGCTACGAACCATGGCCCTCCCTGATAACGCGTTTCAAAATAGCCACTGGCGAATGGCAATTCTGCACCCTCCAGGAAATCAATCACGCCCTGTTCCGACCGGGACCCCATGAGCTGGATCGTGAAGTCCTCCGGTGCCAGACGCAGCGCTGCACTCGACACATCCGGACTCGACTCAGACAGCTCGGCGATCAGAGATTCCAGATCTCGCTCCGCCGCCTCAGGCGGCGGCGCAATCGGGTCATCAGGCGGGGCCGTGCGATTCGAGATTACCCCCTGCGCATCGACCGTGATGCTCGGGGCAGGCGCAGCTGCTGCCAGTGCCGGCGCTGAAGCCCGGAACTCTGCGCTCTGCCCAACACTGTCCTCTGCCGCGGTGGCCGGCGCAGACAGCGGCCGGGAGGCAACGGTAAGCTGCTGGCGAGACGACGCTCCGGTATTCGTCGCATCGCTCATCCGAAGATCACCGGCTTGCGGTGCAGGTTGGTCTCCGAACAACCAGACCAGCAGTACCACAACCGTCAGGCATCCTGCGGCCACCCAGTAGCGACTGCTGAGCCGGAGCGCCGCGCCCAGTGACGGCAAGGGCGTGCCGCCAGCCACTTCTTCCTCGATCAGGTCCGCCAGCGCGCCGGTCATGGCGCCGGGTATGCCGCCGGCCTGAACACCGATCCGGCTGAGCTTGGCCGCAGATACCGGCAGCTCTCCCTGGTAGCCTGCTGTCACCAGCTTGTGTTGGACGTAGTTGCTGAGATCCTCTGTGGTAAATGGCTCAAATTCAAACTGCCTGACCCCCGCAAGGTTTATCGTCCGGTCCAGAATGCCGAGCAGCTGTCTTTCGCCGAGAAAGCTGACATGGAAACTGTCTGGCCGGAGCTGTGTCATCATCTGCGCGATGAGTTCAAATACCTCCTTGGCCAGCTCATGGGCATCATCAATAACCAGAATCAGCCGTTGCGGGGCGATCTGGCGCTCTGCGTAGCGGACCAGATCAGTGACGATGTCAGCCACCGCCGGAGAAGAAGCACCGACCGGAACCTGCTCCAGCACCGCATCCAGAAATTGTGCCTGATTCATGAACAGCCCGGCCTGAACTACCAGAACAGTGGCTTCGTCCCGGAAATGGCGCTGCAGCTCGTGGCTCAACACGCTCTTGCCGCTCCCGAGAGGCCCGATGACAATCGAGGCAGAATCGCCGCGCCTGATGCATTCACTCAGCCCCTGCAGGAGCACGCCACGGCCAGCCCCGGAGAAATAGCCGGTCGGCTTTGACCGCAGCATGAACGGGTCAGATTTCAAACCCAGAATTTGCGGATACTGTCTGGTCATGCTCATGGCCTATCAAGCACTTAACGGCAAAGTGCGTCACCCGCTGTCAGAGTTTCTCTGAGCAGATCCGGAGGCACATCGCCTGTCAGAACGGCGCTGCCGAGGGCTTTCAGCAGAATAAATCGTATTTTTCCCTGCTCCGCTTTTTTATCGGAAGACATCAGCTCCAGATAGTCTTCGGCACTGATTTGCGCGGGGGGAATGACCGGCATGGAGAAGTCGTTCTCCAGTATGTCACGCACTCTCGCAGCCTGCTCAGCGCTGAGCAGACCAAGGCGTCGGGACAAGTCAGCTGCCATTACCATACCCATGGCAACAGTCTCGCCGTGTAACAGGTTTCCGTAGCCGCTCGCCGTCTCAATCGCATGACCAAACGTGTGGCCCAGATTCAGCAGCGCCCGCAGTCCGGCTTCCCTTTCGTCCGCGGCGACAATATCTGCTTTAGCCTGACAGCAAATCCGAATCGTCTCGGTCAGCTTTGCGTTATCCAGAGCCAGTATGTCCGCCGCATGGTTTGTCAGCCAGTTGAGAAAGTCTGGCTGATTAATCAACCCGTACTTGATTACCTCTGCCAGGCCGGCTTTGATCTCTCTTTCCGGCAGAGTCACCAGCACCTCAGTATCAATCAGGACGCATCCGGGCTGATAAAACGCCCCGATCATGTTTTTACCGAGCGGGTGGTTCACCCCGGTCTTACCACCAACCGATGAATCAACCTGAGCAAGCAATGTGGTCGGTATCTGGATGAAATTGATGCCACGCTGGTAGGTTGCCGCCGCGAAGCCCGTGATATCTCCGATCACACCGCCGCCCAGAGCAACCAGTGTGGTTTGCCGGTCTGCCTTGGCCTTCAGCAGCCAGTCATAAATTTGAGAGACAGTGCCAAGAGTTTTATGGGTCTCACCGTCCGGCAGAATGATTTCCCCGCCATAGCGCTCGCCCAGGGTTTGCTTCAGCTGATCAAGATAAAGCGGTGCGACAGTATCGTTACTGATTATCACTGCCCGCCCTTGTCCTAAATACGGACGAAGCCGGTCTGCTTCTTTCAACAGACCAGGCCCGATGAAGATCGGGTAGCTACGCTCACCCAAGTCGACGTTTAATGTTTCCACAGTGTCTTGAGCCTCTCGCCGGTCGACGGAAAAACCTTGCAGTCAATGTTACGGGCAGTCACAGAATCATGAACCTGAAGATTGCTGGTGGATTTTGATCTGCTTGATTATCTCATTGCTCACGCTTTTGGGGTTTCGTCGATTGGTGTCTACCACCACATCAGCAACCTCGAGATAAAGTGGCTCACGTACCACCATCAAATCCTTGATTGTCTGCTCGGGATTTCCATTTTGCAGCAGCGGTCGATGTCTGTCGCGCGCGGTCCGGTCAATCTGCTGTTTGATACTCGCGCGCAAATAAACCACCAATCCGCGTTTCTTCAGCCGTTTGCGATTTTTTTTGTCGAGGACAGCACCCCCGCCGGTCGCTAAAACAATGTTTTTACGCCCGGAGAGCAGGTTGATCATTTTGACTTCGCGTTGTCTGAACCCCTGTTCGCCTTCAACGTCAAAAATCCAGGGAATATCTGCGCCGGTGGCCGCTTCAATCTCCTGATCCGAATCGAAAAAGTCCAGTTTCATCCGCTCGGCCAGAGCGCGCCCGATGGTTGTTTTACCGACACCCATCGGGCCCACCAGAAATACGTTACCCGAGTAATCCATAGTCCAGCTCAGCGCCCCGGTGCTTCAGGTCGCCTCTCCCAATAAAACCTTACATGCTATGTTGCGGCAGAGCTCAGCGGGCGGCTGCGCCGACCCGGACATGAATCAGCGCAGTGCGATATCGGCAATGATTTTCGGCGTGATGAAAATCAACAGTTCGGTACGCCGGCTCTCCCGAGACGTACGCTTGAACAGGTTGCCGACGTAGGGAAGATCTCCCAGCCAGGGGGTTTTGGACTCAATGACTGTGTTCTCTTCCCTGAACACGCCGCCCAGGACAATGGTTTCGCCATTGTTCACCAGTGCCGTCGTAGAGACCGTGTTGGTGTTAATTGCCGGAATATCGCTTGAGCCTGCCGCGACCGAGTCCTGACGGATTTCCAGCTGCATGTTGATCCGGCCATCGGGCGTAATTTGCGGTGTCACCTGTAATGTCGACCTGAAACCCCGTCTTTTCCCCAGAATTATTCTTTTAAACAACAGCTTAGCACAGTTTTCGGCGAAATCATTAGACTCCCACTGTCACTATCGGCCGCAAATAACATTGCTAGAGTTTTCAATACATTATCAGATATCTGCCTCAGCACCCCACGGCTGGTTGTCAGGCGCAGCCTCCGGACCGGACGCGCCGGCCGGGCCGGGCTGGTCGATAACGCCCGACAGGTCGATCAAGCGCCACCGGACACACCGATTTTAACGGAATATTCGTGCCGCCGGTGTATACTCCGCGGGGCAGGCTACCGATTTTCTGTAGCCACGCTGACTGTTTTTTCCTGCTCTGAGGTGTCAGCCCCGTGCCCACCAGATACCGATCCGTTCTCTCATGGCTTGCCCTGCTGGCAGCCTCGGCCCTCAGTGGCGGAACGATGGTCGCCATGGCAGCCTATCTGTATCTGGCCCCGTTGCTCCCGGAAGCGGAAACCTACCGCTATGTGCAGCTCGAAACGCCTCTCAGAATTTATACTTCCGATGGTCAGTTAATAGACGAAATAGGCAATCGCCGCGACCCGGTCAACTACGAGGATATCCCCCAGCGCCTGATCGATGCGCTGATCGCCACGGAAGATGTGCGCTTTTACTCCCACCCCGGCGTCGATCTTCAGAGCCTGATGCGGGGATTCTACGGATTTATGACCGGTCAGGGTCTCGGGGGTGGCAGCACCATCACGATGCAGCTGGCCAATAACCTGTCTTTTGACAGCGACAATGTGTACCTGCGCAAATTCAAGGAAATACCCTTTGCTCTGCAAATTCAGCGCGAACTGAGCAAGGAAGAAATACTGACTCTCTATCTGAACACGATTTACTTCGGTGCCGGCGCCGACGGAATCGGAGCAGCCGCTTTCGTTTACTACGGCAAGGAAGTCAGTGAACTGACTCTGGCTGAAGCGGCAATGATGGTGGCCCTGTTGCCGTGCCCTTCCAGCTGCAATCCTCTGGCCAATCCAGAGCGTGCGATCAGCCGCCGGGAGACCCGGCTTGAAAACATGCTCAAGGAAAACATGATTACCCGGGCGGAATTTGATGAAGCCAATGCAGCCCCTGTCACCGCCATCCGGCGGAATCGGAATATCGAAGTTCCGGCACCCTACGTGGCCGAGATGGTCAGACAGACGCTGTTTGAACAATTTCAGGAGGAAACCTACACCCGCGGCTTTGAAGTCATCACCAGTATCGACGGGGACAAACAGCTCGCTGCCAATCGCGCGCTGGTCAATGGCCTCGAAAACTACTACGACAAACCCCATGGCTATCGCGGGCCCAATGCCAACTATCCGGCCGCCGCCGGCGATCCGACACCTAGATGGCTGGAGCACCTGGCGCCGGTCCCGGCTTATGGAAATCAACAGCCGGCCATTGTCACAAGTGTACGGGAAAGCGCCTTCTCCGCACTGTTGAAGGACGGCACGGAAATCGATGTGCCCTGGGACGGCATTCGCTGGGCGTATGCGTTCCGAAGCAGGAACGAAGCCTGGCCACCGCCACAGGTTGCCGGTGACGCCGTGCAGGTCGGCGATCTGATCAGGGTCAAGCGGGCCACTGACCACTGGGAGTTGGGGCAAGTGCCTGACATACAGGGTGCGCTGGTGTCAGTATCCCCCGAAAACGGCCGGATTCTGGCTCTGGTAGGTGGCTATGATTTCCGCTGGAATCAGGTGAATCGGGTGCTCACCCCGAGGCCACCGGGCTCCAATTTCAAGCCCTTTGTGTATGGGGCTGCGCTGGAAGCAGGGTTTTCCGCCTCCTCAACCATCAATGATGCCCCCTTCGCCCGCGGTGACTACCGGCCCAACAATTATGAGAACAACTTCCTCGGCCCGATCACCCTGCGTCATGCGCTGAAAGAATCCCGCAATATCCCCACTGTCCGGCTGTTCGACGAACTGGGCTCAGAGCCAGTGCTCAGCTTCGCCAACCGGTTGGGCATCCGGACCCGGGACTTTCCGCGCAATGACCTGACCGTAGCGCTGGGCAGCGCCGACGTCCAACCGCTTGAAATGGTGACGGCTTATGCGACCCTGGCAAACGGCGGATTCAAGGTCGACCCGTGGTTTATCGACCAGATCAGCACAGAAGCAGACGGCGTGCTCTACCGGGCGAGACCTGCGGTAGTCTGCCCGGACTGCGGGGAGCTGACTGCCGAAGCTGAACAGCCTGTCAATGCGGCACCGAGAGTGCTGGATGACCGGGTTGCGTTCATTATGAACTCCATGCTGCGCTCGGTGGTTGAAGAAGGCAGTGGCAACCGCGTGCAGCGGGAACTGCGCCGAAGCGACTTGATGGGGAAAACCGGCACAACCAATGGACCACAGGAACTCTGGTTTTCCGGATTCAACCGGGACATCGCCACAACCGTGTTCGTGGGCTTCGATCAGCCACAGCCGCTTGGCGAGCGAGAGCAGGGCGCGACGGTAGCGGTGCCGATCTGGATCGATTTCATGCGCGATGCCCTTGCCGGCACGCCTGAAGTCACCATGAATCGTCCTAACGGCATCGTCGACCGGCTGGTGGACAAGCAAACAGGGGCACCGGCCACACCGGGCGCGGTCAATTCAATATTTGAATATTTTCGGGAAGAGCTGGCGCCTCAGCCGGCAGCAGCAGGGCTGCCGGGCACAGACACCGACGGGGAGGACAGTGAGGAGGTCTCCACCGAAATCATCTTCTAGCGGAGGGCCGATACGGTGCGAGTAACCGTCAGACGCGACGATTACCGAAGCGCTTCTTGAACCGGTCAACACGACCGCCGCTGTCGAGGATCTTCTGTTTGCCGGTGTAAAACGGATGGCACTGCGAGCAGACGTCGATAAGGATATCTTTACCGAGCGTTGACTGAGTTTCGATCACATTGCCGCAGCTGCAGGTTGCCTTGATGGCACCGTAGCTTGGGTGAATATCTGCTTTCATGGGTTTAGCCTCGTAGTCTTGGGTGTCGCCACGCAGAGTCCGGACTCCGGCGCACCACACCTGCTTTTGCAAGCCCTCAAGGGCTCAAGCGGAGGCGCATTCTAACAGAGAAAGCGAAAGACGCAAGCCGTGGCCGCGCCCGGGTTTGCCAGATCTCTCTCAGTCTGCCTCAGTCGGGCTCAGTCGGCTGATTTCAGCGACTCGTGGTTTCTGACCACCTGCTGCATGATCTGCCGGAACAGGGCCGTAACCAGCTCCGGGTTCAGATTCCTCTGCTCACTGAGCTCAGCCAGACGGGCCAGCTTTTCGGCCTCCCGGGTGCCATCAAATGAAGTCAGATTCTGATCGGCCTTGAGCAGGCCAACCCGGTGGGTCAGCTCAAACCGCTCGGCCAGCAGGTCAAGCAGACGCTCGTCGGTCTCATCAATCTTGTCTCTTACCGCCAGCAATTCAGCTGGCACTTTTTCGTCGCTCATGTGATCCGGGCTTCTCAGGTTCAGCACGCCCTGTGACGCGCTGCCTGTCTTGTCTCTGCCAAGTTGCTTCTTTGAGTAAGTTGCTTCGAGTAAGTTGCTTCTTTGAGTAACTTGTCTCTCTCAGTTCTCTTAGGTGTCTCGTATCGGTTGTGTCCTGAGGACAATCGGTCCGGCGCTACGTTGTCAGCCTGAACCCCGCGCTCGACGTCAGTATAGACTAATGCCTCAGACTATGAATAGCAGCTAACCCCAATCGACAGACGCTCACTCAGCGGGCTGCCTATGACGCCCGGTGCGGCAAGCCGCTCACTCGTCCCTGTTGCAGCCCGTCCGGCTTGTGTATGCTCCTAGCCTTTCGGTTTTTGCTGACCTTTTCTTCAACCACTTTTCCACCGACACTCAGAGATTCGTCATCGCCAGTTCATCCCAGTTCCTCAGAGTTGCTGTGCCCACTCCGTTGCGACGGGTCTTTGACTATCTGCCAATAGTCGGAGCAGACGCACCGGTCGCAGGCACGCGGATTCGAGTGCCCTTCGGTCGGCGACAGGTAATCGGCATTCTGCTGGAGATTGCCGACAGCAGCAGCTGGCCGGAAAAACAGCTCAAGACCGCACTTGAATACCTGGACAGCGAACCGCTGTTCTCAGCTGAACTCTTTAAGACCCTGCTGTGGGCGAGCGACTACTACCAGTATCCGGTCGGCGACACACTTGCTACGGCCCTGCCGAAATTGATCCGATCCGGCAGCCCGATCGAGCCGCCGGCGGAGATCCGATACCGGGCACTGCCCCCTGATCAGGACCTCGAGTCTCAGCTGGCACGCGCGCCGCGTCAGCGAGAGCTGCTGGAGACTCTGACGCACAGCGGTCCTCTGTCCATGGCAGAAATTCGTCAGGCCGGATTTGACCGCGCCCTGATCAAACAGCTCGAAGACAAAGGCCTGACAGAAACAGTCCTTACCGATCGATCAGACGAAAAGCCCGGCCCCGACGTCATGGTTGCTGCCAGTCCAGTTCGTCCCAATGCTGAGCAGATCAGGGCGCTGACCGCTATTGCGCCTGAACTGGGATTTCAATGCTCGCTGCTCGATGGCGTCACCGGCTCAGGCAAAACTGAGGTCTACATGCAGGTCATGGCCAAGGTACTGGAAGCAGGCAGACAGTGCCTGCTGCTGGTTCCGGAAATTGGACTGACCCCGCAAAATCTCCGCCGCTTTGAGCAGCGGTTCAACTGCCCGGTAGTCGCCATGCATTCCGCAATGACCGATCGGGAAAGACTGCTGGCCTGGCGAGCCGCCCGCAGCGGCTGCGCACCGATTATCATCGGGACACGCTCGGCAGTTTTCCTGCCGCTGGCGAATCCCGGAATCATCATCATCGACGAAGAGCACGACGCCTCTTTCAAACAGCAGGAAGGCCTGCGCTATTCGGCCCGGGATTTCGCGGTCAAGCGGGCACAGCTGGAAAATATTCCCGTGGTGCTCGGCAGCGCGACGCCGAGCCTTGAAAGTCTGAACAACGCACTGGCTGGCAAATTTCAGCATCTGAAGCTGAGTCAAAGGGCCGGTTCCGCTTCCGCGCCAAAGATGAGCCTCATCGATGTGGCTTCCGATCCCGCAAGTGAGGGGATCTCTGAAGCGCTGTCGGTCAAAATTGATAAACACCTGCAGCAGGGGAATCAGGTACTGCTGTTCATCAACCGCAGAGGCTATGCGCCGGTCCTGCAGTGTGATCGCTGCGGGTGGCACTGCGAGTGTCATCACTGCAATGCAAGCATGACGGTACATGCCAGCCCTCCTTCGCTGCGCTGCCATCACTGTGAAGCACGCACGAACATTCCCTCGCAGTGCCCTAACTGTCAGTCCGATAACATCAGCACCCGGGGTGCAGGCACGCAGAAGCTCGAGCAGTTCCTCAACAAACAGTACCGGTCAGTCCCGGTGCTCAGAATTGACCGCGACTCGACGCGGGGTCGTGAGGCCTTCGCGCAGCTGACGGACAAAATCAATCAGGGGGAGCCCAGTATCCTGCTGGGCACACAGATGCTCGCCAAGGGTCACCATTTCCCGGATGTCACGCTGGTGGCTATTCTGGATGCCGACATTGGCCTGTTCAGCCCCGACTTTCGGGGCCAGGAACAGATGATCCAGACAATCGTGCAGGTCGCTGGCCGGGCCGGCCGCGCAGACAAAACGGGAGAGGTCGTCATCCAGACCCGGCACGCTGAGCATCCGGGGCTCAATCGCCTGATGACCCAAAGCTACGAGCAGTGCGCCAGGTCTCTGCTTCAGGAAAGACAACTGAGCCGCATGCCGCCGTTCACGCACCTCTGCCTGCTGCGGATTGAGTCTGCTGTCGCACAGCAGGGGGTCCGCTTCGCCAGGCAGTGCTACGAGACCGCCTTCCGTCTTCAGCAACAGGAACAGCAAATCGAACTGATCGGGCCGCTCCCGGCCCCGATGGAGAGAAAAGCAGGTCGCTTCCGTTTTCAGCTGCACATCAAAAGCGCCTCGCGCCCCAGGCTACAGCGCTTTCTACAGGCACTGGCCGTCACAATTGAGGCCGGCAAGACCCCTTCTCAGGTTCGCTGGTCACTGGATGTCGACGCGCAGGATCTGCTGTGAAGCGCCAAGCGTGAAGCCGGGTCAGACAATTTTCGCTTCAGGTCCTGCGGAGGTAACCGATAAACCAGTTGGCCGACCGGAGCATGGTCAATAAACATCAATAAAACAATACGTTAGAATAACAAAAAGCCATCAAGAACGTTATGACACAGGATTTTGCCAAAATCAGGCCTGAGCCACTGCTGGAGAAGAAACCGGCCAGCAACCCGCCTGCCTGGTCGCTGATGATCACCGGTGTGGTTCTGGGCATCACGATTGGCGTGTTCGCCTGTGTCCTGCTCTACTTATCCGGGCGGGTCCCTCCGCTGAGTCAACCCGCTGTGGCTACTGCGGAGCTGGCAAACCGCGCATCAGCTGACAGTGAGCCCGGCACGCCAGCGGAATCCGACCCGGCAGAGACGCCCCTGGAATACGAATTTTACCGTGAGCTGCAGGAGTACGAGGTGCTCGTTGATGCGACACCGGTGGACCTCAGCGCTCAGGACCCCAATCGAAGGCTGGAACGGGATTATCTGCTGCAAACCGGCGCATTCGAGCGACGGGAGCTTGCCGAGACAGAACAGCAACGCCAGGCTGCGCTCGGTCTGAATGTCTTCGTCAAAGACCCCGGCATTGTGGGCCGATCGCTGTTTCTCGTTCAGTCCGGCCCTTACCGCACACAGGGCGAGCTCGACAACGCTGAAACCGTATTGCGCCGCAACAGCATTCCTTTTCTGCGACTGACATCTCAGTCGGACTAGGCTGCCCTTTTCTTCTCTGTGACGCCCTGGCAGGCGCGCACTTCTCCCCTTGCACAGCAGGCTGACACTGTCTGCTCCGGCCGGGCAGCGAGCGCTGGTTTGTTGCTTCGCCTGCCGATCGCTGCTTGAAATTTGGTCTGCGCCCCCAATACTAAGCGTTTACAGAGCGCAACCCGATACAGCCCGGCATGCAGGCCGGGCGCACATGATCTGTCATAAGCTGAGGAGCACTGGATTGAAACAATTGGACGGCACAACCATCCTCTCTGTTCGAAGAGGCAGCAAGGTCGTGATTGGTGGCGACGGTCAGGTCTCGCAGGGCAACACAGTGCTCAAGGGCAATGCCCGCAAGGTACGCCGGCTCTATAAAGATCAGGTCCTTGCCGGATTCGCCGGAGGCACCGCTGATGCCTTCACTTTGTTCGAGCGCTTCGAAGAACAGCTGGAAAAACACCACGGCAAGCTGACCCGGGCCGCAGTGGAACTGGCCAAGCTCTGGCGCACAGAGCGGGCCTTGCGACGTCTGGAAGCGCTGCTGGTGGTTGCCGATCGGGAAACGTCCCTCATCGTAACCGGCAACGGGGATGTCATTGAACCTGAGGACGCCATTATGGCCATTGGGTCCGGTGGCTCCTATGCCCTCGCCGCCGCACGGGCGCTGCTTCACAATACCGAGCTGGACGCGCGTGAGATTGTGGAAAAAGGCCTCACGATCGCAGGCGATATCTGCGTCTACACCAATCAGCAGCAAACCATCGAAGAACTAGATTTTAGCTAAGCACTGAGCAACATCCGGCTGCGACTGCCGACAGGACCGTATTCATGTCAATGATGACTCCCAGAGAAATTACTTCCGAACTGGACAAACACATTGTGGGTCAGCAGTCCGCCAAGCGCGCTGTTGCCATTGCTCTGCGCAACCGCTGGCGCCGCATGCAGCTGGACGACAATCTGCGCAACGAGATAACACCGAAAAATATCCTGATGATCGGCCCGACCGGCGTCGGTAAAACCGAGATCGCGCGACGACTGGCCCGACTGGCCAACGCCCCCTTCATCAAAGTTGAAGCGACCAAGTTCACCGAAGTCGGCTATGTCGGACGCGACGTGGAGTCGATTGTCAGGGACCTGGCCGATGTTGCGGTCAAGATGATTCGCGAATCAGAGATGCAGAAAGTCGAGCACCTGGCGGAAGATCTGGCCGAAGAGCGTATTCTGGATGTGCTGTTGCCACAGGCGCGCAGTGATGAAACGCCTTCGGAAAATGATTCCCAGTCTACCGCCCGGCAGGTGTTCCGGAAAAAGCTCAGGCAGGGCGAGCTCGACGATAAGGAAATCGAAATCAAGGTCGCTGAGGCGCCCACCGGGGTTGAAATCATGGCGCCGCCCGGCCTCGAGGACATGACCAGCCAGCTGAAGAGCATGTTCTCCAACATGAACTCCGGGCGCAAACGCTCGCGGCGACTCACGGTTAAAGCCGCCCTGAAGACCGTCAAGGACGAAGAAGCCGCCAAGCTGATCGACGAGGAAGAGATCAAAAACCGGGCCGTTGAAGCTGCTGAGCAAACCGGCATCGTTTTTATCGACGAGATTGACAAAGTCACCAACAAGCACGACAGCGGCAGCGCCAGCGTCTCTCGCGAAGGGGTTCAGCGTGACCTGCTGCCGCTGATCGAAGGATCAACCGTATCGACGAAATACGGCAGCATCAAGACCGACCACATCTTATTTATTGCATCTGGCGCCTTTCATCTATCACGACCTTCAGATCTGATACCCGAGCTTCAGGGCCGGCTGCCCATACGGGTAGAACTGGACGCGCTGACCGCGAAGGACTTTGAACGCATACTGGAAGAGCCAAACGCCTCGCTGACTGAACAGTACCAGGCACTGCTCGGAACAGAAGACCTCAGGGTCAGCTTCAGTGCAGACGGTATCGCCAAGATTGCTGAAACCGCGTGGCAGGTGAATGAACGCACTGAAAACATCGGCGCCCGAAGGCTGCATACGGTTATGGAGCGGCTGCTGGAAGAAGTTTCCTATTCTGCCTCTGATCTGGCGGTTGGCGACAGTAAGGAACTGGTGATCGACCGGGCCTATGTCGAGAAACAGCTCGATGAACTCGCCGGCGATGAAGACCTGAGCCGCTATATTCTCTGATTAATGCACAAGCAAGAGGCCGCCTCTTTGGTTCCGACGGAAATCAAGCTGCATCGAAAATCAGCCACGCTGGAGCTGACCTATGCCGAGCGGGAGCCTGTCATTCTCAGTGCCGAATTTTTACGCGTGCATTCCCCCTCCGCTGAAGTGCGCGGTCACGGTCGGGGCCAGGAAGTGCTGCAAACCGGCAAAAGATATGTCGCAATCAAGCACATTGAGTCTGTGGGCAACTACGCCATCAAACTCAGCTTTGATGACGGTCACGACAGCGGCATTTACAGCTGGGACTATTTGCTTGAGCTGGGCGAGAATGAGGGTTCGCTCTGGCAGGACTACCTTGCTAAACTGCAGCAAGCCGGTCAGACGCGCGAGCCGCTTCCGGCTGACACCCAGGTAATCCAAATCAAGCCAGTTGCCGATTAGACTCATGACCGATTCAACAACTGACCCCAACGCCCCGCAAGACGAGACCACTCACTTCGGCTATCAGGAAGTGCCTGTCAACGAAAAGCACGAGCGAGTAGCGGAAGTTTTCCGGTCCGTCGCAACTCGCTACGACATCATGAATGACGTGATGTCCTTGGGGACTCACCGACTGATCAAGCGCTTTACCATTGAGCTCAGCGGACTACGCCAAGGCCACAGAGTGCTGGACCTGGCCGGCGGTACGGGTGATTTAAGCATGCGCTTTTCACCAATCGTGGGCAAAGAAGGACACGTGGTACTGGCCGATATCAACGCGGCGATGCTCGAAGTTGGCAGAGACCGGATTGTCGACCGGGGATTGCAATCCAATATCACCGTCGCACAGAGCGATGCCGAGTGTCTGCCCTTTGCTGACAACTGCTTTGATTGTGTATGCATCGCCTACGGGCTTCGCAACGTAACGCGCAAGGAAAAGGCGCTGGAATCCATTCTGCGGGTGCTCAAACCCGGCGGCAGGCTGCTGGTGCTGGAGTTTTCCAAGCCACAGAACCGCTTCATCTCGAAGGCATATGACGCCTTTTCAGAGCTTTGGCCTGTCGCTGGTAAAATGATCGTCGGTGACAGTGAAAGCTATCGCTATCTGGTGGAATCAATTCGTGTCCATCCGGATCAGGAAACCCTGCTCGCCATGCTGGACGACGCCGGCTTTGTGGACACCCGCTTCCACAATGTTCTCGACGGCATCAGTGCAATCCACGTCGGCGTCAAGCCCTGAAGTACCTGAATGGTCAATCCGCTTATTGGCACCCTCGCCCTGACTCCCGCAGAACAGGCCATCAATTTGCTGATACAGGACGATCCGCACCTGGCTGATTTGATTGAGCCATTCACCGGTAAACTACTCGAGGTAGAAACCCGTCAGCCTGCGGCCACATTCACGGTGCTGTTTGAATCAGGTCGAATTCGCCTGAGCAGTCTCGAGGGCGCCATGACGGGTGTCCATCCGGATGCCAAAGTCAGCGCACCTGCCTCTGTCCTGCTGTCCATGCTAACCGCCGATGCCGGCTCCAGAGGGCTGGTGAATCCGGAACTGGAGCTGTCCGGTGACGTTGAGTGGATTCAGGCCTTGCTGCGCGCGCTACACCGGGCCGATATCCAGTGGCGCGACTTGCTCGGCGCCATCCTGGGCGACAGCCTCTCCGGTCAACTTGTCAGCCTGGTTGAGGCAGGCTCTGAATGGGCCGGACAGTCCAATACCCGGCTCAGGCGCAACCTCGAAGATTATCTGAGAGAGGAAATCCGCATAGTACCCGGCCCCCATGAGGCAGACCGGTTCGCAGATCAGTTGCACGATTTGCGCCTGCAGCTGGATCGTCTTGCAGCCCGGGCGCAGGCGCTTGACGAGCGGCTGAGTAAGCGTATAAGCGACTGATAATCAAGAGATTATCGGAAATACTCGCTTGTGACTACGAGGCTCAGGTGCTATCTTTGCTGCCCCGTTAACCGGAGTCCGTCGCCACGTGTCCAACCTGCCGCGCCTGTTCAGGATACTGAGCATCACCGCCAAATTCCGCCTGTATGAATTTGCCGAAGGGCAGTCGGGCTATCTGCTGTTGCGGCTGCTTCTGCTGCCCTTCTCTTTACGACATCTGTTTTCCCGAAACATCAGCGGGGACAGGAATGTGCGCCTTCGCCTTGCCCTTGAGGCACTGGGCCCGATCTATATCAAATTGGGCCAGCTACTTTCCACCCGCCGGGATTTTCTGCCGCCTGCGCTGGCGGATGAACTGGCTGCGCTGCAGGACAGAGTGCCCCCCTTCAGCGAGCCAAAGGTAGCATCGCTGATCAGCGAACGACTCGGCCTGCCCGTTTCAGAGGTTTTCAGTCGGCTGGACGAGCAGCCGCTGGCATCCGCATCCATCGCCCAGGTGCACTGTGCGAGGCTGCTCAGCGGCGAGGACGTGGTGGTCAAACTCGTACGACCGGGTATCGAAGAAACCGTGCGGGCCGACATCAGACTGCTGAAACAGCTGGCCACTCTGCTGGCTGGCAGTTCCGCTCTGGGTCGCCGACTGCATCCGCAGGAGGTCATTGCTGACTATGAGGTGGTCATTCTCAATGAGCTTAACCTGCTCGCCGAAGCCGCGAATACTTCTCAACTCCGGCGCAATTTTGAGCATTCAGCTTCCCTTTATATTCCGAAGGTATACTGGGATTTCTGTCGCACCGACCTGATCGTTCTCGAGCGGATACACGGCATTCCGGTGAGCCACACCGAGACACTGATTGAGCACCAGATTGACCTGAAGAAACTGGCTGAAAGAGGCGTCGAGATTTTCTTTCAGCAGGTATTCGAACACAACTTTTTCCACGCCGATATGCACCCGGGGAACATCTTCGTTGCCTATGACAAGCCAGACTCACCGCAATATATCGCGATTGACTGCGCGATCATGGGCTCACTGAGCCAGGACGATCAGGAGTACATGGCAAAAAACCTGCTGGCGATTTTTCAGCGCGACTACCGCCGCGTTGCCGAACTGCATATCAGCTGCGGCTGGATACCTCCGCAGACGCCGGTGCATGAATTTGAATCAGCGATTCGCAGCGTGTGTGAACCGATTTTCGAAAAACCACTCGGTGAAATTTCATTCGGACAGATCCTCGTGCAGCTGTTCAATACGGCCAGCCGGTTCGACATGGAAGTACAGCCTTCACTGGTGCTGCTGCAGAAGACTCTGCTGAATATTGAGGGTCTCGGCCGGCAGCTGTATCCGGAGCTCGATCTCTGGCAAACGGCACTGCCCTATCTGCAGCGCTGGAACGCCAGACGCCTGAGTCCTCTGGCCTTGCTCAACCGCATGAAAGAGCAGTTTCCGGACTGGATAGACCAACTGCCCCAGCTGCCTGCGCTGATCGTTCAGGCAATCAGCCGGACTGACGAGCTCGCCTCCCTGACCGGCACCCTGGATATGCTTCGCCAGCAGCAGGAGCAGGCGCGTAAACAGCAGCGTGCGCGGAATCGTTTAGGAGGATACCTGGCGCTGGGGCTCAGCGCGCTGACGCTGGTGCCTGCGATCGGTGCCAGCCTCATCAGTGTGCCGGTTGCGACGTTAAGCCTGGCCGGACTTGGCCTCTATCTTTTGTTTTTTCGCTAGCGAGAGCGCATACTGCCATCATGATTTCTTACCTTGACCAGGTAGCCTGGAATGAACAGGGGCTCGCCCCCGCGATTGCGGTTGACGCGACGTCCGACAAACTGCTGATGCAGGCCTGGGTGAACCGGGAAGCGCTGGCCACTGCGGTGGCAGAAAAGCGCGCGGTATACTGGTCCCGCTCCCGGGGAAAACTGTGGCGCAAAGGTGAAGAGTCCGGGAACGTGCAGCAATTGATAGAGATCAGACTCGACTGCGACGGCGACGCGATCTGCTATCGGGTTGAGCAGATCGGCGGCATCGCCTGTCACACGGGCAGAGCACACTGCTTCTATCAGCGGCTGGAAAATGAGGCGTGGGTGACCACAGACGAGGTCCTTGTCGAGCCGGAGCAGCTCTACAGAACCTGATAGAAAAGCCGGATCTGCAGTGCCCCGGCGGATTCTGAAACCGTCCGACCGGAACCGCACCAATCTGAAACAGACCAACCTGAAATCAACCAATCCGAAACCAACATAGTAGCGACTGTCATGAGTGATGTACTGACCAAGCTGGCCCGGGTGCTGGAGCAGAGGAAATCTGCGGACACAGAGGATTCCTACGTAGCCGGCCTGTACGCCAAGGGCCTCAACAAAATACTTGAAAAAGTGGGTGAAGAAGCCACTGAGACCATCCTGGCCGCCAAGGACTGTCAGGGGCAGGAGGAGACGAAGCATCAGCTTATCCATGAAACCGCCGATCTCTGGTTTCACACTCTGGTGATGCTCAGTTACCTGGATTTGCAGCCCGAACAGGTGTTGGAGGAACTGGAAAAACGCTTTAACATATCGGGTCTTGCTGAGAAGGCATCACGACAGGATTAGTTCACAGCGGCCAAGCCCTGACAGGCTGCTGGTTTTGGAGGTTCAACATGGGTTTAGGTGGAATAGGCATTTGGCAGTTACTGATCATCCTACTGATCGTTTTCATGCTGTTTGGAACCAAGAAGCTCCGAAATCTCGGATCTGACCTCGGTGGTGCACTGAAAGGCTTCAAAACCGCGATGAAAGACGAGGATGCCCCGGCAGCGTCTGACGAGGCCGAAGAAGCCGGTGAAACAATCGAAGCCACGGCCGAGAAGGTCGAGACCAAATCCTGATTGCCCGCCACTGGGCCGGCGCTCATCAGACCGGCCCTTTCACTCTCCGACCGCTACCGTCGGCTCTGAATCATGTTCAATATCGGCTCATTTGAAGTTCTTCTGATCTGCGTGATCGCGCTTTTGGTGCTTGGCCCTGAACGGCTGCCCGGTGCAATCCGAACTGCCGGGCTGTGGATCGGGCGGTTTCGTCGCAGCTTCTACAAGGTCAAATCTGAGATCGAGCGGGAGCTGAATGCCGATGAGATACGCCGGCAGCTGCACAATGAAAGCATCATGGCAGAACTGGAAGCGGCTAAAGACACCGTCGAAGAGACCGCCAGGGACACTCAGGCTTCGGTAAACAAAATCGTCAGCAGCGACAATTTTGATCCGGGCGCCTCCCAGTACACCGAGGGACAAAAAGCCGCATCAGATGCCGAGAGTCAGGCGGTACAGCCAAAAACCCTGGTTGAAGAAATCGAATCGGTGGGCGAGGAGATCGAACAGGCAGGACAGGAGATCAAGGACAGTCTTTACGGTCTGGGCAAGAATCCCAAACTGGCAGGCGCAGACAATCCCGAGTCTACTGATCAGGCTGGCTCCGAGGATTCAGACAAGGCGGCGTCATGAGTTCAGCTGAAGAGGAACAGGAACTCACGCTGATTGATCATCTGATCGAACTGCGGGACCGCATTCTGAAATCAGTGGTCGCGGTCGTCGTGTTGTTCCTAGCGCTGTTTGCTTTCTCAAACGACATCTACACCTATGTCGCCACGCCGCTGCTCGACGCGCTGCCCGAAGGGTCAACCATGATCGCCATTGATCCGACCTCGCCATTCTTTGCGCCCTTCAAGCTCACCTTCTACGTAGCCTTTCTGATCGCCGCGCCTTATATCCTGTATCAGCTTTGGTCTTTCATCGCGCCGGGTCTCTATCAGAATGAGAAAGCGGTAGCGATCCCGCTGTTCATTTCCTCGGTCCTGCTGTTTTACGGTGGCGTGGCCTTTGCCCGCTATGTTCTGTTCGGATTTGTGTTCGCCTTTTTTGTCTCGGTGGCACCTGAAGGCATTTCAGTTGCGCCCGATATCAACAGCTTTCTGAGTTTCGCGCTCACCATTTTCCTGGCCTTCGGAATCGCCTTTGAAGTCCCGATCGCGGTATTCATCTTCATCTGGGCCGGCATCGCCGAACCGGAGTCCCTGGCAGAGAAACGGCCCTATGTCATTGTCGGCTGTTTTGTTGTGGGCATGCTGTTAACCCCGGCCGACCCTTTCACCCAGTCCATGCTGGCCATTCCGATGTGGATGCTGTTTGAAGTGGGGATTGTCGCCGGCAAGATGATCCGCAAAAAACAGGCTGAAGAAGAAGCAGATCAGCAGAATTCGCCCGCCGATTAGGCGCAGGCGCCCGGTCAGCTTCTGAGCAGAAAGGTCACCGGCCCGTTGTTTTCCAGGGCGATCTGCATGTCAGCGCCGAAGACACCACTTTGTACCGCAGCGTGATTCTGCTGCGCTTTCAAGACCAGTTCCTCGAACAGCTGTTCCGCCTGCTGCGGCGGTTTGGCTGAGGAGAATCCGGGCCTCAAGCCTTTGCTGGTGGACGCAGCGAGAGTGAACTGCGACACCAGCAGTAACTCACCGCCTGTGTCCTTCAGGCCGAGGTTCATCTTGCCTTCGTCGTCTGCAAACACCCTATAAGAGAGCAGTTTGTGAAGCAGCTTGTCTACGTCGCTGCTGCTATCTTCTTTTTCAATGCCAACCAGAGCCAGCAAACCGGGACCAATTTCCGCGTGCAGCTCACCATCAATGGTAAGACGTGACCAGTTAACGCGCTGAATGAGACCAATCATACTGAATCATTTCGCCGGGCAGTTGAGGAACAGATGCGGATCATTCCGGGTCAGCAAGCTGCTTGCCAATCTCTTCGGTAGCACGAATCAGCGCATCAACTGTGCCGGGCTCTGAGGCTGAGTGGCCGGCGTCACGGACGATGTGCAGCTCAGCAGCCGGCCACCGCCGATGCAGATCGAGCGCATTAGACAGCGGACAGACCATGTCATAGCGACCATGAATGATGCGCCCGGGAATGTCGGCGATTCTGTCCATATTGTCGAGGATCTGATTGTCTGCAAGAAAACCGCCATTCACAAAATAGTGGGTTTCGATCCGGGACAGCGCCAGCGCATTATGAGGCTTGGTGAATTTAGCCAGCGCTTCCGCGCTCGGCCGCAGCTTGGAACAGCTGCCCTCCCAGGCGGCCCATGACCGGGCTGCCGCCATGCGCGCAAGCTCATCCTCACCGGTCAGACGACGATGATAGGCACCCAGCATATCGCCACGCTCCGCCTCAGGAATGGGTTTGACAAACTCTTCCCAGTGATCCGGAAAGACCTGATTCGCCCCGAATCGGTACAGCCAGTCGAGATCCATCTGCCGGCACAGAAAGATGCCGCGCAGAATCAAGGCAGAGACATGATCAGGATAGGCCTGGGCATACAGCAGGGCCAGCGTCGACCCCCAGGAACCCCCGAACAGCACGAACTTCTCAACCTCGAGAGTCGTTCGGATGGTTTCAATGTCCTCAACAAGGTCCTGCGACCGGTTCTCTGTCAACGCGCCGTGAGGCGTCGAGCGACCGCAGCCTCGCTGATCGAAAGTGATGATCCGATAAACCGCCGGATCATAAAACCGCCGAGAGCTAGCGTTGCAGCCCGCCCCCGGGCCACCATGTATAAACAGGATTGGCACGCCGTGCGGATTGCCTGCCTGATCCACATACAGCTCGTGCTGATCGGACACTTTCAGCTGATGACGTTTGTAGGGCTTTATTTCCGGATAGAGAACATGCATGGCAGGCCTGACAGGTTGAAACGATGGCGACAATGGTAGGACAGAGCGCGACGGATTTACAGCGGCCAACCTGACCGCGTCATCAGCCGCGAGCCGCCGTTCCGCGACTCATGCGTTTGCGCTCGTTTTCTGTCAGATAGCGCTTACGCAGACGGATATTTTTCGGTGTGATCTCAATGAGCTCGTCGTCGGCTATAAATTCCATCGCCTGCTCAAGGCTGTGCAGTACCGGCGGCGTCAGGAGAATGTTCTCATCACTGCCTGAGGCGCGGATGTTGGTCAGCTGCTTTGCTTTGGTCGGATTGACCACCAGATCATTGTCCCGCGCATGCAGGCCGACAATCATTCCCTCGTAAACTTCCGTGTTCGGCTCAATAAAAAGCCGACCCCGGTCCTGCAGATTAAAAAGCGCATAAGCCAGCGTCTTGCCTTTGACCATAGACACAAGCACACCGTTATTGCGCTTGGCCAGCTCGCTCTCCTTGTAGTCGCCGTAGTGATCAAAGACATGAGTCATCAGCCCCGAGCCGGATGTCAGGCTGAGAAACAGCGAACGGAATCCGATCAGGCCACGAGTGGGCACCAGAAATTCCATGCGCACCCGCCCCTTGCCGTCCGGCATCAGATCACGCATCTCTGCGCGGCGATTTCCTAACTCTTCGATGATGGAACCCTGATGTTGCTCATCACAATCCACAACCAGCTGCTCATAGGGCTCCTGAGTGACGCCGTCCTGCTCATGCAAAATCACTTCCGGACGCGATACGGCGAGTTCATAGCCCTCACGGCGCATGGATTCGATCAGCACGGACAAATGCAGCTCGCCGCGACCGGAGACGGTGTACTTGTCCGGTGACTCACCTTGCTCAACCCGGAGCGCCACGTTATACAGCAGCTCGCGGTCCAGTCTTTCCTTGATGTGACGGGTGGTGAGAAATTTGCCTTCCAGCCCGGCGAATGGCGAGTCGTTCACCTGAAAAGTCATACTGATGGTGGGCTCATCGACGCTCAGCGCCGGCAGTGCCTGCGCATGTTCCGGATCACACAGGGTGTCGGAGATCTGCAGTTTATCGATGCCGGTAACGCAGACGATGTCCCCTGCCTGCGCCTGATCCACATCAACTCGCTCGAGCCCGAGATAAGACTTGACCTGCAGAATCCGGCCCTTTCGGGTATCACCGAAACGATCGACAATCACCACGTTCTGATTGGTTGCAGCCTTGCCCCGGGAGATCCGGCCCACCCCGATCACGCCAACGTAGCTGCTGTAGTCCAGAGCACTGATCTGCATCTGAAAAGGCTCGTCTACCGCCACTGACGGCGGCGGCACTTTCTCGATAATGGCATCAAAGAGGGGCCGCATGTCTTCACTCAGCTGATCGGCCTCCCAGCCCACTATGCCCTGCAGCGCAGAACAGTAGAGAATCGGGAAATCGAGCTGCTCGTCGCTGGCACCCAGTTTGTCAAACAGGTCGAATACCTCGTTGATCACCCAGTCAGGCCGCGCTCCCTCCCGATCAATCTTGTTCACCACCACAATCGGGTTCAGACCCTGATCGAAGGCTTTCTGCGTGACAAAGCGGGTTTGCGGCATCGGCCCTTCCACCGCATCCACCAGCAGCAGGACCGAGTCAACCATGGACAGGACCCGCTCGACCTCTCCACCGAAGTCGGCATGACCCGGCGTATCGACGATGTTGATGCGATACCCTTCCCAGTTGATGGCGGTGTTTTTCGCCAGAATCGTGATGCCCCGCTCACGCTCCTGATCGTTCGAGTCCATGACCCGCTCCACTTTTTCACCCCGCGACTGCAGCGTGCCGGATTGCTGGAGCAGTTTGTCCACCAGCGTGGTTTTCCCGTGATCGACGTGGGCAATAATGGCGATGTTGCGAAGTGATTCAGACATAAAAGGCTGGCCATCCAAAGATGGCGCGATGGCGAAGTCAGGTTAACAGTCAGGAGAAGGCGGTCTCGTCCGTCTCAAAGGCGCGGCGAGTATACACGAGAGCAGCGGCGAACCGCCAATCCTGATTGAGTGGCTGAGCAGTGGGTGGTGCGGGGCTAAGTGGCCGGGGTTCAGGCCGGTTCGAGTGACGGCTTTGGCTGGCGAGAGATTTCCGCGCGGGCATCCAGCACGCCGACGTTCGCAAATCCCTCATCGATGAGATGCCCCGCGTGCAGGCGACTCATCATGCCCTGGTCACAGTAAAGCAGGTAGTGTTTGCCGGAATCGAGATCAGCAAAGCTGGTCTTCAGCTTGAAAAAAGGGACCGACAGCACCGCATTGCTGAGGCCTTTTTTGTGGAACGGCTTCAGAGCGACTTCATCGGGATGACGGATGTCGATGATAATGTGATGCGGCAGCGGCGTCTTCACCGCGACCACCTCACCTGACCCGCGCTCGAGATCTTCAACGACCTCGGTGATCAGTTGAAAACGGGCACCGGCAATGGCTTCATCAAGCTTGCTCCAGTCGAACCGGCTCTCCTGTTCGGCCAGACGCTGCGCCTTGGCTTTGGTCGTCGGGGTGTCAGAGATCACCGCGCAGTACTCGGGGATGTGTTTGGAAAATTCTTCGGTGCCAATTTCCCGCGCTTTATTGATGATGGTCTGTTTGTCCGTCATGCACAGAGGCCGCAACACCATCAGCTCCGAAACCTCATCGATGACATTCAGATTGGCCAGCGTCTGGCTGGCTACCTGGGCCACGCTTTCCCCGGTTACCAGTGCATGAACGTTCAGCCTCTGCGCCACGCCGTCGGCGGCACGCAGCATGAGCCGCTTCAACACCACGCCCATCTGTGAGTCTTCTACCGATGCGAGAATCTCTTCAACCACGCCTTCGAAGGGAACCGTCACAAACTTGATACGGTGGGAGCTGTGGTATTTCATCCACAGGTACAGTGCCACTTCTTTCACTGCCAGCTCATGGGCTCTGCCTCCCATGTTGAAGAAACAGAAGTGGGTCAGCAGTCCGCGCTTGATGGTCATGTAACTCGAGACAGCCGAATCAAAGCCTCCGGATATCAGCGACAGCACCGCATCCTGACCACCGAGAGGATAACCCCCGAGACCTGCATGGGTCTGCTTGACGACAAACAGCTCCTGCTCCCGCACCTCCAGCGCAACAGTCACTTCCGGGTCTTTGAGTTTCACCCTGGCACTGTCATATTTCAGGTTCAGGCCGGCGCCGACTGCTTGCTCGACATCTACCGATTTGAAACTTTGCTTACCCATACGCTTGCAGCGCACCGCAAAGGTCTTGCCCGGCAAGCTGGGCCCATAGTAGCGATCAGCGATCTCAAGAATGCCTGCCATGGTGGGCAACGGAAAACGATCGACCTCCAAAAACTGGTCAACTCCCGGCGTGCTGGCGAGCGCTTCCAGCAACAGCATTTTTTGCACCGCATCAATGTCGCCGGTTTCTACCTCAAGACAGTCCCAGTGGCCATTCACCACGATGTTCTCATCAATGCGGCTCAGAACGATTTTCAGATTCTTCCGGCACAGACGTACCAGGCGTTTGCGCACCGGACGGCTTTTGACGGTAATTTCAGGAAAGAGTTTGACAAGAAACAACATGGCTCAAGGCAGTGAAGACGGCAGGAACAATTGCACCAACGTCTCGCGCATGAGCCCCTTTTCGGGGACAACCGCACAGCGACCCTGATAAATAGCACTATTATGGTGCATATTGACTTGTTTTTGCATTATTATGGTGCATTTTGCTTGCGCCTGTTTTTGCCGAGGCCCGTGATTCGCGGGCTGCAGCGGTGACCCTAGTGGCATATATATTGCAATTGTTCAGACGCAAATGGCAAGCCTGTCGGGGCCTCACAGTGAACGAACCCGAACCGGCCTGCGTTCGATGGAGTGCTCACCAACCCGCAGCAGCGGAGAGTGGTCAGCCACAGCCGCAGTTTTCCGCGAGCTGCGGCTTGCCCCGGGGCTCCGCCGGTCGCCAGGGCGCAACAACGGGCAGTCGTCACACACCACGATCGAATTCGATTAGGAACAAGGAGAACGAAAGACAATGAAATCAAAACTGGAATACATCTGGCTGGATGGCTACAAGCCGACCCAGAGCCTGCGCAGCAAAACCCGCGTAGAAACAGACTTTGGCGGCACGCTCGAAGAGTGCCCCATGTGGTCCTTCGACGGCAGTTCAACGCTGCAGGCCTCAGGCGATGATTCAGACTGCCTGCTCAAGCCAGTCGCGATTTTCCCGGATCCTGATCGCGCCAGTGCCTATCTCGTCATGACTGAGGTGCTTAACGCAGACGGCACGCCCCACGAGTCCAACGGCAGGGCAACCATCGACGACGACGATGAGGACTTCTGGTTCGGCTTCGAACAGGAATACTTCCTGTGGGATACCAAAACCAATCTGCCCCCCGGCTTTCCTGCCAACGGCTATCCCGGCCCCCAGGGTCCCTACTACTGCTCAGTTGGCGCGTCCAACGCGCACGGTCGCGATGTTGTCGAGGATCACCTTGACCTGTGCCTGGAGGCAGGCATCAACGTTGAGGGAATCAACGCCGAAGTGGCCGCCGGGCAGTGGGAATTTCAGGTGTTCGCCAAAGGCGCCAAGCGTGCCGGAGACGAAACCTGGGTCGCCCGTTATCTGCTCGAGCGTACCGCGGAGCGCTACGGCCTCGCCATCAACTGGGAACCGAAGCCACTGGGCAAAGAGCTCGACTGGAACGGTTCCGGCATGCACGCCAACTTCTCCAATGCCATCATGCGTGAATCTGGCGATGAAGCCGTGTTCACCAAGATCTGTGAGGAATTCGGTAAGAACATTGAACGCCACATCAGCGTCTACGGCGCCAACAACGATCAGCGCCTGACCGGCCTTCACGAGACCCAGTCCATCGACATGTTCAGCTATGGCGTGTCAGACCGCGGCGCGTCGATCCGCATCCCGGTCGGCACCGTCGAAGATGGCTGGAAGGGCCGTCTCGAGGACCGACGGACCGCGTCAAATGCCGATCCGTACAAGGTCGCCGCAGCGATCATCAAGACCACCAAGGAAGGTCTGGCTTAAGCCGACTGATCCGGTATCCACCGAAGCCCCGGCTGCACGCGCAGCCGGGGCTTTTTTATCTGCGCGCTCGACCGTAGTGAGTGCCGCACTGAATTCAGGCGCTTTTCAGTTCCGGGTCGACTCTTGATTGCGCTGTGCACTATTTTGGTGCATTATTGAGAAACGTGATGCAAAATGCGCCAAGCAATGGCATTGCCCCACCCAGACGCACCGAAAACAGCCGCCTCCACTGCCCCATCATGCAACATATCTTGGTCAGCTTATTGCATAGGTAAACGTACCGCCGCATGCCTCATAGAGATGCGGCGATCAGGTATTCCCAACGGATGGCGCTGCACAGGCTCGATCGTGACACTCGACAACATTCACAAGCTGCTGCTCGACAGCCTGAAAACCGGCGTGATGTTGCTGGATGGCGACCTGCGCCTCCGATACATCAACATGGAAGCCGAGCAGCTGCTGGCCATCAGCGATTCAAAAGCCAACAACCAGTTCATCGGTGAACTGCTGCTGGATGCCGAGGAAGAAATTCAGGAGATTCGCATGGCCCTCGAGAAAGGCATCAGCGTGACCCGCCGCATGGCGGAGCTCCATCTCAGGCACAAGCGCTCAATTCTGGTGGACTACACCATCAATCCCTACGAAGCCGGCGGCGAAGTTTCGGCCCTGATCGAGCTGAATTCGCTGGAACATGCACAGCGCATCAATCAGGAGGAAATTCTGAGCGGCGCACGGGCCACCACTCAGGAGCTGGTGCGGGGACTGGCCCATGAGATCAAGAATCCTCTGGGTGGCATCCGCGGCGCAGCGCAGCTGCTGGCCAGCGAAGTCACTGACAGCGAGCTGCATGACTACACGCAGGTGATCATCGATGAGGCGGATCGCCTGCACAACCTGGTAGACCGCCTGGTCGGCGCGAAACACCCGCTGGCATTTTCGGACACCAACATCCATGAGGTGCTGGAGCGCGTCAAGAGCCTGGCTGAAGCCGACGCCGCCAGCAACGACATCCGCATCGTTGCCGATTACGACCCCAGTATCCCCACTCTGCAGGGGGACGGGGAGCATCTGATTCAGGCGATGCTGAATCTGGTGCGCAACGCCATACAGTCCATCAATACAGCACAGCCCCCGGTAGCGAACAGCCAGATCCGGCTGCGAACCCGGGTGGCCCGAAATATCAGCATCAGTGAGGTTTTTCACCGCATCGCTCTGAAAGTCGACATCACAGACAATGGACCCGGTGTCCCTCCCCACATGTTGAGCACCATTTTCTATCCCATGATTTCCGGTCGAGCCGACGGCACTGGCCTCGGCTTGCCCATTACGCACTCCATCATCAACCAGCACGGCGGCATGATTGAGTGTAAGAGCAAACCCGGTGAAACCACTTTTTCTGTCGTGCTGCCGCTGACGGTCAGCCAGGCAGACGGCAAGTAACGAGAGGCACGCAATGCAAACAGCAAACGACAGTGCGGGAATGAATACCAACAGTTCAGTCTGGATTCTCGATGACGACCGCTCCATCCGCTGGGTACTGGAAAAATCCCTCGGCAAGAATGGTCTGGCGACCCAGAGTTTTGAAAGCGGGGGAGAATTACTCAACCGGCTCAGTCAGGAGACGCCGGATGCCATTATCAGCGACATCCGGATGCCGGGCATCGACGGACTGGAACTGCTCACCTCTATTCAACAAACTCACCCGGAGCTGCCGGTTATCATCATGACTGCGCATTCGGATCTCGAGAGCGCAGTCGCTTCCTACAGCCGCGGCGCCTTCGAGTATCTGCCAAAGCCCTTCGATATTGATGAAGCGGTTGCCATGACGCGCCGGGCGCTGGCCCATGCGAAAGACAAAACCGGGGAGGCGGCAGAGACTGTTGAGACGCCCTCGACCGAAATTATCGGGGAAGCACCCGCCATGCAGGAGGTGTTTCGCGCCATCGGGCGTCTGTCGAATTCCAACATCTCGGTGCTGATCAACGGAGAATCCGGCACCGGTAAAGAACTGGTCGCCCATGCCCTGCATCAGCACGGCCCGCGCCGGGAGCAGCCCTTTGTACCTCTGAACGTGGCCGCCATCCCGAAAGAGCTGATCGAATCTGAACTGTTCGGTCACGAGAAAGGCGCATTCACCGGCGCTACCCAGCAGCGTACCGGCCGCTTCGAGCAGGCCAACGGCGGCACCCTGTTTCTCGATGAAATCGGTGATATGCCGGCGGAAACCCAGACCCGCTTACTGCGCGTGCTCTCTGATGGCGAATTCTACCGCGTGGGCGGGCACACCTCGATCAAAGTCGATGTGCGCATCATTGCGGCCACTCATCAGAACCTCGAAAAGCTCGTCGAGCAGCACCTGTTCCGCGAGGATTTGTTCCATCGTCTGAACGTCATCCGGATTCACATCCCCAAACTGGCAGACCGCCGCGAAGACATCGCCAAGCTCTCCATACACTTTCTGGCCAAGGCGGCCGAAGAGCTGGACGTGGAACCGAAAATACTGCGCCCCGAGACCATTCAGTTTCTGGAGAATCTGGCCTGGCCGGGGAACGTACGGCAGCTGGAAAATTTCTGTCGCTGGATTACGGTGATGGCTTCCGGTCGAGAGGTACACCTGTCAGACCTGCCACCCGAATTCTCTGAGCAGGAGGCCAAGTCTGCCGCGCCCGGGAACTGGACGCAGAATCTGCAGGCCTGGGCGGATCAACAGCTCAGCATGGGCAATTCCGGCATTCTCAATGAAGCCACGCCCCTGTTTGAACGGACCCTGATCGACATTGCCCTGAAACACACCGGTGGCAGACGACGCGATGCAGCGGACCTGCTCGGCTGGGGACGCAACACCCTGACCCGCAAGATCAAGGAACTGGGCTCCTATTACACCAACGGCGCGGATGAGTAGCCGTTCAGAAAACCCAGGGAATGCCAATGCCCTCGCCAGATAGCGTTTGGAAGCTGCGACGGAGATTCATTCAGCCTTTGAGTTAGGGCTGGAGGCGTTGGTCGGCCGAAGTGCGCTTCTAGACCACTTTCGCAAAGTAGAACACGACTGCGGAGGCACTTGCTGCAATGCCTGCAAGCGCTATGTAAACAGGTCGATAGTTAGCCGAAGGCAATTCAACGCCTTCTATGGCACCAGCCGCAAGCCTGATGTGGTCGGACTGTACGACGTCCTCGCCCTTTTCAAAACAAATCACTAGCGCTTTGTGGCAGAGAATGTTTATGAGCCGCGGGATCCCATAGCTAGTGCGATAGAGATAATCAAGCGCCCGTTTAGAGAAAAGGCTCTGTCCATTGTAGCCGGCGGTATTAATACGGTGACTGACATATCGGGCCAAGCCATCGCGATCCAGCGCCTCGATTTTAAATGAAAAGGTAATCTGCTGGCGCAGCTTCTGGAGCGAAGGCTGTCCCAGAGCCACGTCTAGTTCAGGCTGCGCAAACAGTACGACCTGAAAGCGCTTAGCCGTTTCGGTCTCGATATCGGTTAATAAACGCAGAGCCTCTAGCGTCTGTTCTGGAATCGCATGCGCCTCATCGATGAACATTACCACCTGCTTGCCAATTGCGGAAAGTTCATTCAATCGTTCCGTAATGGCCTTGAGTAACCGATGATGGCCAACATCCTGATCGATCTTGATTTTCAGTTCTTCAGCGAATGCCAGGAACAATCCCTTAGGGCTGACCACCGGATCGGGTAAAACTACAGGACAGTAGTTTTCTTTGTCTTCCATAAGTGCTTTGATTACCTCGCGGCACAGCATTGTCTTTCCAATGCCTAGCTCACCGACAATTTTGATAAAGCCCTCCTTGTTCGCTAGCGACACCATCAGCATGTTGTATGCTTGCTGATAACTCGCTATGTTCAGGAAGAAATGAGTGTTTGGAGTCAGCGAGAAAGGTAACTCTCTGAGGCCAAAATGCTGCATATACATTAGTTGCCCAATGGAGAAAGTGAATTCATCTGCCCTTGCTGGTCGTCATTATCCTGATTTTATCTTTATTTCTCTGTTCCCGCGTCATGCCGCGGTATCGCGAGTCCGCATGTTCCACTTGCGGCTGACTCTCTGTTGTTCTCTTCGTCGCACTTCATTATTTCATTTTACCATGATGAACAACATTTCAATTCGCGACCGCTGCGCTAGTTGTTAGCGCAAGGGGCAGTGCTATGAGTGATATGCCTGAGTCACTGTTCGCTGTCCTCCAGAGTCGCTAGGTCAATGGCGCTGTCAGCAATTACTGGCTATAGTGGCGAGATAGACAAAAGTGTCACAGCCTGTTGCTGCTACATCTAGCCAACTGGCTCGCTAATATTACCTCTTAGGCCTTCATGACACTCTCGACGCCTAGGATGGGGGTGTACCAGCGCCACAGATCCACCGGCGATCCACTTTTGCTCTTCCAACGATGCTCATAATCGCATGCGCGTTCAGGGTGCCGTTTTGCTCTTTCGCGTGCGAGCAAACAGAACTTGAGGAACGCTATCGAGAAGTGCCGGTAAAGTTGTTGAAACCCCGGACAGCAAAAAATTCACTTTGGGCTAGACCGTAATTTTTGCTCTGAAAGTTGTTTTTGGAGGGTTAGTCCGGAGTTCCCTCGATGGTAATCGGGTCAATGGCCACAGTAAGATCGTCACAAAGGTGCCCAAAAAGCCGGTCTAAAACCGCTTTTGGGGACACCTTTACAGAACAAAATCTGACCCCTGCCTGAGCCCATAAATATGCAAAGATCCAACATATCACCCACGAGTTGCTTAAGTTTTGATCAATATCGTCCTTTTTGAGCCTGAAATACCCCCAAACACGGGAAATATCATCCGTTTAGCTGCAAATACAGGGTCACAGCTTCATTTGATCAAGCCCTTCGGATTCGCTCTGGAAGACAAGAAGATGCGTCGGGCGGGGCTGGATTACCATGAATATGCCGGCCTTTCGATTTATGAGAACTGGCAGGAATTCCGCGAGAAGCAGCCCGGCGTGCGCCTGTTCGGGCTGAGCACCAAAGGCAGCCGGTTTTACACGGAAGTGACGTTCGAGGATGGGGACTTTCTGGTTTTTGGCCCGGAAACCCGCGGTCTGCCGGAGTCGATTCGGGCAGAAATCGGACAGGATGGGGTATTACGCGTCCCCATGTTGCCAGAAAGCCGCAGCCTGAATCTCTCCAATGCGGCGGCTATTCTGGTGTATGAGGCCTGGCGGCAGCTGAACTTCACTGCCGGAATCTGAGCTTACTGCACGCTCTCCGGTGCCGCCTCGCCGCCGGCCGCCTGCTGCTCGGCCGCCTGCTTCTGCTGCGCGTAGAGCGCTTCGAAGTTGATCGGGGCAATCATCAGCGGAGGAAAACTGCCCTTGACCACCAGCGCGTCGAGCGACTCCCGTGAGTAGGGGAACAGAATGCTCGGACATACCGTGGCCAGCACCTGCTCAAGATCCGTTTCGCTGAACTCTTTGACGGTAAAGATACCGGCCTGATGGACCTCGACCACAAACGCGGTCTCCTCCTCCAGCTGGGCTTCCGCCGTCAGCACCAACACCACCTCATACACATCATCGGCAACCTTGGTGTTGCGCGTCTTGATGTCGAAGTTGATCTTGGGGCTCCACTGGGTCTGGAAGATCTGCGGGCTTTTCGGCGATTCAAAGGAAGTGTCCTTCAGATAAATCCGCTGCAGCGCAAACTGCGGGCCTGCCTGCTGAGCGCCGTCCGCGGCGGCCTCCGGGGCGTTGTTGCTTTCTTCTGCCATGGTAATTCCTGTCTATCTCATCAAAAGTAAAAAGTGATTTCGGTCTCAGCTTTGCACCAGCGGATAGGACTGCGCCTTCCACTCGGTGACACCACCGGAAAGCTTGCTCACTTCCTTGTGGCCGAGTTCTTCAAGGGTCTTGACCGCCTCTCCCGCATGCTGGCCCATCTTGCAGACAACCAGCACGGGCCGCTCCTTGAATTTCTTGAGCTCGGCGGGCGCCCGCTGCTTGAGTTTGGCCAGAGGAATGTGGATCGCGTCTACAATGTGGCCGGCTTCAAATTCTTTCTTGTCGCGAATGTCGACCACCACCGCATCCTGCCGGTTGATCAGCATGACCGCCTGCTGTGGACCGACCGAGGCCGCCGCCGTGCGCGCCTGATAAAAAATAATGGCCGCGGCGCTTGCCACCCACATGGAGGAGAGCACCAGATGGTTGCCTATAAATTCGAAAAACTGTTCCACGGCGCTGGTCTAAATTTTCTATATGCTTATCAACGGGTTAATTCCACTCAACCGGCGCTGAAACCACCGGTTTGCGAAGAGGCACGAAGTATACACGGGTAGCCCGGCCGAAAGAAGCGGCCCGGTGCGCCGCGCTCGCCAGAATCCGGGCTTTCGAGGATAATAGAGGTATCACATCAGCAGTGGCTGCTGCCCGTCGCCGGCAGCGCCAGAGGTACCCAAATCACCATGAGCAAGAAATCCACCGCCCTTCTTCTGATTCTTGATGGCTGGGGCCATCGGGAAGCCACCGACAGCAACGCCATCGCCAACGCGGCCACTCCGACCTGGGACAGCCTGTGGCAGCAGCGACCATCGACGCTGATCGATACGTCCGGGCAGTCCGTTGGTCTGCCGGCCGGACAGATGGGCAATTCCGAGGTCGGTCATATGAATCTGGGCGCCGGTCGGGTGGTCTATCAGAGCCTGACCCGCATTGACAAGGACATCGAAGACGGTGGTTTCTATGAAAATGCCGTGCTGGTTCAGGCCGCCGAGCTTGCCGCCAGCAGCGAAACTGCGCTGCATGTGCTGGGACTGATGTCACCGGGCGGCATCCACAGCCACGAAGACCAGATCATGGCGGCACTGGAACTGGCCCGACAGCGCGGTGTTCGGAAGCTTTATCTGCATGCCTTTCTGGACGGCCGGGACACCCCGCCCCGCAGCGCAATGCCCTCGCTGCAGCGGGCAGACGCCTTTTTCCAGCGCCACGGCATCGGTCGGGTCGCCTCCCTGTGCGGACGCTTCTATGCCATGGACCGCGACAACCGCTGGGATCGGGTCCAGAGTGCCTACCGACTGTTGACCGAAGCCAAAGCGCCTTTTACCAGCGCCAGCGCCAGCGCCGGGCTGGAAGCGGCCTATCAGCGGGACGAGGACGATGAATTTGTGCAGGCCACGGTGATACAGGGCGAGGGCGAAACGCCGGCCCTGATCGACGACGGTGACGTGGTGCTGTTCATGAATTTCCGTGCAGACCGGGCCAGGCAGCTGACCCGGACCCTGGTCGATGATGACTTCGAGGGTTTTGAGCGGAGCGTTCGGCCCCTGCTGGGTGATTTCGTGATGCTCACGGAATACGCTGCCGATATCGACACCGCCTGTGCCTATCCTCCTCAGGTACTGGACAATGTGCTCGGGCAGTATCTGGCCGACAACCAGCGCACCCAGCTGCGTATCGCCGAGACGGAAAAATACGCGCACGTCACTTTCTTTTTTAACGGGGGTCGCGAAGCGCCTTTCGCCGGCGAAGACCGCACCCTGATTCCTTCACCGCAGGTCAAGACCTATGACCTGAAACCGGAAATGTCGGCCGTTGAAGTCACCGATGATCTGGTCAAGGCCATCACCTCCGGCGACTACGACACCATCATCTGCAACTACGCCAATGGCGATATGGTCGGACACACCGGCAATTTCGAGGCTTCAATCAAGGCAGTTGAAACCGTCGATGCCTGCCTGAGCCGAATTGTCTCCGCCATCGAGGAGGTCAGAGGCCATCTGCTGATCACCGCCGATCACGGTAATGTGGAACAGATGCTGGACCCGGAAACCCATCAGCCCCTGACCTCGCATACCAGCGGGCCCGTGCCGCTGGTCTATGTCGGCGCGAGTGATCTGACCTTCACCGGCGAAGGCAGTCTGTGTGATATCGCGCCCACCCTGCTCTACCTGATGTCCATGCCGGCGCCCGATGAAATGACCGGCAAGGTGCTGCTGCAACCTCCGGAACCGGCGCAGGCGAGCGCCTGAGTGCCAGATGTCACAGTTAAGTTCCGGCATGGACTGCTGCTGAGTCTCGGCCTGTGGGCTTGCGCCGGCGTCGTCGCTGCCGCGCAGGAGCGCGAACAGGCTGAACGGGATTTATCCGAAGTCTCGGCAGCCATTGCTGACATTCAGGCCTGGCTGCAGCAAGCCGCGACTCGCGAAACCGAACAGGAAAGCGCACTCAGAGAAACCCAGCTGGCGCTTTCTGATGCGCAGCAGGCTCTGGCAGAGCAGACTCAGGCTCTGGCTGCCGCCCGCGCCGAGCAACAGAGCCTGCAGCAGCAGTCCCGCGAACTGCTGGCCAGCAAGCGCGAGCAGGAACAGGTTCTGGCCGCTCTGCTCCGGCACGCCTATATCAACCGCAAGGACAATGCGCTGAAAAGCCTGCTCAATGCCGAAAGCCTGTCCGAGGGTGCCCGGCAGCTGCAGTACACGCGCTATCTGTCGGAATTTCAGCTCGACCGGATTGAAAACTTCAACGCCACTCTGTCGGAACTGGCCGCTCTGGATGCCGAGGTCGCGCAAAACCTGAATCTGATGGACAGACAGCAGCAGCAAGCCATACGGCTTGAGGACGAACTGGCGCAGGCCCGTGAATCGCAGGCTGCAGCGCTGGCAGAACTCAGAAACAGCATCGCCAGTCGCAGCAGCGCCATGACACAGCTGCAGACGCAGCAGTCAGAGCTGCAGCAGCTGATCGAAGAAATCACCCGCGCGCTTGAAGGCGTGTCGTCCTTTGATCAGATTACGCCCCTGGCCGAGCGTCGCGGTAAGCTGCCGCCGCCGGTAGATGAGCCGGTGGCCCATGCGTTTGGCGCCATCTATGGCGGCGGCAGCCTGGTGCGAAAAGGGCTGTCGTTCGCACCGAAAGCGGGCAATCCGGTGCGGGCCGTACACGCCGGTCGGGTGGTTTTTGCTGACTGGCTGCGGGGTTCCGGACTGCTGATCGTGCTCGATCACGGGCAGGGCTACATGAGTCTTTACGGTCACAATGAAGCGCTGACCGTCAGCGGCGGCGACTGGGTAGATGCGGGCGAAGTGCTGGCACGGTCGGGCATCAACAGCAGCGACCGCACCGCCGGGCTGTATTTTGAGATCAGACGCAACGGGGAGCCACAGGACCCTACCGCCTGGCTGCGCTAGGCCGCACCCCCACATAGCCAGCAGTCAGGACAGGGAGGACCGTCCCGAGCCCGCCCGGCATATTGCCAATGCCGGCATAAACTGAAACTATTGACGAATTCGTATCACCCAGCAGAACCGCTTTTCAGGAAACCCCGATGATGACCTTTCGCCAACGCCTGTCGACCGCCCTTGCCCTTTGCGTGCTGAACTCCGCGCCGCTGTCCGGACAGGCCCAGCAGTCTGAGCTGCTGCCCCTGCCGCTTGATGAAGTGCGCATGTTCACCGAAGCGCTGGACCGCATCCGCATGGCCTACGTGGAAGAGATCGACGACAAAACTCTGCTGGAGAACGCAATCAGAGGCATGCTGTCAGGGCTGGATCCGCATTCGGCCTACATGGCCGGACAGGATTATGACGCCCTTCAGGAAACCACTTCTGGCGAATTCGGTGGGCTGGGCATCGAGGTGGGTCGGGAGAACGGCTACATCAAGGTGATCAGCCCCATTGATGATACGCCGGCAGACCGGGCTGGCATTGAGGCGGGTGATCTGATCATCCAGATCGACAATAAACCGCTGCGTGAACTGACTCCGGAAGAAGCGGCCAATATGATGCGGGGCGAACCGGGCACCGAAGTGACGGTCACCATTGCCCGCGAGGGCATGGAACCCTTTGAGCTGACGGTCGTACGCGAAGTTATCGCCATTACCAGCGTTCGAAGCCGTCTGCTCGAACCCGGATATGCCTATGTCCGGATTGCCCAGTTCCGGCTCAACACCGGCGAAGAGCTGGAAGACGAGCTGCGGGAACTGTACGAAGAGCACGGCGAGCTGAAAGGCGTGGTTCTGGATTTGCGCAATAACCCGGGCGGCGTGCTGCAGGCCTCCGTGCGCGTGGTGGATGCCTTTATTGAGGAAGGCTCAATTGTCTCGACCAAAGGCCGTCTGGAAGGAAACGACATGACCTTTTCGGCCAGCCTCGCCACTGTAGCGCCAGATGTCCCACTTGTGGTACTGGTGAATAACGGCTCCGCTTCCGCATCAGAGATTGTTGCCGGCGCACTTCAGGATCACGGCCGGGCCGTGGTGATGGGAACCCAGAGTTTTGGCAAAGGCTCGGTGCAAACGGTGCTCCAGCTGGATGACGCCCGCGCGATCAAGCTGACTACCTCACTGTACTACACGCCCAGCGGACGCTCGATCCAGGCGCAGGGTATCACCCCCGACATCATTGTTGACGATGCTTTTGTGACGCGGCGCTCGCGCAGCATTTCGCAATACAATGAAGCCGACCTGCCCGGCCGACTGGCCAACGGGAATGGTGAAGAGACGGTAGACAGCGATGAGGAGATGGCCGAAGCGCTGATCTCCGCCGAACAGGTTCTGGTCACCGACTATCCGCTCAACGAAGCGCTGAACGTGCTGAAGGGCGTCAATGCCTTCAGACCTGCCGCGCGCAGCACCACGGGCAGCTTTGCCCAGCGGGATGCCCTGTAGCCAGCGACCTGCCACCGAACGCAATCGACCTGACTGGCCTGATCAAATCCCTTGCAAAGCCGGTCGGCTTGAGCGGTTCAAGCGGCTGCGTCGTTTAATCCAGCCTGACCTCAATGCCCCGGGATGCCATGTGCGCTTTCGCCTCGCGGATGGTGTATTCACCGAAGTGGAAAATGCTCGCCGCGAGCACCGCATCTGCTGCGCCCAGCAGCACGCCATCGGCCAGATGGTCGAGATTGCCCACGCCGCCTGACGCGATGATGGGCACGTTGACGGCCTCGCTGACGGCCCTGTTGAGTTCAAGATCGAAGCCGATCTTGGTGCCATCGCGGTCCATGCTGGTCAGCAGAATTTCACCGGCGCCGTAACTCACCATCCGCCTGACCCATTCGATGACTTCAAGCCCGGTCGGCTTGCGCCCGCCGTGGGTGAAAATTTCCCAGCGCAGCGGCTCATCTTCAGCCGACACACGCTTGGCGTCTACCGCCACGACAATGCACTGAGAGCCGAAGCGTTCTGCCGCCTCTCGGACGAACTCGGGATTCTGAACAGCAGCGGTGTTGATGGAGACCTTGTCTGCACCTGCGTTCAGCATGGTGCGAATATCTTCCAGCGTGCGAATGCCCCCACCCACCGTGAGCGGAATGAAAACCTGTCCGGCGATCGCCCGGACCGTGTCCACCGTCGTGGCCCGATCTTCATGGCTGGCGGTAATGTCCAGAAACGTGATCTCATCGGCGCCGGCCTCGCCGTAGCGCCTGGAAACCTCGACCGGATCACCGGCATCGCGAATGTCGACAAATTGCACGCCTTTCACCACGCGGCCGCGGTCGCAGTCCAGACAGGGAATGATTCGCTTTGCTAGTGCCATAGGTCTGTCTGCGCTGTGCCGGTCATCGGAAAAAGCTCAGTCGTCTGAATCACAGTAGGCCTGCGCCTCCTGTAGATCCAGCTTACCTTCGTAAATCGCGCGGCCGGTGATGGCGCCGATAATGCCGGCGCCGCCTGCGGTTTTTGCCGCGGCTTTCAGATCGACAATGTCGGCCAGTTTCGCGATACCGCCGGAGGCAATGACCGGAATGCTGGAGCGCTCAGCCAGAGCCACAGTGGCCGCCACATTGGCCCCCTGCATCATGCCGTCCCGATCAATGTCTGTGTAAATCACCGCTGCCAACCCCAGTCCGTCGAAACGCTGCAGCGCTTCCTCGACCGCCAATTCAGAGACATCCGCCCATCCTTCTGTGGCGACTTTGCCGTTCACCGCATCAAGCCCGATGATGATCTTACCGGGGAATTCCGCGCTGGCTGCCCGGACAAAATCAGGGTCCTTTACCGCCTGAGTGCCAATAATAAGGTAGCTCACCCCGGCATCGATGTAGACCTGAGCCGTCTCGAGCGAGCGGATGCCGCCGCCGATCTGCACAGGAAGTTCCGGGTAAGCGCGGGTTATGGAAGTCACGATGTCCGCATTGACCGGCGACCCTTCGAACGCCCCGTTAAGATCCACAATGTGCAGGCGCCGCGCACCCTGCGCCAGCCACTGCCCGGCCTGCTCCACCGGATCATCAGAGAAAATCGTGCTCTCTTCCATCCGACCCTGCTTGAGGCGGACACACTGACCGTCTTTCAGATCGATTGCAGGTATCACTATCATGGCGTTTGCGGTGTCCCTCTTGTCAGATGCTCGTCTGGTTCTGATCGGCGCTCAGTCGCTGGCGCCGTTCCAGGTGAGAAAATTGCGCAGCAGGGTGAGCCCTGCGTTTTGACTTTTTTCCGGATGAAACTGCGTGGCAAAAATATTGCCCGCGGAGATAGCAGCCACAATTTCCCTGCCATACACGCTGCGGCCGGCCACCTGATCAGTCTCATCCATCGTCACATAATAGCTGTGGACGAAGTAGAACCGGCTGTTGTCCGGCACACCCCGCCAGAGCGGGTGATCTGAAGTCTGGGTAACCCGGTTCCACCCCATGTGCGGCACTTTCAGGCGGGCATCATTGTCGTCCCGCAGATCCTCACCAAAAAACTTCACGCGCCCCGACAGCAGGCCCAGACAGTCCACTCCACCGTTTTCTTCACTGTGCGCCATCAGCGCCTGCATACCGACGCAAATCGCCAGCACCGGTTTTGTCTTCATCGCACTTGCCACCATCGCGCCGACGTCGAGCCGGTTGATCTCGGCCATGCAGTCGCGAATCGCACCAACGCCGGGGAACACCACCCGATCCGCGGCCGCGATCTGCGCAGGATCTGACGTGATGGTGACCTTCGTAGCCTGCCCCGATTCGGCGGCCAGTTCTGCCCCCACATGCTCGATTGCTTTGGCGACCGAATGCAGGTTCCCCATGCCGTAGTCAATGACTGCAACCTGATTCATTGGCGGGTGGCCACTGCCGTATGCGCGTATGCTGTCATCACAGGTTCGTATTGATGGCCGAGTCAGTAGTTCGGGTTTACCGCATCAGCATTGAGGAAGCGGATACGAGGGAATCCAGCAAGGACGGGGCTGCGTGACCTCGGCAAAGCGCTGATGCCATGACGCCGGACCATCTGAAGAGGATCTTTCATGGGACACCGGTTGCGGGACACCGTCTACAGAACGCCTTTGGTAGAAGGAATATGGTCGGCTGCGCGGGGATCAATTTCCATCGCCATGCGCAGCGCCCGACCAAAAGCCTTAAAGATGGTTTCAATCTGGTGGTGCGCATTCTTGCCGCGAATGTTGTCGATGTGCAGCGTGACCATCGCGTGATTCACAAAGCCCTGAAAAAATTCATGGAACAGATCGACGTCAAAGTTGCCTACGGTACCCTTGACGAACTGCACGTGGTAATCGAGGCCCGGACGACCGGAAAAATCCAGCACCACCCGGGAAAGCGCCTCATCAAGAGGAACATACGCGTGGCCGTAGCGACGGATGCCGGTCTTGTCGAGCGCCTGATTCAGCGCCTGACCCAGCGTGATGCCGATGTCCTCAACCGTGTGATGGGCATCGATGTCCAGATCGCCGGACGCCCTGACCGTCAGGTCAATCAACCCGTGGCGCGCAATCTGATCGAGCATGTGATCAAGAAACGGCAGGCCGGTCTCAACGTCCAGCTGCCCTGAACCATCAAGCTTGAGCGTGACGGTGATTTGCGTTTCCTTGGTGTTGCGCTCGACCGTAGCCTGACGCGGAGAAGGGGGAGCCGAAGCGCTCATGAAAAGACCCGTTGGCGGAAAAGCCGCATTATAATGCTGCTCCCGCCGGAGTGAAAGTCAGGTTTCGTGCAGGGCCTTCAGGCATTCGGTAGACTAGGGGCCAAAGCCGGAACCGTTCCGGACGGGCTGAGCCAGATTCAGGAGCATTTCACGCCGTGTTACATCGCATCGACCGACCGAGCCAGCGGGACCACCGCCTCGCCCACGCCGTGAGGATTGAGTTAGGACCATGAAGTTTCTCCTCAGATTTCTGTTGGTGCTGGTTTTGCTGGTGGTGGCGAGCGGCTTCCTGCTCGTGGCAAGGATCAACACAGAATCCAACAAAGCGGCCATTTCGGAGACGGTGCTCGCTGCTACCGGCTTTGAACTGACCATTGGCGGCGACCTGTCCCTGAGCCTGTTCCCGGACCTCGGCCTTGCGCTAACTGATGTCCGGCTGAAAAACCCTGCCTTTCCTCAGGAACTGGCCTCCACCTCATCTGCGGTGTTAAGCGTTGAGCTGACGCCTTTGCTGAGAGGCCAGATCAAGATCAGGGAAATCTCCACTGCAGATTTACATGCCAACTATTTTATTGATGCGAACGGTACCAGCATCTGGTCCACCGGAGCCGCTGAACCGGGTGCAGCCAGCCGCAACCCGTCATCTCCGGGGGAACTGAGAGAACTGCCGGCCTTTTCGGTTGATCGACTGCGGATCGGCAATGCCAGCATCGACATTCAGGACGCCTCTAAGCAGGCCCGCTATCAGATCGACAACCTCAGCCTGGACAGTCGGGATACCAACCTGGAAGGTCGCCCCTTCTCAGTGGCACTTCAGTTTGATTACGAAAACAACGGCATGTCGGCAGCCATTCCCATGGCGCTGAGATCTGACGTGCAGGCCGAACTGAGCAACGGGTCGTTTCAGTTCAGCAACCTGCAGCTGAGCATCACGCCAATGTTGGTCACCGGCGCAATCACGGTTTCGGGATTTCCTGCAGATCCGATTTACGAAGGCTCGCTGGTCGCCGAAGATTTCGACGTAATCACCCTGCTGGAGTCACTGGATTTGAAAGAGCCGGGCCCGGCCACCGGCTTTGGTCTCGATGCGAATCGCATGCTGAGCTTCAGCGCCCGATTCAACGGCTCTGCGCAGCGGGCGACACTGAGCGACTTTGACCTCAGTTTTGCCGGCTCACTGATCGAAACCGATGCCGAGGTGCGCCTGGCCACCGATCTGGCTCCCCTGAATGTCAGTTACAACGTCAATGCCGGGGCGCTCGATCTGTCGCCCTTTTTTACCGAGCAGCTACCGGCGGCTGAAGAAACACCGACCGGGCTCACCGAAGCCGCGCAGTATCAGCCGCAGGCTGAACTGCCCGTCGAGCTGATCAGCTCCATCAGTCTGCTGGGAGGGATCTCTGTTGAATCGGTCACCATTAATGATATCCAGCTGCAGGACGTCAACGTATTTACCAACGTCGAGGATGGCGTGCTGGACATCGAAGTGCCGCCTGTCTCCCTGTTTGAAGGTTCGACACAAGGCACAATACGGCTGAGCACCCGGGGCAGCGAGCCCGAACTGGAAGTCAGCCAGACTATCAGCGATGTCAATCTGTCAGAGCTGACTCCTTTGGTTACTCGCTTCAACGCCGTCAATGGTTTTCTGCAGGCCGAATCCAGCTATACCGCAGCGGGCGACACGGTTGGGGCAATGCTGGACTCATTGTCCGGCAACAGCGCCTTCAGCATAACCGACAACTCAGTCGACATCGGCGTGATCAAACAGGTGTTTACCGCCATCGCGGCACTGAGCCCGAACGGGGAGGCCATTCAGCAGTGGCCAGACGTGATTCGTTTCAGTGACCTGAGTGGCTACCTGATACTCGAAGACGGTCTGACTTCGCAGCAGGAGGTCAGGCTGCGCATGGACAATTTCGACATCAGCGGCAGCGGCCAGATTGACCTCGACGCACAGAGCTTCGATTACGACCTGCTGTTTACCGTGCTGGGTGCGCCCTATACCCAGACGATCCCGATCGATGAGCTCTACCACAATGTGTCCTGGCCCGTGGACTGCAGCGCCGCCTTTGCCGATGACATCAGCCGATACTGCCGACCGGACTTTACCCGTGTGCGGGACATTTTCAGTCAGATTGGCGCCAATGCGCTGCGCAATGAACTGCAGGACATCATTACCGATCAGGTGCCTGAACAATTGCGCGACTCAGCCAGAGGGCTGCTCAGAAGCCTGCTGAATTGAGCATGGAACCCCTGCTGCTGCGGCAATCCAGCCTTCCTGCCCTGCCCTGCCCGTTAAAGCGCCGGCAGCGCGGTTGATCGCGCGCTATGGGAAGCCAGCACACATTTGCAGAGCAGGTTATGGACTGGTTCGTCACGCACGGCCGGCACGATTTGCCCTGGCAGCAAGACCCCACGCCTTACCGGGTCTGGGTGTCAGAGATCATGCTGCAGCAGACCCAGGTGGCCACGGTCATTCCCTATTATCAGCGGTTCATGGCGCGCTTTCCCGACGTGCACGCACTGGCGGCAGCGCCGGTGGATCAGGTGCTGCACCTGTGGACAGGGCTCGGCTATTACGCCAGGGCACGCAATCTTCACAAAGCCGCGCAGCAAGTCTGCGCAGAGCATCAGGGGCACTTTCCGGACAGCGTTGAGGAACTCGAATCCCTGCCTGGCATCGGGCGGTCTACGGCCGGCGCGATAGCCGCGCTTGCCATGCACATCAGAGCCCCGATTCTCGATGGCAACGTCAAACGCGTGTTGACGCGTTATTTTGCCATTGCCGGCTATCCGGAAAGCAGTGCTGTCAAAACCCGGCTGTGGGAACTGGCGGAATCGCTGCTGCCGGAGTCCGGCATCGCCGCTTACACGCAGGCCATGATGGATCTCGGCGCTACCTTGTGCACGCGAAGCCAGCCCGACTGCGGCCGGTGTCCACTGGCCGATCGCTGCCAGGCGCTGGCCGCTGATGCGATTGCGACGTATCCGGGCAAGAAACCCAGACAGGACAAACCGGTAAAAGCCGTGCAGATGATTATCCTGCGCAATGGACAGGGGGCAGTGTTGCTGGAGAAGCGCGCGGACACCGGCATCTGGGGCGGGCTCTACTCCTTGCCGGAGCGGCCTTTGTCAAAGCCCACCGGACAAGATGAACCGGCGGCGCAGTGCTCGACCGAATTCAACGGACTGCCCTGCGACCTGACTGCCGCGATCAGGCTGCCACAAGTTCGGCACAGCTTCACCCACTACCATCTGGACATCTTCCCGTTATTGATTGAAGCCGAACCCAACACAAACGAAGCAGCAGGTGCAGCTGATTCTGACCGCTGGCTCTGGTACCCTCTTAATCATTCGCTTGAGGTCGGGCTGGCCGCGCCGGTGAAAAAGCTGCTCTCCGAACTGGCCAAAGACCCGCACCCTGTTTCACGCTAAGGAGTTTCCATGAGCCGCACGGTTCAGTGTCGAAAATACCAGAGAGAACTGCCGGGACTGGCGGTTCCGCCCTATCCCGGACCGAAGGGGCAGGAAGTTTATGAAACTGTGTCTCAGCAGGCCTGGCAAGAGTGGCAGGCACAGCAAACCATGCTTATCAACGAGAAGCAGCTGAACCTGATGGATCCGGAAACGCGCAGCTACCTGCAGCAGGAAATGGAAAAATTCCTCAGTAACGAGGACTACGATCGCGCCGAAGGGTTTGTGCCACCCGACAAGTAGGCGTCTCACGCCTGCACTGTGTTCCCTAAAGCCACTCGAAAGCAGGTCTGAGTGCCGCAAATCGTCGGCCATGCTTGCGGATTTTGCTTTGCCAGGCCTGGCCTTATCGGGCGCTGAGCCACGCGCATATGCCTTGACTCAGGCAGTCAGACACTATTTAATACGCGGCTCGCGAAGCAGGGCAAAAGCCGGTCAGTTCATCGGCCCTAGCCCCCGGGATGGATCAGTCTCAGGCAGCACGCTCCGCAAGTGTCAGCGCGACCAGCAGAGCCGAACTCGCTGGCATGACAATCAAGCACATCACAGTGCACCCCAACGCCCAGGTAGCTCAGTCGGTAGAGCAGAGGACTGAAAATCCTCGTGTCGGTGGTTCGATTCCGCCCCTGGGCACCATACATAAAAAAGCCCCGCAAAGCGGGGCTTTTTTATGTATGGGGTTTAGTCGCCGGATGAGACCCATCGATGTCGTTCGACCAACTGCGAAGCAGTTAGCTACGAGCGCGTCAGCGCGAAGCCCGCAGGGGACAAACAGCCCAAAGGCTGTTTGGATTATTCCGACCCAACTCCCCTATACTTACAGCCACCGAGAGTGACGAGTAGACAGTTTCGATACTTAAGAGCATCTCTTGCCAGACTCTATCGAAGGGAATCTTCTAAGTTAGCCTTTCCTCTAAACTACTGCATTTTTACGCAGACCCCTTTTATAAACAGCAATCACTTAATTCGAATAATTCCAACACTTCCTTCTATATCAATCTCGGTTCCCCACTCGTCTGAAAGCCGCTCTACTCGTTCAAGAATCTGTTGCGCATGTTGAACATCAGCCATACGTGGAATTCCTAAACGAGAATCAGGACCGTCAAAGCCTAACTCAGTTGGATAGAGTCGCACTTCAGTCAACTCTCCATCTTCATAATGACTAATGGCTACCAGGCTTTCCAATGATTGGGCCGAACCACCAAAGTTTCTGGCAAACTGCTGCACTCTTCGATTGGAATTTGCATCTGAATTGCCCAGCGCTACTTCCAGCTCCCACTGCGCTTCTCGAAAAAACTCACCCAGCCCATAAAAGATGGGCTTACCATTATAAATTTCTATGCCGCGTAAAGTTTGCACTCCAGTTCCAACAAAAGCATCGGCGCCAGCATCAATGGCTTTGCGCGCAAGCTCTTCATAGAACGCCGGT
>VMDC01000033.1 GCA_008081045.1 Gammaproteobacteria bacterium | reverse complement strand
GACCCAGGACCAGGTCCACCCTGCCATTCTCTCCAAAGTCAGGGTCTGGCTTTCCGGTGGTAAGATCAATAGACCACAAATAAGAGTCGTAAGTTGCAAAAAACAAGCGTTGCTTATCCGCTTTTTGCCAGTGTGCTACCCCACGGGTGTTGTAACCCAGATTCATAGGCCGACCGGCTTCCCAGGCGGCGGTATCAAAGCTCCATTTCTGCTCCCCGCTGAACGCGTCGAGAGCGACGATGCGACCGAATGACGTTGACACATACATCACCCCGTCCACAACGATCGGTGTCGCTTTGTAGGCAGCTGGCACGGCCCTGTTATTGCCTGCTTCCAGATTCGCAGCGACTGTCGGGTTGTCGACACTCTCCCATTCCCAGGCAAGCTCTAATTCACTGACATTGTCAGCATTGATTTGATCAAGAATGGAGTACTTTTGAGAGCCATTGTCACCGCCGTAGCTGGGCCAGTCTTGCGCAACGATGCGCGGGCTCAGAACCAGAGTGAATAACAGAGTAGAAAACATCGGGAGTCTGTGCTGATGGATCATGATATCTCCGAGCGTTACATTATTATTGTTTCAGCAGGATAGTGCCGCATGCCGATACGATAATATGCCGAATCTTCCGAGAGATGCGAGTGTTTCGCAGTAAAGGCGTCAATACCCGACAAAAAAACAGTTGGCGGCCATGCAGCAAATTGCTGCCGACCCGGGATGCGTCATACCGGCAGCATGAGCCGTCACGGAAAAGAAAAACGCTTCATGGTGTGACTGCAGGGCAAGTCGTTTGAAGTACACTAGAAAATCAACTGAACGGTGTGGCCATCGACGTCCGTCAGCGTCGACCTGATTGCCGGGAATATGGCCTGATCGACGGGTGGCAACTCCAGCAGCCACTGATCAAGCCTCGATTGTAAATCGCTGACAATTCCCGCTTCTGCATCAGCACGGTTTATGCGCTCAGAAGGATCCGACAACAGATCATACAGGAGCACCAGTTCACCGTTCGGCGTCGATTCATCCCAACCGCCGTCTGGCGGCGGTAACCTGCCGGTTGCATCAAGGTCCCCGTCATCGAATGATGACTTTTTGTAACGAATCATCTTCCATCGCGGACCGCGTATCACTTGTGTCGGTCCTGATCGCCAGTACAGATAGTCGTGCGGGCGACCGGCTGCGCTTTCTGTCAGAAAAGGCAGCAGATTTACGCTGTCTTCTGTTGCAATCATGTCGCCTGCCGCAGCGGTAAAGGTACTGTACAGATCGAGAGAGATTATCGGATCAGTGTACTGCTGCCCGCCCTTCAAACGGGCGGGCCAACTCAATATAAATGGGACCCGGATGCCGCCTTCCTGATGGAACCGTTTGAAGCCGGCGAAGCCCAGATTCGAGCAGGCATTACCGATATAGCCGGCGCAGCCGTTATCGCTGACAAAAGCAATCAAGGTGTTTTCAAGCTGATCCAACTCCCTCAGTTTCTGCACAACGGCGCCGACACTGTCATCCAGCGCGGATACCATTGCCGCATAGACCCTCGAGGGCATATCCTGCACATGCCCATAACGGTCAAGATAGCCGGCGGTGGTCTGCAAGGGCGTATGGGGGGCTATATGACTGAGATAGAGAAAGAAAGGCGATTCAGCATGTCGATCTATAAACGACAGCGCCTCTCTGGTGAACGCGTCAGTCAGGTATTGCGTCTCGGTAATTTTTTCACGCCCACGGTAAATCGCATTGTAGTCAGATCTCGGGCCGGGCTCTCCGTTAAGCGCATAGACCACTTCTTCGTCCGACTCTTCAACATATTGGGAACCGCCTCCGAGCACCCCGTAATATTCGTCGAATCCCCGGCTCAGCGGGTGAAAGTTCCCCGCCTGCCCGAGATGCCATTTACCCACCAACCCTGTCGCATACCCCTGCTTTTTGAGCGCGTCGGCCAGCGTTTGCTGGGATAGATCCATGCCTTGATGCAAATCGCGACGAGCCGGATTGAACTCCCAGCCGTGCCTTTGCTGATACCGCCCCGTGATCAACCCGGCGCGCGAGGGACTGCAAACCGGATGAGAAACATAGGCCTGCGAAAAACGGACACCTGACCTGGCAAGTGCATCTATATTCGGGGTATCTACAAGCTTGGAGCCATAGACTCCAACGTCCCCGAGACCCAGATCATCAGCCAGAATCAACACCAGATTCGGCTGCCCGGACTCTGCTGCACCGACACACCAGGCAGCACTTTGGGCCAGCAAGAACAAGGAGCATTGACGGATCAGACGTAACATCATGCACACACCTTTTGGCGATTATTGATTCTTTTTCAAGACCAGAGTAATCATCCGGGACTAGAGCAGCAGAGTCTATCGCTTCAACCTGCAAACTGTCTCCAACAACTGCTCTCTCGCGCGGGGAACGCTTGCTGTCATCTGGTGACGCCGATATAGGACGCGTCTGGGGCAGACCTGCAAGCGACAGTGATGTGACGCCCTGCACTGCAAGCACAAAGCCGGACACTACCCACCAGTAAACGCCGCAAGCTTCAAAATCAGGGTCTGTAGAGACAGAAGGCCTACTTGACCTCGAATGGTCGGTCACAGCAAAGAAATGCCGGGATGAGACGGAACAAGGACACCTGGTGCGCCAGAGCAGGCCGGAAAGGTCCGGAAGTAACAACAGAGGAAGCGCTCTCGAACTCGGAGCGGGATTTGACCAAGAAACTGGCGGTGAGAGAGGGATTCGAACCCTCGATGCCTTTCGACATACACGCTTTCCAGGCGTGCTCCTTCGACCACTCGGACACCTCACCGGGTATTGCAGTTCGCCCGCCAAAGCGGAAGGCGCGTACCTTAGCCCAGCGCGAAGTTTAATTCAAGGCGCTACTGCCGGATCAAGCGAGGCTCCAGTTCACTTACAGACAGGGGTTTTGAGCTGCGGTATACGTTGATTTCGATACCTCCCCGTCGCAGGTAATTCATCGAAATGGTCAATTCGTCTGGCATACAGCGCAGCATGATGTCACGGTAAATCCGCTCTGCACATTCTTCATGGTAGCCCTGATGGTGACGAAATGAGCAGAGATAGTGCAACAACTGCGCCTCATTAATTTTCATCCCTGTGTAACGGATCAATACACTGGCCCAGTCAGGCGCTCCCGTTACCGGACAGTTTGAACGAAACAGATCCGTCAAAAGCGTTTCATCGAACACCAAATCACTGTCATTTTTAAGCAGGGACTCATCCGGTGTCTGCGAGGATATCTCAATATCCAGAGAGTCAATCAGTTTGCCGTCTCGACGACTCTCAGTACCCTGGGTTCGAGATTCAAGGCCATGTATGGCAACACGCACCTGCGATTTACTCGCTGCCGACAGGTCATTGGTAATCACTTCAGCTACGGCTTTTGAGTCGGCGAACCGCTCTTGATTTAACGAATTGAGATAGAGCTTTAACGATTTGGACTCGACGATATTTTCCGAGTCGACATCGAAGAAGATCTCGGCTATGGCAACGATCGGTTTCCCTTTACTGTTCAGCCAAGAGAGCTCATATGACCGCCAGTGATCGAAGCCATACATCCTCAGCTTCTTTTCAATATCGAGTAAGGACCGGGCAGACCAGCGCGGTATCGGATACAAGATACCGGGATCATATTTGCTCGGATTCGGAATAGACTCTCCTAGTGGATTACCAGACATGGGCGTTACTGTCCTAAAACCGGATCCCGGTGCCGTGGCGCAACAACCAGAGACAGCCACCGTATAGTGAGACGGCAAACACCCCGAGAATCAGAAACGCCCAGATCACATCGACGTCGGACGACCCGAGAAACCCGTATCTGAAGGTGTTCACCATGTAAAAAATCGGATTGAGGGCACTGACAGCCTGCCAGAAAGGCGGCAGCATCTGCGTTGAATAAAATACCCCGCCCAGATAAATCAGCGGCGTCAGCACAAAAGTTGGCACGATAGAAATATCATCAAAACTGTTCGCATAAACCGCATTGATGAATCCGGCCAGAGAAAATACCACTGAAGTAAGCAGAATTACGGTCACTGTAATGACCGGGTGAGCAATCTGAATGTCCGCGAAAAAAAGAGAAAGCGTTGTAACGATCGCCCCCACCGCCAACCCACGGGCCATGCCGCCGACCACAAAGCCGGTCAAAATGACGTAATTGGGCACAGGAGACACCAGTAACTCCTCGATGCTGCGCTGAAACTTTTGACTGAAAAAACTGGACACCACGTTTGAATAAGAATTTTGGATCACAGACATCATGATGAGACCGGGAACAATAAATTCCATGTACTGAAAACCGCCCATTTCTCCCACTCTGCGGCCCACCAAATTTCCGAAAATTACAAAATATAAAGCAATCGTTATCGCTGGTGGCACCAGAGTCTGAACCCAAATCCGAGAGAAACGCCTGATTTCTTTAATAACGATTGTTTCAAACGCGATCCTTTTATGATTAACGTACATAAGCGAATACCGCCCTATTCGCTGCCAGTCAGCTTGTTGATAAATAGCTGTTCGAGTCGGTTGGTCTTATTGCGCATACTGGTGACGACCACTCCAGCATTCTCAAGCTGAGCGAACACTGCATTGATGCTGCCTCCCCGCCTTACCGTCACCTCGATGCTTTGGTCATCCAGTGTTCGCGCATCGAAGTCCTTCAGACATAGCGCCGCTTTGGGCAAATCCGCTTTCAAAACATCCAGCACAAACACCTGTGAGTCGATTTCGGCCAGCAATGATTTCATGCTGGTATTTTCGACGATTGCACCATTGTCGATAATGGCAATATTCCGACACAGCTGTTCTGCCTCTTCAAGGTAATGCGTTGTCAGAATAATAGTGGTCCCCTGCCCGTTTAACTCGATCAGAAAATCCCACATTGACCGCCTCAGCTCGATGTCCACGCCAGCTGTTGGCTCGTCCAGAATCAGCAGTCTGGGTTCATGGACCAGCGCACGGGCAATCATCAGACGGCGTTTCATGCCTCCTGAAAGGGAGCGGGAGCGATCGCGGCGTTTATCCCACAAGCCTAATTGTCGCAGGTATTTGTCACTGCGCTCCTTTGCCAGCGTGCGGGGTAATCCGTAGTAGCCCGCCTGAGTGATCACAATATCTTCAACGCGCTCAAACAGATTGAAATTGACCTCCTGCGGCACAACCCCGAGATCCAGCTTGGTTTCATAGACATGGGTATCAACGTTGCGACCAAACACTTCCACCTCACCGGCAGATCGATTAACCAGGGTTGAAATCACGCCGATCGTCGTTGACTTACCCGCACCATTAGGTCCGAGCAATGCAAAAAAATCCCCCTGCTCAACCTCCAGTGAGATCCCCTTTAGGGCCTCAAATCCATTGTCGTAGGTCTTGCGCAGATTTTTGATGGAAATGGCTGTTTTCATGAGCGGTTCAATTCGGGCATGCCCAGAGCAACTTCAGAAGCATCGGCAGTATGGCGCGATCGTTCGGTACTTAGCAACACGTGACTGAGAACGGCCAACAGCAGGCGCCGGACACCAGAAAGAAAAAAGCCCGGCAAGAGCCGGGCTTGGAATATGGCGTCCCCTAGGGGTTTCGAACCCCTGTTGCCGGGATGAAAACCCGGTGTCCTAGGCCTCTAGACGAAGGGGACTAAGTTCTTCAGGCCTGGGGCAGGCGTGAGCAGCCCTAAGCAGGTGCGGATTCTAGTGAGCTTAAGCACATCCGTCAAGACCCGAACGCCATTACCTCACCAAGCCTGATAGAGGCCGGAGTTAACGACCGGGGCACAGTAACGGCGATTCTGAAACCCGTGTTTTACTGTCCGCTGACAGCCCGAACAGCGCAACGTAACGGGCGCAGAAATTGGAACTCAGGGTCGCTCTCACATGTGCGACCGGACTAGCGGGCGGGCGGACACAGCCTGTGCAAAGCGGCCTTCAGCGACGCCGGACACTTGCACAGACGGGCATCTTGACCAGCTAGGGGCTCTGTGAGATTCTGCAAGGCCGGGTGCGTATTTTGTTGCCCACAGGGTCTGACTACCGGGACTGATCGCGGAAAACGCGCAAGACAATGGGTGACCACGGCGTCAGGGGCGGTGGCAAGGCCGTCGCAGCGGCCAGTTTTATGAGCAAAAACCGTGTACAACCTTGTTCCTCTGAGGAGTCTGCGGATTTAAGTGAGCAAAATGACTGACGATAAGCGCACAGCGATAGACAGTACCGATATCACAATCGACCAGAAACTGATCGACGAAGGCACCGCTCAGCTGAACAGCGAAATTGCGGTGTTAGAGAACTGGCTGGCTGAACTGGACACTGCCGGAGAGAATGACGCTGAGGCCGCTGCCACCAGAAAATCCTACCATGACATGCTGAGCAGCCGCAGGGAAATGCTCAGCGCCCTCGCCAAACAGGCAAAGCTTCAGGCTGTTGTGACAAAATAATCTTGAGCCACACCGAACCCGTAGACCCCATGCTTACTGTGGACCAGATCGACGTGATGCTGCGCATGCAGCAGAGCATGAACAGCAAAGTCGACCCGGACTGGAGACAGGCGCGCTATCCGTATCTGAGGGCCGTAGTCATTGAGGGCGCAGAGGCCATCGAACACCACGGCTGGAAGTGGTGGAAGAAACAAGAGCTTGATCTTGCTCAACTGCAAATGGAACTCATTGATATCTGGCATTTTATTTTGTCAGAAATGCTCCTGCGACACGGCGATGGCAGTGATGCAGGGGCGCGAGAAGCCCTGCAGTCAGCGATGTCTGAGATCTCAGTGACACACGAACTACAGTTCGACGGAAGCACCTACCGACTGGATGTTTTGCCTTTACTTGAGAAAATTGAGCTACTGATTGGTCTGTCAGCTGCACGCCGAATTGAGATAGCAGTTTTCGCCAGCATCATGACAGACTGCCAGCTAAACTGGACCGAGCTGTTTCGTCAGTACGTCGGGAAAAACGTGCTCAACTTTTTCAGGCAGGACAACGGCTACAAAGAGGGGACCTACCGAAAATTGTGGAGCGGCCGGGAAGACAATGAAGTTCTGGTAGACATTCTTCGGTCGCTCGATGCCAGTCAACCCGATTTTAAGGGCGCAATCTATGCGTCTCTTCAGGCCGCTTACGACCAGACAGAAGAATAAGCGCTGCCAATTATTTCCTTACTGGTAGTACGCGTTTTCTTTTACTGAGTGATCAGTCACATCACGCACTTCCGTCAGCTGGGGAATTTGCTCGAGCAGAGTTTTTTCGACGCCATCCTTCAGCGTCACATCGACCATTCCACATCCCTGACAACCTCCGCCAAAGCGCAGGACGGCAACTGACTCATCAAATATTTCTTCAAGAGAGACCATGCCCCCATGCGCAGCAAGACCGGGGTTAATCTCGTTATACAGGATATAATTCACCCGATCTTCCAAAGAGCTGTCTTCAGATATTTTAGGTAATCTCGAATTGGGCGCTTTGATGGTCAGCTGACCGCCCATCGAGTCCTTCTGAAAATCAACCACCGCGTCCTCGAGAAAAGGCACACTGGGCTGATCGATGAACGCCCTAAATCCGTTCAGCTCTTGAATTTCATCACTGTCCTTTTCTTCGCCCGGTCTACAGAACGAGATACAGGTTTCTGCTCTCGGTGTTCCCGCATCCAGAATAAATACCCTGACCGCTATGTCAGGTACGTTTTGCTTTTCCAGCAACTCGAGCAGGTACTCTTGTGCCGATTCAGTGATGATTACCATTGCAAGCCCGGAGGTCGGTGAGTGATCCGGCGCATGATAACTGATCGTTTTGACCTTGAGAATACCTGAGTAAAATACTCAGCTTCATGCAAGACTACGTTGGGCTCACTAACTGACTCCGCCCCAGCGCTTCTGATAGAATTGCGCCCCTTCCAGATGACAGCCGAAATGAACAGCACTAACACCGAGACCAGACTTCAGCAGCTTCTATCCGAACGCATCTTGCTGCTTGACGGCGCCATGGGGACCATGATCCAGGCGCGACGCCTTACCGACAATGAATTCAGGGGTGAACGCTTCGCCGACTTTCCTCACGACCTGGCTGGCAATAATGATCTGCTCAGCCTGACTCAACCCGATGTGATCCGGGAAATCCACTGCGCCTACCTCGAAGCCGGCGCGGACATCATCGAGACCAACACCTTTAACTCGACTCGCGCAGCACAAGCGGACTATCACCTGGAGCACATCGCCTACGAACTGAACCTGGAAGCCGCTCGGATAGCGCGTTCCGCTGCTGACCAATATAACGATCTCGATTCAGATAAGCCTCGCTTTGTCGCAGGCATTCTCGGCCCGACCAGTCGAAGCGCATCGATATCACCGGATGTAAACGATCCGGGCTTCAGAAATACCAGTTTCGATGAACTGGTCGATGATTATTATTCGTCAACCGAAGGTCTGATCGACGGTGGAGCCGACATCGTTATGATCGAAACCTCGTTCGACACACTCAACGCCAAAGCCGCAGTATTTGCGGTCCACAAATGCTTTTCCGACAGGAAGCTTAGTCTGCCAATCATGATATCAGGCACCATTACGGACGCCAGCGGCAGAACTTTGTCCGGCCAGACCGTTGCGGCATTCTGTCATTCCATGGCCCACGCCGGCGCCCTCTCTATCGGTTTCAACTGTGCGTTGGGCGCTGAGCAGCTCAGACCCCATATTGAAGAAATGGCGTCAAGCGTGCCCATCCTGGTGTCCGCGCACCCCAATGCAGGCTTACCCAATGAATTCGGTGAGTATGACCAGTCTCCAGCCGAAATGGCTTCGCTGGTTGGCGAATTTGCTCACTCAGGATTCGTCAACATTGTCGGAGGATGCTGCGGCACAACACCCGCGCACATCGCAGAGCTCGCCAGAGTCACGAAAGGTGTAGCGCCTCGCAAAGCCCCGAACATAGAGCCAGCCTGCAGATTGAGCGGTCTGGAAGCCTTCACAATGACACCGGAATCTCTGTTCGTGAATGTCGGTGAGAGAACCAACGTAACCGGCTCCGCCCGCTTTGCGCGATTAATCAAAGAGGAAAATTTTGACGAAGCGCTGGAAGTCGCCAGGCAACAAGTCGAAGCGGGTGCCCAGATCATCGACATCAACATGGATGAAGGCATGCTCGATTCCCAAGCGGCTATGGACAAGTTCCTGAAATTAGTCGCAAGCGAGCCCGACATCAGCAGAGTCCCCATGATGCTCGACTCTTCAAAATGGGAAATCATCGAAACAGGCCTGAAGTGCACTCAGGGCAAATCTATTGTTAACTCGATCAGTTTGAAGGAGGGTGAAGAAGACTTCCTGGCGAAGGCATCACTGTGCCTGAAGTATGGTGCTGCAGTCATCGTGATGGCCTTTGACGAAACCGGCCAGGCAGACACCCTCGAAAGGAAAATCGAGATCTGCACGCGAAGCTATGAGCTGCTCACCCAGACACTGAGTTTTCCAGCCGAGGACATCATTTTTGATCCCAATATATTTGCCATCGCCACTGGCATTGAGGAGCACAACAATTATGCTGTCGATTTCATCGAATGCTGCCGCTATATAAAAGCCAATCTACCCGGTGCGCTCATTTCCGGCGGCGTCAGCAATGTTTCTTTCTCATTCCGCGGCAACAATGCCGTCAGAGAAGCCATCCATTCGGTCTTTCTTTTCCACGCCATCAAAGCTGGCCTGACGATGGGAATTGTCAACGCAGGACAGCTGGCGGTTTACGATGAGATACCGAAGGACCTCAAGGGTGCGGTCGAAGACGTCGTTCTGAATCGACGACCCGATGCAACTGAACGGCTGATGGAGGTCGCCCAAACCTATACTGACACCGGTCCTACAGCAACCACTGAGGATCTCAGCTGGCGTGAACGCCCGGTCGAAAAACGACTCAGCTATTCTCTGATCAAAGGAATCACCAAGTTCATCGAAGAGGATACTGAGGAAGCACGACAGCAGGCAAGCCGACCTATCGAAGTCATTGAAGGCCCGCTGATGGAAGGCATGGGGGAAGTAGGCGATCTGTTTGGGGCCGGGAAAATGTTTCTTCCGCAGGTAGTCAAAAGCGCTCGAGTGATGAAACAAGCTGTCGCTTACCTACTCCCGTATATCGAAGCTGAGAAGACCGGGGATGCAATCCAAACCAAAGGAAAGATTCTGCTGGCAACGGTAAAGGGCGACGTCCACGACATCGGCAAAAATATTGTTGGGGTTGTACTTGGATGCAACAACTATGAAGTGATCGATCTAGGCGTGATGGTTCCCTGCGATAAAATCCTTCAGGTCGCTCGCGAACAACAAGTCGATATCATCGGACTGAGCGGACTGATAACCCCTTCACTGGATGAAATGGTGCACGTAGCCAAAGAAATGCAACGTCTGGAGTTTGATATCCCGCTAATGATCGGCGGAGCCACAACTTCCAAAGCCCATACTGCAGTAAAAATTGAGGAAAATTACTCAAACGACGCCACCATCTACGTGCCCGACGCCTCACGCAGCGTTACTGTGGTAAGTCGCCTGCTGAACAAGAAAGGCAAACCTGATTACTGCGAGCAGATCCGAAATGAATATGCCGAAATCAGGGCCCGTTCAGCTAATCGCGCTGCATCCAGGCAGCTGATGTCTTATGAGCTAGCCAACCAGCAGGCTTATCCGGCGAACTGGCAGACCTTTGATCCTGTGCGACCGAGTTTTTTAGGCACGAAAATTTACGACGATCACTCACTTGAAACACTGGTTCCCTATATCGATTGGACGCCCTTCTTCATCACCTGGTCTCTCGCAGGAAAATTTCCGGCAATCCTGAATGACCACAAGGTAGGAAAGGCAGCTCAAGACCTCTTCGACGATGCCAGAGCAATGCTGGATGAGATCATCACTTCGGGAAGCCTGAGAGCAAAGGCCGTCGTCGGATTCTGGCCGGCGAATCGATCCGGCGCCAATGACATCTCTGTCTGGCATGAACATGGAGAAGGCCAAACCGCTGCAACTCTTCATTTCCTCAGACAGCAGACGGTTAAAGCAGGAGAAGAAACTCAGCTTTGCCTCGCAGACTTTATTGCCCCTGAGTCTTCAGGAAAGCAGGATTATCTCGGCGGCTTTGTGGTTACGGCAGGGATCGGCGCGGAGGAATTAGCCAGAAAGTACGAAGCAGAGCAGAATGACTACAATGCGCTTATGGTAAAAGCTCTGGCAGATCGCCTGGCTGAAGCTTTCGCTGAACACATGCATGAAAAAGTTCGGAAAGAACTCTGGGGTTATCAACCTGGAGAGGCCTTTGGCAATGAAGAGCTCATCAAGGAAGCCTACCAGGGTATCCGGCCAGCGCCCGGCTATCCGGCATGCCCTGATCACTCCGAAAAAGAAATCTTATTTGAACTGCTGAATGCCCGGCAGAATATCGGCGTTGAACTCACAGAAAGCTACGCAATGACTCCGGCAGCAACAGTAAGTGGTTTTTACTTCGCCCACCCTGACAGCAAGTATTTCCCGGTCGGGAAAATCTCAGCAGAGCAAGTCAGCGACCTGGCAAGGCGCAAGAATTTCCCGGTCGACGAACTCACTCGCCTGCTGGCGCCCAACCTAAATTAGGAACGCCGGATACTCTGGCGAGATTTCACCAACCTCGAACATTTCTGCTGCCCCGGAAGCGATATCCCGGAATGCTGGGTCCCACCGAGCAACCTCGAATGCCTCACCCGGCCCTTGCTGGGACCACTAGAGAGCCTGAACAACAGTGCTGCGCTGATTAACGCTGCAAGTTGAGGAGATAGCGTCCGACAGCGCCGCCAGACAGTATCGTAGCCAAGCTGGCTTCCAACTGATCCAGCCCAATTTCCGTACAACCCTGCTCCAAAGCCTCCACTTTCCAGTCGCCGGCAAGCGTGCTCCAGATCCGTTCTTTTTGTATCAGCGGCAACTCAACAGAATCAACCCCTAACAAATTGACGCCCCGGAGAATAAAGGGCAAGACGGAGGCCTGAAACACGGGCGACTGCACCAGACCACAGGCTGCTACACTACCACCGTACTTCAAGCCTTTGATGACGTTAAACAGCGTATCGCCACCAACCACGTCTACGGCCGCTGCCCACCTCTCAGCCAGTAAAGGCCTCGAGGAGGAGTCGCTGAGCTCATTCCGGTCAATGATTTCGCTTGCACCCATGGTTTTTAACAGCTGTTCCGCTTCTGGCTTACCTGTACTGGCCACGACCTGAAAGCCCAATTTGGCGAGAATACCGATTGCTATGATACCAACGCCACCGGTAGATCCAGTAACCAACACCTCTCCATGATCAACTTCGAGACCGTTCTTGAGCAGGGCGTCTACACATAAACCAGCGGTGAGCCCCGCTGTACCGAGACGCATGCTGGTAGCGGGATCCATGCCGGACGGCAGTGGGATAGCCCATGAGGCCGGCACTCTGATGCGCTGACCAAACCCGCCGGACGTATTCATCCCCAGATCGTAACCTGTAATCAGCACCGCCTGACCCTCGGAAAACTGATCATCATCAGAAGAGAGTACGGTGCCCACTGCATCTATTCCGGGGACGTGAGGATAGTGACGGGTAACCCCTTTGTTACCACTGGCCGACAGCGCATCTTTATAGTTCAGGGAAGAATACAGAACCTCTACAAGGAGCTCGCCATCAGGCAAGTCAGCTTCATTTTTTTCAACCACAGACCCCTGATACTGCTTGTCTGCGATTTCAACAACCTCGTACGCTCTATACTGGGACACTTGCCGCCTCCTTATATTACTGAAAAAACGCCTGCTTATAGGATTTACTGAAATTTATCGTTATTCGGCTGATTGACTAATTGAGAAAACCCCTTTTCAATCGCGCTCTCGAACGCAGCACCCAGCTTTTCCTGTATTGATTTGGGAAGCTCATACTCGACCTCAAAGACGTCTGCGCTCTCACAAGCAGACAGAATACATTCGTCACTGGTACGGATATCATCAACCATATAGCGCTCTTTCGCCTGACTGCCTAACCAGGTTTCCCCGGTCGAAATCTTATCAATATCAACACTTGGCCGATGCTCCTTGACCCAGTGTTTGAAAATGCCGTGGATGGTTTCGACATCTTCACGAACCTTATCCCTGCCTTTCTCGGTAATCTCACCGAATGTCGTGAGTGTGCGCTTATACTCTCCGGCGCTAATGATTTCGTAATCCACTTCATGCTTCTTTAACACACGATGAAAGTTCGGCAGCTGAACAAGCACACCGATTGACCCGATAATCGCGAACGGAGCTGCCACTAATTTGTCAGCCAGGCACGCCATCATATAACCACCGCTGGCCGCGACTTTGTCAACGCAAATCGTCAAAGGAATCTGAGCATTTTTCAGCCTGACCAACTGCGAGGAAGCCAGGCCATAAGCGTGAACCATTCCTCCGGGGCTTTCCAATCTGACCAGAACCTCATCATCGGGAGTGGCAAGAGAGAGAATTGCGCTTATTTCCTCACGCAAACAAACAACAGCGTCAGCAGCAATATTTCCCTTGAAATTGATAACATACACCCGTCTGCTGCTGCCCGCTGTTGAGCTGTTGTCCGAGTCTTCATCGGCCGATTTCTTGCGAACAGCTTTTGCCTCTTTTTTATCGGATTTGGCCTGCTTTTTTTCTTCTTTCCGCAGGCTCTTCAGGCTTTCCTTGTCTAGCACCACTTCTCTGAGCGAATCCCTCAGCTCCTCAAAATGCTCATTGAGCTTGCTTACACGAACAGTCCCTTTTTTACCGCCTCTCCTGCCTCGCCCCCCGCTCGCCGAGACTACGCTGATCACGACCACGATCGCGATAACTGTAGTCACCACCTTGGCGACGAACATGCCGTATTCACTCAAAAACTCCACGCAGGGCTCCTTTGATTGTTAATAAACCGTGCTAGCTGCACCTTTCAGTGGGGATGACTGCCGCTATCAGTCACCGGAAGAACTCAGGGTTTTTACATAGTGCTCGATCAACTCACCGGCGACGCTGACGTTAGCTGACGGAACCGCAGGTAAGTCATGAATATCATACCAGTGAGCTTCTTCGATCTCCCCCGGCTCCGGGTGAATTTCTCCTGAAGCATAATCAGCGTAGAAACCGAGCATCAGTTGTGATGGGAATGGCCAGGACTGGCTTTTGTAATAGCGAATCGCTCCCACATTTAAATCCACTTCTTCTTTGACTTCACGCCGGACTGTATCTTCAGCAGACTCCCCCACTTCGATGAAGCCCGCAAGGCAACTGTAAAATCCGGTACGGTACCTTGCATTTCTCGCAAGCAGAATTCGCGGCCCGTCTACCACCAGCATGATGGCACAGGGGTTGATCCGAGGAAAAAAAGCGTGTTGGCAAGCGTCACAGAATAAGGCCTGGCCGGAGCGGTCCGGTATGGTTTTCTCGCCGCAGAAGCCACAGAACTGATGGGAAGCATGCCAGTCGAGCAGTTGGTTGGCTTTACCCGCCACGAGCATCGCCCGTTCGTCACCTCCGAATAAAAGGCTGCGCAATGAACTCAACTCCGCATCGAGGAAGGATTCAGCGCCTGCAGGTGCTCTGGTGACAAGAAAATCTTCCCGCCCGTGAGAAACTTTGATCATGGTATCCTGCGCGATAAATTCTTCAGCAATCTGATCCCGCCGCCACAGAAATTCGCCGTTGCGTACCAGGATCCGATTTCCCACGAACAGAAGAACCCGATCTTCTTTGGACAGAGAGTCTTTACTGAAAAAATATCCGCTCATCGCTGGAATTATGAAGGTTGACTGATCTGATGCGCAAGGGCATCGGAGCCAGCTGGAAAGTTGAAAAGAAACGGGGCGTCAGGCTGATTAAGCCGGACGCCCCGCCTTGTTAGAGCTATAGCCGGAAGTCAGACTAGTGCCCGCCCATGGCCTCCCCTACGACTGTAGCGGTCTCAATGGGCGCTGAGAAAAAGCCCCAGAAGACGTACATGATTATGGTGCACGTGATCAGCGTAACCAGCATCACCGGCAGTCCTTTCCTCATCCACAAACCGGGCGTGATCGCCAGCGAGGGATCCCCGGCATCTTTCGCCATTTTTTCCGAAATAGTCACAATAAACACATTAGCGGTTGAGCCGATGTGAGTCCCGTTGCCGCCCATGCCCACACCAGCGGCCAAACCCCAGAACAGAGGCGTGACGTTTATCCCTTGCGCTTCCATGCCGGCAATGATCGGGATCATCGCAGCAGTAAACGGAATGTTGTCGATTGCCGCAGACAGAATTGCGGCTACCCACATGAGGAGCAGGGTCGCGGTGAGCAGATCAGACTCAACGAATGGGATGATGAATTGTCCGAGAAATTCAAGAAACTGGCTGTGCTCAACGCCACCGACGATGATGAACAGAGAGATAAAAAACATCAGAAGCGCCAGTTCCGTATGAGCAAAGGCCTCTTCCATATCCAGGTCTTTCCCGATAAACGCCAGCGCGGTAAGCCCAAGAGCCGTCACAAACCAGGGCTCCCAGTGCAGGGCATTGTGCATGATGAATCCGATCACCATAATGCCAAGAACACCGATTGCACCGTACCAGGTCTTCGGATCAGACAGTGGCACCCGGTCAGTCAGCTCCAATTCATGCGGCTTGACAGCCAGCTCTTCTTTGAACAGCACCCGCAACATTGCCAGCACCACCAGCCATGCAACCAGTACCATGCCTCCCATATGAATCAGGAAAGTATTGAAGTCGATGCCGAAGGCGGAACCAATCATCAGGTTAGGCGGATCACCTACCAGCGTGGCTACGCCGCCGGTATCAGATAGCAGCGCTGCAGCCAGCAGAAAAGGTATCGGGGTAACGCGCAGAGACTGACATATGAGAATGATCAGCGGGCCAAAGATTACCACCGTCGTGACATTATCCAGAAGCAGCGAAAGCCCGGTAACTAGGGAGCCAATCAGAGCAAGCAGAAGGAACAGTCGGCCCTTACTGAAATCTGCAGCCCAGTACGCAAGCTGCTGGAAGCCGCCGGTAGGGATCATGATAGCCACAATGGTCATCATGCCGCCGAGCAGAAAGACAACATTCCAATCGATTGCCTCTACCGCTTCGTCAGGGTTGTAGAACCCCATGAATTGGCCAACCACGATCATGGCAGCCGCGCCCGCCATGGCACACTTCACCCGATGTATCTTGTGAATTTCTTCGGTGAAAATTGCAATGAAAGTGACGGCTAGAACAACAGCCGAGATCATCATATCACTGTTCCATTCAAGGGTTTCCATAGTTCTATTTCCTCATCGAGTGCTTAATTCTTATTTGCCGACGCCCAAAGGCCTTCCTGGGTCAGCAGCTTATCTCTTATCAAGGTCGGCTTTTTTGCGGCCGTCACCGTCGGATTGTTGAGCCTATGCCAACTGTGAGGTGTTGGTCTTCTGGCCTTGTTATTCGAGTTCCGTGCCCGGTAACGCCAAGGAATACTATAAGGCTCCGAAGGTGAGTTCAAGCAGTTTCGCGGGCTCCAAAGGGTTTGATCCTCCGCCGCTGGGGCGGCGAACGCTGAATTCAGACTCACAGGATCAGGCGCTCAAATTGCGCACACACCGACTAATTTTGTGAGCCGCCGACGCGCCGCCAGAGACTTCGTTCGTCACATTTTGTATCAATCTCATCCAATCGCGCTTCATGCGCTCGAAGCTCTTCCGCAGTCGCCCTGATAACACGGGGTGGCGTCCTTGCCGGATCAAGCTTGCGGGATTTACTGAAGTTGACTGCCGCTTCGGACGACTCTTCCCGTAGGGCTAAACTGGATTGCCCACTGGTCATTACCAGATACACATCGGCCAGTATCTCTGCATCCAGCAGCGCACCATGCAAGTCCCGCTGCGTGTTATCGACGCCATAGCGCTTGCACAGCGCATCGAGGTTGTTGCGCTGGCCCGGATGCTTTTCCCTGGCGAGGACAAGGGTGTCAAGCACAGTACAGACGCTGTTCATAGACTGATTCGAGGACGAGAGAGTCAGTTCACTGTCCAAAAATCCGATATCAAAAGGGGCGTTATGAATAATCAACTCAGTCCCTGTCACAAATTCAAGAAATTCCTCCTCAATTTCTTTAAAACGCGGCTTATCGGATAAAAACTGCCGGGTCAGCCCGTGTACTTCTATAGCGGCCTCATCAATATCGCGATCGGGATTCAGGTAGCAATGAAAATTTCTGCCGGTCAGCCGTCGGTTGTCTATCTCTACGCAACCGATTTCGATAATCCGGTGCCCCTGTTTCGGATCGAGACCAGTGGTTTCTGTGTCCAATACGATTTGTCGCATGTTTAGAACATTGCTCCTTTTTCCTTGCCTAGCAATCCGGCCAGCGGCAATCGCGCCGTCATCCACCAGACTCCGGTGCAATCAGCTCATCGATCCCTCGATTAGCCAGCTGATCCGCTATTTCGTTTTCCGGATGCCCACTGTGGCCCTTGACCCATTGCCAACTGATTTCATGCTGAGACGCCAGGGCGTCGAGCCGCCGCCAGAGTTCAGCATTGAGCACCGGTTTTTTACTGGCAGTTTTCCAGTTCCGCTTTTTCCAGTTCGGCATCCATTCGGTGATGCCTGACAGGACATACTTGGAATCTGTGGTGATGACCACACGACAGGGTTTCTTTAATGCTTCGAGTCCCATGATTACCGCCATCAATTCCATCTGGTTATTAGTCGTGAAGGCCTCGCCGCCATAGAGTTCTTTCTCGGCCTCGCCAAAACGGAGAAGCACCCCCCAACCGCCTTTGCCAGGATTACCCCGGCAGGCGCCATCGGTAAACATCTCAACTGCCTCAGTCACCGCCACCCTCCCCTCAGTGAATAGTCACGCGGATATTCTCAGCGGCAGGCACTCCCAATGAGCCTGAGCGCAAGGGTCGCCAGCGCGGCACAATCGGCGTGATCGGCACAATCTGCTTCACGCACTGAATCACGTAAATACCGCCGAATGGCAACTGCGTTCCAGCTCCGAATCGTTCAATCCGATTGGCGTGGGTGAGGATTTTGGTAAACTTTGTCGGAGGAGAATACAAACCAAGCTCAGTAGACTTCAGCTGCAGATTCAGCAGTTGAAGCCAGTCAGTCAGGCGGCCTCTCGAGATAAACTTGCCGCACCAGGGAATCTGATTACGACTTCGGAGCAGCTTGGCCAAACCCCAGAGACTGCCCGGGTTAAACCCTATAATCAGCATATGGCCACCCGGCCTTAACACCCGGGTTGCTTCTCTCAGCAAGCGATGCGTCTGCTCGGTGAAATCCAGCGCATGATGCAGCACCACCACATCAACACTGTCACTGGTCACGGGCAACTCTTCGCTGAGCGCAACCGGATGCGCACTCCCTGCACGCCAGGCAGGTCTGAACATGACTTTGTGCCCTACCGGACTGTCGGCGATGAGAGAAAATTCCTCATGACAGCCAATCTGGAGTATGTGATAGCCAAACAGCCTGCTGATCAGCTGATCAGTAATGGCTTTCTCAGCGGCCCATACAGATTGCCCGAGTGGCGAGCGAAACCAGTCTCCGATTCGATCGGTGAGATCATCCGTATCATGATAACCGTGTATGAGACGACGCCGCGTCTCATGCTTGGAGAAAATTTTCATAAAGGAAACCGCCCGTTAGCCCGAGGGATTCTATCTCGGAGAAGCACTAAGCACCAGTAGAATCAAGTGATCGTAAATCTATGATATTGAACAGTATTTAGTTAGAATTGTGGGCTCATCAATTCAGGAATCGCCAGCCTCATGTTCAACTCGATTCATCCCATACCGGCCTTTCTGGACAACTACATCTGGGCCATCACCAATCAGCAGAACAGCGAACTGGCTGTTGTTGATCCCGGTGATCCGGCGCCTGTCATCCAATATGCCGAGCAACATGGACTTACGCTCAGTCATATCCTGATTACACATCATCACAAAGACCACACCGGAGGCCTGCCGGAACTGCAGCGCTATAGCCAGCCCAGAGTGATCGGGCCCCGTTCCAGCCAGATTCAGGGGATCACTAAACCCGTCGCCGATGCAGACACGTTCGAACTTTTCGGCGTGGAATTGACGGTAATTGAGGTGCCAGGACACACTCTGGATCATATCGCTTTCGCAGCAGTGAACTGCGGCAGGCCCCTGGTGTTCTGCGGTGACACGCTTTTCGCCGGAGGTTGTGGCCGTCTCTTTGAAGGACATCCTCAGATGATGAGCGAGTCGCTGAATAAGCTGTCGAGCCTGGATGGAGCCACCGAGGTGTACTGCACTCACGAATATACGCTGGCGAATCTGGCCTTCGCTACAGCAGCTGACCCGGACAATGAGAAGCTCCGGGCGCGCCTGGCAGTAGAGCAGAAAAAACGGGAACTCGGACAACCTACTTTACCCTCTACCATTCAGTTAGAGCGGGAGACAAATCCATTCTTACGCTGCGAAAATGCTGACATTATCCAAGTACTGCGGCAAAGATCAGTCACGTCTCTCGAAACGCCGGCCGAGGTATTCGGTGCACTTCGCAGCTGGAAAGACAATTTCTGATATGCGCCCTGCCTCAGTCTCGTGAATAGCATGCTAAAGACAGCTCGGTTGCGAACCCTCGCGAGCTGGTGTCTTTGCATGATTCTTGCGTCGTGCCAGGTCAACCAGACTCAAGACGACAGCGCTCATCAAGCAACCCAGCGTTTGCCGGTTAAATCGAAAGAAACAGTGCCGGAATTTCAAGCTGCTCCCCGCGACGAGCTCACTTCGGAACATGCAATCACCTATTTCAGCCTTTGGGAGCGAATCAGAGCCTCTCTTTCACTCCAGCCGGCATATTCCCACCCTCGTGTACTAGAGCAAGCAACGCGTTACGCTGGCAATCAGGAATATTTTAATGTGATCGCTGAGCGCGCCGCTCCATTTCTCCATGGCATCGTCAGCGAAGTAGAAAGTCGCGGCCTTCCCATGGAAATAGCCCTTTTACCGTTCGTCGAGAGTGCATTTTCTCCTGACGCCCGGTCTCGCGAAGGCGCGGTGGGACTGTGGCAATTTATGCCCGGCACCGCCCGCGCTTATGGCCTGCAACAAGATTGGTGGTATGACGGCAGGCGAGACCCCGGAGCCTCGACTACGGCAGCGCTGGACTACTTACAATTCCTCCACAACGAGTTCGATCAGGACTGGCTTATTGCGCTCGCTGCCTACAACACTGGCAGCAGAAACATCAGACGCACACTGCGACGCGAGGGTGTCCAGATCGAAGAAGCCGACTTTTGGAAACTGCCCCTCAATGCAGAAACAAGCGCGCATGTACCGCGCCTGCTTGCACTGGCCAGTGTGATAGCCAAGCCGGAGGCTTTCTCCATAGAACTCGCAGTATTGTCTGACAGCGAGCCACTATCCTATGTCGATATAGGCCGCCAGATTGAATTGGAGCAGATCGCATCTCTTACTGACCTTGAATTAGAGTGCGTTCAAACACTCAATCCAGGTTATCTGAGATGGGCCACGCATCCGCAATTTCCGCAGCAGATCGCGGTCCCAAGGGACAGACGGGCACTGCTTGAGAGGGGCCTTGCTCAGCTTGAACCCAGTCGCTTCGTCACCTGGGAGCATTACGCGATCCAGCCGGGCGACACCCTGAGCGAAATTGCGCAACAACTTGGCACGTCCGCCGAAACACTTAGGGTCATTAACAATCTCCAGGGGTCTAGGATAATCGCTGGCGAGTCCTTGCTGATACCTCGGGGAAGCAGATTGCCCACTTTGGCTGAACTCAGAAATCGACGTCCTTTAAATGAGCGCAGACAACAACCGGACATTCCGGATTTCTATACGGTCCGTCGCGGAGACAACTTGTGGAGCATTGCCCGGCGGTTCGACCTGCGATCTGCTGACATTGCTGCAAACAATCACCTGGAACTGGATTCATTGCTGCAGCCCGGCCAGGTGCTGGACTTGGAATTCGCTCGAAACGCGACGGCTGATAGACCGTTAACTATACCACGCTCCGATCTCTATTGGGTCCGTCCTGGAGATTCTCTGAGCCAGATCGCGCAACGTTTCGAACTGGATACAGCAGACTTGCTGCGTTGGAATGGGCTGACGAATAATGATCTAATCTATCCGGGACAAAAACTCATCCTCTCACCGCGATAAGGACTGTTACGCAGCTATGACCGCTCCCCTATCTTCTACTGGCGATGACACAGCTTTCTTTGGCCACCCTACCGGCCTCTCTACACTCTTCTATACCGAAATGTGGGAGCGCATGAGTTACTACGGAATGAGAGCGCTGCTGGTGCTCTACATGACTCTGAGTATTCAGGACGGCGGGTTAGGAATTACAGTTGCGTCCGCGACCGCGATATACGGACTTTATACAGGCGCTGTCTACTTCATGGGATTGCCCGGCGGATGGATAGCTGACCGCATGATCGGTAGTCAGAATGCCATCTGGTATGGCGGCATCATTATCATGTGTGGGCACCTGTTGCTGGCGATCCCGCATGACAGCACGTTTTTTATCGGATTGATATTCGTCGTAGCCGGCACCGGTCTTCTCAAACCAAATATCGGCGCGCTGGTAGGTCAGCTGTATCCGACCGGCGATGAGCGAAGAGATTCCGGATATACGCTGTACTACATGGGCATCAACATCGGATCCATCATTGGCTATCTGGTGTGCGGCTGGCTGCAGGTTAACGTCGGCTATCACTGGGCGTTCGGGGCAGCAGCCATCGGCATGGGGGCAGGCCTCATACAATTCCGACTCTCAGTGGGAAAGTTACACGGTCACGGCGCAAACCCTACCGTAAAACTCAGCCCACCCGGCATGAGGAGAACCCAGCTCGCGCTTTTGACTGCCCTGGCGCTGACCGCAGGCCTGACTTATCTCATTATGAGCGGCAGTGTCGCCATCGACCCCGTTTCACTGGCGCAGTATGTTGCATTGCTCATCACAGTGGTTTTTCTCGGGTATTATGCGGCAATTTATCTGTTCACTGATTTGACAGACGCTGAAAAAAAGTCGCTTGGCGCTTTGTTTCTGGTTTGCGTTGCTTCGACCTTTTTCTGGGCAGGCTTCGAACAGGCCGGGTCTTCTCTGAACTTATTCGGACGGGATTATACTGATCGCTTCATCAGCAGCTTCGAAATACCACCCGCCTGGTTTCAATCCGCCAATTCCTTTTTTATTGTACTGCTGTCACCTTTTTTTGCGGCACTGTGGATCAACCTCACCAAACGAATGATCAACCCGTCCTATGGGCTCAAGTGCGCAGTTGGACTGATTATTATGGCAAGCGGCTTTATCGTTATGTTCTTCGCCGCCCAGGTCGCTGCTTCAGGATTGCAGGCTGCGCCCTACTGGCTTATCGCAACCTATTTCCTGCACACCGTTGGGGAACTCTGCCTGAGCCCTGTCGCGCTCAGCGCAGTGAGCAAATTGTCCCCGAAACGTTATGCCGGCCAGATGATGGGGGTCTTCACACTGACCTACTCAATCGGCAGCGTTGTAGCTGGGCTGGTCGCAGGGAATTTTGACCCAGAAAATATTCAGCAAATGCCAAATCTGTACCTGCAGATCTCGATGTTTTCTATCGCCGCAGGACTCGTTATTGCGTTTTGCACCCTTGGCACAAGACACTGGGAGTCCGCTTTAGATAGAGCCAATGCCTAGACCACAGGCCAATTAAGCAGGCAAACCACCCTGTCGTATTCCGAAGACGCAAGCAGGCACAAAAACGCGAAAATCACACATCTGAAAGGGACCAACACATGGGCTTTCTAACAAACAAAAAAATTCTCATTCTAGGGGTAGCCAGCAAGCTTTCTATCGCCTCGGGAATCGCGGCCGCCATGCGCCGGGAAGGGGCTGAACTGGCGTTTACCTATCAAAACGAAAAGCTGAAGGATCGCGTCATTGGATTTGCGGAGCAATGGGGCTCTGATCTTGTTTATCCTTGCGATGTCACCGAAGACAGCCAGATTGAAGATCTGATGTCTGGAATTTCTGATGCCTGGGATGGCCTTGATGGCATCGTCCACTGCCTCGCCTTTGCGCCGGGCAGTGAACTCGACGGAAATTACGTCGACATTACGACACGGTCCGGGTTCTTGCTGGCACATGAAATCAGTTCCTACAGTTTTGTTGCCCTCGCAAAGGCCGGCAAAGAGCTCATGTCCGGTCGTCAGGGATCCCTGCTCACCCTGAGCTACCTCGGAGCCATGCGTAGCCTGCCAAACTATAATGTTATGGGCCTGGCGAAAGCCAGCCTGGAGGCGAATGTGAGGTACATGGCAGCAAGCCTTGGCCCTGAGGGCACCCGTGTCAATGCCATTTCAGCTGGTCCCATAAGGACTCTCGCAGCCTCGGGCATTAAAAGTTTCCGGAAGATGCTCGACTATAATGCAAGACAAACGCCGTTGCGTCGAAACGTGACCATTGATGAAGTCGGAAATGCAGCCGCCTTCCTGAGTTCGGATCTGGCGTCGGGTATATCGGGCGAAATCTTGTACGTTGATGGCGGTTTTAACACCACCGCCATGGGTGATTTGAGTTCAGACTAACGCATGAGGACACCGTGTCTCTGCCTGTCTCAACCTTCCTCTCATAGGGGCGGGACAGACCTAGAATGTCTCTTCGAGCAAGGGTGCGGTGATATCTGAATTTTCCCTCAGGCTGTTCAAAAAGGACTGATAGTCACTGACCCCGAGGTCAGATTCCAAAGAACCGACCAAACGCTCTCGATCAGACTCTGGGATTGCACTCAATTCCCCGACATTAACCTTATTCAACTCGACCAGCACGTAAGTACCATTGGACAGACTGATGTTTGAAATGCTGGCAGAATCCTCAGGTGCCGGCAGGGAGAATACATGCTCGAGTATTTCACGGTTGACGGTAAAAGCGTTTCGATCAACCCCCTCAGCATCTATCCATTCCAGCTCATTTTCCTGCAAAAGGTTGTCTATATCTTCGCCATTTTCCCTCGAAGTGAGCAACCGCTCCCCCAATTCAGAAACTGCGTCTCGCTCTTTTTCTGTTCGCAGAATAACCGAAATCTCTGCTGCGACTTCTTCCAATGGCAAAAGTGACGAATCGTTGAACTGCGCCAGTCGCAGCACCATGGCCTGGTTATCACCGATCTCGATGACATCGCTGTTGTTGCCATCGAGAATCACTTCATCAGAAAAGGCAGCATCCAGCACTGCGGTATTGGCAAACAGGCCAGAACCTCCTGCCCGAGTCACCGAACTGGCGCTTTGAATCACTAGCCCCAACTGCTCAGAGATAGTCAGTAGATCTCCTGTCTCGAACGCCAAATTAGACAGGTCTTCAATCCGCTCAGCAAACAGCAGATCCACTTCTGCACTCTTAAGCTCCCGCTCAATCCTGTCTCTTACCTCATCGAAAGGTTGATAGACATTTTCAGCATCTTCAGTGAGCTTGAGCAAATGCACGCCAAATTCGGAAACGACCGGCTCAGAAATCTCATCCAGCGACAGAGCTTCGAGCGCATCCTCCAAAGGTTCCGGGAACGCTGTCCCGTCGGTGTAACCGATGTCTCCGCCCTCTTCTGCCGATACCGTATCGGACGACAATTCAAGTGCGAGAGCCGCAAAATCCTCACCATCCAGCAAGCGTTGCCGTGTCTCAGAAGCAAGCTGCACCGCTGCCTCTTCGGATAAATCACTGCTCAGCTCAAAAAGAATATGAGAGGCACGTTTTTCAGAAGACCCTTCAAAATCGGCCCGCTGGGCCTCGTACTGAGCGAGGACCTCGGACTCAGGGACCGCGATTTCTTCCGAAATCACATTTCTGTCAAGTACGACATAGCTGAGGTCGACTGATTCCTCTTGAGTAAATTCAGCCGGATTTGATGCATAGTAATTTTGGATTTCTTCCTGTGATATGGGTGTTCCCAGCGTACGGGTACCCAGCGTGACAGACACATACCTGAAGTCACGTGTCTGCTGCATTAGCGCAGCGATAGATTCAAGCTCGGCATCAGTCACAAAATTTGAAGCAGAGTAGGCGTTCGCCAATTGTCCGAGCAAAATGCTCCGGCTCAGGGCATCTCGATAGAGCGCGATGCTGTATCCCTGGCTTGCCATTGTTCGAACGGCCAGATCACTGTCGAAAACCCCATTGATCTGGAAGCTGGGGTTCTCAAGAATGGCCCGATCCACCCGATTCGAGGAAACAATCATGTCCGACCGCTCAACAGACTGTTTCATGACCGTCTCTTCAATCAGCTGATTGAGGGCGATTTGCTCCAGCAACTGCTGATCAAACTCTGCCCCGCCGAGAGATGCCAGCAGATTCTGCGTATTAACCTGCAGCTGCGCTTCGGTAATTTCTTCGCCATTCACTTCAGCAACGGGAGGAGAAGCTACAAATCCCCCGATCAGCCATTCAACGCCTGTCAGCGCGAAAATGGCAACAATAAACCCGATGATCACTTTAGCGATCACGCCCTGGGAATTTTCACGAATATCTTGAAGCATAATTACCGTCAACCCGCTCTACGTTCTACAAAATTGCCAGGGGGGGCCTGGCCCATTACCGCGCACTCAGTCTGAGCTGCCAAATTCGTTGCAACAGCGATGTTAATCACACCGGTCGCATTTCACACCGGCGCTTCTTTCAGCACTAGCGCAACACCAAGTTTCCGGGTCTCCCGAACCAACTAAAAAGGCGCATCGAAGATGCGCCTCTAAAGTGCCCTTTGCGGCCTCAGCTTTCGCTGGCGGCAGACCGCAGACTGTTACCCTTCGTGCTAGGAATTCACAGAGTCTTTCAGCGCTTTGCCCGCCTTGAAACTGGGAACCTTGGCAGCTTTGATTTCAATTGGGGCACCCGTTTGAGGATTTCGACCAGTCCGCGCGGCCCGATCTTTCGTTGCAAACGTACCAAAGCCTACGAGAACAACAGGGTCATCTTTTTTCAAAGAGTCTGTAATGGTATCAAGCATGGCATCAATCGCCCGCCCGGCTGCTGCCTTAGGCAGATCTGCACTAGCGGCGACCGCATCTATCAGTTCTGATTTATTCACGTTATCCCCTTTTCTGAGTTGAAGTTCTTCTTGAGCAAAATCTGACTTCTCTTATCGCGGCGTGATGCCCAACCTTTCTTTCACACCGACAGAGTTGTTACGTTTCGCCTGACAATCCACTCGCTTTAGCGAGTTTGGCAGCAACCGTGCTTGGGCCAGGCTACAGCTACACGCCCATTAGCTTTACTCGCCATCAATTAAACCAAGCGGTGAAAAGCGGTGTCAACAAAAACACCCAGTATTAATGGGTATTGATGGGCTTTTCTTCACCACCCTGGTCTGTCTCTTCGCCTGACGACTCGGTCTCAGGTATGGATTCGGCATCAACAGTTGCGGGGGTCGGCTGATACTGCAGCGCGTGCTCGAGAACTTCATCGATCCAGCGAACGGGCACAATCTGCAGGTCAGATTTAATATTGTCCGGGATATCCGCAAGGTCGCGCTCATTATCTGCCGGAATCAGAACAGTCTTTATGTTGCCCCGATGTGCGGCGAGCAATTTTTCTTTAAGCCCCCCTATTTTCAGAACCTGCCCTCGGAGGGTGATTTCGCCCGTCATCGCGACATCTGACTTAACCGGGATGTCGGTCAGTACTGATACAAGGGCGGTACACATGCCGATTCCCGCACTGGGCCCGTCCTTTGGGGTCGCCCCTTCCGGAACATGTATATGAAGATCGAATTTTTCATGAAAATTGGCATCAAGTCCCAGCGCTTTTGCTCGGCTTCTCACCACGGTAAACGCCGCCTGAATAGACTCTTGCATGACGTCCCCGAGCGAACCGGTTTTGATCGTCTTTCCTTTACCTTCAACAGCGCTGGACTCAATGGTAAGAAGCTCCCCGCCGACTGATGTCCACGCCAGGCCGTTAACCTGACCGACGACGTTCTGCTCTTCAGCCTTGCCATAATCGTACTTTCGCACTCCAGAATACACCTCAAGTGCTTCAAGAGTGATCTTGCCGTCATGAGCCTGATCGCTAACGACACTTTCCTTGACGACTTTCCGGCATATTTTGGCGATTTCACGCTCCAGGCCCCTCACACCGGCCTCCCGGGTGTAGTAGCGAATGAGCCCCCGGATCGCTTCCTCGGTGAATTCGAGTTCACCTTCACGCAATCCGTTATTTTTCTTTTGCTTGGGGATCAGATAACGCTCGGCGATATTGACCTTTTCATCCTCGGTATAGCCCGGGATGCGAATGACCTCCATCCGATCAAGGAGGGGCTCCGGGATGTTCATGCTGTTCGACGTGCATACGAACATGACCTCGGAAAGGTCGTAATCTACCTCCAGATAATGGTCATTAAAGTTGTGATTTTGCTCGGGGTCCAGCACCTCAAGCAGCGCTGAAGCAGGGTCTCCCCGGTTATCCATTCCCATCTTGTCGATTTCGTCCAGTAGAAACAGCGGGTTTTTGACGCCCACTTTCGACAATTTCTGAAGCAACTTGCCCGGCAAAGAACCGATATACGTTCGTCTGTGACCTCTGATTTCTGCTTCATCTCTGACACCGCCGAGGGCCATCCTGATAAACTTGCGGTTGGTAGATCGGGCGATCGACTCACCCAGAGACGTTTTACCAACGCCCGGTGGACCCACGAGACACAGGATTGGGCCCTTCAGCTTCTTCACCCGTTTCTGCACCGCGAGATACTCCAGGATTCTCTCTTTCACGTCCTGCAGCCCGTAGTGATCATCCTCAAGAATTGCTTCTGCTTTCGGCAAGTCAAGGCGTACCTTGCTGCGCTTTTTCCAGGGCACGCTGATCATCCAGTCCAGATAAGTCCTGACCACGGAAGCCTCTGAGGACATCGGCGACATCATCTTCAATTTGTTCAGCTCTGTCGTAGCTTTATCCTTGGCCTCTTTTGGCATTCCTGCTTCGTCGATTTTAAGTTTGAGCTCTTCTGCTTCATTAGGAACATCCTCCAGCTCTCCCATCTCCTTCTGGATCGCCTTCATCTGCTCATTCAGATAGTACTCGCGCTGACTTTTCTCCATTTGCTTCTTGACCCGGCCGCGGATGCGCTTCTCGACCTGAAACAGATCGATCTCTGACTCGATCAACGCCATGAGATGCTCAATGCGAGCCGGTAAAGCCGGCAACTCCAGTAGATTCTGTTTTTCTTCGAGCTGCAGGGACATATGCGAGGCAATCGTATCCACCAGCCTGCCCGGCTCATCGATGCTGGAAATCGAGGTCATAACCTCGGGTGGGATTTTTTTGCTCAGCTGAACGTACTGATCAAACTGAGACAGCAGCGAACGGATGAGCAGGCCGGACTCCTTATCTGGCACCTCAGCAGTCTGAAGCTGCTTGGTTTCAGCCTTAAAGAACTCATCATCGTGGATCACAGTTTTGATCATCGCCCGCGCAATACCTTCTACCAGCACCTTCACGGTACCGTCCGGCAGGCGTATCAACTGCAGTATCGTGGCTATCGTGCCAATACTGAAAAGATCATCTGCACCGGGCTCATCATCTGAGGCGTTTTTTTGCGCAACAAGCAGTATCTGCTTGTCATTAGCCATCGCCACCTCAAGCGCTTTAATCGATTTTGGCCGCCCCACAAAGAGCGGCTGGACGATTTGAGGATAGACAACGACGTCTCTGAGGGGAAGTAAGGGGTACTGAGAATTGCTCGCGGAATCAGAGGGTAAGCTCATAGGGTACTCGTTAGTTAGGCATAGGCCGGCGTTCTATCTAAGACATAGAGTCGCTGGGCCAGAAATCAAGTCGATGCCGGGGATTATTCGTCCGCCACGGATTTGCTGGTCGGTTCAGCGTTCTCATACATCAGCAGTGGCTCAGACTCGCCCTGAATGACCGCTTCATCGATGATGACCTTGCTGACAGCCTCGAGCGAGGGGATTTTATACATCGTATCCAGCAAGACGGCTTCCATAATCGAGCGCAGACCTCTCGCACCCGTTTTCCTTTCCTTGGCCTTGCGCGCTACCGCCCGTAATGCATCATCCCGGAACTGTATCTCGACCCCCTCCATCTCAAACAGCTTGCTGTACTGCTTGGTGAGACTGTTTTTCGGCTCTTTGATGATCCGAACCAACGCGTCAAGATCCAGCTCATCAAGGGTCGCAATCATAGGCAGACGACCGACAAATTCCGGAATCAATCCGTACTTGACCAGATCCTCGGGCTCCACGCCACTGAGGGTTTCTCCGAGGTTGTCTTCGTTGTCCTGACTGCGCACTTCTGCACTGAACCCGATACCGCTTTTCTGAGACCTGTCCCGGATCACCTTGTCCAAGCCGGCAAAAGCGCCCCCACAAATGAACAGAATGTTGGCGGTATCTACCTGTAAGAACTCCTGTTGAGGATGCTTGCGCCCCCCCTGCGGTGGGACAGAGGCCACGGTGCCTTCAATGAGTTTCAGCAGCGCCTGCTGGACCCCTTCGCCCGAGACGTCTCTGGTGATCGAGGGATTGTCCGACTTACGCGATATCTTGTCGATCTCGTCAATATAGACAATGCCAATCTGAGCTTTTTCAACGTCATAGTCACATTTTTGCAGAAGTTTCTGAATGATGTTTTCAACGTCTTCGCCAACGTAGCCGGCTTCAGTCAGTGTTGTGGCATCTGCAATCGTGAATGGAACATCAAGCAGCCGGGCCAGGGTCTCTGCCAGCAGGGTTTTTCCGGTCCCGGTCGGGCCGACCATCAGGATATTGCTCTTACCGAGCTCCACGTCTTGACTGGATTTATCGTAATTCAGCCGCTTGTAGTGATTGTAGACCGCCACCGCAAGCACCTTCTTGGCGCTATCCTGACCAATGACATATTCGTCCAACGTACTCTTGATCTCTTCCGGGATCGGCAGCTTGCGCGCCCCTGAATCGGAGTCTTTCTCCTGAATTTCTTCCCGGATGATGTCGTTGCAGAGGTCAACACATTCGTCGCAGACGAATACGGAAGGGCCTGCGATGAGTTTTCGGACTTCGTGCTGACTTTTGCCGCAGAAGGAGCAGTACAACAGCTTACCGTTGTCTTCGCCTTTGCTGTATTTGTCGTCTGACATAAATGATTACTACCCAAAACACGTCCCGGTCAAAAGGGATCGTTACTGCTGGACTTTTAGACACTAACCGCGCTGCAAAGCATTACGTCTGTCGGTTGCCTCTGTGAGCCTTAAACTAAGGCATTGGAGCGCGATTGCAAGCGAAAATTGACCGCTATACCTTGCTTTCCGCCTTATCTACTTTATCTACACGTCGCTCAATTACTTTATCAATCAGGCCATACTCGAGGGCTTCGCCCGCGCTCATGAAATTGTCCCGCTCCGTGTCCCGTGCAATCCGTTCTTCATCTTGCCCAGTATGCTCCGCCAAAAGAACATTAAGTTTCTTTCGTATCTTTATGATTTCATTGGCTTGTATTTCAATGTCTGATGCCTGCCCCTGAGCACCGCCGCTGGGTTGATGTATCATCATCCGTGCGTGTGGCAGCGCAAGGCGCTTACCTGCCGCGCCGCCAGCCAGCAGCATGGCACCCATGCTGGCCGCTTGACCGATGCACATGGTGCTCACATCAGGTCGGATGAACTGCATGGTGTCATAGATAGACAGACCTGCTGTCACTGACCCCCCAGGGGAATTAATGTACAGATGAATGTCTTTGTCAGGATTTTCGGACTCCAGGAATAACATCTGGGCAACAATCAGGTTGGCCATATGATCCTCAACCGGCCCAGTCATGAAGATCACCCGATCTTTAAGCAGGCGCGAATAAATATCATAAGAGCGCTCGCCGCGAGCAGTTTGCTCCACCACCACGGGCACCAGTGCGGCTGCGGGATCCATTGAGCGACTCGGCATGGCAACTGTTCCTTCTGAAAAGTGTGTTTTATGAAAGGGGCTTCGCACCGGGTTTTTGTCGGGTGTCATCCCGGACGGCTGCCCTGAATATTCGGTGAAGTGACGAGATCAACGGTTAAGCCGTGTCTTCCGCTTCGCCGCCCTGTGACTCGGGCTTTATAACGTCCTGGTATGACACCTCTTTATCGGACACCTGCGCCTGCTCGATGATATAGTCAAAGACCTGATCTTCAATCACTGATGACTCGATTCCCTGCAGCTGCTCTTCGTTGCTGTAGTACCACTTTACAACCTCCTCCGGTGACTCGTATGTGGCAGCTATCTCCTCTACCGCATCCCTGACTTTGTCCGCGTCAGCCTGAATGCTTTGTTGCGAGATCACCTCACCCAAAATAAGCCCCAGAGTGACCCGGCGTTTGGCCTGCTCCCGAAAAAGGTCGTCTGGCATACTGTGAGGATCAAACCCCTGACCCCCTCCCATCTGCTGCACGGTTTGATGCTTCAGCTGATGAATTTCGTTACTCATCAAAGCCGCCGGAATCGCGACCTCCAAATCTGAAATCAACGCATCCATCAGCGTTGTTTTGAGCTTGTTGCGCGAAGCAGTTTTCATTTCGCGCTGCATGTTGTTGCTGACTTCCTCGCGAAATGCCTCCATGCCGCCCTCTTCCACGCCGAAGCTCTTAAAAAAGTCTTCGTTAACCTCGGGCAGGCTCTGCTCGCTCACTGTGTTAAGCGTGAGTTCGAACTCAACTTCAGCCCCAGCCAGTTCTTCACTGTGATATTCATCAGGAAACTTAAGCTGCAGGGTAAAGTCCTCACCCGCGCTCTTTCCGATTACGCCATCCTCGAAGCCGGGGATCATTCGCTCGGAGCCCAGGACCAGATTCTGCCCAGCCGCTTTACCCCCCTGAAACTCCTCACCTTCTTTTTTGCCGACATAGTCGATGTTGACCATATCTCCGTCGGCAGCGGCCCGCTCGACAGGCACCCACGTCTGACGCTGTTTGCGAAGAGTTTCGATCATTTCGTCGATATCGTCGTCTGAAACCTCAGCAACAAGGCGCTCTGCTTTGATGGCTGCGAAATCGGGCAATTCAATCTCGGGGTACACCTCAAAAACAGCGACAAATTCAACGTCCTTCCCTTCATCCATGCTCGTGGGTTCGATGCGAGGTTGCCCTGCCGGCTTCAGGCTTTCCTGTGCGATGGCCTCAAAGTAGGTTTGGTTCATTAGCTCTCCAACCACTTCCTGACGCACGCCTTTTCCGAACTTATTTTTTACCACCTTAAGCGGCACCTTGCCCTGGCGGAACCCATTGAGGCGGATTGTCTGCGCAGCTTCCTGAAGCCGGGCATTGACTGCCGTATCGACACGATCCCCTGGTATCGCTATCGTTAACTTTCGTTCTAGACCTTCAGTCGTCTCTACTGAAACCTGCATGTTTTAACCTCGTTCGATTCATCATCGCTGCCGCTCGACGCCGGCGACCGGTTGCCTTGAGCCCGTGCTGCTACCTACAATTGCCCGCAAAGATTCGACCAGGGCGCATAAGGCACTCTGTTTTCGAATAATTTCAATAACTTACAGTGATACACCAGGCGAGCAAAGAGCGCGATTTTCCCACATCAATTTGGGGACTGCAACGCCTGTCGGGCTTGCTGTTTGAACAGGCTGCCAGAGCGAATTGAAAAGTCCGACTGTGCTGGCACTGTTCGGACGACAGATCAGGAAATCGATATCAAGTAGACTACACTTTCTGCTCGGAGACTGAGTGACTGAACTGAGATGCCGCAACGCGACAAGAGCAATACCTTTTCCGTGGAAATACCAGGTGCGACCTCCCGAACAGTCGGGGTCATTCTCGCTGGCGGTCGTTCAAGACGAATGGGGGCGAGTAAACCCGAACAAATACTTGCTGGCAGGAGTCTGCTTGAGCACGTAGTAAGACGCGCCGAACATCAGGTGGACGAACTGATCCTGTCGAGTAACTCCTCTTCGGCTTTTTATCGGCAATTCGGACTCCCCATCGTTCCGGACCGAGACGACTCACAGAGCGGCCCGCTGTTGGGCATTGCCACCGCAATGGACTGGGTCGTCGACCAGCAGGCAAGGAACAGGCCCTTGCCGCTGCTTGCCTGCTTCCCAGTCGATGTCCCCATTTTTCCGGACAACGTGGTTGCGCAACTCAAACATGCGCTTTCGATTCAGAGCAGGCAGGTCGCCGTTGCCTGTCAGGCCGGTCAGCTACAGCCGCTCTTCTCGTTATGGCACTGCACATCGGCCGCAACAATCAAAAAGGCACTCGGTGCGGGCGTTTTTGGCCCGAAACCGCTGTTGCCGGAACTTGACTCTGTAGTCGTTGACATAGCGTGCAGCTCAGCGTTTGATTTCACCAATCTGAACACCCAACAGGATATGCTGGCGCTGGCCGGCAAACTTTGAGAAGCTATAGACTGGAGCGTCTCGCTCGAGACTGCGGGTTGGCATCACTGCTCGCGATGGTCGTTAAAAGTCTTGACTTCCCTGATCATCGGAAACAAATCGTCAAAACGGAGTCTCGAAATATAGGCTCACGCTCACAAATCACTTCGCGACATTGCCTTACCCTGTAGCGCTGGCTTTCGCGAAGACCGGATCCTCACTTACAGGGCAGAATGACATGAAAAAGCTGACATCGATGCAGATGAACCAGGGAGGAACCCAGGATCAGCAGACAGAGATCTACAGTCAGGACAATCTCTGGTATTACCAGACCGACACAGGTCAGAAAATCGGTCCTTTCAGATACCAATCTGAAGCGCAGAGCAATCTGAACAAATTTTTGTCTGAACTGAAACAGCGCCTCGACGCCGGTCCGGAATAGCCAAAGCTCAGACATTGGGCAGTCAACCACGTGATAATTGCGATTCTGCGCGATAATCGTAACGCAATTGCAGGTCAAGCTACCCACTCCGTTAATCTCTACCATGCAAACGAAGACCCACAGAATCCGCGAGGCGGCAGACATAATGGCCGTAAGTTCACGGGGCTGGCATATAATCTGCTCTACCGACTCAGTGCTCAGCACACGCCTTACGTCCGTGCTTCCATTCAGGATGTCGAACATGACAGCGAGCATCCCGTTTTCTTCAACACCATCCGGTCTGACGACAATGAAACAGTAACGGCCGGCTGGTTATGGACGGTAGCCAGAAACCTTGTCGTCACCGGAGAGGCATCATATACCGACAACAAAAGCGATATTGAGTTGTTTGATTACTCCCGATTCAGATATCAGCTTGGCTTCAGGTATCAATTTTAATGACAGAAAACCCGCACCTCAGGCGTTAAGGCTGAGTCAGAGTACGCCAGAAAGCGTCATGACATTTTTATGCCCGAATCGCCAAAGCGAGATGCCCTGCCTTATCCGCCTCCGGCACATCGTTCGCATCACTCTTTGCCGGCTTTGCCGTCGAAGTCGAGCGAAGCAGAGTTAATACAGTAGCGCAGTCCAGTCTCGGGAGGTCCGTCGGGAAAAACATGCCCCAGATGTGACTCACACTTGCCGCAGATAACTTCCGTGCGAATCATGCCATGGGAATGATCCGCGACCTCTCTGACGCTCTCCGAACCAGCCGGCTGATAGAAACTCGGCCATCCTGAACCGGAGTCGTACTTGGTCTCTGACAGAAACAGAGTCTCTCCGCAGGCAGCACAGAGATAACTCCCCTCATCTTTGAGGTCCCAGTATTTTCCCGAAAAGGCCCGCTCAGTTCCCTTTTCCCTGAGGACATGAAACTGATGCGGATCAAGCTCCTCCCGCCAGTCAGCTTCCGTTTTACTGAGACCGGGTTTGCCGGCCTTTTCTGTTTCATCGTGCATTTTTACTGTTCTCCAAGGCTCGGTGCCGATGGCTGCAAATTCCGACTCACTGGTTTGCTGTTGTCTTCAGTCCCGCCTGCCCGGCGCCTCAGTTTTAGCTGACACCGTAAAGAGCGACTTCAGACAAGCTGAGGTATACTAAGTCTAAGCGAAAGCCGAGCCTCATCCAAATATCGGCGTGCGATTCCGCGTCGCCGCGCATAAGGTTGACCATGAATTCCAAGAAACCACCAGCGTCTCTGTACGCCACGAGCATTGCTCAGTCAGTCAAACTCAATAATGTTTGTTACGACATCCGAGGCCCGGTGCTGGAGCAGGCCGCTCGTCTCGAAGAGGAAGGCCAGCAGATTCTGAAGCTGAATATCGGCAACCCAGCGCCTTTCGGGTTCAATGCACCGGACGAGATACTTTACGATGTCATTCACAACTTAGCAGACGCCCAAGGTTATTCTGACTCAAAGGGTCTCTACCCGGCTCGAAAGGCAGTCATGCAGGAATGTCAGCGGCTGGGCATTGCGAATGTGGAAATTGATGACATTTACCTGGGTAATGGGGTAAGTGAACTGATCACCATGGCAATGCAGGCACTTCTGAATGATGGCGATCAGGTTCTGATCCCGGCTCCTGACTACCCGCTCTGGACTGCAGCAGTCAGTCTGAGCGGAGGCACACCGGTTCACTACCTGTGTGACGAACAGTCTGACTGGTATCCGAGTGTGGCGGACATTGCGGCAAAAATTACTCCACACACCAAAGCACTTGTGATTATCAACCCGAATAATCCGACTGGCGCCGTTTACAGCAAAGAGATTCTGACAGAGCTCATTGAATTGGCCCGCCAACATCAACTCATCATCTTTGCCGATGAGATTTACAGCAAGATCCTCTACGACGATGCCTGCCATATCCCCGTTGCCTCGCTTTGTGATGATTTGCTCATCGTCAGCTTCAGCGGATTATCGAAGGCGTATCGGTTGGCAGGTTTCCGCTCCGGCTGGATGGTGATCAGCGGGGCAAAGCACGTGGCCCGGGATTACATTCTTGGCCTGGAAATTCTGAGCAATATGAGACTGTGCGCCAATGTCCCCGCCCAGTTTGCAATACAAACTGCCCTGGGCGGCTACCAGAGCATCAATGAACTCCTTCTTCCCGGCGGGCGGTTACTGGAACAGAGGAATGCGGCCCATCGCCTGCTGACCTCCATTCCCGGTGTTGACTGCGTCATGCCCAAGGGGGCGATCTATCTCTTTCCACGCCTCGATCCTGCGCACTTTGACGTTGCCGATGATGTGAAGCTGGTACTCGACATCCTTGAACAGGAAAAGGTTCTTCTGGTGCAGGGCAGTGCGTTTAATATCAAGGATACACATCATCTGAGGATTGTGTTCTTACCTCGCCTTGATGAGCTGGAAAATGCGCTGCAGAAGCTTGCCAACGTTTTGGATCAGTATCGAATTTAGGGCTTTTTAGGAGCGCCTACCGGATTCAGATCTGCCTGATTCTCGATCCACAGCAAAGCCTATTCCAGCCAAATAATCAGACGCCGGAGCCGTCATTTGACCACCGGCTGAGCATTCTGAATATTCTGGCCGTTCCGAGCATTGCTTGCGCAGAGAATCAAAAACCTCCTCGCTGTGCCCTCGTGTAATACTCCTCTTGAAGGTATCGCTGATGGCTGTCAGATCAAAACACTGAAGTGCAACCTGCCAGACTTCTTCCGGCTGACCGGTAACAAGCTCAAGCCGCATCTGTTCAGTAGAATCAGCGCTTTCATTAGATGGCGGGACGGCGAGCTCAAAGAACCTCATCAGTGCTTTCGCTACTTGTCTCGCAGCGAGGTGTTTGGCCAGCCGGCTGTAGCCCGCTATATGAGGGGTAATCAGATCGGTGACGCTTACTAAAGAGGGGTCCGCACTGGGCTCTCCGGCAAAGACGTCAAGAACCAGACGGATATCCTTGCGCGCAGTAAGGATACGGCTCGCGTCCCTTTCATTGAGCACCCCGCCTCTTGAGGTATTGATCAGAAGCGCACCGCGCGGCAGGGCCCTGAGAAATGCTCCATCTATTAGCCCCACCGTCGCATGACGCCCCGATGAATTCAGCGGCACATGAACAGACACCACATCGCAGGCACGCAATGCGGACAGATCTTCAAAATCAGATGCCAGCGGATCACCGCTTTCCTGTCTTGGCGGATCACAGGCAAGAGTCACACAACCCAGGGCACGAAACCGCCTCAGCACTTCAGTACCGACATGGCCGATCCCGACGATGCCACAGCGGAGCTGTTCAGGGCGTTTACCGGTGCGCAGCAAATACCAGCTGAACGCAGCCATCACGTAATCAGCCACAGCTGTCGCATTAGCACCCGCCGCTGAGGAAAACGCGATGCCGGAATTGGCAAGCCACGGTAAATCGACGTGGTCGACTCCGGACGTCGCGGTTGCGACAAATCGAACGGACGAACCTGTCAGAAGCCGGCTGTCGACCTGAGTCACCGATCGAACGACCAGAGCATCTGCCTGAGTGAGCGAATCCGCGCTTATTTCCCGTGCGTCTACCTGCACCAATTCCTGCTCTGCTAGGAGGCTTGGCAAAAGTGGGATGTTTCTGTCGGCGATAATTCGCATGAGCAAAATTCTGATTGACGAGCTGACGGTAGCCTAGAGCGCCATATTAAACCGCTTGCCCTGAGGAGTCTTTAATGAGTTGAGCCGCCTGTTTTACAATTTCACTGCTTTCTCGGGGACCAAAAGAGTAATCAACCAGAAAGCTTCGCAGCTCATCCAGATCGGGTGTGTGTACGAAGAGATCTGACAGCGATACTTTCCCAAAATACTCATCTGTGTCATCAACCTCGCAAACAATTGTCGCCAGCTTCCGGCTGAGCTCAGCGGTGTCCCGGTTTTCTTCAAGCACAGTCGCCAGTCGCTCCGCCCCTCTGATCTTCATCTGCGCGACCGCATCAAGATTGCGGTAGATCTCATCAAGCGTACCGAACTTCCGCAGCAGCTGACCCGCCTTGACCGCGCCGATCCCGGGAACACCTGAGATACAATCGGCAGCATCACCGGCCAAGCCCAGAAAATCTGGAAGCTGTTCCGCCGAAACGCCGAACTCTTCCTCAATATGTACCCGGAAACGCCGTTTGTTCGCACTGAAATCCCAAAGACAGTCTCCGTCAGTCACAAGCAACTGCGCCAGGTCCTTGTCTCTGGAAACAATTTGGATCTGTCGCGGCTCATTCGGGTCGTTCGCTGAACTTGTGTTTCGAATCTGACTCGCTATCGTGCCGATAATATCGTCCGCTTCGTACACCCGACTCCGGTAGGAAGCAAAGCCAAAAATTTCACCAATCAAGTGGCAGGCCTCAAGCTGCATACTCAGATTATCGTCCGGTAACTCGCGATTAGACTTGTAATCACTGCACAAAGCGTGACGAAATCCGCAGAACAGACTTTCATCATGCGCGATCGCCGCCACAACGGGTTGAGCGCGACGCAGAAACTGCAACAAGAATTGAATAAACCCGTATAGCGCACTGAGATCCTGATCTTTGCGGCTGGTGCACTGCACATAAGCAGAAAAATGAGACTGGAATATATAGATGGAGGCATCAATCAAAAACAGCGGATGCGCTTTATGGACATCACCCATTGATTACCCGTCTGCCTTCTTCTTGATGACATAGGTAAACAGAGTCTCATCCCGGGTCGCTTCAATCAGTTCATGCCCAAGAAAGACGCAAAACTTAGGGATGTCTCTCTCTGTGGAGGGGTCAGTTGCGATCACCCTGAGCAGGCTTCCGCCAGGCAGGTCCCTGACTTTGTTATGGAGTAGCATGACCGGTTCCGGGCAATACAGACCTTTCGCATCGAGCACTGCAATGTCGTCTGCTTGCTTCTGTGTGCTGCCAAATTCATTCTGTCCGTCGTTCATCTGTTCTCCATGTAGCAGCGCCCAAGCGCGCCGACGCGCGGTTCATCGCGTAGTGTAACTGACGCTCATAGAACCCTAACGACTCGGCATCAGGTTACACGTCTCGGATACCGCGTCAAAGGTCACGACCACCTCACCGCGCTCAAGCTGTTTTATCACGTGGCTGACTTTCTCTTCAAAGGAGTACTCTATCAGTCCGTACTCGGAACCTTCTCGCGAGATGAACTCTTCGATGATGGCCCGAAGCGCTTCATCGGACAGCTGAGAATGGGGAATTTCCATGTTCGCAGAGACCATACATTCTAAAAAAGCACGACCAGTTTCTCGGCGAGGAATCCGACAACGCGTTCAGTTGACTTCAAACAGATTTAGATTTGTCGCTTTTGCCGAGCGTACGTCTTCAAGGCCTGAAAAATCAAACAGCTCTGAGTCCGCAAGCTGACTGGGTGACACATTACAGATTGCTCGGAATATCGTTTCGACCCGGCCAGGATGCTCTCGCTGCCAGCCCTGCAGCATGTTTTTAATGGCCTGGCGCTGAAGATTGTCCTGCGAACCGCACAAATTGCAGGGAATAATCGGAAATCCTGCCAACTCGGCATAGCGACTGATTTCCGCTTCTTTACAGTATGCCAGCGGTCTGATCACTATATTGCGTCTGTCATCGCTGAGCAGTTTGGGCGGCATCGCTTTTAGCTTGCCGCCATAAAACATGTTGAGAAACAGGGTTTCCACAATATCATCACGGTGATGACCCAGTGCAATCTTGTTTGCACCAATTGATTCGGCATAGTTATAGAGGATACCCCGTCGCAAGCGTGAACAAAGCCCGCAAAAAGTTTTTCCCTCGGGCACTTTGTCGGTGACAATCGAGTAGGTGTCTTGTTCCAGTATTTTGTAACTCACCCCAAGGTTTTCAAGATACTCAGGGAGTACATGCTCTGGGAACCCCGGCTGCTTCTGGTCGAGGTTTACGGCATGCAACTCGAAATTAATAGGGGCATGGCGCTGCAGACTCGATAAGATGTCCAGCAGGGTGTAGGAGTCTTTACCACCGGACAGGCATACCATGACCAGATCACCGTCCGCTATCATGTCAAAGTCAGCGATAGCTCGACCGACATCGCGCCGCAAATTCTTGCGGCTGCGATTGAGCATGAAATGATTCTTGTCGGCGGTACTCAAGACACAAGTATCCTCTACACCCGTTCCAGCACAGTCGCAATTCCCTGCCCCAACCCGATGCACATAGTCGCGAGCCCCAGGGTCGCATCCTTTTCTTCCATATTATTGAGAAGCGTCGTGGTGATACGCGTTCCCGAGCACCCCAAGGGGTGGCCAAGGGCAATCGCCCCGCCTTTAAGGTTCACTTTCTCTTCCGCCACATCCAAGAGATTCAGATCTTTCATTACAGGCAATGACTGTGCAGCGAAAGCTTCGTTGAGTTCAACACACTCGATATCGCCGATATCCAAACCGGCTTTCTTCAGTGCCTTCTGCGAAGCAGGTACAGGCCCGTAGCCCATAATTGACGGATCCACTCCGGCATAGGCCATTGACCGAACCCGTGCGCGTATCTTGACATTCATTGAACGGGCCTTTTCCGCAGACATCAGCAGCATCGCAGAAGCACCATCGGAAATTTGGGAAGAGGTGCCCGCTGTCACCGTGCCATTGACCGGATCGAAAACGGGCCTCAGCTGCGCCAGACCTTCTAGATTTGTGTCCGGACGGATGGTTTCATCTTGCTCAATCAGCACTTTGAAACCGTCGGAATTGTGACCTTCAACGGCCACTATTTCATTGTCAAATCCTCCGTTGACCCTCGCCCGTTCAGCAAGGCTATGAGAACGGACGGCAAAAGCATCTTGTTGTTCACGACTAATACCGTGCATTTTAGAAAGCACTTCCGCAGTCACCCCCATCATCCATGCTGCTTTGGCAATGTGTTTGGATGCCTTCGGGTTCGGGTCAATCCCGTAGGTCATACCAACGTGCCCCATATGCTCAACACCACCCACGATGAACTGATCGCCGTTGTCTGACTGAATGGCTGTGGCCGCAGTGTGAAGTGCGGACATCGATGAACCACATAAACGATTTACCGTCTGAGCACAGGTCGAGTGAGGCAGCACTGACATCAATGCCGCATTACGGGCAATGTTCCAGCCCTGCTCCAGAGTCTGATTGACACACCCCCAGACAACATCTTCGACTTCTGCAGGATTCAGCCCCGGATTTCGCTCAAACAGCGAGTTAATCAGAATAGCTGAGAGCTCTTCAGCACGGACATGCCGAAATGCACCTCCTTTTGAACGAGCCATCGGCGTACGTATCCCATCGACAATGACCGCATCTCTGGCGTGCAAATTCATAATTAACTCCTTGCCTTACTGATAAAAAGCGCCGCCCGACTTGGCCAGCTCTCTCAGTTGCGCAGTGGGCTGATACAGCGCACCTGAATCCTGAAAACTGTCGCAAAGATCCACAAACTCACCAACCCCGATGCTGTCTATGTAACGAAGCGCCCCTCCTCTGAAGGGTGGAAAGCCAATTCCGAGGGCAAGCCCCATATCCGCCTCAACTGCTGTCTCGACAATCCTGTCTTCTAGGCAGCGGACAGTTTCGAGGCACATGGCCACCATCATGCGATTGACGATCTGCTCATCAGTAAAGGGTCGGGATTCCGGCTGTACTTCAGCGATGTGCCTATCGATATCGGGGTTTGGAAGCTTTCTGGGCTTACCTTTTTTATCCGCTTCGTACCGGTAAAAACCCTGACCGGTCTTCTGACCCAGGTCCCCGGCCTCGAACAGCTTTTCAACAATACTGGGGAAGCTTTGCCGCATTCGCTCAAACCCTGCAGCCATCACTCCCTGGGCGTGGACCCCGGTATCAATCCCCACGACATCCATCAGATAGGCAGGTCCCATGGGCCAGCCAAAGCGCTCCATGGCTTTGTCGATCTGGCGGAAATCAGCCCCATCATGGATTAATTGCGCGAACGCGCCAAAATAGGGAAACAACACGCGATTCACCAGGAAACCGGGACAGTTATTGACAACTATCGGGGTTTTGCCCAGCTTCTTTGCATAAGCTACCGTCGTCGCAATCGTTTGTTCACTGCTGGCCTCGCCGCGAATCACCTCAACCAGAGGCATCACCGGGACTGGATTGAAAAAGTGCATCCCGCAAAAGTTTTCCGGACGCGCCAGAACACCCGACAGGTCATCCACTGAAATCGTAGAGGTATTGGTCGCTATGATGGTGTCAGCCCGCACCAGTTGCTCCAGCTCCTGGAGTACCGACTTTTTGACGTCGGGGTTTTCGACCACTGCCTCGATCACAAAATCAACCGAGTCAACACCACTGTAGTCCAGGGTCGGGGTAATGTTGGACAGAGTCTCTATCATGCCGTCAGTGGACAAGCTGCCCCGACTGACTTTTTTGTTGAGCAGTTTGCGGGCTTCTGACATCCCAAGATCGATCCCTTCCTGACGAACATCCTTCATCAGGATCGGAACGCCTTTGGAAGCGGACTGGTAAGCGATGCCACCTCCCATAATACCCGCCCCCAGCACCGCAGCTGACTTTACCTCTTTCTTGGCAAGCCTTGCCGCTTTCTTGGCCATGCCGGCAAGCAGCTGGTCATTCAGAAACATTTGCACAAGATTGGCCGCGACATCGCCAACTGCCAGACGGGCAAAAGCCTTGTGTTCCATCTGCAAAGCATCAGACCGGTTCATGCCGGCTGCGTCCTGCATAACAGTGACTGCCGCAACCGGTGCCGGATAATTTCGCCCTGCCTGTGCCATGACCATTCCCTTGGCCGTTTCAAAGGCGACATTCAGCTCAATCGGGCCCAAACTGAGCGGAGAGCGCTTAGCCTTGCGAGGCCCGTGAAAGTTCAGTTTGCCCGCCACGCACTGCAGCACAAGATCTTCGGCAGCAGCCTCCAAGCTGTCGCGCTCCACAATGGCGTCCAGAGCGCCTTCTTTGAAGGCCTGGTCAGCTTTGATATGGGCTCCACTGCTGATCCAGACATTCGCATTGTCCGCCCCGATCAGTCTGGGCAGACGGACCGTACCACCAAAACCCGGAATAATGCCGAGTTTAACCTCAGGGAATCCCACAACCGCTTCCGTGGATGCCACGCGATAATCGGCTGCAATTGCCAGCTCGAACCCGCCGCCGAGGGCGACACCATTGATCGCACAGACGGTCGGAAAGGGGAGATCCTCTATTGCGTTGAAGACTTCATTGGCCTCCACCAGCCAGGCCACAATGCTTTCTTCGCTGCCACCAAAAATGCCGGTGAACTCTGTGATGTCAGCTCCCACGATAAATCCGCTCTTAGCGCTGGTAAAGACAAGCCCCTTAACATCGGATTTCGCCAGCAAATCGACCGCATTGCGCAGCTCTTCAAGCGTATGCCGGTTGAATTTGTTCACTGAAGACTCGTTCAGATCAAACTGCAACTTGGCTACGCCTGAAGGCAATAATTCAACGCTGAGTGCGCTGCCCTGAAATATCATAAGTTTTCCTCTGCTTTCCGACGTGAGTCGTGCCTGCTATCGGGCGGCGATTATACCTTCTAGCCTTTGCACACAACAGAGACAAATCGAGCCCCGGCAGCTGATGCGTTTCTTTGATGACATTCTGCGTGTGTGCCATTCAAAGCCGTTGATGGGGTATTATTGCGCAATGGTGCCTGCGATCCGACAAGCTTTTCGTCACTACATAGTGTGTCTGCTTTTGTCTGCGTCTGGAATCGTCGTGGCTGCCGAGAGTGGCGTCGTGCTGCTCTATCATCATGTCGCCACCGGAACGCCTCAGTCCACCAGCATTTCGCCCGAAGATTTTCGAGCCCATCTTGATTATCTCAGAGACAACAACTTTTCTGTTCTGCCGCTCGACGAACTGGTCCAGAGCCTGCGCAGCAGGACGCCCCTGCCAGATCGTGCTGTCGCCATCACATTTGACGACGGGTATTCGTCAATCTATGAGACCGCTTTCCCGCTTCTACAGGAATATGGCATGCCGTTTGCACTGTTTGTGAGCACGGAGCCCATAAATAATCGCCAGAAAAATTACATGACCTGGGAGCAAATAAGGGCGCTCTCCGAAGCGGGGGCGCTGATTGCCAATCATATGGTCAGCCATCCCTATATGCTGAGTCGCAACGCCGAGGAGACAGATGCCAACTGGTTGGCGCGGCAACGCGCTGAACTGCTTGAGGCTGAAGCCACTATCCTGAAGGAAACAGGGCAAAGCCACCGTTTTCTTGCCTATCCCTACGGAGAATTCAATGCGCAGATCAAGGCAATGCTTGCGGAGGAAGGTTATGTCGGATTCGCACAGAATTCCGGAGCAGTCGGCTACAGCTCAGACTTCCACGCTCTGCCGCGCTACCCCCTGGCCGGTATTTACGCACGACTCGAAACGGCGCGGGTCAAGTTCAGTACACTCGCTTTTGACGTTGAATTACTCGAACCTGACTCACCCGTGACCGAACTGGAGAGGCCCGAAGCCCTGCTCAGGTTTAACCTGAATGGGATCAGCCCATCACAGCTAGGCTGTTATGATAACGGGGAGGCAATGACGCTGACGTGGGAAAACCGAGAAACGGGTTTGTTGCGGATACAGGCCGCTGATGCACACAGTGATCGACGATGGCGTTATATATGTACCGCTCCCTCGACGGAGAACGGCAGATACTTCTGGTATTCCGTTCCCTGGATAAACCCCCGGTAGCCCGGTGTGAGTCAGTCAGAGCCGGTCAAGCTCGTTCTGTAGGATCAGATTCTGCACTTCATCCACATAATTTTCGCCCCTCTCAGAGTAGGCCGCCAACCCGGCCGCCAGATCGAACGCGTTAAGCGGCTCATTCCGCCTGCGCATGCGAGCCCTGCGTTCCCTGAGCTCTTCATATGAATATTGCGAATTGATATTTTTAATGTAGGCCCTGACCGACTCGCCGATAGACTCGAATTTCCTTACTTCATAAGAGGCGTTCCCCTGTCGCTGCAGGGGAACCAGACCACAGCCCGATTCGAAACACCATTGCCCGAAAATGTTATTACCCTCGAGAGCGAACCGCGATGTACCCCAAGCAGATTCGTTCGCGGCCTGGGCCAGGGCCATCGCAAGGGGCACCTCGTCAACGCGCCTCATCAGTTCTGCGGTAATTTCCCGCTCGAAAAGCTCACCGGTATCAACATCGTATTCATCAGCCAACGCTAAAATCCACGCCCGTTCCGTTGGTGAGAACCGACTCCCGGTTGCTGCGATCTCATCATACCGCTTAAGTTGCTGCCGCGTTTCCAATACCTCCGCGTTGGCCGCATCGATATAGTCCTTCAAAAACTGAAAGAACTGTTGTTTTCTCTCGTCAACTTCAACTACCGCAGCAAAATCAGGAAAGACCGAGATTGGCGCCTGTTCTGAGACAACAGGCTCCGGAATCGATTCAGGCAAGCCTTCAACGGGGGAGAGTTGCCATCCAAATATAATCAGCGCCAGGGCGAGCAGCCCCGGATAGAGCACTGAACCCGGCAGCATCTTACCCGCCATTCAGGCAACCCTCCGGCGGAGCAAGGGCTCGTGCATTTCTGATGATTTTGCCATTTCTCTTCCCACGAAACAGTGCTCCACGGTACTGCGTTCCAAGCTTCGCACTTACCTGTCAGTGACTCTAACGCAAATCAGGAACATCGAACTGTGACCGGCGTCTCATGCGCGGCGTTCAAAATTCGCCTTTTCACCGTAAACGCAATCCGGATGTCCGCAGATCAGAACCGCGATCTTGAACTGCGACCGTCAAACCCTGATGCCACCTCGGTCAGTGAGAAGCGTCAGTATCAATCCGCTAAACAACTCGGCTGCCTCCACGGCAGTCCGGAGAGTCAGGGCGAGTATTCGCCCGTTCGACCCACTCCGCAGGCGAGTACAAATGCAGTGCCAGGGCATGGACTGGTCCGGCCATCTCGTCGGCCAGTAGCGCATAGACGCTCTGATGCCGCTTCACGCGATTCAGGCCGGCAAAGTTCTCGGACACAACGGTCAGCTTAAAATGCGAATCCCCTGCCCCGCCGCCATGCCGGTGACTTTCATTTTCAATCAGTTGGTATGTCGGGCGAAATTCCAGGTTCAATTTCCGCTCGATAGATGCTTGAATATCCATACTCCACTCTTCATTTATCAGCGCGCTGTCCGGCACAGATACGGACAGCCTTCCGCCATTATACGGCAAGCTCGAACGGCCGATAACGCTTGTATGACAATAACCTGGTACCCCGGCCACATGCACAAAGCCGGGAAAGAGCTCCGAAAGTTAGCCTCGACCACCGATGCCGTCGTAGAGGTCCTCGACGCCCGCATACCGGCAGCCAGTTCAAATCCTTTACTGAAAGAGATCTTTAAAGGAAAACCGACGTTGAAACTGCTCAACAAATGCGATCTTGCCGAGACCGGGGCCACAAGCACCTGGCAAGCCTATTTCAATGCGTCCGACAGCACGAGAAGCCTTACACTGAGCCAGGACAAGCAATCCATTTCCAAGGCGATTCTCGCGGCACTGGCAGCCCTGACTGACAATACCCGCCCGGCGACTGCCAAGCGCAGGCAAGCCGTGATTTTTGGCGTGCCCAATGTCGGCAAGTCAACGATTCTGAACGCTATTGCCGGGCGCAAACTGGCCAGAACAGGCAACGAGCCGGCAGTTACCAAGGGGCAGCAGCGCATCAAACTCAACGAAGAGTGGACACTGATTGACACGCCCGGAATGCTGTGGCCCAAGCTCGAAGACCAGCAGGGAGCGCTCTGGCTGGCAATGATCGGCAGTATCCGCCACACGGCGCTGGACGTTGAGGAAATTGGCTGGATGGCTGCGGAAACCCTTGCACAGGTCGCTCCGGCCCTGCTCAAAGCGCGCTACGGGCTTGACGTTCTGCCGGAACAAACCGAGCAGTTAGTTGCCGCTATAGCCCATACCACAGGTAGCCTGACAAAAGGAGGACTCATCGACGGTGATAAAGTTGCCCAGGCATTACTAAACGACTTCCGGTCCGGTAAACTTGGCGCTCTGACACTGGAGTCCATCCCGCCCTGATCTAGCCAGCTTTTCACCGCCGTAGTTCTCAAAAATCGACACGCTCATAATGAGCATTGCGATTTCCCTGACGCAGAAGAACCGAGGAACCTGCATAAATATGAGCGAATCCGTCAACGCCCCAGATCCAGCGGGCACCGCGCAGCCCACGATTGATGGCCATCCCGCCTTCACCTGCCATCGACGCAAAACCATTGCCTCGTTGAATCTCACCATGGAGGAATATGAACACCGGGCAACCGGCGCGATGCACTATCACCTCGACAGTGACAATCCTGAAAACGTGTTTCTGGTCGCATTCCGAACCGTACCGATGGACTCAACCGGCGTTGCACATATCCTTGAGCACACCGCACTTTGCGGCAGCGAGAAATATCCGGTCCGGGATCCTTTTTTCATGATGATCCGACGCTCGCTCAACACATTCATGAATGCCTTCACCAGCAGCGACTGGACGGCCTATCCTTTCGCCAGCAAGAATCGGAAAGACTTCAACAACCTTTTGCAAGTCTATCTTGATGCTGCCTTTTTCTCCCGTCTGCATGAACTGGACTTTGCTCAGGAGGGCCATCGCCTCGAATTTGCCGAGCCTGACAACAGCGACAGCGACTTACTGTACAAAGGCGTCGTTTACAATGAAATGAAAGGGGCAATGAGTTCACCGAACAGCATTCTCTGGCAAATGATGACCAAACATCTGTTCCCTACCACGACCTATCACTACAACAGCGGGGGCGAACCGAGCGACATACCTGATCTGAGCTACCAGCAACTGCTTGAGTTTTACCAAAGTCATTACCATCCCAGCAATGCGGTCTTCATGACCTTTGGTGATATACCGGCCGCTGACCATCATGACGCGTTTGACTCGCTCGCGCTTTCCAGATTTGAGCGGCTCGACATAAGCATCAGGGTAGACGACGAAAAGCGATATGCGGCGCCGATCGAGGTTACAGAACACTATGCAGTCGCCGAATCGACTGATCACAAAACCCATGTCGTACTGGGATGGCTGCTTGGCAAGAGCACTGACATCGTGGAACTGTTCGAAGCCCAGCTGTTGACCAGCATACTGATGGAAAACAGTGCTTCGCCATTGCTGAACCTACTTGAAACCAGCAAGCTCGGCCAATCCCCTTCCCCCATGTGCGGACTGGAGGATTCCAACAAAGAAATGACCTTTATGGCGGGTCTTGAAGGCTGTGGCGAGGAGTCCGCGGAAGCCATTGAGCAACTCATCCTTTCTTGCCTTCATTCAGTTTGTGACAACGGTGTTGACCAACAGCACGTTGAGGCAGCGCTGCACCAGCTTGAACTCAATCAGCGAGAGATTTCCGGTGACAGTTATCCATTCGGCCTCCAGCTGATTCTGGCCGGCCTCTCCACAGCGCTGCATCGAGGAGACCCGATTCAGCTGTTGGACCTTGAGCCTGTGCTGGCGCTTCTGCGCGAGCGAGTCTCGGACAGGGGCTATATCCCGGGACTTATTAAGCGTCTGCTGCTGGATAATCCGCATCGTCTGACGCTGACCCTGAAACCCAGTCTGACCTTAGCCGGGGAAAAGCAAAAAGCAGAAGAAGAGAAACTTGCCACCATCAAGGCAAGTCTGGACTCTGGTGAAAAAGAGCGCATCATCGAACAGGCGCTGGCACTGGCCAGACGGCAGTCGCAGGCTGACGACCCGGATCTGTTACCCAAGGTCGGTCTTGAGGACGTTCCACCAAAAATTGTCGAGCCGGCGCGCATTGACGAAACACTGCCAGGCTCACAGGCCTCAGTGGCATTCTACGGGCAAGGAACCAACGGCCTGGCCTATCAGCAGATCGTGCTGCCACTGCCGCAACTGAGCCCTGAACAGCTTGAGATACTGCCTTTGTATACCAGCTGTCTGACAGAGTTCGGCATTGCGGACAAAAGCTACGCCGAGGTTCAGACCTGGCAGTCCCGAATCAGCGGAGGGGTCAACTGCTTTAGCAGTATTCGCAGTACCGGGGACGACGAACAGTCAGCAAGCGGCTACCTGACTTTCTCATCGAAGGCCCTTGCGTCGAACCATCGCGAGATGTCAGCACTGTTAAAGGCCACATTGTCCGAGACGCGATTCGACGAGACACAACGATTGGCCGATTTGATTGAGCAGATCTGCGCCCGAAAAGAAGCCAGTATTACAGGCCAAGGGCACAGTCTCGCGATGAGCCTCGCTTGCAGCCAGATGAGCCCCGTAGCACTGCTCAACCACCAGTTTGGGGGACTGGAAGGGATTCACCGCCTGCAGAGGCACCGGGAAGCTCTGAGCGGTAGCAATGAGCGCGACCAATTGATTTCTCGGATACAGGAGCTTCATGAAACTCTGCTAACAGGCCCCAAGCACTTTTTATTGATCGGTGAAGCGCATCGAAAAAACGCTCTGATTGCGGATCTTGACGCCCAATGGGACGCCAATCTCAACGGTCAGCCTCAGAATCAGCTTTCTTTGCAGCCAGTCAGAGCACAGCTGATTGAAGCCTGGAGTACCGCAACGCAGGTCAGTTTCTGCGCCAAGGCCTATCCGACCGTGTGCGCAAACCACCCCGATCATGCCGTGTTACAAGTTCTCGCAGGCTTCCTGCGAAATGGGTTCCTGCACACCGCTATCCGGGAGAAAGGGGGTGCGTATGGCGGTGGAGCCAGTCAAGACGCGAACTCGGCCAGCTTCCGTTTCTTCTCATACCGGGACCCGCGATTGTCAGAAACTCTTCTGGATTTTGACCGGGCGATCGGCTGGCTGCTTGACGAGAAGCACTCAGAAAATCAAATCGAAGAGGCCATACTGGGGGTGATCGCCGCTATGGATAAAACTTCTTCTCCGGCAGGCGAAGCCAAACAGGCTTTTTACAATCACCTGTTCGGACGGAGTCTGCAGGATCGCACCACTTTCCGTGAAAGAGTTCTCGCCACCACGATAGAAGACTTGCGCCGGGTTGCACAAACCTATTTCGACCCGGAACGGGCGTCAATAGGCATTGTCAGTAGCCAGGAAGCACTCGAGGGATCAAGAATTGAAGGATTGAAAATTATAAAATTATGATAATAATCTGGTAACTAGGTCGATTTATTAATCCATTTTGTGGAATTCAGGAAAATAATTTCCACAGGCTCGGAACTTACTGAGATGATGCCTGTCTTAAGAAGTGTAGGTAGATGGTACGCAAAATGTGGGTTTCGTCTCATTTATCTCTCCCTTGATAGTCATTTGAGCCCGGCAGCCTGCGTTGCTGGGCTTTTTTTATGCCCGGGTCGCACCGCCCACTCGCACATCGGTAACGTGAGAGATGTACCGCCCTGAAGAACACTCCCAAGCCATATCGGTCACCGTCACAGGCATGGTTTTAGACCTGGTTCTGAGCGCTCTCAAAATTGGCGGAGGAGTACTGACCCAGTCTTTCGCGCTGATCACTGACGGTATTCATTCGCTGTCGGACGCCGCGACCGATCTGTTTGTTCTTCTGGTGGCAAGAATCTCGCACCAGCCGCCAGACACAAATCATCCTTACGGACATGGACGTTTTGAGACCCTCGGCACAATCGTCTTGGGTGTCGTCTTCTGCTGCACAGCGACTTTACTGCTCTATAGCAGCTATCAACGCCTGCTGAACCCATCAGCGCTATCCACCCCTGCAGCTGCCGGCATGCTTATCGCCGCCATTTCAATAGCTGGCAAAGAATGGATATTTCGCTACACCTTGCGAGTTGCCAACCGCCTCAACTCCAATTTGCTTCGCGCCAATGCGTGGCACAGTCGGAGCGACGCGCTCTCTTCCATAGCCGTTTTAGCCGGTCTCTTCGGAGCGCAACAGGGCTATTTATGGATGGACGCGACTGCTGCCATGTTCGTTGCGCTCATTATCGCCAAAATCGGCTGGGAGCTCTGTTCTGACAGCCTGAAAGAGCTGGTGGACACCGCAGTGCCCGCCGCGCGCCAGGAACAAATCGAGCAGTGTATTCTGGAGGTTGATGGCATCCATTCTGTTACATGGCAGAGAAGCCGGAGCTCAGGAGGCAAAGTTCTGCTGGAGGCTGAAGTGAAAGTCAGCCCGGCAATCACCGTTTCTGAAGGTCTGTATCTCTCAACCGGGGTGCAACGCCGTTTGTTGGCCACTTTCAGTGACCTTGGCAATGTGATGATCCACGTTTCGGTCGGACCCGAATCGAGTACGCAGCAGTGCGGACTCGGGGGATTGCCATCTCGCGCTAGCATTGCAACAGACGTCCAGACCGTGCTGGCAACACTGCGCATAACGGAGCCAGTCGAACGCCTTCTGCTGCACTATTCAGAAAGCGGAGTCGACATTGAGATAGCTTTCGGAAAGACAAGCCTGTCGCCGGCGCTGTCAGCGCGGCTGAGCCAAGAACTTGAAAGCCTGCCGAGGATTTCAAAGGCACGAATTGTCGTTGAAGCGTAATAATCAGGCCACTTGGACACCGAGATGGCTCATGCGAATAACGGCTGTCAAAAACGCTCGATTTGCCTATACTTGGGTGAAGCCTGGATCACTACTGGTCAAAAATCTCTCGGGCAATAGCACTCCGTAGAGAGCCCAAGGGAAGCCAGGCTTTACAGCCCTGCAAAAGGCACTAAAAATACCAAAAACAGAATAACAACAAAGGCCATCCATGAAGCCTACGGATATCACCAATCCTGAATATTTCCACAAAGTAGTGGATTGCCAGTGGGCTTGCCCCGCTCATACCCCCGTTCCGGAATACATTAGACTGATCGCCGAAAAGCGCTATACCGATGCGTATATGGTGAATTGGCACAGCAATGTTTTCCCCGGAATACTCGGGCGTACCTGCGACAGACCTTGTGAACCCGCCTGCCGACGGGGCCGGGTTGAAGAGCAGCCAGTGGCCATCTGCCGCTTGAAGCGGGTTGCCGCAGATTTTAAAGAAGACATCAAGGACCGATTGCCTGTTGTCCCTGCCGAGAAGAATGGAAAGCATATAGCCTTGATCGGGGCCGGTCCGGCTTCTTTGACTGTCGCCCGCGACCTCCTTCCCCTGGGCTATGAAATCACCCTATTTGAGCGCGATGCAGTGAGTGGTGGCGCAATGCGCACACAAATCCCCCGCTTCAGATTGCCGATAGAGGTGCTCGAAGAAGAACTCAATTACATCCTCGACATGGGTGTCAATTCGCGCTTTGGTGAGGAAATCACCAGCATGAAAAGCCTGCTCAACGAAACCTACGATGCGGTCTTTGTTGGGACCGGGGCTCCTCTTGGTAAACATCTTGATCTCCCCGGCTATTCTGAGGTGCAGGACAGAATTCACACGGGGATAGAATGGCTGGCGAACGTGGCATTCGAGCATATCCAGACTATTGGCAAGCGCGTCATTGTGTTGGGAGGCGGCAATACCGCTATGGACTGCTGCAGAACCTCCAAGCGACTGGGGGGAGAGACAGTCACTGTTGCTGTACGCAGCGGCTTCGATGAAATGAAGGCGTCTCCCTGGGAAATTGAAGACGCAATTGCCGAAGACATCCCGATCCTTAATTTCCACGTCCCCAAGCGTTACCTTGTCGAGAAAGGTCGCCTGGTCGGCATGGAATTCGAGAAGGTGCGCAAGGAGCTCGATGAGAATGGCCGCCGCATGCTGGTCCCGACCGGCGAAGACCCGGTGATTATTCCCTGCGATGATGTGATTTGCGCCATCGGCCAGGAAAACAGTTTTCCCTGGATTGAACGGGATATCGGCATTGAATTCGACCGCTGGGAACTCCCGGTTCTTGATGAAAATACCTTTCAGTCGACCCATGAAAAAGTGTTCTTTGGCGGAGATGCCGCTCTCGGGCCGGACAATATCATCACGGCAGTCGCGCACGGGCACGACGCGGCTCTCTCCATTCACCTGTTCTGTCAGAATCAGGAGGTCACCGAACGCATTACGCCGCTGACCTCACTGGTGAGTCAGAAAATGGGAATCCATCAGTGGTCCTATGACAACGATATCAGTAACGATGTGCGTTATGCCGTGCCTCACGCTGCCAAGGAAAAGACCCTCAAAGACATTAACATGGAAGTTGAGCTTGGTTTTGACCCGGAGCTTGCATTCGGTGAAACCATGAGATGTCTGAACTGCGATGTCCAGACCGTATTTACCGATCAACTCTGCATCGAATGTGATGCCTGCGTAGACATCTGTCCGACTGATTGCATTAGCTTCACAGACAACGGCACAGAAGCAGAGTTGAGAAGCAGACTGACTGCTCCGGCAGACAATGAGTCACAGGACCTCTACATTTCCGGAGCGCTTCAGACGACGCGAATCATGGCTAAGAATGAAGATCTGTGCCTTCATTGCGGGCTTTGCGCGGAACGCTGCCCGACCAATGCCTGGGACATGCGCAAATTTCTTTACAACACAGCAAAAGCGGTGAACGCATGAACAGCCCAGCCGGTGCCAAAATTGAAACCCTGACCAAGGTGAATGACTTTGTCGTGAAGTTTGCAAATGTGAACGGCTCGGGTTCCGCAAGCGCAAACACGCTTTTTGCTAAAGCGATTTTCCGCATGGGTATACCGGTCAGCCCTCACAATATTTTCCCCTCAAATATCCAGGGGCTGCCGACGTGGTACGAAGTCCGAATCAGTGAAAAAGGATACCTCGGGCGACGTGAAGGTGTAGACCTGATGATCGCCATGAATGAGCAGACTATTCAGAAGGATATTGATTCGGTCGTCTCCGGAGGGTACGTACTGTACGACTCAACCAAGTCTCTTCCCGAACAGATGGCTCGTGAAGATGTGCAGTTTCTGCCGATCCCGCTGACAGAAATTTGTATCCGCGAATTTGAGAAGCCCTCACAGCGGCAGTTGTTTAAGAACATTATATATGTCGGCGCTCTGGCAGCACTGATCAACATTGATTTTGACGTCCTCACGGGTCTCATCTCAGACCAGTTCCGCGGCAAGGAAAAGCTGATCCCCCCCAACATCCATGCCCTGCAGCTTGGCTATCAGTTTGCTTCGGAACACTTTCAATGCCCCCTGAGACTGACATTGAAATCTTCCGACAAGACAGACAGCCAAATCCTCATGGACGGCAATACTGCCGTCGGACTGGGCTGTGTTTATGGAGGCGCCACCGTCGCTTCCTGGTATCCCTTGACCCCCTCAACCTCGGTAGTTGATGCTTTTGGGCGGTATTGCCAGCGTCTGCGGATAGACAAGCAGACTGGCCAACAAAAATTCAGCGTTGTGCAGGCTGAAGATGAACTCGCCGCTATTGGTATCGCGATTGGCGCAGGCTGGAATGGCGCTAGGGCTTTCACTGCCACCAGCGGGCCCGGCATTTCTCTGATGCAGGAATTTCTCGGGCTTGCGTACTTCTCCGAAATTCCGGTAGTTCTGTTCAACATCCAGAGGGTAGGCCCGTCAACGGGCATGCCAACTCGTACCCAGCAGGGAGATCTGCTGAGCTGTGCATACGCCTCTCACGGCGATACAAAGCACATCCTGCTCTTCCCTTCAACGCCTAAGGAATGTTTCGATTTCGCCGCAAGTGCCTTTGACATCGCCGATCAGATACAAACGCCAGTAATTGTTATGAGTGACCTCGAACTCGGCATGAATGAACAGATCAGCGAACCGCTGGAATGGCAGGAAGGCAGAGCCTATGACCGAGGTAAAGTTCTGAACCACGAGCAACTGGAGGGACTGGAACATTTTGGTCGGTATCAGGACAGCGATGGCGACGGCATTCCCTACCGAACCTATCCGGGTACCCACCCCGATAAGGGAAGCTATTTCACCCGCGGCAGTTCCCATGATGCCAATGCAGCATACACGGAAGACGGCGATGTCTACGCTGAAGTCATGGACAGAATTGCGAAGAAATTTGACACAGCCCTTGACTACTTACCAGAACCGGAAATTCGCGAAAATGGCGCAGCCATCGGACTGCTGTATCTGGGAACCACCACCAGTGCAATAGCAGAGGCACAGGATCTGCTGACTAAGCAGGGCGTGGCCACGGACACGCTGAGGGTTAAGTCCTTTCCCTTTCATCAGTCAGTCAGAACCTTCATTGACCGCCATGAGAAGGTGTATGTGATTGATCAGAACCGAGACGCTCAGCTAAAAAGCCTGCTGAAAATTGAACTGAACGTCAATGAATCACAAGTGCAGTCGATTCGCAGCTATAACGGCGTGCTCATTACCGCGGAACATATTTCTCGTTCCGTTCTTGATTCACAGGAAAACGCCGGCGAATAATCTTCACATCGACCCCGACGCGCTGCATCACCAGACAGGAAAATCGAATGACGTATATCCGTAAACCCAAATTCCAGCATCCCCAACTCGAAACCAATGAGTTGGGTCTCACGCGAAGGGACTACGAAGGTACCCTCACCACTCTTTGTGGCGGTTGCGGGCATGACTCTATCAGCGCGGCGATCATCCAGGCTGCAGCAGAAATGTCTCTGGAGCCTCACCGAATCGCCAAGCTATCCGGAATCGGATGCTCGTCCAAAATCCCATCTTATTTTCTTGGCAAAGCACATGCCTTCAATGCCGTTCATGGCAGAATGCCTTCTGTTGCTACCGGCGCCAATCTGGCGAACAAGGAGCTGTATTATCTCGGCATCTCCGGTGACGGGGACAGCGCTTCAATCGGGCTTGGACAGTTTTGTCACATCGTGCGGCGTCGCATCAATATGCTATACATCGTGGCGAACAATGGCACCTATGGTTTAACCAAAGGCCAGTTGTCTGCTACGGCTGATCTTGGCTCTAAAACCAAGTCCGGGGAGGAAAGCCTCTATGACAACATTGACCTGGCGTCTCTCGCGATCGAATTGGGTGCAAGCTTTGTTGCCAGGAGTTTTTCTGGTGACAAAAAACAGCTGGTACCCCTGATTCAGGCAGGTTTGAGCCATAAGGGCTTTGCCTTCATCGATGTGGTCTCACCGTGCGTGACATTCAATAATACAGATCTTTCAACGCACGGATATAAGAACACCTGGGAAAACAACGCCGCACTGAGTCAGGTAGATTTTGTGCCGATGCGCGAGGAAATCACCACAAGCTATGCCGAGGGTGAGGAGAAAGATATCACTCTGCACGACGGTTCGGTAATACATCTCCATAAGATCGGAAATAATTATGACCCCTTCGACAAAGAAAAGGCAGTAATGCATATCAATCAACACAAAGCCGAAGGAAGAATTGCGACCGGCTTGCTGTATATCAATCAAACAACATCAGACCTGCATGATCTGACCAACACCATTGATCGCCCATTTAACGTGCTGGGCGAACAGGAACTGTGCCCGGGCAATTCGACTTTAATGGAAATCAATGAGGCATTCCGTTAGGGACGCAAGAACATCAGGACCTGTGCTTTTTGATCAGCTCGTAGGCCTCCTTGATGTCCTGAGTCTTTTGAGTTGCAATATCGATCATTTCTTCAGGCAAACCTTTCGCAACCAATTTATCCGGATGATGCTGATTCATCAGACGACGGTAAGATTTCTTCAGTTCCTGATCAGTGACAGATTCCTGGACCCCTAACAGTTCATAGGCTGCATCCAGCTTTTGGGACTCTACCCGGATATCACCGAATTGCGCCTGACCTGAGACCATTCGCAGCAGGTGGAAGAACTCCTCTGGCCGCCAGTTTAATTGCGCCGCAATGTGTTGAAGCGTTCTCTCTTCATCGCCATGCAGACTGCCATCGGCCAGAGCCGTCGAAATGAGAATTTCCAGAAACATTTGAACAAGGTTCCGGCGCCTGACAGCTTCGCGTTTAAACTGCGCCAGCACGTCGTCGAGCGGAAAGCTTTCTTTCTTACCTTCATTAAACAGGTTGATCGCGAGGACTCTCTGCTCGGATGTCAGGTGCATCCGCTGCATGACCTGCTCAGCGAGCTCTATTTCATCTCGAGTTACCTTACCGTCCGACTTGGCGATATAGCCCATAACAGCAAATGTGGTGGTAAAAAAAGCGGACTGCACCCTCTCCGTAGCGCCAATCCCTAAACTGTCATCCAGTGCTATGCCCTCGAGGCCACCATCAAAGTAGTTTCCTAGTGCTGCCCCCATGACGGCTCCAAGCGGGCCACCCATCATGAAGCCGAATGTGCCGCCAACAATCTTTCCCCACCAACTCAAGACATACTCCTCATGGCTGCTTTCCAGCCAAATTGCTCGCTGGATGAACTGAGTAATTTTTCAAACCAGCTCTTTTCGAATTCTGCCCGACAACCATCTAACTGCCGACTAAATTTCTCCGAGTTCTGCTGCACCTGATCGGCGGCTTGAATTAACCAGCGCTTCCGCAGATGTCTACCACGTTGGAAGCCGGCGTTACCTTCGTGATAAGCAAAATAGAGCGACCGGGCATCAGTGGCCTCAATCCCGCTGATTCGACGGGAATTCGCGTTGTACCAGGCAACGAAGTCCACCGCGTCGGCAAAATCGGACCGCGAGGCAGAATCATTTCCAGAGCGCAGCTGATATTCCTGCCAGGTTGATTCAAGCGCCTGAGCGTAACCAAAAGCACTTGACGGCCTGGCTCCGGGGAAAACCCACAAAAAACGTTCCCGCGCAGGTCGGGCCCGGGAGCGAAAGCTCGATTCCTGATAGATGATGGCCATGTTAAGCGCGATAGGGGTTTGCCACCGCTCCTCCGCGGCTTTTGCAGCACGATACCAGCTGGTGCGTTCAGTGAAGATCGAACAGACATCGCCGGGATTTGCTGGTGGTGCGCTGTTGCAGCCACTCAATACCATTAACACACCCCAGCAGGCATTTCGTAACCTGCATGACAGCGCGAGAGAACTGATTGGCAAAGAACCGGACCTGCGGGACGAACCCGCCAGTGCAGAAGTCTTCCGCAGCTCGAGCCTGACGGCCTGCCGGCCTGCAGGACTTAACCGAAGTAAACCCGCGCGATTGCATTTTTCACTGATCGGCTGTTGGCCGTTCACGTCAGTTTTCCCCGTGGCTTTTCCCGTGGTATTTCCTGTGGTTTTTCCTGCGGCTTCTTGCAGTCTTGGCGCGACACAGAGTTGCCGTGCAAAGCCGTATGCGCACAATCGAACCGCTTTTTCCCGGATTAATGATTTAGACTCTGGATTAGCGCTAAAAATTCCCCTTCATCGATGATTTTTATCCCCAAGGCTTCCGCCTTGGCACGCTTTGACCCGGCGCCCGGACCAGCCACAACGACACTGGTATTTTTAGACACACTGCCGGCAACTTTTGCGCCCAGTGCCTGCAGCCTGACTTTTGCTTCATTGCGCGGCATTTGCTCCAGTGACCCTGTCAGCACAAAGGTCTGACCCGCCAGTGCATTGGAATTTTCGCCAGAAGTTCTCTGCTCAAGTACAAACCCGCACTGGAGCAACTGGTCAATTAACGAAAGATTGTGTTCCTGACGGAAAAATGTCTCGATGTGCGAAGCCACAATCGGTCCGATATCGGGAATTTGTTCATGATCAGCCGCGCTGGCATCAATGACGCTTTGCAGGGCTTGATGATGATTCGCCAGGGCCTGCGCGGTCGCTTCACCCACCTCGCGAATTCCGAGGGCGTATAAAAACCGGGCCAGCGTCACCTGTTTGCTTTTCTCGATCGCTGCAACCAGATTTTGCGCGGATTTAGGCCCCATCCGCTCGAGCGCGCTGATCTGGGACACTTCCAGCCGATAGAGATCAGCAACCGTAGAGATCAGATCCTGATCAACCAGAATCTCAACCAGCCTGTCACCCAGACCCTCAATGTCCAGAGCTGACCGGGACGCAAAATGCTTAACCGCCTCTTTGCGCTGCGCAGGACAAATCAGTCCGCCACTGCATTTATAAAGGACTTCCCCTTCTTTCAGAACCGGAGAGTGACAGGCGGGGCACCGGCTCGGCATGACAATGGCGCCGGGCGCCGGATTTTTCTCCGGCGCTATTACCCGGATGATTTTTGGTATGACATCGCCTGCCCGTCGCACAATCACCGAATCGCCAACGCGCAATCCGAGCCGTTCAACTTCGTCCATATTATGCAGGGTGGTATTACTCACCGTGACGCCCCCCACAAATACCGGTTTCAGCCTCGCCACTGGTGTTATCGTCCCTGTTCTGCCCACCTGAAATTCGACACCAAGGACCTGAGTCGACTTTTCCTCTGCGGGAAATTTGTAGGCCATTGCCCATCTCGGTGTGCGGGCGTTCTGGCCGAGTTCACGCTGAATACTCAAATCATTGACTTTAATCACCGCCCCGTCGATTTCATAATTCAGCGCGTTGCGTTTGTTCAGAAGATCCAGACAATAATCCAGGCAGCCATCAATCCCAGTCCGGGCACTGCGATCGGGATTAACCGGCAGCCCCCAGGCTTCGAGCAACTCAAAAACGTCGCCCAGCCGACCGGGCATCTCTACCCCGTCGACGAGGCCAATACTGTAGCAAAACATTTGCAGGGGAATTCTGGCTGCCTTCCGGGGATCCAGCTGTCTGACCGCACCAGCGGCGGTATTGCGCGGATTGACAAATACCTTACCCCCTTCACGTTCGGCACGATTATTCAGCTTTTCAAATCCCGCCTTTCCGAGGTAAATCTCACCGCGAACTTCAAGCCGTCCCGTCATCCCCTGAGCGTCCAGACGCAGCGGAATGGAATGGATCGTGCGAACATTGTGAGTGATGTCTTCACCAGTGAGCCCATCACCGCGAGTCGCTGCACGCGTCAGCACACCATCAACATAAAGCAGGCTTACTGCGATCCCATCTACTTTGGGCTCGCAGCTGTATTCGAGATCCGCCTCAGAATCCAGACGCTTTTTGATTCTGGATTCGAAATCCTGAAGGTCCTGCTCATTAAAAACCTTGTCCAGCGAGAGCATGGGCTGCTCATGGGTGATCTGAGTGAACTGCGCAAGAGGCTCTGACCCGACGCGACGAGTCGGAGATTCGGGAGTGACAAGATCATATTCTTGCTCAAGCTCGGTCAGGCGGTCGAACAGAGCATCGTAGTCAGCATCCGGGATTTCGGGACTGTCCAGCGTGTAATAAAGGCGGTTATGGTAATTAATTTCACGGCGTAACGCGGCCACCTCTTGCAGGATCTTGTCGGGAGCAGTCATATAAGGTCTGTCTGAAGTGAAGCGGAGTTAGGCGCTGTTGCCAGCCGCCCGTAATTGACGCAATTCAAAGTCTCTGATTCTCTGGCGATAATGCTCAATCGTCTGAGCGGTCATCACATTACGATGATCGTCTTTCAACTCACCGTCAAGCGATTCCTTCAGGTGGATTGCCACATCAAGCATCTGTTCAAATGCTTCCAGATTGTTGATCGGAGAAGGCAGGGCTAAAAACAAACTGACGCCGATCGTTCTGAATTCGGCCATGGCGTTCAAATCAAAAGTCCCCGGATTCAGAATGTTGGCAACACTGAAGATCACCGGGCCGTTGCTTGTGCCGCGAAATCTCTTGTGAAATATATTCATTTCACCAAACTTCAACCCACTGGTGATCAAGGCCTCCAGCAGATCATCCCCATGCAGCTCGGAGCCCTCACGAGCCATCACGTTGCATACCAGCACTTCTGCAGGCTGAGCTACTGGCGCCTGCTGTCGGACTTCTGACGGCCTGCTGCTCGGGGCTTTTTGCTGGGCTTCAACTGATGCACTGCCTGCCCAGTCCAGCTGCTCCCCAGCGGCGGCCGTCGGCTCCTCACTGACTGCCTCGTCAACCCCATCGAACTCGTAGTCCTCATCGCCTTCATCAAGTTCTGTTTCGCGAGACGAAGCCAGTTGAGGCTCAGCGGTATCAACACCGGACCGGTCGGTCGGGCTTTCGACGGTCGTAGCGTCGGAATCCTCAACCTCCTGATTGATTACAGCCTCTTCTTCGTCTTTAAAATCGAAGCTGTCTTGTTGTTCCTCCACCGGAGCAGATACCGCCACTGCAGTCTTTTCGCTCTGCCGCTTGCGCCAGGAGCCGAGCAAGGCTGCAGCCCGGGAAACCAGTGTTTCTGCGCCTGTAGTACGCGTCGCGGAATGATTATCGCCCTCATCAAAAAGCGCAGTCTGGGCGGGTGCGGACGGGTTGCCACCAATACGCTCACCGGCGGTCATGGAAAATTCATTCAGGTCATCATCAACTTCAGTTTCCCGGGCTGATTCATCAGCATAACCTTCAGGTTCCTGCGTCTCATCTGCCTCATCCGACTCTTCAATGTCGTCCGGCTGTTCAAAGGAGCCAATCTGGTCAGTCTGAGCGGCGGGGTCAGCCGTGATAAAAACGGACTCAGACAGAGCGTCATCGCTTTCCTCATAATCCAACAGCACCTCATCGGGATGTTCAATCTCCCCGTCGACAGCACCATAATTCATGACCGGGTCCTGGCCGCCTGAATCCCTAAGTGGGTCACGATCGGCAGGCTGAGCGGCAGGACGCGCTTCGGATATTGGAGGCACATCGCCATGCGCTTCCGTGTCGACATCAGAATCATCCCGCGTCAAGCGGCCGGCTTCATCGGACTCATGCTCAGGCAGTTCATCTAGCGCGCTCTCCGCCATGAAATCGCCCAAGGGCGGTTCCCTGTCGTCAATCTGCCCGAACTCGTCGTCTGCATCGTCAGTCGGCTCACAGGCTTGTTGCGAGACGGCAAGTTCGTCTGAAACGCGCTGCGCGTCAGTAGCGCTATGCGGGCTGCCCGCCGGTGTCTCTTGGCTGTGGGGGTCGGTGCTGTCCGCGATCTTTCCCTCGTCAGATAAGCCTGCCGGCTCATCAGAATGTCCGACGGCTACCGAATCCATCAACACCGGAACAGCCTCGCTTTCTTCCTCCAGGTCAAATGCTTCTGCCCGCAGCGCCGCTCTCTCGAGTTTGCTGGGCATTCCTTCCTGCAATGCCCCGTCCCGCCGCACCACGCGAGCGCCTCCGCTGGGCAATTCAGCGAGTTCCAAGGCATCCAAATCGACGTCTGCGGGAATATTCTTGTCGATCGCCATGCGCAATTGGCCACGACGTGCCTGTAGCGCCACGAACAGGCCACGCAGAATAATGCCAATAATGGCAAGACCGAGCAGAAGGATGATCAGTTCACGTAAACTCATGAGGTAATGAGTGTACCGGTCGGAAAATTGCTGATTAAAATTAGTAGTATTATCTGACGGTTAAGGACATTTCTTTAGTACAAACCGCCTCTGAAAGAGACAGATCACATGGCTGCCAACTCAGCGGCTTCATCAATGTCGACAGCAACAATGCGTGAGACGCCCGCTTCATGCATGGTGACACCCAGCAACTGGTTGGCGACTTCCATAGTGATCTTGTTGTGGGTAATAAAAATGAACTGAACGTTCGCCGACATTTCCGCCACCAAATTGGCATAACGGCCAACATTAGCATCGTCCAGCGGCGCGTCCACCTCATCCAGCATACAAAAAGGCGAAGGGTTGAGGTGAAAAATCGAGAAAACCAGAGCAATCGCAGTCATCGCTTTCTCACCGCCGGAGAGGAGATGAATGGTGCTGTTTCGCTTACCCGGGGGACGCGCCATGATCGCCACACCAGTATCCAGCAGATCTTCCCCTGTCATGTCCAGATAGGCATGTCCGCCTCCGAAGATTCTCGGAAACAGACTCTGCAGACCGCCATTGATTTTGTCGAAAGTCTCCTTGAACCGGGTTCGGGTTTCCTTATCGATCTTGCGAATCGCATTTTGCAGCGTCGCCAGAGCCCGCTCCAAATCTTCATTCTGTTTGTCCAGATAGACTTTCCGTTCGGATTGCGTCTGGTATTCATCAATCGCAGCCAGATTAATCGGGCCCAAGCGCTGTATGCGATTACCCAGTTTTTCCAAGGCTTGCTCGCACTCTGCCTCAGTCAGCGAGTCGGGTAACTGACTGATGACAGCCTCAAGTTCAAAGTTCGCCTCGGTGAGTTGCGCGACCAAAGCTTCTCTCTTGACAGTGGCACCCTCAGACTTCAGCCGGTTCTGCATCAGGGTTTCGCGTAAAGTATTCTGCCGCGCCTGCTTCTCATTGCGCTCCTGTTCCAGTTTGCGCATGGCGTGCTCATTTTCGTCCACTCTGGCCTTGGCTTCAGTCAGCTCTTTTTCAACCCCGAGCCGTTGCTCGAGCAGTGTTTCAAGGTCTGCACGCATCCCTTCCAGTGGCTCGTGGGACTCTTCAATCTGGGTAGTCAGGCTTTCAATACGCTCTTTCGAGCGCTGCACCTGGCTGGCCATGCGATCCATCGTCTCCCGGGTGGACTTTAACTGAGCAGCGACAGACTGTTGCCTTAGCGCCAGTTCATGCGCCAGGTCTTTATCCTTCCGGGATTTTTCTCTGGCAATCGACAGGGCAGCTCTCACTTCCTCACGCTTAGACTCCAGTTGTTCGCGCCCGCCCTCGTCCTGCGCCATGCTTTCTAGGGCCCGTTGCAGCCTGGCGCGCGCCTCGCCGATCTGAGACTCTTCAAGCTCGATCAGCCGACCCAGCTCCTGCAACTCCTTTGCAAGCTGTTGCCGACGGACCGATGCTTCTCCAGCCTTTGCGCGGTGTGCACTCAGACGGGATTTGATCTCACCCAGAAGCCGGGTCTTTTCCGCCACTGCAGCTTGGCCGGATTCGCGTTTTAACTCGGCAACTTTCAAGGACTCTCGCAAGGCCGAGCGATTTTGCTCCAGAACCTCGATATCTGCCCGCAGCCGTTTAAGCTGCACAAACAGGTCACCAATCAGGCCTCGCCGCTCTACGATGGAGTCCTGAGCGCTGATGTTCTTTACCTGAATCCAACCAGCGCCCAACCAGACGCCGTCGCGCGTCACAATCGACTCTGAAGGGCTCAGCTGATGTTGGTAAGCCAGCGCCTCTGGCAGATTTTCTGCCGCGTAAATGCCCTGCAACAGGCTACCCAACTGCCAGTCGCAGCCGACCTTGCTGCCGATCAGAGGCAGATTCAGATTGCCAGGAGAATCAGCAGAAGCGGCCCTGACATCAACGAATGACAGCTTGCCCAACGGCAGGTCCATCAACACCTCGGCCAGGTTATCCAAGCCTTCGATACAGATTGCCTGCAGGGATTCTCCCAGAACCGACTCAACTGCCAATTCCCACCCACTGTCAATGCGCAGGCCCTCTGCCAGGCGCAACTGATTGTCGAATCCTTTGGCCTGTAGCCACTCATTCAGCTTCGGATTGTCCTGGCCAAGCGCTGCCTGCTGCAGAGCCTCCAGAGAAGCCAGCTTGCCCTGAGCGGTTTGCAGCTCACCACGGAGCTGATCCAGTTCAGACTGATTCTCTGCAATTGACTGTCTGCATACTGCAACTTCGTCACTGGAGGACAGATCGCTCTTTAGCTCGTCGACTTCCTTTTCCAGCGCTTCCAGTTGCTGCTCATCGGTGCTCGCAGTGCTGCTGGGCATCTCGGCCAGTCGATTCTGCTCTTCCAGTAAACGTTTTCGACGCTCTAATGCCCTGTCAATTGACTGCTCGAGCTGCTGGATCCGCGATTGTTCGACTTCTGCGGTTTGCCTGGGTTCTTCAGCCCGCTGATTGAATTCATCCCAGGCCTGCTGCCACTCCTGTAAAGCCGTCTCCGCGGCTGCCAGCTCAGTGGCTGACTGCTGCTCTTCATCACGGGTAGTTTCAAGTTCCGGCTCAATGGTTTTAAGCTCGGCATCCAGCTGGGTGATCTTTCTCAGATCAATATCAAGCTCTTCTTTGGTCTGCTCCCAGCCCTCTTCGGTCTCGGACAAATCCAGCTTAAGCTGCTCCACTCTCTCCAGATGGTGCTCAATTGACTGCTCTATCCGGGCTATGTCATTACCCAGACTGTAAAAACGAGCCTGCACTTCGCCCAGGGCATCGGTGAGCTCCGCATTGTCAGCGAGATGCTGCTCAACGCTGGCATCCAGCGCTCTCTGCTCCGCGATCGTCGCCTCAATTTGAACTTCCAGCTGACCGATTTTTTCCTGATTCTGTTTCAGCTCAGCGTCCAGGCTCTGCCAGCGCAGCGCATTGAGATTTGCGCTCGTCTGACGCTCTTCCGCTTTGAGCTCACCGTACTTTTCAGCCGCGACCGATTGTCGCTTGAGATGCTGTAGCTGACGCTCGAGCTCCTCCCTGATATCTTCCAGCCGCTCCAGATTTTCCTTGGTCCGCTTAATTCGACTTTCGGTTTCCTTCCGACGTTCCTTATATTTGGAGATGCCCGCAGCTTCTTCGATATAGACACGCAACTCCTCCGGTTTCGATTCGATCAGTCGAGAAACCATGCCTTGCTCGATGATTGAATAGCTGCGCGCACCAAGACCCGTACCCAGAAAAATATCGGTGATGTCTTTACGCCGGCACTTGGTGCCATTGAGGAAATAGGTCGACTGCGCCTCACGGTCAACCCGGCGCTTGATTGAAACTTCGGTGAAGTTAGCGTACTCACCGGTCAATTTGTGATCGTGATTATCGAATACCAGTTCGACGCTGGCCTGCCCCACCGGCTTGCGCGCGCTGGAACCATTGAAGATCACATCAGTCATATGCTCGCCGCGAAGGTTTTTGGCGGAGCTCTCGCCCATTACCCACCGGACTGCATCGATCACATTCGATTTGCCGCAGCCATTCGGACCGACCACTGAGCACAGATTGGAGGGAAAATTGATCGTGGTCGGATCCACGAAAGATTTGAAGCCGGCTAATTTAATACACTTAAGACGCATTAAGCGATGACTCGAGCGATCCCGATACCGTCTATTGACTGGTTATTTAAGGACTGGATGTTATTAGTATTTGTAACGCCTGTGGTTGACGCTGACCACGGCGCCGGAGTGCAGCAGCATGCCTCTCCTCAATTCTGGCGATTCTAGCGCATGCTCGCGCCTAAAAACACTATATATTGGGTTTGATGCCAAAATATTGCCCCATCCGACCTCTTGACTGAACAGCCCGATGGAAGACGGAAGCCTCGCGCGCCCGGCAAGCAGGCCCCCGCCCTGGCATCTGACCGACTCGCCAGATTGGCCAAACAGGACAGCCTGTCTCGTTGTGTCAACCCAATGACACGAATCGCGCCGGAGAGTCTGAACTATAGTGGATAACAGCAGGGACAGCTGTTCGGAATACAGGGACGTATTCTTCTGCTGCCTCGCCATGATTCACCATCGTCCAAAACGCGAACGGAACGCTCAGATAAGCCTTTGGAGGGCCCCTATATGCTGAAATTGGAACTCCCGAATGATATCCAGACCCGCCTGGAATTACTCTCTCTCAGCACCGGCATATCGATCCACTTTTTTGCCCTTGAGGCGATCCTGGAATACCTTGACGACATTGAGAGCAGGCATCAGGCACCCAGTGAAGGTCATGGACAATCGGGCATGGGAGAGGTCGCTGCCCCGGCGTAGGCTGGCTCATGGCGCGTTTGCAACAAGAAGGCGCCACCGAAGAGAAAAAGCGCCATGACTGAGAACAAGCCTTTACTGCCCTGCTGTAGAGGGCGACTTGTGCAGCCGCATGCCGGTTCAGAAGGATACAAAAATTGGTCGGGACGACAGGATTTGAATATTGCTCTTAACTATATGTTTAATATAATTTATTTTATTAATAATATATCTATATACCGTAATTTGTACCGTATTTTTTAAATCTTGCTGACCAGACTGCGCTACGCTCTGTAAATGGACTGGGAACGAGGCACCCCTTCCGAACATGGGCGGGGGGGCTTCTACGTGCCGCCAATTTTTTTAGTACCAATCCCCTCTTGCCTGAGCTAGTTTTGGGAAAGCATCAAGCGCCTTCGACTGGCCCTAGGATTATGGAGAGTAAAAATGCTACCTCAGTTTATAGATACTGCGTCACTCATAATCATATTTTTCCCTCTGCTGGCCGCATATTTGGCCTCCAGCTCACCCGCTCAGGGTACATTTCTTGCGCGTCAAATCGTACTGGAAGTCGCGCTTATCGGAGTTTTTATCGGCGCGGTTGCCATGCTTGCGGGCCTAAATGACTTAGATGCCCTCGGACCAGCCACTGCAATATTATTACTTGTCGTGGTTTACGGCTTTCTTTTATTTGGGATTATCTCTGTAATTCCAGCATCAGATTCGCAGATACATTCGGCCTCAGTTGCTCGCAGGATAATTGCAGTCTTCTTATTCCTTACGGTGGTCATGTTTGCCATAGTGAGTGTTGAGGACTTTTTTATATATCTTTACCTAGACGCTCTTATCTACGTTGTGATTTCTATGGTTGTTATCGGGATGGTGAGAAGGTCTACTGGGGCATCGGATATGGTACCGATGATATTGAGCCGACTGCCGCATATTGGGCTTTTCGGACTGTTTCTCGGGTTAATACCAGCCCTTGGAAACATAGCTGACCCTCAAAGTATCGGTCCCGCTCTCGCATTTGGCTATTTGAGCTTCTTGTACGCAAGTATCGCATCGGTCGGCTATAAGCTAGCGAACCCCTCTATCACTAACGGGATAAAACCTATTGGTTGGCCGTTTGTTGGTTGGACATTAGTTGTACTGCTCACTTCAGCAATGCTTATTCTAGCCAGCTTGCAACTTTCTACGACTTAAAACAATTAAGAGCTGAACCAATAGGTAGGAGAAGTGGCCAAGGCAAAGCCCCGAAGCAAGTTTAAGAATAAGCTAAATGAGGTAATTGACCTCGCCCGCTGCATGCTCGGCTCTCTTGAGGATACGAAGGAGGTCACCTCAGACAGGTTCTCTGACGACCTTATTCGCCAACTTAATCAATCCATTTATCACGCAGAGGCCCTACTAGCGCCGCTCAAGAACCCTCGCGCAGGACTTGTGGCCGAAATTTTCTATCAATTGGGTGTCCTCATAGGGGCTGCGGAAGCACAGATTTTTTCGGCCTATACAACTGGAATGTCCAAGGCCCAAAAAAGCCAAGGAGGGAAGAAAGGTGGCCAACGAGGAATTTATCAAAAATACGAACTCCGTCTCCTAAAACACTTCTGCCGCTTACATCTCAAACACTATCGCAATCACGCAATTGCACTTGAAGCGTTTAACACCGAAACAAAGGTCTCAATGCCTATAAGCACCTGGTCAGAGCTTTACTCAAAATTTAAGAGGGGCGAAAAGCTCTGGCAGAAGTCAGAAATCTGCATCTCCCCGAAGAAAGCATCTAAATTCTTAATAGAAACAGAAACTTAGAAAATTTCGACAAGCATGCTTGTCCGATATTAATCGGATAACACCCTTCTTAAAATTTGCTCTGTACCAACAAGTATTGAGGAGTCTCATGAAA
>VMDC01000029.1 GCA_008081045.1 Gammaproteobacteria bacterium | reverse complement strand
ATGTGAGATAAAGCATGAGCTCAGGCGTAATATCAGGCGTGGCGGTAGGCGTGAGGGTAGGCGTGAGCTCAGGCCTAAGCACCGACTCAAGGACAGATGAGGGAGCAGATGAAACCACAATTGGGAAATGTGGAGTAAAACAAGAGATAAGACCAAAGCCGGGAACAAAGCAGTTCCGGGATCTATAGGAGAACGCCCTGACGAGCTATCCTCCTCAAGCGCTTTGCTAGTGCCCGTCGGTGTAGGCCTCGGCCTTGATCAGTCGGAGTTCGAACGGGCCATCCGTCTTATCGTACTGATACAGCGCAAACTCCCTGATCTGACTTCTGTCCAGTGTCGGCCCGTCCAGCTTGAAGCCGCGAAATTGCGGCATAAATCGCTCAAACGGCACATCAACTACATACACTTCACCCGGAACCGTATCAAAATCTGCCCAGTAGTTGATTTTTCGGCCACGCCAGCGTGCATCGGTCTGTAGCGACCAGGTATAGCGTCGGCCATCTGCTTTCACCGTGAGTCTGATTCCGTCATAGTCCGCCAGATCCAGCTCAAGGGGCTCGGAGCGGATTGAGCTGAAACCGCCACCGTTGGTATTGGTGTTCCCCGAGAAAACCAGTTCAGACGCCTGGACACTGAACCCGCCCACACTCTGGCCTCCCATCACATTGTCGTTCTGGACATACCAGCCGACGTCGGGACTGTCCTGTTCAAAGGCAATAAGCAGTAAGGGTTTCAAGAGGTCTTCTTCCTCAGCCGTCAGCGGCTGACTGAGCAGGCAGACTGACAGAACTGACAGAACAGTCACGCCAAGCTTTCGCCACATGGCAGTTATGGTAAAGAACATGTGGGTAAAACGCCGGTTACTGCTAGACAGTTCAGCCTCAATCGGATGTGTGTTAGGGCACCGGATGCGTGATGTAGAGACAGGAATGACGCCATCCTCAACTCGACTGCCGTATAACAAGCGCAAATGACGGAATCCGCGTTCAGACAGGCGCAGCCAGTGTGAGTTGTGTTTCCGAAACAAACTGATACTCTTGGGCTGTCGACCCATGAAAGGGTGGCTTATCAGGCTGCCTTTTTGACAAAAAAACAGTTAAACAATAACAACAACTGGGAGACCGCTAATGATGTCTAGATTCAGACCCCATCCCGAATTCAATACCCGACTTTTAAAGCACTCTGCACTGGCCACAGCCATCTCGGCCGCTCTTGCCGCAGCCTCCGGCGGGGCACAGGCCCAATCCGGCGGCGGCATTGAAGAGGTCGTGGTCACTGGTTCCTATATCCGCCAGACCGAAGGCTTTGACGCCGCGTCTCCGGTGACCTCGTTCACTGCGGCCGATATCGAAGCGGAAGGCACCATCAACATGGCCCAGGTGGTGCAGAACCTGACCTTTAACAACGGCACCGGCACGACCAACTCCATTCAGGGGTCAACCAACCAGATCGCCAACTTTAACCTCCGCGGCCTCGGGCCCAGAGCAACGCTGACTCTGGTCGATGGCAAGCGGGTTGTGGAAAGCAATGTGCAGCAGCTGCTCCCCACCATGGCAATCGAGCGGATGGACATCGTGACAGACGGCGCTGCCACGATTTACGGTACTGACGCAGTAGCAGGCGTGGTTAACATCGTTCCCTACACTTCCTATGACGGATTCAAGGTCGAGATGTATGAAGAGGGAGACAGCAGAGGCGATTTCCGTAAGGTGGAAACCTCCTTTCTCGGCGGTACCAGCATCGGTGACATCGATATCGTTGTCGCCGGCTCCTATCAGGACGGGGCCGCCCTCGAATGGCATGAACGGCCTGAATATGTGCGCGCGGGCCTCACGCACAACGGGGGCTCAAACCCGGGCAGCTTCATCGTGCCTATCAGAGATGAGAACGGTAACCTGACCTACGGGGCCAACGGGCTTCCCTCTACCCGCCAGATGACCGACCCGTCATGTGGCCGGGATGTCAGCGCCGATCAGAACGCGTTCGGCAACAGCGCCTGGGGTAACCCGCTGGGTAATCGCTGCTTCCTGAGTTTTGGTGACACCCGTGACTTCATGGAGGAGATGGATACCGCCAACTTTTACTCAAATTTTAACTGGGAAGTCAGTGAAGATTTATCACTGAATGCGCAGTTTATCTACAACAGGCAGATTGTCCGCGGACGCCAGAATCCCGGCAATCCTGGCTTTCGGGAAGACGATCTGCCCACTGTCCGCGGGGAACTGCCGGGCAACCTCTTCCGGGCAACCTCATCCACCGGCGCACCGCTGTTCGCGGAACCCTTGCGGGATGCCGGCGGCAACATCATCACTGATGGCTACGGTCAGCCGCTGCCTTTCCGCGACGGCAATGGCATAGTGGCTCTCGCGCAGAATCAGTTTGCCTCGATCGATGCCGATCCTCTGGGTGGTGTGCCGTTCAATGAAGATGTCCGCATCACCCAATGGCTTCCTTTCGGTAAAAACGGCATCCCCAATACCCTGCCTCTGAAAATGCAGCAGGATGGCGGCCTAAACATGGAGCTGGATGACAAGCGCACGTACCGCATCGCCTTCGGTGCCGATTTCACCGTGCCCTATCTCGAAGGTTGGGAAGGTACCGCTTTCTACACCTTTGGCCAGACCAAGCAAAACGATATCGCCAATCAGGACTTCAGTTTCAGCGCGGTTGAGCAGGGCCTGAATTGTGATGTCATCACCGACGTCGAGTCATGCTTTAACCCGTTTGGCGCCATTGATCCGCGCTTTCGAAACTCACAGCAGGTCGCTGACTCTGTTTTCACGCAATACAGAGAAAGAAATATTGACCAGCTGCACACCTTTGACCTGATTCTGAACGGCGAACTCCCGGTGAATTTCGAGCTACCCGGAGGGCCAATCGCCATGGCGGTGGGCTATCAGCGGCGCGAAGAGCGGGATGAAGACAATCCGCCACTGGGCGATGTGCTGAACGATCAGCTCATCGGCAACCAGGAACTGCCACAGATCAACTCACGCTACAGTGATTCGTATTTTGCCGAGTTTAACTTTCCGATTCTGGAGAACCTTGGGCTCAGCGCTTCGGTCCGGGATGAGAGCTTCAGTACTGGTCAGGGCGAGATTATCGACAAATACGGTCTGACCTATCAGCCCGCGGATTGGCTGACCCTGAGAGCAACAACCGGTAAGGCATTTATTGTGCCTACCCTGCCTCAGCTGAACAGCCCTGAGCAGTGTGGACTGAGTAACTTTGACGACCCGTTCACACCATCACAAGGTTTCATCACGTCCTGTCGCGTGGGGAACTCTGCGCTGGCGCCGGAGACTTCAGAGAGCACCTCCTTGGGCTTCGATCTCACGCTATTTGACGAATTGACCTGGTCCGTCACCTGGAGCGAGACGGACTTCGCCGATCGTATCGTCAGCACAACCACGCAAGATATTGCGCGCAGTGATTTCAAAAACTTCCAGGACTACTCCGGCTTTTCACCGACAACGGCACAGCCAGAACCTACGGAAGATCAGCTGAGACAGTGGGTGAACAGCGGGCTGGCCGATCCGAGAATCGTTCGTAATGATCTGTTGCAACCAGTGCGCTTGCTTCAATCAGACAGCAACGCCTCCACCATGCTGGTAAAAGCCTTCGACACCTCACTGGGCTACAGCTTCTCATTCGATGATCTCGGGCTGGACCTTGTCGACGGCTGGGGCAGGATTAATATGCTGCTCAATGCCACTCTGGTAGATTCTTACCGGTTTCAACTGCAGGCTGATTCACCTGAACTGGAAGCTGTGGGTAATCAGAATAATGACTTCGGCGCAGTTCCGCCGATTCCTGAGCTTCGAGCCAACCTGAGAGTGAACTGGACGCTGGGTCAGCACAGCATCAGCGCCACCGGACGCTATGTGGATGAACTGGTGTTTGATGCCAATGAATTCAGTTTCCAGCGCTTTTTCCCCGGCAACGAATGGGTCTCCACTGACATCATCAAGGATTGGAGTCAGATGGACATGTTCTACAGCTATCGGGATCTTAACGCTTTGGGAGGGTCTTTTAACTTCTCAATCGGCGCCCGTAATGTCTTCGACCGCATGCCTCAGAAGACCGGCATGATCGCCGGCGTTGTGGCTTCTATGCAGGACCCACTCGGGCGCGTGATCTACGCGCGCGTCAACTACAACTTCTAACTTCGGGAGTTTGCAGTTACGCCAAGCAGCAGAATGCTGTTCAAAAAAAAACGGTAGCCTGATAACCCGGGCTACCGTTTTTTTTGAGCTAATCTGAATTTCTTCAGCTGCTGCCGGCTCTGCCCAACAGCCTATTACACCCTGAGCACTCACCGGAGGCGCGTCGCTTGGCACTGCATCACCCTGCTCTGGCCTTTTTTGCTTTGCTCTTTTGTACTTTGCTCTTTTGTACTGTGCTCTTCTGTACTTTGCTCTTCTTTACTTTGCTCTTCTTTCCGTTGCCTGGGCTTTACTCAGCTTGAAACCACATTGCCTGGTTGCTTGCAGAAATTCACCGCTGCCTTCTGACCACTGCTCACGGATTTCTACTCTCCATCTTCAATTGCCTATTCTCTGTCTTCTACCCTCTATGATTTGAACGCTGCCCGCTACCCTGCCAGTTTGTGAACGCAAGGAATCTGTCTTTTCAAATGATAATAGAGTTGGTCAGTTACTGGCCTGCTGTCTGTCCCGGGCGCGCCCGGCGCTGAGGATATTCTCAATGGCATAGTTCCCCTCGTGACAGGCATATTCATACATAACGTAGTCAGGCTCCTGAGTCAGAGGCATCGAAATAGTAAAGGGAGCGGTCAGATTCTCCGGGTCAGTCACCCGCGCTTCCCAGATAATGGTATCTGCGCTGATCCGGGTGAAGCGCTCAAGTACATGAAAATCTTCAGAGATCGGCACCCCCTTGAGGCGCCCTCCTGCCATGCTGTTGGCCAGCATGCCCCGATCATTGAAATTGGTCGTTTCTATCTCCAGCGTGTCACCATCCCATCTTGCCACTGAATCCCCCATCCACAGCTTCACCTTGCCATCGATGTGTGCACTCTTGGTCAACGAGATGGTGCGCACGTCATGGATCATCTCATAGACGATGGTGAAGCTGTCATCGGTCTGCAGGAAACGATAAGCATTGTTATAGCCTGCCGGCAGCATGGAGCCCGGCACTCCTCTCGTGATGCAGCGATCCCAAACCGTGTGATAGATGTAGTCATTCTCGACGTTGGCAAAATAGAAATCCCGCGTCGCCAGCGCAGACTCGCGAATGGGCGCACGCCCGTTCGGGGGATCAATGATCATAGATGTCTGACCGGTTGACAGCACGGTATCGCCGGAATCGAGCCAGATTTGGTTGTAGCCACCGACGCTGCCGCCGGCTTCAACCACAATATTGTTGTCATTACGCTCACGCCGCACCGCGATGTTCTGCTCCATTGAGGCAATTTCATCCTCACTGAGAAACGCCCGGTCTGACAGCGCAGCAGGTCGCTCAATCGGCGTGATGGTGTCGTTTGTCCACACACCCGAAAAATCAGGCTGACCATTGGCAAGCCGGGGCACCAGATAGTCCTGCCCGCTGACACCGGAGCAGGCGAGCAAGAACACGTAGCAAGCCGCCAGTGTTTGAGAGAGAGATCGTCGCATGATTTGTTGCCTCACAGTGATATTGAGCGCGGACTGAAGTCTTCAGCATACACCTGAGGCAGTTTTTGTGGCAAACCGCCCGGCAGCCCACAGTCCCACAGTCCCAAAGCCCCGGCGACGCCAGACTCAGAGGATCATTTGCTGACGAAAAGCCCGCAAAGGGTCCACGGGTACCCTGAGAGGCACGCCACTGGTGCTCCGGTGTCACCGAAGCACCACATAACCGGCACGCCCTAAATGAAGCCCATCGCCCCGGGCCAACGGGCTAGCGATCAGCAAAATAGTCGGGGTTCTGATAGATTGTCCTGCCGCGGGAAATCGTTTCGACAACATCAATGTCCGCCAGATCACCGGGCGCCACTGCCAGCGGACTGGCCGCGAGCACAACCAGGTCTGCCCGTTTGCCCACTGAAAGACTGCCTTTTTCATTTTCTTCAAAGTACTGATAAGCCGCGCCACCGGTGACAGCCCAAAGCGCCTCCTCAACACTGATTCGCTGATCCGGCCCCAGCACATAACCGGATCGGGTCTCTCTGTTAACGGCGATCTCCACCAGCCGCAGAATATCCGGTGGCACGACGGGGGCATCATTGTGAATGGTAATCGGAATGCCTAAATCCAGCGCATCCCGGGCCGGCGAGATATAGCTGGCACGCTCTTCGCCAAAACTGATTCTGTGCCAGTCACCCCAGAAGAACGGGTGGACCGAATAGAATGAGGGCACAATACCAAGCCCGGCAACCCGCTGCAGTTGATCTTTACGCATCAGCTGGGCATGGATGATCACCGAGCGATGATCGGGAACCGGAGCGCCGGACACGACAGCCTCAACGCCGTCTATCATCAGCTCAATGGCCGCATCTCCGTTGGCATGAGCCAGCACCGGCACACCACGATCGATCATCATCCGGATGCGCCTTCGCCAGGCTGCCGGATCATAGGAAGGATAGGCGACGTAATCCGCTTCGGCGCCTTCAGGCCCCTCGGTGTAGGGCTCGGACATCCAGGCCGTACGCCCCTGGGGAGAGCCATCCAGAGTGAATTTGACGCCACCGTTTCTGATGCCGCCCACGTATTCTGCATCCCGGGTCACCGCCTGCAATTGCTCATCTGTCAGAGGGTTCCCCATCACGTAGGTCACTATGTCAGCCGCGAACGGCTCTTCGAGTGCTTCTCGCTTCAGCAGTTCCACATAAGCCGGCGGCAGATTGCTGTCCTGAATGGTGGTAATGCCGTAGCTGGCATATAAATCGACAGTCTCCCGCCTCAGTTCGCTCTGTCTTTCGGCACTCAGCAATTCACCGGCGCCGGGGAACAAGCCCATGGCGGTCTCTTCCATCACGCCATCGGGCTCAAGCGAACCGGGGCGACGCCTGATGACGCCGCCTTCGGGAGCCTGCGTAGTTTCTCCCACACCTGCTGCTTCCAGTCCTAACGAATTCGTCGCCAGCAAATGTCCGGAAACGTGGCGGACGATTATCGGATGCCGGGTGCTGGCAGAATCAAGGTCATCGCGGTTTGGGTGTCGGTTCTCAGCAAGCAGCGAATCATCATAACCAAAGCCGTAGATGAGCTGTCCCGGGGGTATATCCTGCTGCTCGATGTGTAAACGAATTTTGCGAATCAGATCTTCAATAGACACCACATCGCCCACCGGAGGGGAAGACAGATTCAGCATGTCCCCGTATCGTGAAAGCGCTGAAAAATGACCGTGCGCGTCGATAAAACCCGGAAGCAGTGCGTGCTCGCCCAGCTCAACGACGCGGGTATCCCCTCCTCGGGTGGCCATGACTTCTGCGCGATCACCCGCAGCAATAATGATCTCTCCCCGGATAGCGATGGCCTCTGCCCCCGCATCGTCCATTGTCAGGATATTATCGCCAACAAAGATGACGTCAGCCTCCTGGGCCTGTAACACAGCAGCAAACAGTGCCGACAGCAGTAACGCCTTGTTGCAGATTGTTTTCTTAGTCACTTTTTCTTCCTGTTTTGGTTATCAGACCGGATGCAACCAGCCTATTTTTGCGGCAGATCAAGAGCGCTCAGCACGGGTCGCAGGGCCTCTGCCCACTTGAGATATGCCGTCTCATTCGGATGCAGCAGATCGGGAAACTCAGCGGGCTTCGCGTTGCCTTCATCATCCGCGAACAGGGAAAACGTATCAAACGGGATGACGTTTTGATAGTCACCGGCAAGTTCAGCCAACAGGGCATTTACCTGCTGAATTTGACCGGCAGGCCGGTTCATGGTGCTCGAGCTCGGCATCACGTCACACAACACCACCGGCAACGTTGGTGAGAAGTCAGCCACCGCTTTCAGTATCAGGCTGACGTTCGCTGCAATGACCTCAGGCGAGGCTCGCTCTTCTAAATCGTTGGTACCGATCAGCAGAATAATCGCTGCGGGATCCAGTGATAAGACATCCTGCTCGAGCCGGATCAGTACCCCTCTGGAAGTGTCCCCACTGATGCCGCGATTGACAACTCTGAGGCCCGGAAAGGCCGGGGCAAGAGATTCACCCCAACCCTGCATAATCGAATCACCAAGGAAAATAGTTGCACCCCGGTCGGCTTCGGCAGTATCCGCCCACCGGGCACGGCGCGAAACCCAGAGATTCTGAAACCACTCGTAACGCCTGATCGGGCCTTCACCGGGCAGCCCGTCATTGCTCTCAGGCAGCGCGAAGGACAACTCTTCGCCCACTGCGCAGAACACAGTGATGAACATGAAGGCGGAACACGCAATGGCCCGCCCGAGGGCCGCATAAATTTCATAAGCAAATGCTTTCATGACTGGCTCCGTTTCATCTGATTGCCTCCGCCAAACAATCGCGGGCAAGCTCGGTATCCCACTGCGGTAATCGCACATGGTTCCTGAGTTCCTGCGCTTTTTCGCGCTTGTTCTTCGCTTGTTCTTCGATTGTTCTGAGCTTTTTTAAGCTTTTTACATTCTTTCCCCACACATCTTCCGCGCTTTTTCACGCTTTTCTGTGCCTAAGCGCGTCTGGCCTTAAATTAGCGCACTTTGCTGGTGTTTTCGATTTTCTCCGCGGGTATCACAGGCTTCACGCGACGGCCCGGGTTTTCGGCTACCGCTTTGACTTTACCTGACAGAGCCGGCAAGCTTTCTGACATCAGTAACCCGCCGAAGTTCGGCATTGTCATCGCACAAACTGAGAGTCTATGGACATTTTTCTGATCCTGTTTGAGGAAGCTTGGCGCTTTCTGCAAGTGTCTCAGGCGCTGGCCCTGTTGCAATCAGGGGATTTGAGTGCGCTGACCACATACGACGGTCTGCGAGCGGTCATTCGCCCGGCGATTCCGCTGCTGCTGATTTTTGAGGCGGTTCTGGGGCTCATCTATCGAAAGCCACAATCGAAGGTTTATCGCGTCAATTTTCTGATTTATGTGTGCAATCGTTTCATAGGGAGATTTATCTCCTTCGGTATGGTGTTGTTCTGCATCGGCCTGTTCCAGCGCTATGCCCCCTTGCAGGTATCGCTGAGCTGGTTCGGGTTCATCTATGCTTATCTTGTCTGGGAGCTAGGGCACTTTCTATACCACTACCTTGCGCATAAGGTTCGCCTGCTCTGGTGTCTCCATTCCACGCACCATGCACCGGAAGACATGAATCTGTCAGTGACCCACGCGCATTTCTTCTTGGAGGCGCCCTATGCCGACACCATTCGCACCACCGTCTGTATTCTTCTCGGTGTTCAACCCGAATTGTTGTTTCTCATTATGTTTATCGATGGCACCTACGGCGCATTCATTCACATCGGCGACAATCTGGTCAAAGACGCCCGGTTCGGAGTGCTGAACAAAATCATGCTGACTCCTTCCCATCATCGGGTGCATCATGCGCGCAACCCGCTCTACATCGACACAAATTTCTGCAACCTGCTCAACGTCTGGGACAGGATATTTGGCACTTATCAGGAAGAAGACCGCTCCCTGACGATCGATTATGGAATCAATCGCAAGATGAATTCCGGCAGTTTTCTGGACGTGTATTTCGGCGAGTTTGTTGCTTTGGGCAGAGACTTACGGGCGGCGTCCGGCCTGAAAAACAAACTGCTCTATCTGCTCATGCCACCGGGATGGCACCCGGGCGGCGAGCACCATACCGCTGCAGTGGTCAGAGAGCAGTATCTGAATACCGTAGGACGGGGAATCTGACCCCTTAACGAAGAACACCCTCAGCATGAATCAACGAAGAACAGACACGATGAGCACAAGCAATTTTGGCCGATCCATAGAGGCATGCGCGATGCATTACGGAGAGGAAGCAGACGCGGTAAAAGCCTATCTGAATCAGGGGCTGCAGCGCGCCCTTGAACTCGACAATCGCGGCCCGATCAGGTTTGACTCTGACGGCAAGCTCAGCAGCGACATCCTTGAAGCTTACTCACAGTACGGATTTTATGTGTTTGAGTCAGCCATCAGCCCAGAGGAGCTGGTCGACATTCAGGCAGATATGGATGAGCTGCGCGACAGATTCCCGGTTGCACGAGGCGCGAACGTAGACAGGCTGGGTCGCAAAGCTCTGGGCGTCGACTGCAAAGGCCCGGGTTTACGCTGGAGCAAACCGCTCAGCGATCCTTTCGGCGGCACATCAATCTCCAATGGCAGACATCAGGTAAAGCTGAAAGAGCTTGCAGCGTCCGAAGATGCTCCGGATGATGCGCCTTTCATTCTCTCCGGCTCCCTCCAGTTTTCGGATGCCGCTCTGCGGATTTATGCGCACCCGCTTTTACTGCGCGTAGCGGAAGCCATCAACGGCGAAGACTTTGCGCCATTCAACGAAGTGCTTTTCATCAAGGATCCCGGTCTCGGCGCGGCCGTGTCATGGCATCAGGATGGCGACACGCACTGGGCCCATGAAGCCTTTGATGAAGGCATACATGGTTTCAACTTTATGGCGCAGGTCTACGGCAGCACACCGGTCAATGGGGTCTGGGCGGTTCCCGGAACGCACAAACTCGGCAAGATCGATATCAAGGCGATGGTTGAAGAGGCTGGCAGCGAGCGCCTTACTGATGCAGTTCCGCTGGTCTGTGAGGCCGGCGACGTGGTGATCTGCAACCGCCAGCTGGTGCATGGCTCTTTCGCAAACGCAGGGTTTGAGCCGCGGCTGACGATCAACTTTGGCTTTCACCGCCGCAGCTCTGTGCTGAATGTCAAAGGCGCAGGCATCCACAGCCCGGCTCAGGTCTACACCGATGAAATTATCCGGAAAAGATCGAGAGTAATCGGATACGCCATTGACGCCCGGCAACAAAAATATCCGGACGAGCAGCCTTTCGAATATAAACCTTTTGCACAGCGCAATGAGACTTTCCGCTGGAATGACAGCGCCAGGGCGGAACTAAAGGATTACAACCTGCTGGATCTGAGCATCTGAATTCTGAACAGACTTAATCATCGAGTTCATCCGAAATGACCTCCAGATACGCCGTTTCCAGCCGCTCGATGGCGCGCACATAGCCCGCCGGATCATAGAAAGTCTCCGGTGAGTAGGCCTGCCCGGTTTGATACTTACTGTGCATGTCATACTGGCCATTGTGCGCGGAAACCCAGATATCAATCGGCAATTTTTTCTGGGCGTTGTAAGTTGAGGCAAAATCTGACGCGACATTCTCATAGGTAGGCTCGACCACCAGACGCTTACCGCTGTTAATCGTTCCCATGTTGATCACGCCAACCACATAATCCCGGCCCTGCTCCCTGACGCTGAACGTGTAACTGGAACTGCCCTCGGTGTGGCCGGGATGCTCGTGGACTTCAATACGCAGATCGCCCAGCGTGATGATGTCGCCCTGAGTGATGCGCCGGTCAACGGTCACCGGTTCAAAGCTCTGCCTGCCGCCAAAGTGCGGGTCACTGAATCCGCCATCTTCGAGAATCCGGGCATCCTTCGGTGTTGCCCAGACCTCGGCCCCGGTCAGCGCTTTAATCTCAGCCATGGCAGCGGTGTGGTCCCAGTGCGCCTGCATGGTCAACAGTATTTTGATGTCCTGAAAATCAAACCCCAGCGCTTCAATATTGTCCTTGATGTGCTGAGTCGAATCGACCAGCCCGGTATTAATCAGAATGTGACCTTCCTCCGAAGTAATCAGAAAGACACTCAGATCAAGCATACCGACCCCATACAGCGGACCGATGATTTTGAAGGGCGGGTGCGGCGTGACCCAGCCGGCAGGCGGCTCGGACTGCGCGGCCGCGGCCGTCGAAAAGATCACAGAACAATGGGCCACGAAAAACAGGGCAGCGAAACGAAGCGAGGCATTCATAGTGCGGGTTCCTGATTGTTGTTAGGGTTATGACTCAGCACTGGGACGTAATGTACGCGATTCGCTGAACACTACCATAAGATTGAGGAGCATGCCCACAGCCTGCTCTGCCCTCAGACCAGTCGCCGTGGCGCACCACTTGCGGTAGGATCTGATAACCACCCTGATGGGTCCGGCTACCACGGGATTATTCAGGCGTCTGCGGGTTGGGAGTCTGCCGGTTGGCAGTCTCACGGGCGACCAGACTGCAGCCCGGGGACGGATTCGCTCGCTGAACGCGACCCGCGACCTGAGCAGACCGGCCGCAGGACATCACCTGGAGAAATTCATGAAGATCAAAAACAACAAAGCGCTTTATCTGTCTTCTCGCGGGCGTCGACAATTCCTGAGAAAAGGCGCCGGCAGCATGGCTGGCGCCTGGCTGTCTGCCTGGCCCTGGCATGAACTCATGGCGCAGCAGGATCTCAACCCGACTGAAGAAAACTGGGATGCCGGGATCGTGAGACATCTGCTGCCGGCTGTAAATCATTCGACCTTCCTGATCAAAGCCTCTTTCAATCGCCCCCTTGAGTCAGCACCGACCCTGCAGATCCGGGATGGCGCAAACCGCCGCGAGACAATCGGTATCTTGAACGACACTGCGGGTGAATTCTGGCAGTTCTACACTGCCGATCTGCGTCCCGATACGCAGTATGAACTCACGCTGCGGGATGGCGCAGGCAATCCACTGTGTGAATCCTGGCCGCTTTCTACCTTTCCCTCGCCGCAGCAGAATCCTGACCGGGTGAGGGTCCTGTTTTATACCTGCGCCGGTGGCCGTGAAGGGGAATATTTCGGTATCGGGGACCGCCGGGACAACTTACCCGTTGCGATTCGCAAGAGAATTTTACAAAGAGGCCTGTCCTTCGCACCACAAGCCGCAGTTGCCAATGGCGATCACATCTACTGGGATCTGCACACCTGGCAGGGAGAACAGGCGGGTGAGTTAAGTGCGCAGGGACGACAGTCCAACTTTGACTTCGCAATCAGAGTGCTCGGCGGCAGCAATGAAATGGCCCTGAAGCTCGCCGCCGGCCCGCAGATCGTGCCACTGTACGGCACCACCTTCCGGTCAACGCCTGTCTATTTCCTGCAGGACGATCACGACCACTGGGAGAATGACTCGCCGCTGACCTATCCGGTGCCCTGGTTCCAGCTGCAACTGGCCCGGACGACGCAACAGCTGTATTACCCGGAGTTTCTCCCCGATGCCAATCGCTCTGTCGGCCTGCCCTATTCCACCCGCTCGGAACGCGGCGAGCTCTCCGAAAGCTTCGGCACACTGCGCTACGGAGACTTACTGGAAGTGCTGCTGTATGACGTCAGGCGCACCCTCAATGTGGGAGATCTGAACTCGGTGTTTCTGGATCGAACCGTTGAAAACTGGCTCGCCCAGCGAACCGCCTCAACAGACACACGGCATCTGATTCACGTCCCGTCCAATCCACCCGGCTGGACGGCAGGCAAGTGGGGAGAGTGGTATCCGGATGTCTTGCATCCTGAAACCGGCGAGCTGACCACTCAGATTCCGAAGCCACACTGGCGACAGGGCTGGGCTGACCAGCATGACAGAATCATGCAGTCTCTGGCGGACATGAAGCACCGCAACCCGATGGTGATTTCCGGTGATCTTCACGCAACAGGGGTAGGCACCATGTTCGGCTCCGGCAACCGCAGTTTTGCCGACAACCCGATCACCACGGTCTTGTGCGGCCCTGTCAGCACCGCAGAGTGGGGATTTCCCTCTAACGTCAGAGGGGTTGCGGCAGCGCCTTCGGCCTATCTGGATTTTCAGGAGCAAATTCCGCCTATTGAGGAGCATGGTTTCAGCATTGTCGATTTCGAGCGGGATCGCATTGAGGTCAAGCTGTTCAAGTGGGACGTTAATTCACAGCCCCTCAGCGCCATTGATTCGCTGGAACCCTACCATGCATTTGTGGTGGAACGGCCCTAGAGCGACCCGCCTGATAACGCTCGCACCAGACGGCCGCGCCGGCCCAGCGCTGCTTTCTGCGGAAAGCGCTGCAGTCCGGGCAGGTGATAGCAGGTAGAGCCTGTCCGCCCATCAGCTGGTGAGAATTTTGCTGCCCGCCAGCAGTTTTTCAATTACCATCGCGCGAGCAGCGTTGCTGCAGTGAAAACAGCGCAACAATCCTGAACCCGCGTTCAACAAAAGAGCAAATAGCACGTGTCGCAAACAAAATCCTTCAGCAAAAGCGTCGATCTCATGTTCGACAGAGCCGCCGACCTGGTAGACATCTCACCGGGCCTGCGGGAGAAAATCCGAGTCTGCAATGCCACCTACACCACCCGATTCGGGGTACGCCTGCGCGGAGAAATTCACACCTTTATCGGATACCGGGCGGTTCACTCCGAGCACATGGAACCGGTAAAGGGCGGCATCCGCTACGCGCCATCGGTGAATCAGGATGAAGTCGAAGCGCTGGCCGCGCTGATGACCTATAAGTGTGCGCTGGTTGACGTGCCTTTCGGCGGATCCAAGGGCGGCCTTTGCATTGATCCCGGAGATTACAGCGCAGAGGAGTTAGAGCAGATCACGCGCCGGTTCGCAGCAGAGCTGATCAAGAGAGATCTCATCCACCCTGCGCAGAACGTCCCTGCTCCCGATATGGGAACAGGCGAGCGCGAAATGGCATGGATAGCGGATCAGTATTTACAAATTCAGCCCACCGACATTGATGCAAAGGCCTGCGTCACCGGCAAACCCGTGTCGATGGGAGGAATCGCCGGCCGCACAGAGGCGACCGGCCGGGGAATCCAATACGCGCTCAGAGAATTTTTCCGGGACAGTGACGATGTCGCCCGGGCCGGCCTGTCCGGCTCACTTGACGGTAAAAGAATCCTCGTTCAGGGATTGGGAAACGTGGGCTACCACGCAGCAAAATTCCTCAGTCAGCAGGATGGCGCGATCATCACCACGGTAGTTGAAAGAGACGGAGCGGTTACGGCGGAATCCGGTATCGATGTTGACGCACTCAGAAGCTGGATTCAGGAGAACGGCGGGGTCACCGGATTTCCGGGCGCAGAAGCGGTTGCCTCACCCGAGACGGCCTTGGAGCTGGAATGCGATATCCTGATTCCGGCTGCCACTGAAGGGGTGATCCATGCCGGTAATGCGGCCAGAATCCGTGCGCCGCTGATCATCGAAGCTGCGAATGGCCCGGTGACTGCTGAAGCAGATCAGATCCTTCGCGAGAAAAAGTGCGTCATCATTCCTGATCTTTATGCCAACGCAGGCGGCGTGACGGTTTCCTACTTTGAGTGGGTCAAGAATCTCAGTCACATGCGCTTTGGTCGCATGCAGCGCCGGGAGCAGGAGGCGCGCAACGAGCTGATTATCAGGGAGCTGGATGCTCTGTCGGAATCCCTGGGTAACGCGTGGGCGCTTTCGGAAAGTTTTCGGGACGAGTTCAGAGCCGGCGCCAATGAAATCGATCTGGTGCGCTCAGGTCTTGATGACACAATGCGAAAAGCATTTCAGGAGATGCGGACGGTGCTGCAGCAAAAAGACGGCGTCAGCGACTTCAGAACCGCAGCCTATCTGGTGGCCATCGAGAAAATCGCAGAAAGCTATCGGGTCAGAGGACATTAAGCGCAGCAAGACACCAGACTGCGCCGCCCGGCAATCTCGGGACTTTTCCCGAGACTTTCCCCGGGACTTTGCGCCGGGACTTGCGCCGGAATCCTGAGCAGCGGACTGACCCGATTCCCGGCTGGTAACGCCGGTAATCTGCCAGCAAGCGGCTGCGTCGGTGGTGCGTGCCAGAACTGAGCATTTCCGGGCTGTCATTCGCGGTTCCGTCGACGCCGGGGGCGACTCCCGGCGTGTCCCGTAATCCAGCCGTGAGGTCACTTCCCGCCGCGCAATCCGAACGTGTATTTTTTGCGAATCCGTGATTAACTGAGGATGGAACAAGCAGCAGAATCTCAGGCTGCATCTGATCATTCAGTCATAAGAACAATAAGCGGCACATCATGATTGACAATTTTTCACTCAAACCGATGATTCTGGTCATTCCCGTCCTGCTGGCTCTGGTCTTTATCGAACTGGGCTTTGCTTACCTCAAAGGACGGAAAGTCTATAACTTTCAGGATTCGATCACTTCCATCAACATCGGTCTGCTCAGCCAGTTCGTCAATTCCACCGGCGCGGTGTTCGGCGCGGTGATGTATGCCCTGATTGAAGCGCGCTATGGCACCTTTGAATGGTCCACCGCAAGCCCGTTCACCTGGGTCTTCGCTCTGCTACTGTATGATTTTCTCTACTACTGGGTGCACCGGACCGGGCACATGGTGAACATCTTCTGGGCAGCTCACATCACCCATCACAGCAGCGAAGAATTTAATCTGTCGACCGCGATGCGACAGGCGTCAACGGGTTTCTACTTCAAATGGGTGTTTTACCTCCCTCTGGCGGTTCTTGGCATTCCCGTTCAGGTTTATGTCATCGTCGGCCTGATCGATTTGCTGTATCAGTTCTGGGTGCATACCCGCTTGATCGGCAGACTCGGCTTTCTGGAATGGTTCCTCGTCACCCCTTCAAACCATCGGGTGCATCACGGGCAGAACGACTACTGCATCGACCGGAACTTCGGCGGAATCTTCTGTCTGTGGGATAGGCTGTTCGGCACCTATGCCGATGAACGCGAGGAAGAGCCCATTGTGTACGGCATCAGAAAGCCACTCGAAAGCTGGAGTCCGGTGTGGAGTAATCTCCACTACTACAAAACGCTCTGGCTGAAGGTGAAACATGCCAGAAGCTGGCGCGAAGGGCTGATGTTTGTGGTGGCCGAGCCGGATTGGTCGCCGACTGATCAAGAAAATCCGTCAACCGAATCCCCAACGGTCGATTCCTACCAAAAGCACAGTTCTCTCGCGCCGGCCTCAATCCGGCTTTCAGGCATCGCCACCACGCTGGTGTCACTGACGCTGTTGATACTTTATCTGGGCACGCGTGATCAGATGCCGCTTGCCGCGCAGCTCATGTTTGTCGCCATTGTGATCGGGCTGTTCGCCGGTATCGGCAAATTCTGGAGTCTCGAGAAGTTTCAGGCAGCCCAGCATGACTAGCCTGGCCATTACCGACGGTCTGCTGTGTCTGGTTGCCGCAGCGGCAGTAGTCACCAACAGACTGCCGCTGGCGTTTCGCATGGGGTCGGCGCTTCTTGCCGTCACCGCAGGCCTGGGGGTTCTGAGATTCAGCGACTTGCTGCCGCTGCCTACGCTGCACAGTTTCTTCTCAACTTTCAGTGCCTCTTCCGCCTTTCTGCTGATGGCAGTCAGCACCGTCTGGAACAGCAGTGCCGGAGCTACCCGGGCCAAGTATGCTTCGATCCTGCTGATCGTTTCAGGTGCTATTGGATTCGTGATGGTGGATTTGTTCGAGCTGACCCGGTTCGGACAAGTTGTGGCGGTGCTGTGCGTGCTACAGATAATCATTTACTCGGCCAGACACAGACTGCTGAGCGCTCTGGTGGGCGCGATCGCGCTGGAATTGGGTTTCATCCTGTTTGCGACAGGTCAGCGCGTGCCGAACCTGCTCCAGCCGGGCGACTTTCTCCATCTGCTGACTGCCGCCGGCCTTGCGCTGCTGGTGTGGTATCACCGCCGTTCGCCACACGCCAGCCCGCAGCGGTCACGCTAGCAACGCCGCGCCCGCCACGGTTCAGCGGCTGTTTCGATTCTGAATGCCGCGGTTAAGAGTGCGAACGTGCTCGGCAATCGCCCTGATCTGGGCTGGCTCAAACGTTTGTCCAAACGACGGCATGTTGTTCTGGCCATTGGTAATAATGCTGGCCACATAGTCTGTTGAAAATGCAGCAAGCCCCTCCAGAGGCATGCCGTTATGACCGCCCTCGCCCCGGAGTCCATGGCAGAAGACGCAGGTGCTTCGATACAGACCAAGGCCTTCTGTGTTGGCCTGCGGTGGTGTCACCTTTTCCAGTGCGATCGCCGTTTCCTCACCCTCTTCCAGCAGCTTGAACATCCAGATGCTGTCACCCCGTGCAGAGCCGGCCAGCAAATTGCCGGCAGACAGCACAGTCACATATTGCTCGCCGTTATGTTCGAAAACAGTCGGAGGCGCATTGACACCGGCATCGGTCATGAACTCCCAGAGCTTCTGACCGGTCGCGGCATCCATGGCGGTAAACCGCCCGTCATTGCGTCCTGCGAACAACAGATTCCCCGCGGTTGCGACCAGTCCACTGTAGCAGCGTCCCGGCCACCGCTGCGACCACAGGCGTCTGTTGGTTCGCAGGTCCATGGCCGCGACAATTCCGGTGACCGCAATGGGGGCAAAACGCATGTTGCCACCGGTGTAGCGATCACCCGGCTCGGCTGAATCGGTATCTGCGTTGGTTGTATAGGCCGCCTGACGATCACCGGCGCAGACATAAATCACGCCCTTGTCCGGATCAACGGCACTCGGTGGCCAATTCGCTTCCCCTCGCCGAAGCAGCACCGGGTCATCCCAGAAAGGCGTGAAAATATCGCCGTCGTTCACCATGCGAAATCCTTCCGGGGCGATATCAAGCGTATGCGTCACGAACGCATCACCGACCGGATAGGGCTGGGTAGCGGCGGTAGCCTGTCGCTCTTCCTGTGGAACAGGGCGCTCTTCGATGCCGACCAGTGGCTCTCCGGTGATCCGGTCAAGGATATACACCCAGCCCGTCTTGCCCGCCTGTGCAAGCCCTTTTCTCAGAACACCCTCATACTCCAGGTCGAACAGGACAACAGGATTCGGCGCATCGAAATCCCAGATGTCGTGGTGGACCTGCTGGAAGTGCCAGCGGTACTCACCAGAATAGGCGTCAAGAGCAACAATAGAGGCTGTAAACAGATTGTCACCGGGCCTGATTGCGCCGTTATAGTCAGGCCCCGGATTGCCGGTCGAGAAGTAAATCAGACCCAGCTCCGGGTCCACCGCTGGCGTGTGCCAGACTGTACCACCGCCGGTTTCCCAGGCATCACTGTCGGCAGGCCAGGTATCCGAACCGAATTCGCCCGGTGCCGGCACGGTATAAAACGTCCAGAGCAGAGAGCCATCCGCGGCATCATAGGCCTTCACCCGGCCGCGCGCAGCGAACTCAGCGCCAGCGAATCCGCTGATGACCATGCCGTCAAAGTACAACGGCGCACTGGTGATGGTGTAGCCCTCTTCCCAGCTTTCCGCCTGAATCGACCACACCTGCTCTCCGGTTTCGGCATCGAGTGCCTTCAGCACCCCATCGAGCTGGCCCACAAATATTTTGTCTTCACCATAACCCACGCCCCGGCTCGTCCAGCCACAGCAAATGGTTGAGATTTCACTGCTGAGTTGCGCTTCATTCGACCAGAGCATTTCTCCGGTCTCGACGCTGAGCGCGAAGACATCATCGGCACCGGTGATGACATACATGATACCGTCAATGATCAGAGGCTGTGCTTCACCCGAGTATTTCGCTTCCAGACCTGATCCATTCAGATGTGTGCGCCAGACAGGACCCAGGCGACCGACGTTATCGGTATTGATCTGATCAAGCGGAGAAAAATTCCTGTTGTACAGATCACCTCCGTTGGTCAGCCATTCGGTTACCGGCAGCTGCATCAGGGCATCGGCATCCGGTCGCACCTGCGAAAATTCAGCAGCCTCGCCCTGTGCGGACAGCATCATGACCCAGGTCAGTACGAGAGTGTTGCGGCGTGAGAAGCTCATGTCTTGTCCCTGTCGAAGAAAGTCCTGAAAACGGTAATGGCTGGAAATCGATCCTCTGCCCGGCCCACGCACTGGTGTCGGCGCCGGCAGGCTGGAGCATTTCGTCTCACGTCCAGATCAATTACCATGCCTCTTATTATTGGTCAGACTTTACCGCGAAGGTGACTCCATGCGCCACCCCAGCCTCCAGACTCTGCTGCTTCTGCTGAGCCTGACAAGCCTTGCACAGGCCAGCTATGCGCAGATTGCTGCGGAGCCTTCTCCGTTTGCAGCCGATAACCCCAACGCCGTGGTGCCGGGTGAATTGTTCACCGAACCGCCCACGCTCATCAATCTCGGTTTTGAGTGGTTGATTCAGGGCGATGAGAATCGCAATGCGCGGGTCGAGGTGTGGTATCGAAAGACCGGGGAAGCGATCTGGCAAGATGCTCTACCCATGCTGAGACTGAATGGCGAGCGCATCTACAGTGAGTCCCGACTCGACGTTATCACGCCCAACATGTTTGCCGGCAGTGTACTGAACCTGGATCCGGACACGCGTTATGAAGTGAAGTTCAGTATCCGTGATCCCGACGGTGTAGTAGGTAACCCTGAACGGCTTGCCACCGTGAGCACCCGCGCCGAACCGGAACCCTACACGGGCGGTCGGGAATTCCATGTCTATCCGCATGGCTATGCGGGTGCGAAACAGGAGCCGGCCTTTGAAGGACTCATGTGCGCGTACAATTACTGGTGCGCCGGCACTGACTGGGCAACCTCGGGCCGGCCTCGGGTGCGGGCCGGCGACAAGATCATCGTGCATGCAGGGACCTATCAGTACAACCGTTATGAGTACACCAATGATGCAACGGTCAATCGCACCACCCCGCTTGACGGCACCTACTACCTGACCGCAGATGGCACAGCCGAGCGACCCATTGCCATCGTAGCGGCCGGTGATGGCGAGGTGATCTTCGACGGCAATGGCAATTATGCGCTGTTTGACGTACGCGCTGCCGACCACACCTATTTTGAAGGCATCACTTTCAGAAATTCAGAGATTGCTATTCTGGCAGGCACTCAGTTCATCGCCGGCGCTCAGGGGCTGACCGTAAAACATAGTCGCTTTGAAGATGTCGGTGCCGGCGTCTTCACCAATTACTCCGGTTCCCGCGGCTTTTATATTGCCGACAGTCACTTTGTTGGCAGGAATGATCCGGACCATCTCATCGGCTGGCGTGGCGAGCTGTGGGCGCAGTTCGAAGGCGTGGACAATCAGATCTTCCCTCCGCCAATGCGCTCGTATGTCGCTGTCAAACTTTATGGCCCCGGTCACATTGTGGCCCATAACTATATCGCCAACTTTCATGATGGCATCAACATAGAAACCTACGGCAACCCGGACGGTTCAACCCCCTCGGGCCCGGACATCCCCGACGGGCCCAAATATCCGACCCGGGATTACTGGGACCGACGCCCGGTGGCAATAGATTTCTACGGCAATTACATCACCAACAGCCACGACAACCCGATTGAAGCGGACGGCGGGATGCACAACATCCGCATCATGAACAACATGCTGATCAATCATCCCTCTCATGCGTTCTGTAATCAGCCTGCATTAGGAGGGCCTGTCTACTGGATCAGGAACATTGCCTACCACCTGCCCGGCGGCTCAACCCGAATCACGGCCGGCTCCGCGGGTGTGGTGTTTTACAACAACACCATTCTTTCAGAAACGTCTGTCGCAGGCGCCTCGAATGCTCACTGGAGAAACAATCTTTTTCTGGGTGAGGAGTCACAGGATATGATCTTCAGCGTGACGTCGCTGACTGATTCGTCCAGCTCCGACTTCAACGGCTTTCGTCCCAACCCTGCCGCGGCGGCTGCGTTTTCATGGCGTTCACCCCGGGCTGGCTCGCTGGCGGACATTACCGATCCGGATTACGAAGCGCAGCTGCAGTCTGTTGAAGCGGCCACCCTGGCCGATTATTCGTCACTTACCGGACAGGACCGCAACAGTATCCTGGTGGACTACGACATTTTCGTTAATGTCCCTCAGCTCAGCGCCAAAAATATCGATACCGTCCAAAAGCTTTATGACGCGGATACACTGGATTTCCGCTTGCGTGCGGGAGCAAGCGCCATCGACAGAGGTATGCCGCTGCCCACCATTACAGAGGGTTTCAATGGCGGTTCTCCGGACCTCGGCGCACTGGAATACGACGCTCCGGTGCCGCACTACGGCCCCCGTCCATAGTCGGCGCTGGCGGGAAACGTTACCGCAGCAGTGCAGAAGAGCTAAAAGCGGCATCACAGAGCGCTGGCAAGCGCTACCTATCCTTCTTATACTCAGGCGAAGTACAACAACAAGTCCCGGGCTTTATAGAGTCCGCCAAGGGAGGACCCCAGCATGAAAAAAATACTGATTGCACTTCTGACGACCCTGCCCGTGCTCTGTGCACCACTGCAGGCGCAGGACAGCGCGGCGCTGCAGGCGCTGCTGACCAATGATGCCGGCAGACCGGATGCTGACAAGGCTCGGGATGCGGGCCGCAGACCCGCCGAAGTTCTGAGCTTTCTCGGAGTTCAGAGCGGCCAGACCGTCGTTGATCTCATCGCCGCCGCTGGTTATTACACTGAAGTGCTCTCTCACGCAGTCGGGCCTTCAGGCAAGGTCTACATGCAAAATTCAGCCGCTTCTCTGACTGGCGAGCGGGGCGAGCGCACCGCCGCTGCCATTGAAAGCCGACTGGCCAACGGTCGACTCGCAAACGTCGAACGTCTGACCCGTGATCCCGATGATCTCGGTCTGCCCGATAATTCCGTGGACACCATCATCATCGCACTGGAGTTCCATGAACTCTATCGATCAGACAATCCAAACGCTGTGGCCGAGTTTCTGGCCGAGACGCGCCGAGTCCTCAAGCCGGGTGGTGTTCTGGGGATCATCGAGCACGCGGGTTCAGCGCCCTTCGATCCGGGTCCGCTGCATCGCGCCATAGAGTCTCAGGTGGTAGCTGATGTACAGGCAGCTGGCATGTTCGCCTCCGCCAGTTCCTCCATCCTGCGCAATCCGGATGACGATCGCAGTGCCGGTGTCTTTGCTCCGGGCCTGCGCGGAGCCACCGACCGCTTCGTCCTCAGGGTCATCAAGACGAAATAAACCCCTTCGCCGCCCTTTTCCCTGGCCACGGAACACCTTCGAATCCACCGGAAAAGGGCGCGCAGATGCAGCTGACACTCAGGGCAACTGCTTGCGCACTGAGTGCCAGCTTTCTTCCGCAGTAAGAGCCAGCAAGCCATGCCACACAGCGCCACCGGGCGGTCAATCGAATGATAGATGATGGCTTCGTTTTCCTGACAGCAATCGTGATCTTATGTGCATCACTGTTGGCGATGGAACGGGCTTTCACCGTCAGGCTGTTTACCTGGTTTCCCCCCATTGTGCTGATCATGTTCGGTGCGATGCTTGGCTACACCCTCGGCATCTGGGAGTTCACCGAATCGGTCCGCGCAACCAGAGAGTCAACCCGGGATCTGATGATCCCGATGATGCTGTTTCTGATGTCGCTCAAATTCAGCTTTACGGAACTGAAAAAACTTGGCGTTAAAACCATACTGTTGTGTCTGGTATCCGCCGCGACTATTGTAGTTGGCTTTGTGATTACCCATTTGCTAATGCGCGGTTTCCTGGGACAAGAGAGCAGCCAGACGTTTGGCGTCATGGCCGCGGGCTGGACCGGGGGCACCCAGAACTTCGTTGCCGTCAAGGAGGCGTTGCAGGTGACTGACAGTGCCATGAGCTATACGCTGCTGATGGGCGCCCTGTGCTACTCGGTGTGGCTGGTGGTTGTCATGGCGATGAAGCCGCATCGGCAGGCAATCAACCAAAAGCTCGGCGTAGAGACAGTCGCAGATAAAGCCGCCTATCGTGTGCCGGAGCCAGAGAGGGAACGGATTGATGCCTCTGGGCTGATGAGCTGTCTTGGTATCTCACTGCTGGCAGCCTCTGTTAGCACTTCTCTGGGATCAAAACTTGCGTCAATCGGACTCTCCTCAGCCATGTTATGGACAGTGATTCTGTCCACCGCTCTGGGTACTCTTGCCGCACATACTCCTTTGAGAAAGTTACCCGCCGCAGAAGAAGTTTCGGGAGTTATGCTGTATATCATCGTCGCTCTGATCGGAGCCGAGGTGAGCCTGACTGCCATTCTGGATGCACCGTTCTATATCCTGTCCGGCTTTTTCATACTCGGTCTGCACGGATTTGCCATGATTGCAGCGGCAAAAGTTCTCAAAATCGATATCGCCCTGGCGGCTATTGCCTCCGTCGCGAATATCGGCAGCGCACCGTCTGCCACGGTGGTTGCCGCCACCTTTGAACAACGGCTTATCCCGACAGCGATCCTGATGTCACTGCTCGGCTCACTGCTGGGTTCATTCCTCGGCCTGCTCACAGCGCAAGTCCTTCTCCGGCTGAGCTGAATGAGCGCCTGATTCCGGTCTAACCAGAGACAGTTGTAAGTTTGCCTTAGCGCGCCCCTGCACCTTCGCAAGCCGGCGCGTGGTCAGCAGACTGCATCTTCGGGCTACCTGTCACGCCCGCGTCGGACTGTGCTAAGGTAAGGCAAAACACGCCCGGGTTGATCAGGCCGCATCGCGCGCTGGTGCAGGGCGACAGCAGGGTCAGAGGAAGTCAATTGCAGGGGGTCACTGGCCTCGGGCCGGTATCAGAAAGGAGACGACGAAGTGACAGACATCATCAGAATACTCAGGCGGATTGCTTTCGGGCTGCTCATCACACATTCGGCGGTCGTTCTGGCGAACGGTCTGAGCTACACAGCCCTGGACGAATATGTAAACACCGCAGACGAGAATTATGCCTATACCGTTGCCGACACCGTTGCAGGACCGGGATACAGGACACTGATAATAGAAATGACTTCTCAGCAATGGCTGACCAAGGCTGAAGTCAACGACCCCATCTGGCAACACTACATGACAGTGACCATTCCGGATACTGTCAACAGCAACATTGCTTTTCTGTATATCACCGGAGGCAGCAAGTCGAACAGTCTGCCTGAGACGGCGCCTGAAAGTGATATCACCCGGGCACTCAGAACCCAGACCGTCGTCAGCACGCTTTACATGGTGCCGAATCAACCTCTCCGTTTTACTGACAGCCCTGATATCGGAAGAACCGAAGATGCAATCATCGCTTACACCTGGGACAAATATTTCCGCACCGGTGATGAAAAGTGGCCGCTGAGGCTGCCCATGACAAAATCTGCCGTCAGGGCCATGGATACAGTCACCTCTGTGGTATCGAGCACATCTGAAAACGCACTGACCGTAGACAAATTTGTTGTCGCAGGCGGTTCAAAGCGCGGCTGGACTACCTGGACAACCGCGATAGTAGATCCGAGAGTGATTGCGATCGCTCCGATTGTAATCGATATGCTCAATATCAGTGATTCTTTCAAGCATCACTACTCCGTATACGGAGCCTATTCGCTGGCCGTCATCGATTATGTCACCAGCGGCGTGGTCAACTGGATAGACACGCCCGAATGGGATGAATTGATGGACATGGTAGAACCCTATGAATACCGGGAACGGCTTACCTTGCCCAAATACATCCTTAACTCTACGGGAGACGAGTTTTTCTTGCCCGATTCATGGCAATTCTACTGGGACGATCTTGTCGGAGAGAAGCATCTGCGGTACGTGCCCAACTCCAATCACAGCATGCGCGATACCGATGTAATAGACAGTCTGGACTCCTGGTATCACTCAGTTGTCTATAACGTGCCACTGCCGCGCTACTCGTGGCGTGTTTCCGACACTGGGACCATCACCCTGTTTTCACTGGACGAGCCGACAAAAGTCCTGCTCTGGCAGGCCACCAACGAATCTGAACGAAACTTCACTCAGGCAAAAATCGGTCGTGCCTACAGCAGTTCCGAAATCCGTGCCACGGCGCCCGGCGTCTACGAAATCCAGATGGAACAACCCGAGTCAGGATACGTGGCCTACTACCTCGAAGCAGAGTATGAAAGCGGCATCGCCGGTGTTCCGTTCAAGTTCAGCTCTGGTACTAAAGTGCTTCCGGATACATATGAATATGAATGGAGAAAAGCAACCGAAGAAACTAGATCTCGCAATCCTTAGTATGCTTTCCAATAATTTACTAGCGTCAGAATAAGCCAATCGATCTGCTATTAAGCTCATTCCGAGGACTAACTTGTGCAAGCTTTAGATTTTTTTACAGAGAATGAAAGTCTGCTTAGTGCCCTTGCCGCACTCGCCGTGATTGTTGGCTTTTTTGCCACAGCTGGAAAGAATTTCATCGCTCGGATGTCAAAACCCGCAAAGCCAGGTAGTCTCTCGGAGCGGCTCACACTGGCTGAGCTGAGCGCCCCATCCCCCCATACCATCAATTACGGAAACTCTGGAGGGATAAATATAGCGTATTCGGTATTCGGTAAAGAAAACCCAACGCTGATAGTAACTCCAGGCATCATTTCCAATCTCCATGTTTCATCTAATTTGCCTCCGATCAAGGATTCGATGGATGGGCTTGCCCGTTTCGCAAAAGTTATTAACTTCGATAAACGAGGCCAAGGATTGTCCGATCCAACGAGCTCTGTTGCCACAATGGAGGATAGGGTCAGTGACATCGAGTGTGTGGCTGATGCTTCTGGCTCAGATAGCTTTTTCTTAATGGGCATATCGGAAGGCGGCCCAATGAGCATTAAATATGCTGTGGAAAATCCTCATCGGGTTCGCGGGTTGATTTTATTCGGAACAACACCGAAGTTCTCACGATCCGATGACTTCCCAATGGGGTTTTCAAACAAGACTCTCGATGGCCTTGCCGAATCATGGGGCAGAGGAAACGGCAGACATATCTTATTCCCCAGTATTAGCGCCGAAACTATTGATGATGAGACTTATCGCGGGTTCGAAAAATTACTTGCGGACAAGAGATCGATGATCCAGATTGTCGAATACATGAAGACGCTCGATGTAAGGCCATTACTTTCAAAAATTACTTGTCCTACTTTAATTGTGCACTTTACTGGAGATCTCGCGGTTCCGATTCGAATGGGACGGTTCTTGCATTCCAATATTCCCAACTCAGAATTCATAGAATTAGACGGAGTTGACCATTGTGATCTTGCAAGGAGCCGCAACGGCGTCGCGAGTATCAAAGCGTTTATCGAATCTGTTGGATACTAGATTCGCTTTTCACTAATTTTCGCATTGCATTGATAATCTCTTTCAACTGGCTTACATCCTCTGTCGAACGCCTGACGAGCAAAGAACCCTGGAGAGAATTAAAGATTACCCGGGACAAAGATTTCGACGAGTCGATGAGCATTAGTTCGCCGCGTTCGACTCCTTCTCGCAAGATCTCCTCAAGCCATCGCTGATGCGCTTCAATAAATTGCTTCACTTCAACGCGCATGACTTCCGGCAGAACAGGTATCTCACCCGCGAGTGCGCCGCAAAGACATACTTTGTCCGGGGTGGAAGCTAAAAACAGATAGGGTGAGAAGTAGAACTCCAATGCATCCCAGGAGGACTTGGCAGGGTCCTCGCTGATCTGTTGCAGTTGGGCGGCAAACGTATCTCGGTAACGACGGATGATCGCAACACCCAGTTCCGCTTTGGTGGGAAAGTGGTGGATGATACTGGGCTTTCTGATGCCGACTTCAGAGGCTATGTCCTGAAAGCTCATCGCCGAGAACCCCCCGGTCTGAATCAGCTCCTGACCGGCATCGAGAATCCTGTCTGCGGTTGCATTCATCAGTTAAGCGGAGGCGTGTGCGCTTTTACAAAGGGAACCATCGCTTCCAGTATTTGCGGAAGCTCTCTGCCAAATGCAAACGTGGAGTTATTGATCAGCGTCGTGGCAGCTCTTGAGTTCGTGATCGGATGCAGGTTATCGCTGTACTGATCGTGATGCAGCAGCAGAGTCGCAGGAACCCGGATCGCGGCCAGCGCTTCATCCGGCATCCCCAGCGCCGTCTGAAAGCGTGTCGCCTGCAAGTGTTCACCTGAGGTTCGCATCGCCGCGAGGAAATCTGACACATTGGCCGCGAAGAATCGCGCTCGCCGCTCCGGCGTATTACGGTCCAGATAAGCGCTCCAATATTCCGTTTCAGCAACGTCCTGCATTGACGTAAGAGGCAGATTATCCAGATGTTCTCTCGTCATCAGGGTTTTCTCTGGAAGATACTTAAAGAAATAATCCTCAGACAGACGGGCAGCCGCATAAGGGCCGCCAGTGAGCGGCGCAATAATGAGCGCTGCAATGTCTTCCGGATAGCGTGAGGCCAGTATCATGTTGGAACGACCACCAGAGGACATGCCATAGAATGCGGCAGGCGCCACACCAAGGCGTTTAACCAAAATGTGCAGATCCTCACCCTCCTCTACCATCTGTGGCTGGCTGCCGAACGTGACTTCTGACAGACCGATGTTCCGACGGTCGTAAATGATCACCCTGAAATCCGGCTCTGCTGCAGCGACGTTGCGTGCAAACCCGCCGAAGCCATTGGTGTCTCCGTTTCCGCCCGGCGTGATGATAAGGGGAATCGACCCCTCAGGATTGTAAATCTCGACGTGGAGAGTCACGTCTCTTTCCGGTCGCAAATTGATTTCCCGGATTTCGACGGGCACGTCTTCGGCGCCCGGTTCAGGTTCGGCGTTGAAATATACGGGAAACCAGGAATTGTTCGCAGCACCGCGAAAAAGCGTCACATCACTTTCGTCATTCTCGAACGCACCGCCGAACTGATCGTTGGGCTCACTGTTTGCCTGAGGCGCTGTTTGCGCCCGGGCTATGGTTGAGGTCAACAGGACAAGTAAAGCTACCGAAAGTCGCAGCATGGTCTGCTTAGGATTTTTATTTTTCATCAGATTATCTCCTTCAGCCTAAAAACTACCGAACGGTAGGTAGTTTGTCAAATATCAGCCCGACATTTTCCCACTGGCTTGAAATAGTTGGATTTTCGGTATTTACTGCGCCGATGCTTGAGCCTGACGCCAGCTCCCTCCTCCCTCTCGTCGTTACCCTTGTGCTGTCTCTCACCACCCGCAACGTTATTGTGGGGCTTTTCAGTGGCGTGTTCGTCGGAGTGATGATGGTGCACGGCCCATCTCCGCTGGCCGCCATGAGCCAAATGGTCATCGAGCACCTCGTGCCTGAACTCACCGATTCCTATAATGCCGGTGTACTCGTGCTGCTGGCATTCATCGGTGGCTTCGTGGCTCTGATGGAAAAAAGCGGAGGGGGCGCAGCCTTTGCTCAATCTATCAATTCCCGGATCAGATCGCGTCTCCAGGCTCAGCTGGCCGCCTGGCTCGGTGGGATTGCCATTTTCTTTTCTGATCTCGGTACGCCACTCATCATCGGGCCCGTTTTTCGACCACTGATCGACCGCCTGCAAATCTCCCGCCAGAAACTGGCATTCATCATTGACTCAACGTCTTCTCCGGTCGCGATCCTGGTGCCTTTTATCGGGTGGGGCGTCTATATCATGGGCCTGATGAGTCAGGAGTTCACCGCTGTGGGTCTTGAGCAGAATGAGTTCGCCGCGTTTGTTCAGACCATGCCTTTTCAGTTTTATGCCTGGCTGGCGGTCGGCATGGTGCCACTGATGAGCGTGCTGAAGCTGGATTTTGGCCCCATGCAGAAGGCCGAAATTACTGCCCGTCAGGACACTCATTCATCACCCGCAATAGCCGAATCTGACGGCGGCGAGATCAAAGGCTTCACACACGCCAATGCCCGACCCATGCTGGTCTGGCTGCCGCTGGCCGTACTCGCGGGTGTGCTCTGCTGGCAGCTGGTCCCACTCGGGTTCCCTCTCAAGCCGGTGTCCGGCTCACTGTTTCGCGCCGGGCTCTCCAGCGCCTATTTCAGTGCGGCGGTCACCCTGATTACTCTGATGGCCTTGCTCAGAGTCAGACCCGTTCTGCAGAGCATCGACATTTACCTGAAAGGCATGACGAACATGACGCTGGTAGCAGTGACCCTGCTGCTCGCGTGGGCGCTCTCTGATATCGGCCGGAGTCTCGGCGCCGACGTCTTTATCTCCGGGGTCACCGAAGCTGCCCTGCCCGTCTGGTTACTGCCGGCAGTCATCTTTGTGCTGTCAGCATTGCTGAGTTTTGCCACGGGCTCGTCATGGGGAACCTTTGCCATTATGTTTCCACTGGTCATTCCCACGGCAAGCCTTGTGGGGGCGCCACTGTACGCCTGTATGGGGGCAGTGCTCTCGGGCGGGCTGTTTGGCGATCACAGCTCGCCTATATCTGAAACGACAATCCTTTCCTCAACAGGTGCCGGATGTGCTCAGATCGAACATTTCAGGACCCAGCTACCCTATGCGCTTTTTAATGGAATGATCAGTTTAGGCGGATTCTTGCTGGCCGGCCTGCACGGTGAGTACTGGATACTTTTGATGCTGATCGCTCTGCAGATCATCCTTCTGATGGGTCTGCAGCGACTGATCACAGGCGAGGCCAGGAGCAGCGTCTGAAGTCATACCGGCCAGGTCGCCGCGGCCGGTTTACTGTGAAAAGAGCAACAGACAGCGGAGTAACTTGTAGCAAGGCGGCATTCTATTTAGCGAGCAGATATCCTCCCCAGAAATAAGGATGCCCGAACCTGGGTGAAGCCTGCATTGCGCGCTGAGCGGCTTGCAGAGCGGTCGCTGGCTGCAGGCCTGCTGCTCTGCCGTCCCGGTAATCAGCCATCAGCTTTTCGTGCGCTGTCGGGTTGGTCGACCAAAGACTCGCCAGATTTGCCGGCAGACCCAGACTGTAATGGGCACCCAACAGGCGATTCGCCTCAGCAGCTGCAGTGACGGGAGATCTGCTGACGGCCAGAGCCAGAGATTCTTCGGCAAGTGAAATCTGCAGCGCATCATTTGCTGACGAGGGGACAGCCTCAGGCGCAGAAGAACCGGCGGAACCTGTCGCACGGTAAGTCACTTCTGCCGGGATAGGCGCGATCTGCAGAATAAAATCTTCCAACAAATACTCACTGCCGGAGTAGAGCGCCGCATAGGGCACAGCGCGAAGGCCACCCGTGGCGGTTATGATCAGTGTGTCGATTTCGGCCTGACTCAGGTCAGCAACAAAGGGGCTGATTAAACTGTCATAGAGGTCGCGTGAGGCACGCTCCATGCCATTGAAACTGGAGTCGATCTGCAGTTCCTGAACAAAATAGCGAATCGCGCGTGTCATGTCCGGTTTGGCCAAGTCTTTGGTGTAGATTCGGACTGTTCCGGCAATTTCCAGCAGATGGACGAGGCGGGTGTCGAGCTGAATCGAAACCAGACGAGCACTGTGCTCCGCCAGCTGACCGGAACCCACCTGAAACGCTTCTATCTGATGGGTATCTGCCCACTCGGGCATGAGCGCGAGCACGCTGAGCCGGGTAATCTCATCGTAAAGTTGATTGACCGGCCCAGAGAGAAGCACTTTCCCTTCCGCCGACTCCCCGGCCGCCTCAAGGAGCTGGGCCAGTCCCGCCGGTTCCACATCTGCTGTCTCCTGTGCGGACAGGGCCGGTGCGAGGCCAACAGACACACAGACCAGCAGCCCGGCCAGATGACCGGGACTGAGTTGTCGCCAGGACAACAGGAACAAAGAAGCGGTGATCGTCACGGCGCACAGATCCTTATTTACTCTCAAGGGTTTCGCCAAGCTTACCCGTTCGTCCGCCCGGTTTAAATCAGCGCGGGGCCGTAAATACTGATGAACCGATCAGCAATGCTACACCAAGACGTCCGGGTAAAAGGCTGCCTTCAGGCGGAGTATCGGCCAACGGGCCTGCGCCACTTCATGCTGAGGCAGGTTGGAAAGGCAACGCTCGGATCAGAGCGCACTGCGGGCAATGGACTGAATCCGCGCCACCATGGCGCGCAGACCATTACCTCTGGAGGCAGAGAGATGATTCAGCAACTCCAGTTCAGCAAAGTACGCGTCGATATCAAAATCCAGAATGTCCTGAGGAGTGCGGTTGTTGTAGGCCGCAAGAATGATGCACAGCAGCCCTTTTACGATAAAGGCATCGCTGTCGACAGCGAGCTGAACCTTGCCTTCTTCGATGTGTTCGTCAATCCACACCTGACTCTGGCAGCCTCGCACGAGCCTGTCCTCGGTGCGTTTGGCTACAGGCAATTCAGGCAGGTCTTTTCCAAGATCAATAATGTACTTGTAGCGCTCTTCCCAACTGTCAACGAAACCCAGGGTGTCCTTGATGTCATCACTGCTGATCGAGTGCCCGAACGGGTGATTGCTCATGTGGTTTACAACTTACTGGTTGGAAGTGAAGGCGGCGCAGTATAACTGAAAGAGCCGGCAAGCGTCAGAAGAACATACCGGTTTCCAGCTGCGCCTCTTCAGACATCATCTCGCGGCTCCAGGGCGGGTCCAGCACCAGATCAACACTGACTTTCTTCACATTGGGCACACGCGCAAGCCGCACTTCAACATCACCCACCAGAACCGGCCCCATACCGCAACCCGGTGCAGTCAGGGTCATGTCAATCTCGACCGCACCCTCTGCCTGGCTGATCGCCACTTTGTAAACGAGCCCCAGATTTACAATATCCACGGGGATTTCGGGATCATATACAGTATGCAGGGCTTCCCAGACCTGCGTCTCATCAATTTGACCGTCCGGGCGGGGGTCAAACTCCAGCCTGATCGGCTCCAGACCCAAAGCGTCGGCGTCAGTGCCATCGACGCGAATCATATTGCCCTGATGAGTCACCGTATAACTGCCGCCAAGAGACTGCACCAGAGTGACAAAGGTGGCCGCCGGAATCGTCACCGGGTCACCCACCGGCACCAGACGGCCCGGGCAATCCCGGGTAGTGGTGAGTATCGTCCGTTCTTTGCTGGTCATGAAGAGAGACTCTAGGACGCCGAGATATCAAAACTTTCGCCACAACCGCAGGCGACACTGACATTCGGATTGTTGAACTGCAGCGTTCGATTCACACCCTGCTGCACCATGTCGAGTTCAGTTCCGCGCAAATAAGGCAGCGAGCCGACATCGACATACACTGTCAGATCATTTCCTGCACTGACCGTCAGATCACCGCTCTGCGGCGCACTGACCTCTTCCATGACGTACATGTAGCCGGTACAGCCACTCTCTTTGACGCTGAGCCGCACCGCCGACATGCCTTTCAGCTGAACCTGTTTAAGCAGGTGCGCGGCGGCCGCTTCTGTGACAGAGATGACAGATTGCGAGTCTTGGGCCACGTCAAAAATTTCTACACTCATATTTTTACTCCAGCGAATTCGTCTCTTCGCATGACAGCTGCCTGCCGGTTCACGCAAATAATTCCTGAATCTTTGCCAGTCCGGCGAACAGCGCTTCCACCTCGTCCAGCGTGTTGTACAGACTGAACGAGGCGCGTGCTGTACCCGGCACCTCAAATCGGGACATCAAGGGTTGTGCGCAATGATGCCCCGTCCTGATGGCGATGCCCTGCTGATCGAGCAAGGTACCAAGATCTTCCGGATGCGTGCCCTCCAGCAAGAAGCTGAACACACCAACCCGGTTCCGCTCGGGACCGAGGCGCCGCAGACCCCGCACCGACTCAGCCAGCTCATCACAGCGCCGCAGCAGCTGCTGCTCATGCTCCTCAGCTGCCCCCCGGTCCAGACCCTGCACCCAGCGCACGGCGGCACCTAATCCGATCACTCCGGCAATATTGGGCGTGCCGGCCTCAAATTTGAAGGGCAGGCGATTGAACGTCGTACCGTCAAAGCTGACCCGGTCAATCATTTCCCCTCCGCCCAGAAAGGGCGGCATGGCTTCAAGCAGCGCTTCGCGTCCCCAGAGCACGCCAATGCCGGTCGGGCCAAACAGCTTGTGTCCGGAAAAGGCATAAAAGTCGCAGCCCAATTGCTGTACGTCCAGCGGCCAGTGGGCGATGGCCTGAGCGCCGTCCACCATACAAAGAGCCCCGACAGCGTGCGCTTTGGCTGCAATCTCCTGCACCGGGTTGATGGTGCCAAGCGCGTTGGAAACGTGATTTACCGCGACCATCTTTACGCGCTCATCAAGCTGAGCATCCAGCGCCTGCAGGTCAATCTCGCCATCATCAGTCACAGGGACAGGGATCACTTCAGCCCCTCGCTCGGCGCAGATCAGCTGCCAGGGGACAATATCGGAATGATGCTCCATGGCCGAGACCAGAACCTTATCACCCGCGGCTAAATTGCTACGCCCCCAACTCGCGGCAACCAGATTGATCGCCTCGGTCACGCCTCTCACCCAGATAATCTGCGCGGGATTGGCGCATCCCAGAAATTCAGCGGTAACCCTGCGGCTGTCCTCAAAAGCTGATGTGGCGCGACCGCTCAGAGCGTGGGCCGCCCGATGCACGTTGGCATTATCATGCTGATAGTAATGCACAATGGCGTCGATAACCGCCTGCGGTTTCTGCGTGGTCGCCGCACTGTCCAGATAAACCAGCGGCCTGCCGTTCACCTCCTGCTTCAGAGCAGGAAACTGTGCGCGAATCTCCTCTACGTTAAAGCTCATAGGCTTATCCTGATAACGCGCCGCACGGGCAGACACGGACCTTCCGGCACATCACCCCCCCGCATCGTCAGAGTCCACAGCCAGGGCCGCACCGAAGTAATCTGCCAGCCGGGGCTTGAGGTAGTCTCGCAGGGACTCAAGCCTTTGCTTTTCCACCAGTGCATTGATAAAGCCATAACTCAATAACACCAGCGCCTCGTCAGCTGGGATTCCCCGGGTTCGCAGATAGTGCAGCATAGACTCATCCAGCTGCGCCACGGTAGCACCGTGCGCACACTGCACATCATCCGCATAGATTTCCAGCTCGGGTTTGGTATTTACTTCCGCCGTTGCGCTGGTCAGCAGGTTTTTATTACTCAGCTCAGCCCGGGTCTTCTGCGCATCAGGATGAATATGAATCCTGCCGTTGAAAACCGCGCTCGCCTTGTCTCCGACAATGCCGCGAAAAGTTTCATCGGTCGTGCAGTGCGGCACTGCGTGTTCAATACACGTGTGATAGTCCACATGTTCCTGCCCACGCAGCAAATACATACCGTCCAGCTGGCAGTGGGCGCCTTGACCCAGATGATTGATCACGATATCGATCCGCTTGAGTTTGCCACCGAAGGCGACGTGAAAGCTGTTGAGCGTTGCGTCCCGTTCAAGGGCTGCGTGCAGACCGCCGACGTGCAACGCTTCAGCGCTTTCGAGGTGAAGTCGGCTATGGCTAAGCGTAGCGCCTGCCGCCAGAATCAACTCAGTCAGCCCGTTGGTGAATGAGTGCCCCTGTCCACTGAAATGCTCCACGACTGTGGCTTCACTGTGCTGCTCTGCCAGCACCAGTAAACGCTGCGAGTTGATCGCAGCGTCCACTTGCGGGCTGTTGTGCCAGACAAGCTGCACCGGACGAGCGGCTTTGCTGCCTTTCAGGATCCTGAGAAAAACTCCGTCCGCTAAAACCGCATCGTTCAGAGCGGAGAACGGATGCTTATTGCCGGGTACGACGGAGCCGAGGTGCTGCGCAATCAAGGCAGCCTGCGATTGGTCCGCCTCTGAGAAACGCACCAGCTCAATCGCTGCATCGGGCTCAATCTCAGACAGATCTTCGCGCCAGAAGCCATTAACGAAAACCAGTCTGCTGCCTGCCAGCTGCGGCAGCTCAAGGCCGAGCTCTTCGGCACTTTCTGCACTCTCGCGTGCTGCCATGAATGGCTGCTGCAGGGCAAAGAGGCTGGTGTATTTCCACGCCTCAGTCTTGCGCGTCGGCAGCTCGCTGCTTTCCCAGGCAGCACGGCCGGCCAGACGACGGGCCTGAAGCCAGTCGGGGGCCGGAGTCTCTGCGTTTAACTGAGGCGTCAGCAGGTCAGCCATCAGGCCACCTCACCGTCGTCGAGCCAGCTATAGCCTTTCGCTTCGAGCTCGAGAGCCAGCGACTTGTCACCTGATCTGATGATACGGCCGTCTGCCAGCACGTGCACAAAATCCGGCTCGATATAGTCAAGCAAGCGCTGGTAATGGGTCACCAGCAGGAAGGATCTCGATTCGCTGCGCATGGCATTCACGCCACTGGCCACCACCTGAAGCGCGTCAATGTCGAGGCCACTGTCAGTCTCATCCAGAATACACAGCCTGGGTTCCAGCAGCATCATTTGCATGAGCTCGTTACGCTTCTTCTCTCCACCGGAAAAGCCTTCGTTCACGCCCCGCTTGAGAAAGGCCTGATCCAGATCAACCGCAGTACAGGCTTCACGGGCCCGACGCATAAAACCGACAGTGTCGTAAGCCGATGCGCCCTGACTCTCGCGCACCGCATCCACCGACGCCTTGAGAAACTCCATGTTGCTGACCCCGGGGATTTCAACGGGGTACTGAAAAGCCAGAAACAACCCTAAATGAGCGCGCTCCTCGGTATCCAGTTCCAGCAGATCCTTGCCGAGAAATTCGACGCTTCCCTGAGTAATTTCATAGCCGGGGCGGCCGGAGAGCACATGCCCCAAGGTGCTTTTCCCGGAGCCGTTAGGCCCCATGATGGCATGCACTTCACCCTCACGGATTTCCAGATTAAGCCCTTTGAGAATATTCTTGCCCTCGACTTCAGCGTGCAAGTCCTTGATGCTGAGCATGTCGTTCAGTCTCCCGGTCGAAACAATCTAAGTTTGATATAACGAATAAGAGCGGATTTTCAGCGCAACTATCCCACTGACCCTTCAAGGCTCACTTCCAGCAGCTTGCCCGCTTCTACCGCAAACTCCATAGGAAGCTCCTTGAAAACTTCCTTGCAAAAGCCGTTCACAATCATCGAGACCGCTTTTTCGGGGTCGAGCCCACGCTGCTGGCACAGATACAGCTGGTCATCACTCACTTTGGAGGTGGTGGCCTCATGCTCAATAATCCCAGTCGGATTCTTACTTTCGATGTAGGGAAAGGTGTGCGCCGCACACTGATCACCAATCAGCAGTGAGTCGCACTGGGTATAGTTACGCGCGCCTTTTGCCGTTGGCCCGACCCGCACCAGACCCCGGTAGGCGTTGCTGCTCTTACCGGCTGAGATTCCCTTGGAGATGATGGTCGAGCGCGTATTCTTCCCCAAATGGATCATTTTGGTGCCGGTGTCGGCCTGCTGCAGATTATTTGTCAGGGCGACAGAGTAAAACTCACCCACACTGTTATCACCGCGCAGGATACAGCTTGGATATTTCCAGGTAACCGCCGAGCCGGTCTCTACCTGAGTCCAGGATATCTTGGCATTGGTATGCGCCAGGCCTCGTTTGGTGACAAAGTTGTAGATACCACCCTTGCCCTCAGCATCTCCCGGATACCAGTTTTGCACGGTTGAGTATTTGATCTCAGCATCATCCAGCGCAACCAGTTCAACCACCGCCGCATGCAGTTGATTTTCATCACGCATGGGCGCGGTACACCCCTCCAGATAGCTGACATGACTGCCCTCGTCGGCAATGATCAGAGTGCGTTCGAATTGACCGGTGTTGGCTTCGTTAATTCGAAAGTACGTGGAGAGCTCCATGGGGCAGCGAACGCCTTTGGGGATGTAAACAAAAGAGCCGTCACTGAAGACGGCACTGTTCAACGCCGCGTAGAAATTGTCTTTGCGCGGCACGACGCTGCCCAGATGTTTTCGTACCAGATCAGGATACTGCTGCACCGCTTCCGATATAGAGCAGAACAGCACACCCGCTTCCGCCAGTTTTTCTCGGAAAGTAGTCGCTACAGAGACCGAATCAAACACCACATCAACCGCCACACCGGCAAGTGCCTCCTGCTCGTGGAGCGGGATGCCCAGTTTTTCATAGGTCGCCAGCAGCTCCGGATCGACTTCGTCGAGACTTTTGGGCCGGTCTTCCATACTTTTTGGCTGGGAATAATAGGAGATACTCTGAAAGTCGACTTCCGGATAATCGACGTGCGCCCAATCGGGGCCCACCATCTCACGCCAGACCTGAAATGCCCCCAGACGCCATTCGAGCAGCCATTCCGGCTCATTCTTTTTTGCCGAAATAAAACGAATCGTGTCTTCGGTCAGGCCGGGCGGCAGCGTGTCGGATTCTATGTCAGTGGTGAATCCGGCTGCATAATCCTTGGCAATGGCTCGGTCAATCTGTTCTTGCGACATGGTCTTTCAAATTCCTGGAGTTAACTGACAGCGAACGCTAATGGGAACTGCCCATCAGCGTCAGCGGCACGGCTTCCTGGTCGATCCGACCGGGCACGCGGGTATCCTGATTTTCTGAGATCGCTCTGACTTCCTGCCGACGCATCAGGTCTCCCAAAGAGATCTCCGCAAGAAAAGAGCGAATTTGCTCGCTCAGATCCATCCACAGATGATGAGTCAGGCAGGTCTCCCCGTTCTGGCAATCGCCGGCGCCACCACAGCGGGTTGCATCTGACGTTTCATTGACGGCCTCTATTACCTCAGCCACGCTGATCTCAGACGCTGCGCGACTCAGATTATACCCTCCGCCGGGGCCCCGAACGCTTCTGACCAGACCCTGTTGGCGAAGGGCGCAGAATAATTGCTCAAGGTACGACAGTGAAATGTCCTGCCGTTGAGAAATCGCAGAGAGCGGAGTCGGTCCTTCACGATGGTGGAGCGCGAGATCCAGCATGGAAGTCACGGCATAGCGCCCCTTCGCAGTCAGTCGCATGGGAATACCTGAGTGTTTTAATAAGGATTGCGGAGTGTTCCATACCCGACTATTTAAGTCAAGAATACGCGGCAGAACACCAGAGGGATTAGCGGAGCAGCAATCAAGTCACAGCAACAGAATCCACGGCCTCTCAGGGCGAGAAAATTGCGTCTGACTTTCGTCCCAAATCTGCTGAAAGCTGTTATCCTGACATCAAGCTGGTACTGGCCGGAGTCTGCTTTTGGGTCTGTATAAGCAATAAAAAACACAAAAAAAAGAACAACAACAGAGGGTCAAGATGATGTCAGCCCCAGAATCTTCTGACAGCCCCGCTTCGGCACAGAGTAACAGCTCCAGCATTCCCTATCCGTCCGAGCGCTATGCCTGGTACGTGGTCATCATCCTGATGATCGTCTACGTCTTTTCATTCGTCGATCGCCAGATACTGTCACTGCTGGTTGATCCGATTAAGGCAGATCTGGGGCTTTCAGATACTCAGATCAGCTATCTCGGCGGCTTCACTTTCGCACTCTTCTATACGTTCTTCGGCATACCGATTGCACGCTGGGCAGACAGCAAAAACCGGACTGTGCTGATTACCGTCGGTCTCGCAGTGTGGAGTTTCTTCACCATGCTGTGTGGCACCGCGAGCCGATTCTGGACGTTTGCTTTCTACCGCATGGGAGTCGGCGTGGGCGAGGCAACTCTCTCACCGTCCGCTTACTCGATCATTACCGATATGTTCAGGCCGGAACGACTGGCCGTTGCCATCAGTCTGTATTCCGCCGGCATCTACATCGGCAGCGGACTGGCGCAGGTTTTCGGCGGCATCGTAATCGGCTTCGCCGTCTCAGCCACAGAACTGACCGTACCCTTTGTGGGCCCTGTGGCACCCTGGCAGTATGTCTTCTTCGCGGTCGGTTTTCCTGGCCTGCTCTTCACGCTGGCTTTACTGACCGTCAGAGAACCGGTCAGGCGCAATCGCAGCAAATCAGATCCAAGCAAAGTGATTCAGCCCCCACCAATCAGCGAGGTGGTGGCTTATATCAGGGCAAACAGCAGGACTTTTCTCTTTCACAATCTCGGTATCGCATTTACCTCCTTTGTGTCATACGGCGCGGCTTACTGGGTGCCTTCCTACCTGATACGGGTCCACGGGCTCAGCGCGCAGGAAACAGGCATCTATTATGGCTGGGTGGTAGTCATATTCGGAACCGCGGGGATCGTGCTGGGAGGCTATCTCGCAGACGTCCTGACGCAGCGCGGCAAAGCTGAAGCGAAGATGCAGGTTGCCATGTGCGGAGCGTTGCTGGGTGTGCCTTTTTCCATAATCTACCCTCTGATGCCTACACCGACTGCCGCGCTGCTGGCGCTCTGCCCGGCTGCTTTTGCCGCGGCCATGCCGCTGGGTGTCGCCGCAGCGGCCATTCAGCAGATTATGCCTGCCAACATGAGAGCCCAGGGCTCGGCGCTTTATCTGTTCGTCATTAATCTGATTGGGCTCGGGCTGGGCCCGTCGGCAGTAGCCTGGTGCACCGACTATGTGTTCCAGGATCCCAACAAGGTCAATCTGTCATTGATGTGGGTGGGCACCTTCTTTGGCCTGCTCTCAGCGGTGCTGTTGTACTTTGGCAGCAAACATTACCGGTCCACCTTGAACTATCTGGAGGCATACAATGAAAAACAGATGGCGTGACAGGCTCGCGGGCATGGCGATGTTCTTTGACCTTACTTTGCTTCGTTTTCTCTAGCCCTACAGGAGTACTGACTCGTGTTATTGCATAACTTCCTGGAATTTTTCGGCCGCGAATATCCTGATCAACCGTTTGCAGAATATCAGGGACAGACACTGAGCTACGGAGAAGCCGACGCCTGGGCTAACCGATTCGCGAACAGTCTGCTGGCAAGCGGGCTGGCCAAGGGGGACCGGTTTGCCTGGCTGTCTAAAAACAATCTGGAAATTTGTCTGATGTTCTTCGGCGCCTCGAAGGTAGGCATTATTCCGGTACCGCTGAACTATCGACTGGCACCAAGAGAATGGGCATACATCGTCAGTGACGCTGAGAGCCTGATGCTGTTTTGTGAGGATGAGTACGCGAGCGGAATCGATTCCGTAAAATCGGAAATACCCTCGGTCAAACGCTGGGTCACGCTGGGCAGTGACAGCAAGCCGGAGGGTTGGCAGACGCTGTCCGACTGGTTAGAGGAGGACGCCACAAAACCTGCCGCATCTGTCTGCGAATCCGACCAGTGTTATCAGATGTATACCAGCGGGACCACCGGATTGCCCAAAGGCGCCATGATCAGCCAGGGGAATGTGACCAACAACATCCAGATGGCCCATCTCGCCTCCAGCATCACGCCCCGACAAGAACGGAACCTGATCGTGGCTCCGGTTTTCCATGCTGCCGCAGCTTTGAGCATGATGGCGATGGTCGCCAGCGGCTCGACGCTGGTCATCCACCACGAGTTTGTTCCGGCCCGGGTCGTGCAAAGCCTCGATGAAGAAGCCATCACCATGACCACGATGGTGCCTGCGATGATTCAGGCCTGCCTGGTGGCTGTTCCTGATATAGCCACCCGGAAATTTGAAAAACTCCGGCTGATCTCCTACGGCGCGAGCCCGATTGCGCAAGATACCCTGCAGAAAGCCATGTCAGTATTTGGCTGCGGATTCGCCCAGGGCTTCGGTATGACCGAGCTGACCTGTATTGCCACCAATATGACTCCGGCTGTCCATGAGCGAGCCGCTTCAGGCGAGCCGGGACTGCTGCTCTCCGCCGGCCGCCCGCAGATGGGGACCGAGATAAAAATCGCCGACGAGAACGATGAAGAACTGCCCCGCGGGCAGGTTGGCCAGATTCTGGTGCGTGGCCCTCAGACCATGATGGGCTACTGGCGCTTGCCCGAAGCGACTGACAGCGCGCTGAAAGGCGGCTGGATGCATACCGGCGATGCGGGCTATATGGATGAAGAGGGGTTTATCTACATTCAGGATCGAATCAAGGACATGATCGTCTCAGGCGCGGAGAACATTTATCCGGCAGAGGTGGAGCGCGCCATCTTCGAACACCCGGCTGTCGCCGACACCGCGGTCGTCGGCATCCCCGATGAGCAGTGGGGCGAAACTGTTCTGGCATTTGTCGCACTCAAACCCGGGCAAACGCTTGAGCTTGAGACCCTGCAGGCTTTTTGCCGTGAACGGCTGGCGGGTTACAAGATTCCCAGCAAACTGGAAATTATTGATGCCATTCCGCGCAACGCCAGCGGCAAATCATTGAAGACAAAACTTCGCCAGCCCTACTGGGAAGGAAAACAGAGGCAAGTCAGTTAGGCTTCTGTGGAAACTGAAATACTATTTTTGGGACTGGCTGCCTTTCTGGCTGCCACTCTGGTTCCGGTTTCCTCTGAAATTGTCTTCACGGGATACCTGGCGCTGGGTTACAGCAAAAGTGCCTGTCTGATCATTGCCTCGCTTGGTAATTGCCTGGGCACTTCCGTCAATTATGTGATTGGGATGGCCGGGCTGCTGGCCGCCAGAAAATATCTGGGGCTGACACCGGCTACAGAAGCCAAACTGCAGACTCTGAATCAGCGCTATGGGGCGTGGGCTCTGTTGCTGGCATGGATGCCGGTGATCGGTGATCCGCTTACGGTGCTGGCCGGGGCTGCGCGTACACGCTGGTGGGTATTTGCACTCCTTGTGTTTGGCGGACGAATCGCGCGTTACCTGATCATACTCACGCTGTTTGAGGCGAGCAGCCCGGCCTGAGTCAGCGCCGAGAACGCCTTACAGCCTCAGGATGGTTTGTGCATAAAAGTAATGGCTGTCCCCTTTCTGCACCCGGTCCATATACGCGCCGGGCGCAATATACACATAGCCGCTGTCGATCGTCAGTTTGCCAGAGAACAGATGCCAGCGGACTCGCGTCTCCAGCTGGTCGCCGAGATGATCCTCCCCCAGACCGCCCTCATGCCGATAGCGCGTGATGCGCCAGCCCTGTGCAGGCGCGGCAAGTGAAGGTCGCTGCCACCGGATGTACGCGTCCACATTGGTGGCTGGCTGTAGATTCAGCATCAGGCCCGGAGAGCTGGTATTGACCCGCTGAAAAGCACGGAAGGAGCCAGTCGGGCCGAAGTCTGGACGCGGCACGCCGAAGAGGTGATCCAGTTCGTTGGATTCGTTGTCCAGTGGATCTTTATCACCGCTGCCGTAGTGATAGACAAAACTGAGACGTGGCTGCCAGCTCGCCTGAAAGCTGTAGCCGAATGAGAGATGATAATACCGTGCCTTATGGTCCCGTAGTGGTCCGGATGCATCCAGAGCCGGCGCATCGCCGAATTGATACACGGCTTCTGCATCATAGTGCCAGCGACCAGCAGCCGGGCTTCTGAACAGACGTACCCCGGGATTCAGCACATCGAAACGCTGATTGGCCGGTCGATCCCGCCGCTCATCGGCGCCCAGGAAGTAGAACTGAAGCGAATCTCCCTGCGAGCCCAGTGCTGTGGTGACGTAAGCACCCCAGAAGAAGTCACTCGACTGTTTGTCGGGGCGGGGTTCGTTATCGATCCAGTCGCCCTCTACCAGTCGCGTTGTTGGCCGCGTGTAGAACATTTCTATGGTCGTTCCGCCTGACTCAAGACCGGCATGAACCCCCGCGAAAGAATTAATGGTGTTGCGAAACCGATTACGGGCAACAAAACGCCGGCTTCCCTGATCCATCGTAAAGCGGCCTACCTTGACGAATCCGCTGTCGCCCTCGCGAAAAACGTCTTTGATCGGAAAGCTCACATTGGCCTGCAGGATATCCAGAGGATTGGCGAAAAAGCTGTCCAGTGGCGAACCCTCATCCGTCAGATAGGTTCGCATATCGGCAAATTCAGCATTCAGAGAGAACCGGTCGAACCTGGCCTCTGTCTTCAACAGATTGCGCCACTCAAAGCCCTGATCACTGCCCTCAAGGCCGTTGCGAAACTGCCCATCCAGAAACTGGATGCGGCTTTGCTGCTCGAATCCGACAGACAGCCAATCGGGCAGCCCACCGCTTTGTTGCGCGTAGGCTGATCGGGGAATCGTTGCCGCGAGAATCCATAACAGAAGAGGAGCAGAAAAATGCTGAATCACGCGCATAAGATTCATCTGAGAGTAATGAGACATAAAATAAACAGATCCGTTTGATTGACCCGGGCACTGAACGGCAACCAGCACGCGGATTACTTTCCGGCTATTATATTTAAATCCCGCGCGTAAGGAAAAAGCGAGTCGCAGGGCCACGAGCGACAAGGCAGCGAACGGCAGCTGGGCATCTAAATCCCACCGTATCCGCCGCAGAGCCCACTTTCAAGGGGCCATTTCCTGAATAAACATCAGACAGCACTCAGCTTTCGAATATGGCGCGCATTGTGCCGCATCTGAGTATTGAGCCTGAGAAAGACGAATCAGAAGTTTGGCAGAGACAGCAGGCGCTCGGCGCGAAACAGTGGGTCTGCGGCCTGCAGAATTTTCAGCCGTAACTGGTGGTTATACTCCGGGCGCTGCGCCAGGAACTCCCGGACGACAGCTGCCGCCGCCGGCGTGTTGTGGCTACCCAGCGTGGCCCCTAACCATCGCGCCGGAAAGAAAATATCGCCGGTGACCTGTATCTCCTCCAGCAGCTCCAGGCTGGGCAGAATATATGCTTCAGCATCATCTCTTCTCACGGGGTGATGCAGCGCATCAAGGGCGCCAAGTACCCAGGATTCAATGCCCCGGTTGTCTTCATCGGCAAGCGTTTCAAAAAAAGCCCTGCGCGTCGACGGCACGGGGGAAAGTGCGGGACGGATCCAGTCGAAGCGGCGCTGCCGGTCCTGATTGTTAATCTGCGCCAGTTGCCGCGTCACAATCTGGTCTGCCTGCTCCGGCAATTTGATAGCCAGACCGGTGGCAAGCGCAATTTGATCCGTTTCTGAAAGGACCAGCCCCTCAACGACGATCTCTGCGCGCCAAACCCGCAGCAGCTGATCAAGTGCCGGTGTGGTCAGCGCCAGGTCACGATACGCCTCAAAGAAAATCTTTTTGCTGCTCGGGCTGTCCGCGGCCAGCATCAGTGCCCACAGTGAGTTTTCAACATTGACGGCGGCGTCAGCCCGCGCCGCCTCACTGAGAAAATTCCAGTAGAGAATGCGGACCTGACGCAGCATCAGGTTGAGCAGCAGTTGATTGTCTTCAAGCTCAATGATGCCTATCAATCGATTGAGGTACTCATCAGCGGAGAGTCGGTTCCCTTCCAGCAGGTTTTCAAACAAGGAAACCAGCAAACTGCCCCGCTGAATATCGTCGAGACTTTCCCAGTCGGACAGTAACTCCGGATCAGCCGGAAACAGACCGTAACCCCGGCCGTCCGCATTCAGCAGGCCCGCAGAGGCCCCGGGATCGAAAACCGCGATCTCTGACCGCCCGCTCTCAACCGATTCAAGCCGCCAGTTTCCTTCGGTCCGCTCACTCACCGAAAACTGCTGGGGCCAGACGCGACCTGCCCCCTCTGGGTCGACTTGTCGCAGGGCCGTAGTTCCTGCCGACTCCTCAAGCAGAAAATGCGGGCGGCCCGCTGTGTTCACCCACACCTCACTCCAGCTTTGCAGATCGACTTCCGTCTTGCGTTCCAGAATGGCAATCAAATCAGGCCAGGTGGCATTCCCGTACGCAAAGTTTGCCAGATATTCCCGCATGCCTGAGCGAAACTCGTCCTGACCGGTCAGGGTCTCCAGCTGCCGCATCATAATCGGCGCTTTGTTGTAAATGATATTGCCGTACAGCGTCCCCGCCTGGTTCAGATTCTGCAGGTCCTGACGGATAGGGTTGGCACCTTGCGTCCGGTCGACTGCATAAGCGCTGGGAAAATGGCGGATAAGAAAATTGAGATCGTGGTTGATCTCGGGAAAGCTCGGATTGACGATCTTGGCAGCCATGAAATTCGCGAAAACTTCTTTAGTCCACACGTCATTGAACCAGTCCATAGTCACCAGATCCCCGAACCACATGTGGGCTGTTTCATGGGCGATCAGACTTGCTCTGCTCAGCAGCTGGGTCTGACTGGGTTGCGCATTCAACAACAGGCTGTCCGCACGATACTGAATCGCCCCGACATGCTCCATGCCTCCATACTGAAAGCTGGGAATCAGGGCAAAATCGAATTTCTGGAAAGGGTAGTCAATGGCGGTGTACTCTTCCAGCCAGCTCAGTGCGGCGCCGTGCAGGTCAAAAATCGCATCAAGATTGCGCGCGACCTTTTCCCGGTCGCTCTCTCGGTGCAGCATCGTCATTTGACGGCCGTTTATTTGTCGAGTCTCGCGCTGAAATTTTCCGGCGACAAAGGAGAACAGGTAGGAGCTGATCAACTCCGTGGGGGCAAAGCGCAGGCGCTTTCTTTCCCCCAGCGCTTCAAGCTGCTGTAGCGGCGCATTGGCAATGGCCTCCCAATCGGCGGGCATCGTCAGCGTCAGCGTGTAACGCGCCTTCAGGTTGGGCTGATCAAAAAGAGGAAAGGCTGTTCGCGCCCGATCCGGGACAAAAAGTGTGTAGAGAAACTCCGGATTGCGATTGAGCGAGCTGTCTCCGGCCGTGAATTGCACGCTTATTCTGTTCTGACCGGGGCGGAGCTCTCCTGCCGGGATGACAAGATGCTCAGATTCAAACCGATAATCCGACGGTTGACCGTTGACTTCGACGGCGCCGAGTTTTTCTGCCGATTCTTTAAAATCCAGCACCAGCGGCTCGTCGGCTTCTGAGAGTTCAAACTCAATGACAGCCGACGCCGGAATGCGCTGATCAGGGCTGGCAGGCAGGTCGAAGCTGAGATCATAGCTCAGCCGGCTCAGGACGGTTTTCCGATGCTCAGCCAGCTGCTGCGTGACTCCCGGCCTCAGACCTTCGATCAACGTCGATTGCGCCACGACAGCACTCGACAGCAGCAGGACTGTCAGCAGAGTCAGCCCATCAAACAGTCTCCAGCGCAGCATAATATCCTTTGTTCCCTATCGTCATGGTTTGATTCACTTGTTTGGGGAAGAGCCCAGTCTGACTCCCCGCCCAGTCAAAAGGGCCTGAAAAGAGTACTGTGAAACCGACGCAGTGCAAAGCCGCAAAGCGATCTCAGGCGCAATGCGCGGTGCATCGATGACGACAAACCGACACAGGGCAAAGTTATAACCATTTGTAACGCCTGCTTTCCAACGGCGCGCGGGATATAGACAATGTGGCAATCAAGCGCGATGAGACGATGCTCATGAATGCCAACCCAGTAAACGGAACACCCGTCATGACTCAGCCACAACCTCTCAGCCTCGGGGTGCTTCTCATGCTTCTGAGTGTTCTGGGGTCTGCTTCCACCGCTGTGGCACAGCAAAAAGCCGAACCTCTCCAAACCGAGTGGGGTCATCCTGACCTCGAGGGCGTCTGGAATTTTTCAAGCGATATCCCGTTTCAGCGACCCGAAGAATTCGGATATCGGGAATTTTTGACGCCCGAAGAAATCTCAACAATTCAGACGCGTCTCAGGGCAGAAGCTGCCGCGGGCGCCCGGGTGAGCCCGGATGCCGCCATGGCGGACCGGGGCGCACCGTCGACTGACGAGCGGTTTGTCTACGGTTACGATCATTTCTGGTACGAGATGGCGCCGATTGCCGATACAGTGCGCACTTCGCAAATCATTTATCCAAAAAACGGCCGGCTGCCTGCACTGGTAGCAGACGCGCCACGCGGGCAGAGTGGTTTTCTGGCGGATGCCCAGGGGCAACGTCCTGTGCGCACCGGCAGTGGCGGCATCGGTAAAGACGGGCCTGAGGACCGGGGACTGCCCGAACGCTGCATTCTTGGTCTGAATGGTTTGCCCCCTTACCGGCCGAGCCGGTACAACAACAACCTGCAGATCTTCCAGAACCGTGACCATGTGGTGATCATGTCTGAAATGCTGCATAACGCCCGCATCGTCCCGCTCAGCGACACACCACCACTGCCAGAGCATATCGAACAGTGGACAGGGGACTCCAGAGGCTACTGGGACGAAGAGACTCTGGTGGTAGAAACGCGCAATTTCAGTTTCTACACCGCCAGTGTAGCCAATATGGGAACTGGCCGGGACAAATTTCTGACCGAGCGGTTTACCCGCAGCAGCTATGACAGCCTCGAGTATCAGTGGACTCTGGAAGATCCGGCAACCTTCACAGACTCCATTACTGCAGTGCTGCCCATGGCCAAAGTCGCGGGATTGCTTTATGAATATGCCTGCCAGGAAGGCAACTACGGGTTACTGAATATTTTGCGCGGCGCCCGGGCAGAAGAGCAGAGAGCCGCTGACTCAGGCCCCCAGGTGAGGGCCAGATGAAGGCTTGATAAGGGCCAGATCTAGGACCCTGCTGCCGGGCACCACGGGCCTGAATGTCATTCCTTGCCTTCGCGAATTTTAGTACCATGTCTGAACGTTCCGGTTTTCAAAGAGAGCAACTCCTTTGTCTGAAGTACTTGACGCCAGCGCCGTCCGCGAATCGCCACCTTCACCTGCGCCCGAAGGTCAAAACCACCCTTTGCCAGACGCGATTACCCATAACGCCCTGATTCGTGCCCACGGGATCGCCGCATTCACCATGCTGCTGCTGGCGGTTACCTTCGGAATCGTCGCTTCCTTGCAGTTTTTCCTGCCAGAGTTAACCAGCGAGATAGCCAGCTGGGGCCGCCTCCGCTTCGCTCACACACAGGGCATCATGCTGGGATGGCTGGGCAATGCGTTTATCGCGTTTCTTTATCTCGCCGTACCGGTTTTAAGTGGGAGACCCGTCACCAGTGAAAAGCTTGGCTGGTTTCTGTTTGGTCTGTGGAATTTCGGTGTACTCCTGCCCGGATGGCTTCTGGTACTTAACGGCTACAGCCAGCCACTGGAATGGGCAGAATTTCCGCTGCTGGTCGATGCTGTCATGATTGGCGGGCTCACGCTCGCGGCAATTCAATTCTTACCGCCCTTTTTCAGACGCGGATTTGAAAATCTGTACGTCTCAAGCTGGTACATCATCGGTGGGCTGGTGTTCTCACTGATGAGTTTTCCGATGGGCAACATCGTTCCGGAATTTATACCCGGGGCTGCGGGTGCTGCCTTCAGTGGACTCTGGATTCATGATGCTGTCGGCCTTTTTGTGACACCAATGGCACTGGCGATTCTTTACTATGTCATTCCGGCCAGTACGGGTCGCCCGGTCTTCAGCCATTTTTTGTCCATGTTAGGATTCTGGGGCCTGTTCTTTCTCTACCCTCTGAACGGAACCCACCACTACATTTACTCGGTCATCCCCATGGCCACCCAGACCATCGCAATTCTGGCCTCGACTCTCCTGGGCCTGGTAGTGGTGGTAGTGGTGAGCAATCTCATGCTTTCGCAGCGCGGCGCCGGCTGGCTGGCGAAAGATCCTGCGCTGCGTTTTGCCTCAACGTCTGTGCTGTTCTACCTCATCGTCAGCCTGCAAGGCTCCGCACAGGCCAACATGGGGTTCAGTGAGACGATTCATTTCACCGACTACGTCATTGGGCATTCTCATCTCGCGATGCTGGGTTTCGCGACCTTTGCCAGCATCGCAGGACTGCTTCACGCCTGGCAGAAAATGACGGATGCCCCGTATCACGCTGGAGCTATTAACGCCGCATACTGGCTGACCACGATCGGCATCGTCGTGATGGTCAGTGATCTGACGCTCGCCGGTCTCGCGCAGGGGGACCTCTGGAAATCCGGGGCGCCATGGGTCGTCTCGCTGCGCGCCTCCGAGCCCTACTGGGTGATCAGAACCCTTTCCGCCATTCCGGTCACCGCTGGCTTCGGTCTGTTGTGCTACGGCTTGCTCAAGGGGCCAAGAGGAGCCGGCGCAAGAGCACTGGCCGAAGCCAGGGCAACGATCAGTCAAGCTGGACAGTCAGTCACCGGCGAAAGTCATCAGAATCCGCTTAAAGCGCTGCGGATGTCCTATATTGCAGCCTCAGTTGCGGGAGTCACCTTCTTCATTCTTTCGGTTTCTCTGCTGGGACTGCTGCCCCGGTCGACCCTGAATGATCAGATTGCATCACTGGCACCGACGGCCAGTTTGGAACTGACTGCCTCTGAGCACCGGGGTCGGCAAATCTATGCCAGAGAAGGCTGCGCCTATTGTCACACGCAACAGATCCGGTTCGTCGAGGCCGACATCGAACGCTTCGGTGCAGCGACTCTGGCCTGGGAAGACAGCATGGAAACTCCTCACATGCTCGGGACACGGCGGATTGGCCCCGATCTGTCCAGAGCAGCGAATACCCGCACGGATCAGTGGCACTTGGCTCATCTGTTCGCGCCCCGGAGCGTGGTACCCAGGTCAATCATGCCCTCCTATCCCGAATTTTTCGATGGCACTCCCACCAGGCCCCGCCAGGAGGCACTGGATCTGGTTGCCTATCTCAACACCTTAGGTCGAAGTCGGGAATTGGCGTGGCCAGAAGGCGAGATCGCTATGCGCCAGGCTGCCGGGGACGATCAGTGGACTCTGATGTCGCTGGACGCCGACCAGCTTAATGCGCATCCAGCGCGCACTCGTCCCCGTGGCAACGCCCCCAGCCTGCGGGATCAGGCACCTGCCCGCGAAGGCCGCAGGCTGTGGGCACAAAATTGCGAAGGCTGCCATGGCGAAGACGGCGCCGGTGATGGCCCTGCCGCAGCCTGGCTGCAGCCGGCGCCGGTCAACCTGACAGAGCATGAGTACCGCACAGATTTGCTGGCTGACATACTCTATAACGGGGTATACGGCAGCTCGATGCCGGGCTGGCGCGACCACAGCCCTGCGCAGCTGGCCGCGCTGGTTCAGGTCATCCAGAGCTTCAGCAAAATCGAGCCAATCCCCAGCGACAGCAACACCACACTCGGCGCCGAAGTTTTTCAGACACACTGCGCCGAATGCCACGGCGAGGCAGGTGATGGGAACGGCTTTGCGGTCGCGAATCTGCCCATCCCAATTCCACCGACCGACTTCACCCGGGAGCGGCTCAGCATGGCAGCCAGCCTCAGGGTTCTGAATCAGGGCGTTGCCGGAACCACCATGGCGCCCTGGGGCGACCGGCTCAGCGAGACTGAAATCAGGGCTGTCGCCAGTTATTTGCAAACGCTTTATCAGCCTGAAACAGGAGCTGGCGAATGATCAGCGCACTGATTGTTTATGGGACCCTTGGTGCCGTTGTCAGCTACAGCCTGCTGTACTGGCTGAAACCCGGATGGCGCCAGAGTATTGAGCAGCCAAAGCATATTTTCCAGCGTCAGCTGGACGCGTATGATAGTCAGCAACAACCAGACGAGAGCGACCCATGAGCCGAGAGCGAGTTCTTCACCCACAGCGTGGCGTTGCGCAGGCCGCACTGCTTATTGCCGCCGCCATCGGCCTGTGCGTGGTTCTGGGCACGCTGTGGTTACAAAGCGAACCGTCAGCAGAACGCTACAGCGAACCCAGTGTGGAATATGGACGCCAGCTTATTCGTGACACCGCGCGGAATATGGGCCCGGCCCATGAAGACCCGACCATGCGATATACCGGCACTTCCATGGACTGCGCCTCCTGTCACCTCGACACCGGCACCCGGCCCGGCACGCTGTCGCTGTTACAGGCTGCCCAGCGCTATCCCCGATTTTCCGGCCGCGACGGCAGGGAGGGAGATCTCAGAGACCGCATCAATGGCTGCATGACGCGCAGTATGAACGGCAGGGAACTGGATCGGGAGAGCGTTCAGATGCGCTCCATGGAAATGTATATCAGACAGCTCAATAATCAGTACGCTGTCATGGGAGAGACCCGCCAGATGCCGGACGAGCCACCCACGTTTACTGAGCCTGACCGGGCCGCTGATGTGGCTGCGGGCAGGCTGGTCTTTGAGGCGAATTGTGCAGTCTGTCACGGGTCCGACGGTCAGGGCCTGCTGGCTGCGATTGATAGATCAGAAGGGTATCTGTTTCCCCCGTTATGGGGGCCGGACAGTTTCAACAACGGCGCGGGCATGACGCGTCTTCTGACTGCGGCGCGCTTTATCAAGGCACGGATGCCTCTGGGCAAGCCAGACCTGACTGACGACGAGGCCTACGATGTCGCAGCGTATATGAATTCCCACGAAAGGCCGCAGCGACCGAATCTGGAAGTCGACTATCCTGATTTAAAAAATAAGCCAGTCGACAGCCCCTATCCGCCCTACGCTGATGAATTCCCGATCGAACAGCATCGACTGGGGCCGTTCCAGCCGATCCGTGATTTTTACCGCGGGCTGGAGTAAATCCGGCTCGATTCCAAAACAGTCCGAATCAGGAAAGCCCCGGAACAGAATTGGCTTCGGGGGCGCAGCCATTCAAGGGCTTTTCAACAGGCACTTGCTGACAGTTGAGCGACTGACCGAACGTCAATGAATGACTAGCCTGCATAGAGCAGGCTGTAGCCATACTCCTGCGACCGGGTGGCCGCCATTACGCCGGCAGGCACAAACCGACTGGTGGCGATGTTTTCCTGTATCAACTCCGCGTAGTGGCTGGCTGCAGACTGTCCGGTAACCGCAGAGAGCCGGCGTGACATGGAGTGCGTTGCACGATTGCAGATGGCAAATTGAACGCCGCGCCCGCGAACATGATCAAGCGTATTGCCGATATTGCCGAAATTCGCCCCTTCAAGGTTCAGCGGATTCACCGAAAGCGGGCTGTCCCCACCGGGAACAGAGAGCCTGGTGACACGGCTGAACACTTCTCCGTACTTCTGCCACATGGCATCGGTGTAGCCTAATGCGGTTGCGGCGTGCCGGAAACAGACAATCATCGCGTACTCATCATCTGCACCCGCGTAATCTTCCTGATGCGCAGAAAGAATGTTGTTTGCATAAAGCACGGCGGTGGCGCCCCCCACCCCGCTCGCTGAATCGATAAAAACCCGATGATCCTTATCGCCGGCCAGACTCCCCATCCAGGCGTCCTTGTCGTGGCGAGGAGGTCGAAACCCCTCGCCATCCAGCCCCTGCGCCTTGGCAGCGCGACTGCCGGCCGCCAGGGCACCCGCAGTTGCAGCCACGCCGACACCCGCTAGAAAGCGCCGACGGTGGGTCCGCGGAGCATTCCGGTCCTCACTCATGAGCCTTCCTCCCTGCCAGCGAGGCGGATTCCTATTGATTGGAGTATTCCGTGCCGTTAACAGGAATCATCAGATGCGCACCCGAAGTGCCGGACCGCATCATCCAGGGAGTGCCCTCGCCAGCAAGCGAATTATCTCGCTGAGAGCCGGTAGGCATACCCAGTTGTTCCGCAGTGGCGTTGGGAAGCGACACCACGAACAGATACTGAATGCGATCAGAAGTGTCGAAGCGTCGATAGCTCAGCGCACCGAACTGCCGCGGAGGAATGTCACCGGCGTCTTCAGCGCGTTGCAACGCCATCTGCAGTTCATCGCCTTCCATACCCTGCGCAGACAATTTGGCCTGAAGGTCACGTCTGGCGCGCTGGGAAACAGGTCCGCAGCGGGTGAAACCTTCATCGTCAGTGGGCTGACATTCAACGTGATTACTGCCGACTTTCAAGGTCACACGGTTGCCTTCATCGTCATAGGTATAAACGGTGGCATCAGCGCGAAGATCCATCGGCAGCGGCGACAGGGCCTTGTCAATCGTTGCCTGATCGGTCTGCGCGGTAGCGCCTGTGGCACTGAGCAGGCCTGCCGTAATGAAAGCGGCAGTGTGTTTAATTCTGTTCATAACAATCTCCCATGAGCTATCTTGTAGAGCTGTCCTTTTTCGACAGGATTTTTGTGTTCATAGACGCACAGGCCATCGGGTCACCGTCGCCCGTGTCGTTTCGACCCCTTAACATAACCGCTCTGGTCGGGAGTGAAAAGTCATTATCTGTTACAGCGATGGCGCCAGGCAGCACCCGCAGTCAGCGAGTGTGCAGCTATAAAACGGCCCGCCCGTTTCATCGGCTCTCGTAACTTACACCCATGCCCGCACGCGCGTCGTTACTGACCCCGTAAGCCGGAATCGGATAGCGCAAACCATTGGCGGACAGCTGCTCCAGCCCGGCAATCACTTTAGGCAGGAATTTTGGCGGAATGGCCATCAGTAATTCATCCTCCATCACACCGCCGTAGCGGCGCTCAGCAAAACACGGAATTGACAAACTGGGCTCACCCGTTTTGAGTGCCCTGCCCCAGGAATCGGCACACGAAGACTCGCCGACGCAGCCCCATTCAAGCTTCTTGTACCCGCTGTACTGGAGACCGTTGATGAACAGAATCATCTGAGCAGGTGTTGCATAAATCAGACAAATGTCCGGGGGGTCAAGCCTGCCACTGGCCATCGGACTCACCGCCATCGCCTGATACCTGCCGAAAGGCACAACATCCATAGCCTTTTGATGAGAACTGGCACTTTCTGAGTCCGCATACCAGACACCCTCATAGCGCTCACCGCGTAACCATTCCTCATCGTGGGGCGAGAGTCCAATGACGGCGCGGCACTGCGTACCAACCAGATCTTCCGCGGTAATGCCAACAGTCCATCCGTTGCGCGCCGCCATACCGACAATTTGATCAGTGGTGTGAATCGCACTGGGCCGACGGATGCGGGGCACAGCTTCCATAGCCTCAACATGATCAAACAGCTTCATTGCAACAGGGGTCGTTCTGAGCCGCAGCAAGCGATTCAGGGAAGCGAGCACGTCCGCAAGGTCTACCGAATCAGTATCAGTTCCGATCAGGTCCGTCATAAATTCCTCCTCATTTCCGCTCAAGGGCGCAGTACCCGGCCGAACAGCTCCGATGCTGCGGCCCCATCGGCAAACGCCACTTCCCCGTTCACCATCACCAGATCAAAGCCGGCGGCCAGTTGATGCGGCTGTGGATAGGTGGCGGTCGCTGTGACTCTGGCCGGATCAAAAATAACGAGATCTGCAGCCATTCCGGAGACGATGCGACCCCTGTCGGCGATCCCGAGCACATCTGCTGCAAATGAAGTCATCTTACGAATCGCCTCAGTGAGCTCAAGGCTTTCCCGATTGACGACATATTCTTCGATAATCTTGGCAAAAGTTCCGTGGCCTCTGGGATGGAATCCGGTGGGACTGCCATCCGACGACACTCCGACGAACGGGTCCGACAGCAGACGTGACTGCAGCGCATCATCCATCACAAAATAGGCGCCGGACGCCCCTTCAGGACCAATGACGTCGATGAGGATTTGCTCAAAGCTCTGGTTGAGCTCTGCCTCCAGATCTGCCAGCGTTTTACCCGTATAGGGTTCAGTCCCAAGCAATGTCGCCTGAGGGCCATTGCGAAGATTGACCCGGTTTCTCAGGTGCTCTGCCAATTCTTCGCGCCGTAAATCAAGTGCCTGATCAAACTGTTCCCGTGTCTTAGCCCAGGCCGGAAACAGGATTCCGATGCCGGTGTAGCTTGCATTATAAGGGTAGACATCGGCAGTGACTTGAAAGCCTCGGCTCCTGGCCTGCGCCATCAGGTCAAGCAACTCCTCGGCCCGCGCTGCCCCTTTCCCGTAGACAGATTTCATGTGCGCTATGTGTACCGGAGCATACTCACCCTGGGCAATCAGCTCAGCCATGGAAGCTTCTATCTGGTCATCATCCTCGTTCCGCATGTGGCTCATGATGACCCGGTTGTTGCGGCCCACTGTCTCAGCCAGCGCCAGCAGTTCTGAGGAATCTGCGTAGAGACCCGGGGTGTACTCCAGCCCGGTACTGAGACCAAAAGCGACCTTCAGGTTGCGGTCAAGCAGCTCCAGCATGCGCTGCATCGCGTCCGGGCCGGGCTCAGGGTTCCGGCCAATGCCGCTGAGTTCGCGAAGGGTGCCGTGTCCGACGAACATAGCGAGATTAACGCCAATGCCCCGATCGCTGACCTGCTCCATCCAGTCGCTCAGATCTTCGGTATCGGGGCTCGCGCCGTCCTGGCCAAGGGTGATCGTGGTAACTCCCTGCGCGAGGAAATTTTCGAATTGCGGCGTTTGCAAGGGATCCCCGTGGGAGTGCACATCGATAAAGCCGGGAGCAACCAGACGACCGCTGGCGTCAATACGGCGCCCGATTGCCACATCAGCCTGCTCGCTGAGCATTTCGAGCTGACCGATACGGACGAGTTTTCCATCGGTGATAAACACGTCGGCGGAATAGGCCGCAGCGCCCGTTCCGTCAATCACGGTACCGTTTTCAACCACGGTGTCGAAACGCAAGGACACCCGTACCGGTTCATCACTGCATGACAGCAGCAAGACATTGAGAAACAGCAAACAAAGAATTCCGGGCTTGATCGAGAAAGTCATGGGGCACCTGTATGGCAGACAATGGCGTGTTCCGGAGACTAACAAAAAAAACCGGATTGTCGATATTGGCATCGTCAATCCGGCCGGTGCTGCACACGCTGCCGGGCTTTCGGCCCGGCAGCTATCAGGAAGCTCACCTGTTCAGCTAGGCATGGGGCTTCGCCTCGCCGAGTTGTGACTGGGTATAAAGCTCGATGCCCAGACGCTCGATCATACCCAGCTGCTGCTCCAGCCAGTGCGCGTGATCCATTTCGGTATCGTCGAGTAAGGGGACCAACGCATCCCGGGTGACAAAATCCCGTTCCTGTTCGCACAGCGCAATCGCACTCTTAAGCCGGCTTGCCACCTCATATTCCACGCGCAAATCACTTTCCAGCATGGACTTGATGTCAGAGCCCACCTTGAAGCCATCGCGCGTCACCATGTCTGGTACGCCTTCAAGAAAGAGCATGCGCTCAATCAGGACAGTGGCATGACCCTTCTCATCATCGAATTCATGACTGATACGGTCGAACAGTTTTTGTAATCCCCAATCCAGATACATCTGGGAGTGAATGAAATACTGATCCATTGCAGCCAGCTCCATCGCCAGCAAACCATTCAATGCGTCAATAATCTTCTGATTGCCTTTCATGATCAGTCTCCGTCAACGGTTTGGGATTGGATATAGTTCTGAATACCCATATGTTCGATCTGATATTCCTGCGCTTCCAGCCAGTCGATATAGTCCTCTTCCGCTTCGAGTATGTCTTCCAGCAGCTCACGACTGACATAATCTTTCTCAAGCTCACAAAGCGCGATTGCCTCTTTCAGCACGGGAATCTGCTCAAGCTCGAACCGCTGATCCAGACTCAGCATCTCGGCGGTGTGTTCGCCGATATAGAGCTTGCCAAGATCCTGCAGATTCGGAAGGCCCTCCAGAAAAAGAATTCGATTCATCAAGGCATCAGCCTGCTTCATGTCCTTGATGGACTTGTTGTAGCACGCTTCATTCAATCGGGTGATACCCCAGTTCCGGTACATCCGTGCATGAAGAAAGTATTGATTGATCGATGTCAGTTCGAGTTTGAGTATCTTATTCAACGCCGAAACAACGTTTTTTTGACCCTGCATGCCTGATTCCTCAAGACAGATAACAATGAATCGAAGTGTACTCCGAATTACAGAAAAACGCTATTTTTCTAATGTTTTCAATGATTTATGAATGCGAATCATTGCGATTTGCGATTTCATTTATCCGGATATAAGCCGGCAATGCTGCCAAATCGTCACCCGGCCCAAGAGGCCACACCGAATGCGCCGGTCAGTGTCACCTGCGTTCAAGCTCACGCTTTCTGTTTGGCCACCCAGGCAAAATGACGCCGCAAGGACTCATCACTGCGCAGCAGTTCGAGGCTGTTGAAATGCTTGGCGAGGGCCATCTCATCAAAGCGCTTGTGAATGCCCTTGTGGCACAGCCGGCAAATCCAGATGCCCGCATTCAGCGTGCGCTTGTCCACGTGCTTGCGAAAATACGTGCGGCGATGAACTTTGCGCGGGATCAGGTGATGAAAGGTCAAATCAACCCTTCGATCACATAAACTACAGCGCTTGGGTGTCTCCGATTTTTTCCGCATAAAGCCTGTTACGCAGTGTTTGAGGCTGCGGGTCATCCATCACCGGCATCCGGGCGCCGGCAAACGGTAGCGAAGCCCCCGGCGCACTCACAGCGCTGCCCTTCGGCGGTCAGGTTGCCCGCACGACAGCGCGGTTGATCCGCGCAGGTAGACAGAACGTTTTTTTGACATCTACCCGGATCCGACAGGATGGACCAAATGCCAGATCTACCCACCAAACTGCGCGCAGCGGCTGCCCTGAAATCGGCATTCGTCGGCGATGCCCTGGCGATGCCGGTCCACTGGTACTACAACCCGATGGATATTTTCCGCCAGTTTCCGGGCGGCATTACCCAATTCGAAGCCGCGCCCGATCATCACCCTTCGTCCATTATGTCGCTGCACTCCACCCGTAAAGGGGGCAGAAGCGCTCGTGGAGGAGCCGACACACAGCGGGAGATCGTCGGAGATGTCATACTCAAGGGCCGCAAAAAATTCTGGGGAAAAGCGAATCAGCATTATCACCACGGCATGCCGGCAGGGGAAAATACGCTGAATGCCTATTGCTGTCGTGCCCTGCTTCGCGTGCTGGCGGGAGACTGCGGTCACTATCATCGCGATAACTTCCTCGACGCCTACATCGAACTTATGACGGCCGAGCCTCCTCAGCATCCAGACACCTATGCTGAGTCTTATCATCGCGGTTTTTTTGCCAACCTGGACCAAGGCCGTCCGGCTCATAAATGCGGTGCGGTGACCCATGACACCGCATCCATCGGCGGGCTGGTGACAATAGCGCCCATCGTTTTTGCTGAACGCCTGGCGGGCACGCCACTGGAACAGGTCACCCAGCATTGCCTGGATCATCTGGCGCTCACGCATCCTGATGCGTATCTGGCAAAAGTGTGCCGCGACTACGTCGGACTGCTGAACGACCTGCTTTTTCGGGACCCGGAATCAGACGCGAAGGCGCTGATCAGCGCCTGGAGTAAACGCAGTATCAGCCTGCAAATGTCGGAGATCTTTCCCAGAATTCACGGCGACAACGAGGTGGTGGGTGGCATGTTCTCTTCCGCCTGCTACATCACAGATTCCTGGCCATGTACACTGTATCTGGCCTACAAATATTGCAACGCACCAGAATCCGGGCTGCTCGCCAACACCAATCTGGGGGGCGACAATGTGCATCGGGGCACCGTTCTCGGCACACTACTGGGCCTGAGCAACGGCGCGACGATAGATGCTCTATTCACGCAACTTCGACACAGCGCAGAGATCGAAAAGGAAATTGACGATTTGCTGTTGGCAGTGACCGCAGCCTGACTGTGCCTCATTCCGTCTGAGGGGCCGCGCCCGGCTCCCAATCATGTTTCGGGTGGGCTACACTTTCGTTTCCCGGACGACGCTGACCTTCTGAACATTTCATAAACTAGAGCAGCCTGCAATGACACATAAACGCCACTATTTCTGGCTTGCTGCCACGATTGGTTTGCTGGCAAGCGCTTACCTAAACGCTCAGGGCGAGGACTCTTCACCGCTTGAGAACACCTCCTGGCAACTGGTCGAAATCAAAAGCAGTTCCGGCGCCGTTCAAAGGCCCGGAAATCCCGAAAACTATTTGCTGCGCTTTCGCCTAAACAGTCGGGCCCAGATTACCGCCGACTGTAACGAAGCAGGGGCCACCTGGGAGCATGAAGGAAATTCCCTGCGGTTAACCGCACTGGTGACCACCCGAAAACTCTGCGTTGCCCCGTCGCTGTTCAATTTCTACATCATGCATCTGCAGAACACACGGCAAGTCGAGCTGGGTACTGAGCTTCTGACACTGAGCACGGAGAACAGAATGGCAGAACTCATCTTCGAGCCCTACGTATTCACGCCGAGTTTCTGAAGCGCTCCCATCCCTGGCGGCGGCTTGCCCGTACTGGCAGATTCCGGACCCCTGTGCCAGAATTGAGTGCAAACGGATTTTAGTGGGACAGGGAAAATGGCTTTTCGACTCAAAGTCTTCAAGCACGCTGAGGACCGGCTCCCGGTGGCGTGTATTCTCGCACTCAGTGCGCTGGACTTCATCCTGTACTTCACCGTGTCCAACCCCTATGTGCTGGGCTGTTATTTCTTTGCGATGATTATCCCGAAATCGCAAATCTGCGCCTGGAATCACCACCATCAGCATGCCCCGACGTTTCTGCAAAGTAGCCTGAACCGGCTGCTGGAATTCTTTTATGCCTTGCATACCGGAGTGACTACCAATCTGTGGGTGCTGCATCACAACTACGGACACCATCAACACTACCTGGACCAGAGCAAGGACCAGAGCCGGTGGCAGCGCAAGGACGGCAGCACCATGGGAGAACTGGAGTACAGCCTGAATGTCGCAGCGACTTCCTACTGGCGGGGTTATCAGGTAGGGAAAGACTTTCCCGCCGAGCGGCACACATTTGTGCTGTTCAGCGCAATCACCTTTCTGATGCTGGCTTTCCTGATCTGGTATAAACCGATCCCCGCTTTATTCCTGTTTGTCTTACCGATGCCGATGGGTCTTTTTATGACCGCCTGGGCGACATTCGAACATCACAGCGGGTTAAGTACGGACAATCCTTATGAAGCCTCGTTCAATAACCTCAACAAGTGGTACAACCTCTTTACCGGAAACCTGGGGTATCACACGGCCCATCATCACAATGGAGGGCTGCACTGGTCGAAGCTACCCAGGCTTCACGAACGCCTGGCAGATAAAATCCCCGACAGGCTGATCAGACGGACATGGGTTTGACGCCGTTTGTCCACTTGGATTGCACTGACAATCACCAACGCGGACAACTTAAGCTCGACCCGGTAAGCCCATGAAAAACGCACGAGCACTCACTGAGAAATATTTTGCCCTGTCAAATGCCCGGGACCTGACATCGATCTTTTCCCTGCTCGATCCGGAAGCAACCTACAGCTCAGACAACACCGGTTTATTTTACGGATTGGAAGACATCCGCAAAATGATGACCGCATTCTTCGCAGACTACCCCTCTATTCACTGGACGATTCTTGAACTCAGGGAACTGTCAAAGCACATCACTGAAGTGGATTTCGCAGTGGCCTCGACAGACCGTGAGGGCAATCAGACGGAACGCCTCGGGGTCGAAAGGATTGTTGCCGCGTCGGGGACAATCCGCCACATCGAGGTGCGCAGTCGATAGTGCAAACAAAAACGGCACCCTAAGGTGCCGCTTTTTTTGATTTCAACAGACGCTGGTATGCCCGGCCTGTTTGATTTTGCGACCAGATCAGTTGCTGGCAACCAGGTCACTGCGCTGCTCTGCGGTCAGATCAAAGCGATCTGCTGTCATCACCTTGGTCCATGCGTCCACGAAGTCATGCACAAACTGCTCCCGTGCGTCATTCTGAGCATAGAACTCAGAGACTGCACGCAGCTCAGAGTTTGATCCAAAGATCAGATCGACCGGCGTGGCTGACCACTTCACTTCATCGGTATCGCGATCCCGGCCCACGTAGATGCCCTCATCAGAAGGCGATCGCACCCAGACCGTTGACATGTCAACCAGATTGGAGAAGAAGTCGTTGCTCAAGGTACCTGGGTTGTCGGTGAACACACCGTGCTGTGCGCCATCTGTGTTGGCATCCAGCACGCGCAAGCCTCCGACCAGGACCGTCATTTCAGGCACGTTCAGGTCCAACAGTGCCGCCTTCTCAATCAGCATTTCAGCTGGATTGCGCTCATTGCCACGAGCAAAGAAGTTTCGAAATCCATCCGCCGTCGGCTCCAGATAAGCAAACGAACTCACATCAGTCTGCTCCTGCGATGCATCCGTTCGACCGGGAATGAAAGGCACTTCTACATCAACGCCTGCCCGCTCTGCAGCCTGCTCAATAGCGGCTGCACCGCCCAGAACGATCAGATCTGCCAGTGAGACCTGCTTACGACGGTTGGCACTGTTGAAGTTGGACTGGATGCCTTCCAGAGTAGTCAGAACGTTGTCCAGCTCATCGGGGCTGTTCGCCGCCCAGCTGTTCTGGGGGGCAAGGCGAACGCGCGCGCCATTAGCGCCGCCGCGCATATCAGTTCCCCGGAAGCTGGAAGCCGATGACCATGCTGTTCGTACCAGCTCGCCGGTACTCAGGCCGGAATCCAGGATCTCCTGCTTCAGTTCAGCCACATCGCGATCGCTGACCAGATCATGGTCCACTGCCGGGACAGGATCCTGCCAGGTAAAAGTCTGATCTGGCGCCATGTCCCCGAGATAGCGGGTGGTTGGACCCAGGTCCCTGTGCGTCAGCTTGAACCAGGCACGGGCAAACGCATCTTCGAACTCAGAGGGGTTTTGCAACCAGCGCTCGGTGATTTCTGCATAAGCCGGGTCCATCTTCAGGGCCAGATCGGTGGTGAACATGATCGGGGCGTGACGCGTATTGGCATCAAACGCATCCGGCACCAGGTTCGCTGCCGCGCCATCTGTCGGAATCCACTGAGTGTTACCGGCAGGGCTCTGGGTCTGCTCCCAATCGTAGTTGTAAAGGTTTACCAGATAACCGTTTGACCAGTCAGTCGGTGTCGCAGTCCAGGCGCCTTCAAAGCCGCTGGTGATGGTGTCACCGGCGTTACCTGAACCGTAGTTGTTCTGCCAACCGAATCCCTGCTGCTCCAGGTTACCCGCTTCCGGATCTGCACCCACATACTGTCCGGGATTGGCGGCACCGTGCGCTTTACCGAATGTGTGCCCGCCCGCAATCAACGCAGCGGTTTCCTCATCGTTCATGGCCATCAGACCAAACGATTCCCGAATGCGCTGGGCTGAAGCCATCGGATCCGGGTTGCCATCAGGACCCTGAGGGTTTACGTAAATCAGACCCATCTGTACTGCACCAAATGGCTGTCGTAGCGCGCCCATGGCATCGCGACGATCGGCCCCGAGCCACTCACCTTCCGGACCCCAGTTCACATCTTCAGGCTGGAATTCATCGACGCGGCCGCCGGCGAATCCCAGCGTTTCAAAGCCCATGTCGTCCATCGCGACGGTGCCTGCCAGAATCATCAGGTCTGCCCAGGAAATCGCGCGGCCATATTTTTCCTTGACCGGCCACAGCAGACGTCGGGCCTTGTCGAGATTGGCGTTATCCGGCCAGCTGTTTAACGGGGCAAAGCGCTGCATGCCGCCGTCAGAGCCACCCCGGCCGTCCGTCACGCGATAGGTGCCGGCACTGTGCCATGCCATACGAATAAAGAATGGACCATAGTGCCCGAAATCCGCCGGCCACCAATCCTGAGAGTCAGTCATCAGCGCCTTCAGATCTGCCACAAGGGCATCCATATCCAGCGAGTTAAAAGCCTCTGCATAGTCAAAGTCTTCGCCACGGGGATCCATGCCGACCGACTCGACGCGCAACGGAGTCAGATCCAGACGGTTCGGCCACCAATAGTCATTATCAGGCGCGCTGCTCTGGGCGATCGCCTGACTGAGCGGAGATACGCTCAGGGCTGCAAGGGTCAGCGCTGAAAAGGTCTTTCTAAACATCATAGGGTGTTTCTCCAATAAAGCGCGAAATGCGCTGGTTACTTCTTATCAGGGTGGAAGATACGCTTTGTTTTGTGATCGGCATAACGATTTATTTCGATCAGCTTAATCGAAAATTCCGATGTGATTCCTGCTTTCACGTCAGATGCCTGAAAATGGCGCGCGCCCTGTCTACGCAGAACGCGCGCCGGCTGGTCGGAGGATCAGACTGTCAGCTTTCCGGCACGCGATTGACCGGAACCATCACCTCATTCCTGCGCATGAATGGCAGGGTAAAGGGGGCGTTGTAGGCGGCACTGACCACATTGCCAAGCGGCTCGATATTGCTGGCCTCCAGAGCGGCAAGCAGTTCTTCTGTGCGGCGAGCCAGGTTTTTGTCTGTCCAGCGTCCGGAGTATCGCTTGACGGCAATCAGCTCACCGGCGACTGCACGCAGGTAAACGTCCGGATTGGTGGGCTGCGGCACCGATTCCCAGCTGTATTCGCTGGGTACCACGAAGGCTATTTTCCAGCCTTCGGCACCTTCAGATTGCTGAACCGGCGCCGTCATCGCAATTTTCTCACTGCGCTGCTGCTGGACCGGAGCGGTCATTTCCACCTTGCTGGATGAGTGATTGTCGCCGGTGATGTAGCCAAACAGACGCCGAAAGCCGCGATTGGCCGCCTGATTGCGGCTGCTGGCGTTGCTGACGACGGTCTCCGCCACGATGTAATCCGCGTACTGGCGGTATTCAATACCGTCGACTTCCGCGACAACCGTGTACTCGGGTTCTTCAATAGCCATGATTTGAGGGCTTGCCAGCATCACCAGCAGGAACAGCCCTGACGCGCGCAGTTGCTTGGAAAACATAGAAAACAGCTCGTGAGTTTCTGTTTTCTACGAGTCCGGTCAGGCTTTAGATCGGTGTCATGGCGATACATCCTGCAGAGCGCCCGGCCTGCTAGGATGAAGGTAGGATGGCCCGGGGGCATCTGAGCCCCCGAGCACAGGCAAACGGCGGAAAGCGACTAGCGCCAGTCGCTGGCCGGCTCATCCGGATCGGACTCAAGAAAGCGAATCAGATCTGCATGGAACTGATCAGGTATTTCCACCTGAGGATTATGGCCAATTTCCGGATAGAGGTGCAGAGCTGAATTGGGCAATTCATTGTGCACATGGTTGACCCGGGCCACGAAGTCATCGGCCAGGTCATCTTCCTCACCTCCAATGACCAGCGCTTTGGTTTCAATGTGCTGCCAGTCGTACACCACCGGATCGGTGTACAGCATGTCACTGACCATTGCCCTGACACGCGCATAGCGTGGATAGTCACCACTCAGTGTCTGTCCGTACTGGCGGCGAACATATTCAAGATGCGCGGGCGGCCAGTCCCGGGGGTAGTAGCGCCGGTGCCCACGGAGCACTGACTGATAAGAAGGAGGCGCAGGATCACTGGCCAGGGGGTCACGCCACGGACGGCTCTGCCTTGAGTCAGTCAGGCCAATTTGGTTGACCATGGCCACATGCGTCACATTTTCCGGATAGAGCATGGTAAAACGGCTGACGACCATACCGCCCATCGAATGACCAACAGCCGCTACTTTCTCGATACCTAACTCATCCATCAGGGCCTTCATGTTGGCCGCGACAAAATTGAAGTTATAGGAAATAAGCGGCTTAGAGGATTTACCGTAGCCGATACGGTCAACCGCGATGATTCGAAACCCCGCAGCGGCCAGCCTGCGGAAGCTGTCCTGATAAGGTTCCGAGTAGAAGTTATGCCCGTGCTGCCAAAACACCACCTGGCCGTTAGCGGGGCCGGTTGGTGGGATATCCATATAAGCCATGAGCATTTTCTGACCGTAGCGGCGCAGCTCCAGGTATTGAACTGGCCAGGGATACTCGATTTCTTCGAGATTTAATGACACGGGACCCCAGTGCGTCGGCGCCTCAGCAGGCGGTTCCGCCGGCCAGTCCTCAGCAGCCATAAGCTGGGTCATACCCAAACCCAGGGTTAAAGACAGAAACCCTCTCAAAGACCAGATGTTCATTGTTCTCATTATTTGCCTCTTGTTCATTATTGACTCCGCGCACTGCCCGGAGCAGCCCTTGCGGGTCAGTGTTTCAACTGAATTGCGACCGGGCTTGCTATCTTCTTCCCGGCTAGCCTCCTGTCCAGCGCTGGCCGGTTGACTGACCGATTCCCTCGTCTGCGCTCCAGTCAGCGTTGTGACCGGCTGTCTGCTTCACGCTTGCCTGCAAGCTTAACGCAGGTTGGCAAGGCTGTCTTTCAGACTGATCAGCAGGCGACACGCCCCTGAGAACGCCTCTGCGTAGCCTGATCTCATTAATATACACAAACTTCGACGCAAAACTGTCATATTTCGTGGCAGGAATTTTGGTAAACTGCAGTTTTAGCCCAAACCGATCGACGCCATGCTTTTCGCGCTTGAAAATGATCAGGAGTTTCTCGACCTGCAGGTGGAGATGGTCCGTCTGCAGGACTCGATCCGCAAGACGGGCAAACGTCTGTTGATAATTTTCGAGGGGCGAGACGCCGCCGGCAAGGGAAGCACAATCATGCGCTTCGTGCGCTTCCTCAACCCCCGCCACTACCGGATCGTGGCACTGGCCAAACCCACCGAACAGGAAGCAGGCCAGTGGTATTTTCAGCGTTACATCAAAGAACTGCCGAATCCGGGACAGATCGTTTTTTTCGATCGCAGCTGGTACAACCGGGCGGTTGTTGAACCGGTGATGGGTTTTTGCACTCAGAAAGAATACAAATTTTTCCTTCAGCAAGTCGTACTGCTGGAACGGATGCTGAAGGAAGATGGCCTGCACATGATCAAGTTCTGGTTCTCGATTGATGAGAAAGAACAGGCCAAGCGCATGATCGAGCGTCAGACCAATCCCCTCAAGCAGTGGAAACTGAGCACGGTGGACGCCTTGGCTCAGGCAAAATGGGATGAGTACACCAAGCACAAGGAAGCGATGTTTGAAAGGACATCGACCACCGACAGTCCCTGGCTGGTGATTGACGGCAATGACCGCGACAAGGCCTGCCTTGAATCCATGCGCTACGTTCTGAACAAGATGAAATATGAAGACAAGGGACTGACCGGCCAACGCCTCGAGCCGGACCCCAGCATTGCGACGATGCAGCCCACTTTCAAAATTCCGAAAAATAAATTTACCAGCGCCAGCGAAACCAGCAACTGAACAAACCTTTTACAGGCAGCGCCGACCCACAAGACCTGCGGGCAAGCGCGCAAAGCACGCAGGCGTTCTATTTTCCGCTGAGCCTCACAAGGCTTGTTTGAATGACCCACGCTACGGCAGATAGCCGTCCGGGGTGTACAGCTCCTGGAAGGGAAACGTCATTTGCCGGGGCTCTGAACGGCCAATATAGATAGCGTCTTCGGCACTGCGACCCGCCGCATAATTCCTCATGAACGCATTTTCAGATTCGCGGTCCGGCACATTACCCTCCAGAGCTAGGCGAACAATCTTGGCCACTTGCTCCGGTTTTTCTCTCTGCGGATAGTGCGCGGCAGTCGGCAGGATCCAGAACGAGCTCTCAGCATCCCGATCATTGAGGTAGCGATCCCAGACATGGTGCGCAATGCGCGGCGGATTCACCACATCAAGCAGGCCCCACAGATAGGCGACCGGCACCGGGCTACGCGGCAGATTCTCAAGCCAGCGGGTCTCATTCTCGGCCCGCTCCAGAAGATATTTACCGACATGCAGCAGCGCCGAATCTCCGTCATTGAATTTAAAGATATCGTCATAAGCCACTGCCTCGGGATCTCCTTCGGTCACTCTCGGCCTGGCCTTGCGCGCGGCAATGATTTGCGGGCCCCGTGCGGGATCCAGCATGGCCAGCTGAAACGGAACAAGATTAGCCAGAGGCAGATACATGCCGCTGTTTGACAGGAAGTGGTAGTTAATTCGGTAATCCGGGTCAGACTCAAGGTAATCGCCCAGAAATGACAGGCCTATACTGACGCCGCGATCATGCGTGTAGAGAGCAAAATCGTCAAACTCAACAATTTCCCGGACAAAGTAATCCAGCAGCCTGGCATTGTCCGCCAACATGTAGGAAAAGCCTTCCAGAGGTTTGTCCGAAAAACCGGACCCGGGGAAATCCAGTGTGGCAATGTAGTAATCGTCTGACAGTAAGGGCACCAGCTTATAGAAGTCAAAGCTGGAATTTGGAAAACCGTGAACCAGCAACAGCTGCGGGTTTGTCGGATCACCGAAGGTTCTGTAGAACACATCAACCTTCGCGCCATGGTTGTTGGGCGTCGTGGACTGCCACTCAAAACTGTCCCCGCCCTCGAACCAGGCCCGGGCCAGGTCTGAATAGAACAGATTATCCTCTGCGGCAGACAGTGCCGGTAAGAACAGCACGCACACAACCCACAAAGAACCTAAACAGCTCTGACGCATATCAATCACCCTCCCAGTAAAAAACCCAAGCTAGAGAATTTCTGCCGGTATGAACACCTCGGTTTGAGGTTATTCGGTAACGCGTTTGAAAAACGCGTTATTCCGAGCCTTTATCTGCTGGCTTCTGCTTCAACGCGACCTTGTCATCTCGCGTCAATCAGCCCGGGGGTTGCCAAACGATGCAGCGGTGCACCGATTCGGCCGCCGGGTGACTCTTGAGGCTTACTCAAACGCGGAAATCGTCCGGCAAACAGCATGTCCGCGAACCCGTGGTAAACAGAGAGCCGCCAGGCAGAAGATCCGGCGATGAAAGATAAAAAAAGGGGCGATAACTCCGCCCCTTTTTGAGAAACGCGACGCAAACTTATTCGGACACATTCACCGTGATGTAAGCATCATGATAAAGACCTCCGTCATCTGCCCTGCCCCAGAGAACATATTCACCGGGCTCACTGAAGGTCATGCTTACACCGTAGATGCCATCCTCCGGGACGGGCGGAGGCAAGAACAGCGCACCCCAGGGAGAATTGGCGCTGGTTCGGGTGTCCTCCCAGACTTTGACCTGGGGCGGGTCGAAGCTTACTTCCCCCGGGCCGCGGTACTTATTCCAGGAATAATAAAGGCCGTTGACCTTATCGACTGTCGGTTTGATCGGTGGTGACATCAACCGGCGCTGCATAACCGCTTCCGGCGTCACCAGCACTGCCGCCAGTGCACCACCGGCAAACTCAGCAAACCTTCGGGCGTCTTCTACAGGATCCGTAGGTTGGGGTAAGCCATCGTCTTCTACCAGGGTGTCGACGGCGATTGGCTCACCCACTCTGGCACTGCGAATACCATCACCCTGAACGGTAACGACCGGGGGAACGTTCGCGCGTGATTCCGGAGAACTGGTGCCCGCCCCCAAGGACCCGGTTTCTGAAGCAATCACCATGTTGTCCACGAGGTAATCCTGACGCAGTGTCGCGTAGGCCTTACGTTCTTCACCGTTGACTTTCAGCGTCCACACCAGCTCCCGGTCGCCCCAGTCAGCCGGCACGGTAACCTCAAACGTGAAACGATTACGCCGGGGCAGGAAGTGAGTCGGCTGGCCGCGATCTGCCTCACCCGGAGAAAAATAGTTGTCCTCACCGACCTCGACATCAGGTTCCTCTTCCCAATTTTCATTCATATACCCAAACATCATGTTGAAGGTACCGTCTTCGTTGGGACGCCAACCTTCGAATGCCGGCTCGACATGCTGACCACTGCGGTAGGTCTGAGCCAACACGCCGTTTGAAATGAGCATAACAAGCGATACAGCCAAGGCCTTAACCACCGCGTTGTTAGAAATCTTCATTTTCATCTTTCCTGATTCTCCTGCATATTCCACTTAATCATCACTCTGAGCGCTGGTGGCGCGTTCGAAACGCTCCAGCGGCGAGACCAGCGGCGCCAGACACAGCGGGCATCCGATAACGTGGTCATTCGGCCCCAGATCGAGGGCCTCCCGCCTGTCGGCCATTTCCTGCTGGAACTGTTCGTCATTCATGGTAACGCGCATACCCAAGTCGATGAACATATTGGTCACCGATCGGTTGCCCGATCCCTGCCAGTTCCTCGGATCAGGCACATTGGGGTTGGTCTCGGTGTTATTCATGTAGCCCACGATATGAAGAATTGTGCCTTTTGGCAGCAGCGGTGCCGCGTCTGCCTCGTAGGCATAACCCCTCACCCAGTTGTGGTCATAGCCGACACAGGACAGAGTCTCAACGGTGTACCCCCAGATTGCCTCAAGACACATGCGCTCGCCCGGCGCATGCAGGTGGGGCTCGAAAGTAATGATCTTGGTGTGCTCCTCGAGCACGCGATAGGCATGCAGCTCCTGCTCGTCCTGATTGCCCGCTATACTGATGTCAACGCCATTGCCCAGGCCCAGGGTTGCGCGCTGGTACTTGGGCTCATAGCCTTTCGGATGAAAGCGGAATCCAATCTCCAGATGGCCGGTGGTGTCGAGGCCGTTGGAGTGCAGATGCACGGAATCTGAGTAGATGTAGGTACCCGCTCTGAGCAGGCGTCCGCCATCGGGATCAAACAGATCAGGATTGCGACCCACTTCATGCACGGGCCAGCTGGTGACAGTGTCTTCAACCCGGTCCCCGTTTTCGTCGAGCTGCGCGGTGCTCCAGATCATGTGATGAAAGATATACCGCCCGCCGACCGTCTCTCGACCCGTCCCTGCCTGATTATCAACATCATTCACCTCAACAATCTCAACCGATTTCACATAGCGGTCTTCATCCAGACCAACCGGCACTCTGTCGATCTCACCCCACCAGTCAGGGGTTCCGGCCAGCTTGGTTACCGAATTCGTTTTCACGATCAGGTCAGGCTCACCGGCTGTCCATTTCAGGCTGTCATCGAACACCAGCGGTTCCGGAGCATCGGCCGGGTCCCCCTTCGGCGTGCCGGTTCGTGCCCAGGTCGAGATGGCCGCAAGCTCCGCCTCGCTCAGCGAAGGGTCATTCTTATAGCTCTGGATCCCCACGTCTTTTTCCATATACCACGGAGGCATGGCACCTGCCCGGTCACGTAAACCGGTCTTGTACTCAATCAGACCGGCATAAGGCGCGACCTGCTCAAAGGTTACCAGTGGCATGGGGCCGACCCCGCCTGCGCGATGACAATTCTGGCAGCTGCGCTGCAGTATGGGCTCAATGTCTCTGTGGAAGGTGACTTCCTGCGCTCGGGCAGCCGACATCGTCAGGGCCATCCCGGCCAGGCTGGCCAGCGCCAGTGTAAGCTGAGAAAGGATTCGAAGTTTCATGCGCTATCTCCTGGAATTTCGGTTATTCCGCAGCCGGGGCTGCGGCACAGTCTTCGCTGTCGCAATGCTCTTATCAATAGCGGTCAATCTCGGATTCTATCAAGAATTGGCGCAGGCAACAGGTCTTCCGCCTTGAGAGTTTCAAGTATCTGATTTTACTCAAATTTGAGTGAGGGTAGCAGCAAAATCCAAGACCATTCCCGCGAAACTCAGTGCCGGCGGAAATCCGGTGAATCGGGGAGCCCGGCAAAACGGCCCCATAAAAAACCCGGGACTGGCCCGGGTTTTTGTCGATCAGGGAATCCGCCGAATCATTCGGCAAACTCTGCCTTTTCTTCCTCAGTGATTTCCTTGATGCTGAGTTTGATCCGTCCTCTGGCGTCCAGATCAGTGCACTTAACCAGCACTTCCTCACCTTCAGAGAGATACTGGTTCACATCTTCAACTCTTTCCTGAGAAATTTGTGAGATATGCACCAGGCCGTCCTTGCCGGGCAGAATCGTTACGAACGCACCAAAATCAACGATTCGCGCAACCTTGCCCTTGTACAGCCTGCCCACTTCCGCTTCGGCAGTAATCGCATTCACCATGTCCAGCGCTGCGTCGCGGGAATCTGCATCTTCACCATAAATGCGAACGTTTCCGTCGTCATCAATATCAACCGAAGCACCTGTCTCTTCGGTGATGCCGCGAATGACCGCTCCGCCTTTGCCGATGACGTCGCGAATCTTGTCCGGGTCAATCTTAATTGTCGCCATGGCCGGCGCATTTTCAGACACCGTTGGCCGCGCTTCTGAGATCACCTTATTCATCTCGCCCAGGATGTGCTGGCGTGCGTCATGAGCCTGAGCCAGGGCGATTTCCATGATTTCTTCAGTGATACCCTGAATCTTGATGTCCATTTGCAGGGCGGTGACTCCGTTTGAAGTACCAGCAACCTTGAAATCCATGTCGCCGAGGTGGTCTTCATCTCCGAGAATGTCGGTCAGAACGGCAAAGCGCTCTCCTTCCTTGATCAGACCCATTGCGATACCGGCAACCGGTGCGGATACGGGAACACCGGCATCCATCATTGACAGGCTGCTGCCGCACACGCTGGCCATGGAGCTGGAACCGTTGGATTCGGTGATTTCAGAAACCACTCGAATCGCATAGGGAAATTCCTCCTCACTGGGCATCACCGCCGCCACCCCACGGCGCGCGAGACGGCCATGGCCTATTTCGCGACGCTTGGGTCCGCTCATAAAGCCTGTCTCGCCGACAGAAAAGGGCGGAAAATTATAGTGCAGCATAAAGGGGTCTTTTTTCGAGCCGTCCAGACCTTCAATCAGCTGTGCATCTCGAACCGCACCCAGCGTGGTAACAACCAGTGCCTGAGTCTCGCCACGCGTAAACAGCGCAGACCCGTGCGCTTTCGGCAGAACGCCGGTTTCCACTTCGATGGCACGAACAGTCGTCGTATCGCGGCCGTCGATTCTTGGCGACCCGTCAAGAATGCTGTTGCGCACAGTCCGCTTCTCAAGTGCGCCGAAGGCATCCGATACCTCTCCAGCCGAAGGCCCGCCTTCCTCACTGGCAAGCGCTTCGATCGCCTGCTGCTTGATCTCACCGACAGCCTCATATCGCTGCATTTTTTCCGAGATCTTGTACGCCTCGGCAACGGCGGCGCCAAAGCGCTCAACGAGAGCATCCTTAAGCGTGGTGTTTTCTGCCTCAGGCTGCCAGTCCCATGCCGGTTTGCCGGCTTCCGCTTTCAGCTCATTGATCGCGTTGATGACCGCCTGCATTTCCTGATGTGCAAAAAGCACGGCGCCCAGCATTTGATCTTCACTGAGCTGCTTGGCCTCAGACTCAACCATCAGGACCGCAGATTGCGTACCCGCAACCACCATGTCCAACAGCGAACCCTCAAGAGCTTCATAGTTGGGATTGAGTACATATCCCTGCTCTGCATCATAGCCGACGCGAGCAGCACCAATGGGTTCGGCGAATGGAATTCCTGAAATGGCCAGAGAAGCAGACGCGCCGATCATGGCGGCGATATCCGGATCCTGTGTCTTACCGCCAGAAACGACCGTACAGATCACCTGTACTTCGTTCATAAAGCCTTTCGGGAAAAGGGGCCGGATTGGCCGATCGATCAGACGCGAGGTCAGCGTTTCTTTCTCGGTTGGCCGACCTTCTCGCTTGAAGAAACCGCCGGGGATCTTGCCAACCGCATAGGTCTTTTCCTGATAATTGACGGTAAGCGGGAAAAAATCCTGACCCGGATTGGCCTGCTTTCTTCCAACTACCGTTGCGAGCACCTGAGTGTCGCCCATTGTCACGACGACAGCGCCAGTGGCCTGTCGCGCGACTTTGCCTGTTTCAATAGTGACTTCTTGCCCACCGAATTGAAATGTCTTTCTTACTGGATTAAACATATTTTTTTCCTATAAATCCAAAACCTGCGCTGATGCCTATTTCGAGCGCAGAGTTCCAGTAATGAGTTTTTAAGTGAGCTTATCGACGCAGGCCGAGACGCTTGATCAGGCTCGAATATCTCTCGACATTCTTGCGCTTTAGATAATCAAGCAGCTTTCTTCTGCTGTTCACCATGCGGATGAGTCCGCGGCGAGAATGATGATCATGAATATGCTCTTTGAAATGACTCTGAAGGTCATTGATGTTGGCTGTCAGAAGCGCCACCTGCACTTCTGGTGAGCCGGTATCACCATCGCTTAACGCGTAGTCTTTGATGATTTCTTCTTTTCTTTCAGCTGATAAAGCCATGTTAATTTCTCCGTAATATGCGATTGAACAATGAGCACTACGCCAGATAGCCATGTGCCTCACACAATTTCCCTATAACTCCAGGATAACCACGCATATTGATAGTCACCTGGCACTTTCCTGCCTATAAAAGTCTAGTGAGTTGTCACCAGACGCCTCGGAGCAACCTTGCCATCATCGTCAATGACACCGATGCCAATAAATTGCTCCTCTTCGTAAAGCCTTACCAGCCCTTCAGCCGGCAAGTGCCTCACCAATACGGATTGACCGTGCTTCACACTGTCAGCCGCAATGCCTGGCAATCGAACTTCAGGGAGCTGCTCGACTGCCCGGTCCATAGGGACCAGTATCCTGTCCAGACCCGCCAATCCTTCGGCTTCTTTGATCTGTTTTAATGTTTCGACTGTGACGCACTGCGGCTCCAGAAATGCACCCGCCTGCGTGCGTCTCAAACCCGAAATATGGGCGCCGCAGCCAAGCCTCTCACCGAGGTCATCTGCCAGCGTCCTGATGTAAGTGCCTTTACTGCAGCTTACTTCGACTTCTATCTCATCGCCCTCAGTACGCAAAAGACCGATGTCATAGATCTCCACTTCCCTGGCTTCCCGCTCAACTTCGATACCCTTGCGCGCCAGTTTGTAAAGCGGTACACCATCCCGCTTGATCGCTGAATGCATGGGTGGCACCTGCTGGATAACCCCCATAAAGCGCTCAAGCTCGCGTTTGATCTCGCGCTCCGAAATCTGCGAAGCGTCCGCCTGCGACACAACAGTGCCATCCCGGTCGCCGCTGTCGGTCCGCACGCCAAGCTTGATACGCGCGCGATAAGCCTTGTCTGAGTCCAGCAAAAACTGCGAGACCTTAGTCGCTTCTCCGAGACACAGCGGCAACACACCGGTAGCAAGCGGATCCAGACTGCCGGTATGGCCCGCCTTCGCGGCCTCATACAGATGCTTGACCTCCTGCAGCGCCGCGTTGGAGCTGAGACCCAGGCCTTTATCGAGCAGGACAATACCGCTGATCTGACGGCGATTGCGTTTGCTGCTCTGACCTCGGCGATTACCGTGGTTTTTCAAATTTCGTTCTCGCTGTTTCGAGCCGTCAGCCGTCCTGCAACTTGCGATCCGCTGCCAGCGCATCATCGATTAAGTCTGACAGTCTCTGACCTCTCTGAACGCTACTGTCGTAAATAAACTGCAGCTTCGGTGTCGACCTGAGCCGCAAGCGCTTGGCCAGCAACGTCCTCAGAAAACCTGAGGCCTTGCGCAAGGCTTTTAGATTTTCATCTATCTCCAGCTGATCCAGGGCGCCGGGATCGGTCAGCGTATCCGATACCAGCCCTTCATCACCCGGATGGGTGTTCAGTACGGTGAACAGAATCTTCGCGTGCGCCAGATCATTACTGACGTCAACTCCGGTTACCGAAACCATACCGACGCGCGGATCATTCACCTCCAGCTGTATCAGGGTGGCGATCTCACGCTGTATCTGGTCAGCGATGCGCTGAGCTCTGGCACTCATTTCTGACAAGGGACTACCCTTTTTTTCCCTGCAGCAAAAACTCGCCTATAGACTCCGGGCGACCTCAGTAGTCTCGTAGACTTCGATCTTGTCACCCACCTTGACGTCGTTATAGTTCCGAACGCCGATGCCGCACTCTATGCCATTACGCACTTCGTTGGCGTCATCCTTGAATCGTCTGAGAGATTCCAGCTCTCCTTCGTAGATCACGACGTTGTCGCGCAGCACTCGAATCGGCTTGCTGCGGTAGACCGTGCCTTCGATCACCATGCTGCCGGCAATCTGGCCGAATTTGGGCGAGTTAAACACATCGCGAACCTCGGCTATGCCGACAATTTCCTCACGGATTTCCGGCTCAAGCATGCCGCCCATAATGGCTTTAGTATCATCAATGACATCATAGATGACGTTGTAGTAACGCAGCTGCAAGCTCTCATTTTCCAGAATGTCCCTGGCCGATTTATCAGCGCGAGTGTTAAAGCCGATCACCATCGCTCTCGAGGTGGTGGCCAGATGCGCGTCTGTCTCGGAAATTCCGCCCACACCTGAGGCAATCACGTTAACTTCGACCTCATCGGTGCCCAGTTTCTGCAGGGATC
>VMDC01000010.1 GCA_008081045.1 Gammaproteobacteria bacterium | reverse complement strand
GACCGAACACGGACTTTCCACCCCAAGTCCAGCCGCCCTCGATGGGATAGATGAAACCGGTCATCACAACGGCAAACAGTAAGAAAGCCCACAGCTTCATGCGCTCGGCCACCGCACCTGAGACGATCGACATCGCGGTCGCTACGAACACCACCTGGAAGAAAAAGTCTGAGGCACCGGCATATTCGCCCATGTCGCCGAATCCTGACTCATTCGATGCGTCAAGTACCGCCTGAATTGCCGCGTCGTCCATCCCGGCAACAGTGGTTACCCCCGACAGGAATAGACCGCCGTCGTACATGAAGTTGTACCCGCAAACCAAATACATAGTGCAGGCGATTGCGAACAGGGCGACGTTCTTGGTTAAGATTTCAGTGGTGTTTTTAGTGCGAACCAGTCCGGCTTCCAGCATGGCAAATCCTGCTGCCATCCACATCACTAAGGCGCCACAGATCAGGAAGTAAAAAGTATCCATGGCGTACTGTAATTCAAAAATTTGATCTTGCATTGTTACGTTCTCCAAAAATTGGCTCGCAAGGAAGCGTTTGGTAAAAGTAGACCAGGCTCTGCTACAGAGCGTCGTCCCCACTCTCGCCGGTTCGAATTCGGATGGATTGCAGAAGATCCGAGACAAAGATTTTTCCGTCTCCGATGTGGCCGGTTTTGGCAGCGCCGGTAATGGCTTCAATGGCGCTTTCCAGCAAGTCATCTTTGACTGCCACTTCAATTTTGATCTTCGGCAGGAAGTCCACTGAGTACTCCGCCCCCCGGTACATCTCGGTATGGCCCTTTTGGCGGCCGAAGCCTTTGACCTCAGTCACCGTCGCACCCTGGATGCCAATCTCCGACAGCGCTTCACGGACATCATCGAGCTTGAACGGTTTGATAATTGTGGTGATCAGTTTCATAGATTTGTCCCCGTTGAAGTAGGGCGGCGCAGCCGCCCGTTCTAATAATTAGAGTTCGAAATCCACCGCATAGCCCACTACAAATTTGACAGAGTCGTTGTCTCTTGCAGCCATGCTGGCGTAATCCTCAATGCCGTCACCATCGTCATCGTCGCCTAGAGTCGTGGTCGAGATCATTGCAGAGAAGCCGTCTTTGGCAATGCTGATGTTGAAATCCCAGTAGTCATCGGTGGCACCGTTGAATGAGTACATGAAGTCCCCCTCGTGGAATCCGGCATGTAGACCGATTTCCGCGCCACTCTCCAGCGGTATCACATAATCGAGCGACGTATAGCTGGCTTTGGCGAAACCGAAATCTTCGCCCGGCCCCTCGTCTGGTTCGGCATTTGAGAGCAGAGAAAGTTGTGCAGAGAAGTTGCCTACACTGATTGACCCGTATACCTCACCGAAATCGTACCCAGCGTTCGCATCATAGTTGTAGTAGAGATAGCCGATGTCGTAGGAGAAACCCGCGGCCTCTCCAGCGTAACCGAAGTACACGTCATGCTCATAAGAGTAAGCATCATCAGAGTCGTAGGAGACGTTGGAAGCCCAGGTGCCGATATAGAACCCACTCTCATCTGCGTAGTCGATGCCACCCTGTATCGCAGCTTCATTGATAGATTGTGTCAGTCCTCTCCACAGATAGTTGTTGGTCATGGCGGCATTGGCCGACCATTCTGCGTGGGCTGACCCTGCTGCTGCGAACAAAGTTGCCGCGATTAGAGGGCGATAAAGGTGTTTTGCGTTAACGGCCATAGTGCTGCCTCCTCAGGCTTGTCGTAAAAAATATTAGTGTGGGAACTTCTTTGATCCGAACGCGGTTTGCTTAGCAAAGACTGGGCCAAGGCCAAAAAATCCAATAAAAACAGTCCAGTGGGAGAATCAGAGAGCAATCTGCCCGAGAGGCCAGAGAAAACCCTCGATTTAATGCACTATTGGCGTGCGATTTTTGTTTCTCGCTCTAATATTGTGCGTAATCTTCCTTTGGTTGCCGTACGGATAACGCTGATCCAGTCCGATGCTGAGCATGCGGGTTTGCCGGATTGGCGCAAGAAAAGACGCGTTGCGGGTGATTGCAGGGCCACGCTCAGCATTTAGTGACAGCAGCCGGTAGGGCAGTGAATCGGATTCAAGTCGCTGCCGCAAAGTCTTTCTCTTCGGTGCTCTTGTTAAATGGGCTCGGAATTCGATGTCATTGCTGAACAGGGCTTGCACCAAAAATATGCGATTTTTCAGCGTGCCCAATTTTGGTGTTTACGGAACTTGATTTCTTCGCACGATTTGACAGACTCCCGAGCCGAACCCTCAAGCAACGCACACGGCAGTCGGCGGTAAGGTAGCGCGCAGTGGAGCAACCCTGAGGTTTGTCTTTTTAAGTGCAGTGTCTCACTGACTGATCTGCCAAAACGACAGCACCAGATCGAAGGAGCAGCTATTGATGGAATTCAAACCGTACTCACAGGACGATATGGCCGGTTGTATTGAACTGTTTGATCTGAACTGTCCCCGGTTTTTTGCACGAGAGGAGCGATCAGACTATTCGCACTTTTTACAGCAGTTGCCGGTTTTAGGATCCACGAACACTATCTATCTGCTCGGTTGGCGCGAGCAACGCCTGATCGCCTGTTTTGGAATGGCGCGCGTGTCGTCAGAAACCTGTGCGCTCAGCTGGATCATGGTTCATCCCGAATATCAGCGCCAAGGTTACGGAGAGGAGATGATGGCGCAGCTTTTCACTCTGGCAGGTGCGGCACGTTATCGGAAAGTGGCTATCTCTACCAGTCAGCATGCGGATCAGTTTTTTGCCCGATTCGGGGCCGTTACCCTGCGTTCGCAAAACGACGGCTGGGGACCGGGTATGCATCGGCTGGATATGGAAATAATTCTGCCGTCGGTGAATACACTGGCTGACCTTCATGAACCCCGTTAGTAGGATTTCCGCTCAAGGATCCGACATTACTCTATACTTACGAGCGTCACTGATCGCGCTAGTTAGTGCTGTGCCATGGGTCATTTACCATGAAGTTCCTCAAGCTGAAAAAAGTGCCAGTGGTTCCCTGGAGTTCGCCGCAGCCGTTGAATCTGCGTCCCAGGCTCAGCACGCTTTTTTACCTGTGTGTCGGGCTCAGTGTATTTGGTTTGGGGGAAGCATTGCTTGTGACTGCCAGTGCCGGGGTGAGTCCGTGGACGGTGTTGGCTCAGGGTGTTGGTCGAGTGGCAGACGTGAACCTGGGTTTGGCGACCCTGTTGGTAAGTGTCTGCGTGCTGCTGCTCTGGATTCCGTTAAAGCAGATACCCGGCATCGGCACCGTGGCCAATGCTCTGATTGTGTCTCTGGTAATCGAACAGTCTCTCAGGATTTTGCCGCAGCCTGAAGCCATTTCGTTTCAGCTTGCGCAAGCCATCGCCGGTGTTTTATTGGTCGGCTTAGGAAGCGGAATTTATCTGGTCGCGAATCTGGGTCCTGGCCCCCGAGATGGCCTGATGACTGGCCTGGCAAGTAGGACCGATTTTCCGATTGCCGGGGTGAGAACCACACTGGAAATCGCCGCGGTCGCTGTTGGATGGAGTTTGGGTGGGACCATCGGTCTGGGTACAGTGCTGTTCGCTTTTGGTATTGGTCCGGCTGTCTCTCTGGGACTTTACGCTGTGGGTTTGATCTTTGCCGGTGCGGATGCAGACTGATTGTTGCAAAAGCAGCTTCTGCCGGTAATGGCGAAGAGGCAGTTTCGGTCTGATGCGGCGGCGTTTTGTCAGAATCAGGGTCAACGCGAGGGCGGTGTGCCGCGTGGCTGATCTGTGAGCGGACATCGTATGCCAAGCGAGTGCAAACTTAAGGGCGACAGGGAAAACAGCGAAAGAAAAAGCGAAAGGCAAAGCGGAATGCAAAATGAGAGACAGAGAAAGAAAATAGGGAGCATCCGTTGAGCCAGGATTTAGAAACTCACGAGCGCTGGATGACCTTGGCCATTCAGCAAGCGAAAGCGGCCGCGCAGGCCGGTGAAGTGCCGGTCGGAGCGGTGCTGATTGCAGAGGGCGAGGTCCTTGCGCAAGCGCATAACCGGCCTATCAGCGCTCAGGACCCCACGGCTCACGCGGAAATTCTGGCTCTAAGGGCTGCTGCCATTCGTCAGCAGAACTACCGCCTTCCCAGAACCACGCTCTATGTTACTATCGAGCCCTGCACAATGTGCGTTGGTGCCCTGGTTCACGCCCGGATTGATCTGCTTGTGTTCGGCGCCCGGGAGCCTCGTTCGGGAGCCGTTGTCAGTCAACAGAATTTGCTGGACAGTGCCAGTTTGAATCACAAGGTGCGCTATCAGGAAGGGGTGCTGGCGGAAGAGTGTGGCAAGATCATGCAGGCTTTTTTTCAATCCAGACGCTGAGTGTTGCGCAATATGCTGGGGCTTTCTCAGACAGCTCTTGGGTTGTAGGACATTTTACAGCGATCCTCAATAGATGAATGAATCCGGATATAGGTGTCAGTTCTCACACATTAGTGGAATCGCTCGCGCTGGATTTGTGCTGCTGTTGTCGGCCGTCGCCGTTGGTTGCGGGGCGGTCGGTCCTTACCAGGCTTACAGCGGAGATCGCCTTCCTGCCAACGCGGTAGCAACCCTCGAGGGTTCGCAGTACCTGCGTCAGGATTGGCTCAACCGCTACATTGATGCCGTGCGCTTTGCGCAGGTCGACGGCGAGGCCATAGTCAACAGTGTTGAGCATGAGCGTGTTGAGATCAAACCGGGCGCTCACGAAATTGCCGTTTACTTTTACTGGGATATGGGCAGCGCCCGGGGGCTGGCACCCGCTCTGGTCAGTTACGCGGCAGCCAGAGAATCTCTGTCGCGGATTCTTCGCTTTGAGGCTGTAGCAGGAGAGGTGTACCGGGTGATGGCGGAACCTCAGTTCAGCTCAGATCGCCAGGATATCACGACCCTGTCTCATGTGAATTTCTGGGTCGAGGATTCAAATGGCGCAACGGTTGTTTCCCGTGCCCGGGGAAGTTATCCATTGCCTACCCGTTGAGGTTCCTCCTGAATTTTACCGTGAATTCGATTATTATTGCGGCCACCAGCTAACGGCCGGTTTCGCCCCGTTTCACCATCTAAAAGAGAGTAACCTGTTACATGCAATTTCTGCCCGGAGCCAGTGCGCTTTCTGTGTTCAAGCAAGCGAAACTGCTCGCCTCGCTCCAGACAATCTGCCCCGAGCTACTCGCCATTTCTGCGCGCTATATCCACCTATTCGATGTGGCAGAACCGCTGTCTGCCTCAGATCAGCATACGCTGAGCCAACTGCTGGAGTACGGCGAGCCTTACGAAGAGCCTTCCGAAGCGGAGGAAGCCAGTGATGAGGCTTCTCATTTCGAATGTCTGGTGGTGCCCAGATTGGGGACGATCTCTCCCTGGTCCAGTAAAGCCACCGATATTCTGCAAAACTGCGGGCTGACTCAGGTCAGGCGGGTAGAGCGGGGAAGTTTGTTCAGACTTGGCTTTGCTGGCACGGTGGATGCGACTGTAGTCAGTGCACTTCAAAGCCAGTTGCATGACCGGATGACACAAACGGTGCTGCCCGGAGTTGAGCACGCCGCAGCGATGTTTGTCAGCAGCGAGCCTCAGCCGCTGAAATCAGTTGACCTGCTCGGGGCAGGAGAGGCGGCACTGCGCCGGGCCAACGCTGAGTGGGGGCTGGCTCTGGCTGAAGATGAGATGGGCTATCTGGCGGCACGCTTCACAGAGCTCAACCGGAATCCGAATGACATTGAATTGATGATGTTCGCGCAGGCGAATTCCGAGCATTGCCGGCACAAGATATTCAATGCTGACTGGACGATTGACGGACAGACGCAGAAGCGGTCGCTGTTCGGCATGATCCGGGTCAGTCATGAAAAGTCCCCTGATCGGGTGTTGTCCGCCTATTCAGACAATGCAGCCGTGATGGAGGGCCACACGACCGAGCGATTTTTCCCCAGTGGCGATTCTCAAAGCTATGGGTTTCATCAGGAACCGGTCCACATTCTGATGAAGGTTGAAACACACAACCACCCGACCGCAATTGCACCGTTTCCCGGCGCCTCGACCGGGGCCGGTGGCGAAATCCGGGACGAAGGAGCGACCGGGAAGGGTGCGAAGCCTAAAGCGGGGCTGACCGGCTTCAGCGTTTCGAATCTCAGGATTCCGAATTTGCCGCAACCCTGGGAAAACGTTGAGAGCAAGCCGGCTCACATTGCGTCACCGCTTGACATCATGCTGGAGGGGCCGATCGGCGGGGCGGCATTCAATAACGAGTACGGACGTCCTAATCTCTGTGGCTATTTTCGCACCTACGAGGCGGCAATCGGCAATGAGTCCGGCCTCATGGAAATGCGTGGCTATCACAAGCCGATCATGATTGCCGGCGGACTCGGCAACATTCGCGAGTCGCACGTGCTCAAAGGGGATATCCCGGTTGGTGCGAAGCTGATCGTTCTTGGCGGTCCGGCAATGTTGATTGGGCTGGGCGGCGGTGCCGCTTCCTCGATGGCTTCGGGCAGTGGCAGTGAAGATCTGGATTTTGCGTCCGTGCAGCGCGAAAATGCAGAAATGGAACGGCGTTGCCAGGAGGTAATTGACCGCTGCTGGCAGCTGGGTGACAGCAATCCGATTCTGTTTATCCACGATGTGGGTGCCGGGGGTCTGTCCAATGCGTTGCCAGAGCTGGTGAAGGACGGAGGCACCGGCGGACGCTTTCAGCTGCGGACCATTCCCAGTGCTGAGCCGCAAATGTCGCCGCTGGAGATCTGGTGCAATGAAGCTCAGGAGCGCTACGTCCTGGCTGTTGCGGAAGCGGAAATTGCCCAGTTTGAAGCCATTTGTGCCAGAGAGCGCTGCCCCTTCGCGGTGGTCGGAGAGTCTACTGAAGACAAGCACATCGAGCTGAACGACCACCACTTTGACAACAAGCCGATCGATCTGCCCATGGATGTCCTGTTCGGCAAGCCTCCCAAAATGCATCGAAACGTTCAGTCAGCGGTGGTGCCCCCTGTCGATGAGGGGCTTGAGGGAATTGAACTGAGTGAGGCGATACACCGTGTTCTCGCTTTGCCAGCGGTTGCGAGCAAAGGTTTTCTGATTACGATCGGAGACCGGACGATAACCGGGCAAGTGTGCCGCGATCAGATGGTCGGCCCGTGGCAGGTCCCCGTGGCAGACTGTGCGGTCACGGCAACGTCCTACAAGGATTACGTGGGTGAGGCGATGGCAATGGGAGAGCGGTCACCGCTTGCGCTGTTCGATGCGCCCGCTTCCGGACGTATGGCCATTGCAGAGACAGTGACCAACCTGTTGGGCGCCGATGTGCCGACGCTGCGGCACATCAAGCTGTCCGCGAACTGGATGGTTGCGGCAGGACATGGCGCTGAGGACGCCAAACTCTATAACACCGTGAAAGCGGTCGCTGAGGACTTGTGTCCCGAGCTGGGGATTTGTATCCCGGTCGGTAAGGATTCGATGTCCATGCGCACGGTCTGGGAAGAGCGGGGTGAAGCCAGGAGTAATACCGCGCCGTTATCTCTTATTGTCTCCGGATTCGCGCCGGTCGCGGACATCCGCCAGTCAATAACGCCTGAACTCTCGCGGAACGCTGGCTCTTTGCTGGTCCTGATCAGCTTGAGCGCTAATCGTTTCCGGCTGGGCGGATCTGCTCTGGCGCAGGTCTTTGGCAGAATTCTGGGTTCAGTTCCGGACCTTGATAACGCCCAAGCGCTAATAGGCTTTTTTGAGCTCATTAAGCAATCCAAGGCAGAAGCCTTGCTAACGGCTTATCATGACCGGTCTGACGGCGGGCTGCTCGCCTGTGTTGCTGAAATGTGTTTCGCGGGGCACTGTGGCGTCGATCTCGATCTCGATCAGTTTTCAGGCGCGGCAGAGCCGGTCGAGGTATTGTTCAACGAAGAGCTGGGTGCCGTCGTCCAGCTCGCCGAGCATGACCTGCCCCGCCTCTGCGAGTTGGCAGATCAGCATGGTTTGAAAGCCTGTGTCACCGTGATTGGGAGGGTGAACGACCGGGATGAACTTGCCATCCGGCTCTCAGGCCAGCTACTCTTCTCGGAAGCGCGTCACACGCTGCAGCGATGCTGGTCAGAGACGAGCTATCACATGCAGGCGCTGCGGGATAATTCAGACTGCGCCCAAGAGGAATTCGAGGGCCTGCTCGATGTTGCTGATCCGGGTCTGCACGCTGAGCTCACGTTTGACCCGGACGATGATATATGCGCACCGTTTATCCATCTCGATGTCAAACCCAAGGTCGCTGTTCTGCGAGAGCAGGGGGTGAACGGTCAGATTGAAATGGCGGCGGCATTTGTACGCGCCGGCTTTGAAGCGATTGATGTGCACATGACCGATCTTATCGAGTCACGTGTGTCTCTTGAGCAGTTTAACATGATGGTTGCGTGCGGCGGATTTTCCTATGGCGATGTGCTTGGTGCCGGCGGAGGCTGGGCCAAATCAGTCCTGTTTAATGAACGATTGAGCCGGCAATTCCGGGCCTTCTTCGAGCGTGAGACGACACTCAGCCTTGGTGTCTGTAATGGCTGCCAGATGATTTCGCTGCTGCGCCCACTGATTCCCGGTGCTGAGCACTGGCCGCGCTTTATGCGAAACCGGTCGGAACAGTTTGAAGGCAGGCTGGTGATGGCCGCTGTGTCAGAAAGTCCGTCGGTCCTGCTGAGGAATATGCAGGGTTCTCGTTTCCCGATCGCCGTAGCACATGGTGAGGGGATGGCGCACTTTGAGGGTGAAGTGCAATATCAGTCACTGGTCTCGTCGGGCGGTGTTGCCATGCGCTATGTAGACGGCTACGGCGCCCCGACTGAGCGCTATCCCGCAAACCCTAATGGGTCGCCCGGGGGCGTCACGGGTATCACCTCGATGGATGGCCGGGCGCTGATCATGATGCCTCATCCGGAGCGCGTCTTTCGGACGGTACAGAACTCCTGGCACCCCTCGCATTGGGGTGAAGATGCACCGGCCATGCGGATGTTCAGAAATGCCCGCAGCTGGCTCGGCTAGCCGTGTCATCCGCGCTGTATAAAATTGAACTTTATGTGCCTGAATCGCATCTGACTGCGGTAAAAACGGCGCTGTTCGAGGCAGGTGCCGGCAGGGTCGGTAATTACGACTGTTGTGCCTGGCAAACCAGAGGTGAGGGGCAATTCCGACCACTGGAAGGCAGTGCGCCTTTTCTTGGTAATCAGGGTCAGGTCGAAACAGTGATCGAGTACAAGCTTGAGTTGGTGTGTGAAGAGCGATGCCTGAAAGCCGTGATCGCTGCGCTCAAGCGGGCGCATCCCTACGAGGAAGTGGCTTATACGGCGATCCGGACCAAAACCTGAGCGACCTTTCTAGCACTGTTTGGGCAGCGCCGCGCGGCCATAGGCGCTGGATGAACGCGCTGCCGTCGAGGTGAAGGCGCAGGCTCATAAACTGAAGTCTTCCTCCCGGTCGATCGGGGCGGATCAGCTGGCCGATCTTTGCCGGGATCTCGAGCAGGCAGGGGCAGACGAAGACTGAGAGTCGATAAACAGACTGGCCGACAGTATCTCCCCCGCATTTCGGGCGGTGCGCAGCTATATCACGGATCTCTGACTTATCCTGAGTCAATTGCGGTTTCCCCGGTACTCTGTGTTGACTGCTGAGGTTCTGGCTTCGAAATTACGGGAGCGTCCTTCGGCCGGCAACGCCGGTTTCGTCAACATTGCGGCGGCGGGTGCACATCGATACCTAGCCCGGTGCGCGCCGGTATGCAGTGCTGACATTTCTCTGTGAATCTGAATCAGTCTCGCGCAGACGGCAGGCTCTGGCTGATCAAATGGGTAGAAATACTGCGGTCTGCCCCATGCTGGACGTCAAACATCCGCACGGGGAAACTGCCTCGCGGCCGGTCTTCCAGAAAATATTCAATCGTGGTCCTGACGACGGGAAACGCAATCTCGCTCCAGGGGATCTGCGATTCAGAGAATAGGCCGACTTCGAGCGACTCTGCGCCCGCCTCGAACTCCGGAGTCGCCAGCTCGGCACGAAAGAAGAGGTATACCTGATTAATCGACGGCAGATTGAACAGGGTATACAGACAGTCGTCATGAATCCTGACGGTGGCCCCGGCTTCCTCCGCAGTTTCGCGCACGGCACCTTCAAGGCTGGTTTCTCCATTTTCCATAAATCCAGCAGGAAGAGTCCACTTACCAAGGCGGGGCTGTATTGCGCGTTTGCACAAGAGAATCTTATCTTCGTAAAAGGGTAGTGTGCCGACAACATTCTTCGGATTTTCATAAAACACGCTGTCACAGTGATTGCAGCAGTGGCGGACCTTGTCATCGCCGTCGGGGATTCGAAGAACAATAGGTGAAGCGCAGTGGTGACAGAATTTCATGACACTCGTTTGGCTGAATTGGGAGGGGCCAATGCGCAGTGTACTGCCTAATAGGGAAAAGAGGGAGTGCTAAGTGTGCTTTGGCAGTTGGGGTAAAGCCTACGACCTAAATTCGCTTGATTTCACAGTGCAGGCGGAAACGCTTTGAAGTCATGAACGCCTCCATTTTCTGTAGCCTGGTCTCCAGTGCGGCCAGTGACTCCACGCATTGCTGGCGACTGTGTCGATTATTCGCACCGAGATCTGAAGGCTCATCAGTCGGAGCAGATTCGAAATGCTGTTGTGGGGAATGTGAGGAATACGCGGTTTCCGCGGCAGGCTCAGCCGGCTCAGAGTTCCTGTAATGTCCGCGTCTGCTCCGAGCCTGCTTGCGGGCTGCGCGTCTTTCATACCGGCGCTGTTGACGTTCAGCCCTTCGCGCGCGCCTTTTCATGATGCGCTGGTATCGCCTCTGATCGGTCATGTCAGGGTCAGGTTCGAAGACAAACCAGCAGATGACATAAGCCCAGAAGGTAAACGGTCCGAAGAGTATCAGGGACAGCAGCGTGAAGAGTCGTACCGAAAATGGACTGATTTCGAGATAGTCCGCCAGGCCGGCACAGACCCCTGCGATTTTTTTCTCACGAGTGTTCTTATAGATCGGTTTTCGATAATTCAGCGTGCGGAAATGTTCGGCAGCTGGCGCGCGCTTAATATAGTCCCGCACGCTGCCGGGCGACCACTCCTTATCCAGGCAAAAGTACAGAACAAAATACCCCAGGATAAAGCCGGGCCAGGCAAAGACGCAGAGGATAAAGACAATCCGGACGATGGCTGCCGGAATGTCCAGCCAGTTTGCGAGACCAGCGCATACCCCCAGCCAGAATCGATTTGCTGTATCGAGATACAAGTTACTGACTCCCTCTTTCGAGCTGCTCTCTCCAGTCAGGCACTTCGGCATCGAGGATAGATTCCAGTGTGCCGATCCGATCACCCATTGACTCTGCCATGCGGCTGAGCTCGTCCAGATCATATTGGCCTTCCGGCTGAATCGGGGAGTCGTTTCGCCGCTTTCTCAGGAGAATTATCCATAGCGTCACGAAGATAAGAACCAGTGCGACGATGGAGATGATGAATTCAAAAACATCCATGAGGGGACCTGCCGGGAGTTATTAAGAGTTTTGCTGCAGCTTGCTCTTGAGCGCTTCTAATTCTTTGTCGATAGCTTCTTGCTTCTCAAGCTCATCGAATTCACTTTGCAGGCCGCGCGCTTCGATGTGGCTGCTGTCTATCTGGCCTTCCATCTGATCTATCTTGCGCTCGTAATACTCAAATTTGTCCATTGCGTTGTCAATAGTATGGCTATTGAGTTGCTGGTGGACATCCACCCGTGATTGCGTTGCCGTGCTGCGCATCACCAGCGTTTTTTGCCGTGCGCGCGCATCATTGAGTTTGGCCTGCAGCTGTTCTATTTCCGAGCTGAGTTTATCGAGCGTCTCATCCAGCTTGGCCAAGTCGTTCTCGGTAATCTCGATACTGGCCTGGATGTTTGCTTTCTCAAGCAGGGCCGCTTTGGCCAGATCTTCTCGCCCTTTTGTCAGGGCCAGTTCGGCCTTGCTTTCCCAGTCAGTCGCTTGTTTGCGCAGCTGCTCTGCGCGACGGGACAGGGTCTTTTTCTCGGCAATGACCTTGGCGGTTCCGCTGCGCACTTCGACCAGCGTTTCCTCCATCTCCTGAATCACCATACGGATCATCTTTTCCGGGTTTTCTGCTTTGTCCAGCAGTGCGCTGATATTTGAATTGATAATGTCTGACAGTCTCGAAAAAATACTCATGGTGACTTCCTCTTGAGTCATACCGCCTGAATTGTGTGGCGTGTAAGATCTGAAGAGCAGGGATTGTGCCAACTCTATGAAGTTCTGTAACCCACTGATAAATCAACCTATTATTCTCAACCTTGAGCGTAAGGCTTCTGGAAATAGCCAGATAACTTAATAAGTGGTAATTTTCGCTAACGTTCTCCACGGCAACCGGGCGTGGACCTAGATACACCCGGTCAACAGGTAAGCATCGGCACGGTCGGCTCTTATGAACAGCAGTATGAAGGCGCCTCGCATGATCGGGGAATCAGCGAGTTTCCTCGAGATGCAGGAACATGTTTCCCTGGTTGCGCCCCTGAACAAGCCGGTTCTGATCGTCGGCGAGCGGGGCACCGGTAAAGAGCTGGTTGCGGCCCGGCTGCATTTTCTGTCACGTCGCTGGGAACAGACTTTTCTCAAGATCAATTGCGCGGCAGTGAGCGAAACCCTGCTGGAGGCGCAGCTGTTCGGCCACGAAGCGGGGGCTTTTACCGGTGCCGTCAAGCAGCGCAAAGGTTTCTTCGAGCGGGCAGACGGAGGAACCCTATTTCTGGATGAGCTGGCCAACACCGAGCTGTCGGTGCAGGAAAAAATCCTCAGAGTGATTGAATATGGTGAATTTGAGCGCCTAGGCGGCAGCGAGACGCTCTCTGTGGACGTGCGCATCGTCGCCGCAACCAACGAGGACCTCCCCGAGCTGGCCCGTCAGAACCGCTTCAGAGAAGATCTGCTGGACCGCCTCGCGTTCGATGTCATCACTCTGCCGCCGCTGAGGGAGCGGTCGGAAGATATCCTCGTGCTGGCAGAACATTTTGCGGTCGGCATGGTGAAAGAGCTCGGCGGGGAGCGCTTTTCGGGTTTCTCCGATGCAGTCACCGCATCGCTGCTGAATTATCCGTGGCCGGGAAACATCCGCGAGTTAAAAAATGTCATTGAAAGGGCGGTATACCAGAATGGGGAAGGTGTCATCACAAATCTGGTGTTCAATCCGTTTGACTCCCCCTATCGCCTGTCGGCACCTGGTCCGGAGCGTGAAGCAGGCCTAGCTGCTTCTGCGGATTCTCTGGCCGCGCTGCAGCCATCTGAGGCGGGTTCTTTTGATTTCAAATCCACCGTGAAGGATTTTGAAATTGCCCTGTTACGCCGGGCGCTTGAACAGAACCAATTCAACCAGAAAAAGGCTGCCGAGACTCTCGGCCTCAGCTATCACCAGCTACGCGGTTATCTCAGAAAATATGACCTGCTGGGCTAGTCTCGCATGGCCTCGTAGACCATCCGCTGCGCGACATTGTTGTTGAACGGGGCTCTGGGCCCCCCGCGCTTCTGCTCCATGTAGATCATATAGAAATCGTTTTCTTCATCGACCAGAAACAAGGTGCCGCCAATTCCGCGCCAGCCGAAATTGTGCGGCCCGTCCGGGTCCTCCGTAGTGGGTTGCAAATGAAAACCCAGTCCCCAATCGCCGGTTTCACCATAGAAAAAGAACTCTCGGGATACCTCGCTGCCGATACGTTTTTCACGCATGAGATCCAGCGTGCTTTCTTCAATGATTCTCGTGCCACGGTATTCGCCGCCCCGGAGCAGCATCTCGGCGAATCGCACATAGTCTTCTGTCGTTGCATTGAGTCCGCCGCCTCCGGAGAGCATTGCCCGGACTTGCGTGTTGTCAGCCATGGCGCCGAAGTTCGGCTCTGCAATGCGCTCGGCCTTGTCGCTTGACAGGTAGAATGACGTTTCATCCATGCCGAGCGGCTCAAATATCCGTTCATTGAGCACCTGATCGAGGGCTTTCCCTGCTGCCACTTCGAGCACCGCACCGAGCACATCGGTTGAGTGGCCATAATGCCAGGCACTGCCCGGTTCAAAATACACGGGGAGCTTGCCGATCCGGCCAGCGAGGTCCCGTGCTGTGATGTCGGAATAGTCCGGAAAATCCCGCTGGTACATCTTGCCCAGTTCGCTGTCAGGAGAAAAAATCGCCTGTATCAGACCTGACTCATGAGTTAACAGATTCTCGACGGTAATCGAGTTTCGCGCAGCGCGGACTTCGCCACTGTCCCGGTCTATCACCCGCAGGTTGCTGAACTCAGGAATGTACTTTTCGATGGGGTCATCCAGAGCGAGCAAGCCATCCTCAATTAGGGACATGGCGGCCACACTGACGATTGGCTTGGTCATCGAATAGATTCGGAAGATCGTCTGGCTGTTCACCGGATTGCGTCCCGCAGATGTCTGAAATCCTGCCGTTTCGAGCAGCCCGACTCCGTCGGAATTGCCAACCAGAATCAGGGCGCCCGGAATAAATTCCCCATCGACTGCTTCCTGCATGCGCTGTCGAATATTGTCTATATCCGCCTGATCGAGCTTGAAAACCGAGGGCTCAATCATTTTGATGGCCTCTTCTTCATGATGGTCGGCGCTTGCGCAATGCGAGATGACGCTGAGACTGACAAGGGCAGTGGTACAAAGGGAGTGAGCAAATTTCATGAATCGGACCCCGAGGCAAGTGCGCCGCCGTGGGCGCAGACGTGAGTTATTCTGGTTTTGTCGGCAGTCTATCGGAACAAAAAAGGCCCCTCAACGATTATTCGCTAAGGGGCCTTTTCAGACGCACGGATTGAATGTTAGGCGAAATCTCTCAGCAGGGATTCGGCGATTTCAGGCGCCACGGGGTCGGTGGCGTGCTGATAATTCAGATGTTCTGACCGAATACTCCAGGAGGCGCCATTTTTTGCCGCCTCGATCATGTCATCCGTGAATTCGAAGCGCAGAAAATGGACGGCTGAAGTTTTGTCTTCCGTGGAGCGCGGCAGGTCTTCATTGGCGATTGGATACACCGGGTCGAAGCCTGCGATCTGAATCGAAATCAACTCTTCAATGCCGGTAAGCTGTCGCAGCCTTTCCTTCCGCTCCGCCTCGTCAGGATATTCGAGCATGAAGGTAACCTTCAGGTTTTTGCCGTCCGGGATGAGCGGATTGTAGGCTTCCAGTTCGCCTTCTAGTTCCTCATCAGCGGTGATCTTTTCAGCTCGGATCAATTCCATAATCTGATAGCGCATCACCATATAATCTTCAAAGTGCAGTGTCGCGTTAGGGCCCAGCGGCACCCTACGGGTCTTTTTGTGATCCATAATGGCCTGGCGGATTACGGGCCGTTGGGCTTCATAGGCTTCGAGAGAAAGCAGGTCAGCCAAAGCGATTTTCTTCATGGCAATCTTTACCTCAGAGTTCATAAAGTGGTCTCGTGTTGAGTGTGAGTTACAGGCCGTATGCGAGCCTGAGTAAGTCAATGGGGTGCACTGTTTCCTGGTCTGTCTGCAGGTTGTTTTCGATATGTTTGCCGGCCACCGGGCAGTCGCTGCCATAGTAGTCGGGTTCTTGCTGTGTGATCTGCCGGACAATAGGTTTGGCGATTTTGTTGGCAAATTTAAGTGTTTCGCTTTTTACGCCATAGGTACCGTCGTGGCCTGAGCAGCGCTCAATGTTATTGACGCTGGTGTCTTCGATCAGCTCTAGAATCTGTTTGGTCTTCGGCCCGATATTCTGTACCCGCTGGTGGCAGGCAACGTGATAGCTGACATTGCCGAGTTTCTGTTTGAAGTCGGTTTTGAGCCTGCCGGCCTTGTGCAGTTTGTGCAGGAATTCGAACGGATCATGGAAGGCAGCAGCAACCGCTTTGACTTTCTCGTCATCCGGAAACATCAGTGGTAGCTCCTGCTTGAACATCAGAACACAGGATGGAACGGCAGCGATGATGCTGTAGCCCCGGGACACGAGTTCATAAAGGGCCGGAACATTGAGCTCCTTGAGCTTGCGTACGGTCGTCAGGTCGCCCAGTTCCAGTTTCGGCATGCCGCAGCAATGCTCCTTGGCGGGCAGGCTGACTTCCACCTCATTGTGGGTGAGGATCTTGATGACGCTGTCGGCGATGTCTGGCTCGTTGTAGTTGCAATAGCAGGTTGTGAAGAGCGCTACCCGACTGAGGGGGTCGCCTTCAGTGCCGGCCGCGTTGTTCCCAGAGTCCGAGTTGGCCTGCGGATTGTATATTTTCACCGCATGTTGCTTGCGGGCGGTTTTGCGGTGGTATTCCGGCAGCTTGGCGTCCTTGTGAATGCCCAGACCGCTGTCCAGTGCGGCTCGCACCGCGCTGTTTTTGTTTCCGCTGTTGACCAGAGTGTTGACCAGTGGCATTGACGCCATTTTGCCAACCATGTCAGTGCTGGTGATGATGTTGTCCCTGAATTTGGTGTCTCCCTTTTTAAATTTGACGGCTTTCGCTCTCAGCATCAGATGAGGGAAGTCCAGGTTCCACTCATGGGGCGGCACGTAGGGGCATTTTGTCAGGTAGCAAAGATCGCAGAGATAGCACTGGTCGACGACTTTGCTGTAGTCTGCAACGGCAACTCCGTCCACTTCCATGGTGTCGCTTTCGTCAACCAGATCGAACAGGGTCGGAAAAGCATTACACAAGCTGACGCAGCGTCGACAGCCGTGGCAAATATCATAAACCCGCTCCAGTTCCTTATTCAGGTCATCTTCATCCCAGAATTTTGGGTCGTCCTGATTGAGTGGGTGTCTGGTAGGCGCGTCGAGGCCGCCTTCTCTGCCATGCTCTGCCATGGAAGGTCTCCTGAATGCAAAGACAGTAAATTAAGATTGGCTCCTGCAGGGGTGCCTGCAGGAGCCGCAGTAGGTCAGTCTTCCAGCGAATCTAAGGCTTTCTGGAAGCGATTGGCGTGGGATCGCTCAGCTTTTGCGAGCGTTTCCATCCAGTCAGCAATTTCTTCGAAGCCCTCATCGCGGGCGTCCTTGGCCATGCCGGGATACATGTCGGTGTACTCATGCGTCTCACCTGCAACCGCCGACTTCAGGTTGTCGGCTGTGCTGCCAATCGGCATGCCCGTCGCAGGATCGCCGACTTCCTCGAGATATTCGAGATGTCCGTGAGCGTGTCCGGTTTCGCCTTCCGCGGTGGAGCGGAACAGGGCAGATACGTCGTTGTAGCCCTCTACGTCAGCCTTCTGTGCAAAGTAAAGGTAGCGTCGGTTGGCTTGAGACTCGCCAGCGAAGGCGGCCTTGAGGTTTTCTTCGGTCTTGGAACCTTTCAGCGACATGATAATTCTCCCGTCGAGTTGAGTAGTTGCGTTGGTTCTAACGCATCGATTAGTCAGTTGGATTACTGAAACTGGCGCTAAAGTAAGGATATTTACTTATCAAATCCAATTGATTTAATTGATGTATTGATCGGTTTTATCGATTAGTATTCTGTCCCATGCTGCCGTCAATGAAACAGCTGCGCTATATCTGCGCGGTCGCCGAATACAAACACTTCAGCAAGGCTGCTGAGGCCTGTCATGTCACGCAGTCGACACTGAGTGCCGCTATCCAGGAGCTTGAATCACAGTTGGGGGTGGTGATCTTCGAGCGGAATAAAAAGACCGTTCTCGTTACGCCGCTGGGCGAAAAGCTGCTGCACCAGGCGCGCCTGATTCTGGGCAACGTGGAGGATTTTGTCGGGCTCGCGAAATCCCATGACGAAGCCCTGACCGGGGAAATACGCCTGGGTGTGATTCCGACCGTAGGCCCTTTCATGCTGCCACAGCTGCTTGCACAGTTGCGACATCACTATCCGAAGCTCAAACTTTTTCTCAAAGAGGATCTCAGTGCGAACCTGCTGCAGCAATTGCAGGAAGGGAAACTCGATCTGGCGATTCTGGCATTTCCGTACCCGATGCCGGACATGGAGACACTGACCCTGTTCAGGGATGATTTCCTGCTGTGCCTGCCGCCCGGACACCAGCTTGAGGGCAGCAAACTGGTCAAGCAGAAACAGCTGCACGGTGAAAGCCTGCTGCTGCTGGAGGAGGGCCACTGCCTGCGCGACCATGCGCTTGAGGCATGCAAGCTGCAGAGTACTGCAACCGATGTGGTCTACCAGGGCACCAGTCTGCACACGCTCGTTCAGATGGTTGCGAATGGCTTGGGTGTGACGTTGCTGCCCGCCATTTCTGTCGCAGCAGATGTGCTGGGGGACACCGATCTGCAGATCAGAGAATTCGGCAACGAGAATGTGTCCAGAAAGATCGGCATGGCCTGGCGAAAATCAGACCCGCGCCGCGAAGAGTATCTGCTGCTGTCCGAATTCATCAAAGCCAACACCTCGGGCGCGGTACCGATCAGCTAGCTGGCGCGCCCGGATAGCCGCAGCGTGGTCATCGGTCAGCCTCGATTATAACGTCCGTGCCGGGATCTTGCGCGTGATCAAGGTGACGGGCCATGATGAGTGCCGCCAATGACATTCTCTGTTACTCAGGTATAGTCACATCCCCTATGAAGGTGTTCGCCGTTTCTGATTTGCACGTTGACTATCGGGAGAATCTCGACTGGATCGATAGTCTGTCCCGGGACAGATACCGGGAAGACGTGCTGCTGCTGGCGGGCGATGTCACTGATGATTTGCGGCTGCTCGGCTCGACATTGCGCGCGCTGAAGTCGCGTTTTGCCGAAGTCCTGTTCGTGCCCGGCAACCATGAGCTCTGGGTCGATGGTGGCGAGTTTTCCTGCTCGCTTGAGAAATTTGATGCCGTGATGTCGCTCTGTTCGCATGAAGGGATAAGGACCGGCGTGTACACGAAAGGCTGTGTCAGTATCGTCCCGCTACTGGGCTGGTATGACTTCAGCTTTGGGCAGCCTGACGCGTTCCTGCAGCGGGCATGGCGTGATTTCAGGGCGTGTCGGTGGCCGGCAGAGTTTGATTCGCAGGCGAAGATCTGCGATTTCTTTCTGCGGCAGAACGATCGCTATTTGTCGACGGACAATGTACATGTGATCAGTTTTTCCCATTTTCTACCCAGGCTCGACGTGATGCCGGCCGCGATTCCAGAACACCGTCGGAAGGTCTATCCGGTTCTCGGCAGTGCGCGACTTGATCACCAGATCAGGAAACTTCAGCCAGCGATTCATGTTTACGGTCACAGCCACGTCAATCAGGCGATCGAGATTGATGGTATACGCTATATGAATAACGCTTTTGCTACGCCTAAAGAAGCGCGCATTGCACGTAAGGAATTGGTTTGCATATTTGATACTGAAGCTGTGCCAAGCGTTCTGGCTGGAGAGAATCGTCGTGAACCTGCCTGAGAATGAAATTCACATCTGGCAAGTGGCGCTGTCGGACGTCGATCCCGCTGCGCTGACACAACAAGCGCTGGCCTGGCTGCAGGCGAAAGAAATCGTGCGTTACGAGAGGCTGGTTCAGCAGCGGCATCGTCTCGAATTTCTGCTGGGGAAATGGCTGACAAGAATTTGCCTCAGTGAATATACGGGCCTTGCCATGGGTGACTGGCAGTTCACCTATAATGCCTATGGCAAGCCGCAGGCGCGGGGAGGGCTTGGTGTGCAAGCCCCCTATTTTAATCTCTCGCACAGCCACGGCTGCGCGGTACTGGCGGTAGGCCGGACACCTGAGCTCGGTGTTGATATCGAATTCACCGGCAGGAAGCGGCGGGTGGCCCAGATTGCCCATCGCTACTTTGCGGAGGAAGAAATTCAGGCTCTGCTTGCTCTGCCGCACTCAGAGCAGCTGTCGCGTTTTTATGAGCTCTGGTCGCTTAAAGAAGCGTATATCAAGGCCAGAGGATTGGGGCTCGCCATTCCGCTGAGAAGTTTCGCGTATTCATTCTCGCCGGAAAGGCTTGAGTTGAATGAAATGAGCAGATCGTCTGCCGCGCAATGGCGCTGGCAAACCTGGCAGCTGTACACCGGACAACTATATGCCCTGGCGCTTGCGGTGCAGTTGCAGGCCGGAGACGCCAGCAGAAGACTCAGAGCCTTCAGGTATCGCAACATGACTCAGCATTCGGAAGAGGCGGTGGCGGTGTTACGGTCCTCTGTTTAGAGCGCTGGCGCGGACTGCCGGCTAGTCTTCAGTCAGTAAACGGCAGGTTCTCCTGCGGCGTGGCTTCCCACATCTTAACTGTTCTGAATACATTATCTTTCACCTGAAGAATTTCGGCGTAGTAGCCGTCGAGCTTGACGCCGACGCTAGAGTCAGGAATCGACTGGAGGATTTCCATCAACATTCCGTTCAAAGTGTTGGCCGATTCGCTGTCCAGTTGCCAGGAAAGGCTGCGGTTGATGTCGCGAATGCTCGTACCGCCATCGATCAGATAGCTGCCATCTTCCTGCGCAAAGATATCCCTGTTGCTGTCGGCTAAATCGGTAGTGAATTCACCGACAATCTCTTCCAGAATGTCTTCCAGCGTAACGATCCCTTTGACCGCGCCGAATTCATCGACCACTACCGCCAGTCGCAGTTTTTTACTCTGGAAATTGAACAGCTGGGTATGTAATGGCGTGCTGTCCGGAATAAAGTAAGGTTCCGTGGTTTCCTGAATGATGGCTGCCTTGTTGAGGTTTTCGGTTTTGATCAGCCTGCCGGCACTGCGCATGTGCAGCACGCCAACGATATTGTCGATATCTTTGCGATAAACCGGCAGTCTGGTGTGCTGCGCACTGGCTATCTGCTCGAGCATGTCTTCCATGTCGTCTTCTATATCAAGCCCCGTCACTTCATTGCGCGGTACCATAATCTGATCTACCTGCACTTTTTCGAGGTCGAGGATGTTGAGCAGCATACCCTGTCGCTTTTTCGGCAGTCGGCTTTCTGATTCGTGCACCACGGTGCGTAGCTCTTCCTGATTAAGCTGCTGGTCGCTGCCATCCGCCTGAGGGTGGAATCCAAGGGCGCGCACCAGCATGTTCGACACGAAGTTGACCATCCACACCACGGGGTAAAGCACTTTAAGCAGTAACCCCAGCACAATACTTGAAGGGTAAGCAATCCTTTCCGGATAAAGCGCGGCAATTGTTTTCGGGGTGACTTCAGCAAAAATGAGCACAACAAGGGTAAGCACAATTGCGGTAGCAAAGGGTGCCGGTTCGCCCAGTATTAAAATGGCGATGGAGGAGGCGATTGAGGCAGCGAGAAAATTGACGAAGTTGTTGCCGATCAGAATCACGCCAATCAGCTTGTCTGGCTTTTCCAGCAGTTTGCTGGCGCGCGTAGCGCCTGCATGCTGACTCCGGCGCAGATGGTTCATGCGGTACCTGTTCAGGCTCATCATGCCGGTCTCCGAACTGGAGAAATAGGCTGAGGCCAAAATCAGAGCCAGAAAAGACAGGATCAGAACACCCAGTGAAGCTTCGTCGGCTGCCATGGTTCAGGGCGCATCCAGGTGGGAGAAGTGAAAGGGCTGGTTCACCGCGTGGTCCGGTTAGCTGACCAGAAATTCAAGGGCAAATTTGGAACCATAGAAACCGACCAGCAACAGAGCAAACCCGGACAGTGTGCCGCGGATTGCGGTGGCTCCGCGCCACCCGAGTTGATGGCGACCCCAGAGCAGAACAGCGAACACGATCCAGGCCAGCACAGAAAAGAAACTTTTGTGAATCACGCCGTCACGCCCCCAAATGTCACTGATAAATACAAACCCGGCAACAATCCCGAGGGAAAGGAGCAGCTGTCCGACCCAGAGCAGTTCGAACAGAAGGGCCTCCATATCCTGAAGCGAAGGAAAGCGTTTCAAAAATCCGCCCGCGTGCCCATGCTTGAGCTGGTAGTTCTGGTAGGCGAGAAAGCCGGCTTGCACTGCAGCTATCGTGATGAAGCTGTAGGCAAGAATTGAGATCAGCACGTGACCTGCCATGCCGGCACTCAACTCGGTGGGAGGGTAATCGCTGGATACGGTGAGTGACAGAATAATGGCCACTACAGCGAGGGGGAACAGACCCAGAAAGAGGTTGTCCAGCGGCTTGCGTAAACTGCTGGTGAGGACCAGCAGTGAAATCGAAGCGGCGATGAGTGTGCTGATCTCGGCTATGCCGAAGTGGTACCCGGTGCTGGTGTAAATGACACCGGACGCGCTGGCGACATGGGCAAGCACGGCCATTCCACCGGCCACAAAAACGGGCAGGCGGTTGACGGCTACGAGGCCACCGGTTCCGCCGTTTGCCAGTCGGGACAGCTGGAGCGCAAAACCGGTCGAATAAAGCGCGATGGCAAAAATGCCCGCAATAAGAGTCAGTTGCATTCGTAACGTAAGGGCTTTTAACAGTCAGAGTGTCGCACATGTACCAGAGTGGTAGAAGCCCTTTTTCACGGTCGCGACGAATAGGGCTATAATCCCGGTTTGGCGGCGACGGCTTGCTGCCGGTTCTGATATGAATGAGCAGGTGATTGTGTGTTTGAGAATTTAACTGAGCGTCTCAGTGGGACTTTTCGTAAGCTGACGGGCAAAGCGACCCTGACGGAAAGCAATATCCAGGAAGCCCTGCGAGAGGTTCGTCGTGCGCTGCTTGAAGCTGATGTCGCGCTGCCGGTGGTCAAGGACTTCATTGATCGGGTCAGTGCGCGGGCCGTCGGGCAAGAGGTGTCGAAAAGTCTGACGCCCGGGCAGGCTTTCATCAAACTGGTCCAGGCCGAAATGCAGACGATCATGGGCTCTGCCAACGCGGAGTTGAATCTGAAGTCTGTGCCGCCTGCGGTGGTGCTGATGGCGGGTCTGCAGGGCGCCGGTAAGACCACTACGGCAGCCAAACTCGCCAGGCTGCTCAAGACCAAATCGCAGAAAAGGGTCATGTTGGTCAGCGCAGATATCTACCGGCCGGCTGCGATTCAGCAGCTTCAGACGCTGGCGGGTGAAATAGACGTCGAGTTTTTCGGGTCCGACGCCAGCCAGGCCCCTCTTACCATCGTCGATGCAGCGCTGCGGGAGGCGAAGAAAAAATTTGTCGACGTGCTGCTGGTCGATACCGCCGGACGTCTGGCCATTGATCAGCAGATGATGGATGAAATCTCTGCACTGCACCGCCACTTGAATCCGGTGGAGACCCTGTTCGTGGTGGATGCAATGACCGGTCAGGACGCGGCTAACACCGCGAAAGCCTTTAACGAGGCATTGCCTCTGACGGGCGTAGTTCTTACCAAGGCAGACGGTGACGCTCGGGGCGGTGCCGCGCTGTCAGTTCGGCATATCACTGGCAAGCCGATCAAATTTATCGGTACCGGGGAAAAAATTGACGGGCTTGAGCCGTTCTATCCGGACCGTATTGCTTCGCGCATTCTCGGTATGGGGGATGTGCTCTCGCTGATTGAAGAAGCCGAGCAGAAAGTTGACAAGAAGCAGGCTGAGCGTCTCGCCCGTAAGATTAAAAAAGGCAAAGGTTTTGACCTGGAAGATTTCAAGGAGCAACTCAAGCAGATGCAAAATATGGGCGGCGTTGCGAGCATCATGGAAAAGATGCCGGGCATGGGCGCGCTGCCGCCGGGTGCTGCCAGCCAGGTTGACGATTCTCAATTCCGCCGGATGGAGGCGATCATCAACTCGATGACGCCGCGCGAGCGTCTGAATCCCGAGCTGCTGAATGGTTCCAGAAAACGGCGGATCACGCAGGGCTCAGGCACTCAGATTCAGGATTTGAACCGCTTGCTGAAACAACACAAGCAAATGCAGAAGATGATGAAAAAGATGAAGGGTGGCGGCATGGCTAACATGATGCGTGGGCTCGGAGGCATGCAGGGCAAGATGGGCCCCGGGGGAATGCCCGGAATGCCTCCCGGTGGAAAATTCCCGCGATTTTAAGGGCAGCGCGCGGTGTAAAAGCCCCGCACGGCGGCTGTTTCAGCGCTTCCAATACCTACGCATTTGGCATAGAATACCGGCCTTTTTATTCAGGGGGCTGTGCGGCCCGGTTTTATTGTCGCTAACCATCTGAATTATTTAGCAATTTATCGATTAGGAAAATAGTATGGTCACGATACGACTGGCTCGCGGTGGCGCAAAGAAAAAGCCTTTCTACCATATCACGGTGAGCGACAGTCGCCGCGCCCGCGATGGCCGTTTCATTGAAAGGATCGGATTCTTTAACCCGGTAGCGCGTGGTCAGGAAGAGCGATTGCGCCTTGATCTGGATCGGATGGCCTACTGGCAGTCCCAGGGTGCGCAGGTCAGCGACAGGGTGTCGAGCCTGGCAAAGGATGCCGCTGCCGCATCGGCCTGAGCGCTCTGATTGACTGGCCTTTATGAGTGACCCGGAGGCGGCCAACAAAAAGGTAGTGCTCGGCAAGGTAGGCCGGGTTCACGGTTTAAGCGGTTGGGTCAGGCTGAACTCCTACACCGCGCCGCCAGACAATATTCTGGACTACCCGTTGTTGCGCACAGAGCTGAACGGCACGCAGGGCACTTTAGAGATCGACGCCAGTCGGCGTCAGCCCAAGGGGCTGCTGGTTCACTTTGACGGATACGACAGTCCGGAGGTCAGCAGGGCACTGACCGGCAAGGAAGTCTGGGTGAACAGCTCAGAGCTACCCGATCTTGAGTCCGGTACGTTTTACTGGCACGAACTGGTCGGGCTGGAAGTGACCAATCTGCAGTGTGAGATACTGGGAACGGTTTCGGGTTTGCTGGAGACGGGGGCGAACGACGTTCTTGTGGTGCAGCCCACTGCACACAGCTGCGACCAGCGAGAGCGACTGATACCCTATCTGATGGGTCAGGTGGTGAAGCAGGTATCGCTGAATGATGTCAGCCTGACTGTAGACTGGGATATCGATTATTTGAGTTGAGTGCGCTGCACGAGACATGAGCTAAACCGCTGGCGGGTACGGGAGCTGGCAAGATGCAGGTTGCGGTTGTCACGTTGTTTCCCGAGATATTCACAGCGCTGACGGAATACGGTGTCAGCAGTCGCGGTATCGAAGGCGGATTGCTTGAGTTGTCCTTCTGGAATCCAAGGGACTACTGCACAGACAAGCATCGTAACGTGGACGATAAACCGTTTGGTGGTGGTCCCGGAATGCTGATGAAGACAGAGCCGCTGCTCGCAACCATCGGTGCTGCGCGGGCCGGACTCGGTGAGCAGGAAAGAGGGCAGTCGCGGTGTATTTATCTCTCGCCTCAAGGGCAGCGGATCAATCATCAGAAGGTGACTGAGCTGGCAGCGCTGAAGTCACTGACTTTGGTGTGCGGTCGCTATCAGGGCATTGATGCCCGAGTGATTGAGGCTGAAATTGATGAAGAGCTCTCGCTCGGAGACTTTGTCCTCAGCGGGGGAGAGATTGCGGCCATGGCCTTGCTGGACGCGATGATCAGGATTCAGCCGGGCGCGCTGGGCGATGAGGGTTCAGCGACGCAGGACAGTTTGACGGACGGGCTATTGCACGCTCCGGAGTACACCAGGCCCCAGCTGTATGAGGGCCGTGCCGTGCCGCCGGTCTTACTGAGCGGAGATCACGCTGCAATTGCGCGCTGGCGCAGTAAGCAGCGGTTGGGAGTGACTTGGCTGAAGCGTCCGGATTTACTGGACCGACTGGAGCTGAGTCAGGAACAGCAGACATTATTGGACGAATTTAAACAAGAGTACCGGACAGACAGAGCGTGACCCGGTGCTTCATTTAGGTCAGGAGTTGAGCAAGATGAGCAAAAACAAGATCATCGAAAAGATCGAAACCGAGCAGATGGGGAAGGAGCTTCCAGAATTCGGCCCCGGAGACACAGTGGTAGTTCAGGTTAAGATCAAGGAAGGCGATCGCGAGCGACTGCAGGCCTTCGAGGGAGTCGTCATCGGCAAGCGTAATCGCGGCCTCAATTCCTCCTTTACCGTTCGTAAGATCTCACACGGTGTGGGTGTAGAGCGAACTTTCCAGTCCTTCAGTCCCTTGGTAGACAGCGTGACGCTGAAGCGTCGCGGTGATGTGCGCCAGGCAAAACTGTACTACTTACGCGAACTGACCGGTCGAGCGGCGCGAATTTCTGAAAAACTCGATAAAAAGACCGGCGATCAGGCCTAACAGGCCGCGCTTCGCTTCGCGAAGCCTGGTTGAGACCTGTAACAATGAGAAGGTTGCTTCGGCATCCTTCTCATTTTTGTTTCTGGTCCCGCAAAACCTTACACTTGGGCTCTGGCTTGGTAACATACGCTAGAGCACGCAGGCGTCCATCAACCATTGATTTAGCCTGCCGACACCCTGAAGAGTGAATTATTTACTGTGACGTCGGCCGCTACCGGTCGAGAGAGAGAACGCTATGCGAATGACAATCCACAAGGTTCGGTTGCTGGTAGGAGTGCTGTTGAGTCTGATTCTGATCAGCCCGGTATCGGCACAGGGTGATCAATCTCTGCGCGGTAAACTGGAACAGGCGATCGAAGTGGCCTCTCAGAATCAATTGAAGATTGTGTCCCTGAATCAGACAGCCCTGCCGAATATTTTTGAGGTTGAGCTGAATACAGGCGAAGTGCTCTACAGCGATATCTCCGGTGATTATCTGTTTGCTGGCGACATGTATGCGACAAGCCCGGGTGGGCTCACCAATCTGTCGGCGAGTTCGCGGCAGCAGCGCGCACTGGACAAGATTGCTGCCATCCCGGAAGACGAAATGATCGTGTTCACACCGGAAACCGTGAAGGCAAGCATTACGGTGTTTACCGACGTGGATTGTACCTACTGCCGCGCTCTGCACGGTGATCTGGAAGAGCTGTTGGCTTACGGTATTGAAGTACGGTACCTGGCTTACCCCCGCGGCGGGCAGGCATCGACCTCCTACGACAAGATGATCTCGGTCTGGTGTTCGGATGATCGTAAACAGTCCCTGACCCTCGCCAAGGAGGGAGAAGAGCTGCCGGCAGCCGCCTGCGACACGCCGATTCTGGATCACTACCAACTGGGTAACGAGCTTGGTATCAGCGGTACGCCTGCGCTGGTCTTTTCTGATGGTCGCCTGGTCCCCGGGTATATGGACAGCGAAAGACTGGCCGCCATGCTCGGTCTGAACTGATCACGCCTGTACGGGAGAGATGCTCAGGAGCCGGTTCTGAAAGCACGCTGCTGACGCCATCGATTCCCCGGTTCGGAGCAGGGAAGCAATGTCTGATTACGTTCCGGACTGCCCGTTTAAACTGCTGAAAATGAGGCGGTGGTCTGGATAAAGAGCACAATAGACGAGCACTATCTTGAGCGGAAAAAATACAGAAATTTTGTCAGTCGGCATCTGCGGTCTTGGCACTGTCGGTGGTGGTACGCTGGCGTTGCTGGAGCAGAATGCGGCATTGATCACGGCGCGTGCAGGTTGTCCAATCCGGGTTACTCATGTTGCGACACGGACACCGAAGCCGGATCTGTGCGGGCAGGTTGCCCATACCGGTTCAGATCCGCTCGCAATCACGTCAGATCCTGAGGTTGATGTGGTGGTGGAAACCATGGGTGGCTACGATGTGGCCTTCGAGGTGATCCAGCGCGCCCTGAGCAACGGCAAACATGTGGTGACAGCGAACAAAGCCCTGATTGCGGAAAGAGGCAACGAGCTGTTTGCGCTGGCGAGCGCCAATGAAGTCACGCTCGCGTTTGAAAGCGCCGTAGCTGGTGGAATTCCGATAATCAAGGCCTTGCGGGAGGGGTTGGCAGCCAACGACATCGAGTGGCTCGCAGGCATCATCAACGGAACAGGAAATTTTATTCTTTCCGAAATGTCGGCCAAGCAGAGTGAGTTTTCGGAAGTGCTTCAGCAAGCGCAGGAGCTGGGTTACGCCGAAGCAGATCCGACGTTTGATGTGGAAGGCATTGATGCGGCCCACAAGCTGACGATCATGAGCGCTATCGCGTTTGGCATACCGCTACAGTTTGAGAAGACCTACACCGAGGGCATTAGCGGCATCTCTCCGGCTGACATCAGCTTCGCCGAAGAGTTGGGATATCGGATCAAGCACCTCGGTATTGCCAGAAAAACGGTCCGTGGAGTGGAGATGCGCGTGCATCCTACGCTGGTTTCCAACACTCGCCTGCTGGCAAACGTCAACGGCGTCGGTAATGCAGTAATGGTGCAGGGAAATTTCGTCGGGTCGACTCTGTACAGCGGTCCCGGCGCCGGAGCTGAAGCAACAGCATCAGCGGTGGTCGCTGATCTGATCGACCTGGCCAGAGATCGGCTGGCTGGTGTCAAAGCTCCGGTTCGCCCGGCGCTGGGCTCTACTCAAACAGGCTCTTCGCTGGAAGTACTGCCGATCGAGCAGATTGAGGTCGGATATTATCTGAAGATCCCGGTGCTGGATAAGCTTGGGGTCATGGCAAAACTCTCTGCTGTTCTGCAGCAGCGGGGCATCAGTATCGAGGCCATTATCCAGAAAGAATCTGAAAATTCTGAAACCGTGCCTGTTGTCATTCTTACGCAAGTAGTCCGGGAACGGGAACTTAATGCCGCGCTGGACGCGCTCGCTGAACTCGATGAGGTCACCGGCCCGGTCACCCGTATTCGGATTGAGCCCTTTGATGGAGAGGCGTAGCCTGCCAATACAGTGAAATATATCAGTACCCGTGGCGGCGGGACGCCGCAGTCATTCGAGCAGGTATTGCTGACCGGTCTGGCCCCGGATGGCGGGTTGTATGTCCCCGTAGAGTTGCCGTCTTTCAGTCCGGAGCAGATTGCCTCGTGGCGTGATCTCAGCTACGTTGATCTGGCCCTCGCAGTCATTTCGCCTTTTATCGGAGATGCACTGCAACCCGATGAACTGAAACGGATTATTACCGAAAGCTATGCAGATTTCGGTCATCCGGAGGTGGCACCGCTTACCGCGCTCAGGGAGCATGAATATCTGCTCGAGCTCTACCATGGCCCGACTCTCGCATTCAAAGACTTTGCGTTACAGGTGCTCGGGCGATTGCTGGATCATGTCCTGGCGAAGAACGATCAGCGGGTGGTGATTCTGGGAGCGACTTCCGGAGATACTGGCTCGGCAGCGCTGGAGGGATGCCGCCACTCAGATCGGGTGGATATCTTCATACTCCATCCGCATCAGAGGGTCTCAGAGGTGCAGCGCCGCCAGATGACAACGGTGCCGGGTGACAATGTCTTCAATCTTGCAGTCGAAGGAAATTTTGATGACTGCCAGCGCATAGTCAAAGCCGCCTTTTCTGATCAGTCTTTCCTGCCTGATGATCGTCAGCTTGTTGCCGTTAACTCGATCAACTGGGCGCGCATCCTTATGCAGATCGTCTACTATTTTGCGGCGGCGCTCAGGCTGGGCGCCCCGGACAGGCAAGTGTCTTTTTCAGTGCCAACCGGAAATTTCGGAGATATTTATGCTGGCTATCTGGCCAAGCAGATGGGATTGCCGGTCGACCAGCTTGTGGTCGCGACCAATCAGAACGATATTCTGCATCGCTTCATCAGCAACAACGACTACAGCAAGACGCAGTTGAGCAAGACCTATTCGCCCAGTATGGACATTCTGGTTTCCAGTAATTTTGAGCGCTACCTGTTTGATCTGTTCGGGCGCGATTCGGCGCAGCTGACTGACTTTATGCTCAGATCCAGTAAGGAACGCCTCAGCGTCAGTGAATCACAGTGGCAAGCTGTGCAAGCAATTTTTGACAGTGCCAGCGTCAGCGATGAGACCACCTGTCGGGTCATCAGCGAAACTGCTGCTGAGCTGGGCAAGCTGCTTGATCCCCACACAGCAATCGGCGTGGAATCCGGGCGTTTGACCCGGAAAAACCCGCAGGTGCCCATGATTACCCTGGCGACAGCGCATCCCGCAAAATTCAGCGAAGCCATTACAGTTGCCGGGCTGGATCTGCCGGAACTGCCTGCTCACCTTGCCGATTTATTCGAGCGGGAAGAGCGATATTCGGTGATCGCCAATGATCTTGGAGAAGTCTCCGCCTTCATCAGCGCAGCTCTCGGCCAGCAAGCTTAAATGCGACCATGACTCGACTGCAGCGGCGAAGCCCCGATGAAGGCTTAACACTTCCTGCAGCGATGCACCCCCTGCTACAGCGGGTCTACCGCCAGCGCGGCCTTACCGGTGAGCAGGAACTGGATCTGGCACTGGCGAACCTTATTCCTCCCCATGAATTGCTCGGGATGGCCACTGCCGTCGACTTGCTGGTTGCGGCGCTGGATCATCAGCGCCGCGTTCTGATCGTCTCTGACTTCGATGCAGACGGTGCAACCAGCTGTGCGCTCGCAATGTCTGCCTTGCAAGACTTCGGTTTTCGTCACGTTGACTACATTGTTCCCAATCGCTTCGACTTCGGCTACGGCTTGACGCCTAAAATTGTTGATGAGTTAGCCAAGGGAAAAGAGCCGGATCTAATTATTACCGTTGATAACGGGATTTCGAGCGTTGCCGGTGTTCAGGCGGCCAAACAGATCGGCAGTCAGGTTCTGATCACTGATCATCACCTTGCCCCGGAGACACTGCCGGAGGCTGACGCCATTGTGAATCCTAACCAGCAAGGCTGTTCTTTCAAGAGCAAGGCCATAGCCGGTGTGGGCGTGATTTTTTATGTGATGCTGGCGCTCAGGGGCAGGCTGCGTGAACTGGGGCGATTTGAAAGCGGTCTGTCCGAACCTAATATGGCTGCGCTGCTCGATCTGATCGCATTGGGCACGATCGCCGACGTTGTCCCGCTCGACCACAACAACAGGATCCTGGTTGCGGAGGGGCTGCGCAGGATAAGAGCCGGTAAAGCAAGGCCCGGCATACAGGCACTGTTGCAGGTGGCCGGTAAGAACACGGCCGCGCTCACGGCTTCAGACCTGGCTTTTGGCGTCGGTCCCCGGCTTAATGCGGCAGGCCGACTGGATGACATGACCACTGGGATTGAATGCCTGCTGTCTGAGCATGCCGATACGGCTTACCAACTGGCCCTTCAACTGGATTCGATGAATCAGGACCGAAAGCAGATCGAGGCAGACATGCGTCAGCAGGCGTTCGAATCTCTGGCGGAATTTGAATTCAATGAGTCAGACCTGCCCAACTCCTTCTGCCTGTTTGATCAACGTTGGCATCAGGGTGTGGTGGGTATCCTCGCGTCACGTATAAAGGAAAAATATCATCGCCCGGTGATCGCCTTTGCAGCGGTGGAGGGAGGCGAAGAGCTCAAAGGCTCTGCTCGGTCTATCGGCGGCTTTCATATCCGCGATGCGCTTGATGCTGTGGCTACCAAAAATCCGGGGCTTATCACTAAATTCGGGGGGCATGCCATGGCCGCCGGTCTCAGCCTCGCGCCTGATAAGCTGACCGCTTTTCAATCGGCGTTTGAGGCCGAGGCGCGTCTTCGGCTGAGCCGGTCGCAACTACAGGCCGTCATCGAAAGCGATGGCGAGGTTGCGGCAAACCATCTTACGTTGGAAACTGCACAGCTGATTCAGGCTGCAGGGCCCTGGGGGCAGGCGTTCCCTGAGCCTCAGTTTGATGGCAGGTTCCTGCTGCGTGAACAGCGCAGACTTGGTGGCAAGCATCTGAAAATGGTGCTGAGCCCTGAATCTGAACCGGGCAAAATAGTCGACGCCATCGCGTTTAACGTGCCTGAGGAGAGTTGGCCTGACTCACACGCTACCCGGATAGAACTGGTCTTCCGTCTGGCAGTGAACGACTTCCGTGATTCGCTGAATTTGCAGTTGATGGTGGAAAAAATACTCCGGAGCCAGTAACCGGGCGCGATAATATTCAGGCCGGAGCAAGTCCGTTTTCGGGGAAACCGCGTTTTTCTGGTTCAGGAGGGCGGTTGGCTCAGGCCCCCGAACGCTCGGCGCACTGAAGGGTTCGTGCCGGCCGGCCGACAGTTTCATGACAGCAGAGGGCGATTTTGATACCTTTAGTCCCGGTATAGCAGGTTTCGCGGGTTGGTAACGATCACCCGGTTGCAGGATTTATTTATGGCCCTTAATAAGACCAAGCTATTGATTTTCATCGCGTTTTCTTTTTTCGCGATGACTGTCGGTGCGCAGGTGCATCAAACTGATCAGATCGAGGTTGAGCTGGTCTCGGAGACCGTAAATGTCGTGCCCGGCCAGACTACCTGGCTGGCAATCCGCCTTGACCCGATTGAACACTGGCATACCTACTGGAAATTTGGCGGTGACAGTGGTGAAGCGACGCGCGCGGTTGACTGGCAGCTGCCGGCCGGCGCGGCAGTGGGGCAGATCCAGTGGCCGATTCCCGAATGGACCCCCTTTCTTGGCAGTGATCTGGTGACCTTTACCTACGAGCGCGAGGTCTTCCTGCCGATGGCGCTGACGGTGCCTGAGGACTTTGATGCGGAGGTGTTTCAGGCGAGCACGCGCATCGAGTGGCAGGTGTGCGATGAAATCTGTATTCCGGGTGAAGCAGACTTTGCCATTTCGCTTCCGGTCAGCTCCACCCTCGAAGCAGATCCCCGCTGGGTGGGGGCGTTTGCCGAGACCCGCAGTCTGCTTCCGACTCCTGAGGGTCAGCACGAACTGGTCGCTGAATTCAATGATCATGACGGCAAAGTCAATGTCATGATCGCCGGCGAGGAAGCGCTGTTTACCGACATTGATGAGGCGTGGTTTTTTCCGACGGAGCGTCGCATCATGCGTTACGCGCCCTATCGAGAGGTCATGCTGGACGGTGGCAGAGTCCAGATATCAACTGAACAGCACCGCCGGTACGATGACGCGCGTAACGAGCTGGAAGGTCTGCTCTCGGTCAGAGACGACAATGGTGAACTGCGTGCTTTTGAACTCACCGCAACGCGCAGTGCTGCGGCCTGGGATCACAGTATTGAAGTCGAATTACTGTCCGAGACCACCAACATTGTGCCGGGTGAAACCACCTGGCTGGCGCTCCGGCTCGACCCGGCTGAGCACTGGCACACCTACTGGAAAATGGGGGGTGACAGCGGGGAGCCTACTACCCTGACGGAATGGCAGGCTCCGGAAGGCACCCAGATTGGCGAGCTTAAGTGGCCGGCCCCGCACTGGCTGCCGTTTTATGAGACGGACCTGGTGAACTTTGGTTATGAGCAGGAAGTCGTCCTTCCTGTTGCCGTCACCCTGCCGACAGATTTCAGCGCAGACCAGGTGGAATTGAGCGCGCTGGCTTATTGGAATGTGTGCGATCAGATTTGCATACCCGGTGAGCAGAGGCTGAGTATCAAACTGCCCGTCGGCGAAGTCGCCGAGCTCGATGCTGAAACCCAATCTCTGTTCGCCGACGCGCGCGCACAGCTGCCCGAAGCTGACCACGACATTCGCTCGATTATTGCCGTGGCCGGTGAACGGGTGAGCCTTGGCTTTGAATCCTCTGACGCACTGTTCGACCGATATTCCGATGCCTACTTTTTCCCGGATCAGCGCCGGATAATCAAGCCCGGACCTCTTCGTGATGTGTCTATGCAGGCCAATTTGTTGCAGATTACGCACCAGCAACCCCGGCGCATGCTGCAGGATTTGTCAGAAGTGTTCGGAGTGCTGGTGCTGGAAAATGAATCCGGGGAACGCGTGGCCTTTGATTTCGTCAATCCGGCGGCTGATGCCAGCACCATGACCATCATGCCATTCGCTGCGTCTGCAGAGAGCGGGTCTGACGCAGGCGGAAGTTCCGGGTTACTCATGTTTATGGGGTTCGCCTTCCTTGGAGGCCTGATTCTCAATCTGATGCCCTGCGTCTTTCCGGTGCTGTCCATCAAGGCGATGAGCTTCGCCAAGAATGTGGGTGAATCCAGTCAGAAGCAACGTATGGACGGCGTGTTCTATACGCTCGGTGTGGTAGTGGCATTCGTCACTCTGGCGTCGGTGCTGATTGCTCTCAGGGCGGGAGGGGAGGCTGTGGGCTGGGCATTCCAGTTTCAGCAACCCTGGTTCCTGGCGTTCATTGTTTATCTGTTTTTCCTGATGGGCCTGAGTCTGTCAGGCGTCTTTGAAATAGGGACCAGCCTGATGGGAGCCGGCAGCTCTCTCACCGCCCGGGGCGGCTATCAGGGTTCGTTCTTTACCGGTGTGCTGGCCACTACCGTCGCAACGCCGTGCACGGCACCTTTTATGGGGCCAGCGATCGGTTTTGCGCTGGCGCAATCCTGGCTGGTGGCCATGGCGGTATTTGTCTCGCTGGGAGTGGGTATGGCTTTTCCTATTCTGTTGCTGAGTTACTCACCCGCGCTGTTTCGATTTTTACCCAAACCCGGACCGTGGATGGAGACATTCAAGCAGTTTATGGCCTTTCCGCTGTATGCCTCGGCGCTGTTTTTTCTCTGGGTGCTCGGTAATCAGGTGGGAGTGATGGGGATGTCGCTGGTGTTGGGCATGTGCGTGGTGATGGCGTTTGCCGCCTGGCTCTACCAGCGCCGCTTCACGATGGGGCCATTCCTGCGCACGCTGAATTACGGGACGAGCCTGGCTGCTCTGGTTCTGGCGATTTATCTGGCGCAGACGCCGTTTCTGCAATCCGTGCCGGCGACTTCAGATGCCGCAGCAAATGAAGAAGGTGCGTCGCAGGAGTATGAGGTGTTCAGCGCTCAGCGTCTGGAAGAGCTTCAGTCCGCCGGCAAACCGGTTTTCGTCAACATGACTGCAGCCTGGTGCATCACCTGCCTGGCTAATGAGCAGACCACGCTTGGTACAGAGCGAGTCAAAGCAGTGATGGCTGATCGGGGCATTACCTATATGAAGGGTGACTGGACTAACGAAGATCCGGAAATCACTGCTGTTCTGGAGCATTTCAACCGGCCGTCTGTGCCGCTGTATGTGTTGTATCCGGGACAAAAAGACAGAGAGCCCGTTATCCTGCCTCAAATTCTCACGCCGGGAATAGTCGCCGAGGCCTTCGAATCGATCTAGCCCGATTGGCTCCGCCGGGGATTCTGGAAAAATACCGGCGCTGGTAGTCAGGGCCATCCTATCCGGGCCTTCAGTACGGCAGCCGACCTCGCCACTGCAAGAGGAAGAAAGTCAGTCTGCGCAGGCCTGTGCCAGTATGACAGAGATGTTGTCCCGCCCGCCGTGGTAATTTGCGGTCTCGATCAGTTTCGTCACGGCTGTCCCGGGGCGGTTTGCATGGTCCCTCAAGATCTCCCTGATCTGCCAGTCGGGCACCATGTCGGTGAGGCCGTCGGAGCAAACCAACAGCAGGTCATCCGCTTGAAGCTCTGCCGTAAGAGCGTCGATCTCGACCTGAGCTTTCAGTCCGACAGACCTGGTGAGGATATGCGAAACGCTTGCAGCTCTTGCTTGCTCCTCTGTGTACAGGCCCCGGTCGACGAGATCCTGAACCAGACTGTGATCCCTGGTGAGTTTGCTCAGCCTGTCTTGCCTGAAGCAGTACAGTCTTGAGTCTCCAACGTGCCCGATATGAATGCGGGGGCCGCTCAGCAAAACCGCGACAACCGTGGTTCCCATGCCTTTATACTCAGCGTTGTCTGACGCTGCTTGATAAATGCTCTGGTTGGTTTCGCTGATTGCGAGCCTGATGCCTTCGAGCAACTCGGTGCGTTGTTCTTTTTCTGTCGATTCGGTATTGCCGAGCAGCCGGAGCTTATTCATGAGCAAGCGGGTGGCCATCTCCGATGCCACTTCACCGGAGCGGTGTCCGCCCATGCCGTCTGCCAGTACGATGATGCCCCGGCTTTCATCGACGGCAAAATGATCTTCATTATTAGGTCTCTTTCTGCCGGGGTGCGACTCGCTGACGATACGTAAATGAAAATGTTGTTCTGGCATGCTGGACAGGTCTTCTTGCCGGTCTTTGTCTGTATCAGGTTCTGGAACAGGTGGGTCGGCCCGCATCAGGTCATTCTGATGTGCAGTTGATTGCACGTTTTCTGAAGGAGCGCGGCTTCCGAAGTCAGAACACAATTGCCTGCGGCTGCAGATTCTTACCAGTACGGCTGAGTGTGCTGATCTGTCCGGCTTATCCGGCCTTGCCGCAGCCGCTCAACTGCTTTTGTATCACGCTCGCCTGAAGCAGTAAACGTTTACAGCGGGGGAGGCCGCCGGTCTTCCAAAAGAGTTTTGGCCTCGGGTTTCGTCCGGCCGGGATCGCAGCCGTCCAGGGTTGCTCGCTGTTGCAGGCAGCAGCGGAACGAGTAAGTTACGAATCTGGATCAGGGGGCGTCAGTGCCGTCGTGAGAGGAAGACTGACATAGGCAATGGGCAGGCTGAAATATGCTACACTGACCATGAAAACTGTATGGTCAGTCCCAAATCCGTTCAGGCGGCCTTGTTGATCCAGAGAGGGTTCTGGCAGTTCGCAGAATAAGCGTTCCACGCCTCAAGCCCAAGGGAAGCCAGCTCATGAGAATTCTCCATTTTACTGCATCAGCCGTACTGGTCGTTCTGGTATTTTATCTTCTCGTTGTGGGTGAGTCGCTGCTGCTGCCGCTGGTCATTGCCATTGCGCTTTGGTACTTGATCAACACCCTGGCTCAGTCTTTTCATCGGATTGAAGTGGCCGGTTACAGGTTGCCTGTCCTTTTTTGTCGTACGGCTGCAGTGCTCACGTTTCTGTCTCTCATCTGGGCGCTGATAAATTTCTTAAGCGCTTCGGCTGACGAAGTGTTGGAAGTGGCACCTGTTTATCAAGAGAATCTGAGCAAGCGTCTGCAGAATTTGCCTTTTGTTGACTTCGCCGCGTTTGAGGAACGTTCACTCAGTGATTTGTTGACCGAATGGATTGATATCCCGTCCTATGCGACATCGGTTGCTTCCTCTTTTGCCGGTATTCTTGCCAGTGGCGGCTTGATACTGATCTATCTGGGTTTTCTCTTCCTCGAGCAGGGCCATTTCAGCAACAAGATTTCTGCTCTGGTCGCAAACCCCGAGAAAGAATCGGAAGTACAGCAAATCATCGCACAAATTCGCGATGACATTCAGAAGTACATGAGTATCAAACTGTTCACCAGTTCCCTGACGGGGCTGGCCAGTTATCTGTACTTGCTCGCGGTTGGAGTGGATTTTGCCGGCCTGTGGGGTCTGCTTATATTTTTACTGAATTTTATTCCAACGGTCGGCTCAATCGTTGCTACCCTGTTCCCCGCGCTGATCGCGCTCGCCCAATCGGAGGCTTATGGCCTGTTTGTGCTGGTGCTGCTGGGCATTGGCGTGCTGCAAATCTGCATTGGGAATATTCTCGAGCCCCGGCTTATGGGTTCGTCATTCAATCTCAGCCCTGTCGTTATTCTGCTGAATCTTGCGCTTTGGAACGCAATCTGGGGAATTCCGGGAATGTTTCTGTGTGTTCCTTTCCTCATCATAGTCGCGATAGTTCTCAGTCATTTCCCGCAAACCCGCTCGATCGCGATTATGTTGTCCAGTGATGGCAATCTCAGGGTGCCGGAAGATAAGACTATTACCAATTTTAGCCTTAAGCCGAGTGTCTCTGCTCTACTGGTCGACGAGGGGAAAACTGACGGCAACTAGATCATTTCCATCTCGCTGAGCGCTGCTGGATTACCCCTCTGCAATCCTTGCGAAGGCTCTTGTGACAAGAAGCCCTCATTCTTTGGGAGTTTTTTCTGCAACCACAGTGGATATGGCGCTATAATCGCCGGTTTGTTAGCGGGCGGCCTTTTATCGCTCATTCAATCAACCCAGCGACAGCTAAACCGATGAAATCTGCTGAAATAAGACAAAAATTCCTCGACTACTTTGCGGCGCGCGATCACGAAATCGTGTCAAGCAGTTCCCTGGTTCCTGCCAATGATCCTACTTTGCTGTTCACCAATGCGGGTATGGTTCAGTTCAAGGACGTATTTCTTGGAGATGAAAAGCGGGAAAGGATCAGGGCGACCAGTTCCCAGCGATGTGTAAGAGCGGGTGGCAAGCACAACGATCTGGAGAACGTGGGCTATACCGCTCGTCATCACACATTTTTTGAGATGCTGGGCAATTTTTCGTTCGGTGATTATTTCAAACGAGAGGCTATTCAGTTTGCGTGGGAATTTCTCACTGAGGAACTTGGATTGCCTGCTGACAGACTCTGGGTCACTGTCTATCAGGATGATGATGAAGCGGCTGACATCTGGTTGAATGAGATGAAAGTCGATTCGGAGCGCTTCTCGCGTTTGGGTGAAAAAGACAATTTCTGGGCGATGGGCGATACCGGGCCCTGCGGCCCCTGCTCTGAAATCTTTTATGATCACGGGCCTGATGTGGCAGGAGGTCCACCGGGCAGTCCTGATGAGGACGGTGATCGCTACATCGAAATCTGGAATCTGGTTTTCATGCAGTTTGAACGTAAAGCTGATGGAAGCATGACACCACTGCCAAAGCCGTCGGTGGATACCGGTGCGGGCCTTGAGCGCGTTGCTGCGGTTCTTCAGCATGTCCACAGTAACTACGAGATAGATCTGTTCGCTGAACTGATCAGCGACATTGCGCAAATAACCGGAACGGCTGATCTGCAGAACAATTCCCTGCGGGTGATCGCCGACCACATCCGCTCCTGTGCCTTTCTTGTCGTTGACGGAGTGACTCCGTCCAATGAAGGTCGCGGATACGTCTTGCGACGTATTATTCGCCGCGCCGTGCGTCACGGTTATCGGTTGGGTGTTAAAGAGGTTTTTTTCTACAAAATTGTCGCATCTCTCGCGCGCGTCATGGGGGAAGCCTATCCCGAGTTGCTGGAGCGTCAGGCTTACGTCGAGAAGACGCTGAATGAAGAGGAACAGCAGTTTGCCCGGACTCTGGATAATGGAATGACCATTCTGGAAAAAGCGATCGGTGAGCTGTCAGGTTCTGTTCTCGCCGGAGAAACGGTATTCAAACTGTATGATACTTACGGTTTCCCGGTTGATCTGACGGCGGATATTGCGCGTGAACATAATCTGACCCTGGACATGCCCGGTTTCGAGGCTGCCATGGAGATCCAGCGCGACCAGGCTCGGGCAGCCAGCAATTTTTCTGCGGTTGAGAAGCTCGATCTTGATGGACTGGAAAAAACAGTGTTCTCAGGGTATGCCAGTCTGCAATCAGAGGCACAGATTGTTGGGATATTCTCTCCGGCCAACGAGAAGCTGGATATTGTTCCTGCCAACAGTGAAGTGCTGATCATCCTTGATACCACGCCGTTTTATGCTGAGTCAGGAGGACAGATTGGTGATGCCGGATTGTTGGAGAGTGATGAGGCGCGTTTCGAGGTTTCGGACACGCAGAAGCAGTCAGACATTTTTATTCACAAAGGCAGGCTGACCAGTGGGAAGCTTAAAATCGGGGATTCAGTCAGGGCGCTGGTAGCCGGTAATGATCGAGCAGCGATTACGCTGAATCATTCTGCAACTCATTTGATGAATGCGGCCCTGCGCAGTGTGCTCGGCGATCATGTGCTGCAGAAAGGCTCTCTGGTTGAGGCTGACAGACTGCGGTTTGACTTTTCTCATGGTGCCCCTGTGTCGGCTGAAGAAATCCGGCGCATTGAGGAGCAGGTGAATGCTGAGATACTGGCCAATTCTGAAGTCAGCAAAGAAGTCATGCCAATTGAGGCGGCGAGAAGCAAGGGCGCACTGGCGCTGTTCGGAGAAAAATACGGCGAAGAAGTACGGGTGGTCTCAATGGGTGGAGACTACTCCGTCGAGTTCTGCGGCGGTTGCCATGTCGACCGGACAGGCGATATCGGTCTGTTCAAGATTGTCAGTGAGTCCGGTATTTCGGCCGGTGTTCGGCGAATTGAAGCGGTCACCGGTCACGGTGCGCTGGCGCTGATCGAGCGGGAGCAGGATGTTCTGCGCGAGGCATCGTCGCTGTTGAAAACGGGAACGGACAATTTGCTGGACAAGCTGTCCGGCCTGCTGAGCCAGAACAAAGCCCTTGAGAAACAACTCGCACAGCTGAAAGCACAAATGGCGGCAAGCGCCGGCGATGATCTCGGATCGCGCGCTGTCGAGCTGGCGGGAATTAAGGTGCTGGTTGCCAATCTCGAAGGTTTTAATCCCAAGTCTCTGCGCGACACGGTCGATCAGCTAAAAAACAAGCTGGGCGACTCGGTAATTGTGCTGGCCTGTGCGGCGGAGGGTAAAGTGAATCTCGTGGCAGGTGTCAGTAAGGCACTTACTGACCGGATCAAAGCCGGCGAGCTGGTGAACATGGTCGCCGAACAGGTCGGGGGTAAAGGCGGGGGGCGCCCGGACATGGCGATGGCGGGAGGCAGCCAGCCAGAAAATCTGTCGGTAGCGCTGGAGAGCGTACAGCCCTGGCTGGAGGCCCGTCTGGTCTAGAGACAATCTGCAATGGCATTGATAGTACAAAAATTCGGCGGAACGTCGGTGGGCTCTGTAGAAAGAATAGAGGCCGTCGCAGAAAAGATTATCAGTTTCCGGGATCGCGGAGATGACGTCGTCGTGGTGGTGTCTGCCATGAGCGGCGAGACGAACCGACTCACCGCGCTGGCTCAGGAAATGATGGAGCAACCGATCGCAAGAGAAATGGATGTGCTGCTTTCCACGGGCGAACAGGTCACCATTGCGCTGTTGAGCATGGCGCTCGAAAAAAGGGGATACGGGGCGAGATCTTTTACCGGTGGTCAGGTGCGCATTCTTACCGACGATGCTCACACCAAAGCAAGGATCCGCGAGATCGACAGCACGCGTATCATGGCGCAGCTGGAGCAGCAAAATGTGGTGGTGGTGGCCGGTTTTCAGGGGGTTAATGAAGCCGGGTGTATCACAACCCTGGGTCGGGGTGGCAGTGACACGACTGCAGTCGCGCTCGCAGCAGCGCTCAAGGCCGATGAGTGTCAGATCTATACCGATGTCAAAGGGGTGTACACCACTGACCCGCGCGTGGTTGAAGAGGCCCGCCTGCTCAAAACCGTAACCTTTGAAGAAATGCTTGAACTGGCGAGTCTGGGTGCCAAGGTGCTGCAGATTCGTTCGGTAGAATTTGCCGGGAAATACAAGGTGCCATTACGGGTGCTTTCCAGTTTTGAGGAAGGTGAGGGCACCCTGATCAGTTTTGAAGGAGATGAGGCTATGGAAGATCCGAGCATTGCTGGCATTGCGTTTGAGCGCGACGAAGCCAAACTGACCGTGACCGGTGTGCCTGATGTGCCAGGAATCGCCTATAACGTCATCGGGCCGGTGAGCGAAGCAGGCATTGAGGTGGATGTTATCGTTCAGAACGCCGCCGCTGACGGCACCAACGATATCACTTTTACCGTCAAGCGGGGTGAAAGTGAGCGCGCAAAATCAATTCTGGACAATATCGCCAGATCCCTCAAAGCGCGAGAGGTGGATCTGGATACCAAGATCTGCAAAGTCTCTCTGGTGGGTGTGGGTATGAGGTCGCATGCGGGTATTGCCAGCAAAATGTTCAAGGCGCTGGCGCAGGAAAGCATCAATATCCAGATTATCACCACCTCCGAAATTAAGATTTCAGTGGTCATTGAAGAAAAGTATCTCGAATTGGCCGTGCGCGCATTGCACAGCGCTTTTGAACTGGGCGATCCGGACGGCGAGCACAGCAGCTCCTGATCTGTCAGCAAAGCCTTTCCGGCACAAAGACTGATTTATGGGTTGGCAATCTGCCGAGATAGGCAGATACTAGGCGAAGACTGCCCGTGGCATCTCGGAATCCAGTGGTTTTGATCCGAGCAAAACCCCAACAAAGCGCAGAAGCCCTATTACTGAGGCGGGCGAGCAGGAAGGCCCAACGTCCTCAGTGATACCGTGACCTCAGTATGCATTTCTCTTTGCGTCGCCATTCTGCCTTGCAGGAACTACACAATGGAATGAGTACTGGAGATAGGAAATGTTGATACTGACGCGCCGCATTGGCGAAACTCTCATGATCGGAGATAATGTTACCGTTACCGTTCTGGGCGTTAAGGGTAATCAGGTCCGGATCGGAGTAAATGCCCCGAAAGACGTCGCCGTTCACCGTGAGGAAATCTACCAGCGTATCCAGACGGAGCAGCCCGCTGAAAACACTGAAGAGAATGGGCACTAGCGCCGGATCGGCTGACTGACTCAAGTCCGCGGGAAGTCTGCCTGACCAGGGTCTCGGAGCCGTAAACTGTTCGCGCGGAGAACAGGGAGAACAGGGAGAAAATGGCGACTACAGGGAAGACCGCGAGCGCGCCTCCGGCTGGCCATTGAGCGAGCCAGCGCCCCCTCAGCACCTGCAATGCGCCTTCAAGGCGAATACCGCTGGAGACGGAGCGAGAAACGCCGCCAGTGACGCAGCAAGAGATGCTGCTTAAGACCCAAAAAGCCCCGCAAAGCGGGGCTTTTTGGGTCTTGGTGAATCACCTAGATTCGTGGCGGAGAGTGAGGGATTCGAACCCTCGATAGGGGTTAACCTATACGCCCTTAGCAGGGGCGCGCCTTCAGCCACTCGGCCAACTCTCCGGAATTCGGGATGTGCCCGAAAACGCCGCCGAATCATAGCACAAGCCAGCAGGCTGGCGCACCGTCTAGCGCTCAATATTGGCTGTGCCCTGCATACAGAGCTGGCCGTCCTGATTTGCAATCCACAGGGTGGTATTGCCATCGGGGTTTGGTTTGGTGCCGTGCACACTGAACCGCTGGTCCCCGAAAATCGGCCCTAAAGCTCTGAATTCAAACGTTTTTATCGTTTCTTCCGGAAAATTTGAGCGCAACAGCTCCAGCATCAGAGTGGCCAGCAGTGGTCCGTGGACAATGATTCCCGGGTAGCCCTCTGTATGCGTCGCATACTGATAATCATAGTGGATTCTGTGTGCATTGAAGGTTAAGGCAGAGTAGCGAAACAGCAGGCGTGAATCTGCGGTCAATTCACGGTGGTAGTCGCCAGATGATTCTGCAGCAGCAGGCGCCGGCGGCGCAACGCCCGGTTTTGCGGCCTCGCGATAGACCAGGTTCTGTATCTCAGTGAGAGCAGGACGCTGCTCTGACCCGATTTCATGACGGACTTTGACAAACGTCAGTGCGCCGCTGCGTCCGGTAGTTTCCCTGATGTGTTCTATGGTCGATTGACGGGTCAGTGTCTCGCCCAAAGTGATCGGGGAATGAAATTGAATCTGGCTGCCTGCCCACATGCGTCTCGGTAGCTGGACGGGGGGGAGAAATCCTCCCCGCTTGCGGTGGCCGTCAGCAGCAAGTTCTTCCTGCTGAGCCGTCTCGAGAAAATACAGCCAGTGCCAAAGAGGCGGTAGCTTGTCTCCTTCTTTCGGGTCCCAGGCCTGATTGAGGGTGGCGGCCAACGCCTTGCAGGGAACCGGGTTCAGGGTGTCTGACAGTGTCTCTGTTCTGCCAATCCATTCGTGTGCATGCGATTCGTTCATTAAAGGCGCCTGGCGGTTGCTTTTGTCTCCGTGCATCAGAATTTAATGGATGCGCCTGTCGGTTGCCACTACAATGTTTGACTCCTTTGCAGACTGATAACGATAAATAAACGTGAGCGGAAAATACTTTGAAGAACTTGAAGTGGGTGCGCTGTTTCAACACCAACCGGCGCGGACTATCACTGAAACCGATAATCTGCTGTTTACCGCGCTCACTCACAATCCGCAGCCTTTGCATCTGGATGCCGAGTTCGCCAAGCAGTCACAGTACGGCCAAATACTGGTTAACAGTCTGTATACGTTGGGGCTGGTGGTGGGCTTGTCTGTTGCTGACACCACGCTCGGAACTACCATCGGCAATCTTGGTATGGAGCAGACTGAGTTCCCGAACCCCGTTTTCATCGGCGATACCTTGAGCGTTTCGACAGAGATCGTAGACAAGCGGGAATCCAGAACGAAACCTGACCGAGGGATAGTCTGGTTCAGGCACCTTGCCCGTAATCAGAGGGGCGAAATTGTGTGCGAATGCTTGCGCAAAGGCATGATGCTTAAATTAAATGCCGGACATTCTGAGAGAAACTGAGCATGGCAGTGGTTCCAACTCCAGGGCCGAAAGGCCCTCGCAGATCACTGCATTTCGTGCCGGGCGGTAATGCACGAATGTTCGAGAAGGCGCTGACGCTGAATGCGGATACTCTGATTCTTGATCTGGAAGATTCGGTCACGCCGGAGAACAAGGAAGCAGCCCGAAGGGCGGTTTGCGACTGGATTGAACAGGCAGACTTTGGCGCGAAAGAATGTCTGGTTCGCATAAATCCGCAGGATTCGCCGTGGGGAAGAGATGATGCTGAAGCGATTGCTGCGGCGCGTCCGGATGGGCTGGTGCTTCCCAAAGTAAGCAGTCGCGCCAGTGTGGACGCGGTCGACCAGCTGATCAGCGCGATTGAGGAGCAAAATAATGTGCAACCTGGCGCAATTTCTCTGGTGCTGATCGGGACCGAACTGCCTGAGGCGGTGTTTTGTCTTGCTGATATGGCAGGCAACGGCAGGGTGGACGGTCTTACCTGGGGAGCCGAGGATCTCGCCGGGGAGTTGGGCGCTCGCGCCAAGCGAAACGCTGAAGGAGTCTATCTTGATGTGTTCCGCTTTGTTCGTTCATCCTGCCTGCTGGCGGCTGTCGCGAATCAGGTGCACCCCATTGATACAGTTTTTGTCGAAATTACAGAGCAGGCCGCGCTGGCTAAAGAATGTGCTGAGGCGGCTGCAATGGGATTTATGGGTAAACTGACGATTCATCCGACTCAGGTTGATGTGGTGAACAGGGCTTTTACGCCGAGCGAAAGGGAGGTCGCAGCCGCCAGGGAACTGCTTATGGCGTTTGCTGAAGCCCAGTCGGAAGGCAAGATGGCGTTCAGCTTCAACGGGCAGATGGTTGATGTGCCGCATCTGAAACGCGCCCGCAAGGTGCTTGCCATTGCTGAGCAAATTGATGTTCAGCTGAAAAGCTGAAGCAACAATAGACCACCTGGCCCGCGACTGCGTGCTGTCTGTTGCACTGATTAAACGGGAATAAATGAGCTGTGGATTTTTCTGAGCCGATTGACCTGAAGCTGATTCGCGAGGCGGTCAGCAATGTGTGCCGGGATTTTCCCGATGAGTATTGGGAAAAGCTGGATCGCGAAGGCCAGTATCCGCAGGAATTTTATGATGCCATGGCTGAGGCAGGCTGGATCGGTATCGCGATCCCTGAAGCCTATGGCGGCGCCGGCAAGGGCGTGCAGGAAGCCGCCGTGGTGCTGGAGCAGGTGGCAGCATCAGGCGCTGCGATGAATGGTGCAACACCCCTGCATTTGTCCATGTTTGGCATGCATCCGGTCATCAAGCATGGCTCAGAGAGCATGAAAAAGCGTTATTTGCCGGATGTTGCCAGTGGCAAGCTTCAGGTCGCCTTCGGGGTGACTGAGCCTAACGCCGGTAGCGATACGACATCAATCGAGACCAGAGCAAGTCTGGTGGATGGTCATTATGTCGTGAGCGGCAGGAAAGTGTGGACCACCAAGGCGCTTGAATCGGATAGGGTGCTACTTCTCGTTCGAACACAGAGCAAGCAGGAAGTTGAGCGAAAAACCGACGGGATGACGCTGTTGTTCGCTGAACTCAAGCGTCCGGAGGTGGCCATTTCTCCGATTGAAAAGCTTGGTCGCAATGCGGTGAGAACCTGTGAGGTGGTTTACGATGAGCTGAAGGTTGTTGAATCCGATCGGGTGGGAGAAGAGGGCAAAGGCTTTCGCTATCTGCTGGACGGATTGAATGCTGAACGAATCCTGATTGCCGCAGAAGCAGTAGGAATTGGCCGTGCAGCGCTGGCGCGAGCGGTGTCTTACGCCAATGAGCGGGTGGTGTTTGGCAGACCGATTGGTAAAAATCAGGGGATTGCCTTTCCGCTGGCTGAGGCCAGAACCCGGCTGGATGCTGCCGGTTTGATGGTGCAAAAGGCCGCTTGGAAGCTGGATCAGGGGATGCCATGTGGTACCGAAGCAAACATGGCTAAGTGGCTGGCAGCCGAGGCCGGGTTTTACGCAGCGGATGCGGCCATGCAGACCCACGGGGGGTTTGGCTATGCCCGGGAGTATCACGTTGAACGGTACTGGCGGGAGGCCCGTCTGATGAAGCTCGCGCCTATTTCTCAGGAAATGATTTTGAATTTTATCTCGGAGCACGAACTGGGATTGCCGCGTTCCTATTAACAAATCCCAAATCCCAAATAACAAATCCCAAGAGTTAACGACGAAATTGAAACAACAAAGAAGACAGCTCATGAAATACCTTATCATCCGAGGCATCGGCATCGCGGCCAGTGTCTTCGCGCTGAATGTTTTTCCTCAGCAAAGTGAACGGGATGATCCCGAACTGCAGTATGTCGAACCGTTTCAGGTATTCGACAATCTCTACTACATAGGCGCAGAGTGGGTGGCTTCCTGGCTGCTGGTGACTGATCAGGGACTGATCGTGTTCGATGCGCTTTACGATGAGCTCACGGACATGGCTATCAGCAACATCAGAAGCCTGGGTTTTGATCCTAATGACATCCGCTACCTGATCGGTTCACACGCACATTATGATCACATCGGTGGTGCGGCCCGATTCCAGCAGGAGTTCAGTGCGGTGGTGATGATGACCGAGGAAGATTGGTTGATGACGGAGGGAGCGGCTCAATTCAGGGAATATCCGCGGCCGATACGACATTTATCAGCGAGTGATGGCAGCACGCTCACGCTGGGGCGAACGCGCCTGCAGTTTATGAAAACGCCCGGTCATACGCCGGGTGTGCTGTCGACCCGATTCACAGTGTACGACAAGGGTTATCCTCATACGGCCTTTATGTTCGGGGGAGTGGGTCTGAATTTCAACGGCGTAGAGCAGGCTGAGAGTTATGTTGAAAGCGTCAGACGCCTGCAGGCGCTTCAGGGCATTGAAGTCAATATTCCGAACCATGCCCCGGCAGCTGACGTGTTCGCACGTCGCGACCGGCTTGCAGAGCGTGCTGAGGGTGATCCGCACCCGTTCGTCGACCCTGAGGGGTGGGACAACTTCCTTGCGCTCTGGTTGGAGCGCGGTGAGCGCTATCTCCAGCAGCAGCGGGAACTGGCTAACTGAGTGTCGGTGCTGACAACGACTTTGAGTGCGCAGCGAGACAGATGTCTTGCAACTCTGACGGTGCGCATTGGTCCGCCCGGGTTCTGGCTCACTGTTCAGGCGGCCAGGGGAGCTTTACTGGCTCAATTTGCCAGCGGGCGAACAGGCGCCGCGCCGCCCTGAGTTCCTCCCTGCTCATGCGCGCTTCAAGACCGGTTAAAACTCCTTCTGCTTCGGGATGCGCTTCCCGTTGGGCGACCTGTGCCCAGGCATGTGCCTGCACGATGTCTTGGTCAATCGGCTCGCCGTCCCGGTACATGGCGGCCAGGGTCATGGCTGCACTGGCGTGGCCGGAGCGGGCCGCGGCCGAGAACCAGTTGATTGCCTGAGCGACATCCCGCGTCACCCCGGTGCCTTCCAGGTACAGACTGGCCAGATTGGCTTGGGCGTTGATATGCCCCTGCACCGCGGCCGCTTCTGTCCATCGGAAAGCCTGCTCATAATCCTGATCAACGCCTTGTCCGGTAAAGTACAGGATGGCCAGATTATACTGCGCCAGGTCCAGGCCCTGCTGGGCGGCCAGACTGAACTCGCGAAAGGCAGTGTCAAAGTCGCCGGCAAAAGCCGCGTTTACGCCATCCTCATAGTCCGCAGCGGCTGGCACTGTGGTGAATGGCAGACTGATCGCCGTCAACAGGGTGACCCAGTGGGCCGCTCTGGCGCGGCAGCTTGAATGGCGCATCTTCTCTTCCGGGCTTTCCAAAAATTTTCAGACTTGCTGAGTGGCTCTCGCAGGCTCTCAGGGCTTATCAGAACTTCTCAAGACTTTCTGAAATACCCTTCGGTTCATCCAGTTTTCCAGATGGCAAGGGGGTTCGACAGGCAATGGCAGGCTGCCTCACTGCGCACACTCCGATAATTCTGGCCGTCTGGCGGAAGTGTAGCGTATCGCGATTGTTCATCAAATCTCCCTCCGGTCCTTTTTCGGTGATGACTAGGAATAGTCAGGAATTTCGCTATAATACGCGTCCTTTGTCCGGACGTGCCGGACAGGTTTTACGCACCCGTAGCTCAGCTGGATAGAGTACCTGGCTACGAACTAGGGGGTCGCACGTTCGAATCGTGCCGGGTGCGCCATTCTGCCAAAAGTCCGCGATTGCGGGCTTTTTTTTGGTCCGTGCTCAGGGCTTCTTCAGTCATTCTTGGTTCGGTTCTCATCTCCATCGCGCAGGCGCTCTCCGTTTGGCGGCCAAAAGACGGTCACAAGGCGGTCAGTAAACGATCATGCAGGCGGGGCAGCTTGTTCTTTTGTAACTTGACTCAACGAGGCTATTCCACTCCAATGAGATCGGGGAGGAGCAACCGATGATGTCAACCACAGTCCGTCTTTCTAGCCTACTATTTGTCCTGGTTTTTGCCTGGGCCGGTTCCGCCAACGAGGGCACGCTTGCCTTTGTTGGCGCCACCATCATCGATGGGACTGCCGCCGCACCGCTGTCAGACGGCGTGCTGGTCATCAGCGATGGGCGGGTTCGCAGCGTAGGTCCTCGTTCAGCAGTCACCCTGCCTGATGATGCAGAAATCATCAGCGTTGAGGGTAAGACGATTATGCCGGGCCTGATAAATGCACACGGTCACGTCGGGGCGACTGTGGGTCTGGACGCAAATGCGGATTCGAGCACTGAGAATTTACTCCGGCAGCTGCGTTTGTATGCCCGCTACGGCATCACCACAGTCAACAGTCTCGGGGGAGATGAGGCAGCCGGGTTTGCGCTGCGCGACGAGCAGTACCGGGCCGATCTAGACCGGGCGAGGCTGTTTGTGGCAGGCAGTGTCATCGCCGGAAACGATGCGCAGTCTGTACGCGATCAGGTGAACCAGAATGCCGACCGAGGCGCCAATTTCATTAAAACGCGCATCGATGACAATCTCGGGGCGACTGCGAAGATGCCGCGCGCGGTGTTCGATGCGCTGGTTGATCAGGCCCACAGTCGGCGACTCCCGGTGGCGGTTCATCTGTTCTACCTGGACGATGCCAAGTACATGCTGGAGGCTGATGCGGATCTCATTGCACACAGTATCAGGGATCTGCCGGTTGATGATGAGTTCATCGACGCTGTGTCAGCCAAAGGGGTGTGTTACATCCCTACGCTGACCCGGGAAATCAGCACCTTTGTCTACGAGAGCGTCCCGGAATTCTTTTCAGACCCGTATTTTCTCAAAGAAGCCGATCCGGCTGTGCTGGAAGCGCTCCAGACGCCCGAGAGAATGTCTCGTATGGCCGCAAGCCGGTCAGCACAAGCCTATAAGGCTGGCCTTGAGGTGGCGATGGGCAATGTCGGGGCACTTCACTCGGCGGCAGTTCCCATTGCGATGGGAACCGATACCGGGCCGCCTGCGCGATTTCAGGGGTACTTTGAGCATCTCGAGCTTCAGCTTATGGTTGATGCCGGCATGAGCCCCCTGGATGCCATCAGATCAGCGACAGGCATTGCCGCGGACTGTATCGGCATGTCTGACCTCGGTACCCTGGAGCCGGGCCGGTGGGCAGATTTCAGCGTGCTGTCAGCTGATCCGACCGAAAATATTGCCAACACCAAGACGATCGAGTCGGTGTATATCGCAGGCAATCGGGTAGCTGACTGATCTATTCAGCCTGAATGCGTCAGGGGCAGGGGTTCTCTCCGTCTACCGGAGTGGCTCCCGAAGGCAGGAAACGGCATGGGTCCGCCGCTTCAAGCGTGATTCTGGCTCCGATTCGGATCAGACTGCTGGTGCTGGGTGCCTGGAAAAATTGATAGCCTTCGCGTTCGGACATCCACGCGGAGGGGCCTCCGAGGAATTTACCCGCGCCTTCGGTCTCTTCCTTGATACGCGCTACCAGACTTTCGTATTCCGGCTCTCCCTGGCGCTTGCCACTGAAGCTGCCTAGATCTCCGCTGGCGACGAATACCCCGTCCACGCCTGCTACGGAAGCAATCTTGTCAGCCTCGGCAGTGCCTTCCAGGGTTTCGATCATGGCAATGATCAGCACATTGTCATTCCAGGTTTGTCGATAATCACGCCCCCATAATCGCCCGTATTGTCCTCCTCCCTGACTGCGGCGCCCCTGTGGCGGATATTTGGCATACCGCACGGCATCAGCCATTTTCTCCGCACTGTCGACCATCGGCACAATAATGCCTAACGCGCCGATATCTGTGGCCTTCTGGATCGTTCCTTCGCTGGCATCGGGGACTCTGATAAACGGTATGGCAGGTGCATCCCGGCAGGCCCAGATCATTCGTGCTGCCTCGCTGAAGGAGAGGGGGCTGTGCTGCATTTCAATCCAGATAAAATCAAAGCCTGCATTGGCCATGGCGCAGTAGATCTCCGGATCCGCGGTATCCACGGTTCCGCCCACGACCTGCTGCCCCGCGATGAGTTTGCTTTTAACGGTGTTGTAAATTCGAACCTCCTGAGCAGTCGCGGAAGACCAGGCGTGGAGCCATGCTGTGGTGAGGACGAGGGCGGAGAAGAGTCCTGTTGTTTTCATGATGCGCTCGCTTCAGGGCGTTAAGGGTTTAAGGGTAAGTTCAGGGCATCGGGATTTGCTGTTTTGGATTGGTTTTTTTCATGGCACGCTGTTTAGCGCGGCGCGCTTCTCCGGCCGCAGCCAGGGCCGCACGATTGGCATCGGTTACTCTTGAGTAGTCGTCCCGCCAGCCAGCGTCCCCTTGCCAGGAAAACGGCGAGCGACTCACCGCATTGGCCTGAGAGGCTTTGTCCAGCAGATCCAGTGCCATGTCGACGTGTTGTCGTTGCATTTCGCGGTCATAGGGAGTGCCCAACGGATTTCCCAGAGGGAAATCTGTATGCAGATAGCGTGGGACTCCGACGTGCTCAATAATGTCCAGCGCGCTGCCGACGACGACTGTCGGAATGCCGCTGTTTTCCAGATAACGGGCAACCAGACTCACGGTCTGGTGGCAGACAGGTCACAAGGGAACGAGGATTGCGACATCCACCTCATCTTTATTCATGAGGTCAACAATGGCGGGCGCGTCTTCTTCAATGGTTTGACGCTGACTGTAGGCGGTGGGGACTGATTGATACTGCGAAGCCAGACTGCCGATACCTCCCTCGGACTCAATTGTGAGCAGAGCTTCGATCGGCAGAAAGCTGCCTACATCACGCGTGTGAGTCACCGTATCGTGCCAGGACAGGCCCAGTGTGAACATGGAATCCGGGACCGGCCTTGAGGGGGTTGAATAAAGTTTGCGTTCGGCACGTCCCTGTTCAGTGTCTGGCATGGCCGTCGTAACCAGGCCCACCCGTGATTGAGGCAGCGACTTGCTCAGCTGGGTGAAGGGGGTGTCGTCGTGGTGCGCCCACTGATATGGGGTGGTGTATCCCTGAGCCTCGTAGTAGAGGCGGGTGCGCTCCATGTAGGGCACGTCGTAGGGGGTCGTCACGTCGCTGGCGCTCCTGTTTTTTTGTTGCAAGAATAGCGGCAAATCCGGCGAATAAAAAGAGGCAGGGCAGGGTCGGTACCCCGGCAGTTCAAGCAGTCCTCCGCCGGGGCGACGGGAATGCGCTGTGCATTTTCGCCCCCGGTCGTGCCCGGAGCGCCTGTTTGAATCTAGATTCGTGGGCGTGATAGCTTTGCTTACCGCCCCCATTTTGGATTAACGAGCCATGACCCTACTGACTCCACCCAAGTTTAGCCTTCCGGGGATTTTGCTTGGCTGCCTGATTGCTTTTTCTGTGTTTTTGTCTTCTCCGCTCGCTGCACAAGGGAGTTCTGCTATGACCGAGCCATCGCCTGTTTCCGGTGTAAATTTCAGACAGATTACGGCCAACGGTTTGAATTTCAGGATTGCTGTGGCAGGCGATTCGGGGCCGTTGCTGCTGTTTGCGCATGGCTGGCCTGAGTCATGGTACAACTGGCGCCATCAAATGCAGTATTTTTCTCAGAGAGGTTATCGTGTGGTAGCTCCGGATATGCGTGGCTACGGTTCAACTGATGCCCCTGATGCGGTTGAAGCCTACGACATCAAAACTCTGGCTGCCGACATGGTGGGGATTCTCGATGCCCTTGGTGAAGAGCGCGCGATTATGGTCGGGCACGACTGGGGATCGATAGTTGCCTGGAATACCGTGCTCATGTATCCCGATCGATTCTCCGGGCTGATTGCCATGAGCGTACCTTACAGTGGCAGACCGGAGCAGTCGCCGCTGGTTTCATGGAGAGAAGCCTTTGCTGATAACTTTTACTACATTCTTTACCACAATGAGCCTGAAGGCGTCGCTGAGGCGGAGTATGACAGCAATCCCTATGGTCTCATCAGCAGATTATACCTGTCTCCTGATTCGCCGCGGCATGCACCTGAAGTGACTGACCCACGGCGAGCTGCCGGAGGCTGGATACCGCGACTCGGGGAGCCGCTGGGTTTGCCGGACTGGTTGGATCAGTCTGATCTCGATTATGTAGTCAGTGAATTCGAACGGTCCGGTTTTCGGGGAGGAGTGAATTACTACCGAAACTTTCATCGGAACTGGGAAATTACCGCCGATTTACAGGATGCACGCATTACGGTTCCGACGCTTTTTATCGCCGGCGAACAGGATGTGGTCATTGCCGGCGCCAATCGCGGTCGTCTGCAGGGTGCTATGGCGCGGGTGGTTGATGATCTGAGGGAGGTTATTCTGTTGCCCGGTATCGGACACTGGGTTCAGCAGGAGGCTCCATCAGAAACCAACCGGGTCATGCTGGAGTTTCTTGAGAGCTTATAGGGCTGAAGAAACAGGGCCGCTGAATCAGGGTCGGTAAATCGTCAGGATTAGTGATCCTGACGTGATTGCGCAGCTGACCCGAAAAGCGAAATCAGGCCAGCAGCGTTTTCATGCCCTCAATGGCACGATCTATATGCCCGGTGGTGTTGTAGATCGTCGGGCACAATCGCAGTCCTCCGGTAGCTGCGGCGGCAATGCCATGGTCTGAATAGAGTTTGTTGCTGATCTCGCCACCCCGGTTGCCAGCGACCCGGGTAATACAGACGCCATGACTGAGCTGTTCTGTCAGCGGGGTCACCAGTTCCAGATTGGCCTGCACAAGCCCCTGCTTGAGGCGCTGCGCGAGAAACCTGATGCGCGCTTCGATTCGCCCCGGTCCGATCTGATCGTGAAGCTCAGCGGCGGTGCCCAGTGCCGCCAGCGCCGCATCGTCCCGTTGACCGAGCGATTCAAATTTCCTTGCGCCAATCAGATCGGTTTCGCTGTCACTGCCCCATCCGGGAGCGATAACGCTTGGCCAGATTTTCGCGATGTGCTCTGATTTGACGAAGAGCAGTCCAACCTCTCTTGGTCCCATGTACCACTTGTGCGCACTCGCGCTGAACGAATCGACACCCAGGGCCGTCAGATCCAGATTCAGCGCTCCCCAGGACTGAGCGCCGTCCACATGAACGTGAATTCCGCGATCATGTGCTGCTGAGACCAGTTCGGCGACAGGTAAGCGGATACCGCTGACATTGGAAATCTGCGTGATCGCCAGCACCCGTGTGTTGGGTCCAAACTCCCGGGTAAAAGCCTCCAGCAGCTCCTGCACGCCCGAGGGCGCGGCCGGGGTGCTGACCCTCTTGACGGAAAGTCCGAAGCGCCCGGCGCGCACATCCCAGGCCACGTTGTTGGTGGGGTGATTCTGATCCCAGAGCAATACCTCGTCGCCGGCCTCCAGCGGCAGCCCGTTGTTGATCATGTTGTTGGCTTCGCTGGTATTTCTCACCAGAGCGATTTCGTCAGCGGAGACATTCAGTTGGGAGGCGATTCTGCTGCGGCAGCGTTCAAGTAAATCGCTGTACTTGGCTCTGTTGTTGAAAGAGCAGTCCCGGTCAATGTCGGCAGTAAAATGCTCGACGCTATCGGTGACGGCGCGAAAGGACGGACAAAGGTTCGCTGCGTTCATGGGTACTGCGTTTTCTGTAAAGGCGAACTGGCTGCGAACCTGAAGCCAGAATGCTTCCTCGTCCATTGTTTGTGCGTTCAGTGCTCTGGGAGTTGCTCCCATGGCGGCCACAACTGCCGAGCCTTTCTTCAGAAAGTCCCGGCGGCTGCTTTTGCGATTCGGTTTCAGCATGGTGTTCTCCAGTTCAGTCTGTCCAGCCCGCCAGATGTTGCGCTGACTGAGGGCTGCATGAGTCTGCTGTCAGACAATTCTCTGGGCACGGTAATCTGCGATTTCGGTCTCCGTGTAGCCCAGATCCTGCAAAATGGCTTCAGTATGTTCGCCGAGGGTCGGAGCCCGGTGGCGTATTTCACCGGGGGTGTCCGAAAGCTCCACAGGCGTCTGCATGATTGGGGCAGCATTGGGCAGGCCAGGAAATTCAACTGGCTGAAACAGGCCCTTGGCGGCAATATGAGGGTCATTCAGAACATCCTGAGGCGAGAGTATCGGTCCTGCGGGGATTCTGGCGGTTTCCATTTCCTGAAGCACCTCGTCAGTTGTGCGCTCAGCACACCACAAGGCCAGCCTGTTGCTGATGATTTCGCCGTTGTCCCCGCGGCTGATGTCGTCTTTAAACCGGGGATCTTCCAGCCAATGGTCTTCTCCCATCAGTTCCGCCCAGCGTTTGAACAGCGGGCCACCCACAGTCTGTACCAGAACCCACCCGTCTTTTGTCTGGAAAGTATCAGCCGGGGCCGAGGTTTGGGAGCGATTAAGGGTCGCCGTCCGGTTAACCTGAAGCGCCTGCTGTTCGATCGCAGTCGCGTTCATCATCGTCAGGGCAGTATTGAACAGCGCTCCTTCCACAATCTGACCCTTGCCGGTCTTCTGTCGCTCGTAAAGCGCTGCGAGCGTGCCAAAGGCAGACAGACTGGCAGTACCAAAATCGATGAACGGCGCATAGGCTTTGACCGGCTGGTCGGGTGTGCCTGACATATACATATTCCCCGACATGGCCTGTCCGAGCCCGTCGAAACCGACTCGATTCGAGTAGGGGCCGCCGCGGCCAAAAGCGGAAATCATGGTCAGGATAATGTCGGGTTTGATCTGGGTCAGACTTTCGTAGTCCAGCCCCATAGCGCTCAGAGTGTCAGGCGGTAGATTGGCGACGACCACATCGGCCGTCGCAACCAGTTTCTTCACAATTTCGCGCCCCTCAGGTTTCATCGGGTTCAGCGTCAGGCCCCGCTTGTTGCGCCCGAGCTGCAGAAACATGGCGCCATCGCCGGTGTCAGTGACCGGAGAGACGAAGCGGTCTTCCGAGCCGTCAACTTTTTCGATGCGGATGACGTCGGCACCAAGATCTGCCAGGAGTGTCGCGCAGTAAGGGCCCGCGATATAGCGCCCGAAGTCTAACACCCTGATGCCTTCTAACACTTTGCTCATGTGCTTATTTCCTGTTGAAAAACTGAAGCAACGGACAACTGGTAATCCGCCGGGAAAGCTGAGTCTACCACAAGAGCCTGTTCAGCCTGACCCGCGCGGGTTGCCAGCGATTATCCAGCTCAGCGTCCTGTTGAATAGGGAGTTGCTGCAGGTCCTTGAGCCCGGCAGGGGTGCGGTATACTCTGGGCGAGGCGCCATCCGGTAATTCCACGAACGCCGCTGTCATCGCGTCCCCAACAGATGAGGCAGCACGGGCAAAGGTGCGAGTGGATCGCCGGCTGTCCGCTGACGGGGCAAAATATGCCGCGGGCTCTGTGACTCAAACAATTCGAGACCATTCAATGACTCAGTATTATTCACGCGTTTGCAAAATTCCCTTCCTGTTGGCTTCAGTGACTTGGTGCTTGTTGGCCGGTCCGGCGCTTGCTCAGGATATTGTCCATCCGGGCTATGAAGTTGCCCCCGAACGCAGAACGACCGGCATCGGTAAGTTTTACATGGGGCGGGAGATTTCATTCGTCATGGGGCATCAGGCTGCGCAGTGGCTGAACCGGCCGAGCCGGATTCAGGAGGAAATGCCGGATCAGGTTGTGGCGAACATGGGGCTTGCAGCCGACGATGTGGTCGCTGACATCGGCGCCGGGTCCGGCTACTTTTCATTTCGCATTGCGGCTCTGGTACCGGAGGGTAAGGTGCTGTCGGTAGACATTCAGCCAGAAATGCTGCAGCTCATCGAGCAGCAGAAAGCGCAAAACCGCATCGAGAACGTTGAGGGAGTGCTCGGTGAGATCGATGATCCTAATTTGCCGGCTGAATCCATTGACGCAGCAATCATGGTAGATGCCTACCACGAATTTTCCCATCCCTTTGAAATGATCAATGGCATTTATCAGGCGCTGCGTCCGGGTGGCCGGATTTTCCTCCTCGAATATCGGGGCGAGGACCCCTCCGTGCCGATCCGTCCTTTACATAAGATGACCGAAGAGCAGGTTGTCAAAGAAATGAGTGTCTTCGGTCTGGAATGGACAGAGACTCTCGATTTTTTGCCCTGGCAGCACATGATGATTTTTACCAAGCGCGGGTAAGCCATTCCCCGGGTGTTCCGTAGCCCTGTGTTCTTCCGGCTGTCCGCTTTGCTGAAAATCGTCACGGGTTTGTTCCTTGAGCGTCGGATGCAGCTGCGTTGGCCAGACCCATGCCCCGGCCCGAAACGTCGGGCGTCGTTTGCGGGCAATTCCCGAAAAAGGGATAATTGTCCCTGAAATGGCAGCGGCCCGGCCGGGGTGTTCTGATGAATGCTACCGGTCATTGCCCGTCTGAAGTATTCCCAAAGTGCGATTGAGGAACATCATGCAACGTGAATCAATGGAAGTTGACGTAGTCATTGTAGGGGCCGGTCCGGCAGGTCTTGCGACTGCCTGTAAATTGCTGCAGCTGGCGCAGGCCGGTGAACGTGAGTTAACGGTTTGTGTGCTGGAAAAAGGCTCAGAAATTGGCGCTCATATCCTCTCCGGAGCAGTTTTCGAACCCAGCGCGCTGACGGAGTTGTTTCCGGATTGGAAAGAGCGGGGCGCTCCCCTGCAAACAGCCGTCACCAAGGATGAGATCTATTACCTCGGCGGCAGCGAATCGTCCTTTAAGTTTCCGGGTCCACTGGTTCCCCGAACCATGGACAACCATGGCAACTACATCATCTCCCTCGGAAATTTGTGTGCCTGGCTGGGTGAGCAGGCGATGGAGCTGGGTGCTGAGGTGTTTCCGGGTTTTGCGGCCGCTGAAATCCTCTACCATGAAGACGGAAGCGTTAAAGGGGTTGCCACCGGCGATATGGGGGTTTCTGCCGACGGTGAGCAGAAAGCGTCCTTCGAGCCCGGTTTTGAATTCCACGCCAAGTACACCATTTTTGCCGAAGGTTGCCGGGGGCATCTGGGTAAAGAGCTCATTGCGCGCTACCGCCTTGATGAGCACTCAGATCCACAACATTACGGTATCGGCATTAAAGAGGTGTGGGAAATACCGGAAGAGAAGCACGAAGAGGGGTTAGTGGTCCACACCGCCGGTTATCCGATGATCGGTGATTCCTATGCCGGGAGCAGCGGCGGATTCTTGTATCACACACAAGGCAATCAGGTGTCGCTCGGGCTTATTGTCGATCTGGGCTACAGCAACCCGCATATCAGCCCATTCGATGAGTTTCAGAAGTACAAACAGCATCCGGTGATCAGGCAGTATCTCGAAGGCGGTAAGCGCCTGAGCTACGGCGCGCGGGCGATCATCAAAGGCGGCTTGAATTCACTGCCGAAGATGACTTTCCCGGGCGGCCTGCTGATCGGTTGCGACGCCGGCACTCTGAATGCCGCTAAAATCAAAGGCAGTCATACCGCCATGTGGTCGGGTATATTGGCGGCTGAATCCCTGTTTGAGGCGTTGGGGTCAGAAGATTCTGCTGCTGAAATCAGTGAATATACAGCCAGATTCAAAAACTCCGATCTGTACCGCGAATTACACCAGACCCGGAATTTCAGCGCAGGATTTCACAAGTTCGGATTCTGGCTGGGAAGTGCCCTTGCCTTTGTTGAGCAGAATATCTTCTTCGGTAAGTTTCCTTTCACGGTGCGTGACAGAACGGAAGACCACGCGCAACTCAGATTGGCGTCAGACAGTCCCCGCATTGACTATCCGAAACCGGATGGAGTGATCACCTTTGATAAGCTGTCATCGGTATTTCTGTCCAATACGAATCACGCTGAGGATCAGCCCTGTCATTTGCGCCTCGCGGATGTCTCCGTTCCGCTGGAGGTAAACCTGCCGAAATACGATGAGCCTGCACAGCGTTACTGCCCAGCCGGCGTCTACGAGGTCGTTGAGGAAGCGGAAGGTGGCAAACGCTTTCAGATCAATTCTCAGAATTGTGTTCACTGCAAAACCTGTGACATCAAGGATCCTTCCCAGAACATTACCTGGGTCGTGCCTGAGGGCGGGGGTGGCCCCAGTTACCCCGGGATGTGATTAGTCACGCCGGGCATGAACGTAGCAACATGAAACAGAATCAGTTCGCGACTGGGGTTGGTTTCTTGAAGAGCTACTGCGTAACGGCTTCTTACAGACATTTTACTCAGCGGACTCTCAGGGCTTCTCCTGATGCTGGTCGGGCACAGCGCTTTCGTCTCGTGCCGCGCAGGGCGCTGCAAAGATTTAAGGTACAGATGGCAACCCGTGGTGTTCAACGACTGCTCTGGCTTTTTGCTGTTGGCATGCTTTCAACGGCCTGTTCGAGCATTGATCTCGAAACCGGATTTGTCAGGGACCGGCAACTCGAAGCCGAGATAATTTCCCAGACCACCGATGCCTATCCTGAAATTGATCCCCTCTACATCAGCGCTGACATCACAGGGATGCTCGATAGGCTGATCGCGAAGAATGACAGTCCCGCGCTGCGCATTGCCAAGATACAGACCCTGTTGTTCAACGAGCGCTATCTGAATCTTCAGTACTCCGAATCCCAGACTCTCACAGCCGATGAGGTGTTCAGATCCCGCCGGGGAAATTGTCTTTCGGTGATGAATTTGTATATCGCCATGGCGCGCTATGCCGGCATCGACGCGGCGTTTCAAACGGTCGCGGTCAGGCCTGAATGGGATAAGCGAGGTGAGCTGCTGATTCTGAGTCGCCATATTAATGCCTCAGGCAGCCTGGGTTACAAACGTAAATACATCGTGGATTTCACGCCTGAAATTCAACTCCAACAGCTGACCGCTAAAACTGTCAGTGATCTTCACGCGCGGGCGCTGTTCTTCAACAATCTGGGCGCTGAAGCGCTGGTGTCTGAAGAGTTGGAGTCAGCGCTGGAATATTTTAAAAATGCGCTGTTTCTGCAGCCCGACCTGGCCATTGCCTGGAATAACATCGGAGCTGCCTATAATCGCGCGGGAGAGGCTGAGCTGGCTGAATACAGCTACCACATGGCCTTCTGGCACGAAAACGATAATGCCACGGCGGTAAATAATCTGGCCAAGCACTATCGAAATGCCGGCGCGCTGGATACCGCGGAGCAATATGAGCTGGCTATCCAGCAATTCAATGAGCGAAATCCTTATTACCATTTCGGAAGGGGACAGATGGCCCTCGAAGCAAAGGATTTCTTGCTCGCGCGGGATTCATTTTTAAATGCCCTGCGGCTGAAAGAAACTGAACCGGATTTTTACAGCGCGCTGGCACAGGTGCATGTCGAAATGGGTGAAGAGCTCAGAGCCGCAGAGCTGCGGCAAAGAGCCGAAGCGGTGCTGGTAAGCGATGCAGCGATCTATCAGCCGAGTTCAGATAAGCTGCGTTTGATTGATTCATCAGGGATTATCGGCGAAGGCCGGGCCGGAAGCACGATCAGGCTGGACCAGTTCAACAATCAGCCCTGGTGAGCGTCTGTCATCATTTCCGACAGACTCTCGCTTAGGAGCCCGCGTTGAGTTGCGGGTCGCGCCAGTATCGCGTGCCCTTGATGGTCGCCTGTAAGGCCAGGCCAGACTGTGTCATCTGATAGACTGTAACATTGTCTACGATAGCTTCGCCGCCAACTGCGGCCCCCAGATCACCAGCTTTTGCCGCAGCGTCAGCTTGTCCACCAATTGAAATGCCGACGTCCAGAAAGCGCTCGAGTGCTGCGCGGTCATGGAATACAAAAACCGCTCTGAAATCTTTGATGCCTGCGCCCAGACCAATCCCGACCTCGCCCATTCGCATGAAAGTTTCTACACCGGTTTCGTTGTCCCTGACGACGCCCAGTCCGCCGCCGAAACTCGCCAGGATCAGATTGACGTTGGCATTGGTGAATACGGCGTAACCTGCAGCGCTGTCGATCTGCACTCTGGTATCAGGCTTGAGTCCGTAGAGCTCAGCCAGCACCTCTTGGCGCATAGTCAGCACGTTCTGGCGGCGCTGTTCGAGGCTTGCGTCTCCGAGGCCCGTGGCCGTGCAGTTGATCAGGATCGCGATTAAGGGCAATAAAAGGCTGTATTTAAGGCGAGTCATGAGAAGTGTCCTTGGTGCAACAGTCCGACAAATGGTTTCCTCGGTTTTATCAGCTGCTTCGCCGCAGGGCGAAGTCGACCATCTGGTCGAGCGTCTCGCGATACCGGGAATCCGGCAAGAAGGACAAGCAGGCTTTGGCCTGTGTCGCCTGTTGTTCGGCTCTGTCCAGCGTATAGGCAATACCCCCTGACTTGAGTACGATCTCAATCACCTGGTGCAGTTGTTCAGCGTCAGGCGATTCTGCAGCCAGGCATGCCTTGATGAGCGCCTGTTCGTCAGCCGGGCAGTGGGTCATCGCAAACAGCAGTGGCAGGGTCGATTTTCCCTCGGCGAGATCATCTCCCAGGTTTTTGCCCATGGCTTCAGCTTCACCCTGATAATCGAGGACGTCATCGATCAGTTGAAAGGCCGTGCCGATATGCATCCCGAAGCGACCCAAAGCTTCGGCGGTCGCCGCCTCTGCGTTGGCCAGTATCGCGCCACATTCAGCTGCTGCTTTAAACAGAATCGCGGTTTTGTTTTCAATGACGCGCATGTAGTCACGCTCAGTAGGTTGCGGGTTGGATTTCGCCAGCAATTGCAGAACCTCACCTTCAGCAATTTTGTTGGTGGTGTTGGCCATGATTTCCATGATGCTCAGATTGCCAATGCTGACCAGCACCTGAAATGCCCGTGAGTAAATGAAATCTCCGACAAGCACGCTGGATGGATTGTTCCAGGCGGCATTAACGGTTGGTCTGCCGCGGCGCAGGGTGGACATATCCACGACGTCATCGTGCAGGAGGGTTGCGGTGTGGATGAATTCGATCACCGCAGCCATCGAAATGTGCTGGTCTGTCTTGATTCCGCACGCTTTCGCAGTCAACAGCACCAACAAAGGGCGAAGTCGTTTTCCTCCGGCATCGACTATATAGTGGCCGATGCTTTCAACCAGTTCGACTTCGGAGTAGAGCTGGTCGATAACAAACTGGTTCACCGCATTAAAATCGGCCGAGACGACTGATCTGAGTTGTTCGGACATGGCGCGTTTCAAAAAGTATGTGAGGTCAAACGGTTGGCTTGAAGAATCCGGTGCATGCTAGGGAGCCTGAAGAAGACTGTCAAGACAGTCATCAAAGCTGCAAGTCGAGCAATTTCGCGGGCTCTGGGGCAACTCAGGGCAGGCAAATAGCATGCGATAGCGCTTGCCTCCGGCAGGGGTATCCCGTAAAATGCCGGCCCCTATGGAAATGGGTGATTCCATTCCCGACAGGTATCGGAGAAAGTTATGTACGCGGTAATTGAAAGCGGTGGCAAACAGCACCGAGTGACGGAAGGCGAGATACTCCAGCTTGAGAAGCTGGACGCTGGTGCCGGTGATGAAGTCACCTTCGACCGGATTCTGATGGTCGGCGAAGGGGAGTCGGTAAAAATTGGCACGCCTTATGTTGAAGGTGGTCAGGTGACTGCTGAAGTACTGAAACAGGGCCGCGGCAGCAAGGTAAAAATCGTCAAATTCAACCGGCGTAAGCATTTTCAGAAAACTCAGGGCCACCGCCAGAGTTTTACCGAAGTGAAAATCACTGGCATCAAAGGCTAGGCTGACACGGGATCAGGAGTGAACCATGGCACATAAAAAGGCAGGCGGTAGTACCAATAACGGTCGCGATTCCATATCCAAACGCTTGGGCGTCAAGCTTTTTGGCGGGCAGGAAGTGAAAGCCGGGAACATTATCGTTCGACAGCGGGGCACCAAATTTCATCCGGGTGAAAACGTGGGTTGCGGCAAGGATCACACACTCTTTGCCAAGGCGAACGGCGTGGTTCGATTCGCTGAGAAGGGCCCGCACAATCGGAAATTTGTCAGCGTCGAGACGGCTTAAAACGTCACCAGTTTCCGAAAAGCCCCGTCAGTCGACGGGGCTTTTTTGTTTGTGCTGAGCTCACCAGGAGTCGGCCGGGATTCGGTTTATGAAATTTGTTGACGAAGCAGAAATCAAGGTCGAGGCTGGAAAAGGCGGAAATGGCTGTCTCAGCTTTCGGCGTGAAAAGTACATCGAGAAAGGCGGGCCCGACGGTGGCGACGGCGGGGACGGAGGCAGTGTCTTTCTGCAGGCCGATGCGTCCCTGAATACGCTGGTCGACTTCAGATTCCAGCCGCGTTACCGGGCGCAACCTGGCCAGCCTGGCCAGGGCCGTAACTGCACCGGAAGAGGGGGTGAAGATCTGCTGGTCAAGGTGCCGGTTGGCACCAGCGTTATCGATATCGACACCGAAGAGCTGATCGCAGATCTGGAAACGGCTGACCAGCGGGTAATGGTGGCGAAAGGGGGGTTCCACGGTCTCGGGAACACCCGCTTTAAGTCAAGCACCAACAGGGCTCCGCGGCAAACAACTGAAGGTACAGCGGGTGAGATGCGTACCCTGCAGTTGCAGTTGCGGCTGGTGGCAGATGTCGGCTTGCTGGGCTTGCCTAACGCCGGCAAGTCAACGCTTATTCGCTCTGTATCTGCCGCCCGGCCAAAAGTCGCTGATTATCCGTTTACCACTTTGGTGCCGAATCTCGGGGTGGTGAGCCTGGGACTTGAGCGCAGTTTTGTCATGGCGGATATCCCCGGCTTGATCGAGGGCGCCTCTGAGGGGGCCGGTCTGGGCTTTCGTTTCCTGAAGCATCTGTCCCGCACGCGACTTCTGTTGCATCTGATTGATGCGCTTCCTGTCGATGGCAGTGATCCGGTAAGCAATGCTGCGGCCATTGTCGAAGAGCTTCAGAATTTCAGTCCGACGCTGGCCCAGAAAGAGCGGTGGCTGGTGGTTAACAAAATTGACCTGCTGCAGCCGTCTGACCGAGAAGCGCTGATCCGCGAACTCCGTGACAGGCTGAGCTGGGATGGGGAGATCCTGGCGATTTCTGCTTTGAACAGCGAGGGCTGCGATCAACTTTGCGCCCGACTCATGGATTCTATCGAAGCCCACCGGGCGAGAATAAAGGCGGATGACGCCTATCGTGAGCTTCATCGGGAGCGCGAACAGGCGATGGCGTTTGAGATCAGACGCAGTATTGAGAACGCCCGTGCCCGCCGTCGCGGCAAGTCTGAAGAGAAATTTGAATTGGACGACTGGTATGACATGGAGTGAGCACATGCGCAGTCACAGAACACAAAGGCCATGAACAGGGATAAATTCACTCAGGGCAAACGCTGGGTTGTCAAAGTCGGAAGCTCGCTGGTTACCAATGACGGGCTGGGGCTTGACCGCAGGGCAATTGCAGACTGGGCAAGACAGCTGGTCTGCCTCAAGGCGACCGGTATGCAACTTGTGCTCGTGTCCAGTGGCGCGGTGGCAGAAGGCGTCAGCCGCCTGGGCCTGACTGAGCGCCCTCGCGAGATTCATTTGCAGCAGGCTGCTGCCGCGGTGGGGCAGATGGGGGTTATTCAGGCCTATGAAAGCTGCTTCATGGAGCACGAGGTGCGTGCAGCCCAGATCTTGCTAAGTCACGAGGATCTGTCTGATCGTACCCGTTATCTCAACGCCCGTAGCACTCTGCAAACGCTACTGGAACTGGGTGCGATGCCGGTGGTTAATGAAAATGATACGGTCGCCACGGCAGAGCTGTGCTTCGGTGATAACGACACGCTGGCGGCGCTTGTGGCGAATCTGATTAATGCTGATGGTCTGGTTATTCTCACCGATCAGGAGGGTCTGTTTACAGCAGATCCCCGCGTGGCTGCTGATGCGCGCCTGGTTCCGAGTGCGGCGGCGAACGATCCAAGTCTGGCCGACATGGCAGGAGCCGGCGGCAGTCTGGGTCGGGGTGGCATGCAGTCAAAACTGAATGCTGCGAAACTGGCAGCCCGGTCCGGTACCGACACGGTGATCGCCAGAGGCAGGTTAACCGATGTCCTGATGCGTCTTGCGAAGGGCGAGGAGCTGGGCACGCATCTGTATGCTGACAGTGAGCCAATGACGGCTCGAGAGCAGTGGTTGGCGGGTCAACTGAGCCTGGCAGGAACATTGGTTCTCGACCCCGGAGCTGTCGAGGTGCTGCGGCATTCAGGTCGGAGTCTGTTGGCGGTCGGAATTCAGAGTGTCTCCGGCAGTTTTCTCCGCGGCGATGTGGTGGCCTGTCACGATCACCAGGGCGTGGAGATAGCGCGCGGGTTGGTGAATTATGACGCGGTGGAAGTTTCCCGTCTCTGTGGTAAGAACAGCGATCAGATCGAGAGCCTGCTGGGCTATGTTGGTGAGGAAGAGATCATCCATCGCGACAACCTGATCCTACTCTGAAGGGCAAAAAAAACCGGCGTATGCCGGTTTTTTTTCTGAATGCTGCTTACTGCATGCCCTTCACGGCGGCATTCAGCCGGCTTTTGTGCCGGGCGGCCTTATTTTTGTGAATAATGCCCTTATCCGCCATGCGATCAATGACCGGAACCGCTTCACTGTAGGCAGTCGCCGCAGCGCTCTGATCGCCGCCGGCGATGGCCGCGTCAACTTTTTTAATGTAGGTGCGCACCATCGAACGGAAGGATGCATTATGTCGACGTCGCGATTCCCCCTGACGGGCTCTTTTGCGGGCTTGTGGAGAGTTGGCCAATTGTAGCTCCTTGTTACTGTCTTCCGAATCTGCTCCGATTGAGCGGATTTAAACTGGTGATTCAGCGCGGCTCAGTTGCACGCCGCGGTAAAGGGGCGACACTATGCCGTTTTCAGCTTTTGATGTCAATATTTCGGATGCGCTGAGTGGCTTTTCTCAGTTAGTAAAATATATAATAAAATCAACAATTAACCAGTTTAAGTTAACTGAGCATGTAGTCTTTCGGATCTGCAGAGAGGCGATCCATGCATCGAACCAATTCCGCGTATGAGCAGTGACCAGCCAGCCACCGGACCCTCGGAGTCCCCCGGACAGACTTCCAGTGAAGGCTTGCTCCGTTCAAGCGGGGTAACGGGTTCCATGACTCTGATTTCTCGGGTCCTCGGGCTGGTCCGGGATATCGTCATCGCGCGGCTGTTTGGCACTTCCGATGCCACGGATGCGTTTTTTCTGGCAAATAAAATTCCGAACTTCATGCGAAGGTTGTTTGCCGAGGGCGCATTCAGCCAGGCCTTCGTGCCGATCTTGTCGGAATACCGAAGTCAGAAGCCACTCGAAGCCGTTCAGAACCTGATTGGCGCGACCGCTGCGAGTCTCGGTGGTTTTCTACTCATCATCACGCTGTTGGTTGTGATTGCAGCGCCCTATCTGGCAGTTCCGATTGCGTACGGATTTACGGATGAACCGGAAAAATTTGCCCTTTTCGTGCAGATGCTGCGAATAACCTTCCCCTATTTATTACTGATCTCTCTGACCGCTTTGTGCAGTGCCATACTCAACAGTTACGGCCGGTTCGCTGTGCCGGCCCTGACTCCGGCGCTGCTGAATGTCTCGCTGATCGGCTGCTCCGTGCTGCTGGCCCCCTATCTGCGGCAGCCGGAGCTGGCCCTGGCTTGGGCTGTCCTGATCGCAGGATTTGCTCAGTTACTGTTTCAGCTGCCTTTTCTGGCCCGTCTGCGCCTGGTGCCGGTGCCCCGACCTAACCGAGATAAAGAGGGTGTGTCGCGCATCAAGCAGCTGATGCTGCCGGCGCTGTTCGGAGTTTCTGTCAGTCAGATCAATTTACTGCTGGATACCGTGATCGCCTCCTTGCTGGTCACCGGCAGCGTTTCCTGGCTGTATTATTCCGACCGCCTGATGGAGTTGCCGCTGGGCACTTTTGGTATTGCCATTGCGATCGTTGTCCTGCCGAGCCTGTCGCGGCATCACGCCGAATCTTCTTCTGAAGCGTTCTCTGAAACCCTAGACTGGGCGTTGAGGCTGGTAGTCCTGATTGCGATGCCGGCAACCATCGGGCTCTTGGTGCTGGCGGAGCCACTGCTGATCACCCTGTTCCAGAATCAGAATTTCCCGGTCGAGGATGTTGTCAGTTCGGCCGGGAGCTTGCGGGCATATGCTGTTGGCTTGCTGGCTTTCATGGGGGTGAAGATTTTTGCCCCGGGCTTTTACGCGAGGCAGGACACGACAACGCCTGTGCGAATCGGGGTGATTGCGATGTCAGCCAATATGGTCCTTAATCTGCTGTTTTACCTCGGTGGTTGGGCCCATGTCGGTCTGGCGCTTGCCACGAGTCTTGCCGCGTACCTTAACGCCGGAGGGCTGTTGTTGATGCTGAAGCGCTCAGGCGTCTTTCGGTTGCATCCAGGCTGGCCCCGCTTTCTTTTCCAGGTGTTGCTGGCAAATGTGATCATGATGATTTTTGTTTTCTATGGTTCGGGTTCCTGGTCTGAGTGGCTGGAGTGGTCTGTCTTGGAACAGGTTGTCAGGCTGATCTTTCTGGTGCTTGCCGGAATCGCGATTTATCTCGCTGTTCTGTTTGCAACGGGTATGCGTTGGTCGCAGTTCAATCGTTAGAGATAACAAGAAATCCATCGCCTGTGATTTATCGAAGCAGGTTGTGATACAGGGCAGATGATTGGCAAACTGAGACAGTAGATCCGCGACAAAATGTTCAGCCATAGCACCCCGGAGCAGAGTGCCTGTCAGGTGAAAAAAATTTACTCAAACAACAATATCGCTCTGGTCTGGCATGTGAAAAACATGCTGGAGCAGCAGGGGATTGAAGTAGAAACGAGGAATGACCGCCTGTATTCCGTGGCCGGGGAGTTGCCGGTAACCGAATGCATGGGAGAGGTGTGGGTGGTCAGCGCGCTCTATTACCAGACAGCTGAGCGACTGGTGAGCGAAATGGAGTTAGCCAGCCTGCCCGAATTCGATGCCTGGGTCTGTCATGCGTGTCACGAAAAAGTTGATGGCACTTTTGCGGTTTGCTGGAACTGTCAGGCTGCGCCAGCAGATCCCGCTGTCGGGGCATCGGAGTAAATCAGAAATTACTGCCACCGGCTTCATGCCGTATGCAAGATCTGATTCAGGCAGCGAACAGCCAATGTCTGCTTATGCCCGCCATCAGGCTCTTGACATAAATTTTCCGGTAGCAGTGTTCACTTTAACTGTTTCACCCGGCGCTAAATATTCGGGGACCTGAATTTCAAGGCCGGTTGACAGAATTGCCGTCTTGCTCCGGTTGGTCGCTGAGGAGCCGGTTACGGCCGGTGGCGTGTCGACAACTTCAAGATTCACTGACTGAGGCAGCTCAACGGCAACCAGGTTGCCCTCAACAATGAGGGCGATGATGTCTTCCTGCTGTTCGACCAGATAGGGAATTTGCTCATCTATCTGGCTGGCTCCCAGACCATATTGAGTAAAATCTTCCATATCCATAAAGTAATAGATTTCGCCGTCGCGATAGGAGTACTGGACGGCTATTCTTGCGCAGTCTGCTTCTTTAAGTACATCTTCACCTTTGAAAGAGCTGTCCAGCTTCTGGCCCGTCTTCAGATTGTTAAAGCGGATCTTATAGAGAGTGGAAGCGCCCCTTGAGGACGGCGATTTAGCTTCCAACGTCTTTACGATATGTGGAAATCCATCGATTTCCACTATCATGCCTTTTTTCAGTTCACTTGCTTTGGGCATGGCGTATTCCTCTTTTGATGCAGTGTGTCAGGCCATAAGCACTGTCGAACTCTCCTTGGCCCTGAGCAGTGCGAACGTTAAAGCAAAGCCTGCTGATGTACAATGACATCGGAATAAATCCGGATTTTCTTTGAGTTGGTTCCTGATTTACCCCATAATCCCCGCCTTCCCGATATCGGAGTAACCATGGCAAACGCAGAGAGCAATGAGGTTCATAACCTGCACATCACAGGGTTTGAACACCTGCCCACGCCCGATGAATTGCGGCAGGAGTTTGCCCTTCAGGGCCAGGCTTTGGCGACAGTCCGAGAGGGTCATCGGGCAGTGAAAGGTGTTCTGGAGCGCACCGACCCGCGCCTGATCGTCGTTGTTGGACCGTGCTCGATCCACAATCCGGATGAGGCAATGCAGTACGCCCGCTTGCTGAAGCCGCTGGCGGACGAGCTGTCTGATGAGTTGCTAGTCCTGATGCGGGTGTATTTCGAAAAGCCGAGAACGTCGGTCGGCTGGGAAGGTTTAATTTACGATCCGTTTCTCGATGGCAGTCACAAGATTGATCAGGGACTGCGTATCGGTCGAAAACTGATGCTGGAGATCGCTGAGCTGGGCCTGCCGATCGCGATTGAAGCGCTCGATCTGATCTCACCTCAGTACCTGCAGGATCTTGTGAGCTGGACAGCAATCGGTGCCCGGACAACGGAGTCGCCCACCCATCGCAAGCTGGCCAGCGGTATCTCCTCGGCTATCGGCTTTAAGAATAACGTAGACGGTGATCTTTCGGTGGCGATCAACGGCATTCGATCAGCATCAGCAAACCACAGTTTTATCAGCGTCACCGGTGAGGGGCGCGTTGCAGTATTCCGCACAGAAGGCAATCCGCATTGCCATGTCATTCTGCGCGGTGGAAAGGCCCCTAACTATCAGCCGGAATTTGTGGCGCAATGTGAGGCTGAGCTGCGCAAAGCCGGTCACGCTGAAAATCTCATGATTGATTGTAGTCACGGGAACTCACAGAAAGACCCGGCCAGACAGCGGGAGGTGCTCGACTCTGTTGCCGAGCAGATCGGCCAGGGCAACCGTTCCATCATCGGCGTGATGCTTGAAAGCAATCTGGAAGAGGGCAATCAGCCGATCCCTGATGATCTGGCAGAAATCCGCCCGGGCGTCTCAGTTACCGACGCCTGCATCAGCTGGACGACAACTGAGACGGTCCTGCGGGCATTTGCCGAAGCCATCCGCGGCCCGCTAAAGTCGCGAGCAGTCTGACTGCGCAGGCGATTGCGTCCGGCCTCAACGAACGGTTGAGCGCTCAGCCATCCGGGCTGCCACAGATGTTCTGAAATCAGGTCAGTGACTCAGAGAACCGCTTTTATACTTTCAACCAGATAGTCAATGTTATCGTCATTAATGCTGGCAATATTGATCCGGCTGGAACCTACCAGATAGATACTGTACTGCTGGATCAAAGTCTGGATCTGGTCTTTGTTGACGCCCAGAAATGAGAACATGCCTTTCTCTTGCTCGATGAAGCTGAAGTCCCGGTCAACTCCGGCGCTCTGGAGTCTTGCGACCAGCAGCGCGCGCAGGCTGTTGATCCGGTCGCGTATTTCCTTGAGTTCAGCGTCCCAGTCGCTGCTGAGTTCAGGGCTTTCCATGATGGTCTGCACGATGGCTGCGCCATGATCCGGTGGCATGGAGTAATTGGCCCGCGCCGCAGCTGCGAGCAGTGTGGTTGCTGCTGCAGTGGCTTCAGCGGTCTCGCAGATAAGCGTGAGCGCTCCGGTGCGTTCGCGATAAAGACCAAAATTTTTAGAGCAGGAACTCACGACGATCAGTTCTGGCAAAGACTCTGCGAGTAGCCTGACGCCATATACATCCGCATCGAGGCCGTCCCCCAGACCCTGATAGGCGAGATCTATGAATACCGTAAAACCCCGAGCCAGTGCCGCTTCTTTCACCGCCTGCCACTGCTCGATGGTCAGGTCAGCTCCGCTTGGATTGTGGCAACACCCGTGCAGCAACACCAGATCACCTTTCGGTATCTGACGCAGGCACTCCAGCATTTCGTCAAACTTAACAGCGTGGGTGTCATAGTCATAATACGGATATTGCTTGAATTGAAGTCCGGCTGAGCCAAGCAGAGGGATGTGGTTCGCCCAGGTCGGATCACTCACCCAGACAGTTGCATCCGGATTGGCCTGACGAATGAACTCGGCGGCAATGCGAAGTCCGCCGCAACCGCCGGGAGTTTGTACGGTGACCCGGCGATCGGCGAGCGATTGCTTGAGCGTGTTACCCAGCAGCAGGCTGGCAACTATCTCATTGTACCCGGCAGCACCAGTAGGGGCGACATAGGCCTTGCTGTCCTGTGAGGCAACCAGAATTTCTTCCGCTCTTTTCACCGCGCGCATCACCGGTGTCCTGCCGTTGGCATCTTTGTAGATGCCTACGCCCAGGTCGACTTTAGAAGGGTTAGTGTCGGCGCGGTAGGCAGCTGACAGGCCAAGAATAGGATCCGGTGGAAGCGACTGGAGTGATTGGAACATGCTGGAGTCTCTATCTGCGTTGGTACGCTTTAAGGGTGTTCTGAAGTAAGGAGGCGCGAGTCATCGGGCCGACACCTCCGGTAACAAAGGTGATATATGAACATTTGTCCTTAACCTGTTCAAAGTCGACATCACCGACATTGCGGAACCCGGATTTGCGTGTGTTGTCCGGTACCCGGGTCTGGCCCACGTCGATCACGACTGCGCCGTCCTTGACCATATCGGCAGTGACAAATTCAGTTCTGCCGATGGCCACGATCAGGATGTCTGCGCTGGCACACAGTGCCTTGAGGTTTTTCGTCCTGCTGTGCGCAAGGGTGACCGTTGCGTTGCCGGGGTTGGTGTTGCGCGACATCAGCACTGCGATGGGCGTGCCGACGATGTTGCTGCGGCCCAGCACCACGCAGTGCTTTCCTTCGGTTTCAATCTCATAGCGTCTGAGTAGTTCCATGATGCCGTTGGGTGTGGCCGAGACAAACGTCGGTAGCCCGAGGCTGAGGTTGCCGACATTTTCCGGGCAGAACCCATCGACGTCCTTCTTTGGATCGATCGCCAGGATCACGTTATTTTCGTTAATCTGTGAGGGCAGTGGCAGTTGCACAATAAACCCGTCAATAGCGTCATTGCTGTTGAGTTCGTCGATTTTTGCCAGCAACTCCGCCTCGGTTGTACTCGCCTTCATCCTGACCGTTGTTGAGCCGAAACCCACTTCCTCACAATCGCGGACTTTCATGCCAACATAGTTCTGACTGGCGCCATCATCACCGACGAGCACAGCTGCCAGATGAGGAGGGCGCTTGCCGGCGGCTACGATGGCTTCGACCTCCAGGGCGATCTCCTGGCGTATTTGTTGAGAACAGGCGGTTCCGTCGAGTAACTGCATCGTGGTTAATCCAAGTGAGGTTATGGGGTCTGGCCGCCCGGCAGACGCGCAAAGAGATGCGTGAGTCGGTGAGCGTTTAACGGGTCGGTATGTTAAATGACGCGCTGGTGCAGCTCAAGCCGGGTATCACCAGTGCCCTGAGTTTTCCATGGATAGCCAGGGTTCAGCAGGGGGCAGAGGTTCTCCCTGCTGCAGTAATTCAATGGAGATATTGTCGGGGGATCTGACAAATGCCATGCGACCGTCGCGAGGAGGACGATTGATCGTGACACCGTGGTCTAAGAGACGCTGACAGAGTGCGTAAATGTCTTCCACAGCATAGGCCAGATGGCCGAAATTGCGGCCTTCCCCATAGTCTTCAAGTTCCCAGTTATAAGTCAGTTCTACCTGAGCCGTTTCATCACCGGGGGCGGCGAGAAAAACCAAAGTAAAACGCCCCTGCTCACTGTCATATCGACGCAGCTCTTTCAGGCCAAGCGTGTTGCAGTAAAAATCCAGTGAGCTGTCCAGGTCACTCACTCTGACCATCGTGTGGAGATATTTCATCAAACTGTCCTTCTGCTGTTGTGACTTTAGCGTATGGCAAAGCTAGTAAATCACCACTGACCGGATGCTCTCGCCAGCATGCATCAGATCAAACGCCTGATTGATGTCTTCTAATGGCATTGTGTGGGTAATCAGCGGATCGATGTCGATTTTGCCATCCATGTACCAATCCACAATCTTCGGTACGTCAGTGCGTCCCCGTGCACCACCAAAAGCCGTACCGCGCCAGCTTCTGCCGGTGACCAGTTGGAACGGTCGGGTCGCGATTTCCTGCCCTGCGCCGGCTACACCGATGATGAAAGACTCGCCCCAGCCTTTGTGACAGCATTCGAGAGCCTGTCGCATGGTGTGGACGTTGCCAATGCATTCGAAAGAGTAATCAACGCCGCCACCAGTCAGATCGATGATTGCTTCGGTAACGTTTTTGACGGCAGCGGGGTCAATGAAGTCAGTCATGCCGAACTTCCGCCCAAGGCTTTCGCGCTGCGGATTGATGTCTATTCCGATGATCCGGTCTGCACCCACCATGCGGGCGCCTTGAATGACGTTGAGACCGATACCGCCTAAACCGAACACTGCGACGGTGCTGCCGGGTTCTACCTTGGCATCGAAGGCGACGGCGCCAACGCCGGTTGTGACTCCGCAGCCGATATAGCACACCTTATCAAACGGGGCATCTTGCCGAATTTTCGCCAAGGCAATCTCTGGCAGGACGGTGTAATTGGAGAAGGTCGAGCAGCCCATGTAATGCAGAATGGGCTGACCGTCCAGTGAAAACCGGCTGGTCCCGTCCGGCATCAGGCCCTGACCCTGGGTGGCACGGATAGACTGGCATAAATTGGTCTTGGGGTGCAGGCAGAAGTCGCATTGCCGGCACTCCGGGGTGTAAAGGGGAATCACGGCATCGCCCGGCTTCAACGAACTCACGCCGCTGCCGACTTCAACCACGATGCCGGCGCCTTCATGTCCCAGGATGGCGGGAAAAGCGCCTTCCGGATCGTCTCCGGAGAGCGTGAAGGCATCGGTATGGCAAACGCCTGTGGCTTTGATCTCGACCAGCACCTCGCCGGCTTTAGGCCCTTCCAGATCTACTTCTGCTATCTCCAGAGCGTCTCCTGCAGCAAAAGCGATAGCGGCACGGGTTTTCATAGGGCACGTCCTCGTCTGAGCGATCCGGTTGCTGGTGCTTAAATCATGGGCTCGGCTCACCCTGTGAGCGAGCGCTTCAGTGGTTGATTGTAAGTGAGTCTGCGCAGCTGGCCAATGCCTGGCTGGCTGTGATGAGAGATTCTCTCAGCCCGTAATACTGGAGCCCACAGTCAAGGGCGGTTATCATCCGCCGCGTCGAATCGACTGTGAATACTGGCGTCAAGTAACTCAGGTAACTAAGTGGAACTCTTAACTGCTGTACTGGTGATTTTTGTTGGCTCTTATGTGCAGAGCTCCATTGGCTTCGGTCTGGCGATCATTGCTGCGCCGTTGTTGTACTTCATCGACCCTCTGTACGTACCTGCGCCGATCACAATTTGCGCCTTGACTCTGTCTGTTGCCAATGCAGCGAAGTTCTGGAAATCCATATCGTTTGCCGGTTTGAAATTTGCCATCCTCGGTCGCATTCCGGGGACAGTGGCCGGGGGTTTTCTGTTGCTGTGGATTGACCAGCGCTCGCTTGCTCTGTGGCTGGGGCTTTCTGTGATTGTTGCTGTCGGTCTCAGCCTGGCGAATATCATGTTGCGACCCACTGCGCCCGCCATGTTTTCTGCCGGATTTCTTTCGGGATTTATGGGGACCAGCTCCTCAATTGGCGGACCGCCGATGGCGCTGGTGCTGCAGCATGAAGAAAATGACTTCATCCGTGCGAACCTCGCGGCTTTTTTCATCGTCAGCTGTCTGATGTCGCTGGCGATGCTGTCAACCGTTGGTCGCTTCGCTTGGCCGCACATCCAGATTTCATTGCCTTTAATTCCGGCAACATTGCTCGGTTACTGGGTCGCCATGAAAACCTTGCGCCTGATTTCTCATCAGCGACTGAGGACAGCTTCCCTTATTCTGTGCGGGATTGCGGGATGCAGCGCCGTGGTGTCCTACTGGTTATGAGTGATGCAGTCTTTGCGGGTAATGATTTGTATGACGGCTCGGTTGAATTCTCAGATCAGCTTTCAGGCTTCAGGGCTGACCCGATGAACCTGAACGCGGCCACCTGTAGAAAATCGAAGACGGGGTAACGATGGCAGACTGGCCGCAGGAAACCACCATAGCTGCATTCAAAAGGGCATGGACCCTCGAGGGTGAAGCTTTCTGGGCGACTGTGTTTTCGATGCATCAGGAAAAGATGCAAATCAAAAGCCCTAAAGTTGCGGTTGCCAATTTGCAAAAGATCTTTGAAGCCACGTTCAGGCTGGCGAATTCGAAAGGTTTTCAGGCAATGAGTTTGCGAGATCTCAGTCGGGAAACAGGGATCAGCATGGGAGGGCTGTACGCCTACATCGGCAGCAAAAATGAGTTAGCTTCGGTCATTGAAGGGGTGTTGCGCACCTACATCGATCAGGTTATCGGCGAGCTGGTCAACGAGGACCTTGATCCGATCGCTCGTCTGCGCGCAATCATTTGCGGTGAGGTGTTCATGATTCAGATTCTGAATCCCTGGTACTACTTTTGTTATATGGAGCTGAAAGGGCTCGATCGGGAGCAGCAACAGCAGGCACTGGATCTTGAGTTGCGATTTGACAGCCTTTTAGTGGATGCCATCCGAGCTGGCATGAAACAGGGCCAGTTCTCCTGCGAAAAGCCGGAACTGCTCGCGGCATCGATTACCGCTCAGCTTCAGCAATGGCACTTGAAGCAATGGAAATTTAAGCTTCAGGAAGTCAGCATGGAAGAGTATGCAGAGCATATTTTTGAGAATCTGCTACTGTGCCTGAATCATCGTCGATAAATCGGTCTGAATCAGCTGTTTTTTGCGATTAAGCCGGTTTTATTGGCGTAGAATGCCCTGATTTCTGCCATGTCCCTGTCGAAGTCTCCGCTTGGCGTATAGAAATCTGCAAACCCGGCTTCTTTCTTGCCGGCATCGACATAGCCCAGCAGAATCGGAACCTGTGCATTATTGGCTATGTGATAGAAACCACTCTTCCACTGCTTGACCTTGCTGCGTGTTCCTTCCGGTGGAATCAGCACAACCAGTTCATCGTTTTCCGCATATTGGCGGACGGTTTCGTTGACCATGTTATGGGAAGCGGACCGGTCGATGGGAATACCTCCGAGCCATTTCATGAGCCAACCAAACGGGAAAGGGAACAGGGTGTGTTTACCCATCCAGAATACCCTCAGCTCGAGTTTGAGTACCACCATCAGCATCAGGGGAAAGTCCCAGTTACTGGTATGAGGAGCGCCGATTAAGACGCAGCGCTGGTGGGGCAGGGGTTCGCCGCGAGTCGACCAGCCGATCAGCTTGAGAATGATCCGGGACAGCAGTCTGAGAAAAGGGGTCAGTACAGGGGTTGAAAAGACCGTGGTGCGCATGGCTTATTCATCCTCCCCGAACAGTTTTTTAAGCTCAGCCAGCGCCCGATCCGCTTCCGTCTGATCCGTCAGACCGGAATCCACCTCGTCGGCCGGGAGGTCTTCTCCGAACATTTCAGCCAGTGCCGCCCGGGCTTTTTGGGCGGCGGCAGTGTCCCGGGGTTTGTAGGCTTTTGTGTGCACCGTGAAGAAGTCGCAAAAGTTCGCTTTATCTTTATCGAGGGTGAAATCGGCCCTGTCTTCGCGGCAGGCGTCCGCCGCCGCGGGGTCATAATGCCGGCAGCCAAGGCATGCGTGTAGGTCAGCGCGGCACTTGCTGCATTCTTCATATCTTGAAAATGGCAGCAGCAGATTTTTCAGTTCTGCGCCGCATTTCCAGCATTGCATGTCGACACTGCGGCTAGCCATCCTGACCCCATTCGCTAACAAGGTCCGAGTAGCTGGTGTCCGGCCGCGGCTTCTCCGGCCCGGTTTTGGTACCAAGGTAGAGGAACCCGACGATTTTCTCATTTGCTTCCAGCCCCAGCCCGCGCATGACAATGCTTTGGTATGCCGGCGAGCCGGTTCTCCACATCACGCCCAGATCCAGAGCGAAGGCGGCATTAATCATATTCTGGGTCGCTGCCGCCGCTGACAGAGTCTGCTCGGATTCCGGAACTTTCGGATGTGGTTTCGGGCTAGCAACAGTCACGACAATGAGCGGCGCGCGGAGCGGCTTGGCCGCGAGCTTGTCAACCTGAGCGGCGCTGATCTCAGGGTTTTCCTGCCTGGCTGCGGCGACCAACAGATCGCCCAACCGACTGCGGGCCTGTCCTCGGATGGTCAGAAAGCGCCAGGGCCGGAGCAGGCCGTGATCGGCGGCCCTGACCGCTGCCCTGAACAGATGGTCTAATTGATCCGAGGTCGGTTCGGGATCCATGAGTCGCGGTGACGACGTACGGTACTGTAGAGCCTCTAGCGCATTCACGTGGTTTCTCCGGCGGGGCAGTCTGCTGAGACGGGTCGGGCTGGTTCAGGCCAAGAGGATATAGGAAAGCGACAGAGAGAGGAAACAAAGCGCTGATCGGGGTTTCCAACCCCGCGAAATGTAAAGGAAATGGGTCGCTCGCTGTCATGCATGTGACATATAAACGATGGTATACTTTGTCACCTCGCCGCCGATAAGATGCGTGTCGGCGTTCATTTCGCCGGCTGAACAGCCGCGTAGTCCCAATCCGTCGGCGCGATGCCCCTAATCCGCAGCAGGTTCGCAGTATGAATTCAAAAGTTGACGTCATCGCAGCAAGCTCCGAACGGTTGCCGTATCCGCAGGATCGGTCACGGTATTTCGGCTCTGTTAAGAACGAGACGCTTCGGCTGGTATTCTCCTTCTACTCACCGGATGGCAACGAAATCGCCATGCCGATTGCGAGTATGTCAGCCTATCTGAAACAGGAGTTCCCCTGGGTGGAGGTGCTTCTTGAACCGGTATTAATACTCAGGGATGCTGAGCAATACTCTCCGGAAAATTACGCGAAAACCATTAAAGCACTGGACGCGGATCTGATGGCGTTCTCCATCATGAGCCCCCACTGGTATCCGATGGAGCCTTATTTCGAGGAGATCAAGAAGCTGATGCCGGGCTTGCCGATCTGCATTGGTGGTTACCAGGCCATGCTGTCGCAGGAACAGACGATTGCAAACCCGAACGTTGACTACATCTGTGTTGGTGACGGTGAGTACGCGATCGGTAATATTGTGCAGCACCTGCGGGGGCTCAAAGACGGCCCCGCAGACGGTATGTGGGAAAAACTGGTGGATGGCGAAGTCTATCAGACTGAAGCGCATCAGATCGGTGATCTCAAGGCGCTGCCTTTTCCGGATTACGATGTATTTTCCAAAGAAGACGGGTTCAAGGATGTAAATTCTTCCATTTTTGGTCCCAAGGGGAAACTGGTGTTGCCGGTTATGACCGGTCGTGGCTGCCCCTATCGCTGCACCTACTGCTGCAACACGCCAATTCTGGAAGGGTGGCGCTCTAAGAAGGAATTTCTGCGCAAGTATGAGCCGGAGGCCATGGTGGCGGAGCTGGAGCGTCTGCGTGATGAATACGATGTCGGCTATTTCGAATTCTGGGATGAGCTGTTTTTGTCGAATTTGAAATTCGTCAGAGCGTTCCTCGAAATTTACAAAGAGCGCATCGGTCTTCCGTTTTCTATCAACTCCCGCGTGGAGGTGATGAACGAGGAGTTTTGCCAGACTGCTGCCGAGGCCGGGTGTCACACGATCTGGTTTGGTATCGAGAGCGGTGATGAAGAGTATCGGGCCAACATGCTCGGCCGGAAAATGAAAAATCAGCAAATCATCGATGCGGCGGACAACTGCAAGAAAGCCGGCATCAACAGGCTGACCTTTAACATCGTCGGTGCCCCGCTTGAAACGGCTGCCAACATGCGCGAAACCCTCAAGCTCAACCAGCGCATCGCGCCGGAGCATTTTTTCTTTTTCCCGTACATTCCGCTGCGCGGAACGCCCCTGTACAACATTGCCAAAAAAGAAGGGTTGTTGCTGGAAACCAAAAAGAATCTGCACTACCTGTCAGCGGCAAATGACAGGCAGTTCACGCTTAACATGAAAGAGCGCCCTGAACTCCTCACCGCCGATGAGTACAACGAAATCTGTATGGAAATGCTGGAGTTTCAGGAAAAGAATAATCGCCTGACATACTCCGACTCCGAAGGCGAACAGGGTGAAGCGAGCGTTGAGGATAAGAGCTTCTCTCTCGTTGAAGAGAACTCGGTGTCCGAAGAAGAGCCTCTGCCGGTGGACATGCCGCCGACGACCCAGTCGAAGGGTTTTGTCAAAACCGTGATCAACTTTTTTGGCAGATAGTTCAGGTCGGTGAGCCGGCGCCCTGTAGCCGCTGCTCTGACGCGAGTGCTCGATTGAACGTCTGCCATGAGATAGCGGCCATCATCAAATTGCCCATGACCGCTCCCGCAAAGAACCCCTCCAATCCGAAGTGCCGGCTGCCGGCCCAGGCTAAGGGCACATAGAAGACAAAGAACCGCGCGACACTGAGATACAGCGCAGAGGCGGGTTTATGCAGGGCATTAAGGCTTGAATTGGTCAGAATGATGATGCCTTGCAGGCCGTATCCGAGCGGCAGAATCCACAAAAACAGCGTGATTGCTCCGATTACCTCGTTATCCTGAGAAAACACAGAAGCAAGCAGTGGCGCGGTGAAGGCCAAAAGCAGGTAGATCCCCAGCTGCCACAAGCAGATGAAGCGGATCGCCAGATCGTAAGCTTCCCTGACCCTGTCCAGGCGCCCGGCGCCGTAATTCTGACTGATGAGCGGCGGTAGCGATGAAGACATGGCCAAAACCAGCAGGGTTGCCATGGGTTCAAGACGCGCACCAACGCCATAGGCGGCTACCGCATTGCCACCGAAGCCCGCCGCGATTGCTGTCATGACGCCACTCGCCAGCGGCGTCATCATGTTGGCGCCGGCAGCAGGAATACCGATTCGGAGCATATCGCGGCCAGATTGCCGGAAGGCCTCCAGAGAGGGCAAGCTGGCGGAAACCAGCTCCCGCTGGATGACGAGAAGGTGCATCAGGTAAACGAAGCCAACTGACCAGGCAATCACCGTCGCCCAGGCTGCGCCGGCGATACCCAGTTCAGGAAATGGTCCCAGTCCGAATATCAGAAAGGGATCAAGCACGGCATTCAGTAGCCCGGCAGCCGCCATCAGTATGCTGGGGGTTTTGGTGTCTCCGCAGGCCCGCAAGACACTGTTGCCGGACATGATGCAGACAACGAGGACGCTGCCGGGAAACCAGACGTTCATGTAGGCGCTGATTGCACTGAACAGCGCCGGGTCGGCACCCATGAGTGCGAAAATGGGCTCCATGAACCACCACAGGCAGGTGGCAAGTACGGCAGCCAGCCCGAACGAGAGGTAATTGATTACCGTGGCTGCCTGTTTTGCAGCTTCAAACGCTGAACTGCCGAGGCACTTGCCGACAACCGCGGCGGCGCCGATCCCCAGACCGATCGCCAGACTGGTCACCGTAAATGTGACTGGAAAGGTAAAGCTGATTGCGGTGAGTGAGTCAGTGCCGAGGAAGCTGATGAACCAGGTGTCGACCAGGCTGAAGGTAAACAGCATGAACATGCCGACGATCATGGGCAGCGTCATCCGGATCAGGGACTGTCGAATAGAATCTTCGACCAGATTGTTGCGGCTGTCGGACTTCCGGTTCATTGAATGGCGCGCATTCCCTTGAGGTGGCAGATATCGGATGATCCGCTCGTGCTGACAAGCATACACGGATTTGCTGCCGTGCAGGCGACAAATGTGCCGCTTTGCCGGGAGTCTGCCGGGTCGCGGTCGCGTTTTCGTTCAGGGGTGCAGCGAGATCAGTTAAATTGGCTGCGTAGTTTCAACAGCTGCTTCAGCAATTTTGGATTGGCGAACAGCAATTCATCGTCTGCACCCGGCGAAGGTCTGCCGGTATGTGTGCCAGCGAGTCCTCCGGCCTCCTGGAGAACGAGCAGGGCCGCTTGCAGTCCCGGCCCGGAAGAGGCTCTACCCCAGCCACCACTGTAGCGGCCTGCAGCGACCTGCAGTATGTCGAGGGTGGTATCCCCTAGTGCCCGGAATTGGCCTTCTTTGCCGATTAATTCTCGAATCAGAGCGGTGAGCAGGGCAGCATCGAGATCCGCGGGGTTTACGCCGATCAGTGCGTTCTTCAGTTCATCTCCGGTCCGGACACGTAGTCGTCTGGCGTTCAATTGAGCGCCGCTACCCCTGCTCGCGGTGAATTCTTCCTGGAGAACAGGAAAAAGTACTGCGGCATGGTTTATTTTATTGTTAATTTCGATGGCTACCGCAACCCCGAACGCCGGGAAACCGTATAACAGGTTGTCCATGCCAATGGCCGGATCCAGATGCCAGGTGGGTTCTCCGGGCTTGCCGGGGTGCTCTCCGGAGACGCGGGAGTTGACGTGGTGATTCGGGTACGCAGCGCGGATGTGATAGAGCAACGATTTGTCCGAGTCAGCCTCCACTGAAGTGACTTGCTGACCTGCTTCAGTTTCGACCACGCGGATGCGGTCCAGGCGCTCGCTTTGCTGCGCGAGTACACCCGCTGCGTCGCGACCTGCGCGAAGGGCAATGTTTACGAGTGGATGCATGGAAATTCCTGCTGTCGCGTTCTTGAGTTAAGGCCAAGACCCCGTGAGGCGCGGGATGATAGCAGGTTATCGATTCGCGGTGTTAATCCCCGTTGCTGTTATACTCTGGCCTCCTTGTAGACACTCAAGCCTCATGAATACACTCCCTCATATCAAAATTGTTCTGGTCAATACCTCACATCCCGGCAACATCGGCGCAACGGCGCGCGCGATGAAGAACATGGGTTTAAGCCGCCTGGCTCTGGTTAATCCGGTGGAGTTTCCCAGTGGCGTCGCGGTGGGCAGAGCTGCATCCGCGCTTGATGTGCTGGAGCAGGCAGAGGTGGTGAATACTCTGGGCGAGGCAATTGCCGATTGCGCTTTAGTGATCGGCAGCAGTGCCAGGTCCAGAAGTCTGCCGTGGCCTATGCTGACACCGGAGCAAAGCGCGGCGAAACTTGTTAAGGAGAGTCAGTCTGCTCCGGTGGCGCTGGTGTTTGGCAGAGAAGACTCCGGGCTCAATAACGAGGAGCTACAGCTTTGCCATTTTCACGTACAGATCCCGGCGAGCCCCGAATACAGCTCCCTGAATCTGGCAGCCGCGGTGATGGTGCTCTGCTATGAAATCAGAAGAGCGGTGCTCAGGAATGAAGACGCAGACGATAAGGCAGAGGACGAGTACTGGGATCAGGAGAGAGCGACGGTCGAGCAGGTAGAATATTTCTATGAACACCTTGAGCGGGTGCTGGTAGAGATAGACTTTCATGATCCGGACAATCCACGCCAGCTCATGCAGCGAATGCGCAGACTGTTCGGCAGGGTCCGGATTGATGCGATGGAAATGAATATTCTTCGAGGAATTCTCACCAATATTGAGCACAAGATAAAAGGCCGGCGGGACTGAATAGCCCGCTGAGTCGCGCTTCGGGATTACGCCCGGCAATGAGTCATTCATGAAGCGAGCCAAAGGCCAAGCGGTCCGAAGCTTCGGCTCAGTGATAGACAGCATGCGGGCAATCATTGCGGGCAAATTGTTGCGCTGATGACGCCTGCTAACGACGACGGCGGGCCGGTGCCTTTGCTCTGGGTTTCTTGGCCGGTGGGATGAGACTGTTTTTTCCTGTGCCGATCAATTCTTCTCTTCCGAGCCGTTTAAGCGATTCCCGCAACAGCGGCCAGTTTTTCTCATCATGATAACGCAGGTAGGCTTTTTGTAGCCGCCGCTGCTCCATGTCTTTGCTGACGCTGAGTTTGTCGCCCTTGTAGCGAAGTTTCTGCAGCGGGTTTCTCTCCGAGTAGTACATGGCAGTAGCGAGCGCCATGGGGGAAGGGTAAAAAGTCTGAACCTGATCTGGTTTGAAATTGTGGTTCTTCAGCCACAGGCTTAAGTTCAGCATGTCCTCTTCATCGCATCCCGGATGGGCGGCGATGAAATAGGGGATCAGGTATTGCTTCTTGCCGGCTTTTTTTGAATAAAGGTCAAACAGGCGCTTGAATTCATCGTAGGCAGAAATGCCCGGCTTCATCATCTTCGAGAGGGTTTTGTCCTCGCTGTGTTCTGGCGCGATCTTAAGATAGCCGCCCACATGATGAGTCACCAATTCCTGAATATATTCCGGATCTCTGAGCGCCAGGTCATATCGCAGACCTGAAGCAATCGCGATGCGCTTCACGCCATCAATCGCCCGAGCTTTCCGATAGAGTCGAGTGGTTGGGCTGTGGTCCGTATTAAGATGCTTGCAGATGTTCGGATAGACACATGACAGCCGCTTGCAGCTTCTCTGGATCGCAGGCGACTTGCAGTTAAGCTTGTACATGTTTGCGGTGGGGCCGCCGAGGTCAGAAATCGTCCCTGTAAAGCCCGGTACCTGGTCTCTGATTTTCTCAATCTCCCTGAGAATACTGTCTTCTGAACGACTCTGAATGATTCTGCCTTCGTGTTCAGTAATTGAGCAGAAAGTACAGCCGCCAAAGCAACCACGCATGATATTCACGGAGGTTTTGATCATGTCGTACGCTGGAATTCTTGCGTCGCCGTAACTCGGGTGGGGACGCCGTTGAAACGGCAAGTCAAACACCCAGTCCATCTCCTCAGTTTCCAGAGGAATGGGAGGAGGGTTGACCCAGATATCCTTGGTTCCATGTTTTTGCACCAGGGGTCGGGCATTGTATGGATTAGCTTCCTGGTGAAGCACTCTGGATGCATGAGCATAAAGTACAGGGTCATTTGTCACTTTATTAAATGAGGGCAGTCTGATGTAGCTGGTGGACTTGTCGAATTCAGTCTGGCGCTGCAGAGGTAGTGGGATAATCTTGACGGGTGCTGCCTCTTCGCGGTCGCTTTGCGTACTGCGCTCGTCATTCAGTTCCTGCTTGCTGTGCTGGTACTCGTAGGGGTTGGGTAGTTTGTCGATTTTAGCCGGCCAGTCGATTCGGGTTGAATCTATCTCGGTCCATCCTTCAGGTGGACGGTCGCAGACCTTTGCAGTGCCGCGCATGTCCCAGCAATCCTCGATTGATTTTCCAGCGGCCAATTCTGTTGCCAGATCGACAAGCGCTCTCTCTGCATTGCCATAGAGCAGGATGTCAGCATTGGAGTCAATGAGGATCGAGCGCCGGACTTTGTCGCTCCAGTAGTCGTACTGCGCAATGCGTCGGAGGCTTGCTTCGATGCCGCCGATAACGATGGGTGTCTCATAATAGGCCTCGCGGCACCTCTGGCTGTAAACGATCACCGAGCGATCTGGCCTTTTGCCGGCCTCCGCATTGGGAGTATAGGCGTCATCACTGCGGATTCTGAGATCTGCGGTATAGCGGTTGATCAGTGAATCCATGTTGCCGCCGGTGACGCCGAAGAAAAGATTCGGTTTGCCCAGCTGTTTGAAAGGCTCGGCCGTGTCCCACTCAGGTTGGGCGATGATGCCGACCCGGAAGCCCTGGGCTTCCAGCAGGCGTCCGACGACTGCCATCCCGAAGCTGGGGTGATCAACGTAAGCGTCTGCGGTGACAATGATGATGTCGCAGCTGTCCCAGCCCAGTTCATCCATCTCAGCTCTGGACATGGGGAGGAATGGCGCCGGGCCAAAACACTCTGCCCAGTATTTCGGGTAGTTGAAGATGGCCTGGGGTTCTGCCTCGTAGCGGCGTGGAACGAGCGGGTTGGTGTTTGGCATAGAAAACTTCCTGAGTCAGGCAGTATAACAGACCTGTGTCGCTGTTCTGAATCTTGCCCGGCGGGTTGACTGTGGCTCTCAGTCTGTCGGCGTCTGAGTCGTATCCTAGGCTGCGATCGATGTCTCGACATCCGATTTTCTGATTGGTAAAAGGTTCTCCGCAGAGCAAAGCTTTAGTGTTCAGACAATTGCCTGTCAGTCGGTGATGGCGGATACCTTATAGGCGCAGCGGCGCGCACCGTCCAACAGATAATCCGTTCGTTCAACAGTGGCCCGGCCGGCAAGCAGTGTTGTCAGGAGGCGCAGTTCGCTGTGGCAATAGTGATGGCTGGATTGCGCGGCATTGTAAATAGGGCAGTGGTTCTGGATGAGCAGCCAGCCGTTCGGTATCAAGCGAACCTCGGCCATGAAGCCCTCTTCTGAGCGAAGTTCGGCCAGCTTGTTGAGTTGGGAGGCCAGGTCGCTGTCTGTCTGTTCCAGTGCTTTTTGATACCGGCTCAGTTCAGCATCCTGATTGCTGCGGATGATTTCCTGCAAAGCCTCGTCACCAAACTGATCGCGGATGCGGGTGACCAGTGTCACGCAGGCTTCGGCGTGGGAATCCGGAAATTGCCGGTGGCCCGCGTCGGTCAGCTGCCAGTAATGCGCCGGACGGCCCCTGGTCTGGTGATTCTCGGCTGTTGTGGTCACCAGGCCCCGCGCTGCAAGTTCGTTGAGATGCTGACGGACACCCATGGTGGTGATATCCAGCTGTTTGGAGAGTATCTTGACTGACTGAGGCCCCCGCGTTTTTAAGCGCTGTAGCAGGATCTGCTGGGTTTTCGGATGGGGCATGGGGGTTGCTCGTCTGTTTGATGACTTAATGGTCGGCGAGAATAGTAAAATATTTACTTTTTATATTGGTAATCGATCTTTTACTAAAGTAATAACTTTACAAAATAAGCGAACGATCCATGTCAACTGAAAATCCGGTGCGTTCTCGGGGTTTACGGGTAAAGTGTCACCGAACCTGCGGGTACTCGGCCCCGCAAGACAGGGAAATTACAGTAAACTGGTTGCCACTGATCAAGCCGACCTGAAGAGCCTGTGTATGGAATTTGATGCCCCTTTGTTGGTCACTTTTGTTGCCTATCTACTGCTGATTCTTTTTCTGGGCATCAGAGCCTATCGCCAGACCCATGATCTCGGGGACTATATCCTTGGAGGGCGGAAACTGGGTGCGGTGGTTACAGCGCTCAGTGTGGGCGCCTCTGACATGAGTGGCTGGCTGCTGCTGGGATTGCCGGGTGCCATTTACCTGTCCGGACTCAGTGAGGTGTGGATTGGCATCGGGCTGACCCTTGGTGCGTATCTGAACTGGCTGTTTGTGGCGAAGCGACTTCGACTTTACAGTCAGCATGCCGGCAATGCCCTTACCCTGCCTGATTATTTCGAAAACCGGTTTCAGGATACGACCCGCATTCTGCGCACCCTGTCGGCCAGCGTGATTCTGCTGTTTTTTACTTTCTACACAGCGTCTGGTCTGGTGGGCGGGGCGATCCTGTTTGAGAACAGTTTCGGCCTGGAGTACTCCACGGCGCTGCTGGCAGGTGGCTTAATTATCGTGTCATACACCTTCATCGGCGGGTTCCTCGCTGTGGCCTGGACCGATGCCATTCAGGCTATTCTGATGCTGCTGGCACTGCTGATTGCCCCTGTGGCAGTGGTAATAGGGTCAGGTGGCCTCTCTAACGTATCCGGTCAATTGCAGCACATCAACCCGGATAGTATGTCCCTGTTTGCAGACGTGGGAGTTTTGGCTTTTCTGTCTCTGGTCTCCTGGGGTCTGGGCTATGCCGGACAACCCCATATCCTCGCGCGGTTCATGGCAGCAGAAAATCCTGAAAAGCTGCTGCCGGCGCGCCGCCTCGCCATGGCGTGGATGGTTGTCGTGCTCTTTGGTTCGGTAAGCACGGGCTTGGCCGGCATCGCTTACTTTGCAGAAACTCCTCTGGTGAATCCGGAAACGGTATTCATTGAGCTCAGCCAGAGTCTCTTTAATCCCTGGGTCGCAGGTATCATTACTGCGGCCATTCTGTCGGCAATCATGTCCACCATTGATTCCCAGTTGCTGGTGTCTTCGAGCGTGATCAGCGAAGACATCTATCGGGTTTTTATCCGGCCGCAGGCCAGCGAGCGAGAGCTATTGGCCGTGAGTCGCGCAGCTGTCATCGTTATCGCGATTCTGGCTCTGATCATTGCCAGTGATCGGGAGAGCCGGGTGCTGGATCTTGTCAGCTATGCCTGGGCCGGTTTCGGTGCCGCCTTCGGCCCGATCATCGTATTTTCACTCTTCTGGCGGGCGATGACCGCGCGCGCAGCCATTGTTGGTATGCTGACCGGAGCGTTGACGGTAGTTTTCTGGTCAAACCTTCAGGGCGGCATTTTTGATCTGTATGAAATCGTGCCGGGCTTCGTGTTTGCCTCGCTGGCGATACTGGGAATCAGCGCTCTTAAACCAGAGCAGAATGCGCAGGTGCTTGCTGAGTTTGAGGCGGTTGAGCGCCTGCGGCAGGCTGATTGAGCTCAGGTGCGGACCATTTTGATGTGGGCGATCTCGTCTTCCAGATACGGTGAGCTGGCCGTAACAAACCCAAGCTGCTGATAGAAACCTTCCAGATACTGCTGGGCGGAAATGGTGATTCCAAGCCCTGGCCACAGATCTTCGCACTGCTGAATCGCGAAGCTCATAAGCTCTTTGCCATAGCCTCGGCGGCGCTTAGCCCGGTTCGCAACCACCCGGCCGATGGAGGCGGTCCGGTATTTGGTGTCTGGTGCCAGCAGTCGCGCGTAACAGGTGATCTCCCCCCCGGTCAGGCCCATGACATGATGGGCTGCCTGATCAAAATTATCGACATCCTGATAGACGCACTGCTGTTCGACCACAAAGACTGCCGAGCGCAATCGAAGGATCTCATACAGTTCATCGCGGCTGAGCTGATCAAAGGTTTTGCACGTCCAGGTGAACGCTGGCATGGCACGTTGTCCGGGATTCCAGTGAAGTCGAGACTTTAGGGGGTCTGCCGCATCACTGCAAGTCAGGTCACTGTAAGGGCCGCTCCCGGGTTCAGTGCAGGCGCTGCGGCGGAACAAAAATCGGCTATTTTTCGTGCTTGCGGTATACTCAGCAGTAAGTCCCCGTGGCACAACTGGATAGCGCGACGCCCTCCTAAGGCGTAGGTTGCAGGTTCGACCCCTGCCGGGGACACCAAATTACAGTAACCTTCCGACACTCCACGTAGCAAATACTCTATAAATATCAGCATAATACGCTATACTTCGGTATAGATACGTAACTCTGCGTTTCCGCCAAAACACATAATTTTTGGTGGAAAAGATGGTGGAAAAATATGCCGAAAGAAATAACACCGCTCTCTGAACTACAGGTCAAAGCAATCAAGCCGAAGGTCAAAGCTGACGGCACGCTGGATGTTGATAAGACTGCTGTTGGCGGATGTCCGGGACTTTACCTCTACACGCAACCCGCTGGCACGAAAACTTGGGTGCTGCGAGCAATACTGAACGGTAAACGTGTTGAGTTCGGCCTTGGTAGTTATGCGACCAGAGCATCAACACAGCGTAAGAAAGCATCCGGAAAAACCGAAACGGCTCTCACTCTGAAAGCAGCGCGAGTGAAAGGCATGGCGTGGCGTGAACAAATTGCAGACGGCATTGACCCAAGAGCAGAGAAGAAGCGCAGGCGGTCTGAACTCGCAGCAGCGAAAGCCGGTGAAATGACATTTGCTGAGTTGGCTGAGTCTTACGTTGATAAGAAAGCGGCTGAGTGGAAGACAATCAAGCAAGTCCGCACTCTCAAGCAATTCCTTGCTGACCACATCAATCCGCATGTTGGCGACATATTGGTCAAAGACCTAGAGCCGGAGCATTTCATCAGCATGCTGAAGCCCATCTACACCAAGATTCCTCCGACAGCTAAGAAAATCATCCGGCACTGCGAACAAATCGTCAATCTGGGCATAGTGCTGGGATTGCGTCCAGTTGGAAACAATCCAGCCAGATGGGAAAGCGGGCTAGATGTCGCGTTTCCAGCATACAAAAAAGTTCACAAAGAGCAGCACCATCCGTCAGTTGATTGGCGCCTGATGCCAGAGTTCATGCAGAAGCTATTCGCGCTTGATACACCGTCTTGGACAAAGCCAGAAGTATCAATATTGGCTCTTCAAATACTCACCGTATCCAGACCATCGGAGGCTCGTTTAGCACGATGGGAAGACTTCAGCATTGAAGATAAGTGCTGGCATATACCTGACGGGAGCGAACGGGACTTACACAAAGCCAGTCAAAGTTATCGCGTGCCGCTCACACCTCTCGCCATCAAGATACTGAAAGCGGCTGGCCCGAAAGAATCCGGACGCATTTGGTCTATTGATAAAGGCACTCAAGTCCCAGACCCGTACGTTTCCTGCATTCCAAAAATGTTGGGATATAACGCTGATGCTCACGGTATGCGTGGCACTTTTCGTACTTGGATACAAGAACCCGAAGCCGGTCGCTGGTCTGACGACGCAGTCAGAATCACGATGAAACATAGCTTAAAAGACAAAGTTACTGCCGCTTACGCTAAAGGTGATTGCTACGAAGAACGGGCCAAACTCCTGAAGGCGTGGGAAGACTGGATAACCAAAGCGAAAGGCCACACAGCGGATGTTATTCCAATGCGAAGGAGAGCGAGCAAATGAGTGAGCAAGATTGGGTGGATGAAGCTATAGACCAATTCACTGCAAAGATTCGCGACCAGCGATATCAAAAATGCTACCGAATACTGGAAGGTAAAAAATCGCTGGCTGACTGGAAATATTGGTCAAAGATGGCGACGTGGACATACGAAGAGACGGCTTTGCTAATTAATCGCATTGACCCAAGAGGCGGAATCCACAACGCAATACACGCGCCGAATCTTCTGCCAATCCAAGATTTCAAAAACGATGCTGCAATTCTTAAGAGAGCGGTGGATGCCTACCAAATGAGCCGTCAGGATGAGCCGGTAAAGATGATACAAGCCGCTCAACGACTTCAGTTAGATGTGCCAACAAAATTGACGGATTACGTACTTGAACACGCAGAAGCTGTACTTGAGTACGATGAGAGACAGGCTAAGCGAGAGGCAGAAACGGCAGTAAAAAATGCTGAAATATCCAAGGCCACAAGTGAGCGAATTGAACGCGCCTACAGCACTGCAAGCGTCACTCGGAAGAACAGCGAAGCCAAAGACAAAGAACACAGAGCGGAGCAGCAGGAAGGCGAGCGTAAACTTGAAAACGTCTATCGGGTCACTGGTCTGTTGCTGAAAATTCTGAAAGAAAAGAAATTTACGCAAAAAGGTTTGATGGGAGCAATACAGACATATTACGACCCAGACGCTCCTGAAAACGCCAATAAAGGTCTGAAAGACCGTACTATTGAAGATGTATTCAGCGAATCAAACAAGGCATTGAAACGCCTCCTTGAACCTGAAGACGATTTCTAAAATCGCAACTGGAAAAAAATAAATCGCAACTGCGATTTCTACTTCAAAATTCGTGAGTCAATTGCCGGCAAGTTCCATAACTTGAAGAGGCAATTACATGGCGACTCCGACTCCTTCGGTTGATTCACACACATCTGAGCATGTCTCTAGTGCCGAACTGCGTATGCAGCAAGCACTGGCTGATATTCGTAACGGTGTTGGCTGGTCAAATGACAAACAGCTAGCACGTCACTACGGCGTCACCCGCAAAACCATCTGGGACTGGGTGCGAGAAGGCCGGCTACCCAAGCCCAAGAAACTCACACCAAGGCGTACCCGCTGGTCAAATGCGGAAATAGCGCAGCACGACCAGAAAATCAAAAACCTAGAGTACAAGCAGTTCATGGAGGCGCTTTATGTTTGATGCGCGTTCACCGGAAATGTTTACGCTCACGGCAATCAATCCTCTAGACGGCTCTGAGTTCACCTATGAAGAGTTTTGGCGTGGCCCATACGAACACGACGCTGATAGGTACTTTGAAGCCTCTGAGTGGACCGAGCGGCATATACAGCAAGGCTATGTCGTTGAGTACAAGGAGGAAGTGCAATGATGGCTTTCATTCCTTTACTCAAAGGCACCAAGAAGCCGGCTTTGGCTAACTGGAATCAGCGTGAGAACTGCGTCATTGAGTTTGAAAATTATCACCGGCTCCAAGGCTTTGACTTAGCACTGGCTGACGCATTCTGTGAGCCGCCTGTTGGCTGTCTTGATATTGATAACTACGAACTGGCCCAGCCGATACTAATGAGCCTGGGCTTTGACTCAGAGGCCGCTGACACGACGACTTTCACTTCTGGTCGCCCGAATAGCCGCAAGCATTTTATGACGCTCACAGAGCCTCTCACGACGTTTCAGGTGATTGTTGATGGTGTTGTGGCGTTTGAGTATCGGTGTCAAAACGAGAACGGTACGACTGTAGCGGATAAGTTTTCTGGCACTCATCCAAGCGGAACCGTTTATGCGTGGGAAAACGGTTTGGATATGACGTGTATCCAGCCTATGCCCGAATGCCTGCTTACCGACTGGAACCGGCGTCTTGATGAGAAACAGGCAGCAAAACAGGCGACCGTACGTGCAAAAGTTTCCAGTTACGTGATGGATTGCCCGAACGAGGTTGCTCTCCTACGGAGGAAATTGGCCTATATCAGCCCAGATTCCGACAGAGACACTTGGCTCAAGGTTGTCTTCTCAATATTGGCAACTGGTCTGAGCGATGCTGTAGCGATTGCTGAAGACTGGTCTCGTGGCTCTAACAAATTCAATCAACGTGATTTCAACTCTACTGTTGCCTCTTTCAAACCGAACGGCGGTATCGGTGTTGGCACTCTGCATCATTTCGCAGTGCAAGGAGGCTATCGTGGCTGAAGAAATACTGGATTCAACCAAAGAAGCGATTGATTTGCTCATTGAAAACTATGCGCTGATTGATATGTCCGGCAGCACATACTTTCTGGATATGTCTAATGTTCGCGATGTTCTGACCGGTAACGGAGACCCAACAACGAATACGCTTAAGTTCATTAGTTTGAGTGACATTAAACGAAAGATGCGGCGATTCCTCTTGCAGTCCGACATTGGCATTGAGCAAAAGGAAATAGACAGAGCGATTCAAATTTGGGAGTCACACCCAAGTACAACTTGGTACAACGGCCTAGATTTTGACCCGAAAGGAACGCCCGATAACGTCTTAAATCTTTGGAGGCCCGAAGCGATTGCACCTGTTGAAGGCGACTTTGAAATCATTAGCGATTATCTGCTGAAGGTTCTCTCGGGCGGCGATGACGAAAAGTATCAATACCTGCTTAAGTATCTTGCTCACGCCATCCAGCGGCCCGAAGAGAAGCCACAGATTATGCTCGTTCTTTACGGCGGTCAAGGCACTGGAAAAGGCACATTCATTCGGTTGTTGGAAGCCATCTGGCCGTATACGACAGTGATGATTCAAGACGCCAACGAAGTAGTTGGTCGCTTTACTGGAGTGATGGAGCGGTCGTTTTTTGTTTGCTTTGATGAAGCGTGGTTTCCCGGCGACAAAAAGATTGGCGCTGCTCTCAAATCCAAAGTTTCAGAACCAACAATTCGCGTTGAAGAAAAGATGCAACCGGCGAGGAGCATCAAGTCTTGTCATCGTCTTATTGCAGTAACGAACGACAGACACTTTGCTAACACGGAACACGACGACCGACGCTTCTGCTTTTTTGAGATCTCTGACATTCACAAGCAAGACGACGAGTATTTCAATCCGCTACGCGCTTCGTTTAAAGACGGTAAAACGCTGTCCGCATTCGTGTATCACTTAAAGAATCTAGACCTCTCAAACTTCAATGTGCGCAAGCGTCCAATCACTAGCGAGCATATGCA
>VMDC01000021.1 GCA_008081045.1 Gammaproteobacteria bacterium | reverse complement strand
AGTTATTCGACTTCTCAGGCTTCAGAGGCGATGCACCCAGCGCTTGTGCCACAGGACCACCCGCGGGGAACAGACCTGTTGCGATGGGGATACCGTCCGGCAGACGAGTTGATACGTTAACAGTACCTTGCTGACCTGGAGTAGGTGCACGGAAACCGGTGCCGATAGAGGCTCGCGCGTTCCAGTTGTCAGTAAGTATCAGTCGACCAGCAAGCTGGAACAGAACTTCGGAGTCAAAGTCTTCGTAGTTCTCGTACCTTACTGCGCCTTGCAGGTACAGATTGTCAGTAACGTCTCCGTTCAATTCGCCATATACCGCGAACGAATTACGCGAAAAGATGTTGGTGAACTGAGGATTGTTTCCGGGGAAACCGTTAGAACCTACACCAACAGCTGTGTAAACGGGATCGTTTGGATCAGCACAATTCAGTGTAGAACCGCCTGCGATGGCGTTTATACCATTCGGCGCGGTTGTTCCATCTGCATTACACAGGTCCCATGGGTCTTGGCGGGCATAAGGTCCAGCCACATAGGAACCGGGATCGCCCTCGGTCAGCTCGTATTCTTCATCCATATAGCTCGCGCCGAAGGCGAAGACCGCAGGGCCTGCCATGCCAGCATCGAACTCGTAAGTGAAGTCAGCCTGGAACTGAGTTTCGCTGTTGATCAGATTACTTGGTCGGAAGCTGGTCTGAACAGTACCGGCCGAGTCACCCAGCGAGGGGTTGATCGTGTTAAATAAGGTGTACGCAATCTCACTTTCACCGGTTCTGCCGCTGAAGTCGTAAGTCAGACCGTTATCCAACTCACCTCGCATTCCGCCAACCAATGAGAAGTCGCTGACATCTCCATCAAACTGAGGCGTGAAGCCTCCTGGGAAGATGCTCAGTGGTGAGTAGATTGAGCCGTCAGGTCGACGGAGATCTTCGATAACGCCGTTGCCGGGATATCGATAGAAGAAGTTTCCGTCAGTGCTTGAGTCTGAGTAGTTGCCGTAACCATAGAGTTCGGTGTCGGCGTCCAGCTGGTAACCCGCGTTTACGAAAAGACGGACCGCGTCAGTCTGAGGCTGGCCCCATGGCTGTACCACTTCGCTGATGCCGGCTGCGTTTGCAGTCTTGGTACCAGCTTGATAGACGGGATCTTGAGCCTGTGCTTGCTTGGCGGCACTTTGGGCGGTGAAGCCGGGCAGGTTGGGGTCGACACACCACCAGGACTGGCAGTACTGCTCGCCGCGGTTGGTACGATCTGCTTCAACCCATTCACCGGAAACGCTGACGAAACCACTATCACCCAGAGGCAAGCCGATGTTGCCCTGGACGGTAGTCATGGCGCCGTCGCCTTCCATGAATTCACCGGTATCGATTGTCAGGCTGCCACCCTCGCTGTTGTCATTGAGGATGAAGTTGATTACGCCAGCAATGGCGTCAGAGCCGTATTGTGCAGACGCGCCATCACGCAGGACTTCAACGTTCTTGATTGCAGACGCTGGGATCGTTGCAATGTCTGGTCCCTGAGTACCTGAACCGCCGATTGAAACCAGTGCCGCTCTGTGGCGCCGCTTGTTGTTGACCAGGACCAGCGTCTTGTCGGTCGGCAGACCGCGAAGCTGGGCAGGTCGGATCATGGTCGCACCGTCAGAAATCGGCTGACGAGCAACGTTGAATGATGGGACCAGTGTCTGAAGGATGTTGTTGGTATCAGTGTGCGAGATCGCTTCGATATCTGCTGCACTGAACACGTCAACGGGTACCGGTGAATCGGCAACAGTGCGTGGACGGCCACGTGCACCAGTCACGATGACTTCTTCGATGTCAGCGCCACTGTCTTGCGAGAAGGCGACCTGAGGCGCCCCGGTAGCGGCTAGAATAGCAGCTGCCAGCAAGGTTTTTGGGTGTCTACGAAAATTCATTCGTTTCTTACTCCTGGAGTTAAAATTGTGGGTTTCCCTCTGGTTAGACCGTGACGCATCCTAACTATATGCATCTAGGATTCTAGGACGGTCAAGTCGTGCTGATCAGCCGGCGAAACGCCAGAGAGGGCTCTCATCAACCGGTCAATGTTAAGCCTTTTCGCCCCATTATGAAACACTTTGAAACAATTGATTGGGAGTCAGATTGACGAATGGCTTCCAGATTCAGGAAAAATTTGTCGAAACTGAGAAAAAATACAATAAAAACAGATCAGTAGAGGTAGAAAGCACTGCCTCTGCAGGTATGTTTTCAGCAGCCATCAGCACTTTTTATAGGGTCAATCCGGTTCGCTGCTGGTGGAAATGCCGCGGTATTGGCGGATTTTCGGCAGCTTGGGCCTGCCTGCGGCGCTGTCAACCGAGGACCCCGGGCCATGATCATGTCCACACCGACCCCTGCGACGCGCGGCTCCAGCGACAGATGCGCCTGCTACAGTGAGATACAGCTGAAAAAGTGCATGTGGCGACGCCAGCCAGTCGGGATGAAAGCAGGGGTCGTTTAAGCAGGCTGATGGCGGACGGGGATTGCCGGGGTCAGCCCGTGAGCCTGGGTACAAGAACAGGGGTTCGAGCTACATAATCCCGGTATTCCGGATCCTCTCCCCAGCGCTGCTGGGCACTGTCTTCCAGCAGGCGAACGCCGCTGACCTTAATCAGCAGAAAAGTCACGAACAGCGGCGAGATCATGGTGACGAGCTGCCAGCCACCGAGAGCCGGCAGGGCGACCAGCGCAACGCCCAGCCACAGCAGAATCTCGCCAAAGTAGTTAGGGTGCCGGGATCTGGCCCACAGCCCGGTGGTGATGAATTTTTCCGCATTGGTCGGGTCGCGCCTGAATACTGTCTTCTGGTGATCAGCCAGGACCTCCACGCCAAAGCCCACAGCCCAGATCAGGGCGCCCAGATAGGCAAGCCCGTCCAGCGGAAGTTGACGCGCTGACGTGATCGCTGCCAGAGCCGCAGCCATGGTGATAAACACCCAGGCGCCACCAAGAGTCCAGGTAAAGGCATAGCGGAAAAATTTCTTTTTGATTTCAGTGAATCGGCGATCCTGGCCGGCTCGCTTCACCCGGAGGAACAGGAATGTGCCGAGGCGGGCAGACCACACTGCCACCATCAGGCACAGTAACATGCCGCGGCTGTCCATGCCGGGGTGAACAGCATAGGCCAAACCGACTGTGGACAGATAGGACAGACCGCCGGTCAGATCGAAATAATGCTCTGTCTGGAACATGAAAGAGGGAATGAAGACAGTCCAGTGCAGCAGAAAACCGACTGTGGCACACAGAGCAAACAGAGGGTAGGGGCCGATCATCACGCTACCCTGGCTCCCGGCCAGAGCGATTGCTGCGCTGACAGTTAAAATAACGGTGATTCCGATGAGGGGTTTCAGCATGCGCGTGATCCTTGCAACAGTTTACTCAAAATCGACCCGGGCTAAGCCAATGCCGCTTTCTCCGGCGACCGCGTAAAGCAGGTAGACAATGCCATCTTCTTCAAAAAGCGCAGGGTCGCGGAGCTGATTCACCTGCCCGTACGCCGTACTCCGGACGCTTGGTTCAACAGGCGCATTGGCGCCTTCCCATTCAGTTTCAGGCCGCAGTAAAGTTTGCTCATCCGATGCCTGCCACAGATGCCAGTCATCGCTGATGTCGATTGTGCTCAGCAATATCGACTCAGGTGCATCCCCGACCCGGGTCCAAAAAACGTAGAGCGTCTCCTCCCGCACCATCACGGCAGAATGTCTCATGTTCGGGGTAAACAGGAGCGGGCCCTGTTCGAAGCCGGTCATTCCGTCGGCCGAGCGATAGAACTGCCCCGGCATACTGATTGCGTAGGTCATGCCCTGCCACGGAAAAATACGCATGTAAGTGCGCCCTATGTTTTCCTCCTGTGCACGAAAGTGAATGCCGTCTGTCGAGGTTGCCACGCGGGAATGCTGAAAACCGGGCCCTTCGAGGCCATGGAAATACATAATTATCTGATGATTGGCTTCATCAACATGAACATCGGGTGAGGCAATATGCGGTTCGGTGAGTTCCTTGGCCAGATCGTGGGATACCTGCACTCCGGTAGCGCGTCTCGCTGCAACCAGTTCGTTCAGCCTCTCCTCCGAGATCGATGGTCGCGTAGGCGTAAAATAGGAGTCCTCGATCTGCAGGCTCCCGGGTTCATGGATCTGCCAGGGGCCGGTGATTGAATCGGCGTAGGCGAGTCGTATGTAGAGTCCTTTATGGTCCGCGAAGTAGAGATAGTAGTTGCCCATTTTGTTGGGTAACCAGTCCGGTACTTTGATCAGAGAGGGTCCCTGAATGTTCTCCCCGATGCTGGGATGAATATCAGGACCGATCAGCGGTCGGTCAAGGAGCCGGGTGATCGTGACATTGGACGACTGCGCTGGCGCGGCTGTCGATATCAGCAGGGCGAGCAGCGCGATGACGGGTATTGCGATAAAAGGAACAGGTTTTTTCAGGCCTTGTGTGATCATGGGTGCTCCCGGGCATGCTCGACAGTGTTCGAAGACTAAGTTCCGTGCTGCTGAAAGTCTAGGGTTGCTGTTGCTTGCCTCTGACTCTCATTCATCAATAGAGTTTGCCATTCTCTTGTGCGGGGAGGGCAGGTCGACGTAGTCCCCGCTGCGCTGTTCTTTTGCTGCGCGCATGGATTCCTGTATCTCGTCCTGCTGCAGCATGCTGGCATTCCAGATGCGAACATAATCCAGGGCGTCCTCTGTACTGTGATCCCGTGCGTAGTTGATCATGCGCTTGCTGCCATAGATTGCCAGAGGGGCCTTGCTGGCAATCTGTTCTGCAATGTTCATCACTGATTCCAACATGTCGTCCTGCGTCGGGAAAATGTCGTTGATTAATCCCCGGGCTTTGGCCTCCTCGGCGCCCATGCGTCGGCCGGTATAGGCCAGCTCTTTCACGATGCCTTCTGGCAGCAGGTTGGTGATGCGGGGGAAAGTGCCCACATCGGCCGTCATGCCAATATTGATTTCGTAGATTGTCAGGAAAGCGTCAGCGGTCATGTAGCGCATGTCGCAGGCGGTAATCAAATCCACCCCGGCACCGATGGCGCCGCCCTGAACGGCAGCCAGAACCGGTACCCGGCTTCTTTCCAGGCAGCTGAAAGTTTCCTGCAGGTACCTGACGTTGTCGTAAAAGCGAAGACCCCTGAGGCGGGCATTCTTCTCGGGATCTGGATCGGATTGCGCGCTCTCGCTGCTTCCGAAAGCGGAAACGTCCATGCCAGAAGTGAAATGCGGACCGGTCGAGGAAATCACGATGACCCTGGCCTGGTGTTCCGTTTCAATCTCCCTGACCAGTTCGGGCAGTTCTGCCCAGAAACTGGGGATCATGCTGTTTCTTTTTTCCGGTCGATTCATGCTGATGTGTGCGATCTGATTTTCGACTTTCAGGTCAAAACATTGGTAGGTCATAGCGTATTATCCTGTGTCGGGTCGGTTGTTCCGGCAGTAAAAATGAATGGCTTCTGCGCCGCGGGCCAAGTCGTCAGGGTTCATGTTCCGGCTTGAGATGCCAGCGTCGGCCATTCGGCGGCGACGATCGTTTATATAGTGAGTAAAACGCGGTTTCTCTGCTGCGCTTAACAGACTTTCGATTTCAGTGAGTACGTTTTGGTAAAAGCCTTCAATAAAGGTCAGGGTGTGTTGTCTTCTCTGCGCATGAGCATTGAGGGCTTCTCTGATGCGCGCGTCACCCTGAAAATCAGAGTAATTCCAGGTGTCACACATTGCCTTGACGTTCTGCATCTCGTCAATATTGATAAAATTCCTGGCGTTTGACAGAGAGATAAAAATTTGTTCAAGCGTTTCTGCTTCAAGGCCGATGATCGAGGCTGTTCGCTGCGGTGCGCTGGCGATTTCCTGCATGAGTCGGTTGAGGACCGCCCTGTCAATTTCTTCCGGTTCGAGTCCGGACTGGCTGTTGCTGACTCCCGGAATTGCCGTATCGAATGTTAAGGGAAGGGAGAGTCGGTCCTGCTCGAATTCAGCTTCCTGAGCGGCAATCGTTTGATTTACTAACAGCCATGCAGTCAGTGTGCCTGCAGTAAAATGACGTAGTAACCATGGGGCTGTTGGGTGTCGTTTGAGCAACGTAGCTGATGCCTGATGTAAGCTTACTGGCCGCGGCGAATGGCATCCGGTTCCAGTTGGGGGTAGTCGATGCCCAGTTGATCTAGATAAGTATCGTAAGCGTCAGGGTCGTAATACAGCGCTTCAAGCTGCGGTCTGAATTCATCCATGATGTCGCTGTTTTTATCAATCGCGGGCGGGTCGTCTGGCCCGATGAACGGCGTATAAGTTTCCTCGGCAGTTTGTACTTCGTCAAAATAGGCCTGCGCTTCATCCAGCAGGGTATCGCTGAGCAGCATATCCAGCATCGTAGTCGCGATGACCTTGGCTCCCGCAATCGCACCCTTGTGCGCAATTGGAGTCGCCATTGCCATGGCGCTGGACCAGTGGTGTCCCTGTAAGCCCCGTACATTAGATGGATAACGCAGAGTTACGGTGGGGACATTCCAGGAAATATCACCAATATCATCAGACCCGCCAGAGACCGGGTTTGCCTGAGGCTCTCCTATGCCAGAAAGTTCGGTCGCCAACCCTTGTGGTTCGTCGGCTCCCATAAGTGTCTGCAGCGCTTTTGCAAAGCGCTGATCGTCTTCGGACCAGATCGGCAGTCCGACCTGCTGAATGTTCTCATTCATCGCCAGGGCGATCGGCTTGTTAAAATGACGGGGATAGGCTGCGCCGACTATCTTGCGTGACATGCCTGTGTCTGTCATCAGGGCAGCGCCTTCGGCAATTTGCTGCAGAGTGGCGAAGTTGTTGCGGATATTGTCTGCGGTGACTTCCCTGATGAAATACCAGACACTGGCGTAGGAAGGCACGACGTTAGGCTGGTCTCCACCATTGCTGATGACATAGTGAGATCGCTGCAGAGGATGGAGATGCTCGCGACGGAAATTCCAGGCGATGTTCATCAGTTCGACCGCATCCAGTGCGCTGCGCCCATCCCAGGGATCGCCGGCGCCATGGGCAGCAACCCCGTCGAACATATATTCGACGGAAACCAGGCCGGTGCCCCGTGCCTGACCCCAACTGACGGTCAGATTGTTGGAAACGTGGGTAAACAGCACGGCGTCAACGTCCTCAAAAAGGCCGTCTCTGGCATACCAGGCTTTGGTGCCCAGCAGTTCTTCAGCGATTCCCGGCCAAAGCACAATCGTGCCGGGCAGGTTTTCCCGCTCCATGATGTCCTTGATCGCCAGCGCGGCAGCGATATTGACTGCCTGTCCTGAGTTGTGCCCTTCGCCGTGCCCCGGAGCGCCTTCAATCATAGGTTGGCGGAAGGCGACCCCCGGCATTTGCGAGGCGCGCGGAATGCCGTCCACATCAGAGCCCAGCGCGATGACCGGTTCGCCGCTGCCCCAGCTGGCCCACCAGGCTGAAGGGATATCGGCAACGCCGTTTTCTACGGTAAAACCATTGGCCCGGAGTATTGCCCCCAGATAACGCTGAGTTTCAAACTCCTGAAAACCGAGCTCAGAAAAGGAGAACAGGCTGTCAACGATTTCCTGGACCAGCTTTGTCCGGCTGTCGACACCCGCGAGGGCCTCAGCCTTGAGTGCGGCCAGGTTCTGCTGCGCTGACGCGGCGGGCAGCAGCAGACTCGCTGAGCAGAGAAGAAAAAGCGCGCGGTAGAAGATCTTCATGGTCATTCCCGATTGCTGAGGTATGACCGATAGGGTAGCGAGTTTTGTCGAGGCTTGCTACCGAGCTGATCTGTCCCTGCCGATAGACGGCGGTCCGCCTTGCTTTCCCGTCAGCCCAGAAGGCACCCGGGGCGCGGCTGCCGCCCGACATTCAGCCCGCCTACTTCGTGTGCTGACTTTCGGTGCTAATTTCGTGTGAGAGTGTCATATCGAAACAGGGTAAAACGTGTGAAGCAGACCAAGCATCAACAGCCAGCAGCCAGCAAAAAATGCTGCTGACTCAGGGGGGGAAGCAGTGAGACAGTGCGCTGTCGAGGTCTTTGTGGCGCAGCTCGATGCCCAGTTCATTCAGGCGGTTTGAGCAGATGTTCCCGCTGGCGAGCAGGGCTGCATCTGCCATTTCACCAAACATCAGGCGGACAATAGCTGCTGGAATCGGCGGCAGAGCAGGGCGCCGCCTGGCCTTGCTGAGTGCTTCGGCAAACGCGCGATTGCTGACCACTTCAGGTGCAACAACGTTGAGAGGGCCGGCGAAGTTGCTGTTCTTAAGGCAGGCCATCATGACGTCAACGGCGTCTGTCAGGCTGATCCAGCTCATCTTGTGGGAGCCGTTTCCGAGACGGCCAACTACCGCCAGACCGCCGGGCATGACCAGATTTTTCAATACGCCGCCATCAGCGTTCAGCACCAGGCCGAAGCGAAGCAGAACAGTCCGGATACCGGCATGGGTGGCGGCAGCTGTCGCCTCTTCCCAGTGCACCGAGACCTCGGCCAGAAAGTCGTCCCCGGGCGGGCAGCCCTCATCTGCAGGCGCTGTGCACTGGTTGCCATAAAAGCCAATGGCTGACGCTGAGAGGAGGGTGTGGGGTGGAGTTTGACGCTCAGACAGAGCCAGGCTCAGTGCTCGGGTAAGCCTTGCTCGGCTGTTGAGTATTTCTTCCTTGCGCTTGGTGTTCCAACGTTTGTCTGCGATGTTGGCTCCCGCCAAATTGACTACAGCATCAAGATCGGTGTCTTTTGAGAGATGAACGCAGTCACTCGTCGGGTCGTAGTGAAAAGGCGCAGAGTCGTCAGAACGACTCAGCCCGAACACCCGATGGCCGGACTCTGTCAATCGTGTGCGCAGAGCAGAACCGATCATTCCACTCGCGCCGGTGATCAGTATGTTCATTCCTTGAGCAAGTCTCGTGTCAGATGATTGTCGGGCGGTGCGGGACCATAAGACGCCGCCTACGGCTGGTGGGCTTAACTGTGCGTTGCTCTCAATGTCCAATGTCGCAATGCTGGATCTCGCAAAGCGCGTAACGGTCGCGATTAACCGGCTTGATTGTCTTTCAGAGAAGCGGCTAAACACCGGCGCTCAATACCGAAAACGTTTCGGTAGAGCATCCGGTTCACCTTGCTTTGCGATGAAAGAATAAATTCTCCATGGACTCTTTAGGCGGATAGGCGGACGAATTTTTTGTGATCCGTCTGAGAGAAACGACCGTTACACAATGCACTGTTAGTTTTTTACCGCTTGTTTTTAATTGAGGTTGTTATGACACAAGTACGTCGCATTACCCTGGCGCTGTTCGCCATCATGCCAATTGCATTCACCAGCTTACCCGCTAAAGCGCAGGATATCGTTGATACCGCGGTAGCGGCAGGCAATTTTTCCACGCTGGTCGCAGCGGTACAGGCCGCCGGCCTGGTTGACGTGTTGAAAGGCGAAGGCCCTTTTACAGTATTTGCTCCTACCGACGAAGCTTTTGCGGCTCTGCCTGAAGGCACCGTCGAAAATCTTCTGAAGCCGGAAAATAAAGACCAGTTGGTCGCTGTGCTGACCTATCATGTGGTGCCGGGCAAAATTATGAGCACTGACATTGCTGGTCAGAGCACAGAGGTAGAGAGCGTGCAGGGCTCAGCGCTGTCTGTAGACGCCACCGATGGTGTGCGCGTAGACAACGCCAATGTTGTTGCCGCTGATATTGAAACGGATAACGGAGTGATCCACGTCATCGATCAGGTCGTTATACCCCAATAAGCTGTCCTACTGGCCGGGCGCCCGCCCGGCTTATTTCCCTAGAGGCTTGGGCTGATTCGTCAGCCCTTTTTTTTGCCTGCCTCCAGCGTCCTGCCATGAAGATCGTATGCGTCGCTGTCTGTAATTTCGACTGCTACGCGGTCCCCGGCCCTCAGAACCTTATCGGTTTCGACGTACACAACACCGTCGATTTCAGGGGCGTCAGCTGAAGATCGTGCCAGGTATCCTTCTTCATTTTTTTCGTCAATGATTACTTCCAGTCGCCTGCCAATTTTTTGCGCCAGCCGATGCCGGCTGATCTGTTGTTGCTTTTCCATGAAGCGCTCCCAACGCTCCTGTTTGACTGACTCTTCGACCGGGTTTGGCAGTGAGTTTGCCCGGGCACCGTCGACCGGAGAGTATTGAAAGCATCCCACTCGGTCGAGCTGGGCTTCATCCAGAAAATCGAGCAGGTCCTCAAAATCCTGTTCTGTTTCACCGGGAAACCCGACGATGAAGGTGCTGCGAATGGTCAAATCGGGACAGATTTGTCGCCACTGGTTGATGCGGTGCAGGGTATTTTCGGAGGCGGCGGGGCGTTTCATGAGCTTGAGGATACGGGGGCTCGCATGCTGAAAAGGAATGTCGAGATAAGGCAATATTTTGCCCTCTGCCATGAGGGGAATGACTTTGTCGACATGGGGATAGGGATAAACATAGTGCAGCCGGACCCACATACCCAAGTCGGCCAGGGCCTCGCAGAGCCCCAGCATGTTTGCCTTTACCGGGCGGCCCTGCCAAAAGCCGGTCTGGTATCTGATATCCACGCCGTACGCACTGGTATCCTGAGAAATAACCAGCAACTCGCGCACGCCGGCTGCTGCCAGTCGCTCGGCTTCTTCGAGCACCTCATTCACTGGCCGGCTGCGCAATTTGCCCCGCATTGAGGGGATGATGCAAAAACTGCAGCTGTGATTGCAGCCTTCAGAGATTTTCAGATACGCATAGTGCCGCGGCGTGAGTTTGATACCCTGCGGAGGCACCAGATCGATGAAGGGATCGTGATCGCTCGGCGGCGGCACATGATCATGTACCTGGCTGACCACCTGCTCATAGGCCTGGGGACCGGTGATGCCCAGAACGCCGGGGTGAGCTTCGGTGATCAGATCCGCTTGGGCACCCATGCATCCGGTGACCAGCACCTTACCGTTTGCCTTCATAGCCTCCTCTATGGTGTCCAGAGACTCCTGTTTGGCGCTGTCAATAAATCCACAGGTGTTGACCACCACGATATCTGCCTCCTCGTAACTGGGAGACACTTCATAGCCTTCAACTCTCAGCTGAGTGAGAATGCGTTCGGAATCCACCAGTGCTTTCGGGCAGCCCAGCGAGACGAAACCAACCTTGGGATTAGACATGCGGAATTTTCTTCAACCTAAGTGATGTTACTGAGGTCGGGGATTATAGCGGTCTCGGTCCAGGATGTAGACGTCTGAGCCAGACTCTTGTGATTCGGTTGCCGCGCCGGCATCAGACCATCGGGTTCAAGAGTCGGTGATTGTCCAAGGCCCGGCATACTGCTGCGCCGGGACTACTGCGCCGGATACTTGAGCCATTGAAAGATTGTCAGCATCTCTGATACGGAGAAGTTTTAAGCCGACATGCCGCGCGCCGAAATGGGCCAGATCGCTTCGACCCGCTCTCCGCGGATTGCATACAGAGAATCGTAAAGGTTTACGACCGGATCGCAGTGAGACACGATCAATTCGATTTTGTCTCCGACGCGGTAAGTGCGCGACGGGTTATCGTCATACCTCAGCGTGCCAAACTCGTCTGAGCCGGAGCTGTAGTTCATTCCGGTCTCTCCTTTTACCCTCGCCCAGGGGCGATTGATCGTGCAGGCTTTTGCTCCGGCGTCGGTTGTGCAGCGCCCGGGATACTGGTCGTTCAGTACAGTGGTGAGCACTGTCAGAGCGGGCTCAAAATCGGCGTACTGCGCGTCATTGTCTTTGCCGCCTATGTCCATGTACTGCGCGTCCATGAAGACATAACTGCCGACCTGGATGTCCGTCAGGCCACGGGTTTCATGGTCGATGTTGTAGCTCCCGGTACCTCCGCCCGAAAAAATCTCGGTGCTCAGACCATTTCTGTTGAACAGATCAAAGGTCTCGGTAGCGGCAATCAGTCGTTCTAGCGTCTGCAGACGTCGGGCAGCAAACCCTTTGACGTGCTGCGATCCGCCGTCGTAACACAGCAGTCCGCGCAAGCGCAGTCCGGGCAGCCGGTCGATCAGCTGAGCGAGCGCCAGTGCCGGTTGTCCCGGTGTGATACCGGTTCTGTGGCCGCCGGGATCGACGTCGATCACAACATCTGCGGTTAACCCCTTGGCGCCGGCCGCCTCCGATAGCAGTCTGGCGTTCTGCTCGCTGTCCGTTGCCTGAATGAATTCCGGATTGGCTTCACGAAGAGCCATGGCGCGCTTGATTTTAGTGGCGGTTACATTGGTAGTCGTCATCATGATGGGGCCGATGCCATGCTGGAACATGACTTCTGCCTCACTGACTTTTGCCGTGCAGATACCGACTGATCCGTTTTGCAGCTGCATCTTCGCAAGGGTCGGGCATTTGTGAGTCTTGGCATGCGGCCGGCTCGCGATGCCGTTGCGTTCCACTGTTGTCTGCATGTGGCCAATGTTCACCTCAAGTGCATCCAGATCAAGGCACAGGCTTGGCGTATCAAGATCCCATTTGGAGATGTCTCTTTGCATACCCTCTTCGCTGGCGAATGACAGCATTTCCTGTTGGGTATAGCCATTCACGCCGGCGGGTATCCACAATGCTGCGGCGGTGCTTGATGTTTGCAAAAAACGACGACGGCTGATTTTTTCTGACGACATAGAGCACCTCTCAACTCGTTCGCTGACGGACTGCGCTCAGTCTACACGCTCATTCCGCTGCCAGCCAGCAGGCCGCTCTGGGCGATGCCATCAAACACAAACTGCACGGCCAGTGCTGACAGCAGAACACCCATCACGCGACTGACGACATGCATGCCGGTATTGCCGATCAGCCGGTGTATCTGACCTGACAGCAATAGCATGACCAGAGTGGCGAGCAGGACCAGTAAAATACTGCCGATCACAATGGCTTTTAAGAGCAGGTCGCCTTCGGTATCCGCCATAATGAGAATCGCAGCACCCATGGCGCCGGGCCCGGCGATCAGAGGCGTGGCGAGTGGAAAGACCGAGATGTCCTGTTTGGCGCGGGCCTCTTCTTCTTCTGCATCGGTTGTAGAGGTGCCGCCAGAGTTGCGTGCAAACACCATGTCTATGCCCATCAGCAGCAGCAAAACGCCGCCTGCTGTGCGCAGGGCAGCCAGTGAGATGCCCAGGCCGGAAAGCAGCACTTCGCCGATAAGCGCAAATAACACCAGGATACCAGCGGCAATTGCTGTGCCTCGCACTGCCATCTGACGACGTCTTTTACTGGGTACTGAGGCGGTCAGGCCGGCAAAGACCGCAGCAACGTCGAACGGACCTATGGTGGCGAAAAAAGTGGCGAAGGCGACTGCGAATGTCTCTAACAAGGCTTTGGCTCTCAGGCAGTCGCTGTGCGCACGGCTGCCGCGCAGTGCAGTCGCGTCGTGTCATAAAGCGGTATGGAGGTGTGCTGTTGCTGAACGAGCAGCGCGATTTCTGTGCAGCCGAGAATAATCGCCTGAGCGCCACGTTCTGCCAGTTTCGCCATAACAGACAGATACTGACTGCGAGAGTTGTCTACAATCTTGCCGAGGCACAGCTCATCGTAAATCACCTGATGGACGAATTCGCGATCCGGCTGCTCCGGAGTCAGGACTTCGATACCGAATCGCTGTGTCAGGCGATCACGGTAAAAGTCCTGTTCCATGGTGAAGCGGGTTCCCAGTAATCCGACTTTCTCGACGCCGTCTGTTCGCAGTTGCTCTGCAGTCGCATCCGCGATGTGGATCAGCGGAATGTTGATTCCGGCCTCGATCTGCGGGGCAACCTTATGCATGGTGTTGGTACAGATCAGCAGAAAATCGGCACCGCCCGCCTCAACGGCCTGGGCGGCCCGGGTCAGGATTGTCGCTGTGGCTTCCCAGTCGTCGGCGTGCTGTAGTTTTTCTATTTCGTCAAAATCCACAGAATACAGCGCAATCTTCGCTGAATGCAGACCACCCAATGTGTTCTTGATGCCTTCGTTGATCTCGCGATAATACGTGCTGGTGGACTCCCAGCTCATGCCGCCAATCATTCCTATGGTTTTCATCGGTAGAGGCCACGCAGAAAACCGCTGATGATATCCAAAAGCACCGAGCAAGCGCCACGATTTATTCACAGGAGCGCCCCTTGTCTGTCTGGTGGTGCTGGTATAGCTTGCTAGTAGGTGTCTGTTGCCTCATCTGAACGCGGGGCGATGCGGGTCTGTCTCTGGGCCCGGGCCATAACGGAGGAGCTTATGTTTATTGTCTTCAGAGCTGTCGTGCTGGTTACCCTGACCCTGCTCGGGAGCTGCCAGCTGTCAGATCCTAAACAAGCGTCCGGTCAAATTGGCTTTGTTGTGCTGATCCCCGGCAGTACAGTACAGACAGAGGTGCGCTATTTTTCTTCCGAGAACTTTGTCGGAGAGGTGATTGACGGCTACCAGGCTCCAGTGATTTACCTTACCCGTGAGGCCTACGCAGCCTTACGGGAGGTCCTCTTTGAAGCTGAAACTCTGGGTTTCGGTGTCAAGGTATTTGATGCCTATCGTCCACAGCAGGCAGTGGACCATTTCGTCCGCTGGGCAGAAGACCTGTCGGACATTCGGATGAAGTCGCAGTATTACCCTGAGGTTGAAAAACAACATCTTTTCCGAGACGGCTATATCGCATCTCGCTCAGGTCATTCCCGTGGTTCCACGCTTGACTTAACCCTGTTTGATCTGGAAACGGGCGAGGAGCTTGACATGGGCACTGCCTGGGACTTTTTTGACCTGTCCTCCTGGAGTGACAGTGAAGCGGTTTCCGTCGAGCAGCAGAGCAATCGGGCGTTACTGAAGGCATTGATGACCCGGCACGGATTCCGGCCGCTCAGAGAGGAGTGGTGGCATTTCACGCTGGAAAATGAGCCGTATCCGGAGACCTACTTCAATTTTCCGGTGCGTTGAGGCTTTCCGGAGGGATCAGCGCGTCGGGTATTTGAATTGCCCGTTCGCGGTAATAGCGTAAGGCTCCGGGATGCAGAGGAACCGGGATACCCTGCAGGGCTTCCTGAATCTGCATTGAGCGGGTGGCGCTGTGAATCTGCTGAAGCGTAGGTAAGTTTTCCCAGAGCATTCGGGTCAGGTCGTACACAATCTGTTCAGAAACATCCCCTCGCACGATAAGCACATTAGGACTGGCTGCGGTCATGATTGGCTCATCCTGATATGGGTAGGTTCCGGGCAGAAGTTCATACGCCTGCCAAAGCGGATAGCGCTCGTTGATAGCAGCAATCTGTGAGTTGTCAAAGTCCAGAACGGTCATGTTGCTGCGCATTTGCGCGAATGCTTGTGTGATTGCGGTTACCGGTGGGCCGGCAGGAACGTTCATGCCCACAATATTGCCGTCCTGCATCGCGCTGGCCGATGCCCCGTAGGTCATATAGCCCAGGGTAAATTTCCGGCGATAATCAATTTCGAGAGCGTCGAGAATGTAAATACCCGTATGTTCTGCGCCTGAATTTCTTGCTCCCAGCACATAGCGTTCTCCCTCCAGGCTGTTCAGGTCAGTGAGAGTGCCGGATGTCACTAAATCAGAATGCAGGACAAAATGCTCAACATTAGGCCACATGCCGCTGATGCTGCGCAGGTCTGATTGCGGAGAGCTGATGGGTCCTTCGCCGTTATATGCCCAGGCCGCGAATATGGCGAGGACAAGAGCAAACTGGGACTGGTTGTCTCTGAGCAGCTTGATATTTTCCATGCTGCCGGCTGAACTGATTGCGGTGAGCGAAAAACCTGCCTCTGCTTCCGCCTTGGCCAGAGTGGACAGGGCGACGCCGACAGGATAGAAGGTGCCACCGGTGGTGCCGGTAGCCAAAACATAACTGCTTCTCTGGTGTGAGTTGTCGCTGCAGGTCTGCAGTAATAAGCTACAAAGCAGCAGCGTGCTGATGACTGAAATTCCGGGCCGGCCTTTGGGTCCGCACTGCATGCCGGCTAGCTGCAGCCACCGGGCAGGGAGGCTATCCACTGGCTGATCAGTTCTACTCCCTGCTCATGCACGAGAGCTCTGCCCAGTTCCGGCATCATTTCGTCCGGCTTCGCTGACTGCATACGGTATACCAGAATAGACTCAGCCGGCTTGCCGGGTACGATGCTGTAGAGTCGGTCGCCCGCACCCCCGCCGGCTGCGACTGGCGGCTTGCACACACCCATGTTGACCGGCTGCTCGTGCTGCCCGGTCAGAATCAGATTAGATGTGTCAGCTGCGCCGTCTGGGTTGTGGCAGTGTCCGCAATTCATGCTGAGATAGGCTAACGCTCTGTCCTCAAGCGTTTCGCTTGGATCACGCCAGGACGGTGGCGGAGTGACGTTTGCTTCAATGTCCAGCCAGCCCCTGGCCAGCATTTCATCCAGCTGTGAGCTGCTGACATTATCGGGATAGGTGAAAGACGCGGAGAGCTGAGTTGCCACCGCACCGAGTGGATGCATTTCGCCGTCAGGGTGCTCGGTGACGTGACATCCTGAGCATTGATTTTCATTAGGGACAAAGTAGACGAATTCTGAACTGCCATGCTCGTCTTGTAACTTCAGCGCTTTGCTGGTGCCAGCTACGCGCAGGAAAGCTTCGGAGCCCTCATCATTCCAGACATAGGGAAAGGCTTCCCAACCTGCGGACCTTTTTACCAGCAGGCGTGTTTCTATGAGCTGGTTGGCTGAGAGGTCTATTGACTCGGCAATGACTTCCTCCGTGCGCTGCAGATTGCCGGCACTGTCCGTCGGATAGTAAAACGTCTTGCTGACAACCGTACCAACCGGATAGCTGAGTTCATCGCCGACCAGCTGCGCCTTTGCGCCTTCCGGTATCCAGATGGTGCGCAACTTTTGTGCGTAATCAGAGAAAAGCTGATTCGCCGGCCGGTACACCATATTGAATTGGGTGGGAGTCAGACTTTCATCAGACTGTTCAAACAGCCCCCAGTCTGACAGCCTCGAAGGACTGGTGTCGGCATGAAACGTAGGAGGGGGTTCACTGCAGGAAATCAGTGAGCTGATCAGTAAAGCGCCTAATGCACAGAAGCGCTGAGTGTTCATAGACTTAGTCCGCGTTTGAGCTTAATGAAATGACTGACAGGCTTGGCAGGCTGCAGTCATGAGCGGTGGCATCAAAGCTGGGAGCTGCGAAACCATTTCCGGCATCGAGATTGACAAAGCCTGCTTCTCCGTTGTCGCTTAGACACAGGACTGCTTCAGCGTCCGCGCCGGGAACTGTCACGCCATCCCAGACAATGTCGGGTATGTTCTGCCCGGTCGCCTGCTTCAGCAGGTTAAGAGGCTCCGAATCGGGACTTGCGCCACTACCTGAGAAACTGTTGTCGTGAATGTAGATGCTCTCCGGGAAGGGGTCATAGTTCGGATCATCGAATGGTCTTTCGGTGATAAAGTAACTCACGATCATGACGTTCGCGCTGTCGTTGTCGGCGAATTCATTGCCGAATACTTCGATGCTGTCATTGGCCAGAACCATCATGCCTGTGCCCGCAGGTACTTCGCCAACGATGTTGCCCGCGGGCGCGAAATTTTGAACATTATTGTTGCTGATTTGATTGTTAAAAACCCGGGTATTCCGGCCGCCCTGAACCGGTAGATTGGGTAAATCGAATACCAGAATGCCGCCCGTGTTATTGGTCGCGACATTGTCATAAACGTCAGCAAAGGTTGAATTCTCGATTTCGATTCCGGCGACGTTATATTCGGCGCGTGAATTTCGCACGATGATCTGAGTCGACTGCCCCACATAAATGCCGGCATCAGAGGCGCCGATCGCGACCGCGCCATCGATCAGGATGTTGCTGCTCTGCACCGGGTAGATTCCGTACGCGCCGTTTGTGGTCAGCGGGCCGCCCGTCCATTCCGTACGGACATTGCGGATCACGACATTATCGCTTTCGTTGATTTTGATGGCGTCGCCCACGGTATCTTCGATGGCGAGGTTTTCGATGGTGAAGTTGTCCGCATTGACCAGTAAACCTTCGGCTCCCTGCGCCTGGTTTTTGAAGGAGAGTACCGAGCGATCCATGCCTTCGCCGCGGATTGTTACGCCAGCGACAGAGAGAGACAGTCCGCGCGTCAGTTGGTGCGTGCCGGCAGGGATTTCGATGACATCACCAGCCTTGGCCAGAATAAGCTGCTGCTGCAGTGATTCTTCAAAGCTGAGTTGAGGCTCCGGTGGCGCACTTTGCTCGCTGCAGGCGCTGAGCACACAGATCGATGCACCAAGTGCAATCGTTCTCCGAAGATTGTTGGACATGGTGTTCTCCCTCACAGGCGTAATGACTGCCATCTGGCTCTGGCTACGGTAAAAGCCACAGTATAGGTAGTGGACTTCGTTTCGGCAATGAACGAAACCTACCTTGCGGTGGGTCCGGGCAAGGCATCAAAAAAGGGTGAGGCCGCGGGGCTCCACCCTTTTCCGAAGCAGGTCGATCGGGCTAATTCGAGGAGCGGGACATAGGGCGGTAGCGAACGCCGCCGTATTGCTCATCGGTTGTTGGTTCCAGCCAGTTTACCGTGCCTTCATAGATTGTCAGCTGAAGCGCATCGACATCCGGGTGGGCGCCGTGCCAATGCTCGACACCTGCGGGTGTCCAGAAGGGTTCGCCCGGCTGGAACTCTTCGATCGCTCTACCACGAATCTGATGCAGGCCGATCCCTTCCTCGATCATCAGCAGTTGCCCCCAGGTGTGACTGTGCCATGACGAGCGTACCCCGGCAGGGAAAAGTATGCGGATGTATCGCGCATCATCAGGCCCTTCAGTGACCTGTGGCGCGCCCCCCTGAAAGTTGCTGGCTTGCGCTGAGATAATGTCTGTCTGGGTGGCGAGTACGGCAACGCCGAGCAGCGCGGCAGCGCAGGTTGAGGTCAGAAACTCTTTGAATTTTTTCGGATTCGTATTCATGATGGTCTCCATGAGTTCCGATTATTGTTTTATTCGTCAGCTACGATAGCAGCAATGCGGCACCATTGCTACCGCTGACCCGGCAATCCAGACTGTGGTAATTTTGCTCTCAGGTAACCCGGCTGGCGCGCGAATCAGGATTCGGAAAAGCGGGCTGTGGAACTGAAACTCAAGCCTGATTGTGCAATGACCGGACCGAGAATGAACAGAGACCGACCTTCAGAAGCCCTCATCCGAAACCTCACTCTCCCGCAACGGCCTCACGTGTTACTGGCGTTGGCCATCCTGGTCTTTGCCGGCACGTCTTTGTCGTATGCTCAAAGCGTCAATCCGCTGGAGGGCGATGTGCGGGCAATTCGAGGTGGCGCTGGGCTGTTTCGCGCGCAGTGCGCAACCTGCCATGGTGCTGACGCCAAGGGCATCTCCAGCATTGAAGCGCCCGATTTAACGCAAATTTGGAGCCGGCGAAGCCTGAGTGCGGCCGCTGTGTTCGAGATTATCCGACTTGGTATACCCGGCAGCATAATGCCGCCTCACAGTCTGACCGATACGGAAAACTGGATGCTGGTTGCGTATCTGCAGAGTGTCGCGGAGGCTGGTGTCATCGGCCTGCCTGCCGGGGACCCTGCCACCGGTAGGCAGGCCTTCGTCGAAAACTGTTCTACCTGCCACCGCGCTCACGGTTTAGGTGAGAGTCTTGGGCCAAATCTCAGTAACGTGACTTCGCAGCGTTCACTGGAGAGTCTGATCGCATCGGTACGCGATCCGGATGCGCTGGTCGGGCGGGGCTATAAGCTGGTGCATCTGCGTGCTTCAGAAGGTGAAGAGATAACCGGCCTGATCAAGAGTGAAGATGCGTTCAGCATGCAGTTGCAGGATGATACGGGGCGTTTACGTTCAGTGAACAAAGCAGATTTGCAGACCATCGAACGACTGCCGGGCTCATTAATGCCAGCATTTGCCCTTAACCAACTCGGTGACCAGAGGCTGTTTGATATCTTCAATTTTTTGCAGAACGGAGCCCAACAATGAGAAAGTTGCTTGAAAAAAAGTGGCTTGACAAGGTGTGGCCGGCTTTGCTGGCCAGCGCTGCTGTGGTGTCGCCGCTGAGCGCGCAGGACGGTCCTTCTTATGAAGATATCCTGGCAGGTTTCAGCAATCCTGAGCGGTGGCTGACCTATTCCGGTGATTATTCCGGGAAACGACACAGTCCGCTGCAGCAGATTACCCCTGAAAATGTATCCGGGCTGAGACCGGTCTGGACCTTTCAGACCGGAACAACTACCCGAGGGCGCGGCTTCGAGACTACGCCTCTCGCCGACGATGGCGTGCTGTATGTTACCGGTTCCAACAACAACGCCTGGGCCATTGATGCGCACACCGGCAGGACTTTCTGGCGCTACAGACGGAACCTCCCCAACGACCTGACCTACGGTGCCAGCGCGCCGGTGAACAGGGGATTCGGAATGCTGGGGGACAGACTGTTCATGGTCACCCTGGATGCGCATCTGCTGGCGTTCGACCGCCGCAATGGCGATATCCTGTGGGACGTTGAACTGGCAGATTACCGGGTTGGCTATGCCGCAACGCTTGCCCCTCTTGTACTCGACGGCAAAGTCATCGTCGGTATTTCAGGCGGCGAGTACCGGACCCGCGGGTTTATCGATGCTTACGATCCGGTCAGTGGCGAGCAACTCTGGCGTTTCAACACGATCCCCGGACCCGGCGAGCCGGGCAGTGAAACCTGGCCTGATGACCCGGAAGTGCTGGCAGCCGGAGGGGGCGGAACCTGGATGAACGGCAGCTTCGACCCAGAACTGAACCTCATTTACTGGGGTGTGGGCAATCCGAATCCGGATTATTACGGTGACGCTCGACCCGGTGACAATCTCTATTCGAATTCGCTGGTTGCGCTGGATGCGGATACCGGTGAGCTGCGGTGGCACTATCAGTTTACGCCCCATGATCTGAACGACTGGGATTCCAATCACATGCCGGTTCTGGCTGAAGTGAACTGGCAGGGGCAGCCCCGTCAGGTGGTCATGGTGGGTAATCGGAACGGGTTTTTTTACGTGCTCGACCGGGTCACTGGGGAACTCCTGCTCGGTACGCCTTTTACCGCGACCAGCTGGGCGCGCGAACTTGATGCGGATGGCAGACCTATTGTGCTGAATGATGGCAGTCAGGGTTGTGTGCCTGATCCCTGGGGCTCGACTAATTTCATGCCTCCGACCTTTGTTCCAGGGCAAGACCTGTTCATCCTGACGGCGCGTGAAACCTGTGCGACCTATGTGCCTGAGAAACCCGCCGATGCCCCGGGGCAGTCAAATTTTGGTGGGACCGTACTCATCGATGCAGAGCAGGGGAGCGGGGCTCTGCGGGCACTGGATATCCACACGGGTGATCTGGTCTGGGAATTCAGCTATCCGTCGCCCACATTCGGCGGGGTGCTCAGTACCGCCTCCGGGCTGGTGTTCGCAGGCGACCATGAGGGGAATTTCATGGCGTTTGATTCAAAAGATGGTCGCAATCTCTGGCACTATCAGACCGGCTCGCGAATTTGGGGAGCGGCAGCAATGACCTTCATGCTGGATCAGCGGCAGCTGGTGCTGATTCCTTCCGGAACGACTCTGACCGCATTTGCACTACCCGATTGAGCCGAAATTCCGATACTATCTTGCGATGACAGGGTGAGGCGGTGAGTCCCTGTGCGGGATGGGTCGCGGGCCATATTGCAACGAATTGTGACCCTCTTTCCCAGCGCTGCGGTTATCCACTACACTGCTTCAGTCAAGGTTTCCGGCTCAGCGCTTCGGCACTGAGCTCAGACAAGAAAACCAACGAGGTCTCCAACATGAATGCCCGACACTTTTCTTCTGTCGTCTTTTTCGCCGGTTCTGTCCTTCTGCCTGCATCACTGTTCGCGCAGGCCCATGATGCCAGCGTGGCGAACCATGAGCCCCATTATTACGACATCACCGATTGGGGCATCGAGCCCGAAGCAGTGAATTATGCTGAACACATCGCGCCCATCCTACAGCGCAGCTGTATGCAGTGTCACCGGCCGGGCGGCGGTGGGCCCATGTCCTTCACCAGCTATGAAGAAGTTCGCCCCTGGGCACCGGTCATTATGTACCGGACGGCAATCCGTGATCGCATGGGCGCCATGCCGCCCTGGTATGTTGAGAAAGACATCGGGATCGCTGATGGCTTTGAGAGTGACTATTCGCTGTCAGATCTCGACCTGGCCATGATTCAGGCCTGGGCCCGTAACGGAGCACCCAGAGGGAACCCTGATGACGAGCCGCCTGCCATGGCCTTTTCCAGCGGAAATGACTGGACCCTCGGTGAGCCCGAGCTGGTGCTCAGAAGCGCCGATCAGACTCGTCCGGCCGTCGGCCCGGACTGGTGGGGTGATATTGGTCTGGTACCCACCGGCCTGACCGAAGATCGCTATGTGAAGTCGATCGAAGTGCGCGAGGTCAACGACATCCCTGATGATATTGGCACCAGTACTGTGGGGGGGCGCTATATCTTCCACCACATGACGTATCAGAGTGGTGTGCTGAGCGAAGACGGCACCTATATCGACCCTGAAGGGTCGGTGAGCTGGCCTATTCATGAAGTGGGCCGCAACGCGGATGTTTTCCCGGATACCGCAGGTCGTCTGTTACAGGCCGGCTCAGCCTTGCATCTGAGAGCGGCGCACATGCATTCCAACGGTCGGGAGACAACCGGACATCTGGAATTTGGCATCACGTTTTTCCCCCGGGGCTATGAGCCGAAATATTCCCGCCGTGGTCCGCGCACTGGGAATGGTATCGACCTTGATGTCGTGCCGGATCGTGCCAATCAGGAGCTGTCAAATTACGTTGTGCTGCAGGAACACACCAAGATCATGGCGTTCGAACCGCATCTGCATGCGCCGGGCGTGCGCATGTGTCTTGAGGCGATCTGGGGACACAATATTTTTACCCTCAACTGCGTTGGCTATGATCACAACTGGGTCAAACAGTACATTTACAAAGAGGACCGGGCACCTCTGCTGCCGAAAGGAACGGTGCTGAGAACGATCGCCTTTATGGACACCACAGACGCCAATCCGAATCTCGCTGACCCGCGCAACTGGGCCGGGGGAGGGCGTCGTTCAGTCTCCAACATGTTCATTGATCTCGGCTACTCAGTCACTATGACTGAAGAGCAGTTTCAGGAGGAAATGGCGATGCGCAGGGAGCTGTTAAAGGATCGCAATGAATATGACGTGGGCTGCCCGCTGTGCTGGGCGCCGGTGCCGGAATATGACGATCTGGCCAGCAGCGATGACGATTAGGGTGGCAATCATGAAGTTCAGAACGTGGTTGTGCCTGCTGCTTGCCGGGGTGCTGAGTCTGTCAGCGGCAGCGCAGGAACGCAGGATGATCCTCAGTGGAGAAGCCCTGTCACCTGCCTACGAAGGCTGGTGGCCTAACGAGGATGGCAGCTTCAAACTGTTTTTCGGGTATATGAATTCCAACTGGCAGCAACAGTTTGATATCGCTATCGGCCCGGATAATTATTTTTCAGTGGTCGGGGCTGGCGAGCTTGATGATCTCGAACTCGATGGCTATGACGCGACTGCTGCTGACATGGGGCAGCCAACACATTTTTATCCCCGCAGAAATCCTTTTCTATTTACCATAGATGTGCCAGCGGATTTTGGCGACAAGGAAGTCGTCTGGACACTGAACAGTCAGAATGGGGTGGCTCGTGCATTTGGCAGTCTGTATCCGGACTATCGAATCGACGCGCAGGTGATCTCAACCGAAGTGGGCGGAGCATTCGGGAGCCTGGACGACCGTTTGCGGTCCAACATCGCCCCTGAGCTTGAAGTGCGAGGTGACACTTATCGTTCTGCCCGCGTTGGCGAGCCGGTGTCCCTGTCAGTTTACGCCAGAGATCCCGACGACTTTCCGGCTCGCTCCAAGCGTCCACCACCGCGAACACCGGAGCAGATCTATCGCCCCCCTTCCTCCATTGTCGCCTCGTCAGGGCCGGGTCTGCGATTCTCCTGGTCGGTCTACAGGGGACCGGAAAGCGCTGCCAGTTTCGAACCGGCGCAGATGAAGACCTATACGGATACGCGGGTCTATGCCAATTCGCCATGGTCACCGCCATACACAATTCCAGAGCCCCCCGAGGGCAATATCTGGAATTCGACCGTGGTGTTCGACAGACCGGGAGAATATGTGCTGCGAGGCATCGCGAGTGATGGTTCGCTGTTCACCTATCAGAATGTCAACGTGACTGTTTCCCCCTGACCCTGCGGTTCTTGTTTAGGGTTTAGGTCGCCCGCAACGCGGGCGACAGCGGCAGGCCGCCGCCTGTAGCCAAGCGATTCGTCGTGAGTTATTCTCAATCAAAATAATAAAGAGGCAGGGTATGATGAAGTTACTTGCCAATCCCGGTTTGCCCGGGGTTCTGACATGTCTGTGCGCGTTATCGTTGACCGTTTCGGCACCGAGCGCTGCCGATGACGTCCAGTTTCCCAAAACCATTGCCTGGTCAGCTTATCCAACAGGGACGGGTGGCTACAGTCAGGCCGTCGCCATCGGAAATATTCTTCAGCGCCAATACAGCACTAACCTGAGAGTGATCCCGGGTCGCAACGATGTGTCGCGCCTCGCCACGCTCCGGGCCGAACGTGTGCATTTTTCAGCCGGTGGCTCCGAGTCTGTCTACGCGCAGGAGGGGGTGTTAAATTTCGCCTCCAAAATCTGGGGGCCTCAGCCGGTTCGGGCGATGCTGTCAAATTACTCCGATGCCTGTTCCTACAGCATTGCCACCGCAGCAGATGCCAATATCAGAAGCATGGCCGACATGAAGGGCAAGCGCATGACCTTCGTGCAGGGCGCGCCGTCGCTGAATAATGCAACGGCTGCGCTGCTCGCCTACGCAAATCTGACCTGGGATGATGTGATTCCCGTTGAGGTTGGTGGGTATAACGGCTCAATTGATGCGGTGTTAAACGATCGGGCCGATGCGGCCGGCGGTGCCTGTAACTCGCCCCCTTTTTTGCGGATCGAAGCCTCTCCGAGGGGCCTCCGATGGCCAGAATTGCCCCATGACGATCCTGAGGCAGTAGCGCGTGTGCGGGCCAGATTACCCTGGTATGTGCCTCATATGGCAGTTGAGGGTCCGACTATTTCCGGAGACGGGATACAGGTGTTTTCGTCTGCGTACCCGTTTCTGGTTGCGCTGGCTGAAACTGATGACACTCTGGTATACAGCATGGTGAAGGTCATGCTAGAGCATTTCGACGAATACAAAGGGAATGCACCTGGCGCTAACGGGTGGGCTATTGATCGCCAGAAATTTGATCAGGCCTTTGTGCCTTACCATCCCGGGGCGATACGTTATTTCAAGGAGATCGGTATCTGGTCAGAAGCTGCTGAAAAAACCAATCAGGCGAATTTGCATCGCCAGCAGGTGTTGCAGGACGCTTGGCAGTCATACCTGCCAAACGCTCCCGAAGGCTATCAAGCTTTTGAAGAAGGCTGGCTGCAGGCGAGAGAGGCGGCACTGGAAACTGCCGGGCTAATTACTTTGGGTGAAGGATTGTGATGACCGGACGGATGCTGCGATGACAACAGAAGAATCGCTTACTGACTCGACTGCGGAGTCGAAGGCGCCCGCACGATATCGTGAATTGTCTAACAAGTGGCGCGCTGTGATGGCGATCATGACGGCGCTGGCGATCCTGTTGGCGACCAATCAGATTTTCAACCTCGGGTTCTTTGTTGGCTATGTCATGCTGGACAGCCGCTATATGTATCTGATCACCGGGGTCATGCTCTGCATGGTGTTCATTACCTTTCCCGGGAGTCGCCACAGCCCAACGCACGTGCCCTGGTATGACATAGCCATCATGGTCTGCATCGGGCTGATTTTTTCCTATTTTGCTTATTACGCCGAACGCATTGTACTGGAAGCCTGGGAATATGCGGCACCGCGTGAAGGAGTTTGGCTGGCGCTGGCGACTTGGGCGATCGTGCTGGAAGCCGGGCGTCGCGCTGGCGGGTGGCCGGTGTTTGCCATTGTTGCGCTGTTCTCGCTGTATCCGACATTTGCAGATTCTCTGCCGACTGTCATTGCTGCGTTAAGTATACCGGTGCAGGATGTTGCAATCTTCCACGTGCTTGGGGAGGAAAGTCTGTTCGGAATTCCGATGCGCGTTTTTGCGCAGCTTGTCTTCGGCTTTCTCATCTTCGGAATTTCTCTGCAGTTCACGGGCGGCGGTCCGTTTTTTATCAATTTGGCTTTCGCGCTACTGGGTCATCTGCGCGGTGGCCCTGCCAAAGTCTCTATTTTTTCCAGCGGTTTGATGGGTTCGATGAGCGGTGGACCTATATCGAACGTGCTCACGACCGGGCCGCTGTCGATCCCTGCGATGCGCCGGATTGGTTTCAGCAAGGAATATGCGTCCGGAGTTGAGGCTTGTGCGTCGACAGGCGGTGTTTTCATGCCGCCGATCATGGGTGCGACGGCCTTCGTCATGGCCAGTTTTCTCAATGTGAGTTATGTGGCTGTAGCCGTGGCTGCCATTGTGCCTTCACTGTTGTATTTCTTCGGCCTGTACATGCAGATTGATGCCTACGCGGCAAGGCGGGGCTTGAGTGGTCTGCCCAAGGAAGAATTGCCCGATCTGAAAACTGTATTCGCAGAGGGCTGGTATTTTATCGCGGTATTTGCCGCGCTGATATGGATGCTTGTCTACCTGCAGCGTGAGGCCGTCGCGCCGTTCTACGCGACGGCCTTGCTACTGGTGATCAACCAATTTACGAAGCACCGTCTTGATTTGCCCCGACTGATGCAGCTTGTTGCTTCCATGGGAAAATTGCTGGCGGAGCTGGCAGGTATTCTTGCTGCTATAGGTCTGATTATCGGCGGGCTCGCAGTAACCGGAATCGCGGGCACGATTGCCAATGATCTGGTGTATCTGGCCGGCGAAAATATCCTGATCCTGCTGCTTATGGGGGCGCTGACTTCATTTATATTAGGGATTGGTATGACCGTGACGGCTGCCTACATTTTTCTGGCCATTGTGCTGGTACCGGCATTAACCAACTCAGGACTCGATCCCCTGGCGAGTCACATGTTTGTGATGTATTGGGGAATGTTAAGTTTTATTACGCCACCGGTCGCGCTGGCAGCATTCGCCGCGGCTTCTGTTGCCAATGTGTCGCCCATGCGTGCCGGTGTTGAGGCAATGCGCCTGGGGGCAATCATCTACTTCGTGCCGTTTTTCTTTGTGTTCAACCCGGCGCTGCTTTTACAGGGTTCGCTGCTGGAAAATCTTCAGGCGTTGTCTACCGCGCTGGTTGGAGTGGCGCTGGTGTCGGCTGCCCTGCAGGGCTATCTGATCGGAGTCGGTGATCTCGGCAGGGGCGCAGTAGCTGCTGTTGTTCGGCTGTTGACCGGCATTTCCGGACTGACGCTGGCCTTGCCGGCAGGAGGGCTTTTCGGATTTAGTCAGCTGCTGCTGTTGCTGGTTGCTGCGGTGGCGCTGATTGCGGCGGTAGTCCTGCATCGGTTCGCAGTGGGAGCAGTGCACACAGCGTCAGAAGAAGGCCTGGCTGGGCCGCTCAGCGAGTAAACGTCTTCGCAGAAACCCTCAACGTCTGTTTTTCAGTTGCGAGTAACGGGCGAGACTGCCGGGATCGTTGTGGATATGCCGTTCGATGACGGCGATGAGATCCTTTCTGGTCACCAACCCCATATTGGCGATGACATCTGAGTTCAGGACCAGTGAAACAAACAGCACAGTGAACAGCAGTGGATACATGAAAGGTAAATCTATATCGGCAAAGCGCAGGGCCGCCGCAACGGCAACGCCGGCAACGAGGAAAGAGCGAAGGGCCGCCTCCCGTTGAATCTGGCGCTTTGCCCGCAGCACGAGTTGAAAGTCGTCTTCGTTCATTACTTCTCCTGTGTGGCCGGCTCTCTGAGTACGGGCTCAGAGGCGCTCAGCGTTTATGCGGTACGACATCACAGCTGAGTCAGTCGGCACAATCAGTCGGTACAATCAATTGGCATAATAAGGGTCGGCTGCTGTGCGGCTGATGCAGAATTTGCTTCCCTCGCGTAACTGGTTTAGCTTTGGATCGCGTCCACACTATAGACTATGACTTATGCTGAAACTATCTCGCAGTGTTGATGAACTGGTGGCAGAAGCCGAAGAGACGGTGATCAGCTTGACTCCCACCGAAGTCCTCGATCGTCTGGATGAGCCCGGGCTGCTTCTGATAGATCTCAGAGATATCAGAGAGCTTAAAAGGGATGGGCGGATTCCGGGTTCTGTACATGTGCCGCGTGGCATGCTGGAGTTCTGGATAGACCCCACCAGTCCCTACTACAAGAAGCAATTCGATAATGCGCAGTCTCTGATTCTGTACTGTAACAAAGGATCCCGTTCGGCGCTGGCCGCTCAGTCCCTGCAGCGCATGGGGCTGGAGACTGTAGCCCATATGACTGGCGGTATGAGTCGCTGGGAAAGTGAAATCGGCAGGATTGAGCCACTGCCCGAAAAAAAGCCGGGCGCTTGAGCACATACCAGGTGCCTCAGATGTCTGGTATCTGTTTTCTTCGGAGTCATTATGATCAGGCAATTTAAAAAAACATTCAGTGCTCCCAGCTCCTTGGGTCGGCGCGAGTTTCTGCAGATGATTCCTCTGCTGGCGGCTGCACCAAGCGCCTTGGCTCAGGATACCGGTCCGGTCGCGGTCCAAAAAATTCACTCATGTGATATGCGGGTCACGGACGTTGCTCGGTCTGTACAGTTCTACCAGGATTTATTCGGTGCGCCAGTACAAGCGCGGCGAGGCGAACAGGTATTCCTCAGAGTGGGCGATGGTCCGAGATTTTTCTCACTGAGCCCCACCCTCCCGGGGCAGGAGCCCGGATTCAGTCACATAGGTCTCAGCGTTGCCGGATTTGATGCCGAACAGATACAGGCCCAACTTGAAAGATTCGGTATTGCGCGGGGAGTGGCTCCGACGCGCGGTCAGAGCAGGCTGTCGGTGGCATCCACATCATGGCTTGAGCAACAGGGTGCTGTATCTGAGTTGTTCTTTGCAGATCGCGAAGGTTTGATTTATCACCTGATGGGGGACAATTACTGCGGCGGTAATGATGCGGACGGCGGACGCTGCGAGACGCTCGAACAGTCGGCGACTGATGGCATGTTTTCGCTGATTGACTACAGTCATTTCACCAATTTTCTCACCAATCGGGCCCGGGCTAATGCGTTCTATACGGAGGCGTTTGGTAAAACTTTTCAGGCGTATCAGGGCCCGGGTGCGCCCGTGATCGGCGTCGGCGACGGACTGCAATTTCTGATGTATGTCGGTGGGGAGGAGGATTCCGTGCCGGCAGTTCCGGGTCGGATCGACCATGTCTGCTTCAGCGTTGAGGATTTTGATGTTGATCGGATTTTGGCCCGACTCACTGACTACGGCCTGAGACCGCGGGAAAACCCCCGGGAGACGGCGCCCTTCATGCATTGGATCAGCATGAGGATGCCCAATCGGGGCGGTGCAGAAGGAGGCACGCCCGAACTCTATTTTACTGACCCAGACGGCTTGCGCATCCAGTTACAGGACAGATCCTATTGCGGGGGTACCGGCTATCTGGGAGACATCTGTGCGCAGCTTTAATTGGACAGTACGCCCGCGCGGAATTTAATGTTGCACATCGTAGGGAAAGGAGCAGTTTGAATGGAATACCGGTATGTCGGCAGCAGCGGATTGAGGGTTTCTCCGATCTGTATGGGTACCATGAGTTTTGGTACCTGGAGTGACAAAAGTGAATCTTTCAGGATTTTGGACACCGCGTTTGACAGGGGGGTCAATTTTTTTGATACGGCCGAGATTTATCCCGTGCCTCCGACTGCCGAGATGGCCGGATTAAGCGAAGAAATCTTTGGGCAGTGGATTAAAACCAAATCCCGCGATGCCGTTCTCGTGGCAACTAAAGTAGCCGGTGCTGCGTCCGGATGGTTTGTCCCCCCAATCAGGCACGGCTACACAGCTATCGACAGACATCATGTCGAAACAGCAGTTGAGGGCAGTCTGCGGCGCCTCGGCGTTGACTACATTGACCTGTACCAGGTGCACTGGCCGGACACAGTCGTACCCATAGATGCATCCATGGAGGCGCTTGATCGGTTGGTTGATTCCGGAAAAGTCAGATACCTTGGAACATCCAACGACTCAGCCTATGGTCTGACCAAAGCCAACACTGTCGCGGACTATGAAGGATGGTCCCGGTTTCAGTCGATACAGAATAATTTTTCCTTGCTCAATCGTCGTTTCATGGATGAGTTGGCAAACGTGTGTCGGCAGGAGCAAGTCTCACTTTTACCCTATTCACCTCTGGGGGGCGGAGTTCTTTCTGGTAAGTACAATCTCGGAGAAGTGCCGGCAAATTCCCGGTTCAACGACTATCGGCAGTCCGGAGAGGCCAGACAGAGAGCAATGGCGGATCGGTTTCTGAATGAAGGCACGCTGGCAAGTACCGCACGTTATCTAGAGATCGCCGCAGAGGCGGGACTGGCCCCGGTCACCCTGGCGACGGCATGGAGTATGCAGCATGACTTTGTCGCGTCAACGATAATCGGGGCGAGGACTGCAGAACAGTTGGAGGACTCGCTGGCGGCACTGGAGGTGACTCTGGAGGACGACGTTTTAAGGCAGTGCGATGCGGTTCACGCAGAAATTCTCTATCCGATGGGTTAGTGTCTGCCTGCTGATGGCGGCTGTTCGAATCTCAGCGCAAGAGATTAATATCAGCCATTGCCTCAACAGTTGCCCGGACGTTTCTCGCCCGACTAACGAAGTGAGCCTTCATCATGTGTTCGCCGCTGCCGTTATTCCGGAAACCGGGGAGGTGGAGTGGGTCGCCTATCGCGTTCTGCCTGAGTCAATCGGTATCGCTTCCCTGCTGCCGCGGTGGTGGGAAGCAGACCGGTTGCTGCGAGGAGGACAGCGTGACGGCGCCCTTGAGCAAACGCCCGGCTTTGTTCAGCCGGATCTTTCCAATGCGCAGGACCGCGAATATCGGACCGGTGAAATACGGATGGCCGCTGAAGACAGGGGGCGTCTGACGCCCATGACCAGTTTTGCGGCTACGCCGTACTGGCCAGAGCTGAATCAGCTGAGCAATATGTCCGGTTTGCCGCAGTCCATGCGAACCGGCCCCTGGTCCGGACTTGATCAGGCGATCAATGAACTGACCGCTGTGGTGGCCCCGTTGTATATTGTCGCCGGCCCGGTAATGTCATACCAGGGCAAAGGGCGGAGCAGTGAGTCCGACAGAGCGGATGCTTTCTATAAAGTAGTCAGTGACGGGCAGCGCGTTGCCGCTTTTCTGTTCGACGCAAATTTGCCTCCCCACGCTCATTTCTGCGCTCAGGTCAGCACTCTGGCTGAGATTGAGGGTCAAGTTTCTCTGGCACTTTTTCCGGACGCTGAATTGGATGACGACGCTGAGTTGGTGGCTGCTTTAGGTTGTTCCTAGAGACTGGGTTTTGGCTACATGATGGAGAATCGCCATGACGTTATTGTTTGACTCGGTCGTGATCCCTGAGGTTGCTGTTCAGGACTCTGATCTGAGATTTCCGGTCCGGCGGATTTACTGCGTTGGCCAGAATTATCGTGACCACGTCAAGGAGATGGGGGGCGATCCGAAATCGAGCGCGCCAGTGTTCTTCAGCAAGCCGGCCGATGCCGTCGTGCCAAGTGGAAGTCGCATCGCCTATCCTTCCGCCACGGGCAATCTTCATTATGAAGTCGAATTGGTTGTGGCGCTGAAATCCGGTGGCAGTGAACTGGACGCGGACCGTGCGCTGGAGTGCATTTACGGCTATGCGGTCGGCATTGATTTCACGCGCCGTGACCTGCAGGCCCAAGCGAAGCAAAAAGGCAGACCATGGGATACTGCAAAGGGTTTCGATGCGTCAGCGCCGCTGTCTCCGATCAAACAGGCCGACAGTGGCGAGCCTGCAGATGCGAGGATCTGGCTTGAGGTAAATGGCGAGCTGAGGCAGGACGCAAAGCTCTCTGACATGATTTGGTCGGTACCCGAAATACTGGCGCAGCTGTCCCGATACTATGCCCTCAGAGCAGGGGATCTGGTTTTTACCGGCACGCCTGCCGGCGTTTCCTCGGTGGTTGCTGGAGACAGGATTCAGGGCGGTATCGAGGGGGTCGGCGAGGTCACAGTTGAGCTGGTTTCCGGGGCGGCAATTTGACAGCTGATCAGGCGATATTGCTGTCAATTCTGAGTGCGCTGCTGGTCTTGCTGGTCTGGGGCCGCTGGCGGTATGACATTGTCGCGCTCGGTGCCTTGTTCACCGCCAGCCTATTCGGGCTGGTTCCGCAGTCTGAGCTGTTCAGCGGCTTTGGTAATCCGGCAACCATCACCGTGGTGCTGGTGCTAATCGTAAGCTATGGCCTGACCAAATCCGGTGCGGTGGATTATCTGATTCCGCTGATTGAGCCGGCCTCCCGGCATCCCATCCTGCATATCAGCGTGCTCACTTTTCTGGCGGCTATTCTCTCGATGTTTATGAACAATGTCGGGGCTCTGGCGCTGCTGATGCCGGTTGCCATCCAGTCTGCCTCTAAGGCGGGAAGATCGCCGGCCACTGTGCTGATGCCGCTTTCCTTCGGCTCCATACTGGGTGGCCTGGTCACCCTGATCGGCACTCCGCCAAACATCCTCATCGCCAGTTACAGAGAAGAAATGACCGGTAAGTCATTCACGATGTTTGACTTCGCGCCCGTGGGGGGTGGAGTGGCGTTAGCGGGTATTGTTTTCCTGCTTCTTTTTGGTTGGAGGCTGGTGAAAGTCAGAAAGCAAACCGCCGGTTTTGAGCTTTTTGATATTGAACATTATCTGTTCGAGACCAGAGTGGTCGCTGACTCTGACCTGGTCGGAGTGCGAACCGGAGTCATCAAGGACCTGCTCACCGATAAAAAAATGGATTTAATTGCGATGATCCGTGGCAATGAGGAATTTGCCCCGCCTGACCGGCGCCGCAATATCCGTCAGGGCGATTACCTCATGCTGCAGGGTTCCCATGATGACGTACAGGAATTTGCTGCTGCCCACGCTCTGACAGTTCATACGGCCCTGAATCAGCAGAAAGCCTTTACCCACGCGGCGAACAGCACGCTGGCTGAGGTCGTGGTGTCGGCTGAATCGCCGCTGGTTGGCAAAACGCCGAAAGAAAAGCGCATCAACCGAAATTACGGCGTAAGTCTGCTCGCTGTCTCCCGCTCGGGTACCCCGCATCAGAGCAGACTCCGGCAGTTCGAAATCAGGGTTGGAGATGTGCTGTTATTGCATGGTGAAAGGGAGGCGCTGGACGAAGCGATCGTGAAGCTCAACTGTTACCCTCTTGCGAAACGTGCTTTCGACGCCAAGGACACCAGCAAGGCTGTTCCGGCTATGCTCGTATTTTTCCTGGCAGTCTTGGCCGCCGCTGTGGGCTTGATGCCGATCCAGCTTGCACTGGGACTGACAACGGTCATCATGGCGGTGTCCCACATCGTCCCGCTGCGAGAATTCTATGAAGGAGTGGATTGGCCGGTGGTCGTCCTTCTTGGTGCGATGATTCCACTTGGCGGGGCGCTGGAATCTACCGGCACGACCGAGTTGCTGGTCGCCGGCCTGCTGGTCTTGGTCGGCGAGCTGTCACCGGTTCTGATTCTGGCTGCGATTCTTGTTCTCACCATGACAATATCCGATGTACTGAATAATGCCGCCACGGCAATTCTGATGGCGCCTATTGCCTACAATATTGCCACCAGTCTTGATTTCAGTCCTGATGCCTTTCTTATGGCCGTTGCCGTAGGGGCTTCCTGTGCATTCCTCACGCCAGTGGGGCATCAGAACAACGCGTTGATTATGGGCCCGGGGGGATACCGGTTCGGGGACTACTGGCGGATGGGGCTGCCGCTTGAGCTGCTGATTGTCCTTGTCGCTATTCCTCTTTTGTTGCTGGTGTGGCCGCTGTAAAGGCGGTTTTCATATGCCGCTGTTCTTGTCTGAGTCAGCTGTTTCGGTTAGCTTACAGCGCCATATCAAGTCGCCACGGTAGTCAGATTCATGCGCGTCAACTGGAAGACCTACAACCCGGGACCGTTTTTTGATGAGATCATCAGCAGTCCGGGTTATGCGCGCAAACCTGCGAAAAAGCTCGCCAGCTATCTTCGTTCGCTGACTCATGAGGAGTTGTTGCAGAAAAAAACCGCTGCGGAGCTGGCGATCAAGACGATGGGCATTTCTTTTACGGTCTACAGCGACGCTGGCAATATCGATCGTGAGTGGCCTATGGATATTATTCCACGGCTGATAGCCGGTTCGGAGTGGGATCAGACCAGCAAAGGCTTGCGTCAACGGCTGGCGGCGCTCAACTGCTTTATTGATGATATCTACAACCAGCAGAAAATTCTGAAAGACAAAGTTGTTCCCGCTGAACTGATTTTGAATTCGGGCAACTTTCGCAAACAGTGTCTGGGCATGAAACCCAAGCACGAGGTCTGGGCCCATATTTGCGGTACAGATCTGATCAAGGGGGAGAGCGGTCAGTTCTATGTCCTTGAGGATAATCTGCGAGTCCCTTCCGGCGTGTCCTACATGGTCGAGAACAGGCGGGTTACCAAACGTACTTTTCCAGAGCTGTTTGCTGACAACTACAGCATCAGACCGGTCGCCGACTATCCGGCTGAGCTGTTGGATATGCTCGTATCACTGTCACCGAGGCAGGTAAAGCACCCTGAGGTCGTTGTCCTGACGCCCGGCGTCTTCAATTCCGCCTATTTTGAGCACTCCTATCTTGCTCAGCGAATGGGTGCAGAACTCGTTGAGGGGGGAGACTTGCTTGTCGAGAATGACAAGGTCTACATGCGAACCATTGCAGGCCTTTCTCAGGTAGATGTGATCTATCGCCGCATCGACGATTTGTTCCTCGATCCGCTTGCGTTCAGAAAAGATTCGGTTCTGGGTGTTCCGGGTCTGTTTAATGCCTGGAAAAAGGGCAACGTGGCACTGGCGAATGCACCCGGCGCCGGCGTTGCAGATGATAAGATTATTTACACTTACGTGCCTAAGATAATCAAGTATTACCTGGATGAGGATCCGATTTTACCCAACGTGCCAAGCTATCTTTGCGTCGACAAGCTGCAGCGTCAGCACGTCCTGGAAAACCTGGACAAGCTGGTGGTCAAACCGGCCAATGAGTCCGGGGGGTACGGCATGCTGATCGGGCCTCAGGCGAGCAGGAAAGAACTGGCGGAATTCAGGCGACGCATAAAAGCCGATCCGAGGAACTATATGGCGCAGCCTCTGATTTCCCTCTCCACCGTACCCATTCTGGGAGATCGGGTGGTAGAGCCCCGCCATGTAGATCTTCGTCCTTTTGTGTTGCAGGGTGAAGAGTCCTACGTGACGCCCGGAGGTCTTACCAGGGTGGCGATGGTCAAAGGATCTTACGTGGTGAATTCCTCGCAGGGCGGCGGCAGCAAAGACACCTGGGTGGTTGAAAATGTCTAGTACGTCAAGACCAGTGCGCCAGACAGGCGAGTAAGGTTACTTCGATGTTGTTATCAAGAGTCGCAGAAAGGGTATATTGGCAGGCACGCTATCTGGAGCGAGCCGAAAACATGGCCCGCCTGTTGCACGTGTTCTCAGCGCTCCAGTTGGATTTGCCAAAAGGGACTAAGCTGGGATGGCAGTCTCTTATTCAAATTACCGGTCACGATACGTATTTCTCCACCAAGTACAAGCAGGAGAATGAACGTAATGTCGTTAAATTTTTACTCTCTGAAAAAAATGGCATCTCTCTCGTCGATATGCTCGTTTCAGCCCGCGAAAACGCGAGGACAACCCGCGAGATCATGCCGACTGAGGCTTTTGAACTGATAAACGGTCTTTATCATTTTGCCCGGGATCATGCCGAGAAAGGGCTGCATCGGGCCGAACGCAATAACATCCTCGAACAAATTGTATCGAGGGCTCAACAGATAGGCGGGCTACTTGCCGGGTCTATGAGCAGAGACGAGGCCTACAGCTTTGTGCGCCTTGGCAGAAGTTTGGAGCGGGCAGATATGACTACCAGGGTCATTGACGTCGATGCGCAGAAGCTGATGCCGCAGCTGGAGGTCGAGAGGGCTGAGCCAGAGGCCCGTGAGCCGTACGACAACATTCTGTGGATGAATGTTCTGCGCTCTTCCAGTGCCTATCAAATGTATCGCCAGCATGTGCAGGAGCGGGTAAACGGTGCAGATGTGGCAAAATTCCTGCTGCAAAATGAGCAGTTTCCACGGTCTGCGGCCCACAATCTGACTACGCTGACCAAGGTGCTTGCTAAGCTGCCAAACAGCGGTAAGGTCACCTGGCAAGTCAATAAAACCCGGCGCCTGGTGAGAAATGCTGATTTACAGGGCCTTATGCAACGGGGTCTGTTGGAGCATCTTGATCAGGTTCAGCAGGAGATCGGGAAGGTGCATTACAAGATTGCAGACACCTGGTTTCTGCCCTCTAAATAGGCCATGAAAAATTTTTCCTGCAGCTGCGGGCAAACGCTCTTCTTTGAAAATACGCGCTGCCTGAACTGTGACAAGCCCGTGGGTTTTGATGCAGGCAGTCGACACATGTACCCCACCCATCCGGATGGGCAAGACGCTCCGAGAGGTCCCGGCGTGCTTTGCCGGAATGCATCGGATTTTGGTGTCTGCAATTGGTTTGTATCCGATCAGGACAGTGATTTTTGTCTGTCATGTACCCTTAATCACACCATTCCGAATCTGTTGGAGCCTGACCGTAGACGCTGGTGGAAAAGCCTTGAACAGGCAAAGCGTCGGCTGATTTACTCCCTACTATCTCTGCAGCTACCGGTGGTCAGTAAAGGCGATGCTCGGGATGGGCTGGCATTTAAATTCATCGAGGATCAAAGAACCAATCCACTTGTCCGGGAAGAGTTTGTCAGCACAGGACACAACGACGGGTTGATTACTATCAATATAGCAGAAGCTGATCATGTCAGACGGGAGCAGTCCAGGCAGTATACCGGGGAACTGTATCGGACCTTGCTCGGGCACTTTCGACATGAAGCCGGGCATTACTACTTCGATCGCCTGGTCAAAAATTCCGGTGCTTTAGAAGCCTTTCGCGCGCTGTTTGGGGATGAGCGGAAAGATTACAGTGACGCGCTTCAGAACTATTACGCGAACAGAACAAGTGTGCAAAAAGACCCTGACCTGATAAGTCACTATGCGCAGGCTCATCCGCTGGAAGACTGGGCGGAGGTCTGGTCTCACTATCTGCACATGGTAGATACACTTGAGACTGCCGCAACGTATGGGATGCAGCAGGGCAGTGAGTTATCTGATGATATAGATCAGCTGTTGGCCAAATGGTCCCAGCTGTCGATGATGCTGAACAGTTTGAATCGAAGTATGGGCTTGGAGGACGCTTATCCGTTCGTGCTGTCGGACTTAACGCTCAGGAAACTCCGTTTTGTTCACGGTCTGATCTATCCCAGTTAGTCGCCCAGGCCAGAGGTGGCATTTGCCGGAAGGCATCTTTCAGACGGGCATCCCAGTTTCGTTTGAGGTCTCTGAGAAAATCGCTGTCTTCTTCAAAGCGGTGGGGCTTGTCGAGTTGAAGTGCATCAGTGCGATAAATCAGCAGCTCAATCGGTGGGCCAACGCCCAGATTGCTGCGCATCGTAGAGTCCATAGAGACCAGTGCTGCCATGGCGCTGGTTTCCAGATTTAATTCCGGCGCCAGAACCCGGTCGAGGATTGGCTTGCCGTATTTGCTCTCGCCAATCTGCAGGTAGTTGGTGTCCTTTGAGGTTGTGATGTGATTGCCTTCCGGATAGATCATCAGGATTTCCGGGCGGCTGCCTTTGACCTGGCCGCCGATGATGAAGCTGGCTTCAAAGTTCTTTCCCTCGACGGCGCGCTTTTCCTGCTGCTCGCGGCTGAGGTCACCAATATAGTCAGCTGCATCAGCGACGCTGTCCATACGCAACAGGTGCTCAGGCGCATCCTGTCTGATGTCGCTTTTGATTTTTGCAAGGGTGGCCTGGGAGGTGGCGAGGTTGCCGGCGGTCAGGACAACGAACTGTTTTTCGCCGTCAATGCCAAAGCTGAACATCTTGCTGTAGGTGGAGACCTGATCGATGCCTGCGTTGGTCAGGGAGTCCGAACAGAAGACCATTCCAGCATCCACCGCTACTGCGACGCAATATGTCATGGCCTGCTCAACTTACCCTTCATCACTCAATCATACTAAGGATAAGCTGAGGCGCAAAGCGCTAATTGGGACTCGCTGGAATGCAGATCAAAGGCTGCCTGGCGGGCAGCCGGGATCGAGCAGACGCTTTGTTCGTTTAGCTCTTTTGGGACAGCCCGGGCTAGTCCAGGTCGTCGTAATCAAACTGAAGATCGATCCGTTTGCTGTCCAGGCGCTCTTCAAGGCGTCTGCGCAGTTCCGTCAGGCTCGTGCCGTTGGCGGCTGACACGTTAGACGCTGTTACGAAGGTTTCATTGCCAAGACCAAGGTCAGTGGGGATTTCAATGAGGGTCTCGTCCGGTTCTTCCCAGTTGTGCTCTTTCATCGTCAGTCTCACTCCGTACCAGGGATGTGATTGCGGGTGCCGGGATAGCGGGCACCTGCCTCTGTTATCGTTGCCAGAGTGACATTACTTCAGGAAAATTTCGTTTCAATGTTACAAAGACCCGCGGCAGCCAGTGCTCGGGGCGGCGCCTGCGCCGCCGCTCAGGTGTTGGCAAGGCGATCGATGGCCTGCTGGCGCAAGACTTTTTTGGCAATTTTCCCGGAGGCGATGCGAGGAAGTTGCTCATGCTGGAAGTAGAATTTTTCCGGTACCTTAAAAGCAGCGATCTTGTCTCGCAGAAAGCCGGCTAACTCATCTGCCGTCAGGCTTCGTCCTTCTTTCAACATTATGGTGGCGCAGGGCACCTCGCCGAGTCGAGAGTCCGGAATGCCGTACACCGATACCTCACTCACCGCTGAATGCTCGTGGATCGCATACTCCACCTCTGCGCAGCCGATGTTTTCCCCGCCGCGAATCACGATGTCTTTGGCGCGGTCCAGAATAATAAGGAAGCCAAGATCATCCAGCAGGCCGAGATCTCCGGTGTGGAACCAGCCGTCTTTCAGCACTTCCGCTGTCGCCTCTGGCTTGTTCCAGTAGCCTTTCATGACGGAAGGCCCTTTGATGCATATTTCGCCAACTTCGTTAGCAGGCAAAGTTTGTCCCTGTTCGTTAACAATTCTGACCTGGGTCAGGGGGGGAGTTGGTCTGCCGGTGCTGTTGGGTCTGGACTGATAAAATTTTCCCGAGATGATGGCGCCGAGCGCATTTGTCTCAGTCAGTCCGTAGCCTAAACCGGGTAGCGCTTTATCCGGGAATTTCTGAACCATCATTGCCAGATGCTCCGGTGGCCGTGGTGCGCCACCACTCTGCACGCTGCGCAGGCTGGACAGATCAGTAGTGGCGAAATTTGGCGATTGCATGACCTCCCAGGTCATCGTCGGTACGCCATGCAGAATAGAGATACGTTCGCTTTCGATCAGTTCCAGCGCAGCCTCTGCATTCCATTTATACATCATCACGAATTTGCGGTGATAGATGAAGCTTGCCAGGAACTGCGCATGACTGCCGGTCACGTGGAATAGCGGCACATTAGCGAGCAGTGCGGCCTGATAGGGCGGATTGTCCTCGCGCAGCTCTGGTCTCAGTATTTCATTGATTTCTTTAACAAACTTCCAGGTAAAAAGAGCGCTGATGATGCCGCGGTGCGTAGACAGCACGCCTTTGGGATGGCCGGTGGACCCGGAGGTGTACATGATGGACGCGTCGTGTTCTGGCGTGATACCAAGCGCATCAAAGTCAGATTCCTCCAGCGGTTCACAGCCGGCTATCAGGCGATGAATTTCCGGAATGGCGGGTTCGGCAGCAGTCGGCCGCATCATTATGACGTCGATGCTCAACTTGCTGAGGCTGGCGTGTATTGCCTCATAGCGGGGGGTGTCGGCGAAGATAAGTCTTGCCCCGGAGTCCTCGAGCCCATATTCAAGCTCTGGCCCGGTCCACCAGGAATTCATGGGTACAACAATCGCTCCGAGCATAGTGATCGCCATATAGGCGAGGCACCACTCTGGCGAATTCCGGCCGCAGACAGCGACGCGGTCCCCTGTCTGAATGCCGTATTGCTCCTGCAGCTGTCGCGCCAGTTTGCTCGCGGCAGAGAAGGCTTCGCCAAAGCTGTATCGCTCCGCTTCATAGACCAGGAAATCCTGATCGGCGTCAGTCAGTCCGATGCGGTATAGCTCGCAGAGGTTAGCGGGGACTTTGGTGAAGACCGGGAGTTCATGCCCATCAATTACGGCAGAGCCAACAGAAAGCGGGGCATCTGGCGCTTTGTGGGATTCGACGATATTTTTCAGCTGCCCCAGGTCTTCAAGAATTTCAGCGTCACTCAGCATGGATTGCTCACTCAGCCTTAAATTCCAGTGTGACTTTACCCTTCGCCTGGCGCTTGGTGAAGATATTGAATGCTTCGACGAACTGCTCTTTGGGAAACGTTTGGGTCACGACAGGATTCAGTTGACCGTTCGCATACATTGTCAGCAGTTCGTCGAGGTTCTGTTCGTACGCTGTTGGCTCTTCTTTGCGGAATCTTCCCAGAAATACGCCAACCATCGCGGAGCCTTTAAGTAGAGCCAGGTTGGCCTTGTACTCCGGAATTCGGCCGCTGGTGAAGCCGATCACAAGAAGACGGCCATTCCAGTTTATGCAGCGGCAACTCTGGTCAAAAAGATCTCCGCCAACCGGGTCGTAAATGACATCAGCACCACGCCCGTCTGTGAGTTCCTTGACCTTCTCCTTGAGTTCTCCGTCACCGTAATTGATCGTGGCATCCGGGTTGAACTGACGAACGAAATCCAGCTTTTCCTCAGTGCTTGCTGCTGCAATTACCCTTGCTCCCATTACTTTGCCCAGCTCCACAGCCGACAACCCGACGCCTCCGCTGGCTCCTAGCACCAGCAGCGTTTCTCCGGGTTGTAGTCTGGCCCGCTGCTTCAGCGCGTGATAGGAAGTTGTGTAAACCATGGCAAAACCGGCGGCAGTTTTGAAATCCATGTTGTCCGGGATGCGGCGCACACTTTCGGGTTTTACAATGACCTGCTCGGCCAGTCCCCCGATTCCAGGTATGGCCATAACCCGATCACCGATGTTCAGTGCGCTGAATTTCGCACCGACAGACCTGATGACGCCGCCGACTTCCGAGCCGGGCGTGAAGGGCATGGGCGGCTGGAACTGATACTTGCCCTGAATTTGAAGGCCGTCAGGGAAATTCAGTGAGGCTGCATGTACCTCAACCACCGCTTCGTCTTCGCCGGGTTCAAGATCGGGGATGTCTTCCAGAACCAGGTTTTCAGGGGGACCATAGGAATGACACATTACAGCTTTCATAGAGAACTCTCTCTTGACGGGAAGCGGGATTCAATCATGAATAGAACGTGACTTCAAACCTGTTGGGGACCAGTGACGAACATGTGTCGGGCCAGTATAAAACCGCGAAAGAGGGACAGTTGTTGTGGCAGTTTCAACGCAGTATATTGACCATTCCCGATAAGGAAGTTCCGTCATGGATGAAATGCAGCGCATCGCCTATCTCAAGCATATGGGAGTTGAGCAATACTACTCCCGGTATGTTCTGGTCGGAGCGAAAGCGTCTGTCATTCCTGCTGCAGCACAAGACATTTATGACCCTCAGGGTTCTCAGCAGTTGCCCGCGAAGACACGACAGGCAGAGCCGCCTCGCAGTGAGCTTGATGCAAAGCCTGGATCTGACGCCGGCAAGCGTCACGGAGCGATTGCTGCAGAAGAAGTAGAGACCCGCCACCAACGGCAGGTCAGGCCTGCGGAAGCGGAGACAGGAAGAGCCGAGACAGGACGAGCTGAGATAAAGAGAGCCGAGAGTGAGAGAGCCGAGACCGGAAAAGAGCAGATCCCGGGCGAATCATTGCGATTCAGTGTGCAGTTCTTCCGGGTGAATGCTCAGCTTGCCGTGATCAATGAGGCGCCACATGAAGCCGGTGGCAGAGAAAATCAGCAGGCGACCTCACTGCTGACCAACCTGCTTGTTGCTCTTGGGTTGGGTCAGGAAGAGCTCGCAGGCCTGACTGCAGACAGGTTCAACTGGCCGATCGCAGAGGGGCTCGGTGCGATGGGGGATTCCCGCCACGCCGCCAAGCTGGCGCTCAACGGGTTCATCACTCAGCGGCACGAGCAGCAGGGGTTTTCGAATCTGCTGTTGCTGACGGCCCAGCTCGTTGATGTGATGTCAGATCACTCAGGACAGCCGGCCATGGGTGATCAAAAGCGGGTGGATGCGCCGTACAAATTCACGATTACCCACAGCCTGCATGCCATGTTGGCGCATTCGGACCTGAAGCGTGAAGCCTGGCAGCATCTGGCGACTCTGCGCGGGCGCCTGCAGTCAGTCTAGACGGTAATGCCCATGGAGACTTCCAGCCCGACCGGCACGCAATTTTTCGCGCGCACCATGCGCCACAGCGATCTCGATCTGGTCGTCAAGAATGAGGCTGCTGCCTACGCCCACCCCTGGACGAAGCGAATCTTCATCGACTGTCTGCGTGCCGGCTACCAGGCATGGGTTCTGGCGAACAAGCAGGAAATTGCCGCTCACGGAGTCATGTCGGTGGCTGTCGAGGAGTGTCATCTCCTGACCCTGTGTGTTCATCCTGCGTTTCAAAGACTGGGTTACGGTCGCAAACTGGTTACCCTGCTTTTGGATCGTGCCGCCAGCCTTGAGGCAAAGGCGTGTTTTCTGGAGGTGCGGGTTTCCAATGACAGGGCGATCAGTCTTTATCGCTCTCTAGGATTCACTCAGATTGGCGAGCGATCAAATTACTATCCGGGAGACGCGGGGCGGGAGGATGCGCTGATTCTTTCTCGTTCGCTGCCGCTGCCCTGACTCAGTCCTGATCAGAAGAGGGCCGGCTTACAGAAAATACCCGGTTTATCAGCCGCACCAACAGCTTAAAACCGGCGACTGCGACAAGCGCTATGACCATCACCCCGCCCAGCATCAATAAAGAGGCGAGTAGAATGTCAATGAGCTCTTCCCGTGAAATGTTCTGCCACGCGGAGATAGCCCACAGACAGGTTGCGCCGATCGCAAGCCCGGCAATGATTGCCGCGGTTTTCTTACGGACGTTTAGCAGGGAGAAAATCAAAATCTGGGCTGCCGTTGAGGTCGTTAAAGGTTGCTTTGCAGTCAGGATAGCCACTACAGCCCCAGAATTCACCATTTTTCCCTGTCCGTTTGGCGAGCATAGAGCCGCACTCCGGACATTTGAAGGCAGCTTCGGGCCGTCCATGATTGTCAGAAACCGTTGCCTTGCAGCCCTTGCTGTAGCCACTGCAGAACCAGTAGTCCCCTTTCTCGGGAGCAGCGCGGACTAAACGTCTGGTGCACAGAGGACAGCGATAGAGGTTATCGATGTCTTTGCTGGGTTTTCCTTGGCTGTCGTTCAGTGTCGTCCGGCACTTGGGGAACTGCGAACACCCCCAGAAAGGGCCCATTTTCCCTTCACGCTGTTGCAGGGGAGCTCCACATTCAGGGCACTTGAAACTTGAGCCTGCTGTTGATTCAGAGTCGACCATAATGAGCCCGGTTGTTCAGGTAAATTTGCGGGTCAGCGCAGCAAGTAAGGTGGCGTTTTCCGCAGGCGTGCCCACGGAGATGCGCAGTTTATCTCGCAGCCGTTCCTGATCAAAAAACCTGACCAGGATATTTTCAGATTTCAGCTGCTGATAGAGCTGTTCGGCGCTGTGACCGGCAGGTAGTGTGGCGAGCACGAAATTGGCCTGACTGGGTGTGACGCCGAAACCTAACTGTGTGAGTGCATTCGCAAGCGCCTCCCGTGCTTGACGAACTTTTTCCCAGGTGTTTTCCGCATAATCACGGGATTGAATGGCGGCAGCGGCGAGTTGCTGAGCGATATAGTCTGTGTTGTAGCTGTCCCGGGTTTTATAAAGAATTGGATGGATCAGCTCTGCCGAGCCAATGCCGTAGCCGAATCGCAGGCCGGCCAGGGAATAGCCTTTGGAAAGGGTGCGCAGCAGCAGGACATTGTCGCGTTCGACCGCCAAAGGCACCGCGTCGTGTTCCCGGGCCGGGTCAACGAAATCCACGTAGGCTTCATCGACCAGCAGCAGACCGTCAAAGTTTGCTGCGATCTCGGTCAGCGTTGCAACGGGCAGCAGTTTGCCCGTTGGAGCATGAGGATTGACCAGGATGCACATTTTGGCCCCGGCATCCGAGAGTTGCCGGACAAAATCCTCCGGCAGATCCCAAGTGTCCTCGAGAGCGATTTCGTGCAGCGGATTGGCCTGAATTTCGGCCAGTACCCGGTACAGGGAATAAGTCGGCCGGGTGACGGCCACCGTTTCACCTGGCGCTGCAAAAGTTGTCAGCACCAGACGCAGCAGTTCGTCACCCCCGTTAGTGGGGACGATGTTGTCAACGCTGATGCCGTGACATCGCGCTGCTGCTTCCCGAAACGACACAGCCGTTGGTGATGGATATCGTCTCAGAATCGCTGAATCGATCCCGTTCAGCGCCGCTGCCACTGCGGGACTGGGCGGGTAGGGGTTTTCGTTGGTGTTCAGCTTGATGACATCAGCGCTGTTGACTTGCTCGCCGGGCACGTAGCCGGCCATGGTGGCGATGTTGGTTCGCTGAAAAGACATAGGTCAGGGCTCTACTGTGTGCAACAGGAGCGAGAAGGGTAATGACTATTGCTGCAGTGGGCAATGACTTCAATTGGCTGGTGGCAAATAAGACTGCAACCGGTTGTGCCAGCCAGCCCGCCAGCGGGATTCCCTGCGTTCGGCGGGGGCGTTGCTGATGCGTCGGTCCAGCACCGCGGTGCCCGCTTCGACAAATTGCTGGAGGGAAACCTCTGCCTCCAGCATTTCTGCCACGACCTGTTTTAGCCCCCACCCCATATTGTGATATTGCTCCGCGGGATTCAGTCCTGAGCCTTTGAAATGGAGATAGTCAATCAGTGCATACTGTCCCAGGGGCGGGTGTGCAGCGGCCAGCCCCTGCAGGATCTGACGCGCTTTACTGCGGTCAGCGGGTGGAAAACTGAATATGATTTCATCTTCAGTCAGGTGAAAGCGGGAGACGATAAACTCTGCCTGTAGAGGAGCAGTCGCAAGTAGGAATGCCCTCAGCTCGCGCATCTGCTCGCTTTGTTGCGCGGCGTTAAACGCAGCGCGACTGGGCCAGGGGTTGTCAGGGTCAGCCGAATTCTGCAGCCATGGGGGCAGCACGACCTGCCGCCGCTTCAGGAATGACAGTAGCTGCGGAAAGCTCTCTTCAAAAATTTCCTGCTGTCCGGCGCGATACCAGATAAAGTGTCCGATGCCCAGCGAGGGGAAATCTTCTCCGGCATTCCAGCTGGTCAGGCAGGCGGGTCTGGAACGGCATTCATTGCGGAATACCTGCTGTCCCAGCCAGTCAAAATCCGGTTTAGAGAAAGCGTCCTGGCTGCTGGATGCACCCGAAAGCCCCAACAAACTCGTGACAATGAGGGGTAATATAGTGTTGAATCTGACTGAATTTACTGGCATTTTTGCTCGGGAACCTATATCTCTCACCGGTCAGGTCGATAACACGGTTTAGGACAGCGAGTGCTGAACATGCAAATTCGTGCAGCGCGCTGTCTGTTACTGATAAGTCATCGGCTCGGAACCCTGAAAACACAAGAATTTTATGGCGGATACAGCAACCACAGAGATCGAAGTTGAGACGCCCCCAGCCGAGGGGTCTTCACAGGCTGAGCCCAAGGACGAATTTGTAGCGCAGCTCTCCAAGATCTATAAGCGGCTCAAGTTCAGCAAGAAGCTCAAGTCCGCGATGAAAGAGGTGGAGCAGGAACTGCTCGATCTTCTCGGCGTGCGTCTCTTCACCATTTATCAGTCAGTGGATAACGGCAAGGAGATCCTCGCCAGCATCAAGGGAGGGGATCCTGATGACGACGATTCTGTGCAGATTCGTGTGCCATTCAGCACCACGTCACTGGCTGGTTACGTGGCTCTAAGCCAAAAACCGCTGGTCATCAGAAACGTCAAAGACAGTCAGGAACTGACGGACATTCATCCCAGACTCCAGTTCGACAGCAGTTTCAGTGAGGCCAAGGGCTGGAAGGTCAAATCCCAAATCGTTATCCCGATCAAGGATGAAATTCTGCTGGGCGTCATGCAGCTGATCAACTTCGAGGGGGACCGCGACTTTACCAAGACCGATCTGAAACACGCCATGATGGTGAGTCAGATGCTTGCCAAGCAGTTCCGCTCCTCCCTGCAAAGCACCCAAGGCCCGTATGACTATCTCGTGCAGAAAGGAAAAATCAGCAGCGTCGAACTTGAGGACGTGCAGAACAAGGTCTCCCTGTATGGTGGCTCAGTCTCACGGGTGCTGATGGACGAATACAACATCGAAGCGGATCTGATTGGTCAGTCGCTTGAATTGTACTATCGCGTTCCTTACATGAAGTACGACCCGGAACTCGAGTTGCCCACGGATCTGCTGGAAAACATCGGGGAAAGCTATCTGCGCAGTAATTTATGGCTACCGGTGGCAGGCAATAAGGAAGAAGCGGTTATCCTCATAGATGACCCTTCCGATTACCAGCGAATCATGGAGATACAGGGTGTCGTAAATGCCCGGAACTATATTTTCCGAGTGGGTCTGCCTGAACACATCATCCAGTTTCTGAGAGGGGACGGTGAGGGTGATTACGAAGAAGGGTTCGACGACATTTTTTCTTCGATGGATGATGGCACCGGCGTCGAAATGGAAGGCAGCGAGGAAGAAGAGGAGGAGGATGAAGGTCTCGCAGCAACCTCCGCAATCATCCAGCTGGTTAACCGCATTATCACCGAGTCAGACCGGCTCGGCGCCTCGGACATTCACATTGAGCCGGGTAAGGACAATGCGCCCGGGTCGGTCAGGATTCGCGTGGATGGTCTGTGTCGGGAAATTATCAAAATTCCGCAAGAGCACTGTGGGGCACTGATTGCGCGCATCAAAGTCATGTCCCGTTTGAATATCGCAGAAAAGCGGCTCCCTCAGGACGGCAAGTGCAAGTTGAAGGTCCGTGGCAAGAAGCTGGAATTGCGGGTGGCCACCGTGCCCACAGTTCAGGGCGAAAGTGCAGTACTGCGTATTCTGGCGGCGGGGTCCGCCATGCCGCTGGAAAAACTCAATATGACGCCGACCAATCACGAGAAGGTGATTGAGCTTTCGTCTCATCCGCATGGTCTGTTCCTGGTGGTGGGTCCGACAGGGTCCGGTAAGACCACAACTTTGCACGCCGTGCTCGGCCACATCAATCAGCCAGAAAGAAAAATCTGGACCGCCGAGGATCCGGTGGAAATTACCCAGCCGGGATTGCAGCAAGTCCAGATGATTCCGAAGATTGACTTCACTTTTGCCACGGCAATGCGAGCCTTTTTGCGTGCCGACCCGGATGTCATTCTGATTGGTGAGATGCGTGACGAGGAAACCGCCAGCATTGGTGTCGAGGCTTCGTTGACCGATCACCTGGTGCTGTCGACGCTGCACACCAACTCAGCGCCGGAAACCATCACCCGCTTGCTGGATCTGGGTCTCGACCCGGTTAATTTCTCAGACGCCCTGCTGGGCGTGCTGGCGCAGCGTCTGATGCGAACCCTGTGTCCGAAATGCAAAGAGTCCTATCGCCCTGATCAGAAAGAGCTGGATCATCTGATTGACACCTACGGTCGTGACCTGGTTGAGCAAGACATGCCAGATTACGATTTCGGTAACATTGAACTGATGAGGGCTCACCCTGACGGTTGCAAAGATTGCGGCGGAACGGGATACAAAGGCCGCACCGGTATCCACGAGTTGTTGGTGGGCACCCCCACTCTGCAGGCCATGATCTATAAGAAGGCTGAACTGGATGATATCCGCGCCCAGGCGTTGAAAGACGGGATGCGGACCATGAAGCAGGATGGTATCTACAAAATCTTCGGTGGCTACACGGATTACGCGCAACTGCTGCGTGTTGTCGCTGAGTAGTCAGCAAGCGTTTTCTTCAGTGTCTACAGAAACAGCCGAGGTCTGCCTCTGCCGGCCTGGGCCAGCCGTGCCCTTTGCTTACGGCTTTGACCAGTGAGTCCCTCAGTCAGTTATAGATGAGCGGAGAATCAAGCCTGAAGGCTGTTACCTGCCAGCCCCCGGGCTGGGTAATCAGGTCGATAAACAGCGTCGCCCGCGACTCACCAAAAAGCAGGTTAATCTCGTAGCTGGCGGTAACTTCCTGGGTCGGATAGGTCAGCATAGGAACCTGCGCCGCGCCACGTATTTCAGTCATGGCGGTCAGTGGCCCAAGTCGCGCCAGCGTGGCCGACACAGTCGACTGGAGCGCGGCGGGTGACACCTGACGGAGAAAGGCAGGATGTGCGGAGTCTATCAATGAGTCTGCCATTCCGCTGGTGTAGGTCGCGCGGGCCAGATTGACCGCCGTTTCATCGCTCGAGCCATCCAGCCGGTATTTTTTCAACGCACTGTAGCCGAAGCTGACCAGCAGCAGGGCAAGCACTGTTGAAAGTGTGTAGGTAAGTGAGGACGAAAATCTGCCCATTGCCGGTCAGAAAAGCTTTATGAACGAACGGTATTATAGGAGCAAAAACTTCAATAAAAACAGTAATAAAACGGAACGATATTTTGGGAAATCGTTTTAACCCTTGAATTTATGCACAAAAATGACGTGTCAGTAAGAAAAGCCTACAAAATAGCGGGTTTTATTTTTATACAATCATTCAATAAATATTAAGTTATTGAAATATATGAAAAATACATATTGTTTAATTTTTAGCCAATTTAAGTGGGAATCACGAAAATTCGTGCCTCACGGTCGGATTGCAGAAACAATCCACTGAGTTATCCACAGATTCTGTGGAAAAACTCAAAAATCTCCGTCCATGAGAATTTCCTGCTTGTTCAATAGCTTAATTGGAACTGCTGAAATTCGCTTTAGCAATGCCCGCTAACTTGGTCTCACCGTTCCTCCGACAGGCCTGAAAAAAAGGTTGCTGTGGCTGCTAATTTTGTCAATCATTCAGTCGACATCCTTGATAGATCCCGAGCCTTTTCGTTCCTGTTAGCGGTTTCCTATGTTCGAACTGAGCAGTGAAGTTCCTTTCCTCTGGCGCCTCAGCGCAGAGCGTAGCGACGGCTACTGTTCCGTCTCAATGGTGGTGCCTTGTCCGCCGGACACCAAAGTTCGGGATCTGACTATCGAAACTGACGTGCAGAGCCTGTCCTCAGACAGCACCCGATCTGTCTCGGAAGAAACGCTCGAATGGAATCAGGAAGACATTGATCTGTTTCTGAGGTTGATTAACCGACGGCAGTTAGAGGTGAATCAGCCACTTGCCGAGACCGTTCGGGTTGATCTGACCGATCCGGAAGTAGTGGAGATTATTAACGTGGTCGCGGCGGCAGGCTTCGGGGTTGCGTTCACTTCTTATGGGTTGCTGCAGCATGCCAGCGGTTCTTTGCCGGTTTATCAGTTCGACGTGGGATCGCTGGCCTCGATCAATACGGTGGACGGATTTAAATCCTGCATTGTCGTCGATATTGACGATGATGATGTCGTCTGCGTGATGCTGGAAGACGTCGAGGTTCGTTCAGACATTGAGCATGATCATCTCTCTCGTCACGATCTTTTGCTGGTCAAACAGATCGATATCCTGCACCCGGATTTCGCCGAGCGCCGATGTCGTCCGACGGGTCGACCCCTGCACTAGATCGCTCAGCTGGCTCGCTGATTAAAACGTCGGTTCACCAGTGCAGAGGTAATATTTACTTTCTGGATATCGATTGATCCCCCTGCAATACCCCAGCCCCAGGCGTCACGGAGCTTTTGCTCGATAGGAAATTCCTTGGAATAGCCATACCCGCCCATGATCTGCATCGCTTTACCCGTCACTTCCCGGACAGCCTCATTGGCGAAGCATTTGGCAACTGAGCTTTCGCCAATTGACGGCAGCCCCGATTCGGCATTGACCACTGCGCGGTACAGCAGCAGACGCGCAGCTTCTAACTTCATCTTCATTTCGGCAAGCTGTATCTGTACCGCCTGAAAATCTACCAGTGGTTTACCGAATTGCTCACGTTCCTGGCTGTAGTTCAGCACGTAGTCAAATGCGGACTGCGCCACCGCAAGTGACATGGTCGTGTTGCCACAGCGTTCCAGATCGAAGGCATCCATCAGCTTGCCGAAACTGCCGGCCGGTACGAGCATGTTTTCCAGCGGCACTTCGACATTGTCGAAATACATGTCGCAACTGTAAACGCCTCTGAAGCCCATATGGTGGTCACGCTTGCCGAAACTGAAACCATCAGTGCCTTTGTCTACCACCACAGCTCCGATGCCTCTGGCGCCCGGAGCATCCGAGAGACGGCAGTACACCACATAAGCTTCCGAGTGTCCGGCGCCTGAGCACCATCGTTTCGTTCCGTTGAGGATAATTCTGTCTCCGGTGATTTCTCCCCGGGTGCTGAGATCAGTCAGTGCAGATCCGGCGCCTGGCTCTGACATGGACACTGCCACGACTTTTTCCCCGGCACAGACCTCGGGCAGGTAACGCTGCCTGAGTGATTCGCTGCCGAAGTGGGCGATGGCCAAACTGGGGCCAAAGCAGGCTTCGAAGATCGGAAATGCCACCGCAATTGAAATCTTCGCAACTTCCTCCAGCACGATCACGGCGTCGAGATGACTCATGCCACCACCGCCGACTGAGCTGTCGAGATTCACCCCGAGATAGCCGAGTTCGCCGTAGCGACGGCGCAGGGCGAGATCCACTGGTTCATCGTCAGCCTCAATTTGTCGCGCAATGTCCGGCAGTTCCTGTTGCGCAAATTTTCTGACCGCTTGCTGGAGGGCGCGTTGTTGTTCTGTCAGGGTAAAATCCATGATCTGGTCCGTTCTGGTAATGGGTGGGCAATCTGGTCCGCTCTCATCTCGCCGACTCATTGTAATGCATGGCGGCCCAGAGCCGAAGGCCGCTGACATCTGCCGATCCGGTGCCCTGAGCTGATGTGACGAGTGTAAGCAGCTGCTATAATGCGGCCCCGTTACAGTCACCCTGCAGCCACTGCGAGTTTGTCGTGTCACCAACAGCATCATTACAGCGTGAAATCGATCGCCGGCGAGTACTGGCCATCATTTCTCACCCTGATGCCGGTAAAACCACCATTACTGAAAAGCTGTTGCTGTTCGGCAATCTGATTCAGGTGGCCGGAACGGTCAAAGGCAAGAAATCAGACCGTCACGCGACCTCAGACTGGATGGCCATGGAGCAGCAGCGGGGGATTTCGGTGACTTCTTCCGTAATGCAGTTCCCGTACAAGGATCGGGTGGTCAATCTGCTAGACACGCCGGGCCATGAAGACTTTTCGGAGGATACCTACCGGGTGCTCACCGCGGTCGACTCTGCGCTGATGGTGGTCGATGGTGCCAAGGGTGTGGAGGAGCGGACCATCAAGCTGATGGAAGTTTGCCGGCTGCGGGACACCCCGATATTTACCTTCGTCAACAAGTTAGACCGCGACATCCGTGATCCGATTGAAATTCTCGACGAGATAGAGAACGTTCTGAATATTCACTGTGCGCCCATTAACTGGCCTCTGGGCATGGGTAAAGAGTTTAAGGGGGTCTATAACCTGGTTACCGACACGATCCATGTCTACCGGCAGGGTCAGGGAAACCAGATTCCGGATGATGTCTGCATCAATGGGCTGCAAAGTCGGGAAGCGGAGGACTTGCTGGGCGCCTATCATCAGGATTTTCTCGAAGAAATTGAACTGGTGAGAGGTGCTTCCTATGAATTCGACCGGCAGGCCTATCTGCGCGGCGACATGACGCCAGTTTATTTCGGCACCGCGCTGGGGAATTTCAGTGTGCGGGAAATGCTGGATGATTTTGTTGAATGGGCGCCCGGGCCACTGGACCGGGAAACAGAATCAAGAACGGTTGCTGCTGATGATCCCAGCTTTTCCGGATTTGTCTTCAAGATACAGGCAAATATGGATCCCAAGCACCGTGACAGAATCGCCTTCATGCGCATCTGCTCTGGTGAGTACCAGAAAGGCATGAAGATGCATCACAGCCGTATTGGTAAAGAGATTAAAGTTACCGATGCCGTCACGTTCGTTGCAGGAGATCGTGAGCATACTGAAACGGCCGTATCGGGGGACATCATCGGATTACACAATCATGGCACCATTCAGATTGGCGATACCTTCACTGCCGGAGAAGTTCTTAAATTCAAAGGCATTCCCCACTTCGCTCCGGAATTGTTCAAACGGATTCGGCTGAAAGACCCGCTCAAGCTCAAACAACTTCAGAAAGGTCTCACCCAGCTGTCCGAAGAAGGATCGACTCAGGTGTTCATGCCGCTGCGTAATAATGATCTGATTGTGGGGGCAGTCGGCGTGCTGCAGTTCGAGGTTGTGGCGTTTCGCCTGAAGGATGAATACAAAGTGGATTGCGTGTACGAACCGGTGTCGATTCATGTTGCCCGCTGGGTTGATACCGCTGATCCGGCACAGCTTGAGGATTTTCGCAAAAAAGCTTTTGACAATCTGGCCATAGACGGTGGCGGATATCTGACCTACCTCGCGCCCACCCGGGTCAACCTTAACCTGATGGAAGAGCGCTGGCCTGAAGTGTCCTTCAGATCGACTCGCGAGCACTGAGGTATGTCGTCAAACCCGCACAGCTGTGCCATGCAATTCTCTGTGTCGGCTCGCGATGGAAACGCACGCACGGGGGTGCTCAGCTTTCCCAGAGGCGCAGTGCGCACGCCCGCATTCATGCCCGTTGGAACCTACGGCACGGTTAAGGGCCTGACGCCTGCTCAGCTTCTCGATATCGATGCGGATATCATCCTGGGCAATACCTTTCATCTCATGCTGCGGCCCGGAACCGACATCGTCCAGCAGCACGGTGACCTGCATGATTTTATGGCATGGCCCAAACCTATCCTGACAGACTCCGGCGGATTTCAGGTCTTCAGTCTCGGTGCGATGCGAAAAATTTCAGAAGAGGGGGTGAAATTTCGCTCGCCCGTTGATGGTGCTGAAGTCTTTCTTGGTCCGGAATCGGCGGTCGAGGTTCAGCAAAAACTCGGGGCAGACATCATCATGGTATTCGATGAGTGTACGCCCTACCCGGCAGATGAACAGCAGGCGCGGGAATCCATGGAGCTTTCACTACGCTGGGCTGCGCGTTGTCATCAAGCCCATGCCGATCATCCGGCTGCTCTGTTCGGGATCATACAGGGGGGAATGTACAGCAATCTGCGTCAGGCATCCTTGGAGGGTCTTCAGGCTCAGGGCTACCCGGGATATGCCATAGGCGGACTTTCGGTGGGCGAGCCCAAGGAGGAGATGGCAAGAGTCGTTGAGGAAATCGCCCCCCATATGCCGGAAGCTAGCCCCCGTTACCTGATGGGCGTTGGCACCCCTGACGACATCATCAGCGCCGTGATTCAGGGCGTGGATATGTTTGACTGTGTGATGCCTACGCGGAACGCGCGCAATGCCCATCTGTTCACGTCCGCCGGATTGCTCCGCTTGCGAAATGCCCGATACCGGAATGACCCCCGGCCGCTTGATGAGAGCTGTGATTGCTATACCTGTCAGAATTTTTCAAGGGCTTACCTTCATCATCTGGACAAATGCAAGGAAATACTCGGCTCCAGCCTCAATACCATCCACAATCTGCGCTACTATCAGCGGGTGATGGCCGGATTGCGTGAGGCGATAGAACAGGGTAGATTGAGCGCCTTTGTGCGCCAGTATCGGGCAGACCAGCTCCGCCTCGCTGAGGACTGATCCCGGATAATGACGCCAGACTGAGAATAATGGCCGGTAAGGATCAGCTGAACAGACCACAGCCGCCCGTCTGCCGCACCATGCATCCGACTGCTGACAATATAGAGTGACCTTGACACATGGACTTCATTTTTCCAACTGCCTACGCCCAGGAGGCGGCTCCGGCTGCTCCTTCACTGACCTACAATCTGTTTCTGTTTGGCGGCATGTTTGTGCTGTTCTACTTTATTCTGTGGCGACCGCAATCCAAGCGGGCGAAAGAACACAAAGATCTGGTCGATAGCATCAGCAAAGGTGACGAAGTCATGACGTCCGGCGGATTGATGGGTAAGGTCACCCGGGTCAACGAAGAATATGTCGCCATCGAAGTTGCCAAAGAGGTTGAGCTGAAACTTCAGAAGTCAGCCATTGCCGCGGCGCTACCCAAAGGCACAATCAACCAGATATAAAGTTGCGGGCTAGGCTGAACCGCCGAAAGCCAGCATCCGATCAGTATTCTCGCGTCGGCAGCGAGATATCGAGTCGAAACCGGAATCCGTTATGTTGAACCGCTATCCGCTCTGGAAAAATCTTCTCATACTTTTCATCGTCGTCCTCGGCCTGCTGTACTCTGCGCCGAATCTCTATCCTGATGACGAAGCGATACTCATCAATAACGAGAATCTCGAGATCAGCGAAGCCGATGTTGCGGTGGTTGAAACTGCCCTTGAGGCTGCGCAGATTGACTTCTTCGGCGTGGTATCTGATGAAAACAGCATGCAGTTCCGCTTCGAGGATGTGGAGGATCAGTTCCGCGCGAAGACAGTGATCGAGCAGGCGCTGACCGATGATTACATCGTGGCCCTGAATCTTGCGCCCACAACCCCCGGTTGGATGCAGGCCATCGGTGCCGACAAAATGAATCTCGGGCTGGATCTGCAGGGTGGTGTTCATTTTTTGATGGAAGTGGACATGGAGGCGGCTCTTGAGCGGCGGATGGAAGACAATTTGAGCAATGTCCGTTCAATTCTCAGAGAGCAGCGCATCCGCACCCGGGGCATCAATCTGGTCGACAATACACACCTTGAGGTGAGGTTCTCCAGCACGCAAGAGCGCTCCGCTGCTCGTTCGGAGCTGATTGATAATTTTCCCGAAATTCAGTTTCAGAACCGGGAGGCCAATGACCTGTTTCTGCTGGACATGCGATTGACGCCGGATGTCATTCTGCAAATTCAAAGGGACACGCTGCAGGCTAACCGGACTACCTTGCTGAACCGGGTAGATGCGCTCGGTGTTTCCGAACCTACGGTGCAGCAGCAGGGCGCTGACCGGATCGTGGTGGAATTGCCCGGGGTGCAGGACCCGGCTCAGGCGATCCGGATTCTGCAGCGTATTGCCACCCTGGAATTCCACCTTGAGGCAGAACTGGGTGCCTCCAGGACATCATTTGAAGCCTATCAGACGCCAGACGGTCTTTCCGTGAACGTCGACAATGACGTCATTCTGCAGGGTGACCGCATTTCGTCGGTGCGTTCAACACTCGATCAGAACGGCCTGCCTCAGGTGCAGATCAACCTTGACGCCCAGGGGGGGAATCAGATCAACCGCGTGACCCGAGAGAACGTGGGTCGCAATATGGATATTCTGCTCATTGAAACCAAATCCAGAACGATTGCCTCGCTTGATGAGCAAGGCAACGAAGTTGAAGAAGTCGAGTTCTATGAAGAGAAGCGCTTGATCAGTCACGCGACTATCAGGACGGCATTGCCTCGCACCTTTGTGATTACCGGCCTGACCGCCAGAGAAGCAAATGATTTGTCTCTGCTTATTTCCTCAGGTTCGTTAGCCGCTCCGATGACAATTGTGGAGCAGTCGGTCATCGGTCCTTCAATGGGGCGTGAAAATCTAGAAGCAGGCTTCCGAGGTGTGCAGATCGCCTCCGCGCTGGTGGTGTTATTCATGCTGCTGTACTACCGATTGTTCGGTCTGGCTGCCAATGCGGCCCTGATTATGAACATTCTGCTGATCTTCTCAGTTATGTCGCTGATCGGAGCCACGCTAACCTTGCCGGGGATTGTCGGCATTGTGTTGACAGTGGGTATGGCGGTGGATGCCAACGTGCTGATCTTCACCCGGATCAGGGAGGAACTGGCCAATGGTATTCCGCCGCAACAGGCCATTGATGCAGGCTATAACCGCGCGTTTACCACGATCTTTGATGCCAATCTGACTACTTTTCTGGTTGCGGTGGTCCTGTTTACGATAGGCACGGGGCCAGTCAAGGGATTCGCGGTGACGCTTATGATTGGAATCGTGACCTCGATGTTTACGGCCATTGTAGGAACCCGCGCCATTGTCAATCTAATCTACGGTGGGCGGTCGGTAAAGATGCTGTCGATAGGCAGATATGCCACCCCGTTGCCGTCCTCAAGTTGAGCAGGACCAGAGATGCTGTCAAGAACCGAAATTGATTTTATGGGAGTCCGCAGGATCGCGGCCGGCATCTCTGCGTTGCTCGCTGTTGTTTCGGTGATTTCACTGCTCGTGAATTCGTTGAATTTCGGGCTGGACTTTACCAGTGGCACATCGGTGCGTCTGAACTATTCCCAGACCGTTGATCTTGATCAGGTAAATCTGACGCTGCAGCAAAACGGATATGAGGATGCCGTTGTCGTAACGTTCGGGTCTGACCGTGATATCCGGGTGCTTCTACCGGTAGACAGTTCGGTCGCAGAACAGGATCAGGCGGAACAGGCGGCTCAGGTTGGTGAATCCCTGGCTGCCATGCTGCAGCAGGAAACCCAAAGTCAGGTCACGCTGCTCGGGTCTGACTATGTCAGCGCGAAGGTCGGAGAAGAACTGGCAGAGCAGGGTGGGCTCGGCATGCTGGTCGCGCTGGGTATTATCATGGTCTATATCGCCGTGCGCTTTCAGTTTAAATTTTCAGTGGGTGCGGTTGTGGCCCTGGCGCACGACCTGATCATTACCCTTGGGATCTTCTCCGTATTTCAAATGGAATTTAACCTGAATACGCTGGCTGCCATGCTCGCTATCATAGGCTATTCGCTGAATGACACCATTGTTGTTTCAGACCGTATAAGGGAAAACTTCCGGCGTTTGCGCAAAGGGTCACCCATCGAGATGGTCAACGCATCCCTGAATCAGACCCTGAGCCGAACCCTGATTACGTCACTGACTACGCTACTGGTTTTATTCTCCATTCTGTTTATCGGGGGTGAGTCCACTCAGGGCTTCGCCATCGCGCTCATCATCGGGGTTGTCATCGGAACTTACAGCTCTATCTACATTGCTTCCAATGTCATTATTTATATGAATGTCACTCGTGAAGATTTGATGATCCCGGTTAAAGAAGGAGCGGAACTGGACGATCTGCCTTGACGGCCGGGTGGCTGTTCGCCTGCTAAAACCCCAGCAGGGTGCCTGTCGGCAGCAGTGGGTCACGCTTGGCGAGTCCAGTGATAGCTGCTATCGTTTGCGCAGCCAGGTCCATAGTGAAATACAGGCTAAGATGCTTTTGGATTTCCGCTCGATTTCAATCATAACCCTCTTCTTTTCGCTGCTGTCGGCACACGGAGCAGCACAGGATTCGCAGTTGTTTCCGCGTCCACCGGAGCTGGAACCGGCCGTGCGTTTCTGGACTCGCGTATATACCGAGGTCGATACCCAGAGCGGTTTTCTTCATGACGCGCGGAATCTGGCTGTGGTTTACGACAGGATGCCGCTTGACCGGCGTCAGATTGAAAACCGGCGTAACCAGATTCAAACAGATCTGCGTGTCTTGGCCGGCGGCAAACGAAGCGGCCTGTCCGAAGGTCAGCGGCAAATCCTGTCTCTCTGGCCGGAAGATGTCAGCAACGACGTTCTGCGCGAGGCCGTCGACAATGTCCGCTTTCAACTCGGGCAGTCGGATCGCTTTTTGGGTGGCCTGCGCCGCTCGGGTGCTTACCGGCAGCACATCGACGCCGTCATCCGGGAAAAGGGCCTGCCCGCGGAGCTTGCGGTACTTCCCCACGTAGAATCTTCGTTTAACCCGAATGCCTACTCCAGCGCTGCTGCCGCGGGGATGTGGCAATTCGGTCGCGCGACCGGTCAGCGTTTTATGCGTATTGACCACATTGTTGATGAGCGGATGGACCCTTACATTGCATCGAATGCGGCCATGAGTCTGCTGGAGTACAACCATTCAGTGCTTGGCACCTGGCCGCTGGCACTGACTGCCTACAATCACGGGGCCGGAGGCATTGCCCGGGCTGTCAGAGAGACCGGTACGACCGACATTGAAACGATTGTAGCCAACTACCGAGGTCGGGCATTTGGTTTCGCCTCGAGAAATTTCTACGCGCAGTTCCTCGCGGTACTGGACGTCGAGAACAGGGCCTCCGACTATTTCGGTGATGTTAACTTTGATCCGGCGCCGGTCTTCAGGACGGTGGTGACGGACGCTTTCATTGATGCAGAGATATTCGCACGCTCCGTAGGGATCAGTCTGGAACAGTTGCAAGCTGATAACCGTGCTCTGCGACCGGCCGTCTGGGAGGGCAACAAACGGATCCCCAGAGGTTTTCCCGTTAAACTGCGCGAAGGCGTGGTCGCAGAGGAAAACGTCCTGGCATTGATTTCTGATGACTATAAATTTGCAGTGCAAACGCCTGATGTCGCCTATGTGGTGGAGCGAGGTGACAGCCTGTCGGTCATCGCACGGCGTTTCAACACGACCGTTGGGCGTCTGGTTGCCCTGAATCAACTGCGCAGCCGCAACCGCATCCAAATCGGGCAGCGGCTCTTGCTCCCCCAGGATAACGCGGTTGCGGATCAGACGCTCGGAGAGCTGGCTGCTCAGGACGGTCAGTATACGGTCAGACGGGGAGACACGATCTCGGTGATCGCATCACGTTTCGGCGTGTCAGAACAGCAGGTTCTGAGTCTGAATGGCATTGCTGATCGAAACAGAATCTATCCGGGGCAGAACCTGCAGTTACCCGGTTTCGAGGATCAGTCCCGCGCTACTGCTGCAAATGAACCTGATCGGCCGCCGGAGCCGGAGAGCGAACGGGCGGCTGCTGAAGGGCTTGCGCAGGTCACCGAAGAGGAAATTCCCGTGGCGAGCCGGAATCCGGAGGCCGAGGCGGACACGATAAGCGCAGTTCCGGCCCTCGAGCCGGTGATGGATCTGGCGCTGGTCGAGGAACTGTTGCCACCGGCCGCGGTGCTGCCGGATAACGCGGCGCTGGATTCAGAGGTAACGGCGGCCGATGAAATTGCAGAGGCGATTGATCCTGCGGTCGACGTCGCTGAAGCGAATCAGCAGCTGGTTGAAGATCTCTCAGCAGACCCGTCTGACTATTCAGTGAGCCGCGATAACACCATCGAAATTCAAGCCAGTGAAACGCTGGGGCACTATGCCGATTGGCTCGGTATACGGGCCTGGGATATCCGGCGACTGAACAATATGGCATTCAGAGACCCGGTGATCATCGGCAATCGGTTGCGACTTGATTTCAGCAAGGTGAACATCGCTGAATTCGAACGGGCCCGACGGGAGTTTCACTCGACGCTGCAGCAAGAATTCTTTGCCAGCTATCGAATACAGAACGTCGAAACCTACGAGGTTCGCCGCGGAGATAACATCAGCACCATCGCGCGCAGGCGATACTCTTCTCCGATCTGGCTGGTGAGACAGTACAATCCGGAGCTTGATTTCAATCGAATCCAGATCGGGCAGCCGATAGTTTTCCCGTTGCTCGAGAGAGTTGATTAGGATGAATTGTTGATCAGAGAGCGAAATACGTCGCGATAGCGATTCAGCAGGTTCCGGCCTGAGTAGGCGCTGAGATCAATTTTGCTCCATGCCCCATCTTCCAGCCTGCTCCTGATATCCCTGAGTAGTGACACCGCAGCAGTGGCCGTTTGCCGGCTATCCTCGCAGGTCCGATAGCGGAATGCAGGGGGTATGTACTCCGGATAGGCCAGAGCATCCGGCACAGCAGCCTGGCATCCGGCCAGGCAAGCCTGCTGTACGGAGAGCCCCTGAAAGTCGTGCTTTGCCGTTGAGAGTACAACGTGACACGATGTCAGCAAGGCCTGATACCGGTCTGTATCTTCGATATATCCGAAGTTTCCCCTGGGCATGTCGAAGTGTGCGCTGATTTCATTCAGGTGCCGGTCGATTTCTTCAAAGGCTTCAGGCCTGTGGCGAAACTGCTGGCCCACAATGTGGAAGCGGTATCTTAGGCCTGTTTGTTTCACCTGCTCGATGATATGCGCCAGTAATTCGATTCCCTTGTCATATTCCCAGCGATGATTCCAGACAATTTCCATGGGCGAATCTGTTGGCAGTGCTGTCCGGCTGGAATGGCTGTCGCCTGCACTGATCACGGGCACCGGCAGCACCCCGGCGGCGTCGAGCTTCGTAAACAGTTGCGCGGGCAAACCTTCAGGCAAGCGTTTTGCCAGCTGCCGGACGCCCTCCCTGCACGTGTCTCGGTTGAAAGCCGAATTAAAGACGATCATATCTGCACATAAGGCGGCGTAAAGAGGGACGATCTGGGGCTCAATGTTATCGTGACGCTGGCGCCCCGCCGGATAGGCGAACTGATTTTCATGAAAGTAGAGAAGGGAGGGGGCGGCTGCTAATTTCGGGACCAGCCCGCGCAGACTGGCGAGATCTACCATTGAGGTGGCCAGAACGAGATCGTAGTCTCTCGCTAACCTGTCGCTTTCTGTCGACGCCCACTGCATGGCATTGCCGCGGATTCGCCAGTTAAAGTATCTCGGGGGCAGACTAAGCTCCGTCCACTCGAATTCGGTGAGCTGGTTTCTCAGCTGATGTCGCCAATAAGCATGGCTGGGCGCATCATAGGCGGACAACAGCAGAAGACGTTTGCGCATGCCAACTCCGGCTCGCGATTCAGGCTCTGAAGGACTCCCGGTCGGTCACCCGAGCGCACCGGAAAGCCTCCGGTGCGCGATTCATGTGAGGTGTCCGGGCTTAGCGATGCGGAGTGCGCTCCAGAATGCCCTTGGTTTCGCTCATGTCGAGGATACTTTCGATGTTTTCGGCAATGTCCTCAACACTGGCGCCGGTGCCGAGATCTACACCAACATTTTCCCTGACGTCTGCTGAGTAGTAGCGACCGCCGGCAGCCTGAATGATCCGGCCGTTCGGGGCCTGTTCGCTGCACAGGAAGACAACTGCAGGCGTGACCAGTTCGGGCGCCAGGCGCTCCGCGCTGTCTTCAAATCCGGGGAGGTCGACAGTCATTCGCGTTGCCGCGATCGGTGCGATACTGTTGGTGAAGATGTTGTATTTGGCCCCTTCGTGGCGCAGGGTGTTCATAAAGCCGACCAGTCCGAGCTTGGCGGCCCCGTAGTTACTCTGCCCAAAATTGCCGAACAGGCCAGAAGTGGAAGTGGTCATGACCAGCCGGCCATAGTTCTGCTCGGTCATAATTGGCCAAACGCATTTGGTGACGTTCACGCTGCCGGTCAGGTGTACATCAATGACTGCGTGCCAGTTTTCAAGCTCCAGCTTGGCGAATGTCTTGTCGCGCAGAATGCCCGCATTGTTGACTGCGATGTCAATACGGCCCCATTTGGAAAGCGTGCTCTGAACCATGTCCTGCACGGCATCAAGATCAGTAACCGAGGCGCCGCTCGCAATGGCGGTACCGCCATTATCCACGATTTCCTGCGCAACGAGTTCCGCGGCCGAGGCAGATCCACCGCTGCCGTCGACAGATCCGCCCAGGTCATTAACCACGACCTTCGCGCCTCGCCTGCCAAGTTCTAGTGCGTGTTGCTTGCCTAATCCGCCGCCGGCGCCTGTGACTATGGCGACGCGACCTTCAAAACTTATTGTCATTTCGATTCCTTTTTACTTTCTGAGGATGGATAACTCATCAGTGTGTGGGCTATGTAAAGTGCCCCGAGATTCTATGCTGCGCGCCTGCTGCCCGCAAACCCAATTATTCGCTATGATAGGGCGCATTATGAATTAGCCCTTTGCTCAGTAGGAGTTAAGATGACTGATATCGAGCCAGTGCCCGCGGCGACGGTTGTTCTGATCCGGGAAAATGTCCGGCAGCAAGAACTTGAAGTGCTTCTGGTGCAGCGAAATTCGAGGCTGGTGTTCCATGGAGGGCACTGGGTCTTCCCCGGTGGCAGGCTGGATGATGAGGATTTTGGCGATGATGAATCGCGAAGACTGGAATATCCCGCCGCGCTTCGTGCAGCGGTCCGGGAAACCCGTGAAGAAGCCGGGATTGAAATCTGTGAAGATCAGCTGATTCATACCGCGCACTGGACGACGCCACCTAAATTACCGCGGCGCTTCTGTACCTGGTTTTTCCTGTGTCCCCTGCATGAAGCGGTAGAGGTAAGCGTCGATAACGATGAAATTCTGGATTTCAGATGGCTCAGCCCCGACGCGGCGATCGCCGCAGCTGAGAATGATTCCATGGTCTTGCCCCGGCCGACCGTGACAACCTTGCGAGACCTGTCAGGTCACGCGACGCTGTCGTCGCTGTTGTCCGGGGTGGCGCAGGCCGGCATTCGGGTGTTTCCGGAAAATTCTTCATACTATCGCCCGGAAGAAATGGGTTGCTTCTCAAGCTGAACCGGCCGGTTCCGCTCTCCGTATCTGTTCCTGAGAGCCCACCGTTTTTGTGCCTGGTACGGCTGTTTTGATCCGAGCGGCGCGCCTTTCTGACGCGCTGGTGCTACCCTAACCGGTAGCCGCTTAGGCTTTTTCGCAGAAGCTGACAAGCAGATTTGCTGACCAGTCAATGGCAAGTCTTAGGTGTTTCTCTGCGCTTTTTGCTCAATAGCGCCAGTTTGCAAAGGGAGTCCCGCCCGGCGTCGAAGGCGACGCCCGTAAGCCTTGCTCTCCAGTCTGGTTAGTGGGATAGTTGAAACGGTCCGGCGTCAAATTTGAGGCGCAGTTGGGCTGCTGCTCACGACAGGATTTAAAGCGGCCTGCATGAGTCTCCAGGTGACAACGGGACGACTGACAGCAGGATAAAATCACCTCGGGATCGGTTGTCGGCCCAACCGCTGTACGCCGGCAATCACACTTCCAACTGGACCTAATGACCACACCAACCATCGCAAGTCTCCGACAGACACTCCAGCAGCTTCGCCGTCGCCGCGCGAGGTTTTTCTTTGTCAAGGCTGCGAGTCTTTTTGTCATTGCTCTGGCCGTCTCGGCTTTGTCTGTCAGCTTGGTGGGCGCGTGGCTGGAGCCCGATAAGTTAGGCTCTATCATCCTGTTCGGACTGGCCGTGTTCGCCATACTTCTGATCACGGCCCGGTTCCTGCGCCTGCTTCGCCGTCGCCACACGGATGACCGGATCCTGGCGCATTATGTTGAGGACCACATACCGGACTTTGAGCAGCGCCTGCTGACTTCTCTGGAGTTCAGCGAAGACGACCTCAAATTCGGTCGTGCGGGAGTGTCGCAGCAATTCATCCAGCAGCTCTGGGAAGATGCGCAGACCCATGTGGTCGAGCAGCAGCGCAGGGTTGAAACGGTGGCACCCGCGCAGCAATCCTGGATGACACTTGCCGCCGCCGTCGCGGTCGTCTCCGTGATTTCGGCAATGTTCCTGAATTCAGAATCACTGCTGAAGTCAGGTGCCCGTCTGGCCTGGCCTTTCGCGATCTCCGAGCCACTGGCTGTCACCGAATTCCTGCCGGAAATTGAAATTTCAGTAGAGCCCGGCGACCTCGAGTTACAGCGCGGCAGCAGTGTCACAATCATTGCTCGCGTGTCCAACGCAGCGCCAGACAGCATCGATCTGAGGCTGCAGGACGACAACGTCAACTGGCAGGCTGTGTCGATGAATCGGGATGGCAGCGGCAGCAACAGTGCGACCTACAGTTATTTTATTCCGTCCTTGCAGGCGGATACGACCTATTACGTTGCCTTTGAGGAGCGGGGACAGCAGAGTTCTCCACAATATCAGATCAACCTGTTTGATTTGCCTCAAATCGAGCAGATCAATCTGGCGTTTGATTATCCTGACTACACCCGGCTGACCGATACCACAGAAGAGGGCAGTGGGGACATGATCGTGCCGGAAGGCACGCAGGTTGCACTGGACATTCAGTTCAACAAAGCTATTGCCACCGCTCGAGTGGAATTCGGGGAAAGCTATCGGGATTCTGAGGGGGGCGGGTCGGAACTGACTGCTTATCCTGATCTGGATCTGGAAATCGATGGTGATATCGGAAGCGCGAGCTTCACCGTGACCCGGGATGGGGTCTACCGCATATTCGCTACCGATCTGGCTGGCCTGGAGAGTCAGGAGCCGCTGGATTATTTTATTAGAACCATTGAGGATGCGCCGCCGGAGCTCTCCTTGCGGCGTCCGGGGCGCGATCAGGAAGTGATGCCGCTCGAGGAAGTGGTGCTGGAGGTGGATGCCAGCGATGATTACGGACTGAGCGAGTTTACTCTGAATTACAGTGTGGTGGGTTCAGACGAGGTCGAAGTGGATTTCCTCTCTGAAGCGAATGTTCGCAGCGTTTCCGGCAGCGAGCTGATTTATCTTGAAGACCTTGAAGTCGAACCGGGAGATTTTGTCAGTTACTTTCTCACGCTTGCCGACAACAACGGCCTGGACGGTCCGGCTGAGGTGATTTCCGATATCTACTTCCTGCAGATCATCCCTACAGATCAGGAATTTCGCAGAAATCCCGGGATGAGTGGAGGACAGGGTGCCGGCGGCGGTCAGGGTGGTGACAGCAGCGCATTGGTGTCAGTCCAGAAAGACATCATTGCGGCCACCTGGAAGTTGCGTAATCGTCAGAGCGAGGTATCCCCGGAGGAGTTCGGCGCTGATGCCGAAATTATTGCCGAATCTCAGCGCGAGGCAACCGGTCGAGCGAGGATGTCGATTGATCGTCTGGCCGAGCGATTGAATTTTTCAGACGATACCTATGACTCGGCGGTCGAGAATCTGTCGCTGGCTATTGAGCAGATGAATCTGGCGGCGGGTGAGCTGGATAAAGTGCAGATTACCAGTGCCCTTCAGCCTGAACAGCTGGCTTTACAATACATTCTTAAGGCAGAAGCAAACATCAACCGCACGAATATCAGCATGCAGCAAGGTGGTGGTGGCGGTGGTGGGGGTTCGGCGCAGCAAGAGCGCGAAGATCTCAGAGAGCTTTTCGAAATGGAAATGGGCCAGCTGGAGAACCGCTATGAAACGCCTAACTCCCGCGGGGGAGGCTCTCAGCAGAATCAGCAGGAGATCGACAAACTGGAAGAGCTCGCGCGGCGCCAGGAGGGTTTGACCCGGGCGCAGCGCAATCTGGCGCGGCGGGAAGACCAGATGACTGAAGAGCAGAAACGCCGTGAACTGGAACGTCTGATGCGGCAGCAGGAACAGCTGAGCCGCGAGGTGGCGCAGCTGGCCCAGCAGATGTCGCGAGGTCAGCAGAGCGGCCAGTCTACGCCGCAGAATGGCAGTCAGTCGCAGTCAGCGTCCGGCGGCAGTGCTTCCGCTGCTCAGCAGCGCGACAGTGCCATTCAGCGCGCAGCACAGCAAATGCAGGAGGCGGCGGAAAGCGATTCTGCTTCCATCGCGGCGGCGCGGAGCCAGAAAGCTCTGGAAAATCTGCGGCAGCAACAGCAGCAGCTGAATGAACAGGGCGAGAGATCGGTGAATCAGTTGGCGCAGAATCTGGGTCAGCGCGGACAGCAGTTGCTGCAGCAGCAGCGGCAGTTACAGGAGCGAATCGCTGAAACCAGCCGACAGCAGGGACTGGGACAGACGCGTCAGTCAGTGCGCAATGATGAAGGCTTGCAGGAGCTTATTCAGGCGCAACAGCAGCAGCAACGGGATCTGGAAGAAATTGAAGATATGCTGAGAGCGATCATCGCCCGTGGCAGTAACGAAGACCAGCGGCTTATGTCGCAGGCTCAAGAAGCAAGCCGCGACTTGCGACCGATTCGTGAAGAGATGTCTACCAGCAGCCGTGTACTGCGCAATGGTATGGTGAATCTCGCGGTTGATATCGAAGAGGAAATTGAAGATCAGCTCATAGCGCTGGCCGATTCTCTGGCGGGGCTCGATCCGGCGAATCAGGGTTCTGAATCTGATCAGCTCCAACGCGCTGCGGAAGATGCAGAAAACCTCAGAGAGCAGATCGAGTCGTTGCAGCAACAGGCACTGGCTTTCAACGACAGTGGTAGCGAGCTGGGCACGCAGCCGAGTCTTCGTGACATGCGCGAGCAGCTGCAGCGCAGCCAGCAGCTGGCTGAACAGCTGCAAAACCAGTTGCGTGATCAGGCGAGGGGCGGACAGCAGAGCACACAGGCCGGGCAAGCGGGTGCTCGTGGTAATCGACAGCAAATCGGCGGTGCCCGAGGGGAAAGTGAGCAGCGCGCCGGCATGGGTGGAGCGATCAACACTGACGGCAACAATCTGCCCTGGGGAAATGCCCGTTCGATCAGGCAGCAACTGACCCAGCAGGACATCGAGGATTTCATCAATCAACCGGAGTTGTTTCGTCAGCTGCTCCAGCCGATTGTCGAGCTCGAAGGTGCGCTGCGCGCTCAAGCCGAACTCGACAACATCAACAACAAGCTGTACGCGTCTTTCGATGAAGAGGTGCCTGAGGAGTATCGGGATCTGGTTCAGGAATACTATCGTGTATTGTCAGAAGGTCAGGGGTCCAACAGCCCGAGACAGTAGACATGCAATACACCGAACCTAATTTGCTAACTGCCCTGGCTGAGGGAAGCGTCGACTTCGCCTACGGCGTCAGTCCCCTGGTTTTCCTGTCTCTGGTCGTTTTGATTGTGGCCGGTGTCTGGTTTGGCTATCGGAAGACGACCCGCCCGCTGTCGTCTCCCTGGAAAGCGTTTTTCATTGCCTTACGCGCCAGTGTGCTGAGTATCCTGCTGTTTTGTCTTCTGCGCCCGGTAATTACGACACTTCAGGTTGCACCTCAGGAAACGTATCTGGCGGTGCTCATTGATGATTCACAGAGCATGGCGATTGCCGATATGCCGGCAGGCCAAACCAGGCGGGAGGCCATGCGCGAAAGGTTTTATGGCCGCGGAGTCCTCGACGAGCTGGCAGAGAATTTCCAGATTCGCAGTTTCAGGTTCGATAAAACGGCCGAGCGAATCGCCGGGGCAGAGGGGCTGGGCGATTCAGGTACAGCTTCCTCAATCGGTCAGGCTCTCGAGTATGTGGATGCTCAGCTCGGAGGGCTTCCTCTGGGTGCGCTGATTGTGCTGACCGATGGCGCGGATAACAGCGAATTGGATCCCCTTGATAAGGCGCTGGATTTTGGCAATCGAGATATTCCGGTTTTTACAGTGGGTGTTGGGCAGGAGCAGATCCCCCAGGATATCGGCATCGTGGACGTCAATACTGCGAAAACCGTGCTGGAAGGCTCTGTCTTCAATGTCTCAGTCGGCATCAATCAAGAAGGCTATTCGGGTCAGCAGGTCAGAATCTCTATTCTCGATGGTGATCAGGAAGTGGCATCAGACATGGTCACTCTTGGCGCGGCCGGGGTGACGCGCCGCTATGAGATTGAGTTGACGCCGGCGCGTCCCGACGCGATCGTTTATGATCTGGAAGTTGAACTGCAGAGCGATGAAATCATCGCGGAAAATAATGTTTATCAGTTTTTGGTGGATAATACGGAAAAAGCGCCACTTGATATTCTTTATATTGAAGGGCACCCGCGCAATGAATATAAATTTATCCGCAGGGCGGTAGAAGATGATGAATCGGTTCGGCTTGCTACCTATCTGCAGACAGGGCCGGAGAAATACTACCGACAGGGTATTAATACCCCTACCGAACTCAGTGGCGGTTTCCCGCGGTCAAAGGAAGAGCTCTACCAGTACGAAGCTCTGATTCTCGGTGATATTGAGAAGGGGTTTTTTAACGCCGATCAACTGCAGATGATTCAGGAATTCGTCGCTGAGCGTGGCGGCGGATTTCTGATGAGCGGCATGATTGATGAAGAATTCATCGGCACGCCGGTAGAAGATGTGCTGCCAGTGAGCCTGGTCGAGGAGAGCTTTTTGCCCTCTCATCTGCGTGGAGGTATCCGCCGGGGGAGCCATCCAACTGGAGAACCCTTTTTTCCGCGGCTGACCAACAACGGCGAGTTTTCGCCTCTGCTGCGCTTGTCAGGCGATGATGGAGAAAATGTCGCGCGCTGGCGGCAACTGCCGGAGCTGCAGGGGGTATTCGTGACAGGCCGAATCAAGCCCGGAGCAACCGTGCTGATGGAGCACCCGTTACTGCAGTATCAGAATCAGGCTCTACCGGTGCTTACAACGCAGCGTTACGGCAGCGGCCGAAGCGTCGCGCTGACGACTGCCAGCACCTGGCGGTGGCAGATGATGATGGCAGCTGCAGATCAGTCTCATGAGGCTCTCTGGAGGCAGTTGCTTCGCTGGCTTGCTGTCTCCGCGCCTGAGCGAGTCACCGTCGAATTTGATCGGGAATTCTATAATGTTGGCGATGAAGTTCATGTTACAGCCACTGTGCTGGATATGGATTACGAGCCTGATAACGACGCCACGCTCTGGATGCAGGTCAATGCGCCGCTCGACGTTCTTCTGGATCAGTCTATGGAGTGGGATATTGAGGAAGACGGTGTCTATCGTGGCAGCTTCCAGGTTGAAGAAGAGGGGGTTTATGATCTGCTCGTGGATGTTGCCAGCGCAGCGGGCGAGGGACGCTCGGGAGAGTCTGAAAAGCAGGTGCCTTTTGTGGTGACCCCTTCCCTTCGGGAGTTCAATAACGCTGCCATGGATACGGGATTGCTCGGGCGGATTGCTGAGCTCAGTGGTGGAACCTATTTTGATCTTGCTGACATTGATCAGCTGGCCAGCGCCGTTGAATTCACCCCCAATGCCTACTCAGAGCAGGTCAGCCTTGATCTGTGGGATCAGCCGTGGCTACTTGCCCTGTTAATCAGTCTGTTGAGTCTGGACTGGACGGCGCGACGACTGAAAGGTTTGTCCTGATGGAAAATTTGACTGCAATCACAGTGAAAGACCTGGCTGGCAGAGCGCTGGTTTTTCTGTGCGGGCTGGTTCTGGCAGGGCTGACAAGCGCACAGAATCTAACGTCGGATCTGTCTGCTAGTCGCTTTCTCGACACTCCCGAAACCACAAAATATGCAGTTATTATGACCGGACCGGCCGTCGGGAATGACAATTCGGCGCGTTTTCGTCAGTGGTCTCTGTCTCTGCATGACATCCTGACGCGGGATTACGGCTACAGTTCCGAAACGATCACGTTGCTCTATGACGACGGCGATGGTGACTTTACCGGTGGCAACCGGGTCGATGGCGCCTGTAGCCGGGAGGGAATCGAACTCGCACTCGAGCAACTTGCGCAACGCGTTAAGACGGGTGATCAGATTACGCTTTATCTCATTGGTCACGGATCCGGTGCCGAGCAGGAAGCCAAGTTCAATATCGTCGGTCCGGATATGACGGGAGTGCAGTTCGCTTCACTACTGGACCGGTTCGATCAGCAGGATATGGTCATCATTAACACCACCAGCGCGAGCTTTGGTTTTTCGTCTTCGCTGTCCAGTGAAGGGCGGGTGGTGATCTCATCAACCCGTTCCTCTTCAGAGCGCTACGATCCCGTTTTTTCCGGATACTTCATTGAGGCCCTCGATCAGCGCAACGGAGATCGGGACAAGAATAACCGCGTGTCCATGCTGGAGGCATTCGAATATGCCAAGGCCAATGTTGAGTTGTGGTATGAAGAGCAGGGTCGCCTGGCGTCCGAACATGCAGGTCTGGATGACAATGGTGATGCGCTGTTCAGTCTTGACCCTGCCGTGGATATTGCCGATGGGCGTCTTGCCGAAATCGCCTATATTGACTCTCTGATTGAGCAAGGCGAGAACCTGTCCGCCGAGGGGCTCGCGCTTAAATCCCGCATTCAGGACCTGGAAAGATCTGTGATCGTACTGCGAGGCAGAAAGGCGGAATACCTTGAAGCTGAATACTGGCAGCAGATGGAAGATCTATTGGTCAGTCTCGCGCGCAGCACTGCTCGCTTTAATTCTGAGTTTGCCTCGACATCCTCTGCGCTCGACTCCGCAGATGAGTCGATGGAGTCGCAGTCAGCTCTCAATCGCTAAATGGTGCAAGTCATGCTTACTTATCAATCTCTGAAAAAATTGCCTGCCGTTTGGTCCGTGTTGTTTGTCTTTGTGGTGGCTCCGGCGCCTGTTGTTCTTGCCCAGGATGTGCTCTCCACAAATCAGGATTCTGCGCTTTTTCGGGGTGAGGAGTTGATGCTGGCCGGGTCGTACGCTGCTGCCAGTGAAATATTCAGACAAGCCGATGGTCTGGATCGTATCGATGGTCTGATTGGTGCCAGCAGAGCACTCGTTATGATGGGGAATTATCTGGAAGCGGAAAATCTTGTTGCAGAGGCAATTGAGGGTGACGCATACGCAGACTTCCCGCTTCTGAGCACCCAACTGGCTGAAATCAAACGCATGACAGGCCAATCGCGCGCCGCGCTGGACATCCTGCAGCAGGCAATCGGAGGCAATGCGGAACCGCCGGTGCGAAGCCTGGTTCAGTACGGCAGCCTTCTCAAATTTACCGGACAACAGGAACAGTGGCGGCAGGTGCTTGACAGAGTGGTGCAGCGCTATAACGCGGGACTGGTGTTCAGCTCTGAGGATGTTGCGATGGTCGCACTGGCCAGTTGGTTACTGGGCAATTTTCATGATGCCAACAGCCTGTTTGATGAGGCCACCAGAGCAAACCCCAACAATCTGGAGGCCCACACCCTCTGGGCTGACCTTTTTCTGGAGAAATATAACGCAGCCGATGCTGAGCGAAGCTATCAGGACGCATTGGACGTGAATGCCCGATACGTGCCGGCGCTGGTGGGCATTGCGCAGGTCGTGGGTGATGAAAGATCTTTGCAGCGGGCGCTGGCCATCAATCCAAACTCGGTGCAGGCGCTGGAGACTTATGCTCAGCTTCTGATGATTAATGGGCGTGAGCAGGAAGCTGAAGAGTATTTCGACAAAGTGCTGGAACTGAATCCCGAATCTCTGAAAACGCTCAGTGTGCTAGCGGCCTCGGCGGCACTGGAAGAGCGCATGGACGATTTTGCCGGCTATCAACAGCGGGTTGAAGCATTCAGCCCCGGCAACGCTGAATTTCTAGGGCATATCGCAGACAGCTTCGGAAATAATTATCGGTTCGAGGAGGCAGTGCATTACGCGCGCGCCAGCATTGAGGCCGATCCTGAATACTGGCAGGGTCATACGCTGTTGGGTAGCAACCTGATACGCCTGGGTGAGGAGGAGGAAGGGAGACAAAGCCTCGAGACCGGGTTCGATAATGATCCGTTTAATGTGATGACTTCCAACATGCTGAAAGTCTTCGATACGCTGGAAACTTACGCCACGGTTGAGAGTGAGCATTTCAAAGTGCACATGAGTGAGAGGGATTCACTTATCCTATGGCCTTACCTGGAACCCTTGCTCGAAGAGAGTTGGGAGACGCTCACGGCAAAATACGGCTTTGAGCCCGAAAGCAAGATTCTTATTGAAGTCTTCGAGAACAGTGCGGACTTTGCGGTGCGCTCCGTGGGTCTTCCAGACATCGGCCCATTGGTTGGAATCTGTTTTGGCAAGGTAATCACCCTAATTTCGCCGGACACCCTGACGGCGAACTGGCAGGAAATTGTGTGGCATGAATTTATGCATGTCATCACCCTGCAGATGACCCAGAACCGCATGCCTAGGTGGTTGTCAGAGGGTATCTCTGTCTGGGAGGAAAGAGAGGGCCGGCCTTACTGGGGGCGTAGTCAGGGTTTAGACCTGATTCGGGCAGCTCAGGAGCAGAAGCTTTTGCCGGTGGGCGAATTGAACAGTGGCTTTTCGGGGGCCCGCAATAATGCAGACCTCAGTTTTGCCTATTTTCAGTCCTATCTGGTTGTGGATTACATCGCACAGACTTATGGCTTTGAAAAGTTGGTTGAACTGATTTATCAGTACGGTGAGATCAAGGAAGATGCCGACCGCTTTCGCAGTGTTTTTGAACTCGACATCGATGATTTTGACGCGGGTTTCCGGGGCTGGATTGATCAGCGGGTGAAAGAGATTAATGTGTATGCGCACACAGAAGATGTGCCGGATGAAGGGGACGGTCACGGCCACGGAATTCGCGAGAACAGCAGCGCGATCCTTGCGGAGCTATATAACAATGCCTCTCTCAAACAGCATATGCGAGCGCGTATTGAGGAAAACAGCAGAGATTTTCAGGCTTATCTGCAGTTGGGAATTGTTTTGTTCAAGGAAGAATCATTTGCCGAGGCAAAGCAATATCTGGAAACAGCGCATGAAATGCTGCCAAGCTACACCGGTTATCCGAGCCCGGCCCTGGTGCTGGCGCAAATTTATGAGCGTGAAGGCAACCGACAATCCCGTCTGCAATGGCTTGAAGTGCTGATGGAAAATCTCCAGCATGACTATGGGTCTGCCATGGTGTTGGCCCAAGCAGCTCTGGAGGATTCTGATTTTGAGCGGGCCGCCTATTTCCTGGATCGGGCGATTCAGGTCGACCCCTATCGCAGTGAGGTTCATGAACTGAAGGCGCGGTATGCTGAGACGGTCAATGACAGCGCTGCGGCGGTCACTGAATATGAAGTTTTGATGCAGCTCGAGATCAGCGATCCGGTTGAAGCCCGTACGAACCTGGCGCAAGCCTATCTCAACAACGGGCAGGCAAGTAAAGCCAAACAAAATTTGCTGTATGCCCTGGAACAGGCGCCCAGTTATGAGCGCGCACAACGTCTGTTGCTGCGTTCGATCGAGGGGGACGGCAGCAGGTGATAAAGGCGCCCCTTCTCGGTATGGTGAGTCTGATCGTTTCGCTGGAGCTTGGTGCTCAGGTGATGCCGCTATCCGGCAATAACGAGGATCTTTCGATTTATGGCACCGACGTTACCGAATTTACCTGGCTTCGGGGCCAATACACCAACCACGGCGGCGGGGCCGGGGGCTATGGCTGGCGGCGGCGCGGTGGTTGGTGGGATACTGACTACCCGGATTCCGATGAGAACTTCCTGCGCGGCGTGCAGCGCTATACCAACGTCGATACCAATCCCCGTAATCGAACCTTTATCCAGCTGACCGATCCGCGTCTGTTCGAACACATTTTTTTGTACATGAACTGGAAACGCGTGCCCATAGGCTCATCCTTCAGCGGCCCGAATTTTTCTGAGGAAGAAATAGAGGCTTTGCGCGAATTTATGTTCCGCGGCGGTTTTGTGATGGTGGACGATTTCTGGGGAGAGCCGCACCTTGACGACATGTTCATGGAAATGGGCAAGATTTTTCCTGACCGCGAAATCATCAAGCTGGATACCAGCCATGAAATCTTCCATACCTTCTTTGACATAGATGAAGTCGCTCAGGTGCCGGGCAGGATGGTGACCTGGGATTTCGGTGGTTTCATGAATCTGGATGATCCAAGCTATCCACCTGAGGTTTATGCTGTGCTGGATGATGACGGCAGGGTCATGATGGTTGCGAATTACAACACCGATCTTGGGGATGGTTGGGAACACACTTTCTACGAGGGCTATCCCACCCAGTTCACCAATGAAGCTTATAAGATTGGCATTAACTTTTTAATCTACGCATTCAGCCACTAAGTGGCAGAGACAAAGGACAACACCATGGCGGAACAAGAACAAGCGCTGGAGATCGACAATCAGGATGATATAGCCCTGGTCAAACGCATGCAGGATGGTCGCGACCAGATTGTCGCTGAGATTAAAAAAGTCATTGTGGGCCAGGATGACATCATTGATGAGTTACTTATTGCCCTGTTTGGTGGTGGCCATGTGCTGGTCACAGGAGTGCCGGGTCTTGCCAAAACACTGTTGATTAAAACGGTCGCTGACATTTTGCAGGTCGACTTCAGCCGTATCCAGTTTACCCCTGATCTCATGCCAGCTGATGTCGTGGGTTCAGAGCTTGTGGAAGAATCGGATGGTGGTCGACAACTCAAGTTCGTGAAAGGGCCGATATTCACCAATATTCTGCTGGCTGATGAAATCAACAGAACGCCGCCCAAGACGCAGTCGGCACTGCTTGAAGCCATGGAGGAGCGTCAGGTGACCGCGGCCGGAGTCACGCACCCCATGTCGAAGCCGTTTTTTGTGCTTGCGACCCAGAATCCTATTGAACTTGAAGGCACCTACCCGTTGCCTGAGGCACAACTTGACCGGTTCATGTTCAAAATCGAGCTGGGTTATTTGTCCGAGGATGATGAAGTGACTGTCGTAAGCCAAACGACCCAACATCACGATCGCGCACTCTCCCATCCCCTCAGCGGTGAGGATATCCTGGATTTTCAGCGAATTGCCCGTCAGGTGCCTGCTGCTGAAGCAGTCATTAAGTACGCGGTCCGTCTGGTGCACGCATCGCGGCCACAAAGCGAATCTGCGCCGGAGTTTGTCAAGGACTGGGTCAGCTGGGGGGCAGGCATTCGAGCCTCGCAGAACCTGATTCTGGCGGGAAAGGTCAGGGCACTCTTGCTGGGCCGTTACAATGTTTCGTTCAGCGATGTGAGAGCCCTGGCGCCTTCTGTTTTCAGGCATCGTATCTTGCTGAATTTCCACGCCGAGGCAGAGCGGATTACGACAGATGAGGTCATCAGGCGACTGCTGGAGGCAGTTCCTGAACCCAGTTCGGAAATCTGATTCGATTCGCAGACATTAACTCAGCGGAAAAATCATGGCAGAGTCAATCAACTTTCTTGATCCCAATGTGCTGTCGGGGCTCGACAATCTCGAATTACGCGCCCGGGTCGTCGTTGAGGGTTTTTTGTCCGGGTTGCACAAGAGCCCGAATCGGGGATTCAGCGTCGAATTCAACGATTACCGCCATTATCAGCGTGGCGACGATCTGCGTCACGTAGACTGGAAGCTCTATGCCAGGAGTGACAAGTTTTATATTAAACAATACGAGGACGAAACCAATGTTCGCTGTGTGATTCTGCTCGACACCAGCGCATCAATGGCCTACAGCTCCGGTGGGATGAGCAAGCTGAGCTATGGCGTAACCCTGGCATCTGCTTTGTCCTATTTCATTATGAAACAGCGAGATGCCGTTGGTCTGATCACGTTTGATGACCAGGTCAGAGAATACATTCCTGCGAAAACCAGACAACCGCATCTGCTCCGGATTCTGAGGACACTCTCGCAGGTGGAGTCAGGCAAGAAAACCGATACGGTCAAACCCCTTACCGATCTGGCGGCCTCGCTCCATAAGAAGAGTATTGTGATACTGATTACAGACATGCTGGATGATGAGGAGAGGGTGATCAACACCCTGCAAAACCTTCGGGGAATGGGAAACGACATCATTACTTTTCAGGTGATGGACGATGCGGAGCTGAATTTTCCATTCAATGAAGCCTCCGAATTTATTGATATGGAAGACGATGAGTCTTACACCACTTCGCCCGCCGCGATCCGGCAGGCGTATCTGGAAAATCTGAATGAATTTCTTGCCTACTGCCGTAAGAAGTGTCAGAGCAGTGGTGTGGATTACTGTCTGCTGAATACCGCAGAACCCCTAGACGAGGCTCTGTCTTCTTACATGTCAAAACGCGCGAAAAGCTTCTAGGGTCAGTAGCAGAGCATGGTATTTCTTACTCCACTTTTTTTGATTGGCTTGCTGGCGGCCCTGATTCCTGTCGCGATACATCTTATCCGTCGGGAAAAACCGCCCAAAGTCATGTTCAGCACCATCCGGTTCTTGAAAAAAACCTCAAAAAAACTGGTGCTGTTCCAACATCTCCAGCAGATAGCGCTGCTTCTGTTGCGCGCCGCAGTGATCGTCTTGCTGGTGCTCGCGTTTGCCCGGCCTCTGTTCAATCAGTCTGTGGCGCGCTTGCTTGATGCAGATCCTCAGTCGGCAGTGATCTTACTGGATCTGTCGATGAGTATGCGCTGGCAGGACAATTTTGATCAGGCGAAAGCCGAGGCTCTGGCGGTTGTGGATCGGTTGTCAGGGGGTGATGAGCTTGGCCTGATCGCTTTTTCGGGCGCAGCGGAAGTGGTTCGTGAGCTCGACACAGAGGATGGCCAGCTCAGAGAGCTGATCGAAAGCTTTGACGAGCCCGGGTTTGGCAGCACTCGCTATTATCCGAATCTGCGTCTGGCAGATCAGATGCTGGAGGATTCGCGCTATGAGAATCGCGCAATTTATCTGATTTCTGATTTTCAAGAAGTCGGGCTGCAAGGTGCCGATGAGTCGTGGAAACTGGCTCCCGGAGTGGCTCTGTATCTGATTGATGTCGGTTCCGCTGACAGTGAAAATCTGGTGTTGACCGATGTGAGATCTCCTGAACAGCTGCTTGAGGATTCTGCTCAGCAGCAAATATTGGCTAGAGTCCGCTCCACTGGGACACAGTATCTTGGCAGCGGAGAGGTCAGCCTGAGCCTGAACGGGCAAATGGTCGACCGCAGACCGGTCGACCTTACTGACCGGTCTGAGCAGGTGGTGACCTTTGCCGTAGATTTTGAGGCAGAGGGAGACTACGTCGGTGAAATCAGGATCGCGGGTGACGATTTCGCAGATGACAATGCCTACTATTTCACTGTTGATGTTCTGCCCAAGATCAATGTTTTGCTGGTCAACGGCGAGGCTTCGGATAACTGGTTTGACGATGAGGGTCATTGGTTTGGTCTGGCGGTAAGCAGTACTGACTCCTCTCCGTTCTCCCTCCAGACAATTGATCCTGCTGAGCTCAGCGCGGCAGCGATGCGCCAAAGCGATGTGGTGGCGCTGCTGAACGTCGGTGAACTCACGAGTTCTCAGGCTGCGGCATTGGGTGAATATGTCGTCAACGGGGGCAGCCTGCTGATTGCGCCCGGTGACAGGGTCGATGAAAGGGCATTCAATCAGCAGTTGGGAGAAATCAGCCCGGCCAGGCTGGAGCAAGTAGGCTTGCTGGGTCGTGATGACTACCTCGTTATTGCGGACTATGATCGCCGCCATCCCATTCTGCGCCCTCTGGGTAGCGACTGGTCAGCACGCTTTCAGGGTCACTGGCGCCTAACGCCCTCTGAGGATGCCAAAGTGCTGATGCAGTTCGATAATACGGAAGCGGCGCTGGTAGAGAATGATGTCGGTGAAGGTAAGGTCTTGCTGTTTGCCTCGAGCCTTGATCTTGAGTGGAATAATCTCGCGCTGCAGGGGCTGTTTTTGCCATTTGTGCACGAAACGCTTCGACACCTGGTTCGCTCAGAGGCGGGCCAGAGCGCTTACGAGATCGGCGACAGCATCAATCTGGCGCAGTTTGTGTCGGATGCTGATGTTGCGGTGCAGGATGCGAACGGGCGCTCCGTCAGTTTGGAAGCCAACAACTTGCAGCGTGCGACATCGCCGGGCCTTTTTACCGCAACGTCGGGTGCCGTCTCAAGGCGGTATGCGGTCAACATTCTGCCAGAGGAAAGCAACTTCACTCGGGTGGCGACATCGACCCTCTATGATGCGGTTGTGAATCCTGATACCAGTCCATTGCAGTCCAGAGAAGCGCAGACCGCCCAGTTGATTGAGGAATTAGAGAATCCGCAGCGATTGTGGTGGTGGATTCTGACGCTGGTGATGGTGCTGCTCCTGGTAGAGGTGCTGGTTGCGAACCGGACCTACCGCTGATTCCCCAAAACCCTGCTCTCTCCACTCAACTCGCCATAGCCTCCTGTTTTTACCGGGCAGGCGGCACAGATGCCTTTTGCTGGGTCAGTAGCTCGATATGCCAGCCGGAGCGAGCTGCTCAATATGACAATTATGTTACCCGAATGACATATATAGATAAATTTAAGTTATTGAATTTATTGATGTTATTTTTTTAAATTGTCACGTAAATGTCACATTAATGAAACTATTTTAAAAAATTCGTTGTAAAATAGTGGGTTATGGACGATAGTGTATGTAACAAAGGCACATCGCTATGACTCTGACATTCGATCGCAACACCCTTGGGAATCGCACCCTGGCGCCAGTCTTAACGGCGTTTGTGCTCAGCGGGCTGCTGGGGATTGTCACTGAAGACAGCGAAGCTGCAGAGTCAGCAAACCCCGCTCAAACTGAATACGGCTCGCCAGTCAGCCTCTCTCAGGAAGCACTCCCGGTCCTGGAGACCCCTTTTACGCCGTACCTCGACACTGACACGCAGGCCATCATGATCCGCGCTGTGAGATTTCAGGAGGAGGGTGATCATGATTCTGCTTCCGAGCTGTTCGCACAGGCCTGGCAGATTGCCAGGGTTTCAAACGGCCTCTACCACCAATCGCTCATACCGATCGTGGAGCGCATGATCACCAGCGAAGTCGCGCTGGAAAACTGGCAGGCAGTCGACAACAAATATGGCCTGCTGGAGCACTTGTATCGGCGACTCTATGACACAGACGACGAAAGGCTGGAATCCGGTCTGCAAAAAGTCTCGTCCTGGCATGTCAATGCGTTCAACTCGAATATAGACGGTAAGCGAAAGGAGCATCTTCAGCAGGCGCGTAGAATTTTCCTGGCGCGGCTGGAGGTCGCAGAACATACTCTGCCGGAAACGGATCCGAAATTTGCCTTTCTTCGGGAATCAATTCAGCTGACCGAGACCTATCTCTACCTGATGTCAGAACGTTATATCGAACATGCCCGCCATAATCAGCGGGCTGCAGAATATGGTCTGGTTGCTTCTGTTGATTAGACGGCCAAAGTTGCCGGGCGGGCAGTTTGCATTCTGGTCAGGAATCAGCGCTTTTACCTTCTTCTGATGGTCCGGGCTCCCCGATCTTGGGGATGATGCCCAGTCGCTTGGCCCGCCGCTCCCAGTTGCTTCTGGCAAGGGCCTGCATGTCAGTCTCGTTGTCTGATTCGTCGACTATCTCAAGACCTAGCAGTGTCTCTATGATGTCCTCCATCGTGACAATACCCTCCATGCCACCGAATTCATCGACCACCAGAGCCATGTGCTCTTTTTTGATAAGAAAAGTATCCAGCAGATCCGGTATCGGGACCGTCCGATGGACAACAACGATGTCGCGGCGCAGTGCTTTGAGCAGCGTGTGATCCTGCGTTTCGGCCAGATTCAACAGTATGTCATCACGTAGTACGTAGCCGGTGATGTTGTCGTTTTTATCCCGGTAGACCGGGATGCGCGAATGGGGAAGGTTCGCGTTAACGTTCTGAAATTCTCGCACCGTAATGTCTTCGCTGGCGGTGTTGACTACGATTCGGGGCGTCATGACATCCTTGACCAGGACCTTGGAGAAGCGAAGCAAGTTGTGAATGATTGTCTGCTCGCTTTCCTCAAGCACGCCGCTCTCCGTTCCCAGTTTTGCCATTGCCAGAAAGTCGGTACGGCTGAGTACCGGCTTATCCTTATCTTTTTTCAAATGTCGGGTAATGTACTGGCTTATCCAGACCAGCGGCGCCAGCACAAATAGCATTACTTTCAGCGATGCGATGGTGAATGGGGTCAGAGCTTCCCAATTATTGGCGCCTATGGTTTTTGGAATGACCTCCGAAAAGATCAGTATCGCCAGAGTCATCAGTCCTGCTATCAGGGCTTCTAGGCTGATAACGGGAACACCGGCGACTTCGAGCATGGATTCACCGAAGATGAGCGCGGCCTGTGAGCCTACGCCAATCGCGCCCACGGTATGTGCAATCGTGTTGAGGGTGAGAATGGCTGCCAGCGGGCGATCAATGTCGTCCTTGAAGCGCACCAGATCAGCGGCGATATGAGAGCCTTTCTGTTCCTGGATGCCGACATAGGCCGGAGTGATGCTCAGCAGTACGGCTTCCAGAATAGAGCAAAGGAAAGAGAAGAGAATGCTGGCGAAAAAGAAGCCGACTAAAAGGCCCATGGGTCTGTTTTCTTAGCGACAGTTTCGAAGATTCTGGCATGAATACCACCCGCGCGCTACCTGGTGTGGCAGCGCGCGATGTTCTTCAGCTCAGACGCTGCGGTGATGCTCAGGAAGCGAGCTGTGCGCGCGGCGGGGAAGACGCTGTGGGCTGGCGCTTGATCAGATCACGCAGCCTTTGCGGGAGCGCCAGCATTGCCGGGGTCACAATCAGGGTCAGCACGGTCGCAAACGACAGCCCGAATACGATGGCAGATGCCAGACTCACCCACTGTGAGGTAATGGGGCCTCCCACCTCGATTTCCGCCCCGATCAGATCTACCGACACGCCCATGGCGAGCGGTAGCAGGCCGAAGCCGGTTGTGAATGTGGTGAGAAATACCGGACGCAATCGCTGTATACCCGTTTGTACGATGATTTTCCGCAGGGCCCAGTCCGGGTGTTCCTGCCGCAGGACATTGAAGGTATCAATGAGCACGATATTGTTGTTCACAATAATGCCGGCCAGAGCCACAATGCCGATACCGGTCAGGATGACCGAAAACGTCTGGCCCGTGGTCAACAGGCCAAGCAGAACACCGGCGGTTGAGAGCAGTACGGACGACAGGATCAGCAGAGCCTGGTAGTAACTGTTGAACTGCGTGACCAGAAGAATTGCCATCAGGGCCATGGCCAGCGAGAAGGCTTGCACCAGAAACGCGGCCGACTGCTCCTGCTCTTCGTTAGCACCCCTGAACTCATAAAAAACACCACTGGTCGGCGGATTGTCAGCCAGCCATGCAGAGATCTCCTGCAGCTTGTTGTCGGCGACAACGCCCGGCGCCGGGTTTGCCCGAACATAGACAACCCGGGCCCCGTCGACGCGCTGAATTGAGCTGACTTTAGGCTTGGCTTCCCGTGAGACAAAACTGCTGATCGGCACCGGTCCGTTAATCGTGCTGATGCGAATCGATTCCATCTGGTCAAGCCCCCGGTACTCAGAGGGATAGCGCACCCGGATGTCGACCTCTTCTTCGCTGTCATCCGGACGATAGTCTCCCATGAAGATACCATTGGTCATTAACTGGATGGCTGTGCCGATTTCAGCCATGTTGGCTCCCAGCATGGCGGCCTGAGCCCGGTCTACGATGAATTCCCATTCGATGCCGGGAATAGGTGCCGTGTCATCAATGTCGATCAGCTGGTCGCCCAGCTCCGTTTCCATAAAAGTCCGGATTCGAGTGGCTTCAGCAAACAGCAGATCAAGATCATCGCCTGACAGTTCAATTTGAATTTCTTTCCCAACGGGTGGGCCGTTCTCAACGGTAACCACTTCCGCTCTGACGCCCGGCATGTTGGAGATGGCTTCGCGATAGCGATTCTCCACTTCAAAGCCGTCGATTTCCGGGCGAACCCGCCGGTCAGTCATCTCCACAAAAATACTGCCGATCAGATCAGGCGCAGTTTGCTGATCGCCACCCATTTGTGCGCCGGCGCCGGACTGCGTCACTATCCCTTTGATGTGTCCCACGCGGCGAATGCGGCTCTCCACATCAAGCATAAGGTCACGTACCTCAGCCGGCGAAAAATTGCCGCGGGCAAAGACCTGTATCTGGGTCTGACTTGGTTCGACGCCGGTGAAGAATTCAACGCCCTTGCCGTAGCGACCGTAGGCAGTGACGATGGTGATCAGCATGAGAATGCTGAGGACAAACACGGCAACCGGCATGCGTACGGCCAGATCCAGTATCCGCGCGTAGACAGCAGTGATGCCGCCGATGTTTTCTGTTCTGCCGGACTCCAGGCCGCTCAGCGCGCCGGCATCGTTTTCACTGACAGCACCGGAGCGGCCCATCAGGGCCCCGATGGTCGGCGCGAAGAGCAGGGCATAGAACAGCGAGCCAATCAGCACCGCAAAGACTGTGATCGGCAGGTAACTCATGAACTGCCCAGCCACACCGGGCCAGAACATTATTGGGAGGAATGCGGCCAGGGTGGTGGCCGTCGACGCCAGTATAGGCCAGAACATGCGATTCACGGCCAGACGATAGGCCGCGAGGCTGTCCTTGCCTTCAGCCATTTTGCGGTCGGCATATTCCACCATCACAATCGCGCCATCGATGAGCATGCCAAGGCCAAGTAACAGCCCGAAAATCACCATGAAGTTGTAGGTGAATCCAAGCAGGCTGATGATGATGAAAGCGAAGAAGAAGGAAAAAGGAACAGCCAGCGTCACCAGAAGGCCTGAACGAATTCCCACGGAAGCAATGACGACGATCAGCACCAGCACCATGGCGGTCGCCATGTTGCCCTGCAGGCCCATGTTCTGTTCGATAACCAGAGGCGCGGTGTTGTTGATGTATGACACCGAAACAGCAGGGGGAAGGGATGGCCGAATGTCGGTGACTACCTGATCGACTGCGGTCATGGCTTCAACCAGATTGGCGCCGTTTCGCTTCATCACATTGAGCGATATCGACGAGGCGCCGTTGGCGTAGGCATATCGGGTGGCGTCCTTGAAAGTCCGTCTGACATCGGCAATGTCGGATACGGTCAGCACACCATCGGTGCTGGAGGCGAGTGGCAGATTAAACAGATCATTTGCGTTTTCGATAAGGCCGGGCACCTTGACGGAAAAACTCCCCTGTCCGGTATCAACCTGGCCAGCCGGAATCAGGCGGTTGTTACTGGTAACCGTCTGAATGATGGCGGAGTTCGGGATGCCATAAGTTTCCAGTTTGGCCGGGTCAATCACTGCTTCCAGCAGCTCTTCGCGGTTACCGACCATCGTCGCCTCGAGGATTTGCGGGAGAATTTCGATCTCTCTCTGCAGTTCTTCAGCAATGCGCAGCAGTGTTCTTTCCGGAACGCCTTCGCCGCCAATGGCGACCTGGACAATCGGCAACTCCGCCGCAGAGACTTCCGTGATCAGAGGTTCTTCAGTGTTTTGCGGAAATCTCGCCTTGGCTCGGTTGATGGCTTCGCGCACGTCGGCCAGAGCGGTAGAAGACTCGAAGTCGATGTCAAACTCGGTGATCACGGTCGCCGCGTTTTCACTGGAAAAGGAGCTGATCTGGGTGATCCCGTCCAGTGTTTTCAGTTCAAGCTCAGCCGGCTTGGACAGCAACCGCTCGGCATCTTCCGGAGAAATGCCTTCGTGGATGATCGTGGTCACGATAATCGGCACATCAACATCCGGATTCAGTTCAACGGGAATCGACAGATAAGAGGCAAAGCCTGTCAGCATAACCGCGACAAAAACCGAGAGGGTTGTCCTGGATCGCGAAACCGCAGTATCAAGGTAATTCATAGACTTGTCCGGGTGGGGCTTTGTTAAAGATCCCAATCAAAATTGGCGGCCACGGTTTGGCCGGGAAAGACGATTTCCTGACCGACCGTGACCAGTGTGATGTCACCCTGAAGTCCGGTAACCCAGATTCCGGGATTGAGCTGATTTGTGTCGTCACCCACAATGGAGACGTTGTAAAAAGCGACCGTGTCGCCGCGTTCGACAACTTTGACGCCGATATTGCCATTGTCGTCTAGAGTCAGAGCGGAGGAAGGGATTCGGTGGGCCATCACTTCGTCGGCTTTCACCAGTATTTCGGTGGTGATCCCTTCGCGAATCTTTTCGCCGGGACTGTCCACTTCAATTTCGATGCGATAGCTGCGGGACACCGGATCAGCCGAGGCGGCGAGAAACGTCACGGTGCCCGTCACTTGCTGGCCACCGAGCAGGCGTCCGCTAACCTCTGCTCCCGTTCTGATACGGTTGACTTCCTGTTCCGGAATCAGGCCGACCAGCAGCATCGGGCTGTCATCCAGTACTGAGGCGCAGACCGAGCCGACATTCAGAAGATCTCCGACCTCGACGCTGCGTTGCTCGACCACGCCGTCAAAAGGGGCAACGATCTGGGTGCGATCGACCGCAAGCTGTGCTCGCGTGACGGCAGCTTCGGCAGACTCTAGCGCGGCCTTCAGCTGCGCGACAACAACATCGGACTGCAAATCGCGGGCCTGAAGGTCTACCGCTGCATCATATTCGAATTGCGCGCGTTCACGCTGCGCCAGGGCCTCACTGAGATTCGCCGACCGGTCATCAATTGCCAGTTCGCAGAGCACATCGCCGGCACTGACCCGTGCTCCCCGGGGGACCGGCTCGCTCACCAGTCGTCCCGGCAGCTCGGCTCTCACCTGAACATGACGAAACGCCTGGGTGCGGCCTCGAACCATAATCTGTTCGACGTAAAGCTCTGGGCTGATGCGCTCAGCCCGGATGGAAATCACATCCGGATTTTCACTGGCAGGCGCTCCTGTCGCGACCACCTGAACTTCGCGCTCTGCGGTTTTGGGGTTATCTGCTGAACCGGGACCTGATCGTGGAACCATCATCCACGCCGTGATGGCGACAAGTATCGCGAGAGAGATCAGATGCTGCTTTTTCACTAAGGCCTCCGGCCAGATTTGACATCAATGGTGTGCCCGCAATCTCAGGCGAAAATGAGACCTTTGAGCGCTACCTACGCTACGGTCGCGGCTGCCCCTCAGTTCATTTCCTGTGGGCCTTTGCCGGGGTCAGCAGGGTCGCTGCATCATAGCGGTTTCGAACGCAAGGTAAAGGCCGCGATGATAAGGCAGACCACCGGGCAAAAGTGTTACGCATTGTAACGATTTTTCCCGCTCATTCAACCTCTGCCGCGCACGGAGTATGCTCTCACCGGCACAAATGCTGCGTCATCCGGATGGCGTTCCTGCGGGAATCCGCCCGGATTTGTGCTAGTTTTCACACGGCTGAAACAGAACAGACTTTCAGACACAGATAAAGGTACGGACACAGGAACTGACACATGAAAGATTTAACGAATCGCGTTGCCATAGTCACTGGCTCCAGCAGCGGAGTCGGTGCGGCAACGGCACGCCTTCTCGCTGCGCAGGGTTGTCATGTGGTAATCAACTACAACAGCAACGCTGACGGTGCCGAGCAGGTTGCCGCAGATTGTGAAGCGGCAGGAGCGGAAACCCTGGTTTTGCAAGCCAACGTGGCCAATGACGAAGACTGCGTCGCGATGGCGCAGGCCGCGCATGAGAAATGGGGCCGGGTTGACGCGCTGGTGAACAATGCGGGTACGACCAAATTTGTCGACCATGACAAGCTTGAGGGTCTCAGTGCTGAGGATTTCCAGCGTATCTACAGTGTCAATGTTGTGGGTGCTTATCAGATGACCCGGGCGGTGAGTCCCTTCATGCAGGGTCAGGAAGAAGGAGGCGCGGTGGTCAACGTCGCCTCGACTGCGGGAATCACCGGTATCGGCAGCTGCGTGGCCTACGCGGCATCAAAAGGTGCCATGGTTACCATGACACTGTCACTGGCAAGAGCCTTGGGACCAAAACTCAGAATCAATGCGGTGTGCCCGGGGTTTATCGAGGGAGACTGGCTGAAAGAGGGCTACGGGGATGACCGCTATGCCAAACTCATGGCGTTCAACCGGGATAACGCGCCGTTGGGCGTAACCGCCACGCCAGAGACTGTGGCAGATGCTATTCTGCATTTCATCTCCGGACCACAGGTGGTCACCGGAGAGACGCTCATCGTTGATGGTGGCAGACATCTGACTATGGCGCCGCTGTCGCGGCGATAAGAACTGCCGTGCTTTCTACCGTCTGAACGGCGGCTCATCGGGAGAATAAGGCTTTGCAAAATTTTATACAGAAGGTGCTGCCTCGCGGTTTTCTGATAGTTAACGGCTTGATTTATGGCGTGCTTGCCGCGCTGTTTGTTGTTACGCCCCGTGTATGGTTTGCCAATCTCGGGATTGAGCTGATTGATGAGATGGGCTACACCGAACTGCAAACCATGTATGTCGGCATGATGGGGTCGCTGGCAGTTTTTTCTCTGATGGCAGTGAGTTTCCGCGGCATGCTGGAGCCGGCGCTGGTCTTATTCCTGTTGAGCTATGCAGCGCTGGCTGCGGTCAGGTCCTGGGGGATTTTTATTGAAGGTCTCTTTGATGATTTTACCCTGCGTCTGCTCTATGCCGAGTTGCTGAGCGCTGCGTTGGCGCTTGTCTCGTTGCTGGGTCATCGCCGGGGCAATCCGGGATCCCATTGAGTTCTCGTCCGGGAAATGCAGCTGCCTGAGAACAGGTTTAGGCGCCGCGCCGGAGGTCGGCGACCGGCCTGTCATCCGCTGACATTGTGTAGGCTCTTTGGATTGAGATACTCTCTGTCTGACACTGAACTGTGCGGTCATTCGAGCAACAGCTGCCCCGGCGCAGCAAAACTTGTTGGTGAGCAACCGGGCGGTAGGTGGTCGTATCGACAGCAACAGGATGGGCGGGCGTCGGGTCACTTGGCTCAGATGTCTCTTGCCCGGACAACATTACGGGGCACCACAATCTTATGAGCGTTGAAAATATCTACGAGCAGAACCTGGGTATGAACCAGGCGAATTTCGCTCCTCTGACCCCTCTCAGTTTCCTTGAGCGCAGTGCCAGCGTTTATCCGGAACGGCCTTCGGTCATTCACGGAAACACCACCTATACCTGGGCCGAAACCTATGCCAGGTCCTGTCGCCTTGCCTCGGCATTGAGCAAGATGGGCATCGGTGAGGGTGACACAGTGTCATTCATGGGAGCCAACACGCCGGAAACCTTCGAAGCGCATTTTGGGGTTCCGATGACCGGGGCAGTGCTCAATGCTCTAAATGTCCGGCTTGATGCCAAAGCCATCGCATTCATTTTGCAGCACGCGGAGACCAAGGTCCTGTTCACGGATCGTGAGTACAGCCATACGATTAAGGCAGCTCTCGAGCTGTTGTCTGACAGGCCGGTGGTGATTGACATTGACGACCCTTACTTTTCCGGTGGCGAATTGCTCGGCGACATGACCTATGATGACGTATTGGCAACGGGAGATCCTGAGTACCGCTGCTTCAAGGTCAAAGACGAGTGGCAAGCGATTTCACTCAATTACACCTCGGGAACTACCGGTGATCCCAAAGGGGTGGTCTATCATCACCGGGGTGCTTACCTGAACGCGATTTCCATGGCACTGTGCTGGGATATGAGTGGACACCCTGTCTACCTCTGGACGTTGCCGATGTTTCACTGCAACGGCTGGTGTTTCCCCTGGACGCTCGCTGCCGTTACCGGCACCAGCGTCTGTTTGCGACACGTTCGGGACGAAGCTATTTTCAATGCGATTAAGGCCCACCAAGTCACACACTTCTGCGGAGCACCGGTGGTGCTCAACACCCTGGTCAATGCCAGAGACGAGCTTAAGCAGGGCATCAGCCAGACAGTGAGTGCGATGACGGCTGGAGCGGCGCCGCCTGCTGCGGTGATCGCCGGTATGGAAAACATGGGCTTCAGTGTTTGCCATGTCTACGGACTGACCGAGACCTATGGCCCGTGTGTTGTCTGCTCGCCACATGAGGAGTGGCAGGAACTGAGTGTTGATGATCGGGCCGAGCTGCTGGCGCGTCAGGGCGTCCGGGCCCCGCTGCAGGATGAGATGATGGTTGCCGATCCCGAAACCCTGAAGCCTGTGCCAAAGGACGGGCAAACCATGGGTGAAATTTTCATGCGTGGAAATTTGGTCATGAAAGGATATCTGAAAAATCCGACCACAACCGAAGCCTCTTTTGCCGGAGGCTGGTTCCATTCCGGCGATCTGGCAGTCTGGCATCCGGATGGTTACGCCCAGATCAAGGATCGCTCCAAGGATATTATTATTTCCGGTGGCGAAAATATTTCTTCCCTGGAAGTCGAATCGATATTGTTTAAACACCCTAAAATTCTGGAAGCGGCAGTCGTGGCCAGCACCAACGAGAAATGGGGCGAGGTGCCTTGCGCTTTTGTTGCTTTGAAAGAAGGCGAAGAGCTTACAGTAGAGGAACTCATCAGCTATTGTCGGGAAGAAATGGCCGGATTCAAGATTCCGAAGAAAGTTGTTTTTGGACCGATCGACAAAACATCGACCGGCAAGGTGCAGAAGTATCTGCTTCGTGAGCGTGCTGAGGCCGTTGAACTGGTGGTCAACAAGTGAGCTGTCGGATGATTTGTATTACCTCATCAGGACGATAAATTTTGCTTCATCGATAACATAACCTAATGCAACAGAGGATTGATTATGAAAAGACATCTCGTGAGTTTGGCCTGTTTTCTGCTCGCCACTCTGGCTATTGAGGTTGGCGCTCAGGACGCGCCGGAGACAATCTCGGTAACCAGTTCGGCTTTTGATCATCATGGCATGGTGCCCGAAGCCAATTCGGCCTATGGCGATAACGTGTCTATCGATCTGAGCTGGGCAGATCTGCCGGAAGGTACGCAGCAGCTTGCGCTGATCTGTGATGACCCCATCGTAGTGGAGATCGGCATGATGGAGCAGCCTTTCGTGCACTGGGTGATGTACAACATTCCCGCTTCGGCCTCTGGTTTGCCCGCCGGGTTGCCGAGTGATGCAACGCTTGAGATGGACGGTCTGGAAGGCGCTGTTAATGGTCTGAATGGTCTCCGGCGCCCCGGCTATTTTGGTCCGCGCCCACCCGCCAACGGTCAGCTCCATGCTTATCATTTCCGCGTGTATGCACTGGATGACGCTTTAAATCTTGAGCCTGGGCTCGGTAAGGCTGAATTGCTTGATGCGATGGAGGGCCACGTGCTGGCTACGGGCATGCTGATGGGCCACTACGAACGCAAGGAATAGTTGAAAGTCTTGTTTAAAAAGCCGGCCCCCAAAAAAGGGCCGGCTTTTTTAATGCTGCCATTTGCTGCGCAGCCTGAGAGAGCTCAGAAGTGCTCAATCAGTTCGCCGACCTCGGCTGCCGGGTCAATGTGCAGCTCTACTTCCCGGTAAAGATGAATGCGCCCCTTGACTGAAGATTTTTCATCGATGACCAGCTTCAGGGGACGACTGTTCCCGGAAAAGAGTTTATTCCACCAGCCTCGCTGATCGGCAATGATGATATCTCCCTCGACTGTGGCGCCCTGCAGCAGGGTAACGTCACCGTTTGCCGTTTCCAGATCTCCTCCGATCCGAGAGTTCTCGAGAAGGATTTCTCCGTTGATGGTTTCAATGTTGCGCTCGATTTCAGAGCCGGCGTTCACAGCGATATTTCCGTTAACGGTTGAGACAGCGCCGTTGACGATAACTTCTTCGCCGATTCCGATGCCGCCGTTTACCGTTTCGGCGCTGTCCACTCGGGCGCGGGCGCCGAGTTCAATTGAGCCATTTACGGTATGTACTTCACCGGCAATAGCCGCCGCGGACAGTCTGATGCCACCATTAACAGTGGAGACGTCTCCGACAGTCAACCCGGCTGCTATAGAGATGCTCCGGTTGACCCGACTGATATCCTCTTCAGTCGCGTCGGCCGATGCAGTGAAAACGTAACAACCCAGCCCGATCAGCAGAGCAACCGGAGTGATCAATCGAGAAGGGGACTGTAATCTTGTCATTTTGGTTTACCTCTAGTGTCCTGTCCTGCTGGTTGTGCAACTACCTTGCCAGTTATTAAAAAACTATAAGGAACAATGGGTTACAGTTCTTGCCTTCTCAGCAGTGGATCAGAATAGCGAATTTGGCTAACAGCGATAGTGTGTTTCGCCAGCAGTTGGCATAACTTGAGCCGAACTGCCGTCCGGTTTGTGCGTGCTTTACAGCGCAAATCTGATGGGATAGCTTGCTCGCCGTGTCAATCGGTTGCGTGTAGACCGCAGATGCTGCCAGCCACCCCGACACAGCTTGCGTATCAAACTCAGAAGGATTCCTGCTATGAGACAGACACAGTGGACACTGACCCGATTCACCCTATTTATTCTGGCGGCAGTGTTGATGTCGACGCTGAATGCGCAACCGAGGGTGATTGACACCCCGACGCATCGATTCGTGGAAGCACAGGACGGCGTCTGGCTCGGCACGGGCAGCGGGTCTGTGTACACCATGAGTAATGTGATGGTGCTGGTCGGGCAGAACGACACACTCGTGGTTGATTCCCATGTGACGCCGACGGCTGCGCGTTCTTTGCTTGATGCACTCCCGGCATTGACGGACAAACCGGTACGTTATCTGGTGAACAGCCATTACCATTTTGACCATGCGCATGGTAATCAGGCATTTCCTGCCGGTATCGAAATCATCGGTCATGAATTTACTCGGCAAAAGTTAAACGGCGAGGCGGGTAACGTATTAGAAGAAAATACCTTTCGCAGTTTTTCAGATCCGGTGGCTGAGACAGTGGCCGATCTGGCGCAGCAGGCAGCGGCAGAGTCTGACCCGGATCGCCGCGCTCGTCTGCAGGAGCGGCTCCGGGTGCAGCGTGAATACCTTGAAGCGATACCGGAGGTCCAACCGACGCCACCCAACATCACTCTTCAGGATAAAATGACGCTGTTTCAGGCCGTTGAGGGCGGGAGCAGGGAGATTCAGCTGCTGCACTTCGGGCGCGCGCACACTGGCGGCGACGTGGTGATTTTCCTGCCTGAGGAGAAAGTGGCTTTTACCGGAGACATGATGCTGCCCGGGCTGTCCTATATGGGAGACGGGCATGTAGATGAGTGGCCAGACAGCCTCGAAGGACTGAAGGGCCTTGATTTCGATTACTGGCTTCCCGGGCATGGCCCGGTCATGGAATCAAAAGAGCCAATCGACAATTTTCAGGCTTTCCTCAGAGATCTCTGGCTGAAGACGGGCCGCCTGTATCGGGAAGGGGTGAGCTGGGAGCAAGCAGCCGGGCAAATCGATATGACCAATCACAGCGCCAACTTCCCTCAGATCAGGGGGGCAGGAGTCGATCCGAGGGCGGTCAGGAGGATGTATCAGCTGCTGGATCAGCGTCGGTAAGCCTTGCAACAGGTGTCAGGCGTCAGTTTTTGCGCTCGTAAAGGGATGAACGGAGTCGAACTCACATGACGGTTAAACACGAACGACCTATTTTTCTGAAACCCGGTCACAACGCGGGTGACCTTGTTGAGTCGACTCGTTGGAAAATTCTGACTGAAGAGCGCGGACTGGTAGAGGTCGAGGCGCATCTGCCGGAGCATCTGCTGAATCCACGCAATCAGCTGTTCGGCGGATTTACCGGCACGTACGTGGATATGATCTCCATTTACACCTGCCGAACGCTGTTTGATGACGAGAATGCGTTCAAGTGGTCTGCAACCGTTAATATGCGCATCGACTATTTCGCGCCGGTTTTGGGCCCGACATTCAGACTGCGCGGTGAGCTTATCAATGACGGTCGCACGACCTGTCTGGTGGCGACGCATTTTCTGGATCTTGATGGCAATAAGCTGGTGTATGCGATTACGACCTTGCGAAAAAGCGGGTGATTGTCGCTGACCGCCAAAACCAAAAACGGCCGCATTGGCGGCCGTTATTGATCGGGTCTAATTCACACTCACATGGAATAGCCTTTTTCATCATGATCACTGATGTCCAGACCCTGTTGTTCCTGCTCCTCATCAACACGCAGACCGCCTGTAAGCGCGGCCACGAGCTTGAGCAAGATAACCGTCAGAATGGCGGTGTATACGCCGGTGGCGACAATTCCGGTAACCTGTACTCCGACTTGTGAGCCGATGGTAGCTCCCTCTGCCAGGCCGTTGCCGGAAAAGATGCCGAGGTCTGCTGACACCAGAATCCCCGCCAGAAAAGTGCCGACGATCCCGCCTACGCCGTGTACCGGAAAGACATCCAGCGAATCATCGATCTTTAAACCCTGTTTGAGATACGACGTGGCGTAATAGCAGATAACGCCACCGCTGAGACCGACCAGTAATGCACCTGCTGGGCCGACGCTGCCGGAAGCAGGAGTAATGGTGGCCAGTCCGGCAACCATGCCTGTGATCGCTCCCAGTCCACTGGGTTTCCCATACTTCAGCCATTCAATGACGATCCAGGTCAGTGCGCCGACCGAGGCGGAGATATGAGTCACAAACAGTGCCATGCCTGCCGCACCGTCTGCTGCAAGTGCGGAGCCGGCATTAAAGCCGAACCAGCCAACCCACAGCATGGCGGCGCCGGTGAAACTCATTGTCAGGTTGTGGGGCAGGGTGGCTGCTGAGAGAAAGTCTTTTCTCGGGCCCAGTATTATGGCGGTCACCAGGGCTGCGACGCCGGCCGTGACGTGGACCACGGTGCCACCGGCAAAATCAATCAGGCCCATCTGGCCAAGCCAGCCTCCCCCCCAAACCCAGTTGGCCACAGGGAAGTAGACGACCAGAGTCCAGAGTGTGCAGAACAGCAGCATGGCAGAAAATTTGATGCGTTCAACGAAAGCGCCAACGATCAGCGCGGGTGTGATGATCGCGAAGGTCATTTGAAAGGCAGCGAAGACCGTTTCCGGAATGTCTCCGGACATTGAATTCAGATCGATGCCGGCAAACAGGGCACGGCTGAGGCCGCCCCAGTAGGCAGACTCTGATGGGCCGAAAGCGATGCTGTAGCCGACCAGAAGCCAGAGGATAGAGATCACCACGGCAATCGAAAAACACTGCATCAGGACGGACAGAACGTTTTTGGTTCGGACCAGGCCACCATAGAACAGCGACAGACCGGGAAGGGTCATGAACAGAACCAGCGCAGTGGAAGTCAGTATCCACGCGGTATTGGCGCCATTGAGATCGTCCTGAGCAAGTGCCAGTGAAGGAAGCAGCATGGCGGTCAGTGCAGCGAAAAAGCGGCAGACGGTTTTACGTGTTCGCATAATGAGTCTCATTCCTCAGAGGGCGTCATTGCCCGTCTCTCCTGTCCTGATTCGGATGACCTGCTCGAGATCAGCGACAAAAATTTTGCCGTCTCCAATTTTGCCCGTTCCCGCAGCCTTGCAGATAGCATCCACTACCTGTTCAACCAGATCGTTGGCAACGGCAATTTCGAGTTTGGCCTTGGGCAGGAAATCGATCACGTATTCTGCTCCGCGATAGAGTTCGGTATGCCCTTTTTGTCGACCAAAGCCTTTTACCTCGGTCAGCGTCATGCCACTGATACCCAGCGCTGAGAGTGCTTCACGCACATCGTCCGCTTTGAAGGGTTTGATAATTGCGGTGATCAGTTTCATTGGTTTCTCCTGAATATTACTGCTTAGAAGTCCAGCGACTGTGCTGTGTGCCCGTTTCTGGTGCAACAAACGAGTCGAATGAGCGACTATTGAGTCTCCGCCCTTGAATATCACTTCTACGCGAAACTTTATCATGCCCCAGAGCAAAGACCTACCGTACAAAGCTGAATTGCTGCCCTTAACTGTGGCACTTGGCGGCGACCTGCTGGCGGGATGCACTACCGCGGTGCGAGGAGGATTAACGAATCAAATAAGCCGTCAGTCGGGCAGATAGCCCAGTGGGCCGGACGCGGTGCTTCGCGCAAAGGCAGGGCGACAGGGGGCGGGACTTGATACCCCCTCTCAGCCTTGGGTGTCTCCCGAATGTCGCCGGTTCAGTCTGAAGTCGGTTACTCGTCGGGTCTGAGACGTTCGTCCTGTAGCAGATAATCCAGCGATTCCCGCTTACGGCTCCACTGAGAGGCGAGCAGCGAGCCGCTGATAT
>VMDC01000027.1 GCA_008081045.1 Gammaproteobacteria bacterium | reverse complement strand
GGCCCCTAAGTCGTGCGGCCATGCCCAAGCAGTTTATCGAGCTGGATGGCACGAGTTCGCTGTTCCAACAGACCCTCATGCGATTGCGCGGCCTGCCTGAGCTCGGAACGATTCGGGTGCTGGGAACCCGCGATCCTCGTTTTCTGATCGCTGAACAGTTGCGTGAGCAACAACTGACAGAAGGCAGTCAGATTCTGCTCGAACCCGTCGGTCGAAATACGGCGCCCGCTGTGACCATGGCAGCACTGGCTGCTATCGCTGAAGATCAGGATGCGCAAATTCTGGTGCTGGCTGCAGATCACAAAATCACAAACCTGTCAGCTTTTGAACAAGCCGTTGCTGCTGCGATTGAGCTGGCTTCAGAGAAATACATGGTGGCGTTTGGTATAGTGCCAGGTCGACCAGAAACCGGCTACGGCTATCTCAAAAAGGGGGAGCCAGTTTCTGAAAGAGGATTCCGGGTTGAAGCATTTGTCGAAAAGCCGGATCTCGAGACTGCTTCTGCTTACGTGTCCAGCGGAGAGCATTACTGGAACAGCGGGATGTTCCTGTTTTCGGCTGCCGAATTGCTTCTGGAAATGGAAACTCATGCGCCCGATATTGTGCAGCAGTGCCGTCTTGCGTTTGAGCGGATTTCGCCTGATCTGGATTTCCTGCGAATTCCGGATGCTGAGTTTGCGGCCTGTCGTTCTGAATCCATCGATTATGCTTTGATGGAAAAGACCAGCCGGGCAGCGATGGTGCCCCTTGATGCTGGCTGGAACGATCTGGGCTCCTGGCAGTCGCTGTGGGACGTCAGTCCGAAAGATGAGGCTGGCAATGTGGTTTCGGGTCAGGTCGAGATGATCGGTACTCGACAGAGCTATGTCTATGCTGCATCGCGTACGGTCGCAGCGATCGGGCTTGAAAACGTGACCGTAGTAGAAACAGACGATGCGGTTCTGGTAGCGAGCAGCAACGAGCTGCAGCGGGTCAAGCAACTGGTTGAGGGGCTGAAGGAGCGGGCTCCGCAGCTGACTGAAACCACTTCCGTTGTCCATCGCCCCTGGGGTTGCTACCGTACTCTGGCGAGCGGGTTCGGGTTTCAGGTGAAACACATTACCGTGCTTCCGGGCGGAGCACTGTCGCTTCAGCGTCATGCGCATCGCAGTGAACACTGGACGTTCATCAAAGGTCCGGGCGAGATACACTGTGCGGGCAAAGATTTTGTACTGCATGCCAATCAGTCGACCTACATTCCCAAAGGTGCTGTTCATCGCCTGAGTAATCCCGGCTCAGAGTCTGTTGAGCTTATCGAAGTGCAGCTTGGCGATTATCTGGGTGAGGATGATATTGAGCGCTTTGATGATGTTTATGGTCGATAGGATCACCAGGACAAGGCCGCGACAGTAATTTTCAAGATCCAACCACTTCTAACCAGGGCGAAAAATTTGTTATGACCACTGTAAAGAAATGCCTGTTTCCAGCGGCTGGCTATGGCACCCGCTTTCTGCCGGCGACCAAATCTATGCCAAAGGAAATGCTGCCAATTGTCACTAAACCACTGATTCAGTACGGGGTTGAGGAGGCGATGGAAGCCGGCATTGTTGATATGGCGATCGTTACCGGTCGCGGTAAACGTGCACTGGAAGATCACTTCGATATTGCCTATGAACTGGAGGATCAGATTGCCGGCTCTGACAAGGAATCCATGCTGGAAGAAACCCGGGCAGTGATGAGGCAGTGCACGTTCTCCTACACGCGTCAGGTGGAGATGAAGGGGCTCGGACATGCAGTTTCAGTCGGTGGCAGGCTGATTGGCCGCGAGCCCTTTGCCGTCATACTCGCGGATGATTATTGTGTGACTGAGGGACCCGGAGTGCTGTCGCAGATGGTAGCGCTCTACCAGCGATTCGGCTGCAGCGTTGTTGCCATTGAGGAAGTGCCTCGGGAAGAGACCTATCGATATGGCGTGATTGCCGGAGAGGAAGAGGAGCCCGGCATTATTCGTATCAGCGACATGGTTGAGAAACCTGCGCCGGAAGATGCTCCCAGTAATCTGGCGATTATCGGTCGGTACGTGCTTACTCCGGAAATTTTTGACATCCTCGATGACACGCCGCCCGGCAAGAACGGCGAAATTCAGATTACGGATGCTCTGCTGACGCAAGCCCGCCGAGGTAACGTGATTGGCTATAAATTTCAGGGCACGCGCTTTGACTGTGGCAGCGTTGGCGGGTTTATTGACGCGACCAATTACACTTTTGCCAAAATGCACAGTGAGTAGCAGGGATGCGAGTGGCACCATGACAACAGAGATCACCTGTTTCAAAGCTTATGATATTCGAGGCCGTGTACCGGACCAGCTGAATGAAGACATCGCCTACCGGATTGGCCGGGCTTATGCTGCCTTACTCTCACCCGGACGGGTAGTCGTCGGCTTCGACATTCGCTTGACCAGTGAGGCGCTGTGCACTGCTGTCAGCCGCGGGCTGATGGAGGGTGGCGCAGATGTCCTGAACATCGGCCAATGTGGCACAGAGGAAGTTTACTTTGCTACCTCACATCTCAAGGCCGATGGTGGGATTGCCGTCACGGCCAGTCATAATCCCAAGGACTACAATGGCATGAAGCTGGTGCGGGAAAACAGCAGGCCTATCAGCGCAGACACCGGCCTGTTCGACATCAAAAAACTCGCAGAGCAAAGCCAATTCCCCGAGCCCGAAAAGACCGGGGTGCTGGAGAGGATCAATACCAAACCGGCATACATTGAGCATCTCCTGACGTATGTGGATGCCAGTCTGCTGAAGCCCCTGAAAATTGTCTGTAACGCAGGCAATGGCGGCGCCGGGCCCGCCATTGATCTTCTGGAGCCGCATCTGCCGTTTGAACTCATCAAGGTGCATCATCAGCCTGACGGGCATTTCCCGAATGGCGTGCCGAATCCGATGCTGGAGGAAAATCGCACTCCCACGGCAGCGGCTATTGCCGAACATCAGGCAGACATCGGGATCGCCTGGGATGGTGACTTTGACCGCTGTTTTTTCTTTGATGAAAATGGCCGGTTCATCGAGGGCTACTATATCGTCGGTCTGCTGGCTCAGACCTTTCTGGAGCGCGAGGCAGGTGCCAAGATTGTTCATGACCCACGCCTGACCTGGAATACTCTCGAAGTTGTGCAGAACCAGGGCGGAGAGCCGGTGTTGTGCAAGTCCGGTCATGCTTTTATCAAGGAGGTAATGCGGCGTGAGGATGCCGCCTACGGGGGTGAAATGAGTGCTCACCACTACTTCCGCGATTTCTTTTATTGCGACAGCGGCATGGTGCCCTGGCTGCTTGTCCTGGAGCGGATGTCGACTACGGGCAAACCTTTGTCCCAACTGGTTAATGAGCGCATGGCAGCTTTTCCAGCTAGTGGCGAAATCAACAGCACGGTTGAGGATGCGGAGGCGCTGCTGGAACAGATTGAAGCCCGCTATGCGTTGGGCGCTCTCGCAGTGGATCATACTGATGGATTGTCGGTCGATTTTGCCGACTGGCGTTTCAACATCCGAATGTCAAATACTGAGCCCCTGGTCAGGCTGAACGTGGAGTCGCGGGGAGACAAGGTGCTCATGCAGGCGAAAACCGATGAGCTGCTGGCTTTGATTCGTGCCTGAGTCATGAGTCAGCGCGTTCAGGCTTCTCCGCCCCGTTTGTTTGTGTACGGAACGCTGGCCCCGGGTGAAGTGAACGAGCACGTGCTTGCGCCACTGGACGGCAGCTGGGCCCCGGCACGCGTGTATGGCACGCTTCACGCTGAAGGTTGGGGGCACACTCACGGATTTCCGGCGCTGCGACTGGACCCTCAGGCACCTGCGGTGGCTGGGCAGATTTTTCACTCGGAAGATCTCGCTCGACACTGGGACAGAATTGATGAGTTTGAGGGCGAAGCCTATCGCCGAGTAGTGACTCACGCCGAGCTGATCAACGGTGGTCTCTGTGAGACCTGTGTTTATATTTTGAACGCATGAGTGGATGATAGGGTTCTGCAAACTGACCGGGGCATATCAGAAACAGCATGAAAGAAATTACTTGGGATGAATTTACACAGGTGGAGCTGCGTGTCGGCACAGTCGTCGAAGTCAGCGAGTTTCCGGAAGCCAGAAAGCCCGCCTGGAAACTGCAAATCGATTTTGGCGAGGAGATCGGCTTGCGGAAGTCCAGCGCTCAGATCACCGATCTGTATGACGCAGAGGATCTGCTTGGCAGGCAGGTGGTCGCGGTGGTCAATTTTCCCAAAAAGCAGATCGGACCGATCATGTCCGAATGTCTGGTGACAGGTTTTTATCGGGAGGATGGCGCGGTGGTGCTGATCATGCCGGAGCGGCCGGTGAAAAACGGCGCCAAGCTCGGCTGACTGGGCGGCAAGGTCACGGTCTGTGCCATGCGTCCGCCGGCGAGGGTGCCTTCTTCTGCGGTTAAGCTGTGCCCTGCCAGCGCTTGAGCTGAGCGATTAATCCCTGACTGGAGGCGTCGAGATCAGCTCTCTCTGCTTCGTCGCCAAGGGCCTGTAGCATCTCTTTGGCAAGGGTTTTGCCGAGTTCAACGCCCCACTGGTCAAACGCGTTGATGTCCCAGATGACGCTTTGCACAAAAACTTGATGCTCAAACAGAGCGAGCAGGCTTCCGAGAGCAGAAGGAGACAGCGCTTTAAGGATCAGCGTATTGCTTGGTCGGGAGCCCGGGGAACTCCGATGGGGTTCAGCAGAATTCTCCCGGCCCTCCATCAGTGCCAGACTCTGCGCCAGACAGTTTGCCAGCAGCTGCTCGTGTTGTTCTGCAGCGTCATCGGCATTGCTGTTCGCCACTGCGATAAAGTCTACCGGTATCACACAGGTGCCCTGATGCAGCAGCTGAAAGTAGGAGTGCTGACCATTGGTGCCCGGGGTACCCCAGATCACGGCGCCTGAGTTGACAGGCAAGGGTTCACCGTCCCGGGTAACCCGTTTGCCCAGACTTTCCATTGAAAGTTGCTGTAGAAAATCCGGTAACTTATCCAGCGATTGAGAGTAGGGAACGACGGCAAAACTGTCTGTGTCAAAAAAGCCTCTGTACCAGACACTGAGCAAGCCCATGACTACCGGCATGTTTTCGCTGAACTCGGCAGTGGCAAAGTGTTGATCCATGCTGTGGGCACCAGCCAGCAGCTGCCTGAATTTGTCCATTCCGATGGCCAGAGCAATTGGTAATCCGATAGCAGACCACAGCGAATAGCGCCCGCCTACCCAGTCCCACATCGGATAGATATTTTCTTCGGCGATGCCGAACGCGAGCGCGCTGTTCACATTGCTGGAAACGGCGACAAAATGACGGTTCAGACAGTCGGCCGCGCAGCCGGATTTCAGCAGCCACCGGCGGGCGTAATTTGCATTGGCCAGAGTTTCAGCGGTAGTGAAGGATTTGGACGCGACGATAAACAAGGTCGTTTCGGGATTGCTTCGCTCCAGCATCTGCTGCATGTGGATGGGATCGACGTTGGAAACGAACTGTACAGTCAAGCTCGGCAAGCATTCGCTGCGAAGTGCTTCCACGACCATGGCAGGTCCCAGATCAGAGCCTCCAATCCCGATATTGATGACAGTCTCTATTTGTCTGCCCGAGTGTCCCGTCCAGTCGCCGGTGTGAATTTTTTCAACCAGTGCTGACATTTTTCGGAGTGTTGCGCTGACTTCGCCGTTGGTCTGTTGCTCTTCCGGCAGGCGCAGTGCGACATGATGAGCCGGACGCTGTTCCGTCTTGTTGATGATTTCGCCAGCGAACATCGCCTGAATGGCCTGTTTGAGCCGTCGTTCTTCTGCGAGTTGGATCAGCAGAGTTCGTGTTTCTGCATCCAGCAAATTCTTGGAATAATCGAGCAGCAGGTCTTCCCGCGCCAGAGAAAAATTGGCATAGCGCTCCCCTTGGGCGAATAGCGCGTTCAGTGAAAAATCAGGGGCCTTGAACTCTGCGCTTTTAGCAGCCAGCGCCCGCCAGGTCGCGCTGGTGTTGAGGCTGTTCATCTGGTGTCCTTTCCTTGCAGGCACATGTCAGAGGTCAGGAGCATACCAAAATCAGAGCCTCCGGGGCCATTCAGCCTCGCCGAATCAGGGGATATTGAATCGTTGAATTGGATTATGTAAACTTCGCCTCCTTCGACCACACATCTGATTTCGCATCCGATCGTGGCTCGAATCTGTGCCGCTATAGCTCAGCCGTGGTAGAGCAGCTGACTTGTAATCAGCAGGTCCCGAGTTCGACTCTTGGTGGCGGCACCACTTTCTCCTTCTCTCTCTGCTTTCGAGGCGTTTTCCAGACCGCTCCGGGGATGGTCAACAAAACCCATCGTTCAGGGAAATCTATCGCCCCGGCTCGACATGATCAGCGTCATTCTTCCCACCTTCAACGAGACCAGCTCAGGCTATCTGGGCCCGATCATGAGTCGGCTTGCCAGACTCCCTCAGGCAGAGATCCTCGTGATTGATGGCGGGAGCACTGACGGCACTGTTGAAATTGTCGCCGGGCACGGTGTTGAAGTACTGAGTCTCCCGGGTTCTTCCCGCGCGGCCAGACTGAATTTGGGGATCGAGCAATCGCAGGGTGAGATGCTGTTACTGCATCATCCCCGTAGTGTGATCGAACCGGATGACATCGAGCTGATGCGAACGCTTTCCGGTGCAGATCAGCTGATCTGGGGGGGCTTTACTCATCAGTTCGATTTTGATCATCCATTGCTGCGCTTTACTTCCTGGTACTCCAACCATATTCGCTGTGACCGATCTGGCATTGTGTATCTTGATCACTGCGTGTTTCTGTCACGCGCTATCAAACAGTCCGGCATTAAAATCCCTGACATTGATATCTTTGAAGACACGGAACTGTCGAAATTGCTGCTCGGATTCGGCCGGCCAGTGAGACTTGCTGCCAAGGCGCGCACTTCTGCCATCAGATTCAGGCGCAATGGTATATGGAGGCAGGCAGTTCTCAATCAGCTGATGAAAATAGCGTATCACCTGCAGCTGTCGCCGGATCGGCTGAACCGCCTTTATGAGAGGGGCTTACATCTGAACAAAGAGTGAGTCATGCCGAAGCTGCGCCCTGATATTCAGGCTGAGCAGCTGCCCCCGCCGAGCACGCAGAATTTTGCGCAGTGAGGGTGGTTGAGCTTTACCGCCCGCCAGGATGCCTTCAGCGTCGTACCGAGGTTGAAGCGTGGATCATAGGGGAGCAGGGTGCAGGCCTGTACTGAGAGATGATCATCGCCCTTGTGCTTGACTACCATGCGAGAGCTGGCGCACATCATGGAGGCCGGGTCCTGGTCGAGTATGCCCCAGCAGGCGGTGGTGATCTCGGGTACGTCTGCAGACTCATCCATCTCTGGAAAGAGCACCAGCTGTTCCGCAGAGTCGGCATCCAGAGTGATCTCCTCGTCGGCAAATAGTTGTCGAAATCCGGCTCGCATGCTGGCTTCATCCTCATCCCACATGGTCCGCCCCGCGACCGCGAAGGGGATGCCGGTGCCCGACAGCCACCTGAGTGACTCGATGGCAGGTTTCCAGGAACGGGGGCCGCGCTCCAGAGCGTGAATATCCGGAGTGTAGTGATCCAGTGAAATTCGCAGAGTCAGCGCTCCGGTAAATCGCTGATGCAGGGTCTCCAGTCTGGCTTTCTCACGCAACAGGGTGTTCATGCCGTTCGTCAATACCAACACTTTGAAACCCCGGGTCAGACAGGCTTCCAGTATGGGAACCATCTCCTTATTCAGAAAGGGTTCACCCCCTGTGAAGCCGATTTCCCGGGTGCCCATTTTTTCTGATTCTATTTCGTCCAGCAGCTGGCAGACTTCCCTCAGGCTGATATAGGCCAGCCGGTCATTAGTCGGGCTGGATTCGATATAACAGTTTTCGCAGGTCAGATTGCAGAGACTGCCGGTGTTGATCCAGAGGGTCTCCAGGGCTCTCGGGTCGACAGCGGCGCGCGTGTCGCCATCGAGGGTGAAGTCCGGATCGGTAAATTTTGCCTCTGCCGCGGCAATTTCTGTGACTGGTATGTTCTGACTCATTGTCGTCGTGGCTGTTCAGTTGTCCTGAGTAAGTGGACTGCGAAGTGGAGCGGATCAGGCTACCCTATGCCAGTAGTGACCCGTTGGCAACCGCCACCGGTTTCTTGTAGTCCCTGTGCCTTTACTCTATTCTTCGACCGTTTCGGTGTGCTGTGAAGCGCCGAGCCTCCAATTCCCGTGACGCCCGAACGCCGGGCCCGATATCGTTCATGTTAGACAAACAACAAATTGAAGAGCTGGTTGCCGAGCATGGTGACCGGGTCAGTGAGGGACGTTCTATCCGGCAGTTGATTGCTGACGGCGAACTGCCCCGGCTCAAGGGCGCGACCGTGCTCGAAGGCAAGGTGTCGGACTCAGTGATCGGAGAAGATCTGGTCACCTCAGGCGGGCTCCCCCTGCGCCTGATGTTTCGTAACAACCGAATTTCAACGCATGATGTCAATCGTGGTGCCATCCCTTTCAAGGATCAGGTACTGGCGTTCAATCATGCGCATATGCTGAATCTGGTCAGGCCTATTCTGGGCAGCTCCCAATTTGAGATCCCCGGCCTGATGCCCAGCTCCACAGTGATTCCGGCGGAAAATCTGAAACTGATCATGCTTGAGAATGTGCTGCGGCTTTATAATGCGGAAAGCTCGACCTCCACCTCGCTGTATCAACATTGGCTGGCCGCCAGTAAAAAAGATCTCAAGGTGATGACTTATGCAGGCCACAGCCTGACCGTGGCTGATCTGCAGGTAAACGGCAGGCTGCCGTATTTGATGGACACACCCAGCACGAAAGACAAAGAAGACAGAACCGTTGATGTGGGGGCACTGGTCAGTAGTGGAGTTTGCACGAAGCAGGAGTATGTCCAGATCAGAAATACGTCGATGATGGCATTCGGTGTCGTGTCCGAATACCTCAGGGGTCGTAATATGGTGCTGGTGGACACCAAGACAGAGCATGGAGTCAACAGCGCCGGTCAGATCGTGGTCGCGGACGAAGTGTATACAATGGATTCATCCCGTTTCTGGCGGCTGGACGAGAACAACACGCTGATGACTCGCGACGGCAAGCCGGTATCTTTTTCCAAAGAGTTCGCTCGCGGCATGGTGACCGAAAAAAACCAGCAGTTTTCCCCCGAACAGACCCGTGCCATTGCAACGCGCTATATTCTCGGACTGCAGCATCTGCTTGGCGGTGAATTCACGCCTGACCTGCGTGAGAGGGATGAGCGGATCGTGGATTCTACCAATCTGATTCTGGACTCTTTGCTGTAACCGGCGGAGCTTACCGAGCAAAAGCCAAATGACGGAAACCGGACCCGGAGACTGCTATGTATCGCTCAATAAATTCTGTGACATTGCTGTTGGCTGTTGGGCTGCTTGTGTCTTGCTCGCCGGGTCCTTCGGTAGATGAGGCAAGATCTGTGATCGCTACGCTCGAGGATTATCAGCGCGCAGAACAGTTTCTTCCGCCAAACGCCAATCCGCTGGTGACTGGTCGCATCCTGCGTCAGTACTGGCAGGCAGGCGATCGGCTGGTCTATCGCAAATCTGTGGCGGGTGGATCAGAGATTCTGATTGCTGATTCGCTGACCGGGCGAAAAACCACGGTTTTTGATCCGATCAATCTCGCCAATGCGATTGGCGAGATCACCGGCGATACTCCGGACAGCGCCGATCTTGATCTGCGGAATCTTGAGGTCAGCGAAAACCTAGATGTCCTCAGTTTCACTTACGAAGGTGAGGACTACCGACTTGAAACAGCGGGATTTTCTCTGCAAAAGTTACAGGAAGCGCCCCCCAATGAGTTTCTGTCTCCGGACGAAAGCAAGGCGGCCTTTATCCGGGATCATAACCTGTGGCTCAGAGACACCCTGACCGATGCCGTAACCCAGCTGACGTTTGATGGCGTTGAAAACTACGGGTATGCCACTAACAATGCCGGCTGGTTGCGTGATGATGGTCCGGTGCTGCTGTGGTCACCCGACTCACAAAAAATTGCGACGTTTCGTCACGATTCGCGCAAGGTCGGAGATATGTATCTGGTGACGACCGAGGTCGGTCACTCCACACTCGATGCCTGGAAATACCCGTTGCCGGGCGACGAATCCATTTTCATGATTGAAAGGGTGGTGATTCATGTCAACGAAGAACCGCGACGAGTCACCCTGAATATGCCTCCGGATCCGCACCGCTCTTCAACGGCAGATCACGTGGCCGGGCGCGGGGGTGTCTTTCTTGACGTGGAATGGAGCGCTGACAGCGACATGCTGGCGTTTGTTTCTTCTTCCCGGGATCACAAGTCTGCCACCCTGAGACTGGCTGACCCGGACACCGGTGACGTCCGCACCGTCTATAACGAAACTGTCGCGACCTATTATGAGTCGGGGTATCGCGACCCGAACTGGCGCGTGCTGCACGACCGTGAAGAATTCATCTGGTACTCCGAGCAGGACAACTGGGCCCATCTGTATTTGCATGATCTCAATACGGGCGAGCGGAAGCGTCAGCTTACCTCAGGTAACTGGCCGGTTCTGGAGGTTCAGCAGGTGGATGAAGAATCGGGAACCCTCTATTTCACTGCAGCAGGCAGAGAGGGGGGTGATCCCTATTATCATTATCTATACAGTCTGGATCTGGCTGGCGGTGAGCCGCAGTTGCTGACACCGGAGCCTGCTCACCATCAAATCGACTGGTCAGAATCTGCTGAGTATTTCGTCGATACGTTTTCGACTCCGGCCACTCCGCCGGTTTCTGTCATTCGGGACCGGTCCGGTGCTGTGACGCTTGAATTGGAGCGGGCTGATGTCAGCGCGCTGGCAGCTACCGGTTGGCAGGCCCCGGAGTCTTTTGTCGTAAAAGCGCGGGATCAGCAAACAGACCTTCACGGACTGCTCTACCGGCCCAGTCAGTTCGACCCGGAACGCAGCTACCCGATCTTAAATTATCTGTATCCCGGGCCTCAGTCGGGCAGCGTCGGTTCCCGAGGTTTTCAGCCGGTACGCCGTGATAAGCAGGCTGTCGCCGAACTGGGCTTTATTGTGGTGGAAGTTGATGCGATGGGCACTCCCGGCCGCTCCAAATCTTTTCATGACGCCTATTATGGCAACATGGGAGACAACGGCCTGCCGGATCAGGTCAGTGCGATTCGTCAGTTGGCTGCGGACAGGCCGTGGATGGACCTTGATCGGGTCGGAATCTGGGGGCATTCAGGCGGGGGATTCGCTTCTGCCGGGGCGATTCTGCGCTATCCGGATTTTTATAAAGTCGCAGTGTCCAGCGCAGGCAATCACGACAACCGCAATTATGAGGACGACTGGGGAGAAAAATGGCAGGGGCTGCTTGAGACTTATCCGGAGCCGATGCCGGGCGGGGCTGACACACAGGCGCAGCCAGTGCTGCGCACTAACTATGACAGCCAGGCTAACCAGCTGCTCGCCGACAATCTCAAGGGCAAGCTGCTGCTGGCGCATGGCCTGCTGGACGATAACGTGCCACCGAGCAATACGCTGCTGCTGGTACAGGCTCTGATCGAGGCTGAAAAGGACTTTGACCTGCTGTTACTGCCGGAAGCCCGGCACGGCTTCGGTAACAGCCGGTACTTCATGAAAAAGCGCTGGAATTATTTTGTGGAACACCTGCAGGGAGGAGAGCCACCCCTGCAGTTCCAATTCGCAGACAATATCAATTAGGACTCACAGCGATGGCCTGACGTTCAGTAACCGCCTCGTTTCAGTGAGGGAAAAGCGCACAGAGCCACTGACCAACACGCACGGAGACAGTCCATGGGAAACATACAGCTTTTTGGCTTCGCACTGATTATGACGGCCAGTTCAGGGAGCTTGGCCGCTGAAGATTTTAAGCCCCCCCGCCTTGATTTCGGCGTGCCTGATTTGCAGGGCATCTGGAATTATCAGAACCGGACCAGTCTGGAGAGGCCGGCGATCTACGAGGGCGAGCTTGAAATCGATCAAGCCACTATGCTGGATAAGATGGTTTCAACGCCGGATTATATCGCCGCGCTCGAGGCAACCGGAGCTGAGGCGCCGGGGCCGCACAACGTCGGGGGGTATAATGGATTCTGGATTACGCCCGGCGATGCCCTTGCCTACATGAACGGCAAGTTTCGTACCTCTCTGATCGTGGAGCCGGAGGACGGCAGGATCCCGTGGCGGGAAGAAGGCGAGGCAGTGCGTCGGGCGCAGCGCTATATCCTGCCCATGGGGCGCGGAGAAAGTGATGGCCCGGAAGGCAGAACGCTGTCAGACCGCTGCCTGCTGAGCTTTTCGTCGACCGCACCGTTTATGAGCAGTCTGTACAACAACAATCTGCAAATTGTGCAGTCGCCGACGCATGTCATGCTGCTCGCTGAAATGGTGCACAGTGCGCGCATTGTGCGCATGGATCAGGGATTTCGCGATTTGCCCTATGAACAGTGGTTAGGTGATTCTGTCGGGTACTACGAAGAGGACACTCTGGTTGTTGAAACCGTGAATTTCCACCCCTGGCAAGTGGGCAAGGAGCGACTGACGTCCGCGCACATGAAGCTGACCGAGCGATTCACCCGGGTAGAGGATAACAAGCTGCACTACTCATTCACGATTGATGACCCCTCTCTGTATTCTCAGCCCTGGACCGCCGAATTCCCCATGTACAGCGGCGAGAACCTGTATGAATATGCCTGTCATGAGGGGAATTACTCGATGCGGGCTATTCTGGCGGGCGCGCGGACAATGGAAGTGAACCCCTCGGCGCCGGGTCAGTAGCCTGAGTTGCTCTGCGCTCTTTATGATTTCAGAATCCGGTCTGGCGCAGCGTATTTGAGAGCGTTGAGGCAGTTGAAGGAGTTGTGAGAGTTGAGGCGGTTGAGAGAGTTGAGAGGCCTCCGGGAACTGAAAGAGCCGAGGAAACTGTGAAAACCGACAGCAAAGCAAGCGAAGAAAACACTGCGAGAACCGAATGTCTCAACTAGAACAGGGGCTTGCTGCGTTTGCGGATTTTATGTGGGGCCCTCAGTTGGTCGTCCTGCTCGTCGGGGGCGGTCTGTATTTCACCTTTCATTCCAGATTAAGGCATTTCAGGTATCTCGGTCACAGTGTTGATCTGCTAAGAGGCAAATATCAAGCGGGCGCTTCTGCGGCAGGAGACATCAGTCATTACCGGGCTCTGGCAACGGCCCTGGCAGGGACGATCGGCGTGGGTAATATCACCGGGGTTGCCGTGGCGATTACGCTGGGTGGACCGGGCGCCGTTTTCTGGATGTGGGTGACCGCGCTGGTCGGGATTTCCACCAAGTTTTACACCGCGTCGCTGGCGATCATGTATCGAGGCACTGATGATGCAGGCAACCTGCAGGGTGGACCGATGTACGTAATTCGGGAGGGTCTCGGAAAACGCTGGATGCCGCTGGCCTATCTGTTCGCAGTAGCGGGAATGTTCGGCACACTGCCCGTTTTTCAGGTCAATCAGCTGGTGCAGATCACCCGGGATGCCCTGGCGATTCCGGCGGGTATTACTTCAGCAGAAAATCACTTCACCTTTGATCTGGCCATGGGTCTGGTGCTGTCCGTTTCGCTCTTTGCGGTTGCGGTTGGGAAAGTCAGACGGGTAGCGGCTGTCGCCGGCAGTCTCGTGCCGCTCATGGTGCTGTTTTATGCTGTGATAACCGGCTATCTGTTGCTGTCTCATCTCACAGAATTACCCGCGATGCTGGCGTTGATTGTGGTTGACGCATTTTCCGGTGAGGCTGTTTCCGGTGGCGTGCTGGGCGCTGTGATTCTGATCGGGGTGCAGCGGGGTGTCTTTTCCAATGAGGCTGGCCTTGGTACTGAATCTCTTGCGCATGGCGCAGCCAAAACCAATGAACCGACCAGAGAGGGGCTGGTGGCCATGGTGGGCCCGATCATTGATACCCTGCTCGTCTGCACCTGCACTGCTCTGGCGATTCTGGTTACCGGGGTTTGGCAGGGGGATGCTGTTGGCGTGACACTCACGGCTCAGGCTTATGATCAGGCTTTTCCCGGCGTGGGGTCCTACCTGATGTTGATCATGGTGTTTGTTCTGGGCACAACGACGGTGCTGACTTACTCCTATTACGGCAGTAAGTGCATGGCATTCATTTTTGGCACGCGTGCTGAGAAGTATTATCTGGGTATCTACATGGCGCTCATCACCGTTGGTGCGGTGGCGTCACTGGATGCGGTCATCAGTCTGTTCGATGGGGCCTACGCTACCATGGCGATTCCGACCATGCTTTCAACATTCGTGCTGGCGCCAAAAGTGAAGAGCGCCGCACAGGATTATTTTCGACGTCATGATGCTGGCGAATTTCGTCAGGGGGCCGACCACAAGCCTGAAAAAAGCGGTGTCTGAAGTCCGCTGCCGTGCCGTTCAGACGGCAATCTCATCTGGGCTGGTGATAGGGATCGCAAACGGCCTAACTGCCGGCCGTTTTGCCTGAGGACTTTGAATGGGAATCACCTGCTGATGACTCAATCAATGGATGGTCTGTTCAGGCTTGGGCAGGTCCTCAGCCGATAGAGACGTGACAGATGCTTCTTCCTGAGAGACGTAGCTGCGCGTCTCCACCGGGCTGACAAGATAGTCTCCCAGCTTGCTGAGAAAATGCTCCATGTGATCTGTCTGGTAGTGCTCCTGCAGACAGTCTGCATCCTCCCACTCCTGCATCAGGATCACCTGATTGGGGTTGGAAATTCCTTCAAAATATTCATAGCTGATACAGCCGTGCTCAAGCCGGCACAGTCGCACCATATTACGCATCAGTTTAATGGCATCTCGCCTGGAGTCGGATGCGAGATGGAAGATCGACTGGACGACAATCATTTAACATTCTCTGAAGGGTGAACGTCATTATACGCACAATTTCGGGAAATACACCCGATGCAGAGACAGCCGCGGGTAGCGGGCGATGCAGCACGAAACGGTGTTGGTTGATGCGGTTGGTTGAGCAGGCTTACCACCAGGGGTAGAAAGGCGGCATGTCGGTCGAGGCATGGTCGTCAAAATTCGCCTTTCGCTTTTCCAGAAAGGCGCTCACGCCTTCTTTGCCGCTGGTTTGGCTGGCATAAAAAATTGCCAGCGAGTCAACCTCATGGGCGCCGATCGGATGTGGCAGGGCGGCGTTGCGGTACATCATCTGCCGAGTCAAGGCCACGGCAACCTGACTGTGGCTGCTGATTCGGGCAGCCATTTCGTAGGCTTTCTCCAGCAGCGAAGCCCCGTCCAGCTGCTGGTTGGCGAAGCCCTTGCGAGTCAGTTCTTCTGCTGAAATCAGGTCACCGCTGTAAATCCACTCCAGCGCAGTTCCCATGTTGACGATGCGCGGCAGAAACCAGGATGAGCAGGCTTCTGGTGTGATGCCGATCTTATTGAAAACGAAGCCCACACGGGCTGTGTCGGCAACCAATCGAATATCCATGGCGCAGAGCATGGTGGCTCCGATACCGACCGCAGCCCCGTTCACTGCTGCGATGACCGGTTTCTTGCACTCAAAGATCGCCAGCGTGAGCTGGCCACCGGTATCTCTGACGCCCGCTTCAATTTCGGGGTCTGACAAACGCGAGCGCATGTCCTCAAGATCGGGTTTCAGCGATTCATTCAACCCAAAGACATTGCCTGTGCTGGATAAATCCATCCCGGCACAGAAAGCCTTACCCGCTCCGGTTACTACGATCGCATCGACTGCATCATCTTCGCTGGCCTGTCCGAAGGCCATAATCAGCTCCTCGGCCATGGTTACAGTGAACGCATTGAGCTGTTCCGGCCGATTCAGGGTGATGGTCAGAATTCGATCGGCAATTTCGTAGCGAATGGTTTCAAAAGGCATCATTGATCTCCGGTTGGGCGCGCAATTTATATTGCGCCGCTGGCCTGTAACTCACCGATTTCCTGGTCGGTAAAGTTCCATGCACTCAACACTTCTCGGGTATGCTCCCCGGCCATTGCTGCAGGTCCCTGGATTTCACCTTGAGTCCGGCTGAACCGCGGTGCCGGGGCAGGCTGAACAACACCTTCCAGCTCGACGAAGGTTTTTCTGTCAATATTATGTGGGTGAGTTGGCGCCTCTTTCAGGTCCAGAACGGGGGCAAAGCACACATCGGTCCCTTCCATGATGTCGCACCATTGCTGCCTGGTCCTGGTTTTGAATAGCTGGTTCAGTTTCTCGCGCTTGGCGGGCCAGGCGGCCTCATCAAGCTGCTCTTGAAATTCCGGATCAGTAATTTCTGCTTTTTCCAGAAGCAGGGCGTAGAACTGCGGCTCCAGTGAGCCGATTGAGATGTACTTACCATCGCTGCATTCGTAGCTGCCATAGTAAAAAGCGCCCCCATCCAGCCTGTTGCTGAATCGGTCAGTTGTCCACATATTCATAGCCATCAAGCCGAAGAAGGGGCTGAGCAGGCTGGCGGTGCCATCTGTCATGGCTGCATCGATGATTTGCCCCTGCCCCGACGTGGCTCGTTCCACCAGTGCGGCGAGAATGCCGGTCAACAGATACATCGCGCCGCCACCGAAGTCGCCGACGAGATTGAGCGGAGGCGCCGGCGGGCGATCCGCATAGCCCATGGCACCTAGGGCGCCCGCGATGGAGATATAATTGATGTCATGCCCTGCGGCCTGTGACAGCGGGCCCGTCTGCCCCCATCCTGTCATGCGGCCGAAGATCAGGCGCGGGTTTACCGACAGGCACTCCTCTGGTCCGAGTCCGAGTCGCTCCATTACCCCGGGGCGAAAGCCCTCCAGGACCACATCAGCCTGCTCAATAAGGCGCAATGTCGTTTCAACCCCACGGGGGTTTTTGAGATCTACGGCGATAGACTTTCTGCCCCGATTGAGCACATTAGCCCGGTGGCCGGTGCCTTTGTGGCTGAGTCGGTCTACCCGAATGACTTCGGCGCCAAGATCTGAAAGCATCATGGCGGTGAAAGGTCCGGGTCCGATTCCCGCCATCTCAACCACGCGTATACCAGTCAGTGGGCCCACGGTTTCTCCTTACGAATAGTCTTGTTTATGCCTGCGCAATAATAGGGGATAGCCCTGCCAAAATATAGCGGCCCGATGGGAAGATCAGCATCGTGAGCGCGCCGGAAAGGGCTAATCATTACCGCGTAACAGAGCCCGCTGCTTATTGTCTTTTTCCGCGGCAATCGATTATTCTGTCGTCACTTTTTACAGACAGAGAAACAGCCAAAATCATGGAATTACAGGGTAAAACTGCATTCATCACCGGTGGGGCATCGGGCCTCGGCCTGGCAACAGCGAAGAATTTCGTCAAGGCAGGCGCCAGGGTGTTTTTGTATGATCTTAACGCGGAGGCGCTGGAAGCCGCGGCGGGTGAGTTCGGAGAATCAGCTGCCTGGCATGCCGGCGATGTCGCGGATGAGGATGCGGTCAAAGCTGCCATTGCCAAGGCACAGCAGGCATTCGGTACCATCCACGTGAACGTGAATTCTGCCGGAATTGGAGGTGCTGCCCGGACCGTAGGCAAGGATGGGGCTATGCCTCTGGCGCGCTTTGAACACATCGTCCGCGTCAATCTGATCGGGACATTCAATGTGCTGCGGCTGTGTGCAGAAGTGATGCAGCTTAACGAGCCGCAGACAGAAGACAATGAGCGGGGAGTCATTATCAACGTGGCCTCCATTGCCGCTTTTGACGGCCAGACCGGACAGGCAGGCTACGCGGCGAGCAAGGGAGGTATCGTCGCCATGACCCTGCCCATCGCCCGTGATCTGGGCAAACGGGGTGTGCGTGTCATGACTGTCGCTCCGGGTGTTTTTGAAACGCCGCTGCTTGCCCGGGCGCCCGAAGAGGTGCGTGAACCACTCATCGCCATCACCCAGTTTCCGAAGCGACTCGGGAACCCCGATGAGTTCGCTGCCGAAGTCGCGCACATTGTGCAGTGCAGCTATCTGAATGGCGAAACCATCCGACTGGACGCCGGAATCAGGATGCCTGCGCTGTAGTCTTTCCTCTACAGCGCCCCACAAACCCGTTATTTGAGATCGAGGAATCATATGGCCAATGCATACATCGTCGGTGCAGTGCGCACCGCAACCGGAAGAAAAAACGGCAGGCTGAGCCGAATGCACCCTGTTGATATGGGCGCTGCCGTGGTAGATGAACTGGTGGATCGCACCGGGGTTCCGACCGACAAAGTGGATGACCTTGTTTTTGGTGTGGTCATGCAGATTGGATCTCAAGCCGGAAATCTGGGTCGTAATGTGGCGCTGAGCTCCAAGCTGGCTCTTGAGGTGCCGGGGACCACAGTGGATCGTCAGTGCGGATCTTCGCTTCAGGCCATTCAGTTCGGCGCTCAGGCGGTGATGTCCGGGACGCAGGATGTGGTGATTTGCGGTGGCGTTGAGGCGATGAGTACCGTAGAAATCGGTTCTAATGTAAGGGATGGCCTGGAGAAAGGGCGCGGTGTACCGAAAGGTGAGCGCCTCGAGCTGCAGTACCCCGGCATTCAGTTCAGCCAGTTCGACGGAGCAGAGCTGCTGGCAGAAAAATATCAGATCAGCCGGGAGGCGCTTGACGAGTTTGGCCTGCTCAGTCACCAGCGTGCGGCGGCTGCAACCCGAAGTGGTTACTTCGAGCAGGAGATTGTGCCACTCAACATTGAGCTGGAAGATGGCAGCAAAGACGTGCATACCGTGGATGAGGGAATTCGCTTTGAAGCAAACCTCGAGGGCATGCAGTCGCTGAATGCCCTGCGTGAAGGAGGAGTAATAACCGCCGGTACCGCGAGTCAGATCAGCGACGGTGCAGCCGCGATTATGGTGGCGAACGAAGAGGCCGTAAGGAAGTTCGACCTTCCGGTGCGCGCCAAGATTCATTCTCTGGCTGTTGTCGGTTCTGACCCGGTCATCATGCTTGAAGGCCCCATTCCAGCGACAGAAAAGGTGCTTGAAAAAGCGGGGCTCAGTATCGACGACATCGATTTATACGAAGTCAACGAAGCCTTCGGCTCTGTGCCGCTGGCCTGGGCAAAGGCGCTCAATGCTGACCCGGACAAACTGAATGTCAACGGTGGCGCGCAGTCTCTGGGCCACCCCCTTGGCGGCACCGGCGCCAAGTTGATGACAACCCTCGTCCATGAGCTGGAGCGGCGACAGGCGCGCTACGGTTTAGTGGCAATTTGCGAAGGTGGGGGTACCGCCAACGCCATGATTATTGAACGAATGAATCAACTGGATAGCTAGAGAAGAAGTCAGCCCTATGCTTGAGAATTATCAGTCTCCCTGGATGGATGAAGAGCTCGTCATCATGCGTGATGCGGTGAGGAAGTTCCTGGATAAAGAGTTTGTTCCGCTTGCGGAAAAGTGGGACAAGCAGGGGATTGTCGACCGGGACGCCTGGTACAAAGCCGGTGAGGCCGGCATCCTGTGTGCGTCAATCTCCGAAGAGTATGGTGGCGGTGGCGGTGATTTCCGGCACGAGATGGTACTGATCGAGGAGTTTAACAGAGCCAATATCTCAGGCTTCGGTAACGGGGTTCATTCGGGCATTGTGGCTCACTACATTGAGAAATACGGCACGCAGGAGCAAAAAGCCAAATGGCTGCCGAAAATGGTGAGCGGCGAGATCGTGTCAGCGATTGCTATGTCGGAGCCCGGAACGGGTTCAGATCTGCAGGCAGTAAAAACCTCTGCGCTGGCAGACGGGGATGATTATGTACTGAATGGACAAAAAACGTTCATCACCAATGGAATGACGGCGAATCTTATCTGCGTGGTCGCAAAAACCGACCCGGGTGAAGGGGCAAAGGGTATCTCGCTGATCATGGTCGAGACGGAAGCGGTTGAGGGTGAAGGCGGGTTTCAGCGCGGCCGGAATCTCGAAAAGCTGGGCATGAAAGCGCAGGACACCGCTGAGCTGTTTTTCGATGATGTGCGGGTGCCTAAATCGGCGCTACTGGGCACAGACGAAGGCAGAGGCTTTGTTCATCTTATGGAACAGTTGCCTCAGGAGCGGGTCATAATTGCCGCAGGTGCCTGTGCGGCGATGGAAAAAGCACTGCGCCTGACTTCAGACTATGTCAAAGAGCGCAAAGCGTTTGGTAAGCGAATTCTCGATTTTCAGAATACCCAGTTCCGGCTTGCCGAATGCCTGACTGAGGCGAGGATTGCCAGGGTGTTCGTTGATGACTGTGCGATGCGCCTTGCCGAGGGCAAACTTGATGACGCCTCGGCGTCGATGGCCAAATGGTGGACCACGCAGAAGCAATGTGAAATTGTGGACGCCTGTCTGCAGTTTTTTGGCGGATATGGCTACATGATGGAATATCCGATTGCCAAGATGTTCGCTGACAGCCGGGTACAGAAAATCTACGGCGGCAGTAATGAAATCATGAAGTTGCTGATTGCCAGAGAGATATAGGTATTCTCCGCACACAAGGGTGCAAGGATTTCGGTGATCGAGCGTTAGGGTCCGGGGGTTCAGTCCAGCCAGAGCGCGGTCAAGCGGTTTGAGCGTCTCGGGACAACGCACCGGAAACCGGTGTGGTTGGTCGCCGAATCAGGGTCGGCAGGCATCCGCGCGCTTACTCTGAAGCCCTGGCAATAGTTTTCGCTGCAGAGGAAGGACCCTCCCCGTATGCTCCGCTTGGGCAACCCCGGTTCAGCCGGGTCAAGACTTTCTTCCCTTTTTACTCCCTTCGGATTCTGACTACCAAGAAGCGTATAGGCGTTCGGGTGGTACCAGTCAGAAACCCACTCCCAGACATTGCCTGTGATGTCGTAGAGACCGTAGTCATTCGCCGGATAGCTGCCAACAGGAGCTGACTGATGATGACCATCGGTATTCTCGTTGTTGACCGGAAACTCGCCCTGCCAGTAGTTGGTGACGCGCTGGGTGTGGTGAATAGGCTGATCACCCCAACTGTAGATCTGCCCGTCCCGCCCGCCCCGGGCGGCAAATTCATACTGCGCTTCGGTGGGCAGTGTCTTGCCTTGCCAGTTGCAGTAGGCCAGTGCATCCTCATAATTGACCTGCACAACAGGATGGTCGGGCTGCGAGGGTAGTGTCTCGCCGGTGCCTTCCGGTGAACGCCAGCTGGCATTGCGTACTAACAGCCACCAGCTCATGGGTGCAACGTCTCTGAGACTTCGGCCTTGCGGGCTGTGGAACACCAGAGAATCGCCGAATTGCTCCGCGCCGGTCACATAATCGGTTGCAGCGACGAATGCTTCATACTGGGCATTGGTCACTTCATATCTGTCGATCCAGAATCCAGAGACGCTCACCGGGCGGGCCGGAGCCTCGTCTGGCAGACCGTGATCTGAACCCATGGTAAAGCGCCCGCCGTCAAGCCAGACCATATTGTCAGGGTCGCCTTTCTCCTCAACGAGGATGAAGCCATCGACAATGAACAGGGCCAGAATGAAGCCGATTCCCAGCAGATTTTGCGATTGTCTGAGCATTTGCAGCACGCTTTTTGCCTTTGGGGAATGGAGTGTAACAAGTAAAAGATGGCAAATTCCATTGATGCTGTGTGATGGTGGGCTCCATTACCGGGGCTTACCAAAAATCAGTTGGTGACTGCCGGCGGTTCTTGTCATACTTTGCAGCCATGCTTGGCGGTAAATTGAGGGAAATCAAAATGAAATACAAAGGCTGGATAACGGGACTGCTTGCCCTCTGCGCCGGTAATGGGTTGCTGGCCGCTGAATCAGGCTATCTGGCACCCAAAACGGAGCATGGGGCGCCTGATTTACAGGGCGTCTGGTCAATCGCAACTCAGACAAATCTTGAGCGGGCGGAGCGCTTTAACGGACAGTTGGTAATCTCCGAAGAAGAAGCGGTTCTGATCGAAGCCAGGGTTCAGGCGAGAAATGAGGCCAGCAATCAACCCAGTGATCCGGACCGCGAAGCACCGGACGCCGGGCGTAATGTCGGAGGTTACAACACATTCTGGATGGACCCGGGAGACCGTCTTGCAGTGGTAAGCGGTGAGATCCGAACCTCCATCCTCGTTGATCCCGCTGATGGCAGGCTACCCTATTCGGAGCAGGGCCGCGCCAATTATGATGCAGCCATGCGCCAGCGTAATTCCTATGACGGGCCAGAAGTGCGCCCTCTGGGTGAGCGCTGTGTCGTGGGGTTTGGCTCTACCGGAGGCCCGCCGAAACTGCCGGTGCTCTACAATAATCTGACCCAGATCGTGCAGACAGAAACCCATGTTCTGCTGATGGCAGAGATGAACCATGATGCTCGGATCATCAGACTGAACGCTGAGTTACCGGCGAACAGCCAGTATCCCTGGATGGGGGATTCGGTTGGCTACTACGAGGGAGACAGTCTGATTGTCGAAACCACCAATTTCCATCCGCAGCAAAGTCTGCGTTCTTCCCTGGAGCATCGGTTCTACGGATCACAGCAAATGAAAGTGACGGAGCGATTCACCCGTGTTGCCGATGACGTCATCCACTATCAGTTCACCGTGGATGATCCGGAGAACTATACGCAGACCTGGAGCGGGGAGTTGCCCATGAACCTGACGGAAGATCAGGTTTTCGAATACGCCTGTCATGAGGGTAACTATGCGCTTCCCGGTATCCTGGCCGGGGCGCGCACCGCAGATGCGGAAGGCGTTGATTACGCGCCGACAGATCCGGGACGTTGAGGCAAGAGACGAAAAAGGGAGTCGCAGACTCCCTTTTTTTGTTTACAGCTGCAGCGATGATCTCAGCGTAGATCCGGAAGCCGGTAGCCTTCTTTTTCCAGATTGGCTCTGATGGTTTTTTTCTCGATCTTGCCGGTCGGGCCAAGCGGCAGGCTTTCCACAGCAATCACCTCGTCTGGCAGCTGCCATTTGGCGAATATCTGGCTGCAGTGCTCAATGACTGCCGCCTGATCTAGGGTTTCGCCGGCAGCCATGATGACCATCGCTACGGGGCGTTCGTCCCACTTGGGATGCGGTTGGGCAACCACAGCCGCCTGAGCTATCTCGGGCATCGCAACAATGTGATTTTCCAGATCGACAGAGGAGATCCATTCTCCGCCGGATTTGATCATGTCCTTGGAGCGGTCACAGATGATGATGTATTGATCGGCATCAATTTTGGCGACATCCCCGGTGACCAGCCAGCCATTGTGAAACTTGTCGGGCTGCGGATCGTTGTAGTATTCGGATGCAATCCAGGGGCCGCGGATGCAAAGTTCGCCCACCGCATCGCCATCATGCGGCAGGGCATTCCAGTGCTCATCGAAAATTTCAATTTCCAGTCCCGGCATGGCGAGACCAGCCTTGGCAATATTCTCAAACTGCTGATCTTCGGATAATGCGATCTGGGATCGCTTTGAGACTTTCCGTGACAGTGTGCCGAGAGGGTTGGTCTCGGTCATGCCCCAGCCCTGAATCATTTCCACACCAAAGGTTTCCCAGTACCAGCGCATCATTTCGACGGGCGGGGCAGAGCCGCCACAGGTGAGGCGCTGCAGTTTCGAAAGATCGAACTTGTCCGGGTTGGCTGTCAGTGTGGCGCGTACCCCCTGCCAGATCGTAGGTACGCCCGCCGAGATCGTGACCTGTTCCTGCTGCATTAGACTGAGGAAGGAATCCGGAGTCATGAATCGATGGGGGTAGACCTGCTTGGTGCCCAGCATGGATGCGGCAAAGGGTAAGCCCCAGCCCATGGCATGAAACATCGGCACGATACCTAGCAGGGAATCGAGTGCAGACAACCCCATGGAATCCGTCAGTGATTCGGTCAGGGTGTGCAGATAGGTTGACCGGTTGGTGTACATCACGCCTTTGGGGTTACCGGTGGTACCTGAGGTGTAGCATAAACCCATTGGTGCCGTTTCCGGGATGTCAGGCCAGTCATAGGCAGCCGGATGGTCGGCGATGAAATCTTCATAATCAACCTGGTTGGTAAAGCTGCTTTCTCCGCCCTCGCCGTGGCGACAAATTACCAGCAGCTCCACACAGGGAATCTTTCCCCACAGCGGTTCCAGCAGCGGTAGCAGATCTTCATCAGCAAAAATCACGCGATCACCGGCATGATTGATGATGTATTCCAGATCAGTAGGGGACAGGCGGATATTCAGGGTGTGGAGGACGCAACCCATACTGGGCACGCCCTGATAAAGCTCCAGGTGGCGGTAGTTGTTCCACATGAAGCTGCCGATCCGGTCACCCGTTTCGATGCCGTGCGACTTCAGCGCATTGGCCACCTGCTGGGCCCGGTTCCAGGTCTGCTTCAGCGTCTGGCGATGGGTGCCGCTTGCCTGAGCCGTCACGACTTCGACTTCCGGATCAAGTTCCGCACCTCGGCCAAGGATTCGAGACATTAACAGAGGCGTGTTTTGCATGGTCATTCGGTTTTCTCCCATCCGTATTATTCTGATGCGCTACAGCGCGGACCTGCAGAATATATGAAGAGCGGTGGGGGATTCAATTCATGGGATCGGTCTTGTCCGGTATTCTTTTCTCGCCAAACGCGTTAGTTTTACTGTCTGTCAGATCATTGTTTAGCAGAGGCTACCTATGAATCAGGACCGGCAGTGGTCGAAAAAATACATTTCAGTGCATGGCAAAACCATGGCTTACGTGGAAATGGGTGAGGGTGACCCGATTGTTTTTCAGCATGGCAATCCCACTTCCTCTTACCTGTGGCGCAATGTGATGCCGCATTTGCAGGATCAGGGTCGCTGCATTGCAGTTGATCTGATTGGCATGGGTGATTCAGACAAACTGGACGCGTCCGGTCCGGATCGTTATACCTTTGAGGAGCACAGACATTATCTTGATGCTGCGCTTGAAGCATTGAGCGTCAGCCAGAATGTAACCTGGGTCATTCATGACTGGGGTTCGGCGCTCGGCTTTGACTGGTCGAATCGGCACCGCGATGCGGTTGCGGGCATTGCTTACATGGAAGGTATTGTCCGGCCGGTCACCTGGGAAGAATGGCCCGAGGCCGCGCGCGGGGTTTTTCAGGGACTCCGGTCTCCTGCCGGTGAGGAGATGATTCTGGAAAAGAACGTGTTTGTTGAAAGAGTGCTACCCGGCTCTGTTTTAAGAAGTCTGAATGATGAGGAAATGGCGGTCTATCGCCGGCCTTTCGCTGAGCGAGGCGAGGGGCGAAGGCCTACCCTCACCTGGCCCAGACAAATTCCGATTGAGGGTGAGCCAGCGGTGGTGCATTCGATTGTCAGTGATTATGCGGGCTGGCTGGTTGAGTCGCAGGTCCCCAAATTGTTCGTAAACGCTGATCCCGGGGCGATCCTGATCGGCCCGCAGCGAGAATTTTGTCGAAGCTGGCCGAATCAGGAAGAAGTCACCGTTACGGGAAATCACTTTCTGCAGGAGGATTCACCTGATGAAATCGGCAGGGCGATTGCTGACTGGCGTCGCCGTAATATCAAGTGACGGCATTGCGATTAGTGTGATTACCCCGGCTGATGAACCTAGATTCAGACAGCGTCGCACGGCTTGAAGGGAACGTCCGGCGGTTCACTGTCTTTCGCCTTTTCTATACAGCCCGTTTCTACTATCCGGTATTCACGGTGCTGTTTCTCGATTATGGCTTGACCCTGGAGCAGTTCGCGCTGCTCAATCTGGTTTGGGCGCTGAGTATCGTGGTCGCTGAAGTGCCATCAGGAGCACTGGCCGATATCATCGGTCATAAGCGACTGCTGGTATTTGCCGCACTGCTCATGGTGCTAGAGATGGCGCTGCTTGTCTTTGTGCCACTGGGTGCTTCTCCGCTGCTGTTTCTCGTGTTCTTGCTCAACAGAATCTGTTCCGGTTTGTCGGAAGCGGCTGCCAGCGGTGCTGACGAAGCGCTGGCCTACGATTCGCTCAAATCTCTGGGGCGGGAGGATGAATGGCCTAAAGTTCTGGAGCGGACGACCTGGGTTGTGTCTATCGGCTTTTTCACCACGATGATTCTGGGCGCTTTTGCCTATGATCCGTATGTCGTTAACCGCTTTCTGGCCTCGCTGAATACAGGCTGGACGCTTGAAGACTCCGTGATTGTCCGGCTGCCGGTGATGCTGACACTGGTTACTGCCGCTCTGGTGCTGTTTACAGCGCTTGGTTTTCATGACCTTGAAACGGATGAGGCGCGGGACAAGGCTTCGTCGAAGGGTTCTCTTCTGGAACCCTTCCGCCAGATTTCACGCGTAGCCCGCTGGACAGTGAATCATCGCTTCGTGCTGTTCGTCATTCTGGCGGCCCTGGCGCTGGATTCTGTGGCCCGCCAGTTTGTGGTTTTGGCCAGCGAATACTACCGGCTGATCGACATCCCCGTTTCCTGGTTTGGGTTTATCGGCGCAGGGATGTCTTTGATCGGCATCCTTAACGCGCGTATTTCACGGATTCTGGTCAGCAAGCGCTCTCCTTTTTTCAATTTCCTGTTCTTGTCTGCAGTACTCACGGCAGGGCTGATCGGCATCAGTTTTGCCGTACCGTACGTGGGTGTTTTATTCGCCATCGGGGCATTTGCCATGATGGGCATGGTGCAGTTTCAGGCCAGCTATTATCTGAACCGAGAGGCTGACTCGCAGATACGCGCGACCGTACTCAGCTTCAAGGGGTTGGCGCTGAATCTCGGTTTAGGGACGGCAAGCCTGCTCTACACCGCCCTGGTGGCAACGCTGCGGCATCGGCAGGATGCGCAAGTCGACGGGCAAGTGCTCAATGAGCAGATTTTCCTGAAAGCGCTGGTCGCTTTTCCGGTGTACTACCTGTTGCTGTTCGTGCTGGTGATTCTGGCAGCCCGGCGTCTGGTCGATGATTGCAGTATTTTCTTTGCGCTGCCTGCGAAACAGACGCATGCACGCTGAAACCCCAGACTTGAACTTTGACGTCAAAGCGGATTGAATGAAGATATCCAACCCTGTTTCGCCGCGTTGTCATGTCTATAAAATGCTCGACGAAAGTGCTGTTCGCCAGCCTGTTCATTGCCTTTTCGGCAGCCCCTGCCTCAGCGCAGGCACCGGACATACGGACAGTTCTGTCAGGCCATTGGGTAATCAACGATGAGCTGAGCGACAATACGGACGATCAGGTAGAAGAGGCAATTGAAGCAGGTGGCGGCAAGGGGAGCCGCGGGTTCTTTAATCGTCAGGAAGATTTTTACCGTGGTGGTCCGCCGGAGCATGAGCTTTATGACCGTATCTCTTATGATGATGTCCTGACAATTGAGGTGGATGAACCAGAGCTTCGCTTTACCTATGAAGGCGATTTCCAGCGGGTATTTCATTCAGACGGCCGTCGCCGTCGCGCATCGGCAACCGGTTTCTACAGTGAAGGCGGTACCGATTTCTCTTCGGGCCTGTTCGAGGGCAATTCACTGGTGGTGGAAGGGCGACCAAGAGACGGGGGATTTACCATTGAAACCTATACTCTTGAGTCCGGCGGTAATCGACTGCGCATTGAAATGACAATCCAGCCAGATTCATTTCGCGAGCCAATTGAACTGGTGAGGTACTTCGACCGGGCAGAGTAAGTCGTCTAGCGCATCTGGCTGACGATTTCCGCCTCGAGTTCAAGTAGCCGGTCTTTGCCGAAAAACATCTCATCCCCGACAAAAAAAGTCGGTGAGCCAAAGGCGCCACGCTCTACCGAGCGGCTGGTACTGTCCATGAGCTCCTGTTTGATCTCGGGGTCTTGCACCGCCGCGACAATGTCATCGGCGGGCAGGCCATGCTCGCGCAAGGCTTCGGCTATCACTTCCGGGTCCGCCATGTTTTTGCCCTGTTCCCACATACCCTGGTACATAGCCTCAATATAGTGCTTGTAGTAGTCCTGATGGCTGGCAAATACGGCGCCTCGCATCAGATGAATGGTATTGACCGGGAAGTGCGGATTGAACCGGTAGTCTGAGAATTGATGGCGCGCAATGAAGCGCTTCATTTCCAGTGCCTGATATTCTTTCTTGTTTTTGACTTCGGCGAACTGCTCCATGGGCGAGCGATTATTGGTGGCCTTGAAAATGCCGCCCAGCAGCACAGGGCAATAAGTGATTTTTGCGCCTGTGCGTTCTTCGATACCCGGAATCAGGCGGTGACAAAAATAGGTGTTCGGGCTTCCGAAATCATAATGGAATTCAATATCCAGGCTCATGATGCAGTGCTCCCTGCAGCTTCCCTGCGTGATTGTGGGTGTCGTCATTCAGCGATGTTTGCGTTCAGCCAGAAAGAGTCTGACAGGCGCTTATTAAGCATCATAACCAATTTCCGCTGGTGCTGGCGAGGTTCGCCGGAGATCAGACGCCTTGCACGGCCAAGATGACGGCAGATTGCTTGAAGCGCTCCCCTGTGGGCTGGCCACACCAAAGGGAAAAGCACGCTTCACTGTGCGGTTGTCGTTTCAGTCGGTGAGGAACTTTTGAATCAAGACGCCTGGTTGGCATTCGAACAGCTGGAATTCGAGATCAGGTCATCAGATTAGTCTGCACCGGCTTCAGTGGCGAGCCGCAGACATCCGGCGTTTCTCAGGATGCTGACAAGCTCCGTCTCACTGGCACATTCGAGCGCCATGACGGCAGCGAAGGGCTCGCCCTGAAGGTTTAGTACCGCAGCGATGGCAGGCTCCGTCTTGAGTCCCTCGGTTTTGTATGCCTTAACCCGATTGCTGAAATCGGCACTCGAGAGGGACGTCAGGCGCTGCATGACCTGATAGTGACGAAACGCCACCTGTTCGCTGATGGCGACATTTGAACCGTAAATCTCCAGTGGAAAAGCGCCCAGCGTGGCGCGCGCAATCAGAGCCTCTTTTGAGGAAGACAGGGTGAAATCTTTCAGGCCGCCGAGTGTCTCAATGAGGCGCCGCTCAAACTGGCTTCGACATTTGAAGCAGCACACCACATCGATATCGCTTTCGGGCAGGTCGAGGCCGACCCAGATTGTGCTCACTAATGTGGGTGAGTAGGGGGCGAGTGCCTCAAGAACGCGGCTCTGGGCAAGCGCCTCAGCGGCGGCTATCCGGCGGTCCAAAGCAGCGTCTTGGGTTTGGGTCAGCTTCGTGGTTTGATGAATTTCAGCGTCATGCGGTCGCTTTCCCCGATGGCGGTAAAATCAGCGCGGTTTGCCTCGCCCATTCTGTAGGTGGGCGGCAGGCTCCAGACCCCTTCGGGGTGATCCGTGTCGTCCCTGGCGTTGGCGTTTATTTCAGAAGATTCAACAAACTCGAACCCTGCTGCGGCAGCCACTTCTTTGACGTAGGCCTCAGTCACGTACCCCGTGGTTTCCATGACCTCCATGCTGGCGCCGGGTCTGGCCCGATGCTCGACAACACCTAGCGTGCCGCCGGGCTTGAGCGCAGCGAAAAAAGCCGCGAAGAATTCATGCTCCTGACCGGCCATAATCCAGTTATGGACGTTGCGGAAGGTCAGAGCCATATCGGCACTTTCCGGTGGGGCAATAATGACTTCGTGCGGCGGATTCAGTGACCTGACGGTGATGCGCCCATAGTTTTCCGGATCGCCGGAGATTTTTTCCTCGAACAGGCCTCTGATCCTGGGCATATAGTCCAGCGCGGCATTCGGAGAAAAGTGTGCCGCATAATATTTGCCCTGATCACGTACGTAGGGAGCGATAATCTCCGTGTACCATCCGGTAGAGGGCAGGATTTCGATGACGGTGGTATCCGCCTCCAGGCCAAAAAACTCGAGTGTTTCAACCGGATGGCGCCAGGTATTGCGGGCGATGTTGTCGTCGCTGCGGTGGTCGCCGGTGGCAAGACTCTGAAGTGTCATTGCCTCCGCTTCCTCATGGTGGTCAGCGTTTGCTTGAGTGCCCAAGCAAACAGCAGCGAGCGCCAAAGTGCTGAGCAGACAGCGAGTTGGATTCATGGGGTTGCCTCTTTAGCGTGACTGTTGGTGATGTCCGATTCTGCATCAATCGCGTCGGTTTATCCACCGGACTCCGGGTCCGTCGCATGCGCGGACCGGGCGCAGGCTACTGCAAGCTACTGTGCAAGCTACTGGAAGGTGGCTTTTGTCAGCATGACCTCAGGTAACCCATGGGTGATCCGCTTTGTTCGCCCTTCGGCAACTCTCACGGAGAGAGTGCTTCGTCAGCGTGATGGTCTGTGCCGCATCCTAAGCGCGGCTATCGGGGCGGACCGAAATAGGCTAGCCTAGGCGGATTCTGATCAGTGAGTCGCCACGTCGCCATGTCTTTTAGCCTGAACCTAAAAGTAAGAGATTACGAATGTGATATGCAGGGCATCGTGAACAACGCGATCTACCAGCATTATCTCGAGCACGCGCGACATGAGTATCTGTTGAGCCGGGGTTTGAGCTTCGCCGAGATGACCCGCCAGGGCGTCTTCATTGTGGTGGTGCGGGCCGAACTGGATTACCGCAAATCGCTCCAAGCCGGCGATGAATTTCAGGTCACTGTGAAGGCGGTGCGACCGACTCCGGTCCGGCTGCTGTTTGAGCAGTCGATTCTGCTTGAGCGGGATGCGCCTGCGATACTCAGAGCCAGGATCACCTGCACAGCAGTGAATGACGCAGGTCGTCCTTACTTCCCGGCGCAGTTTGTAGATCTTATCGACGGTTGAGGAACCACAGCCATGAATACGGCGGACAACACGGCGATTCTGGAAACCCGTCTGCGTGAGCTGGAAGCGCAGAGGGAGGGCGCTTATGACAAACGGACAGAGTATCTTGATGCCGAAGGCCGGGCGATATTCATCAACCGGCTGATTGAAGAAGACTCCCCCTATCTGTTGCAGCACGCGCATAATCCGGTGAACTGGTACCCGTGGGGTGATGAAGCCTTCGCTGCTGCTAAGGCAGAGGACAAGCCGATTTTTCTGTCTATCGGTTATTCAACCTGTCACTGGTGTCATGTGATGGAGGTTGAAAGCTTCGACAATGTGGAAGTTGCCAAGCTGCTCAATCAGCATTTCATCAGCATCAAGATGGATCGGGAGCAATTCCCTGATCTTGATGAAATCTACATGACTGGAGTGCAGCTGGTCTCCGGGCATGGAGGATGGCCCATGTCGAATTTTCTTCTGCCTGACGGCAGGCCATTTTACGGGGCTACCTATTTCCCAGCACCTTCCTTCATGCAGGTGCTCGGGCAGATCGGCGGTGCCTGGCACAACCAGCGGGCCGAACTGGAAAGGAATGCCCACAGTCTCTATCAGGCGATCAATAAAATCCTGTGTGAGCGCAAGCCGCTGGAGACCCTCCGGCAAGACATCGTGGACAATGCGGTAAAAGCCCTACTGCAGCGCGAGGATCGCAGTTTGGGGGGGCTGGCCGGTGCGCCGAAATTTCCACAGGAACCCATTCTGCTCTTTTTGCTGGATCAGGTCGTGCGCCGGGATGACGGCGCGGCGCTGGGCTTTGTCGAGCGGACTCTCGAGGGCATGGGTCGGGGCGGCATTTACGATCAGGTCGGCGGCGGCTTTCATCGCTACAGTGTCGACGAGGAATGGCTGATTCCCCATTTTGAAAAAATGCTCTACAACCAGGCTCAACTGGGTATGGTTTATTTGCAGGCCTATCAACTGACCGGGCAGGATTTTTTCGCGCGTGTTGCCCGGCAGACCTGCAATTACGTCTTGCGGGACATGCAGATTGAGCAGGGTGGCTATTACTCAGCCACTGATGCCGACAGTGAGGGAGAGGAAGGGATATTTTTTACCTGGAGCCAGAGCGAACTGGAAAAATGTCTGTCGCCGGCCCAGGCGGAATTGGCTAAGAGCCTGTTCGGCGTCAGTCCGGGAGGGAATTTTGAGGGCGCCAATATTCTGCATTTATCCCGCTCCTTATCGGTGTCTGCTCGAGAATACGGACCGGATTTCTATCGCGATCTGGATGCCGTACTGATGCAGCTTTACCAGGTACGTGAGCAGCGTGAGCATCCGCTGCGGGACGATAAACTGATTGTCAGCTGGTGTGCACAAATGGCCACGACTCTGGTCTGGGCGAGCCAGACTCTGCCGTTTACCGAAGCGGCCGGCTGGCTCACTTCAGCCGAGACAGCGGTACAGCGAATGTTGGACGACAATCTGCAGGCCGGCGGTGAACTGAAACGCATTTCCTTGCATGGTGTGGTGTCGATTACGGGGCAGCTCGAGGACTACAGCAATCTGATACAGGCGCTGATCTGCCTGTATGACGTTACCGACAAACCGGACTATCTCAGTAAGGCCTGTGCGTTGACGGCCCGGGTGATTGAAGAATTCTGGGATGCCAATGAGCAAAGATTCTGTCTTGCGCCTCGCGAGCAGGCGGGTCCGAAGCTGGTCAGATCGAGCAATGCCTCGGACGGCGCGACGCTGTCGCCAGTTGCGGTGATGCTTGAAAGCCTGCAGGCCATGGAATTGAGGCTGGCCCGGGTTCCGGAGCAATTCGTGGAGATGCCCGTCAGGGCGATTTTTGATAAAGCGCTGGCAAGTCTGGCAGCGGTAATCAATGAAAACCCGATCAGTCAGTGCTCTCTGATGAGAGTGATTTCAGGCAGTGTCGAGGGGGCGCGTGGATCGCTGCAATACGCCGGAGGCGGTCGAGTCAGAGTGTTCGCGCGCAAAGAAATCATAGCAAGGGCGGAATCCGGTCGGGCTCAGCAGGAGGATAATCAGGATGAGGCACAGATCGATGTGGATTTCAGTATTCTGGATCCCTGGCATCTTACTGCGCCTCTCACACAAGGTGAGCAAGCAGCCGGCGCTTTTGTACCTCTGACGGTTTCCTTGAATGAGGAATCTGACTGGGAAATCCAGTGCTTGTCCTTTCCTGAAGCCACAGACTGTGTGGCGGCGCCTTCAGGGGCCGTTGCGATTTATCGAGATTCGCTGCGCGTGAAGCTCCGGGCGCGTCGCGTTCGATGCAGCGGCGCAGCGCCGTTGCGGATCAGTCTGACTGTCGTGCTGCAGCTTTGTGATGACAGCCAGTGCCTGCTTCCGGAAACGCTGACTCTGATTGTGTGAATCACAGACTGTGAGTCTGTGCCGGTTCGAAAGAAGCTTCTGAAAAGTCAGCAGCGATGTGCTCTGTCAGCTGCTGCCGGGCCCGCTCCCGCCGAGTCGGATCCGTATTGAATACCCATTCGAAGAAACTGAGTGTGGCGATCTCCGTGATCATTTGCTGCCGACCGGGATGCGTGGCGTCTCCATAGCCGTAATCACAGATCCCGGGCAGGTCGCGTGCCGGGTCGATGCCGTCGGCGGGGCTTCCCATTGTCTCGAATGGCGCATTCGGATTCTCGCCCAGAACCGCCATCACTGCGGTGCATCCCAGGGTGTCTGGATTGTCCATAAACCGAAATGCAGGATCGGCAAGGCCGATGAAGCCAAGATGGGTGCCGCCCTCAATGGTAATGACTGAGAGGTTCCGGGCACGGGTCCCCAGATCAGCTGCGTTTCGGCTGTGTTCGATGAGCGCGTCGGATGTGCCGGCTATTGCCAGCACAGGTACGGCGGTGGTCTCAAAGAAACGTGGCGCAAAAATGGCTGACGGGCCGGCAATAGCGACCGCTGCAGCGATGCGAGAATCACGCCAGGTGGGATGATAGGTGGCAAGATAGGTGGTCAGGCCGCCGAGAGAATAACCACTCAGCCCGATGCGCGATTCGTCGATTTGGCCACTGAAGGGCTTTTGCCCGTCGCGCATTCCGAGGAGGGAATCGATGAGAAAACTGATGTCCGCGGGTTGGTTCACCACATCTGCAGCGTTCGCGCCACCGGCGGTTGAGCCGGACGTCAGGGGATAGTCTGTGGCTGCGACCAGATAGCCATGGCTGGCCAGGGATTCTGCCAGATAGGCCATCTCTGTTCTGTTCGAGACAATCCCGTGACTGTGAATGATCAGGGGCAGCGCAGCCTCGAGCTCTCTCGGAAACCACAGGGTTGTTGGCAAGGTCCGCTGTGGCTTGGCGGGGAATCCCCGATTTTCTCCGGTAGGCCGGGTGTCATCGACGAAGACCAGTTCGGCGCGGCCGACCCGGTAGGCTCCGGACTCCAGCCATGCGGCGCTGGCTGATTCAGAGTCAGGTCTCTCGGGGCCGGTGGCCACATAGACCGCGAGTCCCAGACAGACCAGGATCACCAGGCCGGCTGCAGCGGTTTTAAGTACTTTTTTAAGCATGAGTGTCCTTTCAGTAGCTTCAGTTTGCGCTCAGGAGCGGAGCAGGCTCTCGAAAAATTGCGGCACGCACTCTGTTGCCGGTCCACGAACGTGCCGGTCAAACGATGAGCCGGTCCGCTCAAGGTTCAGTTCAACGGTACTGGCTTTTCTGATTTTCGCGGTTTGATAGAACCCGGAGGCGGGATAGACGTTGCCCGAGGTGCCGATGGCAACGAACATGTCGCAGTTTTCCAATGCACTGTTTATGCGGTTCATCTGCAATGGCATTTCACCGAACCAGACCACATGCGGTCGCAGATTTCCGGCCGAGCGACAGCAGCGGCAGTGCGTGTCGTAGTCAAAGTCTTCGCTGACATCGAAGACCAGCTTGGAGTTGAGGCAACGCATTTTCAACAGCTCGCCGTGCATATGAATCAGATTCTGGCTGCCCGCGCGTTCATGCAGATTATCGACGTTTTGCGTGACCAGCAGGAATTCCCCGTCGAATTCATGCTCGAACTTTGCCAGCGCCGAATGAGCGGCATTAGGCGATATCTCAGGCGTCAGCAGCTGTCGTCTGCGCTGGTTATAGAATTCGTACACCAGCTGCGGGTTTCTCGCAAAACCTTCCGGCGTTGCGACATCGTCGACGCGATGATTGGCCCACAGGCCTTCGGCAGCCCGAAAGGTTTCTATGCCTGATTCGGCTGATATACCGGCGCCGGTGAGTACGACAATCGAACGGGGACGACTAATCATGCGGAGAATATACCATGAGCAAGGGCTGGCCCGTTATAATGCACTGAGTAAAGTCATCTGAGACTTTATCGTTTGCAAGAAGAGGTAATTCATTCATGAGCATGCCCAAGCTGGGTAATCTGGCGCCCGCATTCACACTCAAAGATCAAAACGGTGACGACATTTCCCTGAAGGACTTCCGGGGAGAAAAGCACGTTGTGCTGTATTTCTATCCCAAGGCCATGACGCCCGGCTGCACAGTTCAGGCCTGCGGGTTGCGGGATTCTCTGCAGTCGCTTGAGCAGTCTGAAGCGGTCGCGTTGGGCGTCAGCCCTGATCCGGTCGCGCGCCTGAAAAAATTTGAAGAGAAGGAGGGACTCAACTTCACCCTTTTGTCGGATGAGGATCACGCGCTCGCAGACAAATATGGCGTATGGGGCCTGAAGAAATTTATGGGCCGCGAATTTATGGGCATTATCCGAACTACCTTTATCATCGATAAGCAGGGCCGGCTTGTGCGGATCATGGATAAGGTTAAAACCAAAACCCATCATGCAGATGTGGCCAAGATTTTGGCAGAGCTACCCTAATTTGAACGCCCTTAAACTACACTACCGGCAATACTCGGACTCCGGAGCGCCGCTACTGGTGCTGCATGGTCTGTTCGGCAGTCTGTCTAATTGGAGCTGGCACTGTAAGCAGCTCGCTCAGCATTTTGCTGTCATCGGAGTGGATCTTCGTAATCATGGCAGCTCTCCCCATGCGAGCAGTTTCAACTATCCCGTAATGGCACAGGATGTGCTGCAGCTGCTTGATGATCTGAACATCGGCAGCTGTCATCTGCTGGGCCATTCCATGGGGGGCAAGGTGGCAATGGAACTGGCACTGACGGTCCCGGCCAGAGTCGAACGACTTGTGGTTGTGGATATCGCGCCGGTCTCCTATCCGAAACAGGCAGATGGACACATGCAGGTGATTGCCGGTATGAAAGCGCTGGAGCTGGATGGTCTTGACAGTCGCGCTACAGCTGAAGCGTTCCTTCGGCGCTACATTGACGACGAGCCCACTCGGAAATTCGTTCTGACGAACCTGATACGCAATCCCGGAGGCAGCTACTACTGGCGGCTGAATCTGCCAGCAATTGAGAAAGATTACGATGCGCTTCGTGAAATGCCGGAGCATATTTCAGCGTTTCAGAAGCCGACCCTGTTCGTTAAAGGCGCTGAGTCAGCGTATATTCAATCGAAACACCGGGAACGGACTTTGGCCTATTTTCCTCAGTCTGACGTAAAAATTATTATGGGCGCCGGACACTGGCTGCACGCCGACAAACCTCAGGTGTTTCAAAAAATAGCCATGGATTTCCTGAACGCTCAGGATTGCGCGGCAGACTCACCTCTGGCTGTGGAGAAAATGCAATGACGATGTTGAGTGTTAATGTGAATAAAATAGCATTGCTGCGCAATTCCCGCGGCCGAGATTTTCCCAATCTCTGTGAGTTTGTCGGCAAACTGGTCAATCTCAATGTCAAAGGTATCACCGTACATCCCCGGCCTGATGAGCGGCACGTGACCCGTCAGGATGTTCTGGATCTCACTGAATTTCTCGGACTCTATCCGGATGTTGAATTCAACATAGAAGGATATCCATCGGAACAGTTCATGGAGCTTGTGCTGGCGGTTCAACCGGCGCAGTGCACGCTGGTCCCTGACAAGCCGGGTCAGCTGACTTCTGATCACGGTTGGGATGTATCCGGAAATGAGGGTTTGTTGACCCGCAGTCTGGCTGATCTGCGCAGCGCCGGCATCAGAAGCAGCATTTTCCTGGATCCCGATCCGGAAAAGCTGGCAGCGGCAAAGCAGGTGGGTGCTGACCGGATTGAGCTCTACACTGAAGGGTTCGCACATCACTTCGGTCTTGAATCCGAGCATGGAGTTCTTGAGGCTTACCGGACAACCGCTGCCAGCGCTCAGGCGCTTGGGCTTGGTGTGAACGCTGGCCACGACCTGGATATCAGGAATCTTGGGAAATTTCTGCAGGTTCCCGGAGTCCTTGAGGTTTCGATCGGCCATGCGCTGGTGGTTGAGTCGATACAATATGGGCTGGAATCTGTGATTGAGCAGTATCTGGCTATTTGCGCCGGAGAAGAGACAGAAACTCACTATTACTGAAATTCTTGTTGAATAACGGATTCTGTTTTTCTCGGTATGGGGTCATGTTTCACCCTTAACATGCGATCGACGATCTGATCTTTTTTACTCTCGTGAGTCAATCGACTACACTTACCCGCTGTCTGCCTTCCGGCAAAACCTGAAGCTCCCTGATGTCGCGCATTTACTATGGCTACTGGATCGTTGTAGCTGGGTTTTTTACCCAGTTTGTTGCTGTTGGTATGGCTAACTATGTGGTGGGCGCCTTTCTGATCCCAATGACCGAAGAGTTTGCCTGGACCAGAGCAGAATTCACGGCCAGCCGTTCAATCGGTCAGCTGGTATTTGCCATTACCGGTTTTCTTATTGGCGCCCAGATTGATCGGTTCGGTGGTCGTCCATTCATTATTGCGGGCTCTCTGGTGCTGGCTCTGTCAATGGTCAGTCTCGGCAGTATCAGCAGTCTTGAACAGTGGCTGTTCATTAATGGCCTGCTTCTCACTACCGGGTCTGCGATGATTGGCAATCTCTCTGTGAACGTTACGCTTGGCAAATGGTTTGTCGAGAAGCGCGGTAAAGCGGTTGCGCTGGCGGGCATGGGCATCTCTTTGGCGGGAATTGTGCTGCCTCCAGTCGCGACCTTGTTGGTAGACAATTTTGGCTGGCGCCAATCGTGGCGGATGCTGGGTGCGATCTCGCTGTTGATGACCCTGCCCACTGCGTTCGCAGTTCGCCGCCGGCCTGAAGATTACGGTCAGCATCCCGATGGCCACAGCAATGAAGATGTTGCGGCCGGCAGAGGCGTTGCCGCGCGACGGGATTATGAGAATTCCATGACGCGTGCTCAAGCGATGCGAACGGTCAGCTTTTATCTTCTGGTTCTGGCATTCGGGCTGTTTCAGATTTCAATCACGGTCATGCTGACTCAAACCATTCCATTGATGACCGATGCCGGATATTCGCGACTGGTGGCTTCTTCAATGATTTCTCTGGCTTCAGTTCCTGCCTTTCTGAGCAAGCCATTCTGGGGCATCATGATCGATCGTTACGACCCCAAAAAGCTTGCAGGCCTTGGCGCCGCCATCACCGGCACGTCCATAATCTTTATTGTATGGAGCATCGGACAGCAGTTTGATGTCTGGGTGTATGCTGCTTTTTTGCTTATGGGGATCGGTTGGGGTGGCTTGTTGCCTCTGCAGGAGGTTATCTGGGCCTCGGTATTTGGCAGGCGCTATCTTGGATCGGTTCGCTCCACTGCGATGCCGTTTACCTTTGGAATGTCGGCGCTTGGTCCGATTCTGGTGGCCAGTTATTACGATTTGGCTGGCAGTTATGATCTCTCCCTGTTGGTCATTGCGGCTTGCAATCTCGCCTCTGCATTCATGCTGTATTTCCTGAAAACCCACTCTTCCCGCTGAGCCACGCAGCGTTTGCGGTGATGCTTTTTGGACAGTTCCAAAAGGTACCTGCTGCTAAAGTGTGAACTGCGTCACAAACTACTAATGCCAAACCATCTAGTGTCGATCGGTGAGCTAACAGGAAAACTCGGTCGCGCGTGATGCAGTTGATATTTGCGCATTCTTGCAATAATCGGTCTGAAACGATAACCTGCGCGGCCCTCTGAAATTTGGTTGAGTGCATGAGCAATCTGGATTGTAGGGCGCCAAACATCAAGGTAGCCAAGCCTGACGGGCTGGCGCCACGTCTCTTTTTTCAGGCATACAGCGGTGCAAATCCTGTCGCCTACGCTCAGCTCAGCGCTCGATCCGAGAAAACCCGCCAGTCAGTCCGCCGGCGATCGCGCAGCACTGGCTCAGCTGCTCCGGGCGTAAGCTACTGCTTAAAACTTATTGAGGTGTCTCAGCATTACCGCAATCAGGGCATTGGCAGTGCGCTGTTGGATGAAGTAATTAAGTTTTGCAAAGAAGAGCGGGTCAGTTCGATCTACGGTGAGGCCAAAGGAGAAATGGAATTCTTGCGCAAATGGTATCAGGGCAAAGGGTTCGACCTTGATTCTGCAGACAACATTGAGTTGCACATTAACCGCTAGTCGGAGTTCGTGCTCAGCATCGGGGCCAGCACCGGCCAGACGTTATCCAAAATCATGAATTGCGCCTCGGCTTTAGGATGGATGCCATCCTCTTGCATCAGGTCGGGTTGTTGCGGAATACCGTCAATCAGAAAAGGCACAAAAGCCAGTTCCTTCTCCTCTGCGATTTCTCCAAACAGCGCATAGAAGGGTTCGGTATAGCGTGGTCCGTAGTTGGGAGGAATCTGAATGCCTGCCAGCAGGACCTCTGCCTCTGCTTCGAGGCACATTTCAACCATTGCCGTGAGGTTGTCTTTCAGCATCCGGAGCGGAAGGCCCCGAAGCCCGTCGTTACCCCCGAGTTCGAGAATCACGATCGCTGGTTGGAACTCCGCCAGTGCGGCTGGCAACCGTGCCAGTCCTCCGGTAGAGGTTTCTCCACTCACACTGGCGTTGGCGACGGTGTAGTGCGGGTTTTCAGTCGCCAGCTTTTCAGCCAGAAGATTTACCCAGCCGTCAGTTGCCTCAATGCCATAAGCGGCGCTGAGACTGTCGCCGAAAACCAGTAGGGTGCGCTGCGGCGGGGGTTCTGCTCCGAATGCGGCGCGGGGCGAGAGGGTTGCCAGGGTTAAACTGATCAGTCCAGCGAGAAGCGCAATGCTGAAATTTTTCATGAAATTTGGGGTCTCATGGGGTACTGGGCTTTTCTGGGCTTAATGACAACTGCCTTCTTTGCATCACTCGCGCGTAGCTACCCGGACCAGAATGCTAATCTATCGTAAAGGTACTAACGTAACAAAGAGGCCAAGCAGATTTCGGCAGACCGCCGTTGTCTCGCGCCAAAGTGAATTGCCCGAATATAGCAGACTCCGGCCCTTCTCAGTAAGATACAGACACTCAGGGCGCCAGTTGGAATCGCGCCCTCTCAAAGGAGCACCCCCGAATGATTGAAACCCGCAGTCTCATTAAGAGTGTCCATACCACTGAAGGGTTGCTCACCATCCTCAAGGGCATAGACCTTCGGATCACTGAGGGCGAAGTGGTTGCAATCGTGGGTGCTTCGGGCTCCGGAAAATCGACGTTGCTCGGCCTCATGGCCGGGCTTGATGGCGCCAGCAGTGGCGATGTACTGCTTGGCGGTCAGAATTTTTCAGCAATGGATGAAGAGCAGCGAGCCATGCTGAGAGGTCAGCTGGTTGGGTTTGTGTTCCAGTCGTTTCAGTTACTTCCCAGTTTAACCGCTCTGGAAAACGTCATGCTGCCAATTGAGCTCAAAGGAGACTCACTGGCGCGCGAAAAAGCTCAGCAGCTGCTGAGCCGCGTGGGTTTGCAAGAGCGCTGCCACCATTATCCCAACCAGCTGTCCGGTGGTGAACAGCAGAGGGTTGCCATTGCTCGGGCATTCGCGACCGAGGCCAAGATTCTGTTCGCGGATGAGCCTACGGGCAATCTGGATACCGCGACGGGAGAGCGGGTCATCGAATTGTTGTTTGATCTTAACCGCGAATTTTCCACGACTCTGGTGCTGGTCACCCATGATGAGAGACTCGCCCAGCGCTGTGACCGAATCATCAAGCTGGTAGCGGGAGAGATTGCTTCGGACTCGGATTCCAGCCGGGAGGAGAAGGTCGTTGCCTGACAATCGCCCGTCTGATCCGATGCCCGCAGGCTCCCTGAATCCTAACCTGATCAAGGTTGCGCTCAGGCTGCTCTGGCGCGATTGGCAGGGTGGAGAACTGCGTCTTTTGTTCATTGCGCTGGTCATGGCAGTGACTTCCGTGACAGGTATCGCGCTATTCACCGATCGGCTTGAGCGAGCGCTGCTGCTGGAATCCGCAAACATGCTTGCAGCAGACCGGATCGTCAGTGGCCGCGGTGAACTTCCGCAGGCCATATTGGCGGAAGGGCAGTCCCGTGGCCTGCGCACCGCCCAAACTCTCTCTTTTACCTCAATGGCTTTTTCGGACTCAGCCAATCTGCTGGTCGCAGCAAAAGCGGTGACGGATTCCTACCCGCTGCGCGGAGAGGTGATTATTACCGAAGAAGCATTCACCCGCGGCCGACCCATCGTCAGCGGACCGCCACCGGGTGAAGTTTGGCTGGAAGCCCGGGCGTTACCGGCGCTTGATATTGAGGTGGGTGACTCTGTTTTCGTTGGTGAGGCAGAGCTCACTGTCAGTCAGATCATCATTACAGAGCCGGATCGTACCGGTGGCAGCATGATGGATAACGCCGGCCCTCGACTGATGCTGAATATGGCAGATGTTGCGGCGACTAATGTGGTGCAGCTGGGTAGCAGAGTGAGCTACCGATATCTGTTTGCCAGTGACGAACTGTCCGACCTGGACGAATTCGAGAGCTGGTTCCGAGCCCAGGAAGAGTGGCGCGGTCGCTATTACATACGCGACGTGCGTGACGAAAGCCAGGAAGTTGCTGACGCACTGGACCGCGCCGAGAGCTTTTTACTATTAGGTTCGCTTTTCGCTGTGGTTCTGGCAGGAGTGGCGATAGCCCTGACAGCCAAACGCTACAGCGAGCGGCACTTCGATTACGTAGCGATTTTGAAGACCCTGGGGTGCACCTCCTCCCAGATCTCCTTTATTTACCTGTTGGTACAGCTGGTACTGGCGCTGTTCGCGGTGATCGCTGGTTGGGCGCTCGGCTGGCTTGTCCATCAGGGCATATTGCAGGTTCTGGAATCTGTGATGCAGGTCGCCTTGCCCGAGCCCGGTCTTGAGCCTTATGTGATCGGCGCACTGACCGCGCTGATCTGCCTGCTGGCGTTTGCCTTACCACCATTGCTTGCTCTTAGAGAAACTCCGCCGCTCCGGGTTTTGCGCAAGGACATGAGTCAACAGAAAATCAGTGACAAATTGCCTTATGGGTTCGGTCTGCTGGGAACGGTCTTTCTTGTCTACTGGTACAGTCAGGATCTGGTGCTGACCTCGGTGCTGGTCAGCTCCGTTGCCGGGATCGCGCTGTTTCTGTCAGTGATTTCCTATGTCTTTCTGCGATCAGGTGGTTCTGCCGGCATGAAAGCAGGTAATGCGTGGAAACTGGCTATGACAGCAGCGCGCCGCCGGCGCAGTCAGAATGTACTGCAGGTTATGGTGTTTTCGATCACGATCATGTCTTTGTTGATCCTGACTTTGTTGCGTACTGATCTGATTGATGAGTGGCAGGCGCAGCTGCCCGAAGACACTCCAAATCACTTCATGATGAACATCACCCGTAATCAAATTGCAGGGATTCAGGAATTTTTTGATGGCAATGATATTCAGAGTAATGCGTTCTACCCGCTGATCAGTGCACGGGTGACGCGAATCAACGGGGATGAGCCCAATCCGGAAGGCAGTCTGGGCGATGAAGATCAGGGCAGCCTGACAGAAAGCGCCAACCTGGCGGACGTTGAACTGAGTTCCGAAGCGGGCAGTGCGCCGGGCTCGAATGCGGCGTCTGAGCCGGCTGCGGACTCAGATGAAGGGCGCAGAGTGCGAGGCCGCCTGAGTCGACGTCAAGTCACCTGGGCAGAGGACGTGCCTCCTGACAACCTGATCACAGCAGGTCAGTGGTGGGGTGACAATCCTGAACCGGGCTATGTTTCTGTCGAGCAGGATTATGCGCAGTGGCTCAATCTCAGTCTGGGTGACCGGCTTGAATTTGAAATCAATCAGCAAACGGTATTTGCTGAGGTTAGCAGTTTTCGCAGTGTGCGCTGGGACAATATGCAGCCGAATTTTTTCATTATCTTTTCGCCCGGGACCATTGATCATTTAGGTGGTACCTATCTTTCCACGGCGCTGATGCAGAATGAGCAGAAAATGCTGTTGAACGATCTGATCCGTCTCATGCCGACGATGGTTGTCATTGAGATTGACGCTCTGATCGAACAGATACAGACGATCATCGCGCAGGTCACCTCGGCCATAGAATTAATCTCGGTTCTGGTTCTGGTGTGCGGTGCGCTGGTGATGCTGGCCTGCGTCAACGCGACCCTGGATGAGCGTTTCCATGAGAATGCCATCCTCCGAACTCTGGGCGCCGGACGCAGATTGATCATGACCAGCCTGCTGATCGAATTTGCGACCATTGGGTTTCTGGCTGGCCTTATTGCCACGATCGGTGCCGAAGCCAGCCTCTTTTACCTTCAGCAAGAGGTGTTCGAGCAGGATTTTTCATTTCACTACTGGGTGTGGCCATTGGGCCCGCTCATCGGCATGGGAGTGATCGGCGTGCTCGGTTTCGTGTCCACTAAAGGTGTGGTTCAGATCAGCCCGTTGAATGTGCTCAGGCGCCTCACCTGAGGATCTAGGCAAAGCGCCGGCAGATCTCGGTAATGTCACGAAGATAGCTGCCATCAAACAAAAGCAGGTGATTTAACAGAGGGTAGAGGTTATACAGTGGCATGCGGTCCTGCCAGTCACTGGTTATCTCACTGTTGTCGTAATAGCTTTGGTAAAAAGTTGCCGGAAATCCGCCGAACAAGGCGGTCATCGCCAGATCGGCTTCAGCCCATCCCCAGTAGACTGCCGGATCGATGAGACCGGGCTGGCCATCGGCACAGCAATGCGAATTGCCTATCCACAGGTCGCCGTGAATCAGTACAGGCGTGAAGTCGGGGATCCAATTGTCCAGACGGTCTGAAATCCGTCTCAGCTGCCGAACGCTTTCTTTCGGTATCTTGCCCCGGTCAAGGCACTGCAGCGCAAGCGCCATGATGCGCTGCTCTGCAAAAAACTGATGTCCGTTACTGACAACAGCATTCGACTGGATCGTTGCTCCACAGTAGTTGTCCTGCGTAAAACCAAACGCTTCGGCAGGTTCCCGGTGCAGTGCTGCCAATCTGGCACCAAGCACGGGCCAGTAGTCTCTGCCCGGTGAAGCAGAACCCAGATCTTCCAGTATCAGATAGCGATCAGACACCTGCAGCACCGCCGGTACTCTGACGGCCTGTCGTTGACTGAGAGCTGCCAGTCCCGCCGCCTCCGCGTGGAAAAAATCAGCCGGTGCGCTGTTGTTGACTTTAAGGACGACCGACAGGCCGCTGTCGAGCTGCAGTCTCGCTGTATTGTTTATGCAGCCACCGCTCAGGGCTTCAATTCTGGTGATTTCACCGTAACCTGCATCAGACAGCCAGCTGGCATAGAGTTGTTCCATGCCTGCAGTCTACGGGTTTTCCACGTTATAATCCCGGCTCCATGAGTGTGAGTGTTCGTGATTGATGGAGAGCGATATGCAAAAGTCATCTGGTCCAGACATCCGGGTCTCTGATTTTTTGCCGGTTATTGCGGTGCCGTTGCTGCTTCTGCTCAGCGGAGGGAGTCTGTTCGGTCAATCTCTCAAGGGGGTTACTGAGGAAACCTGCCTGCGGGGTGATTGCGTAAGTGGTGAGGGGACTCTTGAGCTTACGACGGAATTTGGCAAAGGGCGCTACACAGGCGGGTTCCTTGACGGCGAGTTTGAAGGCTATGGTCGCCTAGAGATGCCGATCTCCTGGACTGAGAAAGAAGTTTACGTGGGTAATTGGGAGCGCGGTCTGCGGGCCGGGCGAGGTACGCACTGGAATGGCAAAGGCAACCTCTATGTCGGCCAGTGGCGAGACAATAAACGCAATGGGTTGGGGTCTTATTTTTTCAATTTGTCGGAATGGCGGGAAAATCAGCATTCCGAATTCTGGCTAAAAGAGAATACTGAGAACTATACCGGCGAATTTGTAAACGATCATTTTCAGGGGCAGGGCACCTATCGCTGGGCCAACGGGCACAGGTATGAAGGGGGGTTTTTTGCCGGCGACAAGCACGGCTTCGGCACTTTTTACTACGCGAAAACCGGTACAGCGCGGCAACAGCTGTGGAACTACGGGGATTTTGTCAGATGATGCGATCTCTCGCTGCCGCGCGCTACCGGTAACTGTGCAGAAATTTGCTCTGCCGGCAATGCCAGACTCGAAAACAGTGCGGGGATGCGCCCGCAGATTATTGAGGATCAGCTATGGACTTGAAAGCACTCAGGCGGGAATACCTGCGGGACGGTCTCGACAGAGCAAATCTTGCGGACGATCCCTTTGAGCAGTTTGAACGGTGGATGGCTCAATTTCTCGAGCTGGATCTCCCTGATCCCGCGGCTATGACAATCGCAACGGTTGCGCCAGACGGACAGCCAAGTCAACGGATTGTCCTGCTCAAACATTTTGATCATTCAGGATTTGTCTTTTACTCGAACTATGACAGCAGAAAGGCACAGGAACTGGTTTCAAACCCCAAGATCAGCCTGCATTTTCCGTGGCACGTGATCGAAAGGCAGGTGAAAATCTGCGGGGTGGCTGAGAAAATCTCAGTAGAGGAATCGTGGGAGTATTTCAGCAGTCGTCCCAAGGGTAGCCAGATTGCCGCAGCCGCCTCTCCGCAGAGCCGTGTGATTGATTCACGGGCGGAGTTAATGCGCGAGTATGAAAGAATCGAGCAGCAGTACCAGGACGGCAACCTGCCGCTACCTGAAAACTGGGGAGGCTATCGGGTTATGCCGGATGAGTTTGAATTCTGGCAAGGGGGAGCCCACCGACTGCATGACCGTTTCAGATACAGCCGACGGGGTGGTGGCTGGGTGGTGGACCGACTGGCGCCCTGACTCTGACTGGCTGATTCAGGCCCTTCAGTTCGCCTGCCACTTCTTCAGTTTCTTCTTCTCCAGCACCCGTTTGAGTCTGGCGTACCGGGGCAGGCCGTTCCGGTAGGGCGGATAGTCCTCGCCCGCGATCAGCGGGGCAAAATAATCCCGGGCTGCACTGGTGATATGAAACCCATCGCGACTGATGAAACTGCGGGGCATCATCTTCTCGCGGTTTGCGACATCAGAAAGCTTCGCCTCGCCAATTTCCCAGCGATATTGCTTGGTTGGCCGTCTGACGATGGTCGGCATGACGGCGTCCTTGCCTGCGAGCGCAAATTCAACGGCGGCTTGACCCACGGCGTAGGCCTGCTCCACGTCGGTAGCGGACGCGATGTGGCGGGCTGCGCGCTGCAAATAGTCAGCCACCGCCCAGTGATACTTGTAGCCCAGCGCTTCTTTAATCATGTTGGCAACGAAAGGTGCCACCCCGCCGAGCTGAACGTGACCAAACGCATCTTTGCTGCCCGCGTCGGCCAGAAACTGTCCGTTTCCGTAATTGGCGCCTTCTGAAACGACAATGGCGCAGTAGCCGAACTTCCTGACGCAGGACTGAACCTTTTTCAGAAACTTTTCTTTATTGAACGCGATTTCCGGAAACAGGATGATGTGTGGCGCGTCCCCCTGCTGCTCAGATGCCAGCCCTGCCGCCCCCGCAATCCAGCCGGCATGCCTGCCCATGACTTCCATGACGAACACTTTGGTAGAACTTTCGCACATGGAGGCGACATCCAGTCCGGCCTCGCGGACCGATACGGCAACATACTTGGCCACGGAACCGAACCCCGGGCAGGTATCCGTGATCGGCAGATCGTTGTCCACAGTTTTCGGGATTCCGATACAGCTGATAGGAAAATTCATGGCCTGGCTGAGCTGAGAGACTTTATTCGCGGTGTCCTGTGAGTCTCCACCGCCGTTATAAAGGAAGTAACGAATGTTATGGGCGCGAAACACAGCCATCAGTCGCTCATATTCCTGCTGATTTTCCTCAAAGGACTTCAACTTGTAACGGCAACTGCCGAACGCCCCCGCCGGCGTCGCCCGCAGCGCGGCAATGCTGGCCGCGCTTTCTTTGCCGGTGTCGATCAGGTTTTCATTCAGGGCACCGACAATGCCATTCAGTCCCGCATACACTTTGCCTATTTGACTTCGATGCTTGCGCGCGGTCTCGATGACCCCGCAGGCACTGGCATTAATGACAGAAGTGACACCACCGGACTGCGCATAAAACAAGTTAGGTTTGGGCATGATGACTCGCAAAGGTCTTTGGTCTGAAGAGGGGAATGGATCGCATTTCTGAGGCGAAATGCTCAGCTGGGTCAATGGTACTCGCTGAGGAACTTCCTTGCCAGCGCTTCGCTTTTGATGCAACAATCTGTCGCCTTATGCGTCCTTTCAAACAGGTCAACACCCCATGCGACTGATCATCGGGATGAGCGGTGCAAGCGGAGTAATCTACGGTATCCGATTGCTGGAGGTGCTCAGCCGGGTCGAGCAGGTGGAAACGCACCTTGTGCTTTCAGACTCAGCGAAACTGAACATTGCGATAGAAACAGATCGCAGTGCGAAAGAGGTTCAGGCTCTGGCAGATGAGGTCTACTCCAACAAGGATATTGCGGCGCGACTGGCAAGCGGCTCGTTTAAAACTGACGGTATGATCGTAGCCCCCTGTGCGGTGAAAACCTTATCCGCAATTGCAAACTCCTACGCGGATTCCCTTTTGGTCAGAGCGGCAGATGTGGTGCTCAAAGAGCGTCGTCGACTGGTGCTGGTGCCGCGCGAGACTCCGCTGCATACAGGGCACTGTGAGTTACTGTTAAAGGCCAGTCAGATGGGGGCTATTCTGGCGCCGCCCATGCCGGCGCACTACATCAATCCAATGACGGTTGATGAACTGGTCGACCACCATGTCGGTCGCATACTCGATTTATTTGACCTTGATCCCGGCCTGGTTCAGCGATGGCAGGGTCCGGTTTCAAGACAGTCTTAAAAGGATCTGTCGATCCGTTTCGGCGCAAACCTGTGCTCTGGAAGCTCGATCAGTGGGAGGTCACTATGATCAGGAAAATACTATTCGTTGGTTCGCTGCTGAGCTGTTCAGCTATGGCGCAAGTCTCTGAGCCCGACTGGCCCGCAGTCGAGGAGGAGACTCTGCGCCATTTTCGTGCGCTGCTGCAGTTCGACACCAGTGACCCACCGGGTCGCGAGCTCCCCGCTGCAGAATATCTGCGTGATGTCCTGGAGGCTGAGGGTATCGAGGTCGAGATGCTGTCAAACAGTCCAGAGCGGCCGAATGTGATCGCACGACTGAAGGGTGACAGCAGCAAAGAGCCGCTGCTGATCATGGCGCACACCGATGTCGTTAACGTTGATCCGGAAAAGTGGACCTTCCCGCCGTTCAGCGCGACCGTCGACGGAGGTTATGTTTATGGCCGGGGCGCAGTTGACGACAAGGACAACCTGGCATCAGCGCTGATGGTGATGCTGGAGCTCAAGCGGCAGAACGTGCCGCTGGCCAGAGACGTCATCTTTCTGGCGGAATCCGGGGAAGAAGGCGCTACTGAGTACGGGATTGAGTTTCTGGTTGAAGAGCATTTCGACAAAATAAACGCTGAATTCTGTCTGGCGGAGGGCGGTTCGGTTGCGCGGGTCAATCGTGAGGTTCAGTACGCAGGGGTCCAGACTGTCGAGAAGATCCCTTACCGACTTGAGCTGGTTGCGACGGGTGTGGCCGGTCACGGATCGGTGCCCCTGCAAAGCAATTCAGTGGTTCGGCTGGCGAAAGCCATTGCGGCAATTGCTGATTGGCGTTCACCCATTCGTCTGAATGAGACCACAGCTGCCTATTTTGAGCGACTGGCATCCATTTCTCCCGCCGACGCGGCGGAACGGTATCTGGCAGTCCTTGACCCGGGACGGGCCAGTGAGGCAGACGACTATTTCCTGGCTAATGAGCCGCGCCACGCCTCAATGCTGCGCTCTTCGCTCAGCCCGAACATTTTCGAGGCAGGCTACCGCATCAATGTGATCCCGTCAGAAGCGCGAGCCAGTGTCGATTTTCGCGCCTTGCCTGATGAGGATATTCCCGGTTTTCTGAATCAGGTGCGCACCCTGATTGATGATGATGTTGTCGACGTCAGTTTGGGTGAGCGCAACACGAGGCCACCGGGACAGGCAAGCCTCAGTACCGAGGCGTTCGCTGCGATCGAAGCCGGAGTCAACAAGCATTATGGTGTGATTACCCTGCCCACCATGAGTACCGGCGCCACCGATATGGCCTATTTGCGCAATCGGGGTATTCAGTGCTACGGGATTGGACCCGCGATTGATCGTGAGGATGCCGCTCTGGGTTTTGGGGCTCACAGCGATCAGGAGCGGATTCTGATTTCCGAGCTGAACCGTTTTGTGAAATTTAACTGGGACGTCGTAATCGATCTGGCCGCAAAACAATAATCGCCCGTAACCGGGACAAATGGCGGCAACAGCTCTGAGGCTGATCAAGTTTCAATTGCTGGTGCCGATGGGAAACTAGGAGCCTATTAATTCTTAACGTTGACTGGAGACAGCGCGATATTTAACAAGGAAACCCGTTTTGCAAAATACTCCAAAGGTCTGTGCTGGGTCGTCTCAGTCATCTGGCTGGCGCTGGCCGTTTTGTCATTTACAGGCGGAAACGGAGGAATAACCGGGTTTCTGTGGTTAGCCGGCGCAATTGCATTCGCCGTTTCTGCCATCAGTATTGGCAAATCCGAGGGGGCAGACGCAGCCGAAGGCGCGACCGACTAGCCACTCAGCCTGATCGCCGGCGGTCTCTCCGGCGCCGTTTCCCTAGTCAGCGAATCGACTGTTCGCCTTCCGAACAAGGCTGTCGAAATGCCCGTCGACAGCGGTATCTGCTCCGGCACCTCGGGACGCCGCGAGAGCGTCAAGATTGGTTCGCGCGGAACGTTCTCCCCTTGCAACAGGGCTCATTTTGTTGGCCGTCACGATTAGCTTTTCCAGTTCCTGTTGCTGTATCCTCTCGGCGTCCAGTTCTGCGGTCTTGATTTTTTCTCTCAGGGCGGAAATCTCGGGGCTGGAGGCGTAGGCGCTCTCGACCAGATCGCGTTTGAGGCGGGTTCGCAGGCTTCGCAGGGGCTGCACCACCGTTTCGCGCCAGCGATCAGCGGTATCAAGCGCTGTTTTCAGCAGGTCTTCGGTCAGTACGCCGTGCCGAAATCCGTACCAGAGGCAGAACAGCACCAGGTTGACATCAAACCCATGCTGATTCTGTAAGCTCAGGCACGATGCTGCGACTCCGGGCTCGGCATATAGTGTGAGAGAGAATTCCCAGAGATCGTCGTTTGCAGGGTTCATTATCACCAGTGACTGCATTTCAGAAATACCACAATGAGGTAATACTAGCGCGCTTGGACAGGTTTTACATGATCTCAACCAGCGTCCTGTTTTTTTGAATTATGCACATTCATATCCTTGGCATTTGTGGAACTTTCATGGGGTCGCTTGCGGTCATCGCCAGGCAGCTGGGGCACCGGGTAAGCGGCAGTGACCAAAATGTGTATCCTCCCATGAGCACCCAGCTTCAGGAGCTGGGCATCGAACTGAGGGAGGGATATCACCCCGAGCATCTGCAGCCGAAACCGGACCTGGTCATCATTGGCAACGCTCTGTCCCGGGGCAATCCCGCTGTTGAAGCCGTTCTGCGTGACAGACTGGTGTACACCTCAGGACCTCAGTGGCTGGCGCAGGCGGTGCTTCAGCACAAATGGGTTCTGGGGGTTGCGGGTACTCACGGGAAAACCACCACCAGTGCCATGCTGGCGTGGGTGCTCGAATACGCCGGGGCCAGGCCGGGTTACCTGATCGGAGGCGTGACCAAGAATTTTCCCCGGTCGGCCTCATTGGGTGAGTCTGATTTCTTCGTGGTGGAGGCTGATGAATACGATACGGCATTCTTTGATAAGCGATCGAAGTTCATTCACTACGCGCCGCGAACGGCGATTCTCAATAACCTTGAGTTCGATCACGCCGATATTTTTGAAAATCTGGCGGCCATCGAGCGTCAGTTCCATCATCTGGTGCGCACGGTGCCCGGAAATGGTCTGATCATTTCTCCGTATCGGGATTCTGTGCTGGAAGCTGTTCTGTCACAGGGGCTCTGGTCACCGAGGCAGCAGTTTGGTGTCAACGTGCCGGACGAAGTTTGTCGTCTGCTGGCTTCCGGGGGTGGCGCATTCTGGAATGCGAATCTGTCCGGAGACTCTGGAGAAGCCTTTGAAGTCGTCCAGTATGGTCAGGGAGCGACGGGTGAAGTGGTCAATCGCTGCGCAGTGCAATGGGCCCTGACCGGCGAGCATAACGTGAGAAACGCCCTTGCGGCGATTGCTGCCGCGCGCCATGTGGGGATTGATACAGCGACCTCCACTGCAGCCCTGCGCGAATTTGCAGGGGTCAAGCGGCGCATGGAGCATCTGGGCACGATTGGCGGTGTATCGGTCTATGATGATTTTGCCCATCACCCCACCGCAATTGACACCACGCTCAGAGGCATGGCCGCCAAAATGGCTGCCGGCGAATCGGGCGGCCGCCTGGTCGCGATCATAGAGCCACGCTCGAACACCATGAAACTTGGCATTCATCAGACCGATCTCGCTGCGGCGACCACAGCAGCTGACCTCGTGCTCTGGAAGAAACCTGAGAGCTCAGGTCTTGACTTTCACACGCTGCTTGCCCAGAGCGAGTGCCCAGCCCACGCTTTTGACTCGGTCGAAGAAATCGTCAGCTTTGTTAAAGAAGGCAGCGCTCATGGTGACCGGATTGTTATCATGAGTAATGGCGGGTTTGACAACATCCATCAGAAGCTGCTGTCGGCGCTCAGGGGCACGCCAGGCTCACTAAACTAGAGCTGCCCTGCTGGCGTAGACAAGCAGATGACCACCCCGATTCAACTCGATTCCCCTCAGGATATTCCGCTGTTTCCACTGCGAGTGGTCATGTTTCCCGGAAGTCGCCTTGATCTGCAGATTTTTGAACAGCGCTATCTGGACATGATCAGCCGATGTATGCGCGGCGGGACCGGGTTTGGCATCTGTCTGCTGCGCGAGGGAGACGAGGTCGTCAGTGAAGAGGGGCGCCAGACCATTCACCGTACCGGGACTTATTGCTCGGTGATCGACTGGGATCAGCTGGACAATGGGCTGCTCGGCATCACCGTAGAGGGGCTGGCGAAATTTCGTATTACCGACTGCTGGCAGGGAGACAGTGGTGTGCTCGAGGCAACCGTGACCTTCAGCGAGCAGGATCGCCTGGGCGAAGAGGCCATTCCGCTGGATGATGCGTATGCCGCACTGGTGGGTTTGCTTCAGAGTCTGGAGAAGCATCCGCTGGTTGAACAAAAACAGCTGACGATCGACTACGACAATCTCTGGGACCTGGGCTGGCGCCTTGGCGAGTTTATCCCGATGGCGATTGATCAGAAGCAGCAGCTGCTGGATCTGGACGACCCCTGGGAGCGGATCAGCGCGATCGAACAACTGGTGGCAGAAATGGCCGGAGAGCCCTGATACCGGTCGGCTGCACTTCGTGCCGGTTGAGTGTCAGTGTAGGTCAAGACGCAGTTTTGCCACGTAGTACTTGCCGTTGTGCCATCAGGCCTGACAGAATCTCTCCATGCTTTCCGATCTGATTGACGCATCCGGCTGGAGCCATGAGCAGTGGCTTGCGGCGAGTATTCTTGCATTCATCGCAATAACGCTGTGTGTGGTGATGGCGAGGGTGCTTAAACTGATACGGATGTCGCGCAAAACTGCCTATCGGCCAAACCTGAGACCGTTGAGGCGACGCAGATTCGAATGAGACACGTTGCTGTCATGTCCCGCTGCCTGTTCGTGCTGTCAGCGCTGTTCTTCACCGGATCCGGTCACGGCATCATTATCCGTCATGATGTCGGGCAAGCCGCTTATGAAACCCGGAGTATCGATTATCCCGCGATCTTTTATCTTGAGCGTCAGGGGGTGCGCAAAGTGTGTGTTGCCACCCTGATTGCCCGGCAGTGGGCCTTGACTGCAGCGCACTGCACCGAGGAAACGTCTCTGGGCGTCGCAACAGCCCGGGGTGGAACCTTTGCCGTAGAAGTTGCCGGCCAAGCCAGAGAGATCGATCTGGTGGTCAAGCATCCCCGCTACCAGCAGGGCGCTGTAGATGACGTGGATCTGGCTTTGATCAGATTCAAGGCCCCCCTCGCGAGTCCGCGTCCGATTCCGCTTAACACCGCAAAGGATGAACTCAGTCAGATTGTGACAATTGTCGGATGGGGGTACTTTGGCGTAGGCACCCAGGGTCGTCAGTATGATGATGGTCGGATGCGACATGCTACCAATCGAATCACTCAGTCAGGACGTTACCTGCGGACTCTGTTCGATGATCCACGGGAGCGCTTGGCGGAAAGCCTGCCAACCGAGGGGACACTGGGTCTGGGAGACAGTGGCGGGCCCGCCTTGCTGGTTACGGAATCCGGTTTAAGCCTCGCCGGGATCGCAGTGGGTCAAGTGATCGGCGCAGATTATCGGGAGGAGACGCAGGGTCGCTACGGCGCCATTGCGGTTTATGAGCGCGTGTCATCTCATCTTGCATGGATTGAGAGTATCGTGCGCCCACTCAACTAGACATAAGAGGACAACGTCTATGTTAAAGAAACTTGTCGCTAGTGTTGTGGTTTTGCTCGGCGTTGCCTTTGCCGTGGCCTGGTTTTATCTGGATCGGCTGGTTGTTGATGGTATCGAACTGGTTGGAACTGAAGTGCTTGGCACTGAAGTCGCAGTGCAGTCTGCATCGATCTCACCCCTGGCCGGAACCGGATCCATTTCAGGTTTGACAGTCGATAACCCCGAAGGTTGGAGCGCAGAAACGATTTTTGAACTCGAGCAGGTTTCAGTCAATGTCGACGTTGCCAGCCTTTTCTCCGAGGTGGTTGAAATCGACTCAATTGTGATTTCGCAGCCGCAGATTACCTATGAAACACGCCTGACCAGCGATAACGTGCGTGCACTGCTTGAAAAAATTCTCCCCCAGGATTCAGGGGGTACAGGGGCTGCCGACAGCCCGGGCAAATCACTGATCATCCGGCGATTCAGAATCGAAGATGCACTGCTGAGCGTCAATGCGGCTGCGTTCTCAGCTCCGGTTACTCTGCCTGTTATTGAACTGACCGATATAGGTACCGAGAACAGCGCTGCGACGGTTGCTCAGCTTATGGATATTGTGCTGACTGAACTCAGTCGCGCCATCGCGGGAGCGTCACTGCCCGGTCTCGATGAACTGCGGGAAAGCGTCGAGGCGCAGGTGCAGCAGCGCGTGGAAGAGATTGAGGAAACGGTAGAAGACACGGTGGAGGAAGCGGTGCAGGGCTTGGAGAATCGGCTTCGCAACATCCTGCCTTCGCCCAATTAACCCGTCGCGGCGCTGCACTGATTCTGATCGCCGGCGAGCAGGCGATCGCTGCGGCCGGTGAGCCGGTACGCCAGCAAACCCAGCCATTCGTGCAGGGCCAGTTCCAGTATTCTCAGGTTCGTGCCGAAGTCGAAGCTTAGTCTGAGCAGCCTCCCCTGTTGGGTTCGATGGTCGACAGGATAGGGGACAACTGGCCAGCCAGCCTGACAAAATGCCCCGACCGCTCTGGGCATATGAAATGCCGAAGAAACCAGAACCCAATCCTCGTTCGGTTTCGGATTGATGAGCGCTTTGCTGTTGCGAACATTTTCCTCTGTGTTCCGGGCCTGGCTTTCGTAGAGGATCGCTCGATCCCGCGGTGCCAACTGCTCGAACAGAAAGCGGACATAGTCGGCCTCTTTGTATTCAGTCTCAGATACTGAGCCGCTGCCACCGGTGAAAATCATCTGCGCGTCAGGATACAGGTTGGCCAGATAGACCATCGCTATAAGTCGTTCTGCCGCCTCGCCTGTCTCAGTTTGCCCCCAGGCCTCTGAAAGCGCCGGGTCTACCGCACCGCCCAGGACGATCACTCCTGCCGGAGAACGGGGTAAGGCAGCATTCGCTGAGAATTGTTTCTCAAGGGGTGCAAGCAGCCATTCTCCGACCGGTAAGGTGCCCACCAGAAGCAGCAACAACGCAGAGATGGACAGCAGCAGGCGCGAGAGTCGTATCCAGTTCGCCACCAGGCAAATCCATGCAGCCACTGCCAGAATGACGAAGAAATTACCCGGGGCGATGAGTGCCCAGCCGAGTTTGGAAGAGACGAAAAAAAGATTCTCCATAGACCAATAGATCGACAACAGGGCGTCGAATTTGAATCTGCAGTGCGTTATTCTCGCTTGGCATAGCGCCGCTGAAAAAAACCTGGGCGGGTTAGATACAGCGGACGAATTTGCTACTATCATGCGCATAGCCCACTCAGTTTGCAGGCTTCGGCAGCCCCCGGCCTGCACCAGTAAAATACAGGAGTAATCAATTATGTCGATTCAGGTCGGTGACAAAGTTCCAGCCACCACTTTCAAAATCATGACCGCAGAAGGGCCTCAGGATATGTCATCTGACGAGCTGTTTGCCGGCAAAAAAGTGGTTTTCTTCGCGGTGCCCGGAGCGTTTACGCCGGGTTGTTCAATGACGCATTTGCCGGGTTTTGTCGTTCAGGCGGATGCCATCAAGGCAAAGGGTGCTGACACTATCGCCTGCATGGCCGTGAATGACGCCTTCGTGATGGGCAGCTGGGGTAAAGCCCAGAACGCTGAGGAAATTGTCATGCTCGCAGACGGCAACGGGGAGTTTACCCGCGCTGTTGGTCTGGAAATGGATGGAACCGGATTTGGTATGGGTATGCGCTGCAGAAGATTCGGCATGATCGTTGAAGATGGCACTGTGACCTATCTTGGCGTGGAAGCGCCGGGCGAAATCAAGGTCAGCTCGGCAGAGGCCATGCTTGAGCAACTGTGACCTTCTGAAAGCCTGAGCTGAGTCGATTCCCAAACAGAATAAAACCAAAGGAGCGGATCTCATGATCACCCAAACGCTAGACTATTCAGACGGTGATACTGAACTGGAAGCCTACGTGGCTTTCGAAGCAGCTGACACACAAAAGCCGCTCGTGCTGATTGCTCATGACTGGACCGGGCGGCGCGAATTTGCCACTCAGGCAGCCGAGCGTATTGCCGCAATGGGCTATGTGGGTGTTGCTCTGGATATGTATGGCAAGGGGGTTTTCGGCGCCGACGGGGATACCGACGGCAATGCGGCCTTGATGAGCCCGTTCGCTGAAGATCGGGGCTTGCTGCGACGGCGAATACGGGCTGCTCTGGTAGCAGGACGCAATATCCCGCAGGTGGACCCAACCCGGGTTGCGGCTATGGGATACTGTTTTGGCGGTATGTGTGTGCTTGAACTGGCGAGATCTGGCGCTGATGTTCTCGGTGTCGTGTCCATCCACGGCATTCTCGCAGCGGGGGACAGCAAAAACGAAGACATCAAGGCGAAGGTGCTGTGTTTGCACGGCCATGATGATCCGATGGTGCCGCCAGAACAGGTCTTGGCATTTGAGACCGAAATGACTGAAGCCGGGGCGGACTGGCAGGTGCATGTCTACGGAAGCACAATGCATGCTTTCACGAATCCGGCTGCCAATAATCCTGACTTCGGGACAGTCTACAGTGCGACAGCTGAGCAGCGCAGCTATCAATCTCTGGAAAATTTTCTGGCAGAGCTATTCTGATCTCGCACCTCATTGCTCCCAGTGACGCCAGGACGACGGATGACCTCATCAGCAACTGACTCCCCCTCAAGTCAAAATACCGTACCCACACGCAGCAGAGTGGGGTTATGGCTGGGGCCTTTGGTCTTCTTTCTGATGTTGGCGTTCGTTGATCTAGATCCCGGTAATCCTCTTGTTACCCGGATGGCTGCGGTCATTCTCTGGATGGCGATCTGGTGGATGACAGAGGCGATTCCGCTCGCGGCGACCGCGCTGCTGCCTATTCCGCTGTTTCCATTTCTGGGTATCATGCGCGGCAGAGAGGTGGGTGCGGGCAGTCGGGTAGATTTCGATGCCGCGTCTATTCAGGAAGGTTTTACCGCTCGCGATTTCGACGTCATTTTTCCGAATGTCGCCAATCAGTATATGGACTGGATCATTCTGCTCTTCATGGGCGGCTTCATCATTGCCGTGGCAGTTGAAAAGTGGAATTTGCACAAACGAATCGCGCTCAATATTCTGAGGGTTGTGGGCGGACAACCCCACCGACTGGTGCTGGGGTTCATGCTCGCCACAGGCTTCCTGTCCATGTGGTTGTCGAATACAGCGACCGCTTTAATGATGATGCCGATGGGCATGTCCTTGATCCTGCTTTATGAAGAGCTTAACGCGGGACTGGTGAAGCAGGGTCAGGCGATCGACGGGCGGGCAGAGAATTTTGCTCTGACTTTACTGCTTGGTATTGCCTATTCTGCCTCAATTGGCGGATTTGCGACTCTGATCGGTACGCCTCCCAATGGCGTGTTGGTGACACAACTGCCACAGCTTTTTCCTGAAGCACCGGACCTGACGTTTTCGACGTGGATGATTTTTGCCCTGCCAATGAGTGGGGTCTACATGATTCTGGCGTGGCTTCTGTTGACCCGCCTGGTTTTTCCCCTGCCGGCCACAACCCCTTTCAGTGGTCGGGATTTCATTCAGAATGAGCTGCGTAAACTGGGCCCCATGTCAGTTGAGGAAAGGCGTGTGCTGGCGGTCTTTGTGTCTTTCGCGCTGCTGCTGATGACTCGGAAGGAACGCTTATTTGGCGCTGACGTGGATATTTTTGGCTGGAGTTATTACTTAGACAATCTGCTGCGATCGGTCGGGAGTGCACCGGTAGGCTATTTGATTGATGACGGAACCGTATCGATTGGTATGGCCCTGACTTTATTCATGATCCCGGCAGGTAACGCTATCGGTGGGAAGTTGCTCAGCTGGGACGACGCCAAGAAAATTCCCTGGGGCATACTCCTGCTGTTTGGCGGTGGACTGGCTATTGCGAAAGGGTTTACGACTTCTGGTTTATCTGACTATATCGCTTCACAGCTTCAGATTTGGCTGGGCGATGCGAGTCCGTTCGTCATTGTAGTGAGTACCGTTGGGATTATTACCGGTCTGACTGAGGTGGCGTCCAATACTGCAACGATTTCACTGTCGCTGCCTATTATGGCGAGTCTCTCTCAGGCAATCGAAGCGCACCCGTTACTGCTGCTGATTCCGACGACCGTTGCCGCCTCCTGCGCTTTCATGCTGCCAGTCTCAACGCCGCCGAATGCAATCGTCTATGGGTCTGGCCGTATTCCCATCATGAAGATGGTGGTCGCGGGGATCTGGCTCGATGTGCTGTCCGTGGTGCTGTTGACAGGCTTTGTGTATACCCTGGGACATATGACTTTCGGAGTGCTGGACGGTTTTCCGATGTGGGCAGTGCCCTAATTTCGCGGGAGGACGCGCCTGAGATGCATTCCCGGGCGTGAGAGCTATACAGCAGGGCGCTGCTTTGTGCTACTGAAGGCCAAACTCGGAACGCATCGGCCCTCAGTACCGACCGGCCTTTGCACGATGCACCGGTCCGGTGCCAAACCGTTTGCCGGGGTAGAACGGCTACAGGGCTGACTGGGTAGCATCTCACATTTCATGACTGAACAGCTGTCAACAAATCGCAGAAAATCGACTCCCTGCCCGGGAGGCGATGAGAATTGCCCGCATCTGGACGAAGTGTCCCGTCTGCGTGCAGAGGTCAAGCAACTCGCCAAGATGGTGCGCACTGATGAGCTGACAGGGCTTTTCAATTTCCGCTATTTTAATCAGGCTCTCAGTCTGGAAATGGAGCGGACCCGCAGATCCGGCCAGACAGTCTGTCTCATTATGTGCGATCTTGACCACTTCAAAGACATCAACGACGAGCACGGCCATGAAGTGGGAAATCTGGTACTGGCGCACGTCGCCGGTCTTGTCCGCAGAGCGATCCGGCGTTTGGATATCTCCTGTCGATACGGGGGCGAAGAATTTGCGCTCATTCTGCCTGATACCGGTATGCCGCAGGGGGTTGAATTCGCCAACCGCCTCAGACGCGTTATCGAATCGTCACCCGTGGCGGTCGGCGACCTCTCCTTAGGTATTGCAGCCAGCTTTGGCGTGGGTGTTTATCAGCGTGATGAAGCTCTGAGCGAAAAAGAGTTCGTTGAACGGGTAGACGGACTGCTTTACCTTGCTAAGGAGCAGGGCCGAAACAGAGTGTGTCACACGCTTGACTCAGGCGCTGAGAGCGCGGGATCAGAGCGTGGCGTGGCTTCAGCCTGAAGATGCATTCGCTCTGAGAGGCTCTGAGACTTCGGTTTCGCACTTCCTGTTGATTCACTCTCCCTCAGATCAGGCTGGCCAGGTGATAGAGAATCGCTGCCGTCGCGCCCCAGATCCGATGTTCTTCGTAGTGTAGTTCCAGTACGGTGCGCTCGACATCACGATAGGTCACCGCGGAATGGGTGTAAGCCTCCGGGTCCAGTGCCAGGCTGAGAGGTGCATGAAAAATGGCCTCGACCTCTGCGGGATTCGCCAGATAATCCAGATTATTGTCGATGATGCCCACCACGGGGGTCACCCGATAGCCGGAAGGCAGCGCAATATCACCGATGCACCCGATCACCTCGACATTGCTGGGGTGCAGACCGATCTCCTCATGGGTCTCTCTGAGCGCAGTGGCCACCGAGTCCCTGTCCTGCTTCTCCGTGGTTCCGCCCGGAAAACTGATCTGACCGGCGTGGCTCTTCAGGTTTGCTGACCGGACGGTCAATACGACCTGACTTTCTGCATTAGCGTCAGGACGCGTCACCGCAATGAGCACCGCGGCTGAACGGAAGCGACTTAACTCTGACTCGGCAATTGTGTTCACCATGCGGTCAGGATGCCTGATCGGGTCCAGCCGCTTGCCATGGTCGCAGTCAAAAAAGCTGAGTAAGTCTTGATAGCGCCGCGCTGATGGAGCAATTGTCATAAGCTGGAACTCTCTAGTGTGCTTCCAGAATAAAAATGCCGGCTGTTGCCGGCATTTTTATTCTGATCTTTCAAGCCGTTAACCGGCCTGTGTCTGATCTACAGGAAGTCCCATTCCACTGCGAAGTACGCCCGTCTCTCCTGCCCGGGAAAGTACCGATCGCCGGTGAAAGTGGTCCAGTCGGCGCGCTCGGCATAGCGCTCGTCTGTGATATTCAGCACATTCAGTGACAGCGTGGCATTGCTGAACTGAACCTGTCCACGAATGTTGAGTAGGTCATGCCCTTCGTATTCTGCCGTGTTTTCCGGATTTGTGAAGTATTCGCCCATATTGGCCCACTCCAGTTCGAGTGTGGCATTAGAGGCTGGCTGCCACACAAGCCGCAGGTTACCGAACGTGTTGGGTGAGGTGTCGATGTCGTTACCCTTGATGTCGACCCCGCCTGAGATAATTGAATTCTCGTAGGTGTGCTTGGCAAGATTCGCCACGCCACGAATGGAAAGCGTATCCGTCAGTACGCGCCCGTAGCTGACTTCTAGGCCCTGGTGCAGGGTGTCACTGCCGTTCAGATTTTCCCGTGCGCTGTTGGTTATGATGCCGTTGTTTTTATTCATGCGGTACAGGCTGACGGAGTAATCCCAGTTGCTTCCTGCTCCGTTGATCGCAATTTCATAGCTATCCAGTTCGACAGAGTCCAGATCGGCCACTGTCTGGCTGTTTTGCAGACGATAGAGTTCAGTTGCCTGAGGCGCCCGGAAGCCTTGCTGTATCCGGACCTGTAACTTGGTGGAGTCATCCAGCGAATAACTCAGCCCGAATTTCGGTGACAGGTTGGTGAAGCTGTCTTCACGGTCGCTCGGGCGATTGTAGCGGCAGCCAAACCGGCAGGGGACACCGAACTCGTCAGTGCGACCATCAATCATCTGGTTGTCGTAGGCGTAATCAACGTCTTCCAGACGCAACCCCAACGAGATTTCGAATCCGTTATCAAAAGCCTGCTCATAGTTTGCAAAGGCGGCGATCTGACGAGCGTCAACCTCGAAATCGTAATGCAGTCCCCGGGGGATAGAGTTTCTCAGGAAAAAAGATCCCTGGGTGGCGTTCGCCTGGTATTGCAGCAGATCTGCGCTGGTCGTCTCAAAGTCGAATCCAATGGCCAGTTCGGCACCATTGTCGAGGTCTGTGAATCCCGCGCTCTGGAAACCGAGTGTGGAGTGCTGGAAATCCTCGACCGGCTGTCCCGGCAAGAAGTGCTGGATGAAACGCATATTCACTTCACGCAGAAAAGGCGTAAATTTGAACGTCCAGTTGTCATTTTCGTGGGTGAGAGTGCTCCACACGCGATGATTCTTGCTGTCCCGGTAGGCTTCAGGATTCGGATTTATCACCCGTGCAGCCTCGTCCTTGTAAATGTCAGTGCCGACGATATAGCCCGCGGTCTCCTGGTTCAGATTGATTGCAGTAATTCCGCCATCGATTTCAGTACCACCGCCAGCATCGTACTTGTACAGCCAGCTGTATTTTTGCTGTTCAACCCCGGAGTCATTTTGATAGCCATTCTCATTCACTCCGTTAACCAGGAGGATTTGGCTGAAATTGTCGTGTTCGCTGCCCAGTCTGAGGTTTGTCCGGAAGGAGCCCCGGGGGCCGGCTTCCAGTCGCAACGAGGCAGCTTCGCCGGGCTCAGGCAAAACCACATTGATCAGTCCATGTACGGCGTTGGAGCCCCAGAAGGCGCTGCCCGGCCCACGGACTACTTCGATCCGCTCAGCGCTTTCGGAGTGGGTGTCGAACATTTCATTGACGTTACAGAAGCCATGCGAACGTACCGGAATGCCATTTTCGGCCACCAGAAAGGCACCACAAGCGCCAGCACCGGTAAAGACCGGCGAGCGGATTGCTGCCAGACTCTCCTGGCCATTGTTGCGATGGATGTTGACACCCGGCAAGCGATTCAGCGCCTGCTGGTAGTGCATTTGGGAAATGCGTTTGAGTTCCTCTGAGCCGATGACCGAAACGGCAGCGTTAATGTCTGCGAGCCCCTCTGAGCGGCGACTTCTTGAGGTCACCTGTATCTCTTCGATGGCGTTCGCGCCAGCGCCTGACTGGGCCCACGAAGGTGCGGCGCTCACCGCGGTGGCTAGAGTGATGCTTGCTGCCAATATCTTGCGTACCATTCTGACTTCTCTCCAATGATGCGGCTGACTTAAGCCATACTGTAAGTGGTTTTTCCGACTCGAAACTGCTTGGCTGCGTTTGCAACCCCCGCTTTGCGCGTTATTCGTCGGTGTCGCTGAATTTCGCTGACCTGCAGTGTGGCTGTCATGAACAGCGCGCTGCGGAGTCTGGCCTCTGAATGCGACAAGACAAAACATAACATGAAAAGCGAGTGAAATCAGCTAATTGACGGCTTTTGCACCCCAACAAGAGACCACGTACACTTCGAGTTCGGCAACAAACGCGGTTTGTTCTGGTTTTCGGCCAAGGATTTGTTCATCCGCCGCGTAAGAATTGCGGTCTGTGCCGCGAGTACTGTGCAAGGGGAGACAGTGATGCGCACACGAATCACGGAAATGCTCGGGATAAAGCATCCGATTGTGCAGGGTGGTATGCAGTGGGTAGGTCTGGCTGAGATGGCTTCGGCGGTGTCCAACGCCGGCGGACTGGGAATTCTCACCGGGCTCACGCAGCCTTCTCCTGAGGCCCTGCAAAAAGAAATCGATCGCTGCCGTGATATGACGGATCAGCCGTTTGCTGTGAACCTGACCATTCTGCCGACGATCAAGCCTGTGCCCTATGCAGAGTATGCGCAGGCGATTGTCGACTCAGGCATTAAGATCGTTGAAACTGCGGGTCGTAATCCAGAACCCTTTCTTCCTCTGTTCAAGTCGGCCGGAATCAAGGTTATCCATAAATGCACCTCGATCCGGCATTCATTGAAGGCAGAGCGAATTGGCTGTGATGCGGTCAGTGTGGATGGATTCGAGTGCGCAGGCCATCCCGGCGAGGATGATGTGACCAATCTCATCCTGCTGCCGCTGGCAGCGAAGCGACTGCAAATCCCTTTCATTGCTTCGGGCGGGTTTGGCGATGGCCGAGGTCTGGCCGCAGCGCTGGCTATGGGCGCCGACGGCATCAACATGGGAACACGTTTTATGGTGACCAAGGAAGCGCCGATCCATGAGGATGTGAAACACGCCATGGTGAATGCCAATGAACTCGATACGGCGCTGATCTATCGCAGTCTGAGCAATACGGCGAGAGTATTCAGGAACAGCGTTGCAGAACAGGTGCTCGACATTGAGGCGCGGCCCGGCGCGACAAAATTTGAAGACATCCAGCCGTTGGTACAGGGTACGAAAGGTAAAGAGCTTTTCGAGCAGGGTGATCTGGATCGGGGAATCTGGTCTGCGGGGATGGTGGTTGGCCTGATTGATGACATACCGAGCTGTGAAGAGCTGGTTGCGCGGATTGTCGCTGATGCGGAGGCGATAATCAGTGAACGACTCACAGCTTTGATGCAGGCCTAACAAGAACTTAAAAGAAAACAGCAAGGGAATACTTAATGGAAATCAGGGATAAGGTTGTTGTCGTGACCGGTGCCGCCAGTGGAATCGGCCGTGCTTTGTGTGAACGTTTCGCCAAAGAAGGCGCAAAGGCCGTGGTCGTTTCCGATATCGATACGGTAGGTATGGCGGAAACGCTTGCCGCTCTGGGAGATGAGACAGAGGGCATGGCCGTACCTTGTGATGTGGGCAATGAGCAGTCGGTAAACACGCTCGTTCAGGAGACGCTTAAACGGTTTGGTCAGATTGATCTATTCTGCGCAAATGCGGGGATTTTTACCGCTGGCGGAGAAGAGGTGGCCATTGAGGCCTGGCAGAAAATCTGGGAGGTTAACGTCATGTCCCACGTCTTTGCGGCCCGCGCGGTACTGCCCAGCATGTTGGAGCGAGGTGAGGGTTATCTGCTGAACACTTCCTCTGCCGCCGGATTGCTCAGCCAGGTAGGCTCCGCACCCTATTCTGTGACGAAACATGCGGCGATCGGTTTCGCGGAATGGCTTTCAATTACGTACGGCAAACGCGGCATCAAGGTCTCAGCCCTTTGTCCGCAGGCTGTCAGAACCGCAATGACCGCGGGGTCAGAAGGTGGTGGTGTTGCGGGGCTTGATGGCATGCTGGAACCTGAGCAGCTGGCGGATACTGTGGTTGAAACGCTCGCGGAAGAGCGATTTCTGGTGTTGCCTCACCCTGAGGTGCTGACCTACATGCGCCGCAAGACAGAAGACTACGATCGCTGGTTGGGCGGAATGCGGCGTCTGCATGAGCGGTTTGAAGATGCTTACAAGGCCCGCGCTGAACGCGACCTGGAAAAGTAGCGCGGTCAGCGGGGTGCAATGAAAGACATGAGACGGATACCCGACGAATTGAGAAACCTGCTTGCCTCAATCGTGGCTGTGAGTGTCATGACTCTTTGTACTCATGGTCTCGGGGCCCACGCTCAGGAGCGAATCGAGCTTGAAGATGGGAGTCAGCTCACGGCGTTCCTCGTTGAGCCTGCAGCAACGACGGACAGGCTGAGCCCTCTTGTTATTCTGATGGGCGGAGGCCCGGGGAATCTCTCTATTTCCCGGGATACCTCACAGTGGCTGGGCAGTGAGTTTGCCCGGCGAGGATGGTTAGTTGCGGTGCCGGTATCGCCGAATAATCGGGCGTTTCGCGGTTACGAAAATAATCAGAAAATTCTGATGCTGATTGATCAGCTACAGCAGCGTGTCGATGTGGCACCCGGCAAAGCGCTACTGGCCGGAATCTCTAATGGCGGCATGTCGGCACTGGAAATAGCCCGTCGCAACCCGGAGAGATTTCTCGGGGTTGCTGCCGTTCCGGCACTGTCGACCTCCGCATTCGATAACAAGCCCCTGGCGGGGTTTCCGGTCTATCTTCGTATTGGCGGTGAAGATCAGTTGGGATGGGCAGAGCGCTTCGACGAAACGGTTGCCGCTCTCGAAGAGGCAGGGGTCGATCTGGATGCAGCCATCCTGGACAGTGCGCCGCATATGTTCCGGATGAACTGGGAGTCTCTGGATGCCTGGCTGGCAAAAATCAGGGTCGAAACAGAGTAATAAAAAACTATCAAGTCGTTAATCCGGAGTAGAGAATGAAAAAACTGATTATGAGTACCTTCGCTGTCCTTTGTGCGGCCTTCAGCCTGCCGGCTACGCTGCAAGCGGGCCCACCTGCCACGATTGATCAACTGGACTGGATGACCGGTAACTGGGCGGGGCAGCTGGGCCCCAATCAGTTGGAAGAAAACTGGATTGCCACAGAAGGCGGTTCGATCGCGGCCATGGTGCGAATGACTGGAAGCGGCGCGACCAGCATGTTCGAGATGATTACGATCGAAGAAGTCGATGGCTCGCTGATGCTCAATATTCAGCAGTGGGATCCGGGTTTTAAGCCTCGCACCGAATCTCCGCAGACCATGGAGTTGGAAGAAATCACCGCCAGCAGCGTCAAATTCCGAGCTGTGACCGAAGGTGGTATGTCAACCCTGGGCTACAGTCATCCGGATGCGGAAACCTTCATCATTCATGTGGGGCGGCCGGATGGCAATGTGCTGGACATTCCTCTGAAGGCTCGCAGTATTTGGTAGAGTCCTGATATCGGGCTTTGTCGCAATAAAAAAGGGGCCTATTGCCCCTTTTTTATTGCTTGCCTGTCGGTGTCGCCGGCAAATCATCTTGCTCGGCACATTTTTGAGAGGTCAGCCCTCCGCATTATTGAGTAGCTCGACCCAATTTCCGTCCGGATCAGCAACGATCGCGATGGTGATTCCGGTCCGGATTTCTTTTGCGGGAACTACCACTTTAACGCCGGCCGCCTCGAGCGAGGCAAGCTTGTCTTCAAGATCGCTTATGTGCAGGGTCCAGTAGCGATATCCGGTTGCCCCGCGAATGCCGCCAGGAGCGGCAGTCAGATCGGGTTTTGGGTCTGTTTCGATGACTTTCACGATACTGTCGCCGGCCTTGAACCGGTGCATAACTCCGCCGCCCGGCATGTCTATTACCGATTCGACTTCGAGGCCCAGCTGCTCACCGTAGAAGGTGAGCATGGCATGGAGGTTGTTTGTGATGATGCCAAGATCAATAGCAGATTTCTGAATACTCATAGTTTGCCCAATTGTGCGAGAAGGATTTCAAGCGCTGCACTTATGCCTCTAAGCTGCGCCCATGATGGCCTTGGTTTCAAGGTATTCTTCGAATCCTTCAATACCCCATTCCCGACCATTGCCAGACTGCTTATAGCCACCGAAAGGGGCGGCAAAATCAGGGCCTGCCCCGTTAATGTGAACGTTTCCGGTGCGTAACTTAAGTGCAACCGCCTGCGCATGAGACGCTTCACCAGAGACATATCCCGACAATCCGTAATCGGTATCGTTGGCTATTCTGACCGCATCTTCTTCATCCTGGTAGGCGATGATGGACAGCACCGGTCCGAATATTTCTTCCCTTGCGATAGTCATGTCATTAGTGACATTCGCAAACACCGTTGGTTGGACATAGTAGCCTTTGTCTAATCCTTCAGGTCGGCCTGTTCCTCCGGCGATCAGGTCAGCACCTTCTTCAACGCCCTTCGCTATCAGACCCTGAATCTTGGTGTATTGCATTTCGCTGACAACCGGACCCAAGCGGGTGCTTTCATCCTGAGGGTCTCCGACAGTGGCTTTGGCTGCGGCGACTTTGGCTACTTCGATTGCCTCCGCCATTCGCGCTGCCGGTACCAGCATGCGCGTGGGTGCATTGCAGGACTGGCCGCTGTTACCAAAACAGCCGGCAACGCCGCCGGCAACCGCCTTCGCAAAGTCAGCGACGTCCTCAAGAATGATATTTGCCGATTTGCCACCAAGCTCCTGAGTGACTCGCTTGATTCCGTCGGCAGCGGCGCGAGCAACCTCGCGGCCTGCTCTGGTTGATCCGGTGAAAGACACCAAATCGATGTCCGGGTGGGCTGAGATCGCTGAACCCACAGCAGGTCCGTCGCCATTGACGAGATTGAAGACGCCTGCCGGTAAGCCCGATTCAGCGATCACCTCTGCCAGGATGTAGGCGCTGACCGGCGCGATTTCCGAAGGTTTCAGAACCATGGTGCATCCGGCGGCAATCGCAGGCGCCACTTTGCAGGCAATCTGATTCAGCGGCCAGTTCCAGGGGGTAATAAAGCCGCAGACCCCGGCAGGTTCTTTGACGATCTTGGTGCTGCCGCGCGTTTCCTCAAAGTCGAAATTTTCAAGGATTTTCAGCGCGGTCATAAAGTGCCCCATACCACTGCCGACCTGCGCGGTTTTCGACAATCCCATCGGTGCGCCCATTTCTGTGGAGATCGCGACCGCCATTTCTTCACTTCTGGCTTTCAATCCCGCAATAATGTTTCCCAGTACGGTCTTACGGGTCTCGATGCTAGAGGTTGACCAGGAAGCAAACGCGGCTTTGGCCGCTTTGGCCGCTGCGTCTACATCGTCGGCCGTGCCCATGGATATGGTGGCGAAAGGCTCTTCGGTGGCCGGATTGATCACTTCCAGTGTGGGGCGGTCAGGCTCGACCCACTCACCGTTAATGAAGAACTTGTTATAGGCCGTAGTCATGGTGCTGCTCCTGTTTCTGCCGGATTGATTGAATTACACTGCGGGCCCAGAGTATAACCAGATTCACAAAGAGCTAGAAGTAGGAGCAGGAGCAGTCTTGGGATTCAGACACGCAATCGGCAATCAGCTGGCGGCTTTTCTCAGCAAAACGCTCTCGGGCTACCGGCGGCTCGACACAGTGACTGTTGACGCCGTTGCGGAGATTTTGCGACCGGGTGATGTGGTCCTGGTTGAGGGTGGAACGCGAATCAGCGTTGCAATTAAGTATCTGACCCAATCCTCCTGGTCACACGCCTGTCTGTTTGTAGGTGAGTCCGGCTCAAGTTCCCATGAGCCCTGCCTGCTGGAGGCGGATCTGCAGGAGGGGGTCAGGTTAATTCCGCTGCAGCACTACTCGGGTTTCAATTTGCGGATATGCCGTCCGGTCAGACTTACGGATCAGGATCGCCTCAGACTGATTCGTCACGCCAGATCCCGGTTGGGTCATACCTACGATCTCAAGAATGTCTGGGATCTGGTCAGATTTCTGATTCAGAAGCCGGCGGTGCCGAACCGCTGGCGGCGCGCGATGATCGGGCTGGGCAGCGGTGAACCGACCAGAGCGATTTGCTCTACGCTGATCGCTGAATCGTTTCAGTCTATCAATTACCCGATACTGCCTGTTTTAGGGCCGGAAGTCGGTGTCGAGGGTGAGGTTCCGGTCTACTACCGGCGCCATTTCTCACACTTCACGCCAAGGGATTTTGACCTGTCTCCCTATTTTGAAGTTATCAAACCCACTTTGGAGCTCGGGTTCGATTACCAGCAAATCTCCTGGGCGGGTGAAGAGGACTCCTAGACCGGTTGTCAGATTATCCCGAGCAGCAGCGTCACAGCTGCCTCGAACTGCGGGTCATCCCTGCGGATTTCACTGAGTGGCCACTCCAGGACGCTTTCAGGCTGCAGACCGATGCCTTCAAAGTGCTGTCCATCGATTCGGGTGGAGTCCGCCGGCCTGTAGTTAAACGCGCCGGAATCACCGGCTTGCTCGTAGCTGCCAATGCGACCCGGAGTCGCGCTACCCAGGCTGACGATGCGCTCAAGTTTGCTGGTTTCATAGGCCAATATTTCCGGCCCTCCGCGAGTCCGTTCGTTGATCAGAATCGCAAGCGGTCTGCGGTAGGGGTTGCTGTCAATCGAGCTCGCAGTATTATTGATTGATGTCAGCCAGCCCGATGCATCGGTGACGTTTATGTTGGAATAATTGGTTAATAATACTTGCAGGTGCTCCGGGTCGAGAAAGCCATAGCTGTCGCGTAAATCCAGGATGATGCCATCGCATTGGGCGAGCTCCTGCATCAGCAACTGGATCAATATGAGATCATGACTGCTGCGGGACAGCCCCCAAAGATGTAGGTATCCGATAATTTTGTTACCCGCACTGAACTGCTGGAGACTGGCGCTGTTCGCGCTGCGAAAACTGTCATAGAGATTTTCGTAAACCGGCGTTACGGATACTTCAAAAAGATCAGTATTACGAAGAACGCTGAGCAAACGACTCGTCAGCTCAGGCGCAAAAGCAGCAGCCCGGTTAAAACCGGTAACCGGATCAAATGGCTGACCATCAATTGACGTGATAATGTCGCCGCGATTCAGTCCGGCCCTATGGGCTGGATAGCCTTCCAGAACGCTCGTAACCAGAAACCCCGCTTCCTGCTTTTGCCCCTGAATGCCAATGTGATTCAGGGCAAGGCGTGATCTGGCGTCTTTGCTGTTAAACGCCTGTATGAGAAAAAAATCCAGATTTTGGTCACTGATCTGCTCCGCGGATAAGTTCTGGGCGAGGCTGGCGTCAGCGACAAAAGACAGGCCCGCCGTGATTATCAAGATGCGAATAATCATGTTTCAGCCAGCGACATTCAGAGCTCTTTGCGCCGCCGGTCGTTTATAGTGCCGGTCCCGTAGCGTGACAAAGCGCGCAGGAACCTCGAATTGAAAGCGGATGGCCCAGTTGAAGGTCTGGGCAAGCAGGATATCAACCAGAGTGAAGGAGTCAGCCACTGCAAACTCTGATTCAGGCAGCATGTGATCGAGAGTGGTCACCGCTTTCTTGAATTCGAATTTTGCCGTCTCAAGCATCTGCGGTACGCGCTGCTCCGCAGGCAGGGCAAACGTATGTTTTCCCTTACTCCACAAGGGCTGTTCCAACTCAGCAAGGACAAAGGAAGTCAGTTCATCAAGCCGGGCATAAACATCCATGCTGGCGTTGGGAAGCAGACCGGATTCCGGGGCGCAGCGCGCGATATAGTGGAGGATCGCAATAGATTCAGTCAGTACCAGCCCGTCATTATGCAGAGTGGGCACCTTTCCCTGAACATTCAGCTGCAAATAGCCAGGATGCTGAGCACTTGCCGGATCCGCCGCGTCCGTTCGCAGTTTCGTGCTGATGTACTCATAGGGCAGTCCTGCTTCTTCGAGTGCCCAGAGACATCTGAAGGATCTTGACTCACCAAATCCATATAACTTGATCACGCTCATTCTCCCTGCACCGGGGTTGTCTTCAACAGGCGCAACCCCTGCTGAGGGGGTTCATATTGTTAGCGCTCTGCTCTGCCGATCGGCAGGGCTTGAGAGAGGGTACGATCAGAGGCCTGAGCGTACCCTCTACCTTCCCGGTGATCCCGATGGTCCCGGTTAACGAAGACCGAAATCGGGCTAGTCGATGGCAAAACAGTAGAAGTAGCCGTTGCCGCCTGTTCCAACCAGATCACTCTGGCTGCAACCCCTTGATCCGTGGGCGCTGTTCCACGAAGTGGGATTCTGCCCGCCGCCGGTGCGGTCAAAATGCCCGACGTGCGCGGAGCCGGAGCCGTTGCTGGTCCAGTTGCTGCAGGTATGGTTCGCACCGTCCTCGAGTTCGCGACCGTCCAGGGTTGAGCCGGTGAGAATGTCATGCTGATTCGGAGAATCGCCCCGACCGTTTACCGTCGCGCCATTTTCCGTCAGTGCGGTTTGCTTGTTGAGATTGTTGTTGACACTGTGAAGATTATTGATGCCTGAAGCGACCTGGACTCCCTCAGCATTGTACCAGGGTCCAAAGCCAATCCGGTTCCTGGCATCCACTGCCGGCGCACTGCCATCAGCGTGAGCGCTCAAATAGGCCCGCCAGGTTTTGCCGCTTGAGCCCGCAGCCTCAGCGAGCTGCTGGCAGTGGGCATCAGCGCCGGCCAGACCGCCGAGATTGGCGCCGTCACCGGAGCCAACGCTGGTAATGAAGAAACTCATTTCATTTTGTTGCGAATTCACGCTGGTGAAGCTCGCTGCTGCAGCAAGCAGTGCGGCGGAAGAAAAGATTAGGGTTCTGTTCATCGATTGAATCCTCGATTGTTGTCAGTTAGGTGTCGTTAGGGAAGCGTTAACGCGGTTAAGGTGCTGCCGGTTTGCAGAATGAGGTACTGCTTGCCGTCATGCACCCATGAGCTCATGCCGTAGCGAGAGGCTGCCGGTACCGGAACCCGGGCCAGTTCCTCGCCGGTTTGTTTGTCCAAAGCGAATAGGTGTGGTGTCCCATCACTGGTGATGTTGCTGTAGATCAGCAGTGAATCGGTCACCAGCAGCTGTCCGACTGCGCCGGATCCGGTGTTGCCGATCTCCACCCCAGCAAGCGCTGGCAGGTTTTTAATCCGGTCCGGTGTATAGCCAGCGGGTTTCCACCAGAGGTGTTCGCCGGTGTTCATGTCTATGGCTGTGATCCGGCTGTACGGAGGTTTGAATACCGGGATCCCTGCCGGATGACGTGGAGGTCGGCCGGTGCCGGAGGCGGCATAGCGGGACAGGGTAACGCCGGTGGGTGCCTCGTAATAGGTGTCAGCTTCTTCACCGGTTACCAGAAAACGGCTGCCGCAGCTGTAACGTGACATGATATACATGATGCCGCTTTTTGGATCCGCTGCGGGGGGATGCGTGATATTCACTGCGCCTGAGGGGCACATCAGCGCGGCGATTGCCCCCTCGGGATTATCCCGCTGGATCGGCGGATTGAAAACGGGACCCATGATGTAGTCGGCAACGGCAGAGAGAGCCTGCTGTTTGATTTCTGGCGTATAGTCTGCGAGTAACTCCTCGCTCGAACCCACGTATTCAAAAGGTGCAGGTTTGCTGGGAATTGGCTGCGTGGCGGCCAGCTGCTCGCCGGGTACAGGCGAGGCCGGCATCGCTACTTCGTTTATGGGCCAGATCGGCTCACCGGTTTCCCGGTTGAACACATAGGTATATCCCTGCTTCGTTGCCTGCGCCACGATGGGGGTGGGGCCCTGACTGGTTTCAATGTCCAACAGAATAGGCGCCGTCGGTGTGTCGTAGTTCCAGATATCGTGATGAACCATCTGGAAATGCCAGGCCCGCTCTCCGGTGGCGGCCTTAAGCGCAATCAGGCTGGTGCTGTACAGATTGTCACCGGGGTGGTGTCCCCCGTAATAGTCTATGGTGACGCCATTGGTCGGGATATAGACCAGGTCGAGCGCCGGATCGGCGGAAAGAGGGGCCCAGGACGAGATGTCACCGGTATATTGCCAGGCATCGTTCTCCCAGGTCTCGTGGCCGAATTCGCCGGGTTTGGGAATTACGTTGAACTTCCACTTGAAGTGGCCGGTCCTCGCGTCGTAGGCAAGAATATCGCCCGGCACATTCTCAATTCGTGACTGATGGTATCCCTGTTCGGCGGAATTGCCGACGATGATCGTGTCATTGACCACAATGGGTGGTGAGGAAGACGTGATGTAGCCGCGTTCCAGAGGAAGGCCTTCATAGGGGTCATAGGGATGTCCCAGATCCTTGAGAAGATCCACCACGCCGGTTTCCGGAAAACCCTCAATAGGTACCGGCTCGCCAAAGCCCTGCAGTGGCTGACCGGTTTCCGCATCGAGCGCAGTCAGAAAGAAGCCGGGTGAGATGGTATAGATGATGTCCTGACCGTCGATGCTCGCGTAGCCTACCCCCTTGCCGTAGTCAGCCCGCATCGAGTACTCCCAGCGCTCCGTGTCCGGCTCCCGGTAGGACCAGATTGTGGCGCCCGACTCCGGATCAATCGCGACCACATGGCGGCGGGCGCCGGCCACTGTGTAAAGTCTTCCGTTAATATAGCTGGGCGTTGAGCGTCCACTCTGCGCTTCAAAACTGGCGCCGTCCCACTCCCAGACGACTGACAGGTCTGCAAAATTCTCTGCGGTAATCTGCGCCGCTGCGGTGGAACGGGTGTGCGCATAATCACTGCCCAGGGTCATCCATTCAATGCTGTCTTGACCTGATGCCGGCAATGCAGACAGGACGCACACACTCAGGGCGATCAGGCTGCGGCTTGTGAGGGATCCTGATGTTCTCATGACATTAACCTCGGTAGGATGGTGTCTGGTTCTGCGGTGCCCGGTAGGCGGTCATCATCAGCCAGAGTTTTGTTCAGTCGCAGGTTAGCGTAGGTTCGGCCGTTTGTCATGAGACGCGCAGAGCATCCACTCGCGGGACATCTTTTACAGGCCGGATTGACAGGTGGAAAGCCCTGGCGTTGCTGTCGACTAAAAACTGCGGATTGTGATGCTGTTCAAACACAGACACAGACGGGTTTGCGCTGGCAAAAAACTGCTCCAGTGCGGTGATCAGAGTCACACGTGCGTTGCTGGCTGCTCGTTTTCTTCCTTTTGCAGGGTTAGTGTTCCCGATACAGCCGGTCAGAGGCATGTTACTGTTAATCGGCCGGCAGGCCGATTGCCTGGATCGGAAAGTTCAATCAGATTGTTTGCTTAGGAGAAACGCGACATGGTCAAACTCACCCTGACCGGTCTTATTGCCTTTGCCTGGCTGGCACAGAGCAATGCCCAGCCTGCGATTTACCAGAATCAGTCGCTACAGATTCCGCAGGCTGTTGCCCTTGGGCAGGACGGTCCTGCCTACTTCGCTGACGTCAAACTGAGTACGAATCCGGATGGCAGTCTGAGTGTGGTGGACGCTACGCTGCAGAATCTCGTGATGGTGGATTCTGTTGAGGTGCTGCTTCTGGAGTCGTTTCCTGTTCAGGTCTCAATTACGGTAGCGGGGAACAAATCTGTGCCCTGCGTCGAGTTGCAGCCCGTGGCCGTATCCCGTGAAGGTGACCTGTTCACTGTCGTGATCGCGGAAACGTCACTGGGGCCGGCGGAAACCTGCATCGCGGTACTCGATCCTTTTGAGCTCTCCGTCGCCCTGAATGTGTTCGGCCTGTCTGCAGGCACCTACCGTGTTAATGTCAACGGCACGGAAGCCCAGTTTTCGCTGGATGTCGACAACGTCGGACCCGGGTAGTGCGGCGGCCGTAGCCCGAACGCTGGGTTCGGAAGACCGGTGAGCGTGCGCATGGAAACCGGCTGGCTTGTTGCAGTGCGTGATTTTTCATCTCACCTGCGCAGTGACTTGCGGTTTCAGGCGGGCTTGACCAAAATTGAGTCTGACTGTACCGGGCAGTCGCTCTGGCCGGAGCAGCGGTGCCCTCAGCAGAGGGGCGAATTCAGGGAGATACTCATGTACCAGATACGCACTTATTTTCTGTTCCTCTTTTTGATGGTCTGGGGCGTGCCTCTCAACGCTCAGAACATGTCCGAAGCGCAAGCAGACGCTTTGTTTACTCAACTGTCGAACTGGGGGCGTTGGGGGGAGACTGATCAGAAGGGTACCGTGAACCTGATCACCCCTGAGACACGCATCAGAGCTGCCCGACTGGTGCAGTCCGGAAACTCTGTTTCAATGGCCCATGAGGTGCTCGAGGAACGTACTGCAGACAACTTCAGCCCGTATGAGCATCGTATGACCTCTATTGGCAGCAGTCCGGGTCCCTGGTCCGGAGACTTTATCGGAGTGTCCTACCATGGTTATGCGCATTCACATCTGGACGCGCTCTGTCATCGCTTCCAGTTTGGCACGATGTATAACGGCTATTCAGAAGATGAAGTGACCGAAGAAGGTTGTGCGCAGCTCTCGATTCAGGCGATGCAAGACGGCATTTTCGGGCGGGGCATTGTGATGGACTTTCCCAGGTTGCGAGGTGTTGACTGGCTGGAAAATGGCACGGCCATCACGCCAGAGTGGCTGGATGAATGGGAGTCGACGCACGGAATCACGGTCGGCTCGGGTGATATTGTGCTGATCCGAACTGGACGCTGGGCGCGCAGAGAAGCGCTTGGCCCGTGGAATCTGGCCGCTGACTCTGCAGGTTTGCATGCCAGTACCGTGGCGTGGTTCAAAGAAAGAGATGTGGCTTTGATTGGGAGTGACTCTGCCCTTGACGTGAAGCCGTCACTGGTCGAAGGCTACGATTCTCCTGTCCATGCCCTGATTTTGGTCGCGCTTGGCATGCCTATTTTCGACAATCTGGATCTGGAAGCTGTTGCGGCCGAGGCGGTGAGAGAAGGGCGGGTAGAATTTTTATTTACGACAGCACCGCTTCGGGTCAACGGCGGCACCGGTTCGCCGCTGAACCCGATAGCGACCTTTTGAAGAGCAGATCGTGAAGGCATTCGTGACCCGGTTCAGCAGGCATTCATGGCGGTCCGTTAGGTTGGCAGGGAATTGAGAGCGATGTGAGGTTTCACCGGTGTCTGCTTGTGTGATGAACAGGTTGGTTTTTCCAGGTAATGCGGTTGCTCTGAAGTTTATCGCATGGCTGATTTTTTCTGTCAGTCTGTCTGCTTCTGTCTGGGGGCAGTCCGGCGGAGCCCATGTGGGTTTCGAAGAGGATCAGGCAGCTGCCAAAGCTGCCCAGATCAGGGCAGAAAAACTGGCCCGCCAGCAGGCTGCAAAAGAAGCCCGTTTGCAGGAGCTCGCCGGGGAACTCGCCAGGCGCCAGGAAGCCATTGTTGAACTGCAGAGCCAGCAAGGAATTTATGATCAATCGCTCATTGAAGCTTACGATGACGTGGCGCGTCTCTATCTGGAACTGGAAGATTATGAGAGCGCTGCCGGGGCGCTCGGCGAAGCACTGCAGATAGTCCGGATAAATTCCGGTCTGTACAGCGAGCAGCAGTTACCCCTCATACAGGCCTTGATTGACGCCAGGTCGCGCACTCAGCAGTGGCAGGAAGTTGATGATCTTGCGCACCTAACTCATCACATCTCCCAACGGCTGTATGCTCTCAGTGACCGGCAATATCTGTCAGCCGCGCAAGATTACGGGAAGTGGAAGCTCAGGGTAATCAGGGAGAATCTGCTGCAACAAAATTCCCGGGGGCTGATGAATACCACGGAGGATCTGAGCAGTTTTTATGAGTTCGTCATATCGGGACTGGAGCGCGAAGCCGGTGCGGATGCGCGGGGAATGATGGCATTGCTTCAGGGGAAATCGCAGGCAGATATTGTGATGGCGCGCAATATTGCGAGCACTCCCTATAATTATTTTCAGGGTACTGAAAGCCAGTACATTACACAGTCCCGTTGCCAGAACCGACGCAATGCCGCGGGTCAGGTGGTCAGACAGTGCGTCAATGTTCAGGTAGAAAACCCCCGCTACCGGCAGTCGCAGCAGGAAGCCAAACGAATGGCGCTGTACCGCCATACCAGTGCGATTGATCGTTCGCTGGAGAGAATGCGTAAACTGTACAGTTCTGACAGCCGGCTCTCTGTCTCCGAGAAACAAGAATTTGATGCCGTCGTCAGGCAGCTGCAAACCGAGGCAGATGCACTGCGCCGTGTCAGACCCAGCGGGTTTCTGTTCTGATCGCTCGATGCGGTATCGTCGTACTGCCCGAAAGCCCCGGTTTTGCTGGAATTTTCCGGCTGATCAGGGTACAAAGGAGCGATCGTCGAGAGGCTCGTCGATTTTTAATAACTATGGAGTACGTTATGTCTCACCTTGCCAAGCGCTTCGCACGCGCTCTGCTGACTGCCCTGGTGGCTTCAGCGGCGCTCGGAAGCCAATTTGCGGCAGCTCTGGAAGTCGGTGACAAAGCACCGGATTTTTCACTGGCTGCTTCAGACGGCAGCACCTACAGCCTTTCCCAGTTTCTGGGTGAAAAGCCGGTGGTGATTGCCTTCTTTCCCAAAGCCTTTACCGGCGGCTGAACTATGCAATGTAAAGCGCTGCGTGACAGTGCCAGAGAAATTCAGAATTTTGACGTTGCATACTTCATGGCCAGTGTCGACACACTGGAAGACAACACTGCCTTTGCCGCAGAGCATGAGGCTAACTTTCCAATCCTCGCTGACCCCAGTAAAGAGATGGTAGATGCCTACGGCGCCCTGATGGGTGTCGGATTTGCCAATCGCTGGACCTATTATATTGGTGCAGATGGCACCGTTCTGAAGATAGACAAGGAAACCAATCCGGCTACCGCTGGCAGGGACCTTGTGCAGACTATGAACGATCTCGGCTTTCCCAAGCATTAAGAGCCAGCCAACTGAGGACCCCGGCCCGCTGCCGGGCAACCAATCCTTGAAAACCCGGTAGCAGGTCTGCTACCGGGTTTTTACATTAGGCAACCTAAAACTTTTTCGATGACTGTAAGTCTAATAAGGACTGCAAGCTGCACCGGTGCGTTGCTTGAGGCGACCCAGCCCCTGTGACAGAATTGAGCCGCACTCAGGAGTTCGGAATGAAAAAAGCGGGTTTATTTACGATTGCCGGTGTTGCGGTGGTGACGCTTCTGGGCCTTGTCTATCTGGCGTTGACCTTCGATGCGTCACAGGGTGGCACGACCACCGTGGTGATTGCGCCGCCTGTCGAGCCGGTCCAAAGCCCGAGCCCGCCTTCAAGAGCGATCACACCAGCTGATAACAGCATCTTGCCTGAAATCAGGCTTCAGCCGCAGACAGACCCGGTCGCTCCACCGGCGGCTGAGCCGATCGTTGAACCGTTGCCCACAGAGGTTGCCAGCAGCCCTGTGCAGGTTGAACCTGAGACGCCTGCCGCAGCGCCCCTGCCGAGCCTTAATGAGAGCGATACGTTTGTGTTTGAGGAGCTGCGTGAGATTTCCGGTGGTGCAGCCGTAATCGATTTTCTGGTGAGTGACCAGATTGTGCGCAAATTCGTTGCTCTGGTAGAGAACATCAGTCGCGGCGAGTATCCACAGACGGGGGTTCCCTATAAGCCGATCGGCACAGACATGCAGGTCAGAAATATCGACGCCAACCTTTTTGTCATGGATGACGCCTCTTATGACCGGTTCAATGAAGTGGTTGAGACTTTCACCGCGCTTGATACTGATGCCTCGTATGCCCTGTACCGATTCTTGTCTCCGCTGTTTCAGCAGGCGTATGCGGAGATAGGATTTCGCAATCAGAGTTTCGATGACACGCTGCGCTCTGCGATAAACGCCGTTCTCGCCGCCGAAGAAGTCGAAGGGCCCTATCAGCTGGTCAAACCGTCGGTGATGTTTCTGTATGCGGACGCGAGTATTGAAAATCTTCAGGAAGTCCACAAGCTGCTTATTCGAATGGGCCCTGAGAACGCCTCTAAAATTAAAGCCAAGCTGCGAGAATTCAGGAATCGCCTCTGAGGCGGATCGAGGTTTTGAGCAGCACATTCTGTAAGGACCCCTGTCATGACAGAATCAGCGCTGGTTGATGTTGGCTGGCTGTTCCGGCATCTGAGTGATGAAAACCTTGTGGTGCTGGACGCCTCGGTGCCGCCTGTGGTGCCGGGGTTTGTCTCTTACAACAGCGAGAACAAATTTACCGCAATCGCTGGCGCCCGCCGGTTTGATTACGACCAACAGGTATGTAAGCCCAACACTGCACTCCCTCATATGATGCCGTCTGCCGCGCTGTTTCAGGAAAAAGTGCAGGCGCTGGGTATCAACAATGAAGACACCCTGGTTGTCTATGACGATGTGGGTCTCTATGCCAGTCCGCGCGCCTGGTGGATGTTCAAAGCGATGGGGCATGACAAGGTGTTCGTGCTTGACGGGGGGCTTCCGGCCTGGCTCGCTGACGCTTATCCGGTGACCGATGCCCTCGCTGAGGCTCCCGGTCCGGGTAATTTTGAGCCTGCTGAGCAGGAAGGACTGTTCTGTGATTTTGAAATGGTGCTGGCGGCGATCGACGACCCACAGAAGCAGATCATTGACGCGCGTTCAGCTGGCAGATTCGCCGGTACGGCGCCCGAGCCAAGACCCGGCGTCAGGGGAGGGCATATGCCTTCCGCCCGCAATCTGCCTTTTCCCGACGTGCTCGAGGCCGGTCGGTTGCGCCCGCCGGAGGAGCTTCGAAAACTGTTCCTTGACCGGGCGACCCTGGAGCAACAGGTGATCACGAGCTGCGGGTCAGGGATTACTGCCTGTGTACTCACTCTGGCTGCCTGGGAGCTGGGTTATCGAAATTTGTCAGTCTATGACGGCAGCTGGGCGGAGTGGGGCGCACCGTCCCACCTGCCGGTAGTCAGCTAGTTCGTCGCAGGCTTGCTCGGTATTGTCTATGCCGAGCCTGAGCCGAGCTGATAGCCTGCCGCACTGCACCGGCTTGTGAGTCAGCGTCGATGTCGTGCCTGAACGGAGAGCGGGCAGTGCAAGTGCGCGCTGTTGGCCCTCAAACGTTTCGTACCATTCATACCCTTCGTGCCAAAGTGACCATGAGATGCGAGTCATAGTCTGCTTCCAGATAAATACTGTTGTTTCCTGCGCTGCAAGGGTCTTTGTGTTGCAGCATCCGATCAAGAGCGTATGTCTGGCGGGTTCATTCGATTTAAGGAATTAGCGGCTCGGCAAGCTGTCAGTCAGACCTGGTGGGATCATCCGAATTCCGCGTCAGTCCTGTCATCTTGGCCAAGATGTGCTGGAATTCAGCCTCACCCATATCGATGTGTTCCAGAACCCGGCCGTACAGCGTAATGGTAGGTACATTACGATCTCTGAATTCTTTCTGAGTTTGCATCAGACAATACAGCACAATGCGCTCTTTGCGGTTGAGGCCGTCTCGTGCGTCCGGCAGCAGCTCAGAGAGCTCAGAGAGTTCAGTTGGTTCAGAGAGCTCACGCATGATGGCTGAGATTCCGGTTGCGGTGCCTGATTCAGTCATCATAACAGAACGTCAGTCAGCCATGGCCGGCTCTGGCGTCGGAGATTGTCTGACAGCCCGGTTTTTTTCAGGGCGGACAGAGTGCGCCGTTGCTGACAATGAAGCCGCTCGCGCTGAGCGCGTCTACCGGGTTGCTTTGCCGGACTGTTGCGCTCTGCCTATTCTCGTGACTCTGACTTGCGGTGTACGTCGAATATGGGAAAAGAGAGGATCAGCCCAGCCAGCATGACCAGATTGGCGCCGAGGATCAGCGCCAGAGTAGCGAAGTACCAGAACGCAGGGTGATTGCCTGCGTAGGCCAGCCAGCCTGTCACCAGGCTTACAGTGCCCAGCAGGGTCACGCTTATCGTTTGCAGCCAGGAGTTCTTGGGATCGTTGATGGTTGTGGGCATGAGCCTGATGAATCCTATCGCAGCGACGATGATGCCCGCGCACAGTGACAGCAATGCTGAACAGCGCCAGTAATGATCACCTTCCGGTTGCAGCTGAAACAGCACAGTCGGTGCAATCGCAAGCAGAACCAGATGAATGCTGAAAAGAAGAATGGTCTTCAACCGCACTGCAAGCAAGTTCCTTGAGGTGCTGTCACTGATTCTGACGATGATTGTGGAAATCGTGGTGAAACCTGCCAGCGCAATGGCGATTTCCGCGAATCCGATCAGTATATTTGCCGTATCCAAGTCAGCTCCCGGGTTTGATCAAAAGCGCTTAAGCCTGCGCTCAGATTAACAGGTCTGAGGGAATTGTTGATAGACTTCTGGTCAATTGCTCCGGTTTTACGTTCCGGGCAGCAATGAGGCTACTGTATGACTGAGACAACTCCCGGCGTGGTGGTCGCTGCGCTTTATCGCTTTGCGCGATTTCCCGAATTTGAAAGCTTCCGGCAACCCTTGCTGGATTGTCTGCTCGCCGCTGAGGTGCGCGGCACACTGCTGCTTGCGACTGAAGGGATCAACGGCACGATTGCAGGTCCCCGGGCAGGTATAGACCGGGTGCTCGGCTTCCTGCGGCAAGACTCGCGTTTTGCCGGTCTTGAAGTCAAAGAGTCCTACGTGGATGAAAATCCTTTTTATCGGACCAAAGTCAAACTGAAGAAAGAAATTGTAACCATGGGGGTTGCCGGCATCGACCCGAATAAGATTGTCGGTACTTACGTGGAAGCCCGGGATTGGAACGAGTTGATTTCAGATCCTGAGGTTCTGCTGCTGGATACTCGAAACAAGTATGAAGTTGAAATTGGATCCTTTGCCGGGGCGGTCAATCCGGGTACTGATTCCTTTCGCGAATTTCCTGACTATGTCAAAAAACAGCTCGATCCCGGCAAGCACAAAAAAGTCGCAATGTTTTGCACCGGAGGCATTCGCTGTGAAAAATCCACGGCGTATCTTCGTGAGCAGGGATTTGAAGAGGTCTACCACCTTAAAGGCGGGATTCTGAAGTACCTCGAGGAGGTGCCGGAACCGGAAAGCAAATGGGAAGGCGAGTGTTTTGTGTTTGATAACCGAGTGACGGTAAATCACCAGCTGGAGCGAGGTTCCTTTGATCAGTGTCATGCCTGCCGAATGCCGATTACGGAGCAGGACAAACAAAGGGAAGAGTATCAGCCGGGCGTCAGTTGCCACCATTGCCTTGGTACACAATCGCCGGAACAGCGCCAGCGGTATGCCGAACGGGAACGGCAGATTGAACTGGCGCAGCGTCGAGGTGAGGAGCATCTTGGTCACCCTGTGCAGGCGACTATCGAGCAGCGTCGGCAGCAAAAGCTCGCCTTCAAGAAATCGCAGCGCGATTTGGAACAACACAAGGACTGATCCGGGTCCGGGACCAACTGGGAGAACAGATTGAGCGAACAAGAGGAGCCGCTGGTGATGAGTCCCTACGGCGATTTTCTGGGGATTCAGATCGGTGAATTAGCAGCCGGACGGGCAGTCTGTTCAATGACGTTGATGGACCATCATCTGAACAATGGAGGCAGAGTGCATGGCGGCGTGCTTACCTCTCTTGCGGATACTGCCGCCGGCGCAGCGGTCCGGACACTGCGTCCTGAGGGGAAAGCTTCGGCTACCACCGATCTCAATATTGCATTCATTCGCCCGCCGCTGGGTGATACGCTGGTGGCGACCGCCCAGGTGATTCACGCCGGTAAAGCACTGTTTCGAACTGAGATTGCCGTGCACAGTGATGACAAGCTGGTCGCTAAGGCCAATGCGACCTTCATGATCGTATCCCCGATGGCTGACGGCTGAGTGCCGTCGTAGTGCATCACCTGCACGCGCATCTATGGCGAAGTAAACCCAACGGCGGCTGGTGCGTAATAAAGATCAGGGGCCCGTGTTTCAGGCAGCGCGGGATTTGCCAAGGCACCAACAAACTGATCGAGAGCCACTTCATCGGAGGCGGGCGCGAAAGGAGCAATCAGACATGGTAAAACAGAACAACAGGACGGGCGGGATGCAGATGCAAAGAGCACTGATCATGCTGTTGGCCACGTTTGGCCCTTGGTATGCACTGGGGCAAGAGTTGCCAGAGCTGGCGTCTCCCTCGTCGGCATCCGGGAACCCGACCACGGCAAGATTCTTCGGAGGCGCTTCGGCAGATAATGGAGAAACCTACGGCAGCAGCTTTGATTTCAATACGCCGCTGGATATCTCGGGCTCGATTCAGGTCGAGCAAGCGCATATCAACACCGTTGGAAACCTCTACATTGTGGTCTTGCTTGGTGAGGATTATCTGTACCGCGATTCCGAGGGCAACTATCAGGCCTGGAATCTGGAGCTTTCCACCCTGCAGGCTGCGAGTCCGGATAAAACGCTGGCATCGGTTGAGCCGCTGACGATTGTTGACGATGTGCCGCTCGGGCCTGCTGGCGCTGCCGGCCTTACCCTGAGTATTTTCTTTGCCTATGACACGTCCGCTGTGCCCGGAGAACTTTTCTTCAGCGGAGCTCCTGTCACGGTGGCGATCGGCACTGAGCCCCCGGCCGAACCGGCCAGTTTGACGCTCTACAATGCGTCGATTTCTGCACCGATCGTTCAGTCCCGCTGTGTCAGCTGCCATGTCAGTGGGGGTGCTTCGGGCAATACCCGTTTGGTATTCGTCAGAAGTTCGGTAGACAACTATATGACGCTTAACTACAACGAAATGGTGGATTTCATCAGGAATGTGCCCAGCGGCGCCAGCCTGATCCTGTCCAAGCCGCAGGGCATCGGCCATGGCGGCGGGGTGCAGTTGGCCAGTGGTTCAACCGAGCTTGCCAATCTCACTGACTTTGTCGAGGCTGTACAGTCCGAGTAATCACCTAGGGTAGCCAGGTGGTAAGACGTACCTGTGGCGACCAGGCTTGTTGAACCCGCTCTGCCCGGGCGACGTGCAGCAAGCCCGAGCGGGTCGGCAAGGTAAGCTCCGACTGACCGGGTGGTGAGCCAAGCTTCCGCAAAAGAGCTCCCGCAAGCCAGCCTCTCTGCCGGTTAATCGCCCGGCTGTGGAATGGAGGTGGTGACTACGGGCCCGATACCCATAATCTGAACCGTAACTTCCTCATCCTTGGCCATGTCGTAGTGGTGTCCGCCGGGTGGCTGGTAGATAAAAGTACCCTCCGGCACTGCTGTCATGTTATCCGGGTCATAGATGTCAGCCTCCGGACCCCAAGAGGTGTACCAGGTGCCTTTGATTACCGTAATGTACCGCGCTGTGCTGTGAAAATGCGGCCGGCTCCCAGTGCCGGGTGCGAAGGTAATCCGCATGACATACATGCCGGGTTCTGAAGGGTTGCCATATATGACCACGCTTCGGGCGCCTTCAGCAGGCTCGAGAACCTCAGGGGTCCCGATGACGAAACCCAGTTCATCGGGCTCAACGTCCTGGGCGCTGCCCAGCGCCGGAACCAGACTCATCAGAATGACGGACAGCAGCCGAGACGCTGGCGGTAACCGAAATTTCCGAAGCGCCTGCTGAGTGGCGAATTGTGGACGACGCTTTAACATGATTTTCTCCCTTGATAGCCGATAGCTGGCCTGACGGCTTGTTGCTGGAGTCGCCTTGGAAAAAGACAACTTTCTATTGCTGGACAGACTAATTCACGACGTGTGAAATGCCAAGAGCCTATCAGTGGCAGTAGCGGTGTCTAACCGACTTGGTTGAGATAAGCGGTGGATGGTACTGGCCCTCCGGTGCGATTTACCCTCTCAAGGGCTGCCAATTAAGGCTATACTCTGCCCTGAGATCTTGGATTGAAAAGTTCCAGGCTTAGCAGGTCGAGTTGATGATGACGAAATTGAGCGTTTTCTGTTTGGTCGCCGGTGCCCTGATGGTGTCCTGTGCTCAGCAGCCGGTCCGGTTCCGCACCATGAGTGAATCTGAACTGCTCGCATACAATCGGGACAAACCTGTCATGGACCAGATCTACTGCGAAGAAGGCAAGGTGCGAACGGGGTCCCGGATTCGTCGTCGAGAGTGCCGAACGGTGCAGGACTGGGTGGAGCATAACTTTCGAACCCAGCAGATCATTCAGACCATGTCTGTTGGCAGGCCTTTTAACTAGTGTTTTCTGCTTGTCGACCAACAGCAACTGATGAGCTCTGGCGGGCGATGCGCGCCCCGTTGAGCCTTCTACTGACTGTGGGTGTGGTCAGCTGTACCGCACCGCAGCACAATTTCGCCTCGATGACAGAGGCCGAATTGCTGGCTTTCAACGCCGACCGCCCGGTGTTGAAACAGATTTATTGCCAGAAGATGAAGCCGACTTCTTCCCACATCCGCAGAAACGTATGCAGATCGGTTGAAGACTGGGTGCATCACAACGAACGCACGCTGCTCACAATAGGTGCGATGAATTCAGGGGACTACTCCGTGTTCGGACGCACGCGGGACTGAAGTCCTACGGCGCTGTGATCGCGGCTTTCGCAGCGGGCGCGCCGTGCCCATGATCCCTGTCAGGATTCAGGTCCTCTGCTTTTTCCGGTTGTCCTCATCGCGAAAATCTGGCGCGGCGCACCATGCCAAGCAGTGATGTCATCGCTTGTACCATCCCGCCAAGCGCAACCCAGGCCCAGAACTTTGTCCGTTGCCGGGCTGACAATGAAGCCTGGGCTTGCCATGTTCGCGATGCCTGCTGCCATCGGGGAGATTGATGCAGACGCTGCGCAAACCGGTCGGAGATTTGCGCCAAAAGCCAGGCCGCCATTGCCAGGAAAAGCACACCCGGGACGATGGGCAGGATCAGACCGGCAAGGCCGATCAGGGTCAGGATTGCGACCAGCACCAGCATGACTGCCCGGGCAAGCAGGGAGGTTTGTTTCTGTGTGGCGGACTGAATGTTCATAACGGCTCCGATAGGCGCCGGGCGCCATTGTGGCGCCCGTAAACGGTGAATTTCGTGCTCATGTGGTGTGATCAATGCAGTCATTGTGCCAATCCGTAACTCAATGAAAGATATAGAAAAACATCAGATGCTGGCTGCGAAATCGGTGGATTTCGCGATTAACTGGTGAAAATCGTCAGTGGTCTGGCTGCGTGAATGCGTAGATTTGTCGCAGCCTGTGCAGTACCTTGTTGCCTGGAAAACGCGAGACACCGGGACAAATATGCGGATACGGGATCACTTCACGCAGGCGGAACTGCGATCGCTGCTGCGGCGCAGTAACGGCCTGGGCTGGTGGGCGATCTTAGTCAACTGGGTAATGGTTTTCGGAGCGCTTGCACTGGTGGCGGTCTGGCCGACGCCTGTGTCCGTTGTGCTGGCCCTGATTGTGCTTGGTGGTCGTCAGCTCGGTTTCGGAGCGCTGATGCATGAGTGTGGGCATGGCTCGCTGTTTGCCAGCCGGGCTCTGAATCAGTGGGCAGGGAAATGGCTTTGCGCTGCGCCGGTTGCCTATCGTCTTGATGACTACATGAATCGTCATCTGGCTCATCATCAGGCGATTGGTTCAGCAGCAGACCCCGATTTGTCCCGCTACCGGAATTATCCGGTCAGCCCTGCTTCTTTCAGGAGAAAGCTGTGGCGGGACCTGTCCGGCCGCACGAGCTTGCAGTTTCTGCGGGAACTCATCAGAACCAACGGCACGGTCGCAGGCAGCCCGGGCCGGGCCGGGTTCAGCTTTCGGGCTCTTGTGACCCGACTGCATGCGCCACTCATCGTCAATATCGGACTGTTTGCACTGCTCAGCTTGGCGGGCTTCTGGTGGCTCTACTTACTGTGGATTGCCGCATTTTTCAGTACCTACATGGCGTTTTCACGCATTCGTAATCTTGCCGAGCACGCGGTGGTACCCGACCTCGAAGAGGCTGACCCTCTGAAAAACACGAGGACCACGCTCACGCGCTGGTGGGAACGTCTTACTGTTGCACCGAATAGTGTAAATTATCATCTGGAACACCACCTGCTGCCGGCGGTACCCAAGTACCGGCTGGCTGCATTCCATCAGCTTCTTCAGAAGAAAGATTTGCTGGGAGATGCCGACATCGTTGTCGGCTATGGTGCGGTGATCCGGCGCCTCACCGCGCGAACGGAGTCGTCTTAACGCGAGCCGCTGGCGCTTAACGCTTCATCCGAAATTCTGGCGCCGCTCAGTCTGGCAATGGCCGACAAGGTGATTTGAGCCGCGTTCAGGCCGAGTCGGAAATCGTCATCCGTAAAGCTCGCCCAGACATCCAGAGGGGTGTGCCAGGTCGGGTTCCAGCCTGCGCCCGTGTGGGCCCCTCTCTCATTTTCCCGCAGACTGATTGAGGGGACGTCATTCATAAAAACGCTGGAATCGGTATTGGTCATGTGCGGGCCAACAGTCGCCGGATAATCGGTCGTGAACTGATCGGCTGCAGCCTTGAACTGGAAAGCCAGCTGCATGGATTCATCTGCCAGAGCGGAGCTGGATTGGAATTCAATGTTGACGTCTGCTTCGGCACGCTGATCGCGGCTGACCGTTCCGTCGGCACCCGGTGCGCCGTGATCCCACAGCATCATGTCGTGCTGAATCATGCCGAGCCAGCGCGGTTCAGGGTATTGTCCTGAGCCGGGCGGGTTTTCAATCCCCTGAAGTGCTGCGCGCTGTTCGAAGTAGGCGCGGGCGCCGTTGAGGCCGGTTTCTTCATTGTTCCACAGGGCAAAGCGGATGCTGACGTCGGTCTCAACATCCGGTGAATTAAAGATTCGGGCCAATTCCATGACAAGTGCCGTACCTGATCCGTTGTCATTAACCGCTTCGTTGACCCCGTGCCCATCCATGTGAGCACCGAGGATGTACATCTCGTCAGGGCGCGTTGAACCGACCTTGGTGCAATAGACCTCACTCCGCATTCCGTTGACCGGCTCTTCCCGGTTAAGTTCGCGGATGCGTTCATCTGGCTGTGCCATGAGATCGCGATTAACGCCGGTCGGGCTGCGATAGCCATAAATTGAAGCGCCTCCGGGTCCGCTGCCATTGCGCCCGACCAGGCCGCCGGTCGGTGTAGAAAGGTCAGGATCTTCAGCGGAATCCGGGCGCGCGCGCCGCGGTCTGGGTTCAGGGTCAAAGAGGTAATCAAGGCGTTCCGGCGTACAGCCCATGGCCGCCAGTTGGTCAGCTATCCAGTCAACCGCCATGCTGTTGCGTGCGGTACCCTGTCGTCGGTCCCCAAATTGAGTCAGGCCTTTGATGGTAGCCTTATAAGCGTCAAGTTCCAGGCGGCCCACCAGTTCGGCAATCTCCTCATCACTAGTCTGACTGTGCAGCAAGGCAGAGGTATTCATCGCCGCGAGTAATAGGCTGATCCGGTAGCCTGATCTGATCATGGGGTACCTTTCCGGTGGGAGCTTGAAGGCTCCCGAAGCATAGGCAAGCTTGGACTTTGTGTCCAGTTCATGAATAATCCTCAGGACAGAAAGCGACACCCCCGCTTTTTTGGCGAGAGGACATTGCGATGAAAAAAACAATAAACCGACGCGCATTTCTGCGGTCAAGCTTGTCCGGCGCATTGGCGGTCTCTCTGCCCGGCCGTATCTGGGCAGCCGAGCTACCGGCCGATATCACGGCAATGACAGCACTGCAGCTATCAGCGGCGATCAAAGCCCGATCGGTCAGCTGTGAGGAAGTCATGCTCGCCTATCTGGCGCACATCAAGCGATACAATCCCGTATACAACGCCATAGTCAGCATGCCTGACGAGGACGTCTTGCTCTCTCAGGCTCAGGAGGCTGATACGGCTCTCGCTCGCGGTGAGTACCGGGGCTGGATGCATGGTATGCCGCATGCGGTTAAGGATCTGCAACCAGTTGCCGGACTGCGCTTCACCAGCGGGTCGCCGATGTTTGCGGACCGGGTGGCCGAGGAGGACAGCGCGATGGCGGCAAAATTGCGCGCAGCCGGCGCCATCTTTATCGGTAAGACCAACGTTCCGGAGTTCGGTCTGGGTTCGCAGTCCTACAATCAGGTGTTCGGACCAACCGCCAGTGCCTGGAATCCTGATTTGACTTCTGGAGGTTCCAGTGGGGGTGCTGCCAGTGGTCTCGGAACGCACATGTTGCCGGTTGCCGACGGCAGCGACATGATGGGCTCGCTGCGCAACCCGGGTGCCTTTAACAACGTGATCGGGTTCAGACCCAGCGTGAATGTGATGAGTGGTGTCGAATCTGATCCGAGGCCACTGTCTACCTCCGGACCGATGGGCAGAAACACAGCGGATACGGTTGCCCTGCTCAATACGATTGCAGCGAGCCCTTTATCCGGAGCGCTTCAGACCCTTGAGCTCGGTTCAGTCAAGCTGGCCTGGATGGGTAACCTCGATGGTTATCTGGCCATGGAAGAAGGCATCACAGATCTGTGCGAAGAGAGTCTGAAACTGCTGAGTTCTGCCGGCGCGGTGGTTGAAGCTGCCACTCCGCTGTTTACATTAAGCGATCTGTGGCTCTGCTGGACGACCCTGCGCCACGGCGGTCGCGCGAGTATGCGTCGCTACTGGGAGGATCCCGCTACCCGGGAAATGCTGAAGCCTGAACTGGCATATGAAATTGAAGATTCTTTCAGTATCACTGCAGGAGACACGGCGAATGCCAATCGCATTCGTCGCGCCTGGTATCGGGAACTGGACCGATTGTTCAAACAGTATGATTTTCTGGTCTTACCTACTGCTCAGGTTTTTCCCTACGATAAAAATCTGTCGTGGCCACGACAGATTGCTGATCGCAGGATGGACACCTACCACCGCTGGATGGAAGTGGTGATGTACGGCAGTTTAGGTGGCCTGCCTATTGTAAATGTGCCGGTGGGTTTCGATGCTCAGGGGCGACCTATGGGGATGCAGGTAATCGGTCCTTACGGTGCAGATAAAAAAGTTCTTGAATTTGCCCTCGCCTATGAAGGACTGACAGACTTCCTCGACAAACGCCCTGAACTGGTTCCCGCCGCCCAGAGGTGATTTCTCCATGCCTGTGGATCAGCGCTTGAAACGTCCGGCGTGTTACCTGCTTCTGTCTAGTCTGTTCTTCCCCTGCCTGCTTCTGGCGCAGGAATATTCAGTTCCGAAGGATGAATTTGGATACCCTGATTTTAACGGGGTCTGGAATTTCAATGATTCAACGCCTTTTGAACGGCCGCCGGGCTTTGGTGTGCGGGAGTTTCTGAATGCGGAGGAACTGGCTGCCAAGTTTGCCCGGCTGGGCGCAGGTCAACAGCGTCGGAATCGTCGTGAGGAAGCGTTATCGCAGCGGATACTGGAGGAGCCGACTGACGACACGGGTGCCTACAACAGCTTCTGGTCTTTCTACGATGAGCCATTTCCGAATCAGAGAACATCTATCATTGTGTATCCGACGGACGGGCGTCTGCCGGTTACACAAAACGGTGTGATTACCCAGCATTCGCCGCCGCCGTCTAATCCCTGCAATGACGGGTTGGTCGTGATCGCGGACCGCCCCAGCCGTATTTCCTTCGGGGCCATTTCCTGTGACCGGCCGGAAGATTTCGGGCTCGCATCGCGTTGCCTGCTGTTTCCTCAGTCTACCGGTCCGTATATCAAAGCCAATTCATACAACAATAACGTGCTGATTGTGGTGACCCGGGATCATGTGGTGCTGAACACCGAGCTGGGGAATGATCCTCGAATCGTGCCGCTGGACAACCGGCCTTTTCTGGACAAACGCATCGAAACCTGGACGGGCAGTTCCCGTGGTTTCTGGGAGGGAGACACGCTGGTGATCGAGACGCGTCACTTCAACGCGAAAATGGCCAGCGTTTTTATGCGTGCGGCTGCCTACGGCAGCGCGGAAAACATGGTGCTTACCGAGCGCTTTACCCGAGTTGGCGAACAGGCGATGGAATACGAGTTCATTCTGAACGATCCGTCGACTTTCACTGATCAGATCCGGGGGATCGTGCATTTTTCCCGACTGAATGCGCCCATCTATGAGTTTGCCTGCCATGAAGGCAACTATGCCCTGACGAATATGCTGCGGGGCAAACGTCTCGAGGAGCTCCGGGCGGAAGGGTATGCTCGCTGAAAACGGTTCAGCCTGGCATCGGGAGGTTCAGAGTTTCCTTGACCAGTTCCATGACCGCGTAGCTTGTGCTCTCTTGGACGTCCGGGAGCTGGAGCAGGGTGGTACCGAGGAAATGTCGGTAGGCGTCCATATCTGAAACGCGTGCTTTGATCAGATAATCAAAATTTCCCGAAATCAGATAGCACTCCTGCACTTCCTCGATGTCTACCGCTGCCTGTTTGAACCGCTCGAAAATGTCCTGAGACGTCCGGGTCAGCCGGATCTGTACGAAGACAATCAGTCCGGCGTTCAGGAATTTGGGATTGAGTAAAGTGGTGTAGCCCGCAATCACCCCTTCCCGTTCCATGCGTCTCACCCGTTCCAGACACGGGCTGGTGGACAGCCCAACGCGTTTTGCCAGTTCTGAAAAGGTGATACGCCCATCCTGCTGCAGTTCCCGCAAGATTCTTCTGTCGATCTTGTCGAGTGTGCTCTCATGCTTCATGGCTTCATCCGAAGAAATTTCTGTTAATTTAACTGAATTCAAGAAAATATACTGCCGAAAAGATTTTAATCAAAAAAAAAGATAAAAAATACGGGAAATAACCGTTTATGCTCGACGCCTGAATTCGCCGCAGCGGTGTGCGAGTGAGCCCATTTTTCCAGGAGAAATTTTCCGTGCTGATTGGAGTGCCAAAAGAGATTAAAAACCATGAATACCGGATCGGAATTACCCCATCCGGTGTCGCGGAGTTGGTAGCTGATGGTCATATCGTTCTGGTCGAAAAGGACGGGGGAAGTGCTGTCGGTTTCCACAACGAAGATTATCTTTCAGCCGGTGCTGAGGTGGCCGACACCGCCGCGGAGATTTTCGACCGGGCAGAGATGATCGTGAAAGTCAAAGAGCCGCAACCTCAGGAATGCAAAATATTGCGTCCGCATCAGACCCTGTTTACCTATCTGCATCTGGCGCCGGACCCGGAACAGACAAAACTGCTGATTGCATCGGGAGCCACATGCATCGCCTATGAGACAGTGACCAGCGCCGACGGTTCTCTGCCTCTTCTGACGCCCATGAGTGAAGTCGCCGGACGCATGGCCGCGCAGGAAGTTGCGCATTGCCTGGAAAAGGCACAAGGGGGCAAGGGTATTCTTCCCGGCGGCGTCCCCGGCGTTCCTGCAGCCAATATACTGGTAATTGGTGGCGGGGTTGTCGGCATCAATGCTGCGCGCATGGCGATGGGGATGGGTGCGCAGGTCACGCTTGCGGACCGGTCGGTGAAGCGCCTGCAGGAGATTGATACCTTATATGGCGACCGGCTGCAGACCGTTTATTCAAGCCGGGCCAATATCGAAAGCCTGCTGCCGCGGACCGACGCCGTAATCGGAGCAGTGCTGGTGCCGGGTGCCGCTGCGCCTAAGCTCATTACCCGGGAGATGCTGGAGCTGATGCAGCCGGGCAGTGTTCTGGTCGATGTGGCTATTGATCAGGGAGGTTGCTTTGAGACCAGTATGCCGACGACGCACCAGGACCCGACCTTTCAGATTAACGGTATTGTCCATTACTGCGTGGCCAATATGCCCGGAGCAGTCGCAAGAACGTCCACACTGGCGCTGACCAACGTGACGCAGCCGTTTATATCTGCCCTGGCTAATCAGGGTGTGCGCCAGGCGTTGATCAATGATCCTCATCTGCTGGCGGGTCTGAACGTGCACAACGGGTTGGTTACCCTTCAGCCGGTCGCCAACGCACAGGGGTATGAATATGTTGATCCGAGACAGGCGCTCGCATCGTGATCTGCAGGCGAGACGCGGCATGGGCAGCGGTAACCTCAACCGGGCGTGTCGCAAACGGCGGTCAGAAGGCCTACATCGGGCGGGCGAGAGCCGTGACACCCTGCTGAATGGTAGGGGGCAGTTGCCTGATTGCACGGTGCTGAATCGGGCCAATGAGGGTCTGTCGCCAGCTCAGTGGGCGCCGTGGTAGCATGGCTGACTTGTATGGTATGAGCTACGGCAAACGTTGCCCGGAGTGAGTTGTTTTGTCTGTTTCCCGGTCCCGAAGAAGCTTTCTCATGGATTCAGCCACGGTGGCGAAAGGATCCTTTCTGGCGCTGTCGCTGCCTGTCATCCTCAGTGCTTGCCAGCGCTCGCAGCAGGCTCTCGAGCAGGGGGCGGGCTTTCGGGTATTCGAGGCGGACGAGGCGGCTGATCTGACTGCGATTGCGGCTCGCATCATACCGACCGATGACACGCCCGGAGCCACCGAGGCTGGCGTGATTTATTTTCTCGACACTATCTTTGCCGAGGCCAGACGGGCCTCGCAGCTGGCCTTACTCAGAGAAGGGCTTGGCGCGCTGCGCGGGCAGTTAACAACTGGCGGGCGCCCTATCCACGAGCTCACCGAAGCTCAGCAGGATCAGCTTCTGCGTGACAATGAGCAGACGCCGTTTTTTGCCACCATGCGATATCTCACCATAGCCGGCACATTTTCGCTGCCACGGTATGGGGGTAACCGGGATAAAGTCGGCTACCAGCTCATAGGTTACGAGGATCGCGGGGCCTGGTCTGCGCCCTACGGATTTTATGATGCAGATTACGCAGAGCGAGGTGAATAGCTGTGGCTGAAGCCGTTTTTCCCAGTTTCCCCACCCGAGAAGAAGTGGATTTTGTGATTGTCGGTTCCGGAGCGGCGGGCGGTGTTATGGCCAAGGAGCTTTCAACTGCTGGCCACTCCGTCGTTTTGCTGGAACAGGGTCCTCACCTCAAGGCCGCGGATTTCCACCACGATGAGTGGGGATATGACCACAACCTCGAGCTGACCTGGGGGCGCAGTCAGGGTTACCCCCAGACTTTTCGAAAGTTCGAAAGCGACGTGGCCGAAGAGCGTGAAATGGTTTGTGGTTATGCGCACAATGTGGGTGGCAGCAGTATGCATTACTCCGGCAATTTCTGGCGGTTCCGACCAATTGATTTTGTCGAAGCCAGCGTGCGCGGCCCGATTGCCGGTACCAACTTCAGCGATTGGCCCATCACCTATTCGGATCTGGAGCCTTACTATACGAAAGTAGACTGGGAAGTCGGCGTGTCCGGATTGCAGGGGCCCTGGGACCCGCCTCGCACTCGCGAGTATCCCTGTCCGCCCATGCCGATCAAGGGCTCAGATGTCTTGCTCGAGCGGGCTGCGAAGGCGATGGGCCTCAACCCCTATCCGGCCCCTGTGGCGATTTTGTCTCAGCCTCATAATGGTCGGCCGGGGTGCATTCACTGTGGTTTTTGTAATGGGTATGGGTGTGAGGTCAACGCAAAATCCTCCTCGCTGGTGACTGTGATCCCTGTGGCTCTTGCTACGGGAAACTGCGAGCTACGAACCCACTGCACCGTACACCGGGTGAATACCAATGAGCAGGGGCGGGCGACTGAGGTTGTTTACTGGGATGCAGACGGGGTAGAGCAGGCTCAGCGCGCAAAAGCGGTCGTGCTCTGCGCCAACGGATCGGAAACGCCCCGGTTATTGCTGATGTCAGAATCAGCCCAGCATCCGGATGGCCTGGCCAACTCCTCGGGTATGGTGGGTAAGAACCTGATGTTTAACGGATACAGTACCGTGATGGGTCTGTTCGACGAACCGGTTAATGCTTATAAGAGCGTGCCGGCGACTCGCGTTGTCCATGATTTCTATGAGCTCGACCCGTCTCTGGGGTTTTATGGCGGCGGCGGTATCGACGGGCGACATCCTTCTCGTGGTGCTCCGATGGGCTTTGCGCTCACGGCCGCTCCTGCGTTTGGTACACCCACCTGGGGCAGTGAATTCAAGGCGGATCTTGCGTACCAGTTCTCCCATGTAGCGGCCTTCGACGGTCACACGACCTCCCTGCCACTGAGTACCAACAACATCACCCTGGACCCCACGGTTAAAGACAAATTCGGGCGTCCTGCGATTCGGACAACCTATATGGACCATCCTGACGACATTGAAACGATGCGCTGGTTCTACGAGAAGACGGTTGAAATGATGGAGGTAGCAGGCGCCAGCAACATAGTGGGTCACTACGAACGCGACGGGCAGGAAGGCAATGTGCATCTGCTTGGAACCTGCCGGATGGGCAATGATCCCGACTCGTCCGTGGTTGATGCCATGAACCGGGCGCACGACGTGCCGAATCTCTTCATGTGCGACGGCAGTTCACTGGTGACCTCAGGCCGCGGTCAACCCACCATGACCATTATGGCGCTGGCATTTCGTGCCGGTGAACTGATCAGTCAGGCCGCACGCCGCAACGAAATTTGAGCGACCGGCTGTCCCGCCTCTGGCGTTTGTTCCCGGTCAAAGCCGGAGGCTGGTGCAAGATCGAAGACGTGCCCGGTAGGGCACTTGTCAGTGTTGTTCAGCAGCGCTTTTGATACTCGCGAAAACGGAATGGCTGCCGTCTTTGTTGATAAGCAGTATGTCGTATGGCGTGAAGCGATTGCCCATTTCCATCCCCGGACCGCCGATCGGCATCCCCGGAACCGCAAGACCCATCGCGCCTTCGGGCGGAGCTGCCAGAAACTGCGCGATAAACTTCTCCGGGATGTGACCCTCGAAGATAAATCCTTCATGGGTAACCGCAGTGTGGCAGGAAGTCCATTCAGGCTTCAGGCCCAGCTCCGCTTTGACGAGGCTGATATTCCGGGGGTGGTGAACGGTGGAGGAATAGCCTCGTGCGTCCATGTGTTCAATCCAGCCGACGCAGCAGCCGCAGGTGGGCTCCTTGTAGACATTCAGGGTGATGTCTTCAATCGACTGTGCGCCCGCCTTGGCAGCAAGCAGGCAGGAGAAAGCAAACACGCCCAAGAGGCTCTTCAGCATGCCGGGCAGGCCGACCATTCTGGGGAAGACAGTTGTCATCATCGTTAGGGTTCCGGGAATCAAGGTCGACCCTATTATAGGCGATGGTTCAGATTATGAAATCCTCATGGAAGATCAAATTGCTGGGTAAAACTGCGCCCATGGCGTCCGCCGGGATTTCGCAAGCGTCACCATGGGCGGGCCGACCTCAATCTGCGAGACGGTAGGTGCCGGGCTCGGGCGGCGCATGGACCGGTGGACTGCCGAACAGCGGGCCCCGAAGGAATTCGGTACTGCTTTGCAGGCTCAGACTTTCCAGCGCGTCTACTCCGGCCGCCATGGTCTGAAAATCCGGGCCATCCCCACCGAGTGCGGCCGGATCAGATCGGACCGCCTGATAATGCGCAAGGCTCGCATAGTGTGTCAGCGTGTATACCTCGTCGTAATCCGAATGCTCTTCAGCACTGCTGTTCGGCAGGTAAAGCACCTGCCACTGTCCGACGGGTCTGACGCCGATTTTCTCAAGATAGGGATACAGCTGGTCCCGGGTGATCTGATGGTACTGCGTAAAACTGCCTTTCTGTATCTGCCTATACTCGAGTCCCAGAACCGGCTCGCCCGGCAGCGCGGCGGCCGAGCGCACCGCCCTGACGCTGTCGGCTGCCCCCGCAGAAACTGCTTCGAAGCGCTCGCCGGTGCCGGGCAGGTAAACAGGGCGGGTCTGAGCCATAAAACCCTGCAGGAACAGGCCGCCGCGTGAGCCCTGCTGAACCCCGCGGCGATTGCGCAAGGCGCTTGCGCTGGCATCGCTGAGTCCCCCGTTACCGGCCAGACGCAGGGATCCGCCGGTATCTCCAACGCTCTGACCACTCCGGGTTGCCTGCCAGTGTTCGTAGCTGGCATAGCGCGCGAAACGCAGAGCCTCATCCTGACCCGGAGTCTGGTCTTCACTCAGCGGGTAAATGATTTCGAAATCACCGAGGATGCGGGCGCCAAGCCGTTCAAACCACGGCCAGACCCCGGTGGCGCTTTGCTGATACCAGTAGTCATAGCTTCCCTCGTCGAGGTAGGCGTGCCGCATCATGATGACTTCGCGGCCGTCTGCGCGCAGCGTTTCGTTCCGAACCGGCACGTCGTTCTGCGCACAGGCAAGGTCTGCTGCCACGATCATTCCGATCCCGGCTAGCACTCGGACAATGGCTTGCATGGATTGGTTCTCCGGGTGAACAGAAGCCAAAGAGTTTGCCAATGAATGGGCTTGAGTGCAAAAGCCGGTTCAGCAAGTTGGCGTGCCGCCGAGCGCGACCAATAAGACGCCTGCAGGGCTCGCTGCAGGCATTTGTCATGCCGGATGGATTGGCGTACCATGCGCTCCGCTCGGGGCCGCTGAGTCAGGTTCGTCGGGTTCTTCTCCCTGAGGTCATGCTGCGCACTCTCCTTCGACAGCGCGATCAGGGTCGCCGGCCGATCATCTCCGGGTGTGTAATCGGCAACAGTCCAGTCCAAACCGAACTCACGCGAGGCAATTGCATCCCGTATGTTAGCGCGCCTTAATTTCAACGCAGACACACTGCGGGAGTTACTTGAGATCGCCTTGCCTATGGTGATTTCGCAGGGCGCCTTCGCGGTGATGATCTTTACCGACCGTTATTTCATGTCGCAGATCGACCCGGTGCATATGGCGGCAGCGCTCGGCGGTGGTGTGGCCTGTTTCTTTTCGTTCTGTTTCTTTTCCGGACTGTTTTCCTACGCCAACGCGCTGGCTGCGCAATACCTGGGTGCGGGCGAAAAACATAAATGCGCACGTGTTGTCACCCAGGGTTGGATCATGACGGTCGCCTGCATCCCTATTCTTGCGGCGATTACTTTTCTGGTTTCAGATATTTTCTCTGCCATGGATCACGACCCCGTGCAGGTGGAACTGGAGCGCACCTACTACCAGATTCTGATGCTGGGAATTGTCGTGACTCTGGCCAAAATCTGCCTGTCGTCCTATTTTGCGGGTATCGGAAGATCGAAAGTGGTCATGATCTGCGACGTCTGCGGTCTGGTTCTCAATGTGCCCCTTGCCTATGTCATGGTGTTCGGCCATTTCGGCTTTCCCGCCCTGGGGATTGTCGGGGCTGGCATCAGCACCATGGTTGCCACTATTTTCTCATTTCTTTTATTTCTGGGTTTTTTCCTCGAGCGGACTCATCGTAAGGAGTTTGCGGTTATCGAAGCTTTTTCGCTGGAGACAGGCATTCTCAAGCGGTTTCTGCGGCTGGGGTTTCCGTCGGGTGTTGAGTTGTTTCTCAACGTTGCTGCCTTCAATTTGTTCCTGTTGATGTTTCAGTCTTATGGCGTGGTAGAGGGTGCTTCAGCGGCGATTGTGTTCAACTGGGATCTTCTCTCCTTTGTGCCGTTGATTGGACTCAACATCGGTATGATCAGCCTGATTGGCCGATTTGTCGGTGCGCGCGATCTGCAGCGCGCTGACGAAGTCGTTACGGCGGGATTTGTCATCGGACTGACCTACTCCGCCGTGCTGGCTGGCCTTTATATTGTCTTCCGCTTTCCTCTGGTTGAAATCTTTGCGCCACCGGAAGGCGATTTTACTGAGATTCGAAATCTGGCCGGCTTTATGATGGTGGGTCTGTCGAGTTATGCGATGGCGGATGCAGTCATTCAGGTCACCGGGGGAGTTCTGCGCGGCGCCGGTGATACGCGGTGGTTAATGGTGGCCTCGGTCAGTCTCCACTGGGCTATGCTGGTAGCGCAATATTTCATTATCAGGGTATTCGAACTGGGTCCCAAAGTGGCCTGGCTGGCGTTTGTTGCGCTGATTTTTGCGATCGCGGTCGTGTTCGTCATCCGCCTGCGAGGCGAGCGGTGGCGGGATGAAGAAGCGCTGGCGCGGGTCATGGCGGAATAGCGGGTTCTGCTTGCGGCCGGCGACTCCTCTTGACTTGCAGCTAACGGGATTAGCAGTTAGCCTCGTAAGTCCTGCGTAGTAAACGCTCCATCAAGAGAGTTGCCCATGCGAATATCCCTGTCTCATCTTGTGGGACTGACCGTTATTGCCGCTACCGCCTTGAGTGCCGGGGTTGGTTTAAGTCAGTCTCAGTATCCGGCCAATCTGTTGAACCAGAAAGGCAACTTTTCCCGCGGTACGGCTGCGGCCATGGGCGAGCCCTTTGTCGGTGTCACGACTTCCGCAGGCAAGATTGGCGGACTCTTTCCCGTTCGCAGCACGGGAGTGAGCACTGAAGCAATTCTTTCTGCAGCGGAAGCTTTTTTGGCGACCCTGAATACCATCGATCTGAGTCGTACCCACTTTGCGATTGACGACCCCGAATGGCGGGACTGGTCAAATGTGGATGTGGGAATCTTTCCCCGCCGGGGCGTAAGTCTCGAAGAGATGAATCCCGAGCAGAAAGCTGCTGCCTGGAATCTGCTTGAACAATCGCTCAGTGCCAAGGGGCTTGAGCAGACGCGCGCGATCATGCGAACGGAACAAACGCTGTTCGAACTGAACGGCGAACCGATTCGGTATGGCGAGGAAAAGTACTACCTCACCATGATGGGGATTCCAACGGCTGACGGGCCTTGGGGATGGCAGTTGGACGGGCATCATCTGGTCATTAATTTTTTCGTGCTGGGTGATCAGGTGGTCATGACACCTGCCTTCTGGGGCGGCGAGCCGGTGACTGCGCAGTCCGGTAAATATGCCGGCAATACCATCATGCAGCCCGAGCAGAACCTTGGTCTGGCGCTGATGCAGTCGCTGGACAGGGACCAGCAGGGCCGAGCAACACTGAGCTCGGAGAAGACCCGCAATTATCCGATGGCGGCTGCCAATGCAGACAACAAAGTGCAGGATTATGAAGGCATTCCCGGTGCTGATCTGACGAGCTCCCAGCGCCTCGCTCTGTTAGAAGTGATTCGCGCCTACATCGGCAATCTCCGGGACCCCCATGCCGCCGTCACCATGGAGGAAATCGCGGCTCATCTGGACGATACCTTCTTTGCCTGGATCGGTGCCACCGAGGATGACGCCGTATTCTATTACCGGATTCACAGCCCTGTAATCATGATTGAGTTCGATCACCAGAATCCTGTCGGCACGCTCATGCTGAATGAGCGGGGCGTCCCCACCAGAGACCATATTCATACGGTGGTTCGAACGCCGAACGGCAACGATTACGGCAAGGATTTGCTGGCGCAGCACCTTGCCTCCCAGGCTCATTGAACAGTAAAGACGACTTTTATGATGTTAAACCACCCTATGATTAAATCGCTGGTTCTGGCTGCGGCCGGGGCTGTCATGCCAGGTGCCTTCGGCCAATCTGACAACGCGTTTGGTATTCCCTCAGAAAAAGTGCGCAACCCCGCGGCCAATATCGTGGCGGCGCCCGGTTCCCGAGGACAGGGGTGGCTTGCCCAGGGCCGCTCTGAAGTGATTGCGCGTCACGGGATTGTGGCGACCAGCGATCCACTGGCGGCACAGGCCGGTCTGGAAATTCTTCAGCAGGGAGGCAATGCGATTGATGCGGCGGTCGCCGCTGCGGCCGTGCTTGATGTGACTTCACAGAACGACACCGGGCTGGCGGGAGATCTGTTCGCGCTGGTCTGGAGTGCTGAGGATCAAAAGCTCTATGCGCTGAATTCTGCTGGATTTGCGCCAGCCGGCTGGACCCCTGAGTTTTTCAAGGAGGAGCTGGGACTGAATCAGGTTCCGGGTCGTGGCGTAAACGCAGCAACGGTTCCGGGTGCCGTCTCCGGTTATGACGCGCTGCTGGAACGGTTTGGCACAATGGGGTTTGCCGAAACCTTTGAACGGGCTGCCCGCATCGCTGAGCAGGGCTGGGGGCAATCAGAGCGCCGGCATGATGATCTGGTCAGTCAGCAAAGCAAACTGCTTCAGGATGCCGATTCCGCCGCTGTATTTCTGGATGAGGGCGAAGTGCCTGCGCTGTACAGCATCATCCGAAATCCCGGCCTGGCTGATGCCCTGCGTCTGATTCAGCGGGAAGGGCGGGAGGCGTTTTACTCTGGCGACATCGCCGACGCCCTGATTACGAAAATCCAGTCAGAGGGCGGTGTCATGACCCATGAGGATCTCGCTGCCTTTCAGTCGGAGTGGATTGAGCCTATTTCGACCAGCTATCACGGTTATGACATTTTTCAGCTGCCTCCACCCGGACAGGGTTGGGCAGCGCTGGAGATGCTGAATATCCTGGAAGTGTGCGCGCCTGTCCACAATCTGGATCTGGCAGCCCTTGGCCCTTCAAATCCCGACTACTGGCACTTCATGGTAGAGGCAAAGAAGCTGGCCTACTCCGACCTGCAGGCCTATAACGCGGATCCTCTGTTTTCTGAGGTACCACTGGATCGCCTGCTGTCAAAAGAGTATGCCCTTGGTTTGTGTGACCGGATTGACATGGACCTGGCTTCAGAACCTTCCGTCAAGGGCGGGCTCGATGGCGGTACCATTTATCTGACAACAGCGGATCGCTGGGGCAACATGGTGAGCTTCATTCACAGTATTTTTTCAGTCTACGGTAGCGGTATCACTATCCCGCCTTACGGCATGATTCTGCACAATCGCGGCGTCGCGTTCTCGGTCGATGAAGCGCATCCGAATGTCGTGGCTCCCCGCAAAAGGCCGTTCCATTCAATCATTGCCGGGATGGTGATGCAGGACGGGCAGCCGCTAATGACATTCGGCAATATGGGAGGTGCGGTGCAGCCAGAGACGCATGCTCAGCACATGGTCAACGTGATCGATCATGGCATGAACGTGCAGATGACAACTGACGCGGCTCGCTTTACGCACAGTCAGAGCAGCAATATTTTGTCGCTGGAACACGATCTCTTCAGTCTGGTGGGAAGATCGCTAGAGGCCAAAGGACACGAGGTGCGTTCCGTGAATGGCGGCCGGGTGGGCGGTTATCAGGGGATTCTTTTCACCCGTGACCCCTCGCTGCCTTTACCCGAAATGACACCGGAAAGCATCAGCGAGGACCACCCGGTCAACGGCATTTACCGGGCCGGATCGGATCACCGTAAAGATGGTCAGGCGGTTGGCTGGTAGTGTGCTTGCCAGTGGGCAGATCAGACAGGTTTATTGAGTTCGGGGACGCGGCATGGAGATGATCTCAGAGCAGTTGATTGAAGCTTCGCGGGAGTCGGTGTGGCTGGCTCTGAACGATACCGCCATCCTGCAGCAAGCCATGCCCGGCTGTGAAAGCTTTGAAGAAACAGGAGAAAATACATTTGAAGCCAGGCTGGTTACCAAAATTGGGCCGGTCAAAGCCCGGTTCAAATTTGACGTCTCACTCAGCGATCTTGACCCACCCAGGGGTTACACCATCAGCGGTGCAGGTCAGGGGGGTGCTGCAGGGTTTGCCAAGGGGGCGGCGACAGTCACTCTGTCTGAACAAGAAGGTGCAACAATGCTGGCCTATCATGTGCAGGCCAATGTGGGTGGAAAGCTGGCTCAGCTGGGGGCCCGGTTGATTGACGGGGTCGCGAAAAAAATGGCCGATGAATTTTTTGAGAATTTTAAACAACTGGTGGGCGCCGAAGCCGAACCGGCTCCGGACGCGCCAGAGTAGGTGGAGGGACAAATCATGAGTACAGTCAGCATGACAGTTAACGGGGAAGCCGTGTGCGGAGAGGTCGAAAGTCGCACGCTGCTGGTGCAATTTCTGAGAGAAAATCTCGGTCTCACTGGCACCCATGTCGGATGTGACACCAGCCAGTGCGGTGCCTGTGTGATTCACGTGAATGGCAAATCCGTCAAGTCGTGCACGATGCTGGCCATTCAGGCCGATGGTGCCGACGTCACCACGATAGAAGGGCTGGCGAATGAGGCGGGATTACATCCGATGCAGCAGGCATTCATGGACAATCATGGATTGCAGTGCGGGTTCTGCACACCGGGAATGGTGATGAGCGCACTGGATATCGTGAACCGCAATGGTCATGAGCTCGATGAATCTACCGTGCGAAAGGAATTGGAAGGCAACATCTGCCGGTGTACCGGGTATCACAACATTGTGAAAGCCGTACAGGCCGGTGCAAAAGCGATGGGAGGGTCCTGAAATGAATGAGAACGGCATTGGCGCAAGTGTGCGCCGGAAGGAGGATCAGCGTTTTCTGATCGGTAAAGGTAACTACACCGATGACATTAATGTGGCAGGTCAGACCCATGCGGTATTCGTGCGCTCGCCCCATGCGCACGCAGAGATAAAAGGAATCGACTGTAGCGGTGCGCTTGCCGCGCCCGGTGTTGTCGCAGTGCTGACCGGGGACGATCTGGCAGCTGACGGCATCGGCCCCCTGATCTGTGGTGTGACGGTGACCAGTGATGACGGAGAGCCCCATCGGGCGCCTGCTCATCCCGCGCTGGCTCAGGGCAAAGTCAATTATGTCGGGGATCATGTCGCGATCGTCATTGCTGAAACGCGCGCTCAGGCTCGTGATGCGGCTGAGTTGGTGGATGTGGATTACAACGTCCTGCCGGCCGTGATCGATACCGGTAGCGCAGCAGACTCCGGGCAACAGCAAATCCATGAGGTCGCCCCTGATAACGTCTGTTATAACTGGCCATTCGGGGATAAGGACGGGGTAGAGGCGGCATTCGCAGGTGCACACAAGGTGTCCAAGCTGGATCTGGTTAACAATCGCATGGTTACCAATCCCATGGAGCCCAGAGCGGCACTGGGCGAGTACAACCCGGGTACGGACGAGATCACCCTTCATCTGACAACTCAGAATCCGCACGTTCACCGACTGGTGCTGTCGGCGTTCAATCAACTGGCCCCTGAACACAAACTGCGTGTGGTCGGGCCGGATGTGGGCGGCGGGTTCGGCGCCAAGATCTTCGTCTATGCAGAGGAACTGGTGGTCGGCTGGGCCTGCAGGAAAATCAAGCGTCCCGTGAAGTGGAACGGCGATCGAACCGAGGCTTTTCTGGCAGACGCGCACGGTCGTGATCATGTATCGACTGCGGAAATGGCGATGGACGAAAACGGCAAATTTCTGGCGATGCGGGTGCAGACGCAGGCCAATCTGGGTGCGTATCTGTCGACTTTCAGCACCATGGTGCCCAGCTACCTGTACGCTTTCTTGCTGGCCGGGCAATACTCGACTCCTCTGATTTACTCTGAGGTCAAAGCGGTATTTACCAACACAGCACCGGTTGATGCCTGCCGCGGTGCCGGCCGACCGGAAGCCACCTATTTGGTGGAGCGTCTGGTTGATATTTGTGCGGCGGATATGGGGCTGGATCCGGCAGAAATTCGCCGGCGTAATTTCATACCCGTTGATGCGTTTCCCTATCAGACTCCGGTCGTTCAGTGCTACGACAGCGGAGACTATCCTGCGGCGCTGGACAAGGCCATGGAGCTGGCTGACTACAGCGGGTTTTCGGCACGGGCCGAAGAAGCCAAGTCGCGAGGCAAACTGCGCGGCATTGGTCTGTCTTCCTACGTCGAAGCCTGCGGTATTGCGCCCTCCGCGGCGGTGGGTCAGCTGGGTGCCGGAGTCGGTCTGTGGGAAAGTGCGCAGGTGCGCTTTAACCCGACAGGCAATGTGCAGGTTTTTACCGGTACACACTCCCATGGACAGGGTCATGAGACGACATTTGCGCAGCTGGTCTGCGATCAGCTGGGCGTGCCTATCGAGAATATCGAAGTGATCCATGGCGATACCGCGAAAACCCAGTTTGGAATGGGCACTTATGGCTCCCGTTCGCTGGCGGTAGGGGGGGTGGCAATCGCCCGGGCCTGTGACAAGCTGATTGCCAAGGGCAAAAAAATCGCCGCGCACGCCTTGGAGGCAGCCGAAGGTGATATCGAGTTTGCCGATGGAAATTTCAGCGTGGCCGGCACCGACAAGGCGATGAATATTGCGGAAGTCGCTTTCACGGCGTACGTGCCGCACTCCTACCCTGAAGGTGTAGAGCCCGGTTTCGATGAAAATGCGTTTTTTGATCCCACGAACTTCTCTTTTCCGGCAGGAACACATATCTGTGAAGTGGAAGTTGACCCTGACACCGGGGTGGTAGAAGTCGTGAAATATTCAGCCGTCGATGACTTCGGCAGATTGATCAATCCGATGATTGTCGAAGGCCAGGTTCATGGGGGCATCGCGCACGGTGTGGGGCAGGCTCTGCTGGAAGGCTGCTCATATGACAGCGAAGGTCAGTTGATCACCGCCTCTTACATGGACTATGCCATGCCGCGCGCCGACAACCTTCCCAGTTTCGATATCGACTATGCGCCGACCAATCCGCCGGACAATCCGCTGGGCGTCAAAGGCTGCGGCGAGGCCGGCGCGATCGGCGCGCCACCGGCTGTGATAAACGCGATTTCGAATGCGCTTGGTGTGAGACACATAGATATGCCGGCAACACCGGAAACCGTTTGGCGTGCGGCCCAGCAAGCGGCTGCGGTCAGTGCCTAGGAGAAGCGATCATGTACGAATTTAACTACAGGAAAGTTGACAGCGTTGCGGCAGCCGTAGAGGCGATGCAGCAGGCAGAAGACGGCAAATTTGTGGCGGGTGGTCAAACCATGTTGCCGACCATGAAGCATCGCCTGGCCAGCCCCTCTGATCTGATTGATCTGGGCGGCGTCGCAGAACTGACCGGGATCAGTGTGGAGAATGAAAATCTGATTGTCGGCGCCATGACGACCCATGCTGCGGTGGCAGCGTCGGCAGAGGTGCAGCAGGCCATTCCTGCGCTGGCCAGGCTGGCGGGCAATATTGGCGATCCGGCCGTGCGGAATCGGGGAACTCTTGGTGGCTCCATTGCCAACCATGATCCGGCTGCCGATTATCCGGCGGCTGTAATCGCTCTTGGTGCGACGGTGCAGACATCCAAACGGGCGATTCCGGCAGAGGAGTTTTTTACCGGGATGTTCGAAACCGCTCTGAAAGACGATGAAATTGTCACGTCCGTGAGTTTTCCCTTGCCCGAAGCGGCTGCCTACATGAAGTTTGAAAATCCTGCGTCCCGCTACGCCATCGTCGGTGTTTTTGTTGCAAAGACAGGCGGTGAGGTGCGCGTCGGCGTCACGGGCGCTACGGCTTGTGCCCATCGGGGGTTTCGACTTGAAGCGGCTCTGGGCGGTGAGCTTGATGCAGGCGGTATTGATGCGGTTGAGCTGCCCGTCGAGCAGATGAACAGCGATATTCATGCCAGTGCAGAGTATCGGGCACACCTGGTTAAAGTCATGACCAAGCGCGCTGTGGAGGCCTGCCAGTAAGGCTTTTTATGAGTCGTGAACCGGCCTCTATAGAGCAAACGCAGGCACTGCTTGAGCAGGCAAACTATGTCGCTGACCGGGCTTTATCCACCACGCTGTATCTCGCACTGAAGATGCAGCGGCCGCTCTTCCTTGAAGGCGAGGCCGGTGTCGGTAAAACAGAAATTGCCAAAGTGCTCTCCCAGACCCTCGATCGTCGACTGGTGCGGCTGCAGTGCTACGAAGGTCTGGACATCGGCTCTGCTGTCTACGAGTGGAATTACTCAAGACAGATGCTGGAAATCCGGCTGGCCGAAGCCGCGGGCTCCGTTGATAAAGCCGGGCTAGCCAGAGACGTCTTCTCGGAAGAGTTTCTTATCGAGCGTCCTTTGCTGCAGGCGCTTCGCTCGGATGATAGGGGAGCGCCGGTTTTGCTCATTGATGAGCTCGACCGGACAGATGAACCGTTCGAGGCTTTCCTGCTGGAGCTGCTGTCCGAAAACCAGATTTCGATTCCTGAAATCGGTACAGTGCGGGCGACGGAACCCCCGCTGGTGATTATCACCTCCAATCGCACCCGGGAAATTCACGATGCCCTCAAGCGACGATGCCTGTATCACTGGGTCGACTTCCCGGCGGCTGAGCGTGAGCTGGAAATTGTGCAGAGAAAGATGCCCGGAATCGATCAGCAACTCAGTCAGTTGCTGGTGAATTTTGTTCAACGTCTGCGCCAGGAAGATTTGTTCAAACTGCCCGGGATTGCAGAGACGCTGGACTGGGCCGATGCTCTGGTTCAGCTGGACCAGGTAGCACTGGACCCAACCACCATCGATGGCACCCTCGGAACCCTGCTGAAATATCAGGATGACATTGCCAAGATCAGAGGCAGTGAAGCTGCCCGCATTCTGGAAGAGGTGAAGCTTCATATTTCCGTGTCTCAGCCTCGCCGTGGCTGAACTGTCGGGGGCAAGTGCCGCGCCTTTGCTACAGGGAAGCCTGGCCGAAAACATCATGCTGTTTGCCAGACTGCTACGCGCCACAGGTATGCCTGTCGGTACGGGTAATGTGTTGAACGCGATTCGGGCGGTAAGCCTTGTCGGCATTGAATCACAGCAGGACTTGCACACCGTCCTGCTTTCCCAGTTCGTGACCCGTCGTGAGCAAATCCCTGTTTTTGATCAGACATTTGCCCTGTTCTGGCGTAACCCGAAACTCATGGAAAAACTGATGGGTGCCATGTTACCTACTTTGCGCTCCGACCAGAATCAGCAGCCGCTGATCCGTCGTCTCGGGGAGGCGCTCTCCAGCGGTAACACTGAGTCATCCGGCCGGGATGAGGAGCAAGTAGAGCTGCAGGCCAATCTGTCCGCTTCAGAGTCGGAAATACTGCAAAGCAGAGACTTTGAGCAGATGTCTGAGTCGGAGCTACAGGTGGCTAAAAAGATGCTTCAGAACCTCAGGTTGCCCGTGAAGCCGATCCAGGCCCGTCGTCACCGGGCTTGTGTCAGCCGTGCGCAGATCGACATGCGTCGCACCATGCAGCACCTGCTGCGCAACAGCGAGTTAATTCCACTGCAGTTCAAACGCAGGATCACCCGCCCCCCTGAAATTGTTGTGTTGTGTGATATCTCTGGCTCTATGGCCCAGTATTCGAGGATGTTCCTGCATTTCATGCACGCCATGACCAACAACGGTGATCGGGTCCGCAGCTTTGTGTTCGGGACTCGCCTGACGAATATCAGCCGGTATTTACGGAACAAGGATGTCGATTTTGCTCTCGAAGAAACCGCAAAAGCGGTGGAAGACTGGTCAGGAGGTACCCGTATCGGTTTCTGTCTTGAGCAATTCAACCGGCACTGGTCCCGTCGGGTGCTGGGTCAGGGAGCAGTGGTCATACTTCTGACTGACGGGCTTGATCGGGGGGAGGGCCCTGAGCTCGGCAAGCAGATGGAGCGACTGTCTAAATCCTGCCGTCAACTCGTTTGGCTGAATCCACTGCTTCGCTACGAGAAATTTGAACCCAGAGCCCAGGGAGTTCGCACCATGTTGCCCTATGTTGATGTTTTCCGCTCCGCGCATAACATCAATAGCCTCACTGAACTGCCTGCCCTGTTGAACCCTTCCACAGCGCAGGTCGCATGACTGCTGCCCTGTTGAATCCACAGTGCAGGATCGCAGCTATCGAGAGGAAAAGGCTAAGCCTGACGGTGATTGGTCCAGCCGACAGCAATAGGTAAAGGCAAGAAAGCAGGTGGTTCCGATCTGCAGTCTGGCGCAGAGACCGCCCTGAACCGCAAAGGAGCACAGTAATGATATACGAGGTTGAAGGCGATATTTTGCTGACACGCGCTCAGCTTGTGGTCCATAACGTGACTACCTTCGATCCCATGAATCGCGGTATTGCGCGCAAGCTCAAGGATAAATATCCCGCCATGGCCGAGGCATTTCATCTGTGGTGTGGGGAAGCCGGTGCCGAGCCCGGGGACATCTGGCGTTGGGAGGCTTCGGACCATACGCAGATGATTGCGCTCATTACTCAGGAAGGAGACGAAGACCCTACGCGAATCAGACGCCCTGATAAAATTGCGCTGCACCGCTGTCTGCGCCGCCTTGCCAAAGAAGTCACAGCGACGCGGGTGAAATCATTGGCCATGCCGAGAATTGCCTCAGGCACTTTCGGTCTGGACTGGTCTGAAGTTCATGGCATGCTCCAGTCGCAGCTCGGCGATCTGGTCATCCCGATCTTTGTCTATGTGCAGGAGCTGGAAGGGCAGGTTGCGTCCGAGCCCGGCATGTGAGGCCTCATTCACTGAGGCCGTAGACGATCAATTCATCTGTGGCGGCGATCGCGACAAGTTGCCTGCCGCTGGCATCGAGGTAGGTCATCGGGTTGGCATTCCCGCGGCGGTTCAGCTGCTGCTCCCAGAGAATTTCTCCGGTACTGGCCCGCAGTCCGCGGAAGCGATTGTCGTCGGTTGACGCGATAAATAGCAGGTCGCTGGCGGTTATCAGCGCGGCAGCGCGCCCCGGCCGGCCTGTATTCTGTTTGCCCGGCGGCAGCGAGTCGCTGACACCCAGAGGGATGCGCCAGGCGATGTCGCCGGTGGTGGTGTCGACAGCTGTCAAGTGACTCCAGGGTGGCTCCTGGCAGGGCAGCGTCTGACCCTCAATAGTGACGGCGAAAGAAGAGGGGCGCGGCAGAGAGAGCTGATACGGAAAGTCTTCTCCGGTCGCTTCCAGCCACCCCAGTGTGCCAAGGTCAGTGGCGAACACGAACGCAAGACGGCTGTTGGGATCAAACGCGACGCCGCCCCAGTTCGGGCCGCCTGCCAATCCGGGGAATAGCAAGGTGGTTGCGCCTGCCCCGTTTTCATCGCGCAACGTCCACGGCGTGTAAGAACCGGAATTGACGATTTCTCCAGACCGGCTCAGCAGATCGGTGCAGGCGGCAGCATGGTCCGCGCTGGTAGACTCGGCTCGCACCATGTCTTCAGGGCTGAAGCTGACTCTGGCCATAGGTGGTGGCTTGACCGGGATCGGCTGTGTCGGCGAGGCGGCCTCTCCGGCGATGCGACTTGCGGGAACAGCGCGCTCTTCAACACCGAATATTGCTTCGCCAGTCAGGCGATTCAGAAAAAACAAATAGCCGGACTTGGTGGTGACAGCGAGTGCGGGCAGCGTTTCGCCACCCACCCTGATGTCGAACAGTGTGGGGGGTGCGGGCGGGTCATGGTCCCATAAATCGTGATGGATCGTCTGGAAATGCCAGCGATAGTCACCCGTGTGGATATCTACCGCAACGATGGAATTGGCAAACAGATTGTCACCGGCTCTGTCTCCGCCGAATGCAAACGGCAGTGGAGAAGCCAGCGGCAGGTAGAGTAAGTCTGTGGCAGTGTCGACGGTGAAATAGAATGGCCAGGCATTGGCCCCCAAGCGATTCTCCCAGCTTCCGTCTTGCCAGCTGTCATGACCGGTTTCTCCCGGTAGCGGCACTGAATTGAATTCCCAGATTTTTCTGCCGGAAATGGCGCTGAATGCACGGGGGTTGCCGATGCCGCCGCGCGTGCCGGGCGGCGTATTGGCGCCCACAATCACGAGTTCCTGATACACGAGAGGCACGGAGATATAGGGAATTCCCATATTCACCTCCCCGTTGTCTCCGAAGCGCGTATCTTTCTCTCCGCTCTCAGCGGACAGCGCGGTTAACCGATTGCCGGCAGTGAAGATGATGCGCGCATCGAGCGTGTCATTGCCTGGCCAGTAGGCGACACCCCGGCGTGAGGGGCGGCCGGAGTCGACCGGATGCCTCCAGAGCTCCGCGCCGCTCTGCGGGTTCAGTGCGACGATGCTGTCAACTGTGGACAGGTACATCACGTTGTTTACCACAATCGGAGTGACCTGTGAGTTAGGATTTAGGTCCTCAGCCTGATCCCGGCTGCGTAGGGAGAATGACCAGGCTATCTCAAGTTCTCCGATATTTTCAGGTGAAATCACCGAGAGCTCTGAGTAACCGGTACCGCTAAAATTACCGCGGTACAGCGGCCACTGTCCGGCCTGGTCGCTTTGGGCCGCCAGTTGATGCGGAGCAATAGCGCTCAAAAGCAGCGTGCCGATTAACCTGACAAAACTGAGCTGAATGACGTGGCGGCTTGCTTTACCGCTCCGGTGCCGCTGTTGCAGAAACATATTGTCCTCACCTGTCATTGTTTCTTGTGATTATGAAGCTGGGAATGACTGATTGAAAGATCAATACGCAGGCACGTTGGCCGGACCTCCTCCTGACAGGCTGCCAGATTGGCCAGATCATCGCTAGACCTGGCGGTCAGCTTGACGCACACTCTGGTAGCGGGACAGTCGGCGCGCCGCGACAGGCGGCAGCTGACCGTTTCTGCCAACAAAAACCCAACAGAAACAAGGTTTC
>VMDC01000022.1 GCA_008081045.1 Gammaproteobacteria bacterium | reverse complement strand
CATCTGGTATATTGCGCAGGTCGAAGATGCTAGATGCCTGCCGTCCATCGAACTGAGCGAGAAGCTTAAAAAACTCGACCCAACTTCAACCATGCGTTGCTTTAATGGGGTTGCCGAGGCTTACAAAGCCGCTTGCGAAGATGCCCTGGCACAGGCAGCAGAAGTAGAAAGGGAGATGGTCGTGGTTGCCGGCTCGTTTCATACCGTTGCCGCGGCGCGAATGCTCTCTAAGTGTTAGAAGGGTACGGATTCAGTAACGCCTCAACGGGACTGGCTTCGTCTGTTTCTGGAGATCGCCGTTCGGTGGTACAGACCGGACCTGGGAAGCGCTGACTTGCAGCAGAATACTAAACAGAGAGTTGTTGGTACCGTTGTTTTACTGGCTTGCTGTCTGATCTTTCTGCCGATTGTTTTTGATGGCGAAGGCAGCTATGGGCCTACTCTGACCAGCCAGATACCAGATCCCCCGCGAATCACCATTTTGCCTGAACCGCAACAGACCCGTCCGGTTATCATTGCCGACAGCGATGTACCTGCGGTGGCTCTACCAGAGAATGATGCCGTCCAACCGGCTTCTGCAACAAACCAAACCAGCGATTCTGACTCAGAGAGCACCTTGACGGTTGCACAGGAGGCCATGGCTACTGGGCCTGACGCCACCGAATCGGTTCCTGCTTACACCAGGCAGGACGAGAAGCTCCCGCAATTGGGTGAGGATGGCTTGCCGAGCGGCTGGAGCGTTCGATTGGGCTTATTTTCCAACGCAGACAACGCCGCGATTCTGCTAGAGCGATTGCAGGACGCAGGTTATCGGGCATATATGCGAGAGATCGAATCCGATGAGGGTCGGCTGAGGGGCGTTTTCGTCGGTCCTTGGTTGGACAGACAGCTATCTGCCGATTACCAGAGTAGCCTGCAAGAAGAATTTCAGCTGGCGGGAATCGTGGTTCCCTATGAGATGGAACGTTAGGAGCCAGTCCATAAACGATGACTCAGGCTGATATCCTCATTCTTGCAGTCATTGCGATTTCCTCAGCTTTCGGCGTGTGGCGGGGTTTTGTCAAGGAGATATTGTCGCTTCTCAGCTGGATTGCTGCGTTGTTGGTTTCCCGCGTTTACAGTGAGTCCTTAGCCGGTATGCTTGGGAATCTGATAGATAACCCCTCTGTCCGATATGTCACCGCCTTCTCTGTTCTGTTTGTCATCACCATTATGTTGGGAGCAGCCCTAAACCACTTTATGTCAAAGCTCCTGGTTGTGACTGGGTTAAAAACACTCGACCGCCTCTTGGGGGCAGTGTTTGGGGTCGCCCGGGGCACGGTCATTGTTTTGGTGGTTTTGTTTGTCTTGAATGTGTTTGTGTCAGGGGCGGAATGGTGGCAGCAGTCCACGCTGATTCCCTACGGCATGGTTTTGATTGAAGAATCGCAGATCTTTATTGGCGACATGAATGCAGTAATCCCTACTTATTAGAGTAATCACCTGGAGCGGAGCATATTTTTATGTGCGGATTAGTTGGAGTGGTAACCAGTCAGGATGTGGGGGTGTGCCTGTATGACACACTGACAGTGCTGCAGCATCGAGGGCAGGATGCGGCGGGGATTATGACCAGTGATAACGGAAAGCTTAACTTACGAAAAGACAATGGTCTGGTTAAGGATGTCTTCCGGACTCGCCACATGCGCCGACTCACAGGCCAGATGGGTATTGGTCACGTGAGATACCCTACGGCGGGTAGCTCCAGCCCCGCACTTGCCCAGCCATTCTACGTAAACTCGCCTTACGGTTTGTCCCTTGCTCACAACGGTAACCTGACTAATACCGCCGACTTGAATCGGGAGCTGTACAAGACTGACCTGCGCCACATGAACACCGATTCAGACTCAGAGGTGCTGCTGAATATTTTCGCCCACGAGTTGTCACAGAAGAAACAGATTGAGCCAAGGCCGGGAGACATCTTCTCTGCGGTTGAAGGCGTCCACAAGCGCTGTCGCGGTGGTTACGCTGCGGTTGTCATGATAACCGGATACGGAATACTGGGGTTCCGCGATATCAATGGTATCCGGCCGCTGGTTTTCGGCTCCCGGGCCAGCAACGGGCAGAAAGAATATATGATTGCGTCGGAGAGCGTGGCACTGGATTCGCAGGGGTTTACGATTGAGCGGGATATCGCCCCGGGAGAGGCGGTCTACATCGATGTTCAGGGAAATCTGCATACTAAGGTCTGCGGTGAGCCCGGTATCCATGCCCCCTGTATTTTCGAGCATGTTTACTTCGCCCGTCCGGATTCACTTATGGACAGCATTTCTGTCTATAAGGCCCGCTTACGCATGGGGCAGCGTCTGGCAGAAAAAGTGAATAGATTGCGCCCCGACCATGACATCGATGTCGTGATACCGATCCCTGACACCAGCAGAACCTCAGCGCTTGAGCTGGCCAATCATCTGGGCATTAAGTATCGGGAAGGTTTCGTCAAAAATCGCTACATAGGGCGAACGTTTATCATGCCCGGTCAGAGTCAGCGTCGTAAGTCGGTTCGGCAGAAATTAAACGCAATCGAATTGGAATTTAAAGGGAAAAATGTCCTGTTGGTAGATGATTCTATTGTGCGAGGTACGACCTGTAAGCAGATCATCCAGATGGCACGGGACGCCGGTGCGCGGAAAGTCTACTTTGCCTCAGCCGCACCGGCAATTCGCTATCCCAACGTTTACGGTATTGATATGCCTGCAGCCACGGAACTTATCGCGGCCGGTAAGACTGATCAGGAGGTTGAAGTTCAGATCGGTGCTGACTGGCTGATTTATCAGGACCTGGATGATCTGATTGCTGCAGCGGCTGAAGGTAATCCGGACCTGCAGCACTTTGAGTGCTCAGTGTTCAATGGGGAATATATTACCGGTGACGTTGATGAGATGTATCTGAAGCGTTTGGAGCTGGCTCGAAATGATGCGGCTAAATTGGCGAAGAATAAAAAAAGCGTGGCGAGACAGCAGAATCTTGTTTCCGATTTGCAAAGTGATGGCTGAGTTGAGGCTTAGCGGGTATCTAAATCTCTGCCATTTACGGTTCCGTGCAATTGTCCGAAGCAGAGGAGAAGCAAGGTCTAACCCAGCTGCGCCAGCTTTTGAAAGAAATCAAACAGTGTCTGCGTCACATACAGCCAGTTAAAAGCGCTCAGTTTACACTCTTCAAAATGCCCTGAGAGACGAGAAGTTCACGCACTTCAGCAACCCGGTTTCCCTGTATTTCCAGGGACTGGTTTTTGAGTGTTCCTCCTGTTCCCAATTTTTTTTTAATGAGCTGCAGGAGCTCAAGTAATTGCGCTCCGCTTAGGCCAAGATGTGAAATAACGGTCACTTCTTTTCCGCCCCGGCCTTTTTTCTCCAGTTGAATCTGAGGAGTCCGGGCTATGTTTGTGTCAATCGGTCGGGCTTCACTTTCACATTTGCACTTATGCAGCGCTCTGCCGCAAATGCTGCAGAGATTGCTGCCAGACGTTGTGTAGACCAATTTTGAATTTGGCATGAATCGGGTTTAGGCGAAAATGGACTCGCTGATAAGGGTAATTCAAATCGGTATGCTGATAGGGAGCCCTGTAGCCTCAGATTCGGTACAGCGGTGGAAGGCTGTAGCGATCTTCCTTGGCAAGTCGTTTGGATTGCGTAATTTTGACACGTCTCAGGGTCGCTATCGTTTCTATACAGGCCGCCGGATCAAAGCTCTGATCGTTGGAACCAATCCTGTTTCGGAACAGATCGGTTTGTAGATTCTGTACATGTTGGTGTAACTCAGCGGCTTCCTGCGCTTGGAGAATATCTTCCATGTTCGCAATTCGTCGACTCTCGATAAAATGATCACACCAAACGACAAGCTGCGTTCGTATGTGGTGCATCTCCTTCTGCTTCAGGATTTTCAGAAGTTGCCGGTAGGCGACCCGTTCGTTATTGGCGGGGGAATAGTGTTCAGCGATTCGGTTTCTGCCAGCGTTGAGATAATGGTTTATCAGTTGCCGGTTGGGCCATATCACCAGGCGATAGATGCTGATCAGAACAATCAAAAAGGCTGCGGAGATCAGATAGCGTAGCCAGTTAGCCTCTATTTCTATGTATTCGGCTTCGGCTTGCTCGTCGATCATTTCCTGGTCTACGACAGGGGGCATTGCCAGTAAATCTTCCAGATTGCCGCTGCTGGAGACAGCCTGTTCAGCTGGGGCGGATCCCGCTATTGCTCCGATAATGAGGGTTTTTGCCGGGATGGTGGTTACCTGAAGCTGGTCGGTATCGATGTTCCACCAGGGAATCGCAATTTCCGGAATTTCAAGGTTACCGTCAACGGTCGGGACAATTGTCATGGTTTCAACGCGGGTGCCTACGATCGCTCCGCTGACGAAAGTCCGGTCAATTTCTGATGGGTCAGGGTAGGTGTTGGCGCCATCGAGATCGGTGGTTCCGAACGGTGGCAGTACCGCGCCATCAAGTCCCTCTGCGACCATGGTGATGGTACGCACGACCGAATCTCCAATTTGCAGTTCATCGGTGTCCGGTGCCCAGCTGTCTTCGAGGGTCAGGCCGGAGACTGGCAGCCAAACAGGGCTGTTGGCAGCTGCTGCCGGACGTTGTTTGACGTCAACGGTCATGCCGTCAATAAAAGCGGTCACTCGTCTGGTGTTAAGGTTCCTGAAAACGAAGTTGCTCGACCCGTCGGTCACCTCTCCGCGAAATAGAATGTCGGGAATCTCCAGAGGCCCACTTCGCTGTGGAAAGATGACGTAGCGCTTTTCGTAGACGCCATAGCGTACGCCATCGATAAGCTTTTCATACTGGTTCGGAGAGCCGATCAGTTGAATCACGGTATCAGGCATCTCCAGTTCAGTGAACTGGGGGTTACGAATGCCGTTGATTGTATAGAACAGTCTGACGGTAAACAGCAGTTGTTCTTGGACGTATACGCTGTCTTTGTTGACTTCTATTTCCAGAAAAAGCTCTTCTGAAGACTGATTAGACCGTGGCCCTTGGTTAACCACCGACACCGTGATTGGGTCAGTGCGTGCATTGTTTATGGTCAGCGGCGGGATTTCCAGGTCTCCCTCCGTCAGAGGGAACAGCGTGACGATGTAATCAGTCCAGGATTCCACGGATCCGTTAATCGAGCGGATCTGACTCGATGTCCGGGTGCCCAGAACATCGAAATTTTCGGTTAGGGGCGTCAGATCAAGCTGCATCCCTTGGCGTTGCTCAAATACCCGGATGGTGTAAGTCAGGGTTTCCCCTCGCGCCAGCTCATAGCGATCTACCGATACTTCAATCTCCTGTGCTGTGGCTGAAAAAGCCAGAGAGAACAGTAAAAAAGCAACAGCTGCTCTGAGCGAAATCCGGTTTACCATATCTGGCCTCCGCTGCTGGTGTTATTGGCTGTGCCATTGAGCTGTCGCTGACGATATTGATAGCGAAATTTGCGCCGCAGAAGCTCGCCCGGATCATCTTCAATGCGGCGAAGCCATTGTTCGAGCGACTGCTGCTCCTCGAATTCTTCATTGGTCGATTCCGAAGGCGTGTTCTGCTCGCTGTTAGACTCCGAGCCTTCCTGTTCTTCGGGTGGCTGATTCTGCTGTTGCTGCTCTTGCTGATCCTGATTGCCTTCCTGGCTTTGCTGATCCTGTTGCTCAGAGTTTTCCTGCTGCTCTGACTCGTTTTGGGAGTTTTGCTCAGATTGGTTATCCTGGCTGTCTCCTTCCTGCTGCTCTCCCTCTTCGGATTCCTGTTGTTCGAGCAGCTCCTCAATAATGGCCTTATTATTGAGCGCGTCCTCATGATCAGGCGCCATTGAGAGAGCAGTGTCATAAGCCGCTATGGCCTCGGGGTAATTCCCTGCCAGGGCGAGCGCATTGCCGCGATTATAATGGCCGTCAGGCGTGTTGATGGCACTGTAGGCGGCTATCGCGGTTTCATAGTTTTTTGATCGATAGTTCGCGGCGCCCGACCACTCAGAAGACTCGAATAAAGAGGCAGCCAGCTCGTGCTGTTCGTTGGCAAATGCCTCCGCCGCTTGCTGGTCTTTCGTTTGCCATAAATCTCTCCAGTCAAACGCCTGCGCCTGATTGGAAGGAAGCATAACTCCGGCGGTACTCAGAATGACCAGGCTGAACAGCCATCCTTTCCTGAAGCTCATGGCTGCAACAGGAAGAACGAGAAGAAGCAGCCAGGGGCCGGATTCGTACCAGATGTCGAATTCCTCATCGACTTCCGTCAGTTCCTCGTCGTCCAGAAGGTCAAAGTTAGACAACAGAAAGGCCAGATCAGAATCGGCAAGCTGAATGTCGTGGTAGCGGCCGCCGGTGCGGTTTGCCAGGGACTGCAGAACATTACGATTAAGTGTGGGGGTGACGATAGCCCCTGTTTGGTCAGTCAGAAAACTTCCGTCGCTGGTTCGGATTGGTGCACCCTGTTCAGTGCCAATGCCCATGATCAGCAGTTCGTAGTCCGTTTCCTGCAGACGATTGGCAAGACGCTGTTCCTCAGAAAAGCCATTGATGCCGTCAGTCATCAGGAGAATGCGGCCTCGGGTAGCCTCTACTTCATCCAACAAGCCAATCGCAAGCTCGACCGCAGCGACAGGATTTGAGCCGAACAGAGGCATAATGTTCGGGCTGAGGGAGGGAACCAGTGATTCGATGGTTACGACATCGTCCGTTAGCGGTGTTACAGTATGTGCATCACCTGCGTATACTACCAGAGCCGTCTGGCCTTCTTCTCGCAGGGCAAGGATGTCCCGCAGCTTTCGTTTGGCCAGATCAAGACGGGTCGGTTGATGATCCGGGGCGAACATAGACAGGGACAGGTCAAAAACAATCACCATGGCGTCTTCGCGTTTCTGAACCGGCTGCGGGAGCTGTTCCCAAACAGGGCCGGCCATGGCGAGAATGCTCAGTATCCAGGCGAAGCTCAGAAGCAGGAGCGGGGTCCTTTGCGCGGCATTCTTGCTTCGGTCGAGCAGAAACGGGAGCAGAGATTTATCGATTGCCCTGTCCCAGGCTGTTACAGCGGAATTTACCCGCCAAAGGGCAAGGATAAATACTGCCGCAGGAATGAGCCCCAAGAGCCACAGTGGTCTGAGGAACTGGAAATTCTCGATCAAATTGGTGGGGATGAGGATTTCCATCAGGCGCTGCTTCCTTCCGGACTCGGCGCTGAATCGTCATCTGCCTGCACGCGGGCGCGACCGGCGAGCGATAGCCAGGGGATCGAAAACAGGGCGAGAATGAAGCTGATGACCAGGGCTGCACCAAGCGGCCAGTAAAACAGGACGCGGGTAGGTCGATAGGTCTGCTCATCCTGCTCAATGGTCTCGAGTCGGTCCAGTTCTTCATAAATGCCCACCAGATCATTCACATCTCGGGCCCGGAAATATCTTCCTCCGGTGGACTCAGCGATTTGAGTAAGTACGGCTTCATCCAGTTCGGCGGACGGATTGATAGCCCGAGCCCCGAAAAAAGTGCGTTGTACAACCTGATCTGCGCCTATGCCAATCGTGTAGATCTTGATGTTCTCCTGCTGGGCGAGCTGCCCCGCCTGTTCCGGAGAGACTGCGCCGGCGTTGTTCACGCCATCTGTCAGCAGGACAAGAACGCGACTGTTTTCGGGCCGGTTCCTCAGGTGAAGAACGCCTAATCCGATGGCGTCACCGATCGCGGTAGCCGATTCTTCAATGATGCCGATTTCGGCTTCATCTAAAAGCGTGCCTACTGTTTCTCGATCAAAAGTCAGAGGGGCCTGTATGTAAGCGTGAGCCGCGAACAAAATTAAGCCGAGTCTGTCGCCTTCACGGCGTTCAACGAAATCTCCGACAACAGCTTTGACCACGTCAATCCGTGAAGCCTGCCGGTTGCCGACCACCATATCTTGCGCTTCCATCGAGCCGGAAATGTCTACAGAAAGCATCAAATCCCGACCCGTCGAAGGCAATTGAACCGGGTCGCCGAGCCATTGCGGTCTGCTGGCGGCGATGATGATGAGAAGCCAGATCAGTGTGCAGCAAATCAGGCTCAGTAAGCGACCGCTGCTCAGGCTTTCATTGTCAGATTGTAATCGGGAGAGAATGCTGAAGAACGGTACGTACAGCGCTGCATCCTGTCGCGGTGCCTGACTGAACAGGCGGTACACAAGGTAGGGTAGCGGGAGCAGGATAAAGACCCATGGCCAGGTGAATTCGAGCATTAGCGGCGAGATCCTTCCGTCAACTCCAGCTCTGTGGAGGGGCTTGTGTCGGTCTGGTAGACACTGTAAATCCAGCTGTGCGCCATCTCATGCAGTGCCTGACTGTCGAGCTCGATCTGTGTTCTGAATCGACCATGAGACAGGGCAGCGGAGAGCTGGTCGTTTAGCCTTGAAGAGTCACCTGTCCGGCGGATAAAAGCAACCCAAGAATCCCCGGCCAGACTGCCCGGATTGGATTCAGGAAATTTAACCAGGGCAACGCGCCGTAGTACCGTGTTTACATCATTCACATAACGAAGCAGTTTGTCCTGGCCGGTGCTCTCGCCAAGTCGCTTCAGGCAGTTCTCGAGTTCAGTCAGGGCGTACTGGCAGGCCTTACGCTGCTCAGCTTTCTCATAGAGTTTTCTGGCTGCAATACCGGCCGCGATGAACAGCAGTGCCGTGAGAATCCACCAGCCGGGAGCAGGCGGCCAAAAACTGACTTCGGCGGGCAGGTGAATGTCCGCCAGCTGGGCTAGTAATTCTTCGCTATCCATTCTCGAATCTGTTCAACTACCAGTTGATTGGTTCGCATTTTGATCAGACGAATCTGCAGCTTGTCGAGCTCGCTCTCGAGAAACTGCATCCGCTCCTGGAATTGATGTTTATAGCGTTGTCGGGCCTTGGAGTTATGTGTATTCAAAGCGCCTTTGCGGCTACCGTCCGTGATGCTGTAAATACCGGGTACCGGAAGATTTTCTTCCAGCACATCGTAGACCAGGCAGCAGATCACATTATTGTGCCGGGACAGTTGGTTCATATACTGCAGTGCTTTGTCGTCCAAAGTCATGAAGTCTGAGATGATGTAAAGCGTACTGCCCGGTTTGGAGATTCGCCGTATCTGGCTCAGCGCAGCCGCGAGCCCGGGCTGAAATTCAGGTTCAGGCTCCGGCTCTTCGTCGGGAGAGGTGACTTGCTGCAGCTCTTGATTGTACTGAAAGACCTGATTCAGCAAATGTAAAGCAGAGCGCCTCGAACGTTTGGGTCGGACCAGGCTGGAGCTTCTGTCCGAGTAGACCAGACCGCCAACCCGATCGCCATTATCGATTGCCAACCAGCAGAACACGGCGGCTGCTTGAGCCGCAATGACAGACTTGAACGCAACCTGGCTGCCGAAATACATATTACGGCTTTGGTCTACGGCGATTATTACGGGTCTTTCCCGCTCTTCCCGAAAAACCTTGGTAAAGGGTCGGCTGGTGCGAGCGGTCACCCGCCAGTCTATCAGGCGGATGTCATCCCCGGCTTGGTAGGGGCGAAATTCCTCAAAATCGATTCCCCTACCGCGCATCTTTGACAGGTGCAAACCGGAAATGCCGGCGATCGAGCGGGAGTGCGCGAGATACTCGAGGGTCCTGGCGGCATAGCGTTGGATGAGAAGCTGCTGCAGCGAGACAACAGCACCCTTACTTTGGTAGCGAGCGTGCTGAGGGTCGATGGCTGGCCTAGCTGACATTAGGAGGAACCAAGCTAATCAGGCGGACGGGACACGTTCTCTGATCGTTTCGAGCACGTGGTCTGGAGTGATGCCACTGGCTTCGGCTTCAAAGCTAAGCAAAATTCGATGGCGCAGCACATCAAACAGGATTTCCTGAACATCATCCGGGCTTACAAAATCACGCCCTTGTATCCAGGAATGTGCTCTGGCGCAGCGATCCAGTGAAATCGTGCCACGAGGGCTGGCTCCATATTCGAGCCAGGCTTTGAGATCGTCTCCGTACAGCCCCGGATTCCGGGTCGCCATGACCAGTTGGATGATGTATTCCTCCACCTCAGGGGCCATATGCATAGCCAGTACTTCCTGCCGCGCTGCGAACAAATCGGCCTGAACCACCTGTTCTGGCGCCAGACCTTCGACATTAGCGGCTTCATTTCTGACCAGATTCAGAATGTCTCTTTCCGCTTCGACGGCAGGGTAGTCAATCGTGACGTGCATGAGGAACCGGTCAAGCTGGGCTTCCGGCAACGGGTAGGTGCCCTCCTGCTCGATGGGATTCTGGGTTGCCATCACCAGAAACAGATCCGGCAGTGTGAACGAGTCGCGCCCCACCGATACCTGCCGCTCGGCCATGGCTTCGAGCAGGGCAGACTGGACTTTCGCCGGGGCTCTGTTGATCTCGTCAGCCAACACCAGGTTGTGAAAAATCGGGCCTTGCTGAAAACGGAAGGAGCCATCTTCCGGGCGGAAAATTTCGGTGCCAGTGATATCGCTGGGTAGCAGGTCAGGGGTAAACTGGATTCGGTGAAAATCTCCTTCAATGGCTCGAGATAAGTCCTTGATGGCCTTGGTTTTAGCCAGACCGGGCGCTCCCTCTACCAGCAGATGACCATCAGCGAGCAAGGCAATCAGGAGTCGGTCGAGCAGCTTCTCTTGTCCAATGATCTGCTTTGAAAGCCAGTCTTTTAGCTTAACTATATGTCCGTGTTGGCTCATTCGTCGGGATTCCCAGTTCTGCGAGGTGCTCTAGTGGAGTCTGGCGATTGTAAACGTTTTGAAATGCATGTCTAGGCGAACATTGTAGCGGAGTGTAGCTTATGATCAGCGTGAAGATTAGTTGGGTTTTCATCAGTTAGGCCGCGATCTTCTCAATACACTTCAAGTTACAAAGCACTGCGCTGGCGCCTTGAGCTTGCGGCGTATGCACACTGGCAATGGCTGGCAGATTTGTGTCTAATTCGCGCAAGCTGCCTTGCAGATAAAACAGCGGAAACCCAAGCTTCAGGTCGCCTCGTGAGAAATCTGACTTTTTATACCACCCCCGGTTGCCATTTGTGTGAAATTGCTGCGCAACTGATTGTTCAGCTGCGCTCTGTAAGAGAAATCTCGCTTGTTGAGATTGATATCGCGACCGATGAAAGGCTGGTTGCACGCTACGGCACGCGAATTCCCGTCGTCAGCAGAGATGACACTCTGCAGGAGTTGGGCTGGCCATTTACCCTCGATGAACTCGAGCGCTTTGCGGCACGCTAGTGCCGTCTAAAGACTACCGGAGGCGCTGCACCGATTCTTATGCAATTCGATGTGCGTATCGCTGGGGTCAGCTCGTCGTGACCTCTGCAGCGGGTGTCAGGGATCTGCTGTCCAGCTGAAAGAGGCTTCGGGCATTGTTGGAGGTGGTCAGGCCCAGCCAGCCAGCATCTTCTTTTCGGCACGCCGCAAGTACGCTCAAGACCTCTGTGAGATGCTTTGGTTCGTTTCGTCTGGATTTTGGCTTTGGGCGCAGCGTTCTGGGCAGTAAATAGGGTGCATCCGTTTCAATCAGTAAGCGGTCATGCGGAATGTATCTCACGATATCCTGTAGTGCGCGACCACGCCGCTCGTCACAGACCCAGCCGGTTATGCCTATGTGCATGTCCAGATCAAGGTAATCCCTTAATGCTTGACGTGAGTCGGTGAAACAGTGGACTACACCACCGGGAATGTGCTCGCGATAGGCGCAAAGCATGCTGTAAAAATCGGTGTGGGCGTCCCTCTGATGAAGAAACAGCGGTTTGTGAACAGTGCATGCCAGCTCCAGGTGTGTTTCGAATACCTGGCGCTGTTTGTCTGGCGGGGAATAATTTCGGTTAAAGTCCAGACCCGTTTCGCCAATGGCGACAACTTCAGGATTGGTCAGCAAGGTCTGCAGGTGGTCGAAGTCTGCTGTTGTCACATCCCCCGATACATGCGGATGAAACCCGGCAGTGCTGCTGAAAAAATTTGGACGTTGACGTGCCAGATTTGTTGCTGCTGTACTGGAGTGAAGATCGGTTCCTGTCAGAATAATGTGAGAAAGTCCCGCACTTTTCGATTCGGTAATCACCTTCTCAAAATCATGCTCAAAAGCGCTGTGTGTCAGATTGGCGCCTATATCAATCAGGTTGGATAGTTGAGGATTCATTGATCAGTGGCTCATTCGGGCGGAATGTCCTGCGCTCGTGGGAAGGACGTATATGGCTATTCATTAAGTATTGCCTGATAATACTGCGCTCTCTGCTGATGGGGTTCAACCAATGGATGTAAACTTAAGCAAGAAGCCATTGAAATGGGCGGAATTAGGCTTTCAGTATATTAAAACTGACTTTCGTTACTCGGCGGTTTTTCAGGATGGGGATTGGTTGCCGGGCAGTCTGATCAGTGAAGAGAATATGCTAATCCATGAAGGAGCGCCCTCCCTGCATTATGCTCAGCAGTGCTTTGAAGGGATGAAAGCGCAAACCACGCAGGACGGTCGCGTGGTGCTTTTTCGCCCGGCCTTAAACAGTGAGCGTATGAATCGCACAGCTTCTCGCTTACTCATGCCAGAGGTCCCGCAGGCGCTCTTTATTGCCGCAGTAGAAGAAGCGGTGCGGGCAAATTATGGCTGGATTCCGCCTTATGGATCCGGAGCGGCTCTCTACATTCGTCCGATGCTCATCGGCGTGGGCGAAAATCTCGGCCTCAAGCCTGCTCAATCTTTCGAATTCCGGGTATTTGTGTCGCCGGTGGGGCCTTACTATAAATCGGCGGGACTGGCAGCGATCAGTTTGGCTGTTTCGGATTTCGACAGGGCGGCACCTCAGGGAACCGGAAGCTATAAAGCTGGGGCAAATTACGCCGGTGGTTTGCTCGCGACCCTGAAAGCACAGGAACTCGGTGCCAGTGAGGCCCTGTATCTTGATTCGGCTTCACATCGCTTTATCGACGAAGCAGGCTCGGCCAACATCGTGATCGCGCTGACAAGCGGTGAATTGGTCACCCCGTCTTCTCAGGCAATCTTACCGAGCATTACTCGGCGCTCTGTCATGGAAATTGCAAGCCAGCAGTTTGAAATGCCAACACAAGAGCGCGCGATAGATCTGCGGGCCGAATTTGACTCGTTTGCCGAAATGAGTGCCTGCGGGACGGCGGCCGTTCTGTCTCCGGTTGGTCGTGTTTATTTTGATTCAAAATGGCATATCGTCAATGGAGACGGGTATACGGTTGGGCCTGTTATGCAAAAGCTTTATGACTCGCTGGTCCAGCTGCAAAGGGGTGAGGTCGAGGACCGGTTTGGCTGGCTGCACGAGGTTGAGATGTAGCCTTTCAGCCACGTCGGCACGGCCAGTGGTCAATGTCTGATGTTGCTCAATTGCTCCCCGTTCCTTTTTTCTGGTATGCAAAATCTAAGCACATGCCACGGCTGGTTGACTCGTTTTTTTGCAAATTAAGCTATTGACCGAACAGGGATAAACGCGAGCAGGGCCGGCGCACAGCGCTCGTTAACTCTAGGATGAATGGTCAAATTTCTGGTCATTGTCGTCAATGCGATGGCAGTAGGCCGATAACACAAGACTTGACCGATTCGAATCTTCCCCTTATATATGTGCGCACTTTAGGCGGGTCGCCTCGCGTGCTGGCGCTCAAATACCCCTAACCGAACTTTCGTTAAACCTGCTTTGAACTTCCCGAAATGGCAAAATCTCTTGTAATCGTTGAATCCCCAGCCAAAGCCAAAACGATCAACAAATATCTGGGCCCTGATTTCGTCGTTAAGTCGAGCGTGGGGCATATCCGTGATTTGCCGACAAGCGGTAGTGGAAAAGAGATCGACCCAAAGGCTCGGGCAGCCGCGGCTGCAAAAACGCGGAAGATGGCACCCGAGGCGAAAATAGCCTACAAGAAAAAGAAAGCGAAACAGCAGCTCGTCAGCAGAATGGGAATCGATCCGGAAAAGGACTGGAAGGCCAACTATCAGATTCTTCCCGGCAAAGAGAAAGTGGTTTCCGATCTCAAAAAAGTGGCTAAGAATGCGGACAACATCTATCTGGCGACTGACCTTGACAGAGAAGGTGAGGCCATAGCCTGGCATCTCAAGGAAGCAATTGGTGGTGACCCGGAACGGTATAAACGCGTAGTTTTTAACGAAATTACCAAGCGCGCCATTACTGAGGCATTCGACGAACCGGGCGAACTTGACATGCGCTACGTAGAGGCGCAGCAAGCCAGGCGATTCCTCGACAGGGTGGTTGGCTTTATGGTGTCTCCCTTGCTGTGGGCGAAGGTTGCCCGGGGTCTCTCTGCGGGGCGGGTCCAGTCTGTTGCTGTTCGTCTGGTAGTTGAAAGAGAGCAGGAAATCCGAGCGTTTATCCCTGAAGAGTACTGGGAGGTCTTTTCGCAATTAAGCACCAGCGCGCTTGATACGCTGCGCTGCCAAGTAGTCAGGGTCGATGGCGCAAATTTTCGTCCGGGCAACAAGCAAGAGACAGATTCCGCACTGACCATTCTCAAAAGTGCCGACTTTATTGTAAGCAAAAGAGAAGACCGGCCAACTTCTTCCAAGCCGCGTCCGCCTCTGATTACGTCCACACTGCAGCAAGCTGCAAGTACCAGACTCGGTTTCGGAGTCAAGAAGACTATGCTGATGGCCCAGCGACTTTATGAGGCTGGCTACATTACCTACATGAGGACTGATTCCACGCACCTCAGCCAGGACTCCATCGACATGTGCCGAAAATACATTGAGCAGAACTTTGGCACGGATTATTTGCCTGAAAAACCCCTGCACTACAGCTCTAAAGAAGGTGCTCAGGAAGCCCATGAGGCCATCCGGCCCAGTGACGTGAAGGTTATGCCGGACAAGCTTATGGGTATGGAGCAGGATGCAGTCAGGCTGTATGACCTGATTTGGAAATATTTCGTTGCCTGCCAGATGCCGCCGGCACGTTATTTGAGCAGCAGTATTACCATTGCTGCTGACAAATTCGAGCTTCGCACGAAAGGCAGAATCATGCAGTTTGATGGCTATCTGAAAGTGATTCCGTCGAAAGATGAAGACGTTGTACTTCCCGCCGTTGAGGTGGGTGAATCACTGACGCTCGAGAAACTTGATCCTCACCAGAATTTCACCAAACCGCCAGCTCGCTACACCGAGGCAAGTCTCGTTAAGGAGCTGGAAAAAAGGGATATCGGTCGACCGTCTACCTACGCGTCAATCATTTCCACGATACAGGATCGTGGTTATGTAAGAGTCGAAAATAAGCGTTTCTATGCCCTGAAAATGGGAGATATCGTTTCTGAGCGCCTGCTGGAAAGCTTCGATGAGTTAATGAGCTATGATTTCACCGCAAAGATGGAAGATTCCCTGGATGACGTTGCCGCAGGGAAAACCGACTGGAAGACATTGCTGAACCAATTCTACGAAGGGTTTACCAGCCAGTTGGCCGTGGCGGAGAGTGAAGAAGGTGGGATGAGAACTAATGATCCCACAGATACGGACATTGAATGCCCGAAATGCGGCAGGCACATGACGATCCGAACAGCCTCCACCGGCGTTTTTCTGGGCTGCTCCGGTTACGCGCTGCCTCCGAAAGAGCGGTGTAAAAGCACGATTAATTTAACGCCAGGAGAGGAGGCTATACGCACTGATACAGCGGAAGAAGCGGAAGAGGCCGAAAATAAGCTGCTGCGTCAAAAGCAGAGATGCCAGATCTGTAATACAGCGATGGACGCCTATCTAATCGATGAAAAACGCAAGCTTCATGTGTGTGGAAACAATCCGGATTGCGCCGGGTTTGAAGTCGAACATGGAGAATTCAAAATCCGGGGCTACGACGGCCCCACGCTCGAATGCGACAAATGCAGTGCAGAGATGCAGTTGAAAACCGGACGGTTCGGCAAGTATTTCGGCTGCACCAATGAAGATTGTAAAAACACCCGAAAGCTCCTCCGTAACGGAGAGGCAGCCCCGCCCAAAATGGATCCGGTTCAAATGCCTGAACTCAGCTGTGAAACGGTCGAAGACCACTACGTACTGAGAGATGGCGCCTCCGGACTTTTTCTTGCGGCCAGCAAATTTCCGCGCAATCGGGAAACAAGGGCTCCGCTGGTTGAGGAATTACTGCCTCATCAGGATGAGATAGATCCCAAGTACAAATTTCTTTTCTCAGCGCCAGTTGCCGATGATCAAGGGAACAAAACGCTGATTCGCTTCAGTCGCAAGACGAAAGAGCAATATGTACAAAGCGAGGTCGACAAAAAGGCGACCGGCTGGAAGGCGTTCTACCGGGATGGAGCCTGGGCTGTTGAGAAGACGGCCAAAGCGCCCTCGAAGAGCACCCGAAAAAACAAGTAGCTAACCCTCATAGCTGAGTGGTGCCGCTTGGCTGTACTTTCGCATCAGTCTGGCATCACTCTCGCACCACTTTCGCGGTACTTTGGAGATACTTTGGCGTTACTCAAGGGCGTTGAGCAAGACAGAGGTAGCTACTGTTTACCCCCTCTAAACCGGATATACCGGATGGTTCAGATCTGACGTCGTATCACGCCCACGCTGATGCCCTCAATGGCGAAGGCCCTGTCACGCAGATCAACCACGATAGGATCAAAATCCGGATTCTCGGCAATGAGAGTGACTTTGTGCTTGCTTCGAGAGGTCTCCAGACGTTTCACCGTCACCTCGTCATCGACGCGTGCCACGACGATATCACCGCTCCGGGCCTGATCAGTCTTATGGACGGCAAGTAAGTCATCTTCATAAATTCCGACGTCAACCATGCTCGTGCCCTTGACCGCAAGAAGATAATCGGCCCGGGGGGAGAACAAGTCAGGGGGAACGTCGCAGTAGTCTGCAATAGATTCCTCAGCCAGAATTGGACTGCCGGCGGCAACCTGGCCGACGATAGGAAGGCCCAACTGTTCTGAAATGGGTAAGCGGATACCTCTTGAGGTGCCGGGCAACATTTCAATGGCGCCTTTGCGCGCCAGCGCGCGTAGATGCTCTTCAGCGGCGTTCGGGCTTCTGAATCCCATTTCCTGCGCGATCTCAGAGCGAGTAGGGGGGAACCCAGTCTCAGCGAGATAGTCTCTGATGTAGTCCAATATCTGTTCCTGGCGGCCGGTGAGTCTGTTCATAATGGTGTCTCAGTGTGGCGAACAACTGTAATTATATACAGTTATCTGCCAATCTCAAACGCTCTTTAGTGTATTCGCAGGCAAATTTCAGGATGCACCGCTCCCGGGTCACTCCGGCACGAGGGCGGAATAACGGGTGGATTATCCCGCTTTGCCCGGCTAGCGCTTATTTGTGATAATTTTTTAAAACCCAGGTTCATCGAAAAATGGCAGACAACAATATCCCCGGCATCCCCGGCGTTCTGATGCTGGACATTCAGGGTCAGAAACTCTTAATGGAAGAGCGTCAGCTGCTGTCCCGGCGGGCGGTCGGGGGCGTCATTCTGTTCTCTCGCAATTTCTCCGAACCGAGCCAATTGCGAGACCTGATCAGGGAAATCCGCGAATGCAAGCCGGAGATTCTGCTGGCGGTTGATCAGGAGGGCGGACGAGTCCAACGCTTCAGGTCTGGTTTTTCGAGGCTGCCGGCACCGTACAGGTTTTCTGAGCTTTTCGATCGAAGCCCGGAAGAGGCTGTCAGCTTGGCTCACACTTGTGGATGGTTGATGGCAGCCGAACTCTTGTACTTTGGACTAGACCTCAGCTTTGCGCCCGTTCTCGATCTCTATACGACTACCAGCGAGGTTATTGGAGACAGGGCTTTTTCGGCTGAGGTAGACATTGCAGTCCGACTGATTCGGGCTTATGTCGATGGCATGCATGAAGCGGGAATGGTAGCTACCGGAAAACATTTTCCGGGTCATGGCACAGTGGTCGCGGATTCTCACGTAGAGCTTCCGGTTGATGATCGGCCCGAATCTCAAATTTGGGCTCATGATCTCAAGGTTTTCAGTGACTGTATTGATGTGTTGGATGCGGTCATGCCCGCGCATGTCTGCTATCCAGCGATTGACCAAGAGTGTGCCGGTTATTCAAGCGCATGGTTGCAGGGTATTCTGAGACGACGGCTTGGGTTTGAGGGGATTATTTTCAGCGATGATTTAAATATGGAGGCAGCAAAAAAAATTGGAGATGCTGTAACGCGAGCTGAGAAAGCGCTATCTGCAGGCTGTGATATGGTGCTGGTGTGCAATGCGCCCCAGAGCGCGTTGCAGGTTGCTGAATATCTCGAGGCAATCGAACATCCCGGGAATCCGGGGCTTGCCAAGCTGCGCGGCGCACCTTCTCCTGAGATAGCTTCCCTTTTTGAAACGGAAAAATGGGCGACTGCAGCCGAGGCTGCTGGCCGGCTCAGCGAATGATTTTGTAGGAGATAATCATGCCTGATCTGCTATCGATAGAGAGTATTTCCGAGCTGGGGTGGGGAGTAGAGCTGTTTGCCGTGGTGATGCTCACTTTCATCGGACGGTATCTGGCAATGCGCGCGCTGAAAGTTCTGGGCGAGCAATTTGAAAAAACCACAAACGTCTGGGATGACGCGCTTTTTAAAGCGGCGCAGGGCCCGCTCAGCTGGTTCATTCTGATCCTCGGGCTGATCTGGGCCGTCCAGATCAGTGATGGGTATCTGGATATGGTCCTGTTCAGCCCCACCAACCTGGATATTATCCGTCAGCTGACTTTCATTGTTCTGACCATGGTTTTTCTGGTGCGCTTCATCACCCTGGCTGAAGCGCGGATACTTGACGATCTGAAGTCGCAAACAGAGGACGGACAAGGCCGTCTGGATCCGACAACCCTGCATGCGCTGGCGAAACTGACCCGGCTTTCGGTTGTCATCTCTGCGGTACTAGTTGCCTTGCCAACCCTCGGAATTGAAATCACGGCGCTGCTGGCCTTCGGTGGCGTTGGCGGGATCGCGGTGGGTTTTGCTGCACAGGATCTGTTGTCGAATTTTTTTGGTGGTCTCATGATTTATCTTGACCGGCCGTTCGCGATAGGAGACTGGATAAGATCTCCAGACCGGGAAATCGAAGGAACGGTTGAGAGTATTGGCTGGCGACTGACGGTAGTCAGAACCTTTGACAAGAGACCGCTTTACGTCCCGAATTCCGTCTTTGCCAAACTGGCACTGGAGAACCCTTCGCGGATGACGAACCGGCGAATCTACGAAACCATCGGGATTCGCTACAAGGATGCGGCCAAAATGGACCAAATCGTGCAAGATGTGCATGCTATGCTGCGGGCGCACGAGGAGATCGATCAAGATCAAACGCTTATTGTCAATTTCAATGGCTATGGAAAGTCTTCACTGGATTTCTTTGTCTACACATTCACCAAGACAACTAACTGGGTGAAATTTCATGAAATCAAACAGGACGTCATGCTTCGTATTATTCGCATTGTTCATGAACACCAGGCGGACTTTGCATTCCCGACCACCACGGTGGACGGAATAGGTCAACTGATTCCGGCATCTGGTTTTCCTGAGCCTGACCGGAGTGACCACCCCAAGTGACTCCTGATGAAATTCTAGCGGTGAGCCGGAGAGCGGACTGTCTGCATACGGAAGCGGAAGTGGAGGCTGCAATAGACGCGCTGGCAGGTCAGGTTACAGCGGCTCTGAGAGATCGAAATCCGTTGTTGCTTTGTCTCATGAACGGAGGGCTGGTTTTTTCCGGGAAACTGCTAACCAGGCTCGCCTTTCCTTTGCAGATCGATTACCTGCATGCTACCCGTTATCAGGACAACACGCAGGGCTCGGAATTGGAATGGCACAGACTGCCCGCGCTGTCACTGCACGAGCGCGAGGTGCTGATACTCGATGATATTCTGGATGAGGGCGCAACCCTGGCGGCGGTGGTGGCGCATTGCCGGGCGCAGGGGGCGGCGAGAGTCCTCACTGCTGTGCTGGTCGATAAACGTCATGAGCGCAAAGTGCCGGGTATCCATGCGGACTTCGTCGGTCTCCGGGCTGTAGATCGTTACCTGTATGGTTACGGGATGGATTACCGCGGTTATCTGCGAAATGCCGCAGGCATTTATGCTGTTGACCCGGTAGATTGTGATTAGCTTGATTCAATCTCGATCAGGGCGGGGATGTCGGTCAGCAGAAGCGCCAAACGCGCGCTTCTGTTTTCGGCAGCCGTCATCAGGTCGCGATAGTTCTCAAGCTGGGAGCGATATTTCTCAGCCTGACTCTGAATGAATTCACTTTCACTCTGCCCTGGTTGTGGTTGGCTTGTTTTGTAGTCGATGATCCATCGGGTGTCGTTCTGATCAATAAAAGTCCGGTCGATCACAAATTGTTGCGTATGACCGTTATGGCGCCGGCTCATCTTCAACTCGCACGCGCTCTCACGGTGCTGATTGTCAAAAATCCAGACAAGTTTGGGGTCGGATAGCGTCTTCAGTACTGTTGCTTTCATGTGGCCAAGGGTGCGCTCCATTTCCGCCGCAGAGAGCTGCAGGTGTCGCAGGCTGAGTTCCCAGAAAGTATCCATTTTGTCTATCTGCGCGAGGTAGTCGGCCTTGTTTGTGCTCTGCGTATAGGTCTCAAGCACTTTGTGGATTAAAGTGCCTATTTTGCTCGCCACACGTTCGGCCTGGGACGACGGGATTGTATGGTCGGGCCAGTTCTCCGAAGCGATTTCCTCCTCTTGCCGCCGATTCTCAAGGTCAGCACACAGCGCGGTCATGCACTCTCGTTCCTCATCCGTGAATTCGGAAATCGGGCTCAGCCGTGAAATCATCGTGCTCTGGTTTGATTGCTGCCGCGAACCCGAACTTGCCGTCGGCAGATAGGTTGAGCCGGATGGCGATCGGGTATGACAACGGACCTGCTTGTGCAGTTGCGGCCAGATCAGGGACAAGAGCGAGCCGGCAGGGGGTGCGCTGAATTCGCCATCGTCTTCTATTGTCAGGCCGGCAAACAGAGTGGCAGATTTTTTCGCACGGGTTATCGCGATGTAAAGTAGCCGGGCGCTTTCTAATCTCTGCCTGATTTTCTTTTCATGCCTGATTAATTTGTAAAGGCTGGATTCTTCTAAACCGGTTGGGGTAACGGCAGCTAAAAAGAGTCTCGGATTGCCTTCGGTATTCAGACGTTCATGCCATATCAACAAGTCTTTGTTGTCGTGCTTTGTCGTGTTGGAGAGGCCGGGTAACAGCACATGGTCGAATTCAAGCCCTTTCGATTTGTGCATTGTCAGGAGTTCCAGCTTACAGGGTTGAGGGCCTGTCTCCGGACTGGGAATAAAGGTGGAACCGACTTTTTCTTCAAACGCAAAAATATCCTCGAGCCCCCCAGCAACTTCCTGCTCACTGAGTAATGTAAAAAAGCGCCGAGCGCAGTTGATTTCAAGCTCATTACGGCAGCAGTTAATACCACGAAGCAGGCCCCATGCAGCTTCAACCGACTGACGTAAAGAGCGTTTGTAGCGGCTGGATAAGGCGAATTGCATAGCAGGAACGAACTGTGGCAGGGTCTGCGCTGCTTGAGCGCTGAGATTGTCAATCGCGCGGTAATCATTGATGCTCTGCCATAGGCTTGAGCCCGTCGAATGCTGACTCAGTTTTAACAGATCGCCACTGGCGAGGCCGCACCAGGGTGCTCGCAACAGGCATAACCAGCTGAAATTGTCCCCAGGATTTAAGATCACTCTCACCAGGCTCAGCAGATCTTCTATGACCGGCAAATCAGCTAGCCGGTCAATATCATTGGCCCGCCAGCTTAAATCCCGTGCCCTCAGTGCTGGAATGACCGTTCTCAGCTGCGTTCTGGTTCTGACCAGAATCGCGATGCTGTCGCCCGGATACTTTTCCTGCAGATGGACCACAGCGTCTGCCAGTTGTTCAGATTCCTGAACCAGGGCTTCCAGCCTACGGTCTTTCTCCGTTTCAATCAGATTGACAGCCACCCCTTCGCTGTCAGTTTTCTCGTGGATGACTTCTGCCCGGCTGTAGGGTACTGCTCCCCGTGAAATGTCACTCTGCAAGGGAAAGGCATCGGCAAAAGTGGCGTTAACCCAATCAACGACGGGCTGCTGAGAACGGAAATTGCTTTGAAGTACGAGTGTTTTCAGAGGAATCTGGCCAATACCGCGGCTTTGCACGTCCAGATAGATACCGACGTTTGCGTTGCGAAAGCTGTAGCATGACTGCATCGGGTCTCCGACCAGAAAAAGCGTGCGTCCGTCCTCGGGCTGCCAGCCTGCCGTCAGCTTCTTGAGTAAATTCAGCTGCAGCTGGGAGGTATCCTGAAATTCATCAACCAAGATATGATTTATGCTGCTATCCAGGGCCAAGGCCAGATCGGTGGGTTCATCCTCAGCGCCCAGTGCCAGATTCGCTGCAGCCCCGGTTTGAGTAAAATCGACCACCCGATATCGGGTAAAAGCAAGCAGTAGCTCAGCGTTGAGCGCCCGGAGCACATGGCAAAGGGAGGTAAGAAAGGCCCATTGCTTGGTTTCCTCTCCGGCCGCCGGTAGCAGCCTGATGAAGGCGAGCTTCTGTAACACACCGGGATGTCTTTGTAGCGTCTCAACAAGAGCATCTCGTTGGTTCTTATAGGCCTTACAAGCGGTTTGACTTTCCTTGCTGCCATCGATTTCGGGTGGAAAGCCGTGGGTTTTGTTGACCCGGCTCAGCCATTCTGCGGTATCCGGTGCGTCACCCTTTTGCTTCTTCAGCAAAAAGTTCAACAGGAACAACCAGGCCGGCAGTGCTTCAGTATCGCTGGCTGGTAGGGAGCTTAGCGGAAAATATCTGGCGAGGGACAAACGCTGCTCTTCATCATCCAGATGGGCGGCTGCGAAGTTCGCTAATTCAACCAGTTCGTTTTCGCTGTGCTTAAGGATGCCTGTCACAGACAGCAGCGTCTCCCGAATCCATTCCGTCAGACCTGATTTGAGGAGCCTGACTGTTTCAGTGTTGTTGGCGGTCAGGTCGGTAATGTAGTTTGACCACTGGTCCCGCTGCTTCAGCATGTGCAGCAATTGGGTTTCAACAGACGCCAGGTCGTTGTCAAGATGTGTCAGTACCGTTTCAATATGCCGTGCTAACTGCGTGTCACCCTCCAGATGAGCAAGGGTCGCATTGACTGCCTCTTTGCAGCAGATATCAATGTCCTCAGTGACATTCGGATTGCCACCAATCTGCGAAAGGGTGGGGAGCTGTTTTGCGAGATATAAGCAGAAACTGTCTATAGTTTGCACCCGTAAACGGCTCGGCGATTGCAGAAGACGCCAGTTTTGACTGTCGTCCCTTTCGAGTACTGAGCACCCGATACTCAGACGCGCAGCTTCAATCGCACTCAGCTGACTGTCGGGGTAATCAAAGGATCGACACCAGTTCAGGATTCTGATGATGCGATCGCGCATCTCGCTGGCGGCTTTTTTGGTAAACGTGATGGCCAGCACTTCTTCAGGTTGCGACGCCATCGCAAGCAGTTTGAGAAAACGCATAGTGAGTAATTCAGTCTTACCCGACCCTGCAGGCGCCTGAACGATGAAAGAGCGGCCAATATCTAGCGCACAGTCCCGAGCGTGCTGGTCAGGGAGATGAATTGACGACCCTTCACTCATGGGGCTCACCGTCGGTTAAGCTGGCAGCGTCAGCAGCACCGGTTTCAGTCTGTTCGCTTATGCGACAGAGACTGTGCAATCCACAGTAGCGACAGGTCGTACGGGAATCCACGGGATCAACGACTAGCCGGCCGGACTTGAACTCGCCAATAAAGCGGGCAATTTGTAAGGGAAAATGATCAGCAAATTCCGACCACGATTGCTGCGATTTGCCCGGATCCGCAATTCCCTTGATCCGGGAATGGAAATTACCTTCGCAGGACAGTCCTTTGTACTCTGTCTTGGCCGGATTGATGTGGGCCCAGGATACCGCGCCAATCGGACTGCTTTTCAGGCTTGACATGGCTGTAAAGTAAAACGGTATTTGCAGATCTTCAGGTCGATCTGCAAGCAGGCTAGCGCTGCTGGGAGAAGATTTTCCGGTCTTGTAGTCGATGATGGCCAGTGACTTATTGTCGAGTCTGTCCACGCGATCGAGTTTGAAAGTGAATTGTAATTCTTCAAATGACCAATGATGTTTTTTCTCTTTTTCTTCGATGGAGTAGGGAAGACGTCCGGCCTCACCATGAGAATTGCTGAGGAATTTGCTGAGCAGTTCGGCTGTACGCTCTTTCTCAATACGGAGAAAGGTGGGCGTCATCAGGGCTTTTTTTATTCGACGCAGATAGCCTACTGCAACGTCAGCCGCGTCATAGCAAAGTGAGGTGCATTCCTCATGACTGAGAGCTTGTAAGGCCTCTCGTGTTGGTAATTTGTCAAACAGATGATCCAGGGCGTGGTGCAGCGCTGTGCCTCGCTCGGCAGCGCTTATGCCGATTTCAAACCGGCTCAAAGGTGACGCATTCAGGCGATGCCTGGCAAATGCTTTGAATGGACAGCTGGCCTGGTCGCTCAGAACCTGATGTCCTCCAACCGCCTGCGGGAGGGGCCAGACAGGGATGTGAGAGTCGTCTTTTGTCTGTGTGAGTTGCTGATTGCCATAATTCAGATATCCGTAAAAAGCTTTTAGTGACAGGGTGGGGTCGGTCTCAGGAAACACCTGAACAAAATCAGTGATAAAGCTCGAGGCCCTGAATTCCTGGTCATCGTCATACTGGTGATGACTGCTTTTCAGCGAATGTCGTGCTGCATGATTCAGTGTGTCAAATACAGCTGTCGCTTGGGTAAATTGCACAGAGCTGTGACTGCCCGGTATTTTTTGATCAAACTGCAGGCCGTAAGGCAGGAACGGCGAGGGGGCGCTGCCAGGGGGCCACACCTGGTCGTTCATGTTGATGAACCATAAATGGTCGAATTGCAGGCCAACTGCTTCTTCAGGTCTGTAGACAGCGATATTGGCGCGCTGAGAAAAATACTGCTGAGTTTGTGTCGAGCGGCACAGCAGGCGTAAACGGCCCACGGATGTACTCAGATCGAACGGCCCTGTTACCGCTGACAGCCGAGCGAACTGCTCCAAAATATCACGCCACTGCCCCAGAACATTCAGTTGATGGCGCGTCAGGTCTGTGCCGGGCCAGCCAAGCGTTTTCAGGATGTCCACAAACAGCTGCATCCAGCTGGTAGAGTCAGTCTGTTTCGGATGTCTACGCTGCAGCTCCCGGAGCTTCCCAAGTGCCTGAAAGAGCCGGGGGCAGTGATGGTTTTTGTCCGTTTCACCGGCCAAATAGAGAAGATCAGTCACCCGGCACCGGGCGGTGAGTCGTTTGCGAATAACGCGTTCCAGCTCAATGCGTGCTGAGCCGCTGTCTTCCTCATGAATCAGGAAAGGCGAATGGAGCAGGCGGCACAGGTCTTCGCCGCTCTGCTGTTCTCTGATCAGGCCGATCATCAATAAGGCATCATGAATGACTGGCTCCTGAATCAGTGTGCTTCCTATCTGACTGCTGTTGATTATCTGGGTTACTGCCCCGAACTCCAACAGAGCATGCTGATTGAGTGCGCGTTCGACTCTCAGCTTGACATCATTTAACTGGCTTTCATTCAACTCTCCAATCAGGCCTATGTGGGCGCCAGGTGCCTCGCGAAGTCTGTCGCACGCCCACTGACTGACGGCTTCCAGTTCTGCCGTCCAGGAGTCAAAAGTGTAATGCGTTCTGTCCTTAAGAGGTTTGCAGCGACCCGGCTCGATACGCTCTACCTCATGGAAACGACTCAGATGGTCAAACAGCTCGTCATAAAGCGGAGGCGGTGTGGAAAAACCAAACAGCGAGAAGCAACCGTTTAGAGGTGAATGCTCACAGGTGCGAAAATACGTGTTGATCAGTGCCAGACAGTCGGCGAGACTGGCCAGTTTTTCCCTCTGGCAAAGCGCTTCAAACTGCTTCTTCCAGTCGAGAAATACTGCGATATCGGGCAGCATACGGTAGCTCAATAGGGTGTCGAAATGCAGCTCTTCGAGTTTCCATTGTCGCAGCAGTTGGTAGGCGTGGCTGACAGAACGGGCGGTTTCTTCCGGGTTTAAGAGAGGAGTATTTGACCGTTCATTTTCTATGATGCTGGTCCATAGAAATAGTTCTTCGGATGAAGATAGCGGAAACCGTTCTGCAAATGGAGACAGGCCCTGATGGGCAATCTCTTCCCAGATCTCCCTGATCCACACATCGATACTGATGACCGGTGGTGTGGCGAACACGTCTTTAGTCTGTGAGACTGCATAAGAGTCGATCAGTGCGTCTCTGAGGCGATTGTTCGGCACCAAGATTGTCGCACCCTTCGAGAATGCTTGCTGCAGAGGTTCGAGAGAGACTCTGTTAACCATTGCTTATGAGTCGACCTTCTCTGCCTGGGAAGCTAACCAATGCCTTATCTGTTGCTTTTCACCACGAAAGACGATTCGCCCGGCCTTTTTGCTCAGCTGATATTCATACATTGGGTCATAGTAGTTTTGTAACAATTCGCCAATCCAGAGCTCGTGCGGTTCAAGCGTTCCGGTCGAAAATTGCTGCTTCAGCGCGTCCTCCATCAGAGTTTTAACCAAGCTGTATTTTTCTGACCCCAACCGATTTTTGATCCGATCCAGCGAGTCGAGAAGAAAGCTCAAAAATGCGCTGTCTGCCTGAGCAGTGTCCTGTTGCCTGAATTCCTGATAGTTGGACTGAATGTAGTCCAGATGGATAGTCTTTATCCGGGATTCCAGTGTTTCTTCGATAAGCACAATGGGTGCTTCTTTCATGGCGCGATGAAATTTATGGGGAATCGAAAGTGAGCCTATCGCGTGGCTTTCATCTTCTACCGCAACCACTGAAGAGGTCTGACCTGTTGTCTTAATGAGAGCAATTCCCAAGGCATTTTCGAAGCTAGCCTGAGACGGTTGAGGGCTGACGCGACGGCCAAATGCGGAACCCCGATGATTGGCGAGACCTTCAAGATCGATACTGCATGGCAAGGAATTAATAAAGTGAGTTTTGCCACTGCCTGTTTTCCCGGCCACGAGCACAAGCTGTCCACTGCTGGCGAATTGATCCGTTGCATCTATCAGATGTCGACGCAGGGATTTGTAGCCACCTTGTGCGCGGACAATGGTGCAGCCGGCCTCGGCCAGCCAGGTCTGAACTGTTTGTGACCGAAGCCCCCCGCGCTGACAGAACAATACCGCATTGGGGCTGGTATTCATGTAATCCATCCAGCTCACAAGTAAGCGCTCTTTAGCCTCAGCATTCACCAGGCGGTGTCCAAGTGCTATCGCCGCTGATTTGCCGTTTTTTTTATAAACGGTGCCGACTGCTTCACGCTCGCTGTCAGACAGCAGAGGGAGGTTGGTGGTATTCGGGAATGCACCGCGAGAGAATTCGCAGGGTGCCCGAACATCGAGAAAGGGGATGTCCTGACAGAATAAATCGGAAAAAGCCTCTGAAGAGACGATTTTGCTCATGTCATTGAGTCTTTCTTGATGTGGCGTGTATTCTCCCAGAGTGTACCACGCCGCGTCGCAGGCTCGTCAGAACTCGATGGCTGAATCGGAAGTTTGTGGAATAGCTATTTCGGGGAAGTAAGTCCAGAATACAAGCTGACTGAACCGAGCTCATACTTTCATGCCAAGCGATCGCATCACAGATCTTGCCACACTGGCTTCGAGCGCTGCGCCAAAGGGTCCCGCACCTGTGCATCTCTGGAATCCGCCATATTGCGGTGAACTTGATATCGTAATTAAACGGGACGGGACCTGGTTCCATGAGGGTCGGCCGATCAGACGCAGAGAGCTGGTAAAGCTGTTTTCGTCGATATTGAAAAAAGAGGATGATCGCTATTATCTGGTGACTCCAGCTGAAAAAGTCGGCATTACGGTTGAATGCTGTCCGTTCCTAATTATTGGGATGGACGTGAGCCAGCCAAATGGCAACCAGGTCATTCTGTTTCACACCAGCACCGATGAGCAGGTTATCGCAGACAGTGAGCATGTTCTGTCTGTGGAAGCGATCGGCGGAGATGACTTCCCGCATCCGATAATCCATGTGCGCCATGGTCTGAGCGGGCTTTTGAGTCGGGCAGTTTTTTATCGATTGGCTGAGATCGCCGTGGAGCATGAGCTGCAAGAGGCGCCCAGACTGGGCGTTTTCAGTAGCGGTATCTTTTTTCCGCTGGATTGATTCTGCTTCGCGAATAGCATAACCAGCAAATCCACCTTAGAGTGCAGCTAACTTACTGAATTATCAGTAGGTTAGCCTGGTATTGCCAGAGCATTGAGTTGACCTGTTGCGGCAAAAACGGCATTATACAGCCCCTTTTCTGAGGGGCCGGTCAATGATCGGGAACAAGGCTCAGCAGCCTTATGTCCGACAGGCTTGCGGCCGGTTGGTCCGCTCTAATTACCGGCGGCCCTTACTGTTTCTTAGTAATTATCTTTGGAGAATCCATGAAGGTTCTTGTTGGAGTAAAGCGTGTCGTCGACGCTTACGTGCGTGTTCGCGTTAAATCAGATGGAACCGGTGTTGATCTGGCCAATACCAAGATGGCGATCAATCCTTTCTGTGAAATTGCCGTGGAAGAGGCAATCCGTCTAAAGGAAGCCGGACATGCAACGGAAGTGATCGCGGTTTCCGTCGGTCCTAGCTCCAGCCAGGAGCAAATCAGGACTGCACTCGCCCTGGGAGCGGACCGCGGTATTATGGTGGAGACTGAAGAGGCGCCTGAGCCCTTGTCGGTTGCGAAAATTCTCAAAGCCATCGTCGAAAAGGAAGAGGTCGATCTTGTCATCCTCGGGAAGCAGTCAATCGATACTGACAACAACCAGGTCGGACAAATGCTGGCTGCCTTGTGTGACATGCCGCAAGGGACGTTCGCCTGTAACGCGGAATTGAAAGCAGGTTCAATAGAAGTGACCCGAGAGATAGACGGGGGTGAACAAACCGTTCTGCTGACGTTACCCGCAGTTGTAACTACCGACTTGCGTCTGAATGAGCCTCGCTATGCCTCTTTGCCTAACATCATGAAGGCCAAGAAGAAGCCTATTGACAGTGTTTCTCCGGAAGATCTCGGTGTGCAGATCGTGTCTAACATCAAGACGCTGAGCGTCGCGCCTCCGGATGAGAGGTCTGCAGGTATTAAAGTTGAGTCGGTCTCAGAACTTGTTGAGAAGCTGCGAAACGAAGCGAAGGTAATTTAAAGATCATGAGTACTTTAGTCATTGCTGAGCACGACAATAGCTCACTTAAAAAATCTACCCTAAATACCATTACCGCGGCTTCAGCAGTCGGCGAGCCTGTCGATGTGTTGATTGCGGGAGCGGACTGTCAGGCTGCTGCGGCTGCCGCTGCGGGCGTGGCAGGCGTCCGGGCGGTCATAGTTGCCGACGGCGACGCCTATCTGAATCAGCTGCCAGAGGCGGTTGCACCTCTTGTGAAAGCAGTGTCCGGCGACTATTCGCATCTGTTTGCGGGAGCCACTACGGCCGGAAAGAATTTGATGCCTCGTGTGGCAGCGCTTCTTGATGTGGGTCAGATATCAGATATTGTTGAAGTGAAATCTCCTGATACCTTCGTCAGACCTATCTATGCCGGTAACGCCATGGCAACCGTACAGTCGTCTGATCCGGTTAAGGTGGTAACCGTCCGTACCACTGCATTTGCAGAAGCAGGAGAGGGTGGAAATGCCGCTGTCTCAGCGTCCGATCATGTGACAGAACAAGCCATGACCCGGTTTCTGGGTGAACAGTTGTCGGTATCGGAGCGGCCAGAACTGACCGCGGCGTCTATAATTGTGTCAGGCGGTCGCGGTATGCAGGACGGCTCAAACTTTGCCCTGCTTGAGAAGGTCGCAGACAAGCTTGGAGCAGCGATTGGCGCCTCACGTGCGGCGGTCGATGCGGGATTCGTACCAAACGATTATCAGGTCGGCCAAACAGGCAAGATTGTCGCTCCGGATCTTTATATAGCGGTCGGAATATCGGGCGCGATTCAGCATCTGGCTGGAATGAAAGATTCAAAAGTTATCGTGGCAATCAACAAGGATGAAGAGGCGCCAATCTTTCAGGTTGCTGACTATGGCCTGGTAGCTGATTTGTTTGAAGCGCTTCCCGAACTTGAGCAGGCGCTTTGATCCTCTGATAACGCGCAATCTCGCTAAAACAAGTAAAAAAGCCCGGCTTGGCCGGGCTTTTTTACAGCACAGGTGCTGTTACCTATTCGGGCGACTGCTCTGAACCGAGCTGACGTCTTTTTACCTCTCTGGGATCATTCGGAGCCCGTCCGCTAGCGGCAGACGTTGGTCTGCCTGATTCGCCAGGTTGCTCTGCCGGTGCAGACGGTTTGTGCTGGCTCTCTGCGGTCCCCTTTCCAGACGTATTTCTGGCCTTGTCTGCCGTTGCTGGCTCGGTTTCTGCAACCGGCGGTGTTGCCGGTATGGCCGGTTCGGCACGCGTTTGGGGAGTTGACGCGGATTGATCTGAACGTTCGCTGCGGTTGCCTTCAGGAGTTCTGTCTGCAGAATCAGGCCCATGCGCTCTTGTCGGCTCGCCGGTTGGAGCCTGCGCGTCCGTGTTTGCCCGAGTTGATTCGCTGTCAACCGGTTGGGATGAAGCAGCAGCTTTCATAGGTCGTTCATTTGCTGCCGGCGACTTCTCGGGAGCACTATCGCTCGTATTGGTATTGTCGGGGTTAGCGTTCTTCGCAGAAATCGGAGTTTCAGCTGCTGCAATGTTCTCAGTGGTGACTTCGGGAGTCGCGCTTGGTGCCTCTTTCCGGCCGGCAGGATTGCCTTGTGTAGTTGTTGGCTCTTCTTTCGCCCCCGCTGTGGCCGTGGCAACGGTGTCCTCTGAAGGGCGGGTTTCGTGTGTCGCCTCCTGTGGACGTGGTCCTCGCTTACGCTGACTGGTGTTTCGCGGACGCCGCTCGCCACTGCGTCTCTGGGCTGACTTTTCGGCTGCCGTGTTGTCATCATGCGTCGAAGGGCGCTCTGACTGATTCTGAATTTGGTCGGACTCACCACGACTTGATCGCCTTCGCCGGTTTTGATCGCGATTCGATTTTCCTTGCTTTTCTTGCTTGGGCTCCCGCTCTTGCCGCTGCCCCTCTCCGGAACCGCGACGATTGGGCTCTTTGTCTGCCTTGTCCTGAGGTTTTCTGCGCTTTTGATCTCGGGGATTCTTATTCCCGTCATCGCGTGCGTCACGTTTGTCCCTGCGTGATTGATTGTTGTTTCGATCGTTGCCGGGCTGATTTCCCCTTTGATTCCGGGAACGACTGTTACGGTTACCCCGTCGTTTCTGCGCGGGTGTCTTGGTCTTCGGACTTTCCTCTTTGGGTGAGCCGGAAAACAGCCCGGCCAGTCCGGAGAATAAAGCTGCGAAGAACCCTTTTTCCTCAGACGGGGCGCGGGCGGGCGGGGCATTGCTGACCGCGGGTTTTTGTACCGCAGGCTGTTCGGTGTTCGGCGTGACTTTCTGTGCCGCCGCTGCGGGTTCCGAGGTGGCGTCAACCTCGTAGGTCTCCGCATGTCTGTTAACCCCGACAATTTCATAATGGGGGGTCTGCATCTCAGGGTTTGGCACGATAACTACGCGCGTGTTGCTTTGTGTTTCTATTTCGGAGAGCGCAGAGCGTTTCTCGTTCAGTAAGTAAGAAGACACAACAAGAGGGACAGTTGCCTTGACCTCAAGGCTCTTCTCTTTGTTGGCCTCCTCCTGAATGATTCTGAGTAGTGACAAAGACAGCGATTCAATGTCACGGATCGTGCCCTGGCCGCTGCACCGCGGGCAGACAATGGCTTGAGTTTCCCCGAGAGAAGGCCGCAATCGCTGTCGCGACATTTCCAGCAGTCCGAATCGGGAAATCCGACCGACCTGCACGCGCGCGCGGTCGCTCTCAAGCGCCTCACGCATCCGGTTTTCGACTTCTCTCTGATTCCGGTTTGACGTCATGTCTATAAAGTCGATGACAACCAGCCCGCCCATATCGCGCAGGCGAAGTTGTCGGGCAATTTCATCCGCAGCTTCAAGGTTTGTATTAAGAGCGGTTTCCTCAATATCTGCCCCTCTTGTCGCCCGCGATGAATTGATATCAATTGAGATCAGCGCTTCCGTCGGATCAATAACCACAGAGCCTCCGGATGGGAGGGTAACCTCCCGCTCAAAGGCGCTCTCTATTTGCGCCTCAATCTGGTAGCGGTTAAATAAAGGCAACTTGTCGTCGTAGAGCTTAATGCGGCTCTCGTATTGAGGCATGACCTGCTGAATAAAGCTGAGCGCTTCAGCATGAGATTCTTCTGTATCTATCAGGACCTCACCGATTTCTTTTCTCAGATAATCGCGCATCGTTCTGATAATGACGTTGCTTTCAGCAAAAACGAGAAAGGGGGCGGCACGCTGGGCACCTGCTTCCTGAATCGAATCCCAGAGGGCTAATAAGTAATCAAGATCCCACTGCAGTTCGTCATGCTCCTTGCCAACCCCCGCAGTTCGCACAATAAGACCCATGCTGTCGGGAATCGTCAGAGTCCGCAGTGCCTCTCGGATTTCAGAACGGTCATCACCCTCAATGCGGCGGGAGATACCGCCCGCTTTCGGGTTGTTGGGCATTAAAACAAGGTAGCGACCTGCCAGGCTGATAAAGGTAGTTAGAGCAGCACCTTTATTGCCGCGCTCTTCTTTTTCGACCTGCACGATGACTTCGGTGCCTTCAGCAATCAGGTCCTTGATCGTGGTTTTATCGCTTTGCCGAGGCGCGTCTGATTTGAAGTATTGGCGCGAAATTTCCTTGAGGGGCAGGAACCCATGTCGCTCGGCGCCAAAGTCCACAAAAGCGGCTTCGAGACTGGGTTCTACGCGAGTGATTTTACCTTTGTAGATGTTTGCTTTTTTCTGGACCCTGGTTCGGTTTTCGATGTCAAGGTCGTAGAGTCGCTGTCCGTCGACAAGAGCAACGCGGAATTCCTCTTCCTGCGAAGCGTTGATTAGCATGCGTTTCATCGGATTTACATTCCTTTATGAGTCAAGGACAGTAAACCGCGGGAGATATTCAGAAAGGAGCAGGGCGTTGCCGAAGGTTTGGCCGTATGATGGCCAAAAAGTCGCTGCGAGTCAGTAATTCCATAACCAGTTTGCACCGCGAAATGGCTTCGCGGCCGACGCTGTTTAGTAAAATAGTATCTGAGAAACTGTCTCTAAACGCTTGAATTTGTTAACTAAAATAAACTTTCTGCTTTGCCCTACGCTTGATCCTATGGACCACTTGCGCGGGTTTTCTCGAATATTCGATCTACGGTCTCTGTCACTTTTTCCCGAATCACCCGTATTCGGCAATCCGTGGTGGTGTTCAGTTGATGTCATATTAGGCAGGCTTTCACCTGGGTGCCTGCCTTGACTTTGAGCATTTGCTCTGGTTCGCGTTGAGCATCGATGCGGCGCGATAGGTCGTGTTTGACTGCAAGCACGATCCGTTATCTTCTTGCGCCCAGGTCTTCTCTGGGTCTGATAAACCATGAGATCCGGATGGGACTGTAAAGCTCAACGCACCGGTTTATGTTGTCTGTCAGGTGCAAGCAATCGGCTTGCCCTGTCTACCCGGATCCTTGGTGGATCGGGTTGCTTTCCCAACGGGGTACTGACTGACAGACCGCCGGATGTTATCAGCACTGGGTCAGGATCACAACTGTTATGAGAGTGAATGGTTAAAAATATACATCGAAAACAATAATATGGAGCAGATTTTGAAACGCATACGCTAAGGGTAACGGGTAAAGTAGGGTTGCACCAGTTTACCCGCCATTGTGTCATGGGCTGTCAGTGCGGGTTCTTGATTCAGTGAAAACGCTGTGATTGAATGCGAGTCCGTGGCTTTGAGATAACGCAGACACAAAATACACGCGATGGATTCTGGGGCTAAGCCTTACTCATGGGAGAAAACTTGGGTCAGGTCGACCGAATTCATGTCTGTAAATCTCGCTAAATCAATATTTTGGGCTCACTTTCTCGAATCAGACTGAAAGAGGGCCGACTTTTGCCGAAGTGGGCCGTGCTGGACGCCGATCTGGACGGTGAGGGGAGTTTCTAAGATGACTATCTATGCCTATTGCAGAACGTCCGAGCTCGAAGACTCGATGGATCGGGATCGCTTAAACGGTATTTTGGAGCCGGAGCTGCTGGGAATACAAACCTATTGTCTCCAGAAAGGCTGGTATATGACACAGTCCATCACTGAGTCTAACTGCCGTTGGAGCCAGGAATTTGTCGACCGTGAGTGCGGTAAATTACTTCTGGAGGCGATGAACCCCGGAGATGTGTTGTTGTGCAGCAGGCTTGAACGCATTGCCAGTTCCAGCCAAGAGGCGCTGCAGCTGATCAACCTGTTCACACAAAGGCAGATTGCGCTCCATGTTGTAGAGCTTGGCGGAGACATTACCGATCCTGAACTCACGGTCAGTGTCAGTCGTGCCGTCGCGATTTTTTCGGCGCTTGAGAAGCGCAAATCAGCTGAACGGATTAAAGGAGTCAAACAGCGCCAGAAGCAGCAGGGGCGTTATCTGGGGGGGAGCCGTCCATTCGGTTATATGATCCATGATAACGGTCGACTGATCGAAAATCCGATGGAACAGAAGGTTCTCAAGCGGATCTTCGAGCTGAAGCGGGAAGGTAAGTCACTCAGAGCCATCTCCAATGAAGTGTCCACGCCGGTGATGCCAATCAGTTTTAAGACGGTGCAGCGGCTTCTGCAGCGTCATGCTGAGCACCTGTAGTCTGACTGACGCAGTATTCAGCATGCACGTTATCGGGCCCGAGTCTGGTTGGCAGACACTTCTGCCCACCCGGCAGAAGGTTGCTTGCTGAATGCTCAGATCATTCCCATTATTTATCGGATTACGCTATTCACTGGCCCAGAAGAACAGCCTGTTACTTTCGTTTGTCTCATTGATTTCGGTGCTGGGTGTCACACTCGGCGTTCTTATTCTGATTGTTGCGCTCGCAGTGATTAACGGCTCGATAGAGACGTTGAGAAAGGAGGCGCTCAAATCCACACCTCATGTGACCATCGCCGGGCCGGGGCTGCAAGCCAATTGGCGCGAGTTGCGTGATCTTGCGCTCCGTTCAGAGGGAGTCATTGCCGCGGCCCCGTTTTTAGAAGCTGAAGCCAGTATCACTCATCAGGGAGAAGCCGCCTTTATCGCGGTACGCGGCATAGACACAGCATTGGAGTCATCGGTCAGTGAGCCCGGTAGCGCTACCTTCGTTGACCTGCTCGCCAGTCTCGGTGAATCAGAAACCGGCGTTATTCTTGGTGCGGGTCTGGCGGGTCAGCTGGGAGTGCGCAGTTCAACGCAGGTGAGTTTGCTGAGTCTTGGTAAGTTATTGCGCAGGAGGCTGGATGAAGGGCAGGGTGCCGAGGTGATCGGTTTCGCTGACTTCGGTCTCTACAGCAACCACAATACCGCTCTGATGTCATTGACTGCCGCAGAGCGCTTGTTCGCCAACGATCCGGGTGTGGATATTCGCCTGCGATTAAGAGTCAGCGACATCAACCGTGCCGGCGACATCGCGGCCCAGGTTTTTTCAGATTATTCTGAGCTCGAAATCACCCCATGGAACGAAGTGCAGGCCAGTCTGTTTGATGCACTCAACATGGAGAAATTCCTGACGGCCTTTATGCTGTTGATGATTGTCGTCATCGGTGCCGTGAACATCATTTCGACGCTGGTGATGTTTGTCTCCGACAAAAGCGCAGATATTGCGATACTCCGGACCATGGGGGCCAGCCAGGCGAGCATCATGATCATATTTATGGTCCAGGGGCTTGTCGTCGGGATTTTAGGTACCGTAATTGGCGTCGCGCTGGGGTTGGGATTAGCCGGCTCGATTACCGACGTGAGTCTGGCTCTGGAGCAGTTTGTTAACTCGAATATTGAGGGAGCGAACCTGTATCTTTTATCGCATCTGCAAACGGAGGTGGTCTCCTTTGAGGTTATGCTGGTTTGCCTGGCCGCTCTGGTTACCTGTTTCCTGGCGACCCTGTATCCGGCTTATCGTGCCAGTTGCATACAGCCTGCGGAAGTGTTGCGTTATGAATAGTCTGACTCAAGCGAGGGTGAATTGTGTCTGTAGTCCTTGAATGCTTGGATCTGGGTAAAACCTATACCGAAGGGCCGCAGTGTCTGGAAGTGCTCAGACAGATCTCTCTGCAGGTTAAGCGAGGAGAGCAGCTGGCGATTTTGGGAAGCTCGGGTTCCGGAAAGACGACCTTGCTGAATTTGCTCGGGGGTTTGGATCTGCCTTCCCGGGGACGCGTTATTATTGCGGGACAGGATCTGGCTGAAGTCGATGAAACAGAGCGGGGCCGATTGCGGAATCTGTATCTCGGTTTTGTCTATCAGTTCCATCATTTACTGGCCGAATTTAACGCGCTTGAGAATATATCCATGCCCTTGCTGATCGGGGGCTATTCCCGGAAAGACGCTTTGCAGAAAAGTCAGATCATGCTGGAACGCGTGGGTTTGCTGGACCGTGCCTCGCATAAACCTTCAGAACTCTCGGGAGGAGAGCGTCAGCGTATTGCAATAGCGAGAGCGCTGGTTACGGAGCCTGCCTGCGTCCTGCTGGATGAGCCGACCGGGAATCTTGATCGCAATACCGCCCTCAATATTCAGGCGCTGATGTCTGATCTCAACGAAAAGCTGGACATCAGCTACATCGTCGTCACGCACGATGAATCTTTCGCCGATACGCTTGATCGAAAACTGTTTCTGCGGGACGGCATGCTGCATGGCTGAATCGCCATTCTCTGTTGCCCGCTACCTCGCTGTTCGATATGTGAGCGCTGGCAGGCGCAGTCATCTGGTTTCCTTCATGTCTGTCGTGGCAGTCTTCGGATTGTCTTTGAGTGTTGCGATCCTGGTTCTGGTGCTGTCCGTCATGAACGGGTTTGACCGGGAGATGCGCCAAACCATCCTCGGGATCGTGCCTCACATCACCCTCTACACAGATGAAAACCTGCTGCAGTCTGATTGGAATGCAGTGATTGATCGGTTGGCAAGCAGGCCCGACCTCGTATCGATCTCGCCTGTTGTACAGGCAACCGGCGTTGTTTCCGGCAGCGGTGGCAACAGAGGGGTGCTGATTAACGGCATTGACAGGGATGCGGGTCGCACCTATTCGGCACTGGAAGACTTTTTCATCTCAGGAAGCTTGCAGGATCTTTACGCAAATCGTTGGGGCGTTGTCATTGGTGAGTCGCTTGCGAAAAGTATCGGGGTGGAAACTGGCGATCAGTTAACCCTTTACTCCTCCGCTGTATCAATCAATCCGCTTGTTCCTCTGGCCAATTTCCGGACATTCGATGTCGTGGGGACTTTCAGAGTTGGCACCAGTGAACTCGACGAGGCTTACGTGATGATTAACCAGCAAGCCGCAGGTGCGCTGTTCCGGTTGCGCTCCGCGCAGAATGCCCTGCATCTGCGCCTTGATGATGCGCTGGCGGCAGATCAGATTGCTGGGGAGCTTGATTCTTGGGTGCCGCGGGGGTTCTTTATTGAATCCTGGACCCTCAAACTCGGTGCAATTTACGACAACATCCGATTTTCGAGAAATATTGTGGCTTTTATGCTCTGGCTTTTGGTATCAGTTGCTGCGTTCAATCTGGTGGTGAGTCTGATGATGATCGTGAGAGATAAAAGGGGCGACATCGCCATACTTCGCACGCTGGGCGCTAGCCCGAAGACCGTGACAAAAATCTTTCTCTGGCAGGGCTGTTTAATCGGGCTGATCGGCACGGTCTGCGGGTTATTTTTCGGGCTTCTGGGTGCCACTTACGTCACTGAATTTGCCCGCTGGTTGGAGTCATTTTTCAGCCTGCAGCTCTTAAGCGCAGAGGTCTATCCGATCGACTACTTGCCTTCTGAAATTCAAGCGCTGGACCTCGCCGCCGTTGTGACAGGGGTATTTTTTCTGACTTTATGTGCAACGATCATCCCTGCTCGGCGTGCTGCCCGCATTCAGCCTGCAGAGGCGCTCCGGCAGGAATAAATGCAATAAGTAGCCCCTGACGTGTCAGTCAACTAGGGTTATCAGTTTAATCCTGGATACTTGATGCGTGCCGTCCTGGTTTCTCTGATAGCGGGTCTTGCGTCACCGGCGCTGCTCAGAGAGTTGCCGGATCCGCAATGGATTGTTCTGGCTGCTTTGTTTGGCCTCGCTTTAGCCATGCTCGCGTCGCGCACCAGGCGACTGCCATGGCTTGCCGTGATACTCGGCTGTACCTGGCACTTCTCCTGGGCCTATCAGCAACAGCGCGCCCGCTTGGGAGAGCCCCTTGAATCAGTGCCGATCATACTCACCGGGGAAATAACCGGTCTGCCGGTCCAACGTGAACGGGGACAAAGTTTCGAATTCGTTATTCGAACAGCTGATCAGCTCGAAATTGGCGCAAAACTCAGGCTTTCTCACTTTCAGAACCTTAAACTGCGGTCCGGCGAAATCTGGCAGCTGAAGGTAAAGCTGAAACGACCACACGGTTTCTCCAATCCCGGTGTGCCAAACAGGGAGCTGTTATTTTTCAGAGAAGGGATTATCGCTTCAGGCTATCTGCTTGAGTGGTCGGGCAACAAAAAATTAGGTGTCAATCCACTCAGCTTGTCAGCCTTGCGCGCGGCTCTCAAACAAGAGATCAATTCGCATGCGACAGATAGGGAGGGTGCAGGATTGTTGACTGCGCTGACTATCGGGGACAGTAGCGAAATCAACAGAGATCTCAAAATGCTCATCGGCAGGCTTGGTCTGAATCACCTGTTTGTCATTTCGGGTATGCATATCGGATTGATTGCCTGGTTGGTATTCAGGATGTCAGGCTGGCTCGGGAGGCTGGGGTTGAACCTCAGCGGGCTTCCAGTTCAATCCTGTGCAGCGCTGGCGTCGATTTTGGCGTCTGTAGCCTACGCAGCACTTGCAGGATGGGGGCTGTCAACCCAGCGTGCCTCCGTCATGATTATCGTCGCGCTGGCTCCGTTTTTGCTGCGACGGCAGGTCAGTCTGGTTATTCGCTTCCTGTGCGGTGTTGCGGTGATTCTGTTTCTTGACCCGCTTGCAGTGACCGACCGGGGATTCTGGCTTTCTTTTTCTGCCGTCGCTGTGCTGTTGTTCGTTGCGAATAACTATTCGACCCGGAATGTAGGCCGCGATGCTCCGATTCAGGCGCTCATGACATACTGGCGCCCTCAGTGGCTCATCTTTCTGGGTCTGCTGCTGCCACTGACGATACTGATCCAATCTGTCTCGGCACTCTCGCCACTGATAAACCTGGTGGCAATTCCAGTTGTAGGGACATTTTTGACACCCGTCGCGCTGCTGAGCAGTGTGATGCTTGCACTCAGTCCGCAACTGGGCGCGTTCATGGTCGGTCTATCTTCGGAATGGCTGGCAGTGTTGATTGATGTGCTTTGGTCTATCGATAGGCTGGTTGGTGAGTTTCAGGCGATTCGGGTTTCTGTGCTATCACCCATTGCCGGGCTGTGTTTGGCTTTCTTCTCAGCGATCAAGCTGCTGCCTTCTCAAGTTAAATTGACCCGCTTTGCTCTGCTTTTACTGGCACCGCTTGCCTTAGGAATCAGGCAGGCTGCCAGCGACCCACTGTTGCGCGTCGATATTTTTGATGTTGGGCAAGGTCTTGCTGTGCTTGTGAGGACGAAAGAGCATACTCTTATTTACGATACCGGTCCTTCTTACGGGGAGGATTACGATGCGGGACTGGCAGTGGTCCTGCCCGCGATGGCCGCACTGGGTGTTGAGTCACTCGACAAAATTGTTATCTCGCATTTCGATGACGATCATAGCGGGGGGCTTGGTTCTGTCATGGCGGCATTCCCGGAAGCGGAGCTCGACGCCGGCGGCGGGCGCGGAGAATTACACTCTCCCTGTCTCGCGGGTGAGACCTGGGTGTGGGATTCGGTCGAGTTTAGCTACATGTCCGGTGAGTCGGGATTAGATGAGCGCAGACCCTGGCCGGCCGCTGCGACGGGGAGTGGCGGTCGGAATGACGGCTCCTGCGTGCTATTGATAAAGGCTGCTGACCGCGCAGTACTGCTGCCGGGAGACATCAGCCAACATGTGGAACGCGCTCTGGCCATGCAGTGGCAGAGTGGATTGAAGAGCAATCTGCTGATTGCCTCCCATCATGGTAGTAAGGGTTCCAGCAGCTATCCGTTTCTGAAAATGGTCAGTGCGGAATTTGTGGTCTTCAGCAACGGCTATAAAAACGGCTTTAACCATCCCCATCCACAGGTAGAATCACGAGCCCGCTCGCTTGGTATGAGGCCGCTGGCAACATCAGAAACCGGTATGCAGTCCTACCGGTTTGTTGAGAATGAGCCGGAAATGTTTCCGCTTCTGTCCCGCTGCACCAGCCGGTATTACTGGTCATGGTCAGGCAATCGCGATTTGTGCCGATAGCTTTTAGGGCGGAGCGGTGATCCGCGCACCATCCGCTGTGCTAATATCGATCTCGCCGGAGGACAACGCGTGCTGGAACTGGTTCAAGCTGGCGGCTGGCTAATGCTGCCCATCATCCTGTGTTCGATCATTGCCATTGCGATCATCATTGAGCGCTTCTGGACGCTCAATGTCACCAGAATTGCCCCGCAGAATATCTTGGCTCAGGTCTGGACCTGGCTTAAGAATGATCAGCTGGATTCAGGTAAACTGCAGCAACTACGGCTGTCATCACCGCTCGGCCAGATTCTCGCTGCCGGGCTGCTGAACTCAAAGTACGGACGCCCGGCGATGGTTGCTAGCATAGAGCAGGCCTCCTCGCAGGTAATCCATGAGATGGAGCGTTACCTGAACACCCTCGGAACATTAGCAGCGGTAACGCCACTGCTGGGTCTGCTTGGCACTGTTGTCGGGATGATTCGAGTATTCAGCGAAATCATGCTGCAAGGTACAGGAAATGCGAACGCGCTGGCAGGAGGGATCTCCGAGGCGCTTATCACCACCGCCGCGGGTCTGTCTGTGGCCATACCAAGCTTTGTTTTTTACCGGTATTTTATGCGTAAGGTAGATTCTCTGATTCTTACTCTTGAGCAAGAATCCAGTAAGCTGGTTGACGCCTTACACAGTGACCGGCAGGTGGAGATAAAATGAGCAGCGCGGCTGCGCTGTTGCCGGACCAATGAAATTCAAACGACGCATACAGGACGAACCTTCGATCAACCTAACGCCACTGATCGATGTGGTTTTCCTTTTGCTGATATTCTTTATGGTTACCACCACGTTTACCAGGGAAACGCGTTTGCAGGTCAATCTGCCTGAGGCTGAAGCAGAAACCCTGTCTACACAGTCTGAGCGGCTTGAGATCGTGGTGTCCCGCGATGGTTCGTTCGCTCTGAACGGCCAAACTTTGGTAAACGGTAGAGTTGAAACATTATTGCGCGGCCTTGCGCTTGAATCAGACGGCAATCTTGATCTGCCTGTCATTATCGTCGCAGATTCACAGGCAAGCCACCAATCGGTGGTGACGGCAATGGACGCCATTGGTCAGGCGGGTTTCGCCAGGCTGAGTATCGCTACCCAGCGCTCAGAACAGTCCGGGGCACAGGATACGGATAATTGATGACAGCACAGCCTGATCACTCATCATTGGGTCGTGGGTGGACGCTTTATCGACGTCTGTTAACCTACGTGATACATCACAAAGCGGTGATGCTGGCTGGAATGCTGGGCTTTGTTGTATTTGCTGCCTCCGGCCCCGCGGCCACTCAGTGGCTGGGCTGGACGCTGGATTCCATCAGTTCTGAAAACTACGAGCAGGCCAGGGTTCTCAGTCCAATACTCTGCTTGGCTATTGCTTTCGGTCGTGGTGTAGGTTCTTTTTTGGGCGGCTATTCAATGGCCTATTTGGCTCAGCAGGTGATGCACAGGCTCCGTTGTGAGCTGGGTGAAAAACTCGTCGCACTTCCCGCTTCCTTCTTCGACCGCCAGGCCGGCGGGCGTCTGGTTTCCAAGGTGACCTATGACGTGCAGCAAATTGCCGGCGCAGCCAGTGAAGCGATCACTGTGGCCTTCAGGGAAGGGCTTACGGTTGTTTTTTATCTTGCTCAGCTGTTTCTGATTGACTGGCAACTGACGCTCACTTTTCTGATTATTGCGCCCTTGGTTGGCGGGATTGTTTCCCTGGCGTCCAGATACTTCCGCCGCTACAGCTCACAGATGCAAGATTCGATGGGCGAAGTCACTCAAATCACCAGCGAAACGATTAAAGGATACAAAGTCATCAGGACCTTTAATGCCGATCAGATGGTCAACGACAAACTGACTGCTGCGAGTGAGCGAAACAGACATCAGAACATGAAGCTGGAACTGACGCGCAATACCAGTACGCCGCTGGTTCAAATGATCGTGGCGATGGGCCTGGCGTTCCTTGTCTGGCTGGCAATGTCACCGGATTTTTTCGCGGGCAGAAGCCCCGGTGAATTTGTTATCTTCCTCAGCGCTGCCGGCCTGCTGGCAAAGCCGATCAGACAGCTTACGCAGATAAACGCGGTTATTCAAAGAGGCATTGCGGCTTCTTCCAGTATTTTCGAGTTGCTCGATGAGCCTTCTGAGCCCAATAGCGGGCAGCATGCCGTGCGTCGGATAGACGGTCGTGTTGAATTCAGGGATGTCTGGTTTTCTTACAATGATTCTTCTTCGGCTCTGAAGGGCGTCAGTCTTGAGGTCGAGCCCGGACAAACCGTGGCGCTTGTCGGTAAATCAGGTAGCGGTAAATCCAGTCTGATGAACCTTATCCCGCGATTTTATCAGCATAACCGGGGCTCTATCCTGCTCGATGGAATTGAGCTGGCTGAATATGAGCTGAGAAACCTCAGAGAGCAGATCTCGCTGGTGACTCAACAGGTTGTCCTCTTCGATGGGTCGATTGCAGAGAATATTGCGTACGGAAATCCACATTATTCGCAGGACGCAATCAGGTCAGCAGCGGAAGCGGCGCACGCAATGGAGTTTATTTCTCAGTTGGAAAGTGGACTGGATACCCAGGTTGGGGACGATGCCTCCCTGCTATCAGGAGGGCAGCGCCAGCGGTTGGCGATTGCCAGGGCGTTACTGAAGAATTCGCCCATTCTGATTCTGGACGAAGCCACCTCTGCGCTTGATGCCGAATCTGAAAAGTATATTCAGCTGGCTCTGCAGGAACTGGTCAAGAACAGAACCACCTTTATCATTGCGCATCGGCTGTCTACGATCGAGCGTGCAGACATCATTGTGGTTATGGAGCAGGGCAGAATAGTGGAGTCTGGAACCCATGCGGAACTTCTGGCGAAATCAGGTCATTATGCTCGTATGCATGAGCTTCAGTTTTCGGATACAGACAAGTAAGCCACGATGAATTTTCTCAGCAGGGCATGGTATCGGCAATCTGCCTGGTTGTGGTTATTACTGCCGTTATCACTGGTGGTGCGCTATGTTGCAGTCCGGCGGTTGCGCACATTACAAAAAGCGTCGAAAAGCGGACACATTGAGGCGTTAAGCTGTCCCGTCATCGTGGTCGGAAACCTCACGGCAGGTGGAACGGGGAAGACACCCCTCATCATTGCCCTCGCTCATCATTTGAAAAAAGAAGGTTTCAGGCCCGCGATCATCAGCAGGGGCTATAAGAGTCAGTCGCAGCGTTATCCGCTTCTGGTCGATGACTCTGTTTCTGTCTCCGATTCCGGTGACGAGCCCGCCCTGATTTATCGTCACACCGGTTGTCCCGTAGTTATTGACCCTGATCGGGCCGCAGCGCTCAGGTTCGTCCGGCAGCATACGGATGCCACTGTTGTGCTCAGTGATGATGGGCTGCAGCACTTCGGGTTGGCCCGTTCTTATGAGATTTGCGTCGTAGATCCGGTGCGAGAGTTCGGTAATGGACTTTGCCTGCCAGCCGGTCCGCTGCGTGAGCCGGTTTCCCGGCTGCAGCAGGTGGATGCAGTGGTGCTGAACGGTGACGCGCAGCCTGATCATCCTCTGCTTTCCCGTTGTTTCAGGATAGGAATAAAGGCCGAGGCTCTTGTCAATCTGTCAACCGCAGAGCGGAGGCCTTTTAGTGCTGCTCCCTTCAAGATCGGTACGACCATCGAGGCGGTAGCCGGGTTGGGCAATCCTGAGCGCTTTTTCAGTCTGCTTGAGGACTTGCCTTACCCGATACAAACCCACAGTTTTCCAGATCACTATCAATACCGCTCGGAAGATTTTCAAGGCGCCGCATTTTCACAGGGCAACCCCATCGTCATGACCGAAAAAGATGGGATAAAATGCGACAGTTTTGCAGATTCGCGATTCTGGTGCCTGGACGTGGAAGCCCGGGTTGACTTGGATCTGCTGACCCAGGTGAGCCAGCATGTCCGACATTTTTCAGATCACTGATCGAGTGAACTGGCTGCTGTTTTTACGATAAAGAGGCGTTTATGCTGGATAAGAAACTGCTCGAAATTCTGGCCTGTCCAGTCTGTAAAGGCGAATTACTCTACGACAGAGGCGCCGGCGAGTTGGTCTGTGGGATCGATAAGCTGGCTTACCCTGTTCGCGAGGGTGTTCCGGTTATGCTAACCGCAGAAGCCAGGGCGATAACTTCGGATGAGTTGGAGTCTTTGCGGTGAGCTACAAGGTGGTGATTCCGGCGCGCTATGCGTCTGAGCGCTTGCCGGGTAAACCTTTGCTTGAAATTCAGGGTAAACCCATGCTGCAACTCACCTGGGAGAAGGCCTGCAGCAGTTCTGCTGAACAGGTGATTATTGCCACTGATGATGCACGTGTTGCTGAAGCCGCTTCCAATTTTGGGGCTGAATGCGTGATGACCGCGCAGTCGCATCGCTCCGGAACTGAGCGCCTTCATGAGGTTGCGCTGGTAAACAACTGGCCAGCAGATACTGTCGTGGTAAACGTGCAGGGCGATGAACCATTGATTCCCTCCGATGCAATTGATCTGGTTGCGAATAACTTGCAGGTCAATCCACGAGCGGGTATCGCAACTTTGTGCGAAAAGATCGTGCGCGAGCAAGAGCACACCGATCCTAATGCGGTTAAAGTCGTGTTCAGTCGCGACGGCTTCGCGCACTATTTCAGTCGGGCCTGCATCCCTCATGCCGGTGCCAGCAAACATCCCGATCGCTATAGACATATTGGTATCTACGCCTATCGTGTTGAGATACTTCATCAGTTTGTAGACTGGCCTGTTTCGGATCAGGAGGCCACCGAGAATCTTGAGCAGCTCCGTGCTTTGGACAATGGTGTAAAGATTCATGTCGACAAGTGGGGAGAGCCAATGCCCGCCGGTGTAGACACGCCCGAAGACCTCGAAGCGCTTCGTCAACTACTCCGTGACGCGCACTAGAAGCTTGTGACATACCGACCTGACAAAATCCGAATTCTGATGGTCTGTCTGGGTAACATTTGTCGATCTCCGACTGCTCACGGGGTGCTGGAAAAACTGATCAAAGACAAACGGCTTGATGACCGGCTCGAGGTAGATTCGGCCGGTACAGGTAATTTTCATGTGTCAGAGGCGCCAGACAGTAGAGCAACCGAGGCAGCTCACGCCAGAGGATATGATCTGAGCCGGCAGCGAGCGCGCCAGGTCAAATCGTCAGATTATGAGTTTTTTGATTTGATTCTGGCAATGGACAAAACCAATCTCTCTGATCTGTACGAACGCTGCCCACCGCATTGCCGGCATAAACTTGCTCTCTTTCTGAGCAGGAGTCAGTCAGGTTTAGAGGAAGTGCCGGATCCCTACTGGAGCGGGTCTTCGGGCTTTGAGCTGGTTCTTGATCTGGCAGAAGAAGTCTGCGGGGCGCTAATCGATGAGTTTGTCGACTGAGCCATCGAAAGGGGTGTTCAGAAATTATGCTGGTTTATGAAAATGTTGATCTGCAGCCTCATAACAGTTTTGGCGTGTCGGCAAACGCTCGATATTTTTCGGCAGTGAATTCCTTTGAGGAGCTTCGTCGTGCATTCCAGTTTGCCAAAGAAAAACGCATTCCGACCTACGTGCTGGGAGAAGGCAGCAATGTGCTGTTCAGCCGGGATTTCCCCGGACTGATTATCAAAATGGCTTTGACTGGCGTTGAGATTGATCAGGCTTCAGGCGTAGTTCGGGCGGCTGCAGGAGAGAACTGGCACGCCTTGGTCTCAAGCTGTATCGGTGAAAGCCTGTATGGGCTTGAAAATCTGGCGCTGATACCCGGTTCGGTTGGTGCGGCCCCTGTCCAGAATATTGGTGCTTACGGCATTGAGATTGCGTCTGTTATCAAACACGTTGAAGGCCTTGATACGCGCACTGGGGAACGGTTTATTCTGGATGCTAAGGGCTGCTGTTTTGACTATCGGGACAGCATTTTCAAAAAAGCGCAAGGTGCTCACTTTGTCATCAGCGAAGTAACGCTGCAGCTCCATCAGGACTGGATGCCGGATCTGAGTTATCTATCGCGCGATAAAGAATTTACTGAGACGCTGGTTGAAACGCCCGAACAGTTGTTTTCGCTGGTTTGTCGCGTTCGTCGCCGGAAGTTGCCTGACCCCAGGCTGGTGGGGAACGCGGGAAGCTTTTTTAAGAACCCTTTTGTGTCCGCCGAGTGTTTAGAAGAATTGAAAACCCGATACCGCGATCTCGTGTGGTTTGATACCAATGATCCCGGTGTCAAGAAATTGCCTGCGGCCTGGCTGCTGGACAAGTTAGGCTGGAAGGGCCAGAAACACGGCGGCGCCGAAGTATCATCAATGCATGCGCTGGTTTTGATTAATACGGCAAGCGCTACCGGAGAAGAGATTTCTGTCCTGGCCGATCGGATGGTGGCAAGTGTATTCGATGAGTTCGGTATTGTCCTTGAGCCAGAGGTGAGGATATTGTGAGCATTATGATTAAGCCGGCACTTTCGAGCGTTTCACCTGTCCATGGCATCACCGCCGATTCCCGTCGGATGCTTTTGCTCACGTTCTGAATCCGTCCGGCTTTCGAGCTGACCCATCCAGCCGACTCTTATGACTGACACGCCCCACGAACCTTTCGACCACAAAAGTTTCCTTGCCAATTTGACGTCAAGGCCCGGTGTCTATCAGATGATCGACCACGAAGGGGAGGTCTTGTATGTGGGCAAAGCGCGACATTTGAAGAGCCGGGTAAGCAGTTATTTCAGGGCTTCTGGATTGACCAGTAAAACCCTGGCGATGGTCAATAAGATTCATGACATCCGGGTGACCGTGACCCGCGGTGAAACCGAAGCGCTGTTACTCGAACAAAACCTGATCAAATCACTCAAGCCGCCCTACAATATTCAACTGAGGGACGATAAGTCTTACCCCTATATTCTGCTTTCCGAAGACAGTGAGTACCCGAGGCTGAGCTTCTATCGGGGCAGTCGCCGCCGAAAAGGGCGCTTTTTCGGACCCTATCCCAGCGCAAACGCGACGAGAGAGACCCTCCAGCTCCTGCAGAAAGTGTTCAGGGTCAGGCAATGCAATGACAGCTATTTTAAAAATCGTTCGAGGCCCTGCTTGCAGTATCAGATCGATCGCTGTACCGGCCCCTGTGTCAATCTGATTTCTCCGGAACAGTATGCGCAGGATGTTGAATACTCTGTCATGTTCCTGCAAGGAAAAAGCAGTGCGCTGACTAAAAAACTGACGTCGAGCATGGAGCAGGCCGCAGAGAAGATGGAGTTTGAAAAAGCGGCGACAGTGCGGGACCAGATATCTGATTTGCGGCGGATTCAGGAGCAGCAATACGTCTCTAATCAGGGCGGCGACGCCGATGTGCTCGCAGCTGCGATTTCGGGCTCGAATTTTGTCGTACATGTTATCTACGTGCGTAACGGACGTATTATAGGCAGCAAGGGCTTCTTTCCCCGTCTGCGACTCGCTTCCGAGCCGGGTGAGGTGCTTTCCGCGTTTATCGCGCAGGTGTATCTGGCTGATGACAAGGCGGCAAACATACCGCCTGAGCTCATCGTTTCCGAACCTCTTTCCGACAGCGAGCAACTGCAAACAGCCCTCAGTTTTGTCGCGGATAAAAAAATTCGGCTCGGTGAGCGGGTCCGCGGCCATCGTGCCAAATGGCTTGAGCTGGCCCGCACCAATGCGCAAGAGACCCTGCAGAGCAAGCTTGCCAGTAAGCAGTCGATGCTGAATCGCTTTACCAGCCTGCAAGCCAACCTGTCGCTCGAGTTCACACCCGAGCGCATTGAATGTTTCGACATCAGTCACACCGGAGGTGAGGGCACCGTCGGCTCCTGTGTTGTGTTTGATCAGGGTGGTCCAGTCAAGAGCGACTACCGACGTTTCAATGTCGCCGGCATCACACCGGGAGATGATTATGCAGCGATGGAGCAAGTACTCGATCGTCGCTTTACCCGACTGAGCAAAGGGGAAGGCAAAATACCTGGTGTGTTACTCATCGACGGTGGCAAAGGACAACTGACCCAGGCTAAGGAAATCCTCGAAAAACACCAGTTGCCAGAGATTGTGCTGGTGGGTATCGCGAAGGGGATCAGTCGCCGGGCGGGCCAGGAAACTCTTTTTCTGTCTTCAGAAAATGGCTATCGGGAGATTGCCATGAAGACTGATTCTCCCGGGCTGCATCTGTTACAGCAAATCAGAGATGAAGCGCATCGATTTGCGATTACCGGGCATCGCCAGCGCCGAAGCAAGGCCCGCAGGGTGTCGAATTTAGAGAATATCCCCGGTTTAGGTCCGAAAAGAAGGCGGGAATTATTAACGCACTTCGGCGGACAGCAGGCGATTATGAAAGCGTCCCAAGATGCAATCGGCAAAGTTGACGGGATCAGCAAGAAGCTGGCCGAGATTATTTATGCGGAACTGCACAATATCGATTAAGCTGAATTTTTCCTGTTATGGCGGAAAACCGGTTAACATGAGCGCCAGCCGCTGGGCCTGATTATCTTTTCGTTCAGGATGAAGCATGAACCTGGCAAATGCCATTACCAGTTTTCGGTTACTGCTGATCCCGATGGTTGTCGGGAGCTACTATTCTGACTGGGTGTTTTCAAATGTTGCTGCAGCAGCGCTGTTTACACTGGCCAGCCTGAGCGACTGGCTTGATGGCTACCTCGCCAGACGGCTGGATATTGCAACAGATCTTGGGGCATTCCTCGATCCGGTGGCCGACAAGCTGCTGGTTTCAGCGGTTCTGATCATGCTGTCAACGCAATTACCAGTTCTGCTCCTTCCGGCGATTCTCATCGTGTCGAGAGAAATCGCTATTTCTGCGTTAAGAGAGTGGATGGCAGCAAGAGGGAAGCGTGATGTCGTCGCTGTTGCCTATTCAGGAAAACTCAAAACCACGGTACAGATGCTGGCAATTATTGTGCTGATACTTGTCACGGAATCTTCTCCCGACTACCTAATCTGGCTGGGCCTGGGCATGATCTACCTCGCGGCGCTGCTCGGTCTGTATTCGGCTTATCTGTATTTCAAGGCCGCGATGCCGTCACTGTCAGGCAGTTAACGTCACTGCCCGAGGCAGCAGCCTGCGGATTGGAAATGCTCTGCATGTGAACTAAAGGCTTGACTCCAAAGGCGAGCGCATTAGAATATGCGGCTCTTCGGGGCATCTGCCATTGTTTGCAAGCCCATGGCCTGTCAGGCCGGAATGCACCGAAGACCAGCCTTCCAAGCGGGAATAGCTCAGTTGGTAGAGCACGACCTTGCCAAGGTCGGGGTCGCGAGTTCGAATCTCGTTTCCCGCTCCAAATCCTTGATTGTCCCATCCGGCTTTTGAGCGCCCTCGGAACGGGGCAGCGTGCTTGGTGCTCCTCATGTTCTCACTTCACTGGCAGTGATCGGGAATCACCGATCTATCGCCAGTCGTTATTTTCGTGTTTATGACTAAACCTATGCTGCGCCGAGTAATCTCAGGTATAATCCGCGCTCTTTTGGGGGCAGTATTCAAGGATCCGGGCTTGCCGCCGGTAAAGCGTGAGTAAGGACTGATCTCGCGTTACCCGCTCCTGAACACATCAGGATACCGTTTCCACAAAGGGGCTCTTAGACAAGCCTGAATATTGGCTGGATGGCAGAGTGGTTATGCAGCGGACTGCAACTCCGTGTACGCCGGTTCGATTCCGACTCCAGCCTCCATTTTCTGGCTCCAGGACTCCGCCCAGGTGGTGAAATTGGTAGACACAAGGGACTTAAAATCCCTCGGCAGAAATGCCGTGCCGGTTCGATTCCGGCTCTGGGCACCATCTTTCCTGTTCTGTACGTTACCTTCTGATTGATCGCCGCGGCGGCTTGCTGTGTCAATATAGATTTTGTGCCATTCAGCGGGTAGATCGGGCGTAATCCCTTAGTTCGCTTTGATTGTAGCGGGGCGGCTGTTGACAGGTATCTGTCAGAGATACCGTCAAGGCAGCATGTTCAGTGCTCGGCGTTCGGCTTCAGGCGTTACTCATCACGCGCTGAATAATTGCGAAGCGCGCCTCACTGGAGTGAAATGTAAACGCCAATGGCTTCGTTTGCCAAACGATCCACCTCTTTGGTGTCGCGAACATAGAAGCCAATTGACCCGTTGCTGTTGATCCAGTACTCAATGCCATGAATCCCCAGTTGTTGTAGCAGGTCTTCTCGGATTTCTGGGTTTCGCATAACAAAAGAGTCCCGCGCGAGAGGGTCGGGTTCCGGGATATCCGGCGCTGACACAGATGCGGAATCCTCGACACAGGAAGTCAGAAGCAGTATCAGGATCAAAAGGGGAGCCCGCAGAATGTCTTGAAAGCCTCGCTGAATTGAATGCGCTCGCTTTTCGTTATTGTTCAGCGCGTAGCCTCTCAAAAAGCGCAATGAGCCGAGCCGGTAATAGGAAGGGGTGGTAGACGCCAAATCAACTCCTCAGCGGTCAGGGTTCTGCAAAGCGGCGATACGCTTCTCGAGAGGAGGGTGACTCATGAATAATTCTGCCGCCGCTCTCTTTCCTGAAATGCCGAAAGCAGTCAGTTGCCCCTCCAGCTGACTTTCGCCGTGGCCGGCCTGTAATTTCTGCAAAGCCGCGATCATTTTTTCTCGACCCGCAAGATTCGCGCCGCCAGCATCTGCCCGATATTCACGGTAGCGGGAAAATCCCATCACGATGATACTGGCCAACACTCCGAAGACGGCCTGGAAGATCATAACGGTTGTGAAATAGACAAATGCGTTGTTATTGCCGCGATTCATCATTTGGGCGACAAGTCTGGCAAAGAAAAAGACAAAGGTATTCAGAACGCCCTGCATCAGACTCAGGGTCACCATGTCACCATTGGCAACGTGGCTGACCTCATGACCCAGTACGGCTTCCGCTTCGTCAGCAGACAGCTGTCTCAGTAAGCCGGTACTCACTGCAACCAGCGCGTTGTTCCGGTTGGCACCGGTGGCAAAGGCGTTTATTTCTGGACTGTCGTAGATAGCCACTTCGGGCATTCCAATACCTGCACGTTCGGCCTGCGCTTGGACGGTGCTGACCAGCCAACTCTCCTGATTGTTTCGCGGGCGCTCGATTACATAAGCTCCGACGCTGCGTTTGGCGACAGCCTTTGACATCAGCAGCGAGATAAAGGATCCACCCATGCCAAACACGGCAGAAAACAGCAGTAAGCCCGCGTTAGAGGAGCTGCTCAGGCCAAGAACCGGCATGAGGATACTCAGCACAATGCTGAGAATGAGCATGACTGCAAGATTTGTCGCGACGAACAGCAAGGCACGTTTCATTGTAACCCCCAAATAGGTGCTTTATACGGTCTATATGGTGCTGTTTTGAGTGAAGTTAAAGGGTTGGGGACAAATAATGTCTCCCAACCCAAAGAAAGATCGGACGAGACTTAAACAGGCGCTGCTGTCAGTGCTCTAGAGAAAATTGTTAGGCCAGATGATAGAGCGCCACATATGGGCGACAGGGCTGCCATCAAAACCTAGGCCGCCTTTAGGATGGCGCCAGTGCCGCCCAATGATGTCTTCGAAGTCATCAATGTCGACTTCCACACCTTCCTCGAACGAATAAAGATCATTCAGGGTGATGAGTCGCCCGGTCATATACCATCGGTGGTTTTTGGCCTTCTGGTAGGCTTCTTCAATATAAGGCTCGACCTTGTAGTCCGCGCCGAAGTAACGGATGTACGCTTCGGGGTATTCATAACCCACCGACTCGTCGGGGAAAAAGCGAAGTGACTGATGCGCTTCAATCGCCCAGGCGATCTCTTCATCGACATAAGGCCGAACCATCTGGGCGCACCAGTAACCATGGTCCGTACGGATCAGATTGGAGACACAGATGTCGTGCAGCAGGCAGGCCAGGACGACCTTTTCATCCATGCCATTTTCTCGCGCGTAGCGGGCGCTTTGTAAAACATGATTCGCCGGTGCGAATCTCAGTTTGAAAAAATCGCGAAGGGTCGGTTCCGCGGGCATTTGCGGCAGCCGAGGATCATTGTGCTGATACCAGGGCCTGTTGTCTCCGGGAATCGGCTCCGGCGTGGGATCGATGCTGCACATCCAGGGCGTGGCGATACGCTTGTCAAGCTCGTCACTCATAGCTTCTTCAAGTGCGTCAGCCTTGGCTGAGAGCGTGGTCGCACCGGCGATTGAGGCAGCCGCCGCTGCACTCATGTTACTCAGAAACTTGCGTCGATCCATAAGTTCACCCTCCGGAGGTTGCATGAGCCTGACAATAGCACGGTCACCGACGATGAGAATGCGGAACACAATCGTGGATGGCATTTATGTACCATAAATCGGCTTTTGACTCTAATTATTTCGTCTCACAGTCAAATTCCTGATTTTGCGTTCAGAAGGCCTACGTACTGTGTCGGTAATTCACTGAATTGCCTATACTCGGCTTAATATCAGGCAAAAACCACTGGACCAACCATGTACGAGCCTAACTGGACCTCATTATTACCGCCGCTTCTTGCGATCGTGCTTGCCATTGCCACGAAGCAGGTCGTCATCTCATTAAGCATCGGTATCTGGGTGGGTTATTGTCTGCTTCAGTCAGTCAACCCCCTAGCCGGACTCGCACTGGCCATTGATGGTGTGATTCATGTTTTTTCTGATGCCGGTGATACACGGGTACTGGTATTTACACTGGTCATTGGCGGTTTGATTGCCTCCATCGAACGGTTTGGCGGAGTGAGGGGCTTTATACGCCTGCTGGAATCGAGGAGTTGGGTCAATAATCCCCAGAACGCGAAATGGCTGGCGTACGGCACCGGTCTGGTCATCTTTATCGAATCCAACATAACACTGCTTGTCGCTGGTTCGATAGCCAGACCGCTATTTGATCGCTATCAGATCGCGCGGGAAAAACTGGCTTATATTATTGATTCGACTTCCGCGCCCGTTTGCGTACTGATACCTCTCAATGCCTGGGGAGCGGTGATCCTGAGTTTGCTCGACTCTTCCAATATAGAAAATCCTATTGACGTTTTTCTCTCATCCATCCTTCTTAATTTTTACCCACTGGCGGTGCTGGGCATCTCGGCACTGGTTATCTGGCGGGGCATACACATCGGCCCAATGAAAGCCGCTCAGTCGCGAACGGAGCAAGGCGCTGTGTTGTGGCCTGATGCGGCACCGATGGTTGATTCAGCTGTTTCGGAGCCCGATGAGCAATCCGGTTCGCAAGCCCGATCGCAACCCAGAGCAAGCACAATGATCGTACCTATCGCAGTAATGGTTCTCTCCATGCCGCTTTTTTTGTATGTCACTGGTGAAGGGGACATCAGTGCGGGCTCTGGATCCACTTCGGTACTGTGGGCCGTCTTGTCTGCTCTGGCAGTAGTATGGATTGAAGTCTTGTATACTAGGCGAGCCCGGTTGGAAGAGCTGATGAGCAGTTTTCTGCAGGGAGCAGGGGCGTTTCTCCCGGTCTCCATGATTTTGCTCTTCGCGCTGGCGCTGGGTGATGTGGCGAACTTGCTCCAAACCGGCAGCTATGTGGCACAGATAGCCGGAGAAACTGTCCCTCAAATAGTCATGCTGCCTCTGCTTTTTCTGATCAGCAGCTTTATCGCCTTTTCGATTGGGTCAAGTTGGGGAACGTTCGCAATTATGATCCCATTGTCGATGGAAATTGCGCTTTCGCTCAGTTTGTCACCGTCGCTATTCCTGGCGGCGGTGCTGTCCGGCTCGGTTTTTGGTGACCACGCTTCTCCAATCAGTGACACCACTGTCGTATCCTCAATGGCAGCGGCAACCGATCACATTGATCACGTCCGCACGCAATTACCTTATGCGCTGGTTTCTGCTGGCGTGGCGACCGTCTGTTTCTTTCTGGCGGGAGCTGTCCTGCTTTGAATAATCCGCTAGGGCAGAAGGAACCAGAATTCTTCGTTCTTTGACGCCTAATGAGCACAAGACAATATGGCAGTCGCAAGGTGTCTCCTCAGAAGGCTGTGCACATGGGCGGCAGAAAGCCTGTCTTGTCGTTAAGGCCAAGTCAGTCGCTCTGCGTGTTTTCTTTACGCTATGATTGTGCTGATGAAAACTGAGTTATAAACGGTCCGGAAGTAGCAGCATGATGAACGTAAACCGCATCTCGACTGATCAAGCGAGAGAAATGTTGAGAGCCAGAGTGGATGTACTGTTAGTCGATATCCGCGATTCGCACTCGTATGGTGCGGCGCATATTCCCGGCAGTACACATCTGTCTGAGCAAAACCTGGAGCAATTCATAAAAGAAACCGATTCTGATACCGCCCTGATTGTGATGTGCTACCACGGGATATCTAGCCAAAGTGCTTCAGCTTATTTGTCCAGCCGCGGGTTTACTGAGACCTACAGTCTGGACGGCGGATTTGAAGCGTGGCAGCGCTCAGGTGGCGAATAACCGTGTTAGGCCGGCAGAATTAGACCCTGGCGAAATCTGAGCTCAGGAGGTTTCTTCAGCGTCGTGCTTGTCCAGTTTTCGCTTAGCGGTCATGACAATCACCATGTAAATCATGTTCGCCATGGCCCAGGCGAACAGTTCGAATGGCCACAACCGGTGGGACCCCGGGTCATCCAGGCGGGCCGTAACAATCACGACCAGCAGAAGCATTAAAGTTGCCAGAGGGAACATGGCGAGGTAGCGCCACCGCCCGGGCCATTGGCGCAATGCGGCGACAGGGAGAGCGGCACTCGCTATCAGTGTTGCCAGAACGATGACTGCTATGACGAAATTCCAGAAAACAGCCTGGGTTTCTTCGGCTGTGTCGGCAGTTCCTTCCGCTGCGATACATGCGGTACTGAACAGCAGAAAAATGAGCAGTGCCGATAGTCCGACAGGATCCGGTAAGTATTTTGCATAGGTAAAGCGCATGAGGCGCATACTAGCTAAATCAAAGGGCCTTGCCCACAGAAACTCCTAATGAGCATCATTCATAGCCGGATATCGGCAATTGAGGTCACTAAAAATGGTTGATACACAAGTATTCAACGACATGTACGAGAAAGAAGTTGACTTGAAATATCAACTGTATAACGGCCTGTTTCTTACGTTACCGCTCGACGCGGTGGAGCAGACAGGCTTGCTGTTACCGCTTTTGGAGCAGGCCTGTGATCAGGGTTTGCAATTTGGGCAATCTCCTGAGCAGATTATCAGGGATTTCTTCCAGACCCATCGCGCTCACTTTACCGAAGATAAACAGATTCAATTCTTGTTTAAGGTCATTCAGTATGTCGAAAGGCAGGTGGTATTGATCGATGCGCTCGAAGATGCCGCTTATGCAAAAATTCATCAGACCAAGCAGCGCAACCGTCTGCGGCAGCTTACTCAGCGAGTCTCGCTCGAAGGGTTGGAAGAAGAACTGAAAACCCTGCTGAATGATTTTGGCGCACGGGTTATTCTCACTGCACATCCGACCCAGTTTTACCCCGGCCCGGTGCTGGCCATCATCACGGATCTGACTGCCGCGATAAAGCAGAGCGATGTCAATAAGGTTCGTGACCTGCTCCAGCAGCTGGGCAACACCCCGTTTTTTCAGAAATCCAAACCGTCGCCTTTTGAAGAAGCCACCCAGCTGAGCTGGTATTTGGGAAATATTTTCTACACCGCGTTTAATGACATTTCGGATGAACTCCTGCACTACTACGACAGAAAGGAAATTAAACCAGATGAGAGGCAGCTTTTAAGTATAGGGTTCTGGCCCGGTGGGGACCGTGACGGCAACCCCTTTGTTACGGTCAGCGAAACAAGGAAAGTCGCCGAACGATTACGGTTTATTATTCTTGAATGCTACCGCAATGAACTTCGGTCGTTAAAAAGGCGACTCAGTTTTAGAGACGTGTATGAAGCACTGGAGAACCTGGAGAAAGCCTGCCACCGTGAGTTGACCGGCGAAGTATCGCAGGCGTTTGAAAGCGTCGAGACACTGCTACGCGAACTGGATCGAATCAGCAATCTCATCCAGTCACGTTATCAGGGCCTTTATCTGGACAGACTGGCCTCGTTCCAGCGGAAGGTAAAGATGTTTGGTTTTCATTTTGCCAGCCTCGATATCAGGCAGGATTCCCGGGTGATTCAGAGGACTCTGGAGAGTGCTTTGAAAACCTTGCCGGATAACTTCTACGAGCAGTTCAAAGCACTCTCGGAAGCTAAACAGACAGATGCGCTTCTGAACTTAGACCAGGAGGTCGAGCCAGCCTCATTAGTCGAACCCGTAGAAACAGACACTCTGGAGTCAATGCGCCTCATACAGGAGATTCAAAGGAAAAACGGTGAGCAGAGTATTCATCGTTATATTATCAGTAACTGTCGAGGCCCTAGAGACATCGTACACGTGATTGCTCTATTCAGGCTTGCTGGTTGGAAATCTGGCCTGAGCGTTGACATTGTGCCGCTATTCGAAACTATCGACGATCTTAAAACGGCTGACCAGACCATGTCTGAGCTTTATGAGAATCGCCTGTACGATCAGCATTTGCAAGGCAGAGCACGTCAACAAACCGTGATGCTGGGATTCTCTGATGGCACCAAAGACGGTGGCTATCTGATGGCCAACTGGGCCATCTATTGCGCCAAAGAAGCGATCACAACCGTCTCCCGGAATGTTGGGGTCAAAGTCACCTTTTTCGATGGCAGGGGCGGCCCGCCAGCCCGAGGAGGTGGGAATACCTACAAGTTCTATGCTGCGCTTGGCAAAGAAATTGAAAACACTCAGATACATCTGACGGTGCAGGGACAAACGATCAGCTCCTATTACGGGACTGATACAGCGGCCAGACACAATCTGAATCAGTTACTTGCAGCAGGGCTGGAAAGCAATCTGTTCCATCGCCCTGAGAGAGAGCTTAACAGTGGACAGCGAAAGCTGATTCAGCGTCTCGCCACCATCAGTTACGAGAAGTATCTCGCGTTCAAATCACATCCATTGTTCTTGCCTTATCTGGAAGAGATGAGCACGCTGCACTATTACGCGCAGTCAAACATAGGCAGCAGGCCGGCAAAAAGAGGTCAGGCTGACAGGCTGAAATTTGAAGATTTAAGGGCAATTCCGTTTGTGGGCGCCTGGGCACAACTTAAGCAGAATGTTCCCGGGTACTTTGGTTTAGGTACCGCACTGAAACACATTGAAGAGCAGGGCCAACTCGCACAGTATCAGGCGCTGTATCGTGAATCGAAGTTTTTCGAAGCGATGATCAGCAACAGCATGCAAAGCATGTGTAAGAGTATTTTCAAGCTCACCGCCCATATGGAAAAACACGAGCGGTTCGGAGAATTCTGGCGGCTAATCAAGCAAGAATTTGATCTCAGCAAAGAAATGGCGCTGAAGGTGTCCGGTCAGAAGACGCTACTTGAAGACAATCCGACCAGTCAGGCGAGCATTAAGCTTCGTATGAGTATCGTGCTGCCGCTTTTGGTGATTCAGCAATACGCGCTTACCCGTGTTAACGATCTTGCGAACTCCGAACTGAATGAGAGTGAGACAGACCTGATGCAAACCTATGAAAAGATGATTGTGCGCAGCCTCTTCGGCAACATCAACGCCTCCAGAAACTCGGCATAAATCGTATTTAAAGCGTGAACTCCACGGTCGCGCCGGGGCCCAGAGGAATACCAAAGATCACCCAGATCACCGTCATGACGACGCCAGATAGCAGCAACAATAGCGAGTAGGGCAGCATCGTTGCTGCCAGACTACCGAGACCGAAATCTTTCTGCCATCTCTGACAGAAAACGAGTATCAAAGGAAAATAGGGCATCAGTGGGGTGATGATATTGGTGGCCCCATCGCCGACTCGATAGGCAGCAGTGCTCATTTCCGGGCTCAAACCCAGCAGCATCAGCATAGGCACCAAGACGGGGGCTAACAGGGCCCACTTCGCGCTGGCTGAACCGATGAATAGATTGATTGAGGCGCCGAACAAGATGATTAAGGTCAACAGAACAGCGTCCGGCAGACTCGATCCCTGCAAAATCGCTGCCCCTTTAATGGCAAATATCAGACCCAGATTCGACCAGTTGAACATCGCCACAAAATGCGCTGCAGCAAAAGCCAGGACCAGATAATAAGACAGGTCGCTCATGGACTCGCTCATCATCCGGACGATATCCCGATGAGAGTTCACCGATCCTGATGCGGTGCCATAGGCCCAGCCAGTCACAAGAAACAGGATGAAGAACCCGGCAACCAAGGAGCGAAACAACGGATTCAGGCGTGCTTCGGGATTGGCAGACTCATCAATTAATGGCGTGCCGGGTGCCACACAAAGAAAAACCCAAATCAGTATGACTGCAAGGGCCGCAAACCCCGCTAGCTTTAAGCCCTGAATCTCTGCCGGCAGGAGCGACGCACCGGATTCCCTCTGGTCATCAGCCGCAGGCTCGTCACCGACCTGAGGCGTTACAGGAAGCAACCGGGGCTCGATAATTTTGTCAGTCACAAACCAGATAACCGGCAGGAAAACAAAAGTCATGCCCACAATGAAATATGCATTACCTGCAATGTTGGCATCCCAAGCGGGCAGTACGCTCTCTGCCGCTGCCTCGGTGATGCCAAACAGCAAAGCATCAAGCTGTCCGGGCAGCAGGTTAGCGGAAAATCCCCCTGAGACACCCGCAAAAGCTGCGGCGATGCCGGCTATAGGGTGGCGTCCGGCTGCGGAGAATATCACCCCGGCGAGCGGGATGAGCACCACATAAGCAGCATCCGCAGCCAAATTCCCAACCATCCCGATCAAGGCTACCACCGGTGTAAGCAGAATTTTTGGCGCCCGGTTGACGGCTCCGGACATCGCTGAGGCAAACAACCCAGTACGTTCAGCAACCCCCGCTCCCAGCATGACGACCAGGACGTAGCCGAGTGGATGAAAGCTCGCAAATGTCTCAGGCATGTCAACCAGTAAGCGTTGAATATTATCCGCTGAGAGAAGGCTTTCTGCACTGATGCGGATGGCATTGCCGAATTCATCGACCTGAGTGGGATGGACGGCAGAGACTCCGATAGCCGCCAGGATTACACTGATGAGGACGACCGCCGCGATACAGTAAAAAAAGATAAAAACGGGATCCGGCAGTCGATTTCCGGTGCGCTCGATCCATGCCAGTATGCCCTTTATTTCAGAAGGCTGTTGATGATCAATATGCATGTTGTGGCCTCAAGCGAGTCGCGATGAACAGCGGTTCATCGCAGTAAGCGATAGAAATTCCGCAAATCATTAACATAAAATTCGGGCTGCTCAAGTGCTGCGAAGTGACCGCCTTTTGGCATGACGGTCCAGTGCCGCAGATCGTAGGCTTCCTCTACCCAGGCTCTCGGCAGAATGTAAATCTCTGCAGGAAAGATGGCGGCACCCGTTGGGACATTGATGAATTCCATCGGTTTCAGGGGAGTGCGATTGCGGTTCTCGTAGTAAATCCGCGTCGACGAGGTAATGCTGTTGGTGAACCAGTAGATTGAAATATTGGTCAGAAGTTCATCTTTGGTAAAATTGTTGTCGAGGTCGCCGTCAGGGCCCTGCGGCAAATCGCTCCAGCCGTGAAATTTTTCGACGATCCATGCCGCCAGTCCGGCGGGCGAGTCATTTAAGCCATAACCCAGTGTCTGCGGTTTGGTGCCTTGAATCTGCTGATAGCCTACCTCATTCAACATAAAGGACCGTCTGGCCTCGACTCTCGCCGCTTCATCTGCAGGAACGGCATCCCGACGGGCCGCATCGGCAGGCGGATTCGCGAGGATCATGTTTGAATGCAGGCCAATCAGGCGCTCGGGATAATGATTTGCGAGATGGCGATTAATGATTGCCCCCCAGTCGCCCCCGGCAAGTGCATAACGCTCATATCCCAACCGCTCCATCAAAGCTGCAAAGGTCTGAGCCATCTGCTCAGGGCCGAAACCCGGAGTGCCTGGCGCAGAGGAAAAGCCGAAACCGGGTAGCGATGGAGCAATAACGTGAAAGGCATCGCTCGAATTGCCGCCATGCTGTTCAGGGTTGGTCAGTGCCGGGATGATTTTCTGAAATTCACTGACAGATCCCGGCCATCCATGGACCAGTAACAGTGGGATCGCATCGGCCCGATCAGATCTTTGATGGATGAAGTGGAGATCGATATCGTCCAGAAGGGTTTTATAGTGATCGAACTTATTCAGAGCGTCCTGCTGTGCAGGCCAGTCAAATTCTGATTGCCAATAGCCCAGCAATTCGTCAAGGTAGCTCAGTTCAGTACCATACTCCCAGCTGGTACCGGGTATCTGATCTGGCAATCGGGTCAGCGCCAGGCGGGCATGCAAATCTGCAATCGCAGCTTCATCGACGTTGATTTCAAACGGCCTGATAGTGTCAGGGTTCGCCGCCAAGGGTTCAGTGTTCTCTCTGTTAGGGACTTGATTCAGTGTTTCAGGTGACATGACTTGTATAGTATCCGGGGCTGCAGAAGATTGACACGTCACTACTGTAAACACGAACGCGAACAGGAGGTCCTTCAAAAAGGCGCCACCCCAAGTCCTTTTCGATGGGTCAGGCTCATGAGCCACATGGCACGCTGGCGTGTCAGCAAAAATCACCGGGCTGTCGTGAACTGGATGTCGCGAAATCATCATCGGTTAACCGCTTTGTTTTAGAATATAGTCGTAATTAAGGTAATCCGGTCTATCATCGCAGGCGTCATGTGTTAAATGCAATCGTGAACCTGTGGCGAGTAAAGAGAGGCAGCCTGACACGACCCTGATTCGGTTCTCACAACGCACTACTGAGAATTAACAGGGTGGGCGTGTAGAAGGGCCGAGATGTGCCTCCGGTCCTGTATTGTGGTTTCGCCCGCGCATCGTCACTCACGCGGACCAGCTGAAGATTTTGTGCCGCAAACCTTGATCGAATACGCTTCTACGGCGAAAGACCGGCTTCCGGTGATGCAGATCAGGATGCTGAGTATTAAAGAGGAAAGACAAGATGTTATTCGGAATGAGTAAGAAACCCGTTGAACTGCCAACAGCGGAGACCGCAATACCCGACCGTGCCTATCCCAACCAGTTTTGCCGTGAACACTTTGTGAATGGGAATCCTATCGAAGAACCTGTGCCGGCCAATCTCCGAAAGGCCGTATTTGGCTTGGGGTGCTTTTGGGGAGCAGAGCGTCTTTTCTGGGAATTGCCCGGAGTGTTCAGCACGGCGGTGGGCTATGCGGGAGGCTTAACGAAAAACCCAAGTTATGAAGATGTGTGTAGCGGCAAAACAGGGCATACCGAGGTTGTTCTGGTTTTCTACGATCCCACAATTATCTCCTATGAGCAGCTGCTCGCTGCATTTTGGGAAGCCCATGATCCTACTCAAGGCATGCGACAAGGTAATGATCTCGGCACCCAGTATCGCTCCGCCATCTATTGGACCGACAGCCAGCAGTGTGATCAAGCCACGGCGAGTCTGGCGCATTTTCAACAGGCATTGCGCGCAAAATCACTTGGTAATATTACGACTGAAGTCAGAGAGTTAAGTGATTTTTATTATGCTGAAGATTACCATCAGCAGTATCTCGCGAAAAACCCCGGAGGCTACTGTGGGCTCGCGGGGACGGGCGTTTGCTATGCCCCAAACTCTGACGCCTAGCTGTTCCTATTCAGCAAACTTGCAGAGGATAGGCGCCGGGTGAGCCCGTTAACTGAGCGGCTAGCCGCGTCCTCTGATAGACTGTCTGTATTTTGTTGTGCTGGGTGCTTCCCGTGACCTCTCCTGGAATTGATCCGCTCGTCATTGCCATTTCATCTCGAGCACTGTTCGACCTTGCCGATAGCCATGCGGTTTATGAGCAGGAAGGCCTCGCTGCTTATCAGCAATACCAGATTGAACACGAGGATGAGCCCTTGCAGCCGGGAGTGGCTTTTCATCTGGTAGAGAAATTGCTGAATCTTAACCAACTGGTTGAGGGGGCCCCGGTTGAGGTCATTTTGCTGTCTCGAAATAGTGCGGATACCGGGCTCAGGGTGTTCAATTCCATTGAGCATTATCACCTGAACATCACGCGTGCTGCATTTTGTGGCGGGGACAGCCCTTATCGCTATATCTCGGCTTTCAACAGTCATTTGTTTTTATCTACCGACGGAGCAGATGTCCGGCAAGCACTGGAACTGGGTGTCGCTGCAGCGACAATCCTGCCGTCAGTGAAAAGCAATACCAATGAGCAGATCCTGAAAATCGCCTTCGATGGGGACGCGGTACTATTCTCAGATGAGTCGGAAAAAATATTTAAAAATAAAGGCCTAGAAGCTTTTACTAAGAATGAACGTGATTCGGCGAATCAGCCGCTGGCCGGCGGGCCCTTCAAGCCTTTCTTGCACGCCTTACAACAACTCCAGCGCGCTTTTCCTTCCGGTGAGTCGCCCATCAGAACGTGTCTGGTCACTGCAAGAGCGGCGCCGGCACATGAGCGGGTAGTGCGCACCTTACGCGCCTGGGACATCCGGATCGACGAGTCGCTTTTTCTAGGAGGTCTGTCCAAAGGTGAGTTTCTCCAGGCTTTCGACGCAGACGTTTTTTTTGATGACCAGCAGGGACACTGTGAATCTGCCCGTCATCATGTGGCAACCGGGCATGTTCCGCATGGTGTCGCCAATTCGTAGTAGTCCGCGTGCTGATTTTCTCAGGTCCTGTCTATTGGATTCCCGCGATAAACGAATGTGCGGACTAATTACGCCCAATGAGTGCGCATCTGTGTCAATGTTCCACGCTGACACGGCTCATGTTCCACGTGAAAAACACTCGATTAATTAGAGGTTTAGACTGGGTAAATGGGCAGCATGTTTCTTTCTCTGGCTTATCGATATTGTCCGCCGCGAACCGGGTCTGGTTGGATCCGGGGTCAGACTCATGCGGTATTGCATGCCAAAATCGCTTGAATTTGCTACCTTTTGGCTCTCTCAGCCTAGCAGTCGCGGTTTTTGGTGAGGCGCCCCTCACTTCCCGCTAACGCTTCAGCCGGCTTGCCGTAACTCTGGACTCACATAAGGAGATTGATTCAATGGAACTGGCCTGCTTAGATTTAGAGGGTGTGCTTATCCCGGAAATCTGGATTGGTTTTGCCGAAAAAACCGGCATTGACGAGCTCAAAGCCACAACTCGGGATATCCCGGATTACAACGTCCTGATGAGACAGCGTTTGGATATTCTCAATCAGCACAAGCTCGGCTTGCCAGACATTCACGAGGTCATTGCGACGATGAGCCCGCTTGAAGGGGCCACTGAGTTCGTCAGTTGGTTGAAGTCACATTTCCAACTCATTATTTTATCTGACACTTTCTATGAATTCTCTCACCCGCTGATGCGTCAGTTAGACTTTCCGACCTTGTTTTGCCATCGCCTGATCACTGATGAGCAAGGCTATATTGTTGATTACAAATTGCGCCAGGAAGACCCCAAGAGGCAATGCGTTAAAGCTTTTCATGGGCTTAACTTTCGGGTGATCGCCGCAGGCGATTCCTATAATGACACAACGATGCTGGCTGAAGCTGATGCGGGTATTCTGTTTCGGGCTCCGGACAATGTCATTGCCGAATTCCCTCAGTTTCCCTCTGTGACAAGCTATGACGCACTTAAGCAGCAATTCATTGCCGCCAGCACGCGTGATCTGAATTAGTGCCGTTACGGGCGCCAGGGTCCGCTCAGGCGCTTGAACACAGGAGCCAGACTCCCGAACCGGCGTTAATCTTCCCTTTCTGTCAGCCAGAGTGCGCCGCTTTGCACCAACCGGCAGATCAGGGCCCGACTTTCGTCCGTCTGCCAGAGGACTGAAATGTCAAACAGGTTTTCCGGCTCATCAGCACACAGCGCCCTGACCGCAGGCAGGCAAATTCTGTCAAGCTCATAGCTCTCGCCATCAACGAATAGCAACAAGGGGTCGGAGTCTGCCTGGACGGCATAAGCAAGTCTTGACGCCGGATTTCTCACCAGCTCTACTGTTGGTCCCCTGAAGGCGAGCAATTCCTCAATATGAACCTCATCGTCGAGCGGTTCGATAAACTCGGGCGATTTGGCTTCCGTTACCAGACTACCGAATGCCCGTAAAAAGGCGCCCTTGTTTGCCAGGTGGCCAGCAACCACCTCCCACGCATGCTGCCAGTCCTTTGCGGTAATTTCGGCGCTGTCCCGCATTGGCGGAGTCGTATGATCAGTCAGCCGCTGCGACTCAGTCAGCAGTTCCATCACCCGATTGCTGAAAGATTCGATCATTTCCGCATTGGAAGGGGCTCTGAAACCTACCGAGTAGCAGAGACTCGGAGTTTGGGAAATTCCCCAGTGGGTGTAGCCCGGAGGAATATAGAGAACATCCCCGCTTTCCACGATAAATTGCTGATTTACTTCAAATTCATCGATGAGGTTTAAGCCTGAAGCAGTGTCTGGCAGCGATGTATGCGGTGCCGTCAGGTCGATACGCTCACCGATACACCAAGTGCGCTGACCAAGGCCCTGGACAAGGAAGACATCGTATTGATCAAAATGGGGACCGACACCGCCACCCTGAGTGGCTAACGACACCATGATGTCTTCGATACGCCAACGGGGCAGAAAGCCAAAGGCTCGGATCATCTCCTGCAGATCTGGAATCCATAGTTCTGCTGACTGAACGAGCAAACTCCAGTTCTTTTCCGTTAGGGCGGGCAGGGGGGAGTCGGCGTCAAACGGGCCCTGAGTCAGGGAATAGCGCTCGGCAACACAATATTCAGGCCGAGTCGTGACGATGCGACTGTCTACTGCATTGATACAGGCGATTTCGAGTAACTCTTCCGGATTGGTATAATCTTCGAAATTACTAAAGAAATTCTTAATAAGTATCGGTTTTTGCTGCCAATAATCTTTCAGAAATTCGGCTTGATCAAAATTGGGCTTGAGCATACCGCCTGTTTATATCTCGCGGGCCTGAGCTGCCGCATTACCGAGGTACGTGCGTGGGCGCAGTGCGATTAGAGCCTCCTTGGCTGATTGCGGAATATCCAGGGACTGAATAAAGTCCTTCAGTGTCGCTTCGTCAATGGCTTTTCCTCGCGTGAGAGCCTTCAGTTTTTCATAGGGCTGCTCTATTCGGTAGCGCCGCATGACAGTCTGGATCGGTTCGGCGAGTATTTCCCAGCAGGCATCAATGTCTGAGTCGATCGCTGAGGTATTGAGTTCAAGCTTGGCAATTCCTCTGGAAAGCGCCTGATAGGCGACCAGACTGTACCCAAGCCCTGTGCCGAGGTTTCTCATCACCGTTGAGTCAGTCAGATCGCGCTGCCAGCGTGAGACAGGTAATTTGGCAGACATGTGGTCGAGGAGGGCGTTAGCCAGCCCGAGATTTCCCTCAGCGTTCTCGAAATCGATCGGATTGACCTTATGAGGCATAGTTGACGAACCCACCTCCCCGGCAACCGTTTTCTGGCGGAAGTAGTTCAGGGATATATAACCCCAGATATCCCGTGAAAAATCAATAAGTATGGTGTTATATCTCGAAAGGCAGTTAAATATCTCCGCGACGTAATCATGGGGTTCGATCTGGGTCGTGTAGGGGTTCCAGCTCAGCCCGAGACTCACGATAAATTCTTCAGCAACGCTTGGCCAGTCGATTTCGGGGTAGGCTACAATATGGGCATTGTAGTTACCTACTGCTCCATTTATCTTTCCTAATATATTGATATCATTGAATATATCTATCTGACGTTGCAACCGGAACGCCACATTGGCCAATTCTTTGCCGACCGTTGAAGGGGTCGCTGGCTGCCCATGGGTACGTGACAGCATCGGTTGGCTCGCAAATTCACTAGCGAGCACCTTCAGCGAGTCAACCGTGCCTTGCATGTGCGGAATCAAGACCGACTCTCGCGCTTGGGCAAGCATGAGCCCGTAGGCCAGGTTGTTGATATCTTCTGAAGTACAGGCGAAATGGACAAATTCGAGGTACTCGTCAAAGCCACCCAAAATCTCAAGCTTTTGTTTAATAAAATACTCTATCGCTTTGACATCATGGTTGGTTTTGCTCTCTATTTCTTTGACCTCAAGGGCGTCCTCGAGACTGAAATCGAGAAAAAGCCCATCCAGTGTAGCAATTTGGGCATCAGATAGAGGCTTCAGCTCCACTATCCCCGGGTGAGAAGCCAGCGTTTCTAGCCATTTCACCTCCACTTCAACCCGGTACCGCATAAGCCCGTATTCGCTACAAATTTCAGCGAGTGATCGGCATTTTTGCGCGTAGCGGCCATCCAAAGGTGAAATTGAAGTAATAGCCGTAAGTAATTGTTCTGTCATACTTAAACTGATCCTTTTGAGCTAATTTTCAAGCATCGAAGTCGCAATACGATTGATCCGGCCACGCAATACGAACAAATGCCATGGCCGGCCTCCTATCTGGTGCCACAGCACGGCAAACCGAATACCGGCTAAAAGTAGGGCGCGTATCCGATTGGCGATTCTCTCGTCCTGCAGATGTTCAACTTTCCCCTGTACCTGGATGCGGAAGGGAAGCGTGCTTATTGTATCCTGATACAGGGTCGCCAGCGCCTCAAAACTGCGCTCAGTCTCATGCAACCCAACGGGCTCAGCAGATGTTTGCCTATGTGGGTCTGAATACGGAGCAGAAAGTGGGCTGATTGACTGAAGCCTCCTGCCAAGCCTCGACTGCATGTCGGTATCCGCCATCAGCTTCGTTTGCAGCAACAACAGGTTTCTTGTGTAGCGCAGGACTTCATCGTTTTCTACGGAGCGGCGTTGTCGCGCCTGCACTGTGAGCCATTCCAGACCGGGTCGGGCCAAGCGAAGATCCGGGAAGATGGTGTTGAAAGAAGGGGCGTTCAGTGCGAAGAGCGGGTCGATCAATGCTTTTATTGCGGGAAAGGGTGCACTGCCCGTATGGGCCAGTGCGCGAACCAGTTGCGCCGACTGCACGACAGCAGACAGGGTCAAGGTTTGTAATTGCGGGCTCTGTAAGCTGTCAGCGCTCATAGGAGTCCACTACAGCGCCGCCGAGACAGCGTTCACCGTCATAGAATACGACGTATTGCCCCGGCGTCACCGCCCGCTGAGGCGCGTCAAATAAGACTTTCAGTTTGCCGGCCGTATCCTGGCTGACGTGGCACGGCTGATCTGGCTGTCTGTATCGTAATTTTGCGTGACAGCGAAACGGAAAATCCGGGCCCTGCTGATCTATCCAGGCGCCTTCTAAAGCCGTGACGCTTCTTGAATAAAGTGTATTATTTTCATTGCCTTGCGCCACGATTAGCAGGTTATTTCTTAAGTCTTTAGCGACGACATACCAGGGCTCTTCGGCGCAACCTGCCCGGCCACCTATGCCCAGGCCCTGCCGTTGCCCCAGTGTGTAGTACATCAAACCACCGTGTTCTCCCAGAAACTCACCGTTCAGGCTTTCGATCCGCCCGGGTTGGGCCGGCAAATAGGTGCTCAGAAAATCCTTAAATTTGCGCTCGCCGATGAAACATATGCCGGTGCTGTCTTTTTTCCTGGAGGTGGCTAACTGCAAGTCAGCAGCAATCCTCCTGACTTCTGATTTTTCTAAATTACCGATTGGAAACAGAGTATTACCTACATTTTCTTCAGTGATTTCGCAGAGGAAATACGTCTGATCTTTATTCACATCGACGCCTTTATGCAAATAACTTCGACTGCCCTCATCGACACGCTGGACGTAATGACCGGTCGCTATACAGTCGGCCCCCAGAGAGTGCGCATAGTCCAGAAAAGCCTTGAATTTGATCTCCCTGTTACAGAGCACGTCAGGATTAGGGGTTCTTCCAGAGCGATATTCAGCAAGAAAATGCTCAAAAACGTTGTCCCAGTACTCCGCCGCAAAATTGGCGGTCAGCAGCTCTATGCCGAGGCTGTCACAAACTGATTGTGCGTCGGCCAGATCGGCCTGTGCGGTACAGTATTCGGTGCCGTCGTCCTCTTCCCAGTTTTTCATGAACAGTCCGCTCACTTCATGACCCGCCTGTTGCAGAAGATAGGCTGAGACGGAAGAATCAACACCGCCGGACATGCCAACAATGACTTTTTTCGGGCTTTCGCTTGACCCGGACGCGCTCAAGGTGGGCGTGATCACTTGATCAGCTCCAGTGAATAAGTCTGTCCGGCCTCATGATCAGCCAGCGCCTGCAGGACAAGTGGACTGCGAAGCTGATTCCGCATGGCTTTGAGCTCATCATGGCTGAGCCAAAGCGCCTGAACAATGTCCGAATCTGGTGGCGTCACAGCAGTCTGCTTTTCAGGCGTTGCAAGAAAACAGTGGCGTAAGTAATGAATTCCATTCGCTTTATGTACATGAGAATAAATACCAATGAGGCATTCGACCCGTACCTGCCAGCCCGTTTCCTCGAAAGTTTCACGAACCGCGGCGGCAATCAGGCCTTCCCCGACTTCAACATGGCCGGCGGGTTGGTTGTAAACCAGAGATTCACCGGATTTTTCCTGCACCATGAGAAAGCGCCCCTGCTGAGGGACGACGGTGGCAACGGTGGTGTGGGGATAATGGTTCATGGCTTGCGATGCGAAATGTTATCAATGTTGGGGGAGCACTGGCCAATGTAACTTGAAAAGCGGCTTCTGCTAGGCCACAGAAAAAGAGATAATTCCCCTAAGTTTTCAGGAAGCACGATTTCATGAGCAAAGCATTCACGCACTTAGACGCTGACGGCAAGGCGCAAATGGTCGATGTCGGTGGTAAGGCGAGCACGGAACGAGTCGCCAGGGCACAGGCACGGGTGTTTATGAGCGCCGAAACACTCGCGATGATTGACGACGGGAGCCACAAGAAAGGGGATGTGTTGAGCGTTGCCAGGATCGCCGGGATACAGGCTGCCAAGCAGTGCAGCCATCTCATACCGCTATGCCACCCGCTCATGTTGACCTCGGTCACGGTGGATCTTGCGCTCGATGCTGAATCCAGCTGCGTGACCATCGAAGCCACTTGCCGACTGTCCGGCCAAACCGGTGTGGAAATGGAAGCGCTCACAGCGGCAAGTGTCAGCGCCCTCACGGTTTATGACATGTGCAAGGCAGTGGATAAAGAGATGGTGATCAATGACGTCACCTTGCTGGAGAAGTCAGGTGGGCGCAGCGGGCATTACACACGGGCGGTATAGATCAGCATAATGATTACGGTACTCTATTTTGCGAGCATCAGGGAGCACATGGGCAGGGGGGAAGACCGGCTTGATACCGCCCGGGATCTGACAACTGTGGCGGCTTTAATCAGACATTTAAGCGAAACAGATTCTTCATTCAACGACTTGATTCAAAGTCCAAACCCGCCCCTTATATCTGTAAATCAAGTATTTGCAGAAACCTCTTCACCTATTACTGATGGTGATGAAGTGGGCTTCTTCCCACCCATGACGGGCGGCTAGCCATGATCTCTGTACAAACCGAAGACTTTAATGTGGCGGCAGAATATACGGCCTTGCGTCATCAGGCCGGTGATGCGGGCGCTATTGTCCTGTTCACGGGCCTGGTGCGGGAACTTTACGGCGCAGAGACCGAGGAATCTGACGGCTCCGATAGAACTCAGCGCTTATTTCTAGAGCATTATCCCGGCATGACGGAAAAACAGCTGGAGGCGATCTCACAGCAAGCGTCCAAACGGTGGCCGTTACTGGGCGTGCGTATCCTCCATCGGGTCGGAGAGCTCTATCCGGGGGACCAGATTGTTCTGGTCGCCACGGCCAGCAGGCACCGACAGGCAGCATTCGAATCAGCTGACTTCATCATGGATTTTCTCAAAAGCCGAGCCCCTTTCTGGAAAAAACAAACCAGCCAGTCCGAGAGCCGGTGGATCGAAAGCCGTGAAAGCGATATCGATGCACTCAAGCGATGGCAGGAATAGCGTGGGTCTGTCTTAATCCGGAGCAGTTGTCGAAATCCACTGTCCGGGCTGCAGATCTGCAAGGCGCCAATTGGCAATCTGCACCCGCACCAACCTGAGAGTGGGATAGCCGACCGCCGCTGTCATTCGGCGGATCTGACGATTTCGCCCTTCCTGTAAGGTCAGACTCAACCACGAGGTAGGCACAGTCAGTCGAACTCTGATCGGCGGCACACGCGGCCACAAATCAGGCGCTTCGATGCGTGTTGCTAATGCGGGCCGGGTTCTGCCATCTTTCAATACCACCCCCTCACAGAGCTGCTTCAAAGCCTCATCTGAGATCTCACTCTCGACTTGAACTAAGTAGTGTTTCTTCTTGTTGTATCTGGGATTAGAGAGCCGCTGCTGCAGCTTTCCATCGTCTGTCAGCAGGAGTAAACCTTCAGAATCGCGGTCTAGCCTGCCGGCAGGGTAGACGCCCGGCTGATCAATATAGTCAGCCAGGCACGGGTGGCCCGCTTCGGGGGTAAATTGAGAAAGCACCCCGAAGGGTTTGTTGAACAGAATAAGCCGAGCCATAGAGCCAGCTCGCGCACCGCAATACTCTTGAATCGGTCAGCAAAAATGACTTTCCAGACCGGATGGCGTTCGCGCTAGGCAGTCACTTCTTCCAGCTCTTCTGCCGGCTCATTGGCGGGTTCAGCTGTGGGTGTTTCCACTATCTCCGCCGCCTCAGCTTCATCGTTGCTGTCCGAGAGAACCACATGATCATCACTGGCAGAGTCGACTGCTCGAATGTTTGCAGCATGAAGGCCTTTCGGGCCGTCCACTGCATCAAAAGTGACTAACTGACCTGCTTTGAGAGTTTTGTAGCCATCCATGCTGATTGCAGAGTAGTGCGCAAACAAATCTGCGCCGCCGTCATCTGGCAGTATGAAGCCAAACCCCTTGGCATTGTTGAACCATTTAACTTGCCCGGTACTCATATCTTGCTCCGTGCTTATTGTTTTTTAGCTGTTTTTATTTTGTTCCCTAGAGAGAGACGAACTCGTCTACCGTGTATGTGTAACTCAAACGCGATCCCATGTCAAAGGCGCGTATCTTAAATACTGGTACATCTAACCGCGACATATGAGCGTATTCTCACCGTGTCTGGTAGTTACCGGTGCGACCGCTTGGGCCGACCCAGCAACTCTTTTCAAGACGGTCAATCTGGCGGACAATGCGTTCCTGCTCTGCTGAAGCAGTTTCCAAAAACGCAACAGCGACATTCAGAGGCTCTCGTGCTGACTCCAGCGACAGTTATACAGTCGTCCAACCAGTCTACCGGTTCCGGTGATAGCGACACGGGCGGCAGCCATGATGTTGGTTATGCAGCCACCACTGAAAAGCCCAAGCTCAAAAAGCCCCCTTTGTATAAAGTTATCCTGGTTAACGATGACTACACGCCAATGGACTTTGTCGTTGATGTACTGCGTTCGTTCTTTGGGATGAACGTTGAAAAAGCGACTCAGATCATGCTCAAGGTCCATACTGAGGGAAAAGGTGTCTGTGGCGTCTACAGCAAAGACGTCGCCGAAACCAAAGCGGCACAGGTTAATGACTACTCAAGAGAGTGCGAGCAGCCTTTACTCTGCTCAGTTGAAGTCGACCGGTGATACGAACCACCATTCATACTTGGAAGCTCTATGCTCAGTAAAGACTTAGAAACCACGCTTAACAGCGCGTTCAAAGGTGCGAGGAACAAGCGTCATGAATTCATGACGGTTGAGCATCTCCTCTTGGCTCTTCTCGATAATGAGATCGCCACAAGTGTGCTTTCAGCTTGTGACTGCGATTTACCGAAATTGCGAAACGAACTCGCCGAATTTGTCGATTCAACAACCCCACTGATTCCCGAGAGCGAAACCAGTCGGGAAACACAGCCAACGCTGGGTTTTCAGCGTGTACTGCAGCGGGCAGTTTTTCACGTTCAGTCCTCGGGCAAACGAGAGGTTACAGGTGCTAACGTGCTGGTCGCGATTTTTTCTGAGCAGGAGAGTCAGGCGGTCTTTTTCTTGAAGCAGCAAGACGTTGCTCGGATCGACGTCGTTAATTACATCACGCACGGTATATCCAAGATCGCAGGTGAAGGCGAAAACAGCGAGCCAGCTACGGAGCAGCAGGAAGAAGCAGACTCTGCGGAAAATCGAATCAGCCCGCTCGAAAGCTTTGCCACTAACCTGAACAGCGAAGCAGAAGCCGGAAGAATTGACCCGCTGATTGGCCGACTTGAAGAAGTCACCCGCGTGATTCAGATTCTTTCCCGGCGGCGTAAGAACAACCCATTGCTCGTTGGTGAGTCTGGGGTAGGGAAGACTGCGGTTGCTGAAGGCTTGGCCAGACTGATCGTAGAACAGCAGGTTCCCGATGTCTTATCAGACAGTGTGATCTATTCTCTCGATCTCGGCGCGTTACTTGCCGGCACCAAATACCGAGGGGACTTCGAAAAGCGCTTCAAGGCGCTGCTTGGTGAGCTTAAAAAAGACGAAAATGCTGTGCTGTTCATCGATGAAATTCACACAATTATTGGTGCCGGCGCCGCATCCGGCGGGGTCATGGATGCCTCAAATTTGCTTAAGCCAGCGCTGACTTCTGGTCAGCTTCGATGCATCGGCTCCACGACCTATCAGGAATATCGGGGTATTTTCGACAAGGATAGGGCGCTGTCTCGTCGCTTTCAAAAAATTGACGTTGAAGAGCCTGATGTAGAAACGACTTACAAAATATTGAAAGGACTGAAACCAAGATTCGAAGAACATCATAAACTCCGATACAGCGACAGTTCACTCAAAGCCGCTTCAGAATTAGCCGGTCGCTATATCAATGATCGCTACATGCCTGATAAGGCAATCGATGTGGTTGATGAAGCGGGAGCCTACCAGCAGTTGCAACCCGCGAGTAAAAGGAAAAAACTCATCCAGGCAGCTGACATGGAAAAGGTTGTTGCCAGTATTGCCCGGATTCCGCCCAAGCATGTCTCGAGTTCTGACGTTGCGGCCTTGAAGAATTTAGAAGGCAACTTAAAGATGGTGGTCTTCGGTCAGAATGAAGCAATCGACTCGCTAGCCACTGCAATCAAACTGTCTCGGGCGGGCTTGAACGAACAGGACAAGCCTATTGGCTCGTTCCTTTTTTCTGGGCCTACCGGTGTCGGTAAGACTGAGGTCAGTCGGCAACTCGCAAAGATCATGGGCATAGAGCTGTTGCGCTTTGACATGTCCGAATACATGGAGCGGCATACAGTCTCCCGTTTGATTGGTGCGCCGCCAGGATATGTCGGGTTTGATCAGGGCGGGCTGCTTACAGAAGCAGTGACTAAAAACCCGCATTGCGTTTTGCTGCTTGACGAAATAGAGAAAGCTCATCCGGATGTGTTTAACCTGCTGTTGCAGGTAATGGATCACGGCACTCTGACTGACAACAATGGCCGTAAAGCTGACTTCCGCAATGTCATTCTGATCATGACCACTAATGCCGGTGCGCAGGAGATGGCCCGCGCGTCCATAGGCTTCACAGAGCAGGATCACAGTTCAGATGGGATGGGTGTAATCAAAAAAGCCTTCACACCCGAATTCCGCAATCGGCTCGACAGTATTATTCAGTTCGGCTCACTGTCACCTGAAACGATCAGGACCGTCGTTGACAAATTCTTGGTAGACCTTCAGGTACAACTCGATGAGAAAGGCGTGGTGCTTCACGTAGAAGAAAGCGCCCGCGACTGGTTTGTCGAGCATGGCTACAGCGAGAGCATGGGAGCAAGGCCGATGGGTCGTCTCATTCAGGAGGAACTCAAGAAAGCGCTGGCGGAAGACATCCTGTTTGGCCAGCTCACAGAAGGGGGCGACGTTTTCGTAACCGCTGCCGATTCGATTGAAATTCGCGTCGAGGCTAACGTGAAAGGAAAGAAGCGCGCCCTGGCCGAGGAGGGGTGACAGTTTGTCACTGGCGGGGGTGCTGGGCTATCTGGCTCGATAGGTGATGCGGCCTTTGGTCAGGTCATAGGGCGTCAGCTCTACACGTACTTGGTCGCCGGTAAGGATGCGAATGTAGTTTTTACGCATCTTGCCGGAGATGTGAGCCGTCACGATATGTCCGTTCTCCAGTTTGACTCTGAACATGGTGTTAGGAAGCGTGTCCACCACTTCGCCTTCCATTTCAATTTGATCTTCTTTGGCCATAGGTCACTCAAACCCCTCTAAAAGTCGCGCATTGTGCCGGAATTTACCGTTTGACGCAAAAGCTATTGGGCACGTCGGAAGAAACGCAGTCAGGTAATTTTAGTCCAGCGTCCGTCTATCAGAAACTCCATTGGTCTGAACTTACTTTTGTATTCCATTTTATCGCATCCCTTGATCCAGTATCCCAAATACAGGTGAGGCAATCCCAATTCCCGACATTTACTGATTTGCCAGAGAATGACGTAGCTTCCCAACGATCTTTGCGACAAATCCGGCTCGAAAAAGGTGTAGACCGCAGATAAGCCCTGTTCCAAAAAATCAACCACACTGACGGCTATCAGCCTCTGGTCCTCGTAAAATAAGTAAAAACGCGTGTCGACGGTCTTTGTTTTGATAAACGCTTCGAATTGCTCATCTGTTGCCGGGAACATATCCCCGCCCTGATGCCGTTTGTCAACATACCGGCGATACAGATCGAAAGCCGCCGCGCTGTTTAAATCAGTTTGCTCAACAACAGATAACGCCTCATTCCGTTTGAGGATGCGTCGCTGACTGCGGGAGAACTGCATCTCATTGACGGTCACCCGGCAAGAGATGCAGGCCGAACAGCGGTCGCAATCGGGCCGGTATAAGTGTGCGCCACTTCGCCGGTAACCCAATTCACTCAGTTTGCTGTTAAGCCGCTTGTCGATGATCAGGTCAGGGTCGACGAAAACGGTCGCCGCTTCTTCTGATGCTTTGTAGCTACAGGGGTGGGGTGAAGTCCGGAACAACCGAATCGAACTGATGGGCTTGTTGTTCGATTGCATAGTCAGCTCGGTTTTTCCATCAGGTTGTATGGCGGTGTTTTCCAGGGCCCGGGTTGTTCTTTACTGGCAAGAAGGGCGGTCAGCGCTTCTTGAAAGTCCCGGCGTGGAAGCGCCTCTGCCCCCATAGAAACCAAGTGATCGGAGTGAACCTGACAGTCAATCAGGCCAAATCCTCGAGACTCAAGTTGCCGTGAGAGGGCCACCAGTGCCAATTTCGAAGCATTTGGCTGCGCACTGAACATGGATTCTCCAAAAAATGCCTTGCCAAGCGCAATGCCGTAAAGCCCGCCTACCAGAAATTCGTCGCGCCATACCTCTACGGAATGGGCATGACCGAGACGGTGGAGATTGACATAAGCCGCCTTCATCTCGGGTGTGATCCAAGTCGCGTTTTCCCGCCCCCCTGAGGTTTGACAGGCTTCTATAACAGACGTAAACGCTGTATCGAAGGAAATGCGGTAAATCTGTTTGCGGATCAGCTTTCGGAGACTGCGTGAGACGGCGACGCGACCGGGATCCAGAACCAGCCTCGGGTCGGGAGCCCACCAGAGAACCGGTTGACCCTCTTCATACCAGGGAAATATGCCTTCACGGTATGCGGCAAGTAGCCAGTCAGCGTCCAGCGAACCGCCAGCGGCCAGCAATCCATTGGGGTCTGCCAATGCCCGTGAAGTACAAGGAAAAACGGGCGCATCCATCGGATCTAACCATGGTACCGGCATCGCGAAAAACTAGTCGTCGAGGAATTTCTCGGCGTCCAGTGCCGCCATGCAGCCGAACCCGGCGCTGGTCACCGCTTGACGGTAGACCTGGTCCGCGATATCTCCGGCAGCGAATACACCGGGGACACTCGTTTGTGTAGCCATGCCGTCTAGCCCGGTATTAACTACGACGTAGCCGTTCTTCATGTCCAGCTGGCCTTTGAAGATCTCCGAGTTCGGCACATGCCCGATGGCGATAAAGACGCCGTCTACCACCAGGTCGACCGGTTCATCGCTGGTGACGTGGCGTATTCGGGCACCTGTTACCCCCATGTCGTCTCCGAGCACTTCCTCCAGCACGTGATTCCACTGTATCGACACCTTGCCTTCTGCTTCCCGCTCGAACAGCTTCTTTTGTAAGATTTTTTCAGCGCGCAGTGAATCCCGACGATGTACCAGCGTCACGTGAGAGCAGATATTCGCCAGATAGAGCGCCTCTTCAACAGCGGTATTGCCACCGCCGATGACCGCGACCGGTTTGTTACGGTAGAAGAAGCCATCACAGGTCGCGCAGGCACTGACGCCTTTGCCCATAAATGCCTGCTCTGAATCGAGCCCCAGATACTGAGCAGAAGCACCCGTCGCGATAATCAGCGCGTCGCAGCTGTAGCGGCCACTGTCACCCTGCAGCAGGAACGGTCGTTGCGTCAGGTCTACTGAGTTTATATGATCGAAAATAATATTCGTATCAAAGCGTTCGGCATGGCTCTTCATTCGAAGCATTAAGTCTGGCCCTTGCAAACCCTCGACATCACCAGGCCAGTTGTCGACGTCTGTCGTGGTGGTCAACTGACCGCCCTGAATCAGGCCGGTGATGAGAACCGGATCGAGGTTCGCACGCGCGGCGTAAACCGCGGCAGTATAGCCGGCGGGGCCAGATCCAAGAATGATTAGGCGATGGTGTTGAGGGTCTGTCATTGGCTCATTCCTGTGGCTCGGTGTCGGACGGTTTCGAGTTAACGAATAGGGATCATATGTGCGCCCATTTTACCCTCAGGAGGTACGCAGGCACTAGCAGGAGGCGGGCAGCAGGCAAAAAACATCTGGCGAATAACGGTCCTGGCTCCTTAATTATCTGGCGCAGTTGCACGATACATAGCTATGACGCCCTGTCTTGCCAGCTGGCCAGCGGCCGAGCGCTGTAAGCTTGAAGAAAGAGGAGAGCAGCAACCTTTTTCAGGATACGCAGTATATTCAGAAAGCTTGAAGATAAACCTTTTACCTTATTGATTTGATTAGATAATACCGTGCAAAACCCAGAACCAAACGACGAAGTCCGAACCCTCATGCAGCGCTTAACCCGTGAGGGGACCCTGATAGTCTGCTTTCTGATGGCGCTGTATCTCACCATTGCGCTGCTGAGCTACTCACCTTCGGACCCGGGTTTTACGACTACGGGTTCCGGTGAGGATGTCGCGAACGCCGTCGGAGTGTACGGGGCTTGGATGGCAGATGCTTTACTTCATGTCTTCGGTTACCTCGCTTTTGGCTTTCCCTTCTTACTCGCTTACAAGGTTTATACCTCTTTTCGCGAAGAGAAACTCAGCGCGGAATTCTCTTGGGCCATGTTCGGCTTCAGAGCACTCGGCTACTCGCTGTTGATGCTGGCTTCCTGCGCACTGGCGACCATCCATTTCGAGGTGCCGGGGGATGTTCCCTACATTGCCGGGGGTGTCTTGGGCTCGGTTGTGGTTGATCTCAGCCTGCCGCTATTCGCCAGCCTTGGCAGTACCTTGCTTCTCTTCGCGATATTTCTGTTCGGCCTGACAATTTCGGCCTCAATCTCCTGGCTGAATGTGATCGATAAACTTGGTGCGTGGACGCTGGGGACAATCAGTCTGCTCACTGAGAAGGGGCAGAAATGGTTAGAACAGCGCAAGCAGACACTTGCAACCAAAGCGCGACTGGAATCGCGAAAGAAGGTCTTGGACATTCATATCGAAAAGGAGAAAAAGAGAGTTCCTCCTACCATAAAGGAACCTCCGCGTAAGAAGGCGGTTAAAAGCACAAGGGTAGAAAAAGAGCGACAGGGCACTTTGTTCGAGGCCTCATCTGTGAAAGAACTGCCCGCGATCAGCCTGCTTGATGCCTGGCAGGAAATTCATGAATCCGGCTTTTCCAAGGAATCTTTGGAAGCCATGTCCAAGCTTCTGGAGTTAAAACTCGGCGACTTCGGTATTGAAATTGAAGTCACCGCGGTCAACCCCGGCCCGGTGATCACCCGGTTTGAAGTTCAGCCTGCACCGGGCGTGAAGGTCAGCCGGATCACAAACCTCGCTAAGGACCTGGCCCGTTCATTAGCTGTAGTCTCCGTCAGGGTCGTGGAAGTTATCCCCGGCAAAACCGTGATCGGCATAGAAATTCCCAATGAAAAACGCGAGATCATCCAGTTAAGCCAGGTTCTCAGCTCTCCTGAGTTCGACCGTGCGGGTTCAGCGCTCAGCATGGCTCTGGGTCACGATATAGTCGGCAAGCCCGTCATAGTCGACCTCGGAAAGATGCCCCATCTGCTGGTAGCCGGTACGACAGGCTCCGGCAAATCCGTTGGTATTAACGCCATGATCTTGAGCCTGCTGTTCAAATCGACGCCCGAGCAGGTTCGCATGATCATGATCGATCCAAAAATGCTGGAGCTTTCCGTCTATGACGGTATCCCCCATCTGTTGACTCCTGTGATTACGGATATGAAAGACGCCGCGAATGGGTTGCGCTGGTGTGTGGGGGAAATGGAAAGACGCTATAAACTCATGTCTGCTTTGGGTGTCAGGAACCTTGCGGGTTTTAACGCCAAAGTGAGTGACGCTCAGAAAGCAGGTAAGCCTATTTCCGATCCAACCTGGCAATTTGATCCGATGTTGCTGTCAGAGGAGCAGTCTGCGCCCGAACTGGAGCCTTTGCCCAGTGTTGTGGTTATTGTCGATGAGCTCGCGGACATGATGATGGTGGTCGGTAAAAAAGTGGAAGAGCTTATCGCACGGATTGCGCAAAAAGCCCGGGCAGCAGGCATCCATCTGGTGCTTGCCACCCAGCGGCCATCCGTTGATGTCCTGACTGGCCTGATCAAGGCTAATGTGCCAACTCGTTTATCTTTCATGGTGCAATCGAAGGTCGACTCCAGAACGATTCTTGGTGAGGGGGGTGCAGAGCAGTTGCTCGGGCATGGCGATATGCTATTCCTGCCACCCGGCGGTGGTGTGCCAACCCGGGTACACGGTGCGTTTGTCAGTGATGATGAGGTGCATCGAGTCGTTGCGGACTGGAAGCGACGCGGAGAGCCGGTTTATATAGACGCGATAACTCAAAGTTCGGAGGACGGCGATTTACTGTCAGCATCCGCGGAATCGGGGGAAGGCGAGGAAGACGACGCCCTTTATGATGAGGCGGTAAAATTTGTCACTGAGTCGCGAAAGGCCTCTATTTCAGCTGTGCAGCGAAAACTCCGCATTGGCTACAACCGTGCGGCCCGCATGATAGAATCGATGGAGGCAGCAGGGGTTGTTTCTGAGATGGGGCACAATGGCTCTCGTGAAGTCATCGCTCCGCCTCCCCGCGAATAGCCCGATCCGTAAACAGTTTTCGAGAAATCATCATGTTGAGTCGCAGACTCACTCTAACAGTCTTCCTGACACTCTGTCACATTCCGCTGGCCCGTTCTCAGGAAACGCCACAAGCACAGCTTAGCAATCTCCTGCGACAGGTGGACACCATGAGCGCCACCGTGCAGCAGTTGATCGTGGAGTCTGATGGCGCTGTACTTGAAGAAAGCAGTATTCAAATGCACGTCATGAGACCCGATGGATTTTACTGGGAAACATTAGAGCCATTTCCTGAATTAGTGGTGACAAACGGCGCTGTTCTTTGGAACTATCAGCCGGACCTTGAACAAGTTGTCATCGAGAATTGGGACAGCAGCAGAGCCGAGCTGGCAGCCGAATTATTAAGCGGCCGGACCGACAGCCTGACAGAGGAATATGAAATCCACATCGAAAAAGATACCGGTGAGGACATGGCTGCCTTTCAGTTACTCCCGCTTGACCAAAACTCATTGTATCGACGTATAAACATCAGTTTCGAGAACACTGCTTTACTCTCTATTCATCTGGATAGTAAGAACGGTCAAAAAACCTTATGGCAGTTTAACCAACCACAGATTAACCAGCAGTTATCCCCGGACTTGTTTAACTTTCAGATTCCTTCCGGAATCGATATCGTCGATAACCGCGTATCTCAGGAGTGAATCTTGCCTGTTTATCTTGCACTTGCACTGGGTGGGGCACTGGGCGCAATCGCCAGGTACTGGATGACGAGCGGCCTGAATCAGCCGGGTCAGATGGCATTCCCCCTCGGTACGCTCTCTGTAAATGTTCTGGGCAGCTTTTTCATCGGTGGTCTATACATTTACCTGAGTGAGCGACCCGAACTTTCAGAAGTCTACCGGCACCTACTGATTACCGGTTTTCTCGGAGCATTGACGACATTCTCGACATTTTCACTCGAGACCCTTTTGTTGATTGAGCAAGGCCACTACAATACAGCGCTTTTTAACGTATTGAGTAGCGTCATGTTCTGCCTGGGCTCCGCCTATCTGGGGATCTCTCTGGCCAAAGCCTTTCTGTGACCCTGATCCTTACCTACTTACCGGCACAATCCCATGCTTGATCCCAAATGGTTACGCTCCGAACCCGAAGCAATCGCAACACTTCTCAAGAAGAAGAAATTTGATCTTGATGTTGAGCTCCTGAAGTCTCTTGAGGACGCTCGCAAGAATCTGCAACTGGAAACGGAAACCCTTCAAAACGCGCGCAACACCCGATCAAAGGAAATCGGTAAGGCGAAAGCTGCAGGCGAGGATATCTCCGAAATTCTGGCTTCTGTTGAGGGACTCAAAGCAGAACTGGAGCAGAAAAAGGAAGAGCTCGCTGAAATTCAGGAAAAATTAAAGGCCTATATGCTGGAGATTCCGAATGTGCCTGCTCCGGAAGTCCCTGACGGAGCAGATGAGTCAGATAATCTTCAGATCAGCGCATGGGGGCAACCAAAGGACTTTGAATGGGAAGTCAAGGATCATGTTGCTCTCGGAGAAAACCTACAGCTGGGACTGGACTTTGTCAGCGCGGTCAAGCTTACCGGTTCCCGGTTCGTGGTCATGCGTGGCCAGATAGCGCGACTACATCGGGCATTGGCGCAGTTCATGCTCGATACCCATACCGATGAACATGGCTATACCGAACTTAATGTGCCTTACATCGTGAATCAGGATTCTTTGTATGGCACAGGACAGTTACCCAAATTCGAAGAAGACCAATTCCGCATTCAGGGTGAGGAGCTGGCTTACTATCTGATCCCAACAGCAGAAGTTCCTGTCACCAATCTGGTTCGCGACGAAATCCTTGAGCCAGCCAGCCTGCCACTGCGGTTCGCCTGTCACACGCCTTGCTTTCGGAGTGAAGCGGGCAGCTATGGCAGGGACACAAGGGGAATGATCCGTCAGCATCAATTTGAAAAGGTTGAGCTGGTGCAGATAACAGAGCCGGACGGCTCGGCCGACGCACTCGAAGAACTGACGCAGCATGCAGAAGCGATTCTGCAGAGACTGGAGTTGCCATATCGAAAGGTCATGCTGTGTGGGGGGGACCTTGGGTTTTCGGCGGTCAAAACCTACGATCTCGAGGTCTGGTTGCCCTCACAGAATACGTACCGGGAAATTTCTTCGTGCAGCCTATTCACGGATTTTCAGGCACGGCGGATGCAGGCAAGATGGCGGAACCCGGCGACAGGAAAGCCAGAACTGCTGCACACCATCAATGGCTCCGGGCTCGCAGTGGGCAGAACTTTGGTCGCTATCCTCGAGAATAATCAGGACGAGCAGGGCCGTATTCGTGTGCCTGACTGTCTCAGACCCTATATGAACGGGCTTGAACTGATAGGCTAAAGTACCGCTCAGCCCAACCGTGTCGTCCTCTGGCTCGCTGGAATGGCCGCGAAGCGCTCAGATGCAATTGTCCGGTTTTGGAAGACCGGCAATTTTTGCCACGGTTTTAGCGGCACTTCCTCCAAATAAGCGCATCACATAGACGCTCCGTCCTTGATCTGAGCCAAGCTCTTTTTTGACGTAACTGATCAGGGCTCTGGATGCCGGAGCCATTTGGTAGCGTTGATAGAACTTTCTAATAAGCCGTATGATCTCCCAGTGCGCTTCTGTCAGTTTTATATTCTCTCGGCAGGCGAGTTCCACCGCTACTGATTCATCCCAGCGATCCAGACTAAGGAGATAACCTTCTTCATCAAGAAAGTCGTCGAAGGCTTGGTAATTGAACTTGGACATGCTTACTTGGTCAGACAGGTGACAGGGGCAAGTTATCTCTGAGCTTCAGGACCAACTGATGACCTTGTCATAATCAACTGTTAGCTCGACGAATCGACCGAATCCCACAGGAGTGATTCGCTCTGATATTTTACCGAGTAGCCCGCGGGCGAGTAAGTCTTCCCTTAATGCAAACAGCGCATTGTCCTGAGAAACGTCACCCAGGAGATCAGGAGGGCAGCAGTGGTACACACCGTCCTGAATAAACAGGATACCATCTCCCGGGCAAACAAGCCTGAGACAGGAGTTGATGAGACCGCTAGTCGGGCTAGCGCTGATAGTGTGAAGAGCACTCATAAGTTGATCACAACATCCGAGCGTGCGGCGAGTTGTCGAACTTGTTCTACATTTAAAATTTTGACAGGTATGGCGAGGTCTTCCGCAGAGAGATCGCGCTCCTCCAGGCTTACCGAGTCTACCAACGCTTGTTCAATTCCATATAGCTCAAGCGTTTCTAACACCCTACCAATTGTCTTCGATGAGATAGACTCGGCGTTCTGATTCTGAACGAGCTGGAAGACCCCATCGTCCATAAAGAGAAAATTTACCTGTTGTTCAAAAACTGCCGCTGCGAGGGCGGCATCGATAACAAGTTTGGCTTTGTTGCTACCGTAGGGCGCTTGTCTCGTGATAAAAGTTAGGCTCTTTCGCTGCATTAGATCGCAATCCGCTAGGCGAAAGAAACCAGTCGCTCGGACTGTATGCTTGCATCCACAAGCTGTCCAAGACCGGCAATCTGCGTACTTTCAAGCAAGGACACGCCTGCCATTTTATGCCTCGCAGATTCATCAGTATCCAGAATGCCCCGTACCAGCGCGGATGACACGCAAGCCACCGATTCAATATTGTGGTTTGTCAAGAACTCGTCCCACGCTCGGGGAAGATTGATTTCGTCTTGCGGAACAGTGCTCAAAGCATTTGCATTCAAGACCCCATCCCCATAGAAGAATACGCGATAAATCTCATGGCCTTGTGACACCGCTGCTCTGGCGAACTGATAGGCCGTCATCGCGCCTTGCGAGGAAGCAGGGGATGTGGACACGAGAAGGGAAAATTTCACAGCGTTTTCCTTTCAGACATCCAGATTGCGCTGGACGACAAAAGAAAAGCCCCAGCAGGACTGGGGCTTTTCAAATACTGCATAATTGGAAGAAGATTGTTAATCATCCCCGGAAAATGCCATCAAGAGATGAAGCAGACTCATGAATATATTGTAGAGAGAAACATATAGCGTGATCGTCGCAAGGATATAGTTTCGCTCACCACCGTGAATAATCTCACTGGTCTGGTACAGAATGACCGCGCTGGAAAAGAACATGAAGCCCACTGACATCGCAAGCTGCAGTGCCGGCATTTGCCAGAACAAACTGATTACAATCGCGGCCAGCAAAACAAGACAGCCTGCCGCGATAAAGCCCCGAAGGAATGAGAAATCCTTTCGAGACGCGAGTACCCAACCGCTCAAACCGAAAAAGATAAATGCGGTGCCGCCCAGCGCAGTTGTCACGATTTCACTGCCATTCTGACTGGCCATCAGATATCCGAGAAGTGGGCCTATCCCATAACCAATAAACCCGGTAAACCCGAAAGTAGTCAGTAACCCCCAGGGACTCCGGGCCAGTGCATGCGTCGCAAACAGAAAACCGTAGGCGCCTATCAGAAACACCCAAGGACTGAGAACCGGTGCATTCATGCTCAGTGTCGCGGTGACAGCGCTGAAAGCGAGCGTCATGGACAGCAGCAGGTAGGTATTCTTGAGAACTTTATTGACCGCCAGCGCCGATTGCTGGCTCTGAGCAATTGCCAAATCAACTTCGTTCATGGTTTTCTCCATGGTTACAAATCAGTGAAGTTAACGACCGACTCCGGTCGTACTTTATCCATCTCGCCGCGCACAAGCGGGCTATGATCAACTTATCCCGTGCCGGCTTCACCCGCCTCAGGAAACCCATCAGGCCCCGCGTAACTTTGGGTCCTTCTTACAAAGATTCAAGCCCTTAGGCTGCTTTGGATGCAAGTAATAAGCGACTCGTCTGTCTATGATACCCGCAGAATGCGACAAATCAATGGCTTTTGGTGCCACTCAGAGAGTCGCTATAAGAACCGCTGTAAGGGTAGGGCAATTGGCTCCTGAAGAACGATCAGCATTCCCCTAAATACTCCGGTAGTGTAGAATGGAATTCCCGCGGAGGGGTGGCAGAGCGGTTGAATGCACTGGTCTTGAAAACCAGCGAGGGTGAAAGCCCTCCGAGAGTTCGAATCTCTCCTCCTCCGCCAACTTCCCCGCTTCTGAGCGCCTGACTCAGACCCTTCCACTGTCCGATCACGCCTGTCTCTGGCATTTTGACCGCACTAGCAGGTCAGAGAGCGCCTCGCACAGCGAGGCGGCCCTGAAAAAGTACAGGAAGGCAACCAAGTGTTCCGACCAGTCTCTTTTGTTATCACGGGATACACAGCTGCGGACATGAAGCTATTCAAGGGGCACCTTCCGCATATCGAATCCTGGTATTGCCGCAAAGGCCTCCCAGCGCGAATATTTCAGCTTTCCCGTTACTACGTAAATCACAATACCATGAGCAAACCCAAGAACACACAGATCAAGAACACATTTGATCTTCACAATGCCCCAATGGGGACGTCGTTTGATCAGAATAGGGTGGCTTAATAAATCGTCAATCAACGGAGTGTTGATTGAGTTCTCCTTAAGTTCGACATCGCGAATATTGGCCCCCATATGGGGGCCTTTTTTTATCAGGTGTCAGAAAAACCGGGAGGAGGGCTGTTATCTGTCGCCCGGCAGTCGGTCGATAGCGCTCAGGCGCCGACCATTCAGAGCAATAAAATCTGCCAGAATTCGGCCGCTCTCCAGAAGCAGTGGATCGTCTTCTTCGATCTCGTCATTTTCTGAGGCCTGGGTATCCTCGTCGGATGGCAGGTCGGAATCATCCGCCGCAGCCACTGAAGAGGCCTCCTCTTCCTCGTCAGCCTCCTCATCTTCCCATTCTCTTAATGGCAGACCTTTCAGAAAACGACGCATGTTCTCAGCATCAAACTCTTCTCGGCGATTGCTTTCACGCTCCGCCTTCACCTTCTCTTCGTTCAGGGAAATTTGCTCCCTTTCGCGATAGCGGCGCGTCCGCTCTATCTGATCGATTAGGTAGTTGAAATCGGGAGACTCCTCGATTCGTTCATTATGCTGCTCTTGCAATTGCGGCAGCATGGCGGAAATCGAGTAGTACGGTCGATACTCAACAGGCCGAACGGTATCCCAGGGGAGGGCACCGTCGAGGCTGCTTTCCCCGATATCATCATAGGCATCATAAAAGTCAGGAAAACTTATATCCGGTATCACCCCACGATGCTGCGTGCTCGCACCTGAAATCCGATAAAACTTGGATCGGGTTACTTTAACCTGACCAAAATCCATTGGGATGATTTCCTGCACCGTTCCTTTACCGAAGGTTTGGCCTCCAAGAACAATACCCCTTTGATAATCCTGAATCGCGCCGGCAAAGATTTCCGATGCAGATGCGCTAGTGCGATTAACCAGGACGGCCAGTGGTCCGGCATACGTCACCTCAGGATCGTTGTCGCCAAACGCGCGAGTGAATCCATTCCGGATTCCGGAATATCGTATTTGCACGGTTGGCCCCGTTTCAATGAACAGACCAACTAACTGGTTCGCTTCACTGAGGCTGCCGCCGCCGTTATTTCTCAGATCCATAACCACGGCATCGACTTCCTGAGACTTCAGCTCCTCCAGCAAATCACGAACATCCCGCGTAGAGCTCTTAAAATCCTCTTCGCCACGCGCTGCGGCCTCGAAGTCGAAATAGAAAGTGGGCAGGCTAACCACGCCAATCTTGTAGTCTTCGCCGTTATAGCTCAGTTCAAGCACTTCGCTTTTAGCGGACTGGTCTTCCAGTTTCACCGTATCCCGGGTGATGGTAACCACCGTCGCGCCGGACTCGTTGACCGCATCTGCAGGAATGACATTCAGGCGAACAGTGGTACCTTTTTCACCGCGAATCTGAGACACCACATCATCAAGTCGCATTCCAACCACGTCCTCTATCTCGCCATCGGTACCCTGACCGATGCCGATTATCCTGTCGCCGGCTTTCAGCTCACTACCGCGTTCAGCGGGACCGCCTTTTATCAGCTCAACTACCTTGGTGTACTCCTCATCCGTGGTGAGCTGCGCCCCGATTCCTTCCAGTGACAGCGACAGCTGCATGTTGAAGTTTTCAGAATCCCGGGGAGAGTAATAATCAGTATGGGGGTCTACGGCTTTGGCAACATTAGACAGGTAAGCCTGAAAGATATCTCTCTCATTGGTTTTCAGCACCTGGCTCAACTGGTTGCGATAGCGTTTTGAGAGCTTTTCCTGAATTTCATCATCAGTGTCTCCGGTCAGCTTCAGGCTCAGCACGCTGTTCTTGATCCGTTTCCGCCAAATCTCATCGAGCTCAGCCAAAGACGTTGCATAAGGCGCTTCTTCCCGGTCAACAGAAAGGAATTCATCGACAGTAAAATCCATCTCGGGAATCGCGTTCTCAACCCGATTAATGGCGTAAATCAGCCGCTCGAGTACCCGCTGGTAATAACGGTTATAGATTTCAAAACCGGGAGTTACGTCACCCGCCTTGAGCGCGTCGTCGAGCGTGTATCGGTAGGCACTCAGTTCATCGACATCACTTTTGAGAAAATACAGATGCGAGCCGTCGAGGCCGTCCAAGAACTTGTCAAAAAGTTGAGAGGAGAATCCGTCATTAATCTCCAAAGACACATAATGCTTACCCTGCAACTCTTCGAGCAGCTCCACTGCGGTCTCACCGTGAATCGGCAGTGGCTCAACAGGGTCGTAGAGCGTCTCGATATCGAGAACCGTGTTCAGCTGAGCCGGATCTTCCTGTGCGTGAGCCGCACCGCAAGGCAGCAGAACCAGCGCTATCAAACCTGAGAGTGTTGTTAAGGATGCCTGTGCGAAATTACTGCGCATATTTCCCCGCTACTGTTAGTCATTCGTTAAGCCTTTGTCACCGACGCATGCAAGAGGACGGAACGATTACAGAGTAAGCCATACGGCTGCGCGAGAGAAGTGATTTTCTGAAACTTCTCGGGCCCCTAACTGCACTCGAAAGGCCGAAAACTGCCCATCGCATGAATGCAACCGGGTCTAGAGACAGGTACGCGAGAATTAAGCCGAAAGATTCCTAGCGGATGAGCTTATCGCGGGCGGAGGCGTGGCGCTCGGCCCGTTCGACATCGATATATCGGTCGGTAATGGCGCTTGAGCCGTGCCCGGCATCGTCCCTGACGTGCTCACGCGGCCTGTGCTTGACGTCCTCGGAAATGCCGGTATGACGCAGCCAGTGGACCGTGGCATCACCCAAGCGTTCAGCATCCTCGGTAAAGCCGTCCGCCTGCATTTTCGCGGCGGCCATATCAAAGCACTGCTGAACAATACTACGGATCTGGCGCGTCGAGGTAATGCCTCCCTTTCCTCGGGTTTTGTGGATGAGGGGGCTGGATTCTCCCGGAGCCGGCAGGGCGGGCAGCCCCCGCGAGAGACGGTAGCGCTTGAGCGCCTCGAGCATGGCATCGCTGACCGAAATTTCCCGCTCTTTATTGCCCTTGCCCACAGTCAGAAACCACCAGTTACCTTCCTGATCCATCTGGAAGTGCCCCATAATCGGGCGCCAGCGCGGCGTCTCCACCAGCTCCGATACCCTCAGATACATCGCAAAGAGCGCGTTCATGATGAATAAAGTGCGCTCATGAACTGCAGGCTGCTGGTTCGCCAGGTTTTGGGCCGATTCGATCACGTAATCCCACTGCAGAGGCGACAAGCGTCTGATTTTGCCCTGAGACTGATGCTTTCTGATGAATTTACTTTTCTGCCTCATCTGAGAGACGGGATTGGCCGGCAGGACGTTCTCTTGAATGAGGAAATTAAAAAAGCTGCTTAAGACACTGAAAAGACTCTGAATAGCTGCCTGAGAGGCTACGTATTCACCGCGCTGGCAGACGTAAGGGCGCCAGTCCGGGTTGGGAACCCTTTCTCCATTCTTATCCAACAATCTCGGCACATTTTTCTCACCGATCCAGGTCGTCGGCGGCTGTTTGCTGAACTCGACATAGGTCTCGATGTCCTCGCGAACCACCTGGGCAAGGGATTTGTGCGCTACGAGCCAGCACCAGTGCAGAAAATGCTCGATTTCCCGTCGATATGTGCTGAAAGTATCCGGACTGCCGCGGTAGCTGTAAATAAATTCACTGGCGTGCTGATAGTCGAGCAGGGCATCCTCAGGAGGGTCTGGCATGAGGTGGTCTAAAGAAGACACCGGCTCTTTAAACGGATTACGCATGGCATCTAGGGTATCGAAGTAGGGAACCGGACTTTTATTAAATGACATGAGGTAGAAGATATATGTATCTGATTTAAATTTATAATATAAAAATTTATGGCTTCCAATCGGACAATGAACCATAGCGATCGAAACACAGCAACCTAGCATTCATCGGCTTCTCCGAGTTAAATGTTTAGTCAGAGTGATCGCACAAAAGGGATGACCCAGGGACTGCGACGATGAGCCAACAGCTAAAAACCTGTCTGGGTATTGCCTTCGCGTCAGTTTTCTCCGTTTGGTCGGGTTATTCCATCCATGTATTGCCAATCGAAGAGCAGGCCTTACCGATCCTGGAAGCGCTTCTGGAGGGTACTGGCCGACCCCAGATCAGTATCGGATAGCGCCCTATCTCTTGATCGGCCTCATTCGCGATGGAATCAGTCTGTTTGTCGATTCTGACCTGCAACTGCGGTACTCGATACTCGTGTTTGATGGTTTTTTTCCTGTCTTTGTCAGCTTTGGCGCTGATTAAGCACTTCAATTGCGTCAGAGACATACAAACGGGTTGGCTGTTCCTGATCTACCCGTTTCTCATGTTTGGAGGCTACCGGCCAACTGCTTCATTCATATTGTTTTTGTCGGTCCATACGGTGACGCAAATTCGAAAAACGGGCGATTACCAAAGTAGGGCAAGGCCTTTAGTGCTTCTTATCGTGCTTATGAGCGCTACAAGAGCCGACATTGCTCTACTTTTCGCGATTTGCAGTGTCGGGGCAGCAGGACTCGGCCTCAGGGCTCAGAGCGCGTTAATTGCCATTCCGCTTATTGTCCAGCTACTGTTGAGCAACCTTGTATTCAGCGAAGCTGAGTATTACAGCCAGCTTTTCATGCTCAAAGACAACTTAAGCCTCAGATATCTTGCCAGTTCTCCGATCACTTTTGCCTTGATTGCGCTGCTCATAAGATATTGGGAAGCGATTAAAGGCCTCGTCACCTATGGAGCGAAAGCAAACAAAAGCGTCGTTTTCGCCATGGCCGCATACACCATCACGCTGTGCCTTATTGCGAGACCTGATGAATATCGGTTGTTTCTGCCGTTTCTGCCGCTAATCCTGTGGGTTTTCGAAGACTACCGGCAGAAAGGGGTGTCAATTTAAGTGTCGAGGCAGGCATGATATCCACATGCCTTAATTCCGGTAATCTTTATTACCGGAATTAGTGTAAAAGCAGATACGATAAGCAATTCAGGCACACAACCCCCAAATACCAGAAAGCTTCGCCCTCTAAAGCTCTCAGAAACCCTTTTCAGCGCAGGCCGGCTTAGGATGCGCCACAATCAGCGAATTCTTTTTTCCCGCAGCGTGACAAATTCCTCAGCCAACGTAGGATGTATACCGAGCGTCGCATCAAAGACACGCTTGGTTGCACCGGCATTCATCGCGACCGCGACGCCCTGCATCAGTTCACCTGCGTCAGGCGCTACAAAATGCGCTCCGATCACACGATCATCAGCCTGGTTAACCAGTAATTTGATGTAGCTGAGCTCCTGGCGGCCACTGAGCGTGTGTCTGAGCTGCCTGAAACGGCTTTCGTACACATCAAACGCAAGACCAAGCGCACGCGCTTGCTCTTCGCTGTAACCGCAAGTGGCGACGTTAGGATGGCAAAACACTGCTGTCGGGATATTTTCGTAGCGCACCGCGTCAGTCGTTTCTCCGAAGAGCTGCTGTGCTAACCATTGTCCCTCCATCAGCGCCACGGGGGTTAAAGCCACCCGGTTAATCACATCGCCAACCGCGTAAATACTGGGCTCGGCAGTACAGAAGCCGGAATCGACCTTAATCGCGCCGACTTCATCAAGTTCTACAGCTGTGGTCTCAAGACCAAGATCCTGCGTCAACGGCTTACGACCGGTGGCCGCCACGATCTGTTCAGCCTCAATGATAACTCCAGATTTAAGTATCAGCTTTAAACTATTGTTTTGTTTTATTATTTTAGAAATATCATCCTCTAGAACAAGATTGGTGCTTCGGGCGAGCTCGGCGGTAACGATGTCCCTTACATCCTCATCGAAACCCCTGAGGAGCTTGGAACCCCGGTAAATTAACGTGGTCTCCACACCCAGACGGGCAAAAAAAGAAGCAAACTCGACTGCAATGTAACCACCTCCCAAGACCGCAATGGATTTCGGAGCACTTGACATGCCGAACACTTCATTCGAGGTCATAGCATATTCTGACCCTTCAAAATCCGGGACATAAGGCCAGCCACCCACCGCCAGTAAAATATGGCGAGCGGAGCAGGTTTTATTGCCCACCTGAATTTCATTCGGGCCTACCAGTCGTGCGCGGGCTTCGAAAATCGACACCCCAGAGTTTTTAAGTAAAGATTCATATATAGATTTTAATCTATTGATTTCAATATCTTTATTTTTCTTTAGAACTGCCCAGTCGAAACGCGCATCTGAGCACTCCCAGCCAAAACCTCTACTGTCCTCAAAATCATCCTTGTAATGCGCTGCATAGCTGTATAGTTTTTTAGGCACACAGCCCACATTGACGCAGGTACCTCCGAAGTAACGCTCCTCAGCAACGGCAACCCGGGCGCCTAGATTGGCCGCGATGCGGCTCGCGCGGACACCACCTGAGCCGGCTCCAATCACAAACAGATCAAAATCATAGCTATCCAACTTCGCGTACCTTCTTCAAATTTCCTGGCGTTCGCTAAGTGTCTATTATGCCTGACCCTGTCCCAGAGCTGTAGAATCCCAGCTGACTGACACCCCTAACCCTACCCAAGGCACCATGGATCAACCCTCTTTATTTGACAATGAGCCCGATACCCCGACCCGTCAGACATTCGCGCTTGGCGATTCGGAAATTCAGTATGTCGCAAATGCATTCACAGCCCGGGAGGCTGACAGACTGTTTCAGAGCTTACTGGATGTCATCCCCTGGCGGACCGCGACCCTGACCATAGCAGGCCAAAAACGCCCTCTGCCACGACTCCAGTGCTGGATGGCGGATCAGGGACGAAGCTACAGCTACTCCGGATTGAAACTTAGCCCCCACCCCTGGAATCCGGACGTATTGAGGATTAAGGCGAGGCTGGAGCAGCTCTGTGAGCATTCTTTCAATTCGGTGCTGCTGAATTACTATCGGGACGGCTCTGACAGCGTATCCTGGCACGCAGATGATGAAACAGAGCTTGGGCCGAATCCGATTGTGGCCTCAGTGAGTTTGGGGGCGCAGAGAACGCTGGAGTTTAAACCGAAGTTCAACTTAACGACCCCTAAGAAGCAGATAGTGCTCGGGAGTGGCAGCATTTTGATAATGGGCAAAACCATACAGAACAATTGGTTACATCAACTTCCTAAAATCTCAGGAACTATTCATCCCAGAATCAGCCTGACCTTCAGAAATCATCAGGGCGGCGAAGCGCAACAATGAGCCTGATCATGCTTTGCCAATCAAGCTATTATTCAGATGCGGGATGCGACTCGGCTAATACACCGTTGGCTGATTCGGCCATTTCGCCCGCGAATTACTGACAGACTGGCGCAAATCATGGATCGATTCGACATTTGCATTGCCGGAGCGGGGGTTGTTGGCCTGGCAATCGCCCATCGGCTGCTGGAAGCCTTCCCGAAAGCCTCCATCGTCCTGACAGAGCAGGAATCAGGTTTCGGGCAACACACCAGCAGCCGGCTCAGCGAAGTCATTCATGCGGGTATTTACTATGCACCCGGCAGCCTCAAAGCCAGGCTATGCGTTGAAGGGAAAGAGGCCTTGTATGCTTTCTGCGACAAATACCGGGTGCCTTATCGCCGGATAGGCAAGTTGATCCTGTCGAATTCGGGTTGCGACCAAGCAATCACGAAGCTTGCGCACAATGCGAAGTCTAATGGGGTTGATGATCTGGAATATTGGTCTGAGGATCGCATCAAAGTCGCGGAGCCGGCAGTCAAAGCAGCGCACGGGCTTTACTCGCCCAGTACCGGCATACTGGACTCTCACCAGTATATGCAGACCCTTCTCACGCTGAACCAGCAGCAAGGCATGTTGTATGCACCGCGCACCACGATCACCTCGGTTCACCCTTCTGAGCAGGGGTTCATGGTAAGGACAAAAATTGATTATCAAGCTAAAACAGAGACTTATCGATTTAACTCGAAATGGTTTATCAATAGTGCCGGTCTCTGGTCGCAACATCTTGCCGCGACTATTGAGAATCTGCCCGCTTCCTCTATTCCCAAGCAATTCCTCTGCAAGGGCGAGTATTTTGATTATCGGGGCAGGAACCCTTTCTCGCACCTGATCTATCCCTTGCCAGATCCGGAATTGGCAGGCCTGGGCATTCACAGCACTCAAGATCTGAGCGGGCAACTCAGGTTCGGGCCGGATGCGGAATATGTCGAAGAGATTGATTATCAGGTCACGCCGGATAAACGCAGCACCTTCGCTCAGGCAATCCAGATTTACTTCCCATCGCTCGCGGCTGACCAGCTGGTGCCGGCCTACGCAGGGATACGTCCAAAAATCAGCGGACCGAATGAAAAACCCGGCGACTTTGTCGTGTCCGGTCCGCAAGATTCTGGTATCCCGGGACTGATTCAGCTTTTTGGTATCGAGTCTCCTGGCCTCACGGCCAGCCTCAGTATAGGAAGTTATGTATCAGCTTTAATAAAGGAATTATCCCTCTGATTTATATCGATTTATAAGCTTTTTGGTGGAGTACTTTTGAATGTCATCAGCCAAGGGTTTCGTGATCCGTGCCGGTTGCCACCGTCGAGTCAGCGACAGCCTTTCATCCAAACTCGCTCTTTAATACGGCTCTCAACACACTGAGAGGCTCTCAGTGCGATCGAGGACCTCTCCCCTAACCTCTTCCCTACCTCTATCCCTTTTTCCATACATCACCTTCCGCATCGCTGTCAGAGCGTCTGTAGTGGGCTGACGCAGCTCCCCCGGTAGACGCAGAAAGCCGTTCAAAGAGATCCCGGCAGCTCTCACCCTCAATCCAAGACCCACGCCTTCTTATTAGTCAGGTCCGCAGCCCCAGCGGTAAGCGCGCCCACTGCCGCAGCAGTGACTCCATAATGAGCTGGGGATTGAGGTTTGTGCTGCTTGCCAATTGCTGGCGACCATCCAGTGCAGATTGATAAAACCGGAGCAGGCCTTCCGCCTGTGCTTTGCTGCTATGTTCGGCCTGATCCAGAGCCCGAATCAATCGGGATACCCGCGGATCTTCGGCAGTGATGACTGTCGCGCCAGTTACTCCAGATTTCACCAGGAGTGCCGCGAGGTTCAGCAGATAGCCTACAGCAACAGGCTCACCCAGCTTGGCAGCCTGAGTGACACACTGGCGAATCGAAGAGTGACCGGTAAGCAGATCACATACATTGGCGATAAAGCTCTGCTGGACTTCATAGGCGTCGCTACTGGCCAGTTCCAGTGCCTTGAGAGGCTGATTATCCGCCGCAACCAGCAGTTTTACCCCATCCTCATTGTCCAGAAGCTGTCCTTGCAGCCACTCCAGCGACTCGTCAAAACGGGGAGCCTCGAATTGCAGACGCTGACAGCGCGACCTGATTGTAGCCATCATAGAAGAGATCGATTCCGTTACCAGCAGAAGATAGCTGTCAGGATTAGGCTCTTCCAGAGTTTTCAGCAAAGCATTTGCTGCACTCGCATTCATCTGATGCGAGTGCTCGATGATCACGATTTTCGGACCACCGGCATGACTGGTCATGGAGAGAAATTCAGACGCCTCGCGGATTTGCTCAACTTTGACGACCCGGGAAGTTCCTTCAGGCCGAACCCGAAGTAGGTCCGGATGCTGATTGTTAGCACTTAAAACGCATTGTTTGCATTCAGCGCAGGCTCGACCTGCTTCGGGTTGAGCGCAGAGCAGTAAATGGGCAAATTTTTCAGCAAAAAAACGCAGGCCCAGCCCCGCGGAACCGGCAATCAGATAGGCGTGAGCAAGCTGATTATTAATGCGCAGCCTGTCCAGCCTTCGCCAGTGGGCGTCCTGCCAGGGAAACGGGACCTGGGAAAGGAGATGGTCGTGATTACTCACCAAGAAAAGCCTGCATTCTATTCTCCAACGCTGCGCGCAAACTCTGTCTCACCGTTTCCCGCGTCTGGCTTGCATCGATGAGCAAACACCGATCACCCTCACGGGAAGCTATGTTTTGATAGCCCTCTCGCACGCGTTGGAAAAACTCCAGCTTCTGGCTTTCAATTCGGTCCAATTGCCCCCTTTGGCGCGCACGCTCCAGGCCTACGCTCGGATCAAGGTCAAAAATCACGGTCAAATCAGGCCTCAAATTATCCTGCACGAGTCTCTCTAGCTGACTGATCAGCTTGACGTCCAAGCCTCTACCCGCGCCCTGATAGGCATACGTTGCGTCCGTGAAGCGATCGCACAGAACCCATGTGCCTTCAGCAAGTGTTTGTCTGATTTTGGTGCTGAGGTGTTGTGCACGGGCGGCGAAGATGAGCAGCAATTCGGTAGTGGCATCCATCTTTTCTTCATGATGCTTTAACAGAAGTTCGCGAATTTCTTCTGCTATTAGTGTTCCACCTGGCTCCCTGGTAAGAATATAGTCCAGCTTCCACTCAGATAAAAACTCCTCAATCACCCTAATATTAGTGCTCTTCCCCGCACCCTCTACCCCTTCGATAGTAATGAATAAGCCTTTTCTACGCACTACTGCCTCCCGCTGCCGGCTGTTCTCTGAAATTGGTTGACCGCAGCGTTATGTTCCTCGAGCGACACAGAGAATTGATGAGTCCCGTCCCCGCGAGAAACGAAATACAGCGAGTCTCCAGGATCCGGGTTGAGACTGGCAATGATCGAACTCTCGCCCGGCAAAGCGATCGGAGTCGGTGGCAGGCCATTTATCCGATAGGTGTTGTAGGGGGTCAGCGCTTGTAACTGCTGACGCGTCAGATCGCCGTCGAATTCCTGCCCCAGACCATAGATGACAGTAGGATCAGACTGAAGCCGCATTCCCTGCTCCAGTCGCCTGATAAAAACACCCGCAATTCGCCCACGTTCACTCTGCGCGTTTGATTCTTTCTCGATAACCGATGCAAGCGTAAGTGCTTCGTAGGGATCCGAGAATGGCAGCGCCCCCAGTCGTTTCTCCCAATGAGATTCCAATATCGCTTGCTGGCGCTCTCTGGCCCGCTTTAATAACTCGAGATCCGTTGTTCCCCGCGTGTAGAAATAAGTGTCTGGATGCAACATGCCTTCCGGGTGACTCACTTCCAGTCCCAGAGCAACCCCCAGCGCTTCAGCAGTATAGCCGTCAAGTGTCGTCTTCAGACCTGATGCGGAAGACAGCGCGTCCATTACGTCAGAAAAGCGCCAACCTTCAATGAAGGTAATGCGATATTGACGCACTTCTCCGTCAACCAGCATCTGCAGGATGTCCGCCTGACTGCGACCCGGATCAAACTGGTATTCTCCAGCCTGCAGCACGTCTTCAACGCCACGCCACCAGGCCATAAACCGGAACAGATTAGAGGAAGGCAATATCCGGTCGTCAACCAGTTCGCTTGCGATTACAGTAAGCGAGTCACCCGGTTTCACCTCGAAGGCTTTAGGTGCGCTGAGAGACGACAGAGGCTGGTAAAACTCATTGATCGCTGAAAGCAAGCTCAGAAGCAGTAACAGCGCTGCGATCGCAATCACTATGCTTGTTTGGGTAATCAACTTCCGCATGCGGTTAATCAGACTGATCTCGGAGCGTTATCGCTGGTCTGTCACTCCCGGAGAGTCTACATGAGCAGATAGAAATTTTCAGAAAAAGCCGCCGCCGCGGGAGACGGAATGTCGCTGCTCGGCGAGCGCTTCAGACCCGCCTGAAGATCAAACTGCCGTTAGTCCCGCCAAACCCGAAAGAATTGGTCAAAACCGCATTTACCGCTGTCTCTCTGGCCTTATGCGGTACATAGTCGAGGTCACAGCCATCTTCCGGATTGTCCAGATTAATGGTTGGTGTGATGACCTGATCATGAAGCGTCAGAACGGATACAATGGCTTCAGCGGCACCGGAGGCCCCAAGCAGATGCCCGATCATGGATTTGGTGGAACTCACACAAAGGTTGTATGCCTGTGATCCGAACACTTGCTTGATCGCTTCACTCTCAGCGACATCTCCAGCGATTGTCGAGGTGCCATGGGCATTGATGTAATCAATATCGTTAGCGCTCATGTCTGCGCTTCTCAGGGCATTTTGCATGCACCTGGCCGCCCCTTCCCCACCTTCTGAAGGCGCCGTCATATGATAGGCGTCACCACTCATCCCGAACCCGACAAGTTCGGCATATATTCTGGCACCTCGCGCTCTGGCATGCTCCATTTCTTCAATCACCATCACGCCCGCGCCGTCGCTGAGCACGAAGCCATCTCTGTCCTTGTCCCACGGACGACTGGCACGCTCCGGCTCATCGTTTCTGGTAGACAACGCTCTCGCGGCACAAAATCCCCCCAGACCGACGGGCGAAGTGGCCATCTCAGCCCCTCCGACCAGCATAATGTCGGCCTGGTCGTTACTGATCATATTCGCGGCGAGGCCAATATTGTGAGTCCCTGTGGTACAGGCAGTCACTACGGCAATATTGGGACCTTTGAGTCCGTAGCGAATGGAAAGCGTGCCGGAGATCATATTGATTATCGAGCCCGGCACGAAAAAAGGTGTCACTTTACGTGGACCTGATGCTTTGATCTGCAACGCGGTTTCTTCAATCGTGGTGATTCCGCCTATTCCGGAGCCCACCGCAACGCCGAATCGTTCGGCCTCAAAGCCGCTTTCCTGCAATCCGGAATCTTCCAGCGCCTGAATACCTGCTGCAATGCCGTAGTGCATGAATTCATCCATGCGGCGCGCTTCTTTTGCCGGCAGGTACTTGTCACGGTCGAAGGCCTGAAGAGCACCACCAAAGCGAGTGGAAAACTCTGACACGTCAAAACGTTCAATGGGCCTGATCCCGCTCTCGCCGGTGCGGATGGCTGACCAGGTTGACTCAACATCGTTGCCAACCGGGGTCAGTAGACCAAGACCGGTTACTGCTATCCGTTTGCCATTCACTGAGAAAGCTCCGAATATTCTTCTGTCGCCAAATAAAGAAAAGCTACCCCGGACCGGTCCAGAGTAGCTTCACAGGTAATCTAGTGTGTCTGTTTAGAGGTGCGCGTTGATGTAATCAATCGCGAGCTGCACAGTGGTGATTTTCTCAGCTTCTTCGTCCGGAATCTCTGTTTCGAACTCCTCTTCAAGGGCCATCACCAGCTCAACGGTATCGAGTGAATCAGCGCCTAGGTCTTCGACAAAGGATGCAGAGGGTTTAACTTCATCCTCTTTTACGCCTAGCTGTTCGCAGACGATTTTCTTAACGCGCTCTTCGATGCTGCTCATAAGTCATAAAACTCCTAACTCTTTGTTCTTAATAGCTTTTTATTCTAATTTGCCGGCGTAATTGCCAGAACTACTCTGCCGCTATTTCTCAGAGGGCGCAATTCTACCGCGAAATGCAGGCAATGTAATGCCTGTCGCAAAATATTTCGCTTTCTCCAAATTCTTCAAGCAATTCAGCCAAATACAAATGACGCTGCGCTCCCAATCAGGCCATATACATTCCGCCGTTAACGTGCAGGGTTTCACCGGTGATGTAACTGCCCTGATCAGAGGCAAGAAAAGCGACAACGTTGGCAATCTCCTCTGGCCTGCCCAACCTGCCCAGCGGTACCTGCCCCAGCAGGGCCAGTTTTTGCTCTTCCGGGAGGGCATCTGTCATATCGGTCTCAATAAAGCCCGGAGCCACAGCATTAACCGTAATGCCGCGGGAGCCGATTTCTTTGGCCAGGGATCGTGTAAACCCTTCAATGCCAGCTTTCGTCGCCGCATAGTTCGTTTGGCCGGCATTTCCGCTGGACCCAACCACAGAAGAGATATTGATAATGCGGCCAAATCGCGCCTTGGTCATGCCTTTCAGACATGCCTTACACACTCTGTACATCGAATTCAGATTGGTATTTACCACGGCATCCCACTCTTCAGCTTTCATTCTCAACAGCAGATTATCCCGAGTAACCCCAGCATTGTTGACGACCACAACCGGCAAACCGGCGAGGGTTACGATCTCCTCTAACAGTGCGGCCACAGAATCTGCATCACTGACATCCGCAACCAGGCCTTGCCCCTTGACGCCTTCCTCACGCAAAAACGCTGTAATCGCTTCTGCACCGGCTTCAGTGGTCGCTGTACCAGCCACAAACATACCCTGGTGACCTAATGCCAAGGCGGTGGCTTTTCCAATGCCACGACTGGCTCCGGTTATCAGCGCTATCTTCGTATCGTCAGTCATCGCTTCTCCTAAATTTCCATGTATCCCCAGACACGGCCTGCTCTCAATACTAGCCCGCTACTTCCATCACGAGACTGTCAAACTCCTGCGGATCTTCACTCGGCATGCAACCGAGTTCCGGCTCAATGCGTTTGACCAGCCCACATAAAACCCTGCCCGGGCCCACTTCCACCAGCTTCTGCACACCGGCTTCGTGTATGGCCCTGACGCAATCTACCCACAAGACCGGCTTGTGTAACTGCCTCACCAGATTGTCCTTGATCTGTTCCGGTTCTGTCTGGATTGTGCCACTTACGTTCTGCACCACCGGGATATCAGGCTTTGCAAACGCTATGCCGTCAAGCACCTCGGCAAGTGCTTCCGCGGCCGGCTTCATCAGGGGACAATGTGACGGCACACTGACATTCAACGGAAGCGCACGCTTCGCTCCCGCCTCTTTGCACCATTGCATGGCGCAATCCACCGCAGCCGACTCACCGGCTATCACGATCTGACCGGGAGAATTGAAATTGGCCGCTGACACCGTCCCGATTGATTCAGCTCGCGCGCAAATTTCGATGAGCTTGGCATCTTCCAGACCCACGATTGCTGCCATCTTTCCTTCGCCCGGACCCACGGCCTCCTGCATGAATTGACCTCGCTGATGAACCACAGCAATCGCATCTTCAAATGCAAGTACACCCGCTAGCACCAGCGCAGAATATTCCCCGAGAGAGTGCCCCGACATGACTGCAGGCCGAGGTCCACCGCGATCAAACCACAGCCTGCCAATGGCCACAGAGGCAGCCAGTAACGCCGGCTGCGTGATCTCCGTCTGATTCAGAGAGCCCTCCGGATCCGACTGACAAATACGCCACAAATCCTTACCCAACACTTCTGAGGCGCGAGTAAAAGTATCTAACACGGCCGGATTTTCTGTCGCAAGGTCCGCCAACATGCCTTGCTTCTGCGACCCTTGACCTGGAAACACAAACCCGATTTTCGCCATATCGACTCTCCTGAAACTAGTTTTTACCACCTGTCAGTAGGCCCTGATTGGATGACATAATATCAGCCACCCGTTTACCGATGAGCTGAGGAATTCCATGATCGATCTCACGGATAGCCTGTTCAATCGCGTAAAAAAATCCTTCAGCCGTGGCATTACCGTGACTCTTTACCACGCTACCCTGCAATCCCAACAAACTCGCCCCGTTAAATCTTTGCGGATTCAGCTGTGCGGAAAGGCTACGAATCAACGGATGCTGCTCGGCGGTTGATGTTGCCCGGGCAAGCAGCTTGCTGACCACGTTCGCCACCCCCGCACTGGATTTGATCGTAACATTGCCCACGAAGCCGTCGCACACCACCACCTCAGCAGCGCCTTCGAACAGTTCATTGGCCTCGATGAACCCGATGTAATTCAGGTCAGCGCACTGCTCAAGAGCCGCGGCAGTCTGCAGCACGGCCGAACTTCCCTTATAGTCTTCAGAACCAATGTTCAAAAGACCTACCCTTGGTACCGAGCGCCCTAAAGATTCAGCCAGGACGGTCCCCATAACAGCAAATTCAAAAAGCTGCCGGGAATCACACTCCGGATTCGCCCCGACATCGAGCAGATAGCAGGGCTCCGACACGCTAGGTAGGGTAGCCAGAATCGCAGGTTTGTTGATGCCGCTCAGTGTTTTCAGCAGGTGGCGACCAATCAGTAGCAAAGCGCCGGTGTCGCCGGCGCTGACCATCGCGCCAACTTTGCCCTGTTTGACAAGGTCGACCGCAAGATAGAGTGAAGAGTCTCTGGAAGCACGCAGAACGCTTTGTGGGCGCTTACCTGTGGGGATACGCTGAGCGCTGTGAATAAGCCTGAGCCGGCTGACAAGCGGCTGGGGCACGTCCTGCAGCAGAGGGCCGATCAGGTTCCTATCACCAACCAGATCCAGCTGCAAATTGCTGTGTTTTTGCAATGCACGAACTGATGCCGGAACCGTGACTGAAACGCCACAGTCCCCTCCCATCGCATCAACTGCGATGCGCCTCGGGGCAGACAAACTCAGTCGTCGCCAAGATCGAGGACTTTCTTTCCTTTGTAGAAGCCGTCAGCCGTTACATGGTGGCGGCGATGCCGCTCACCGGATGTCGGGTCAGTAGCCAAAGTAGGACCCGACAGCGAGTCGTGCGTTCGCCGCTTGTCTCGCTTAGAGCGGGTTACCTTATTTTGTTGTACAGCCATCTTTGTTCTCCAATTCCGAAATAGCTAAATCTTTTCTCACATCAGGGTGCATCGTCATTTTTCTTCAGCACTTTAAGCACTTCAAAAGGGTTCTGGGCAGCCCTGTCTCCGCTGCTGTCATCTAGCGGCTCCTTTCGCTGCTGATACTCCAGAGCTTTGACACACCGCTTGTCCGGGTGATAGCTCACCAGGGGCATACATAACATCAACTGCTCTTCAAGCAGGTTGGCAATGGAAATCCTCGGACCATCAACCATCCAGGGGTCCCATTCCGCTTCAAGGGAATCGATCTGGCTTTCACTCTCCACCAGCGCCAGTTTGATGGAATCCGCAAGTTTCAGCGAAAGCGGCTCCAAACACCGTTGGCAAACGACCTCTACGGTAGCGGATACCGAACCGGTGATCACTCGACGGCCCGTCCCGGTTAACCCAAATCGCAGTTTGCCGCTGACCTCTCCGTCCGGACTGGCCAGACAGTCCGCGAAGCGCGGCAAACGCTCGAGGCTGCAGGAACCTTCGAATACCGACTCCAGATCGAAGGCTTTTCGTATGTCGGTATAAAGCGGCAGTGGACTGCTGGTCCCTCCGACCGGTGAAGCGGAACGGTCTGAGTTTCCGGTATCTGTCATAGGCGCGCAATAATAGGGCGAGAAACGGGGTCTGTCAAAGCCAAAATCTTCATGACATCTCATCCAAAAAGCGCGTGTATCAATCTGAATTTGATAGATTTTTCCGAAATCTTGAAACCTGCGCCGCAAAACTCTTGTCCCAGGGCGCACTGACCTGAAACAGCGAATCGGCCCCCGGCAGCTGAAATTGAAGTTCGGCAGCATGCAGGCAGAGATATTTCGCGGTAGCCTCGGTCTCTGGTTTACCCTCCTCTTCCCGTGCGGGCACGCCGTATTTGGAGTCCCCAAGAATGGGGTGGCCCGCCTGCTGACAATGCACACGTATTTGATGCGTTCTCCCGGTCAGCGGAGTCGCTTCCATCAGCGTGGCTGAGGCAAACTGCTCAAGTATTGCAAAACGGGTCGTTGAGGGCTTACCCGCCGGATCCACCCGGACAAACCGCTCACCGGACTCAGCCAGCACGCGGGTTAAAGGCGCCTTGATTTCAGAAACAGTGTCAGGCCAACGCCCTCGAACGAGCGCGTGATAGCGCTTCTTGATGCGTTTCTCTTTGAACTGTCCCTGTATGTTCCGCAAGGTCCGCGAATTTTTGCACACGATCAGCACTCCAGAGGTGTCACGGTCCAACCGGTGGGCCAGTTCCGCGTCGCGCCAGTTTGGACGAATTTGCCTGATGGCCTCTATCAGCCCGAGTCTGATCCCCGTCCCCTGGTGGACAGCCAAGCCCGGTGGCTTATTCAAGACCAACAGATTGTCATCCTCATGCAGAATGGACTGCTCAAGAAGCCCGGCCAGCCCCGGCGACGGTTTTGGCAGTTCCGGAGAATCAGGTAAAAATAAAGGCGGGATTCGCACCTTGTCACCGGCGGTAAGTCGTGTTTCCGGCTTCGCACGCTTCTTATTCACACGCACCTCACCGCGCCTGATCAGTCGATAAATTCGGGTACGTGGCACGCCTTTCAGCTCGCGGAGCAGGAAATTATCCAAGCGCTGATCCGAAGATTTCTCGGTAACCTGAACCGTCCGGACTGTAGTCGTATTATCCAAGTGAAAACCCCGTCAAGAAGCCGTTATTATTCAAGTGTACAGCAAACCCGCCTGTCCGAGATGGTGTACAATGCGCCGCACGAGAAGGTCTAGGATATTTTCTGGCATGGCATCTTTAAAACACTATCTTAACTCTGTAATTGGCGAGGCCATGGCAGAGGCAACTCAGTCTGAATCCTGCAATGCCAATGTCATTACCTCCTCTAAGCCCGGTTTTGGCGACTATCAGGCAAACGGCATCATGAGTGAAGCCAAACGCCACGGCATGAAGCCACGCGATCTGGCAGAACGGGTAATCATATCACTCGAGCAAAGCCTGCCCAGCCTGATCGACAGACTGGAAATCGGAGGCCCAGGTTTCATCAATATCTTTTTGTCAGATCGCGAAATCAGAACACGAGCAACTCTCGCGATACAAGAGCCGGACCTGCTTATACCACCTGCGGAAGATCCGATTAGGGTTGCAGTGGATTACTCCTCGCCGAATCTGGCGAAAGAAATGCATGTAGGGCATTTACGCGGAACGATTATCGGGGATGCCATCGTCAGAGTGCTTGAGCGTCGCGGCCACACGGTCATTCGGCAGAACCATGTGGGTGATTGGGGCACCCAGTTTGGCATGCTGATTACCTATATGAAGGAAGCGGTAGGAGCGGATAACGACCTGCCTAACGCGCTGGCCGATCTCGAGAGCTTTTATCGTGACGCCAAGCAACGTTTTGATGACGACCCCGTCTTTGCCGAAAATGCCAGACTCAGTGTGGTTAAATTGCAAGGCGGTGATGAGGATTATCTCAACGCTTGGGAAATGTTCATTGATGAATCCCTCCGACACTGCGAAGCGGTTTACGAGGCGTTGGATGTCACTCTCACCCGAAATGACCTCGATGCTGAAAGCCGATATAACGACGACCTGAGCGTCATCATTGACGACCTTGAAAAAACAGGCTTATTAGCTGAATCCAAAGGCGCCAAGTGTGTATTTTTGCCGGAATTCACCGGAAAAGACGGTGAGCCTTTGCCTTTAATCGTCCAGAAATCAGATGGGGGTTACCTGTATTCGACCACTGACCTCGCCGCAATCAGATTACGACGCAAGATGAGTATACAGCGAGCGTTGTATGTCGTGGACGCCCGTCAGTCCCTTCATTTTCAGCAAGTTTTTGCAGTAGCCCGTGCAGCAGGCTTTTCTAACCAGGACTTAAGTCTGGAGCATGTTTCTTATGGCACCATGATGGGGAAAGATGGTCGCCCCTTCAAAACCCGCTCCGGTGACACGGTCAAGCTGGCCGAACTGCTGGAAGAAGCCAAGCAGAGGGCCTATGACCTGGTAACCGAGAAAAACCCAACGCTCCCGGACAGTCAGCGGCGAGAAATAGCGGAGCGAGTCGGAATAGGTGCGGTAAAGTACGCTGATCTTTCCAAGAATCGCACCAGCGATTATATTTTTGACTGGAGCACAATGCTGTCCTTTGAAGGCAACACCGCACCCTATCTTCTGTACGCGTATGCTCGGATTAAAAGCATCCTCAAAAAAGCCCCTGAGGGAAACTACGATGCGATTCAAAATTTGTCAGAGCCGGAAGAGCGTGCGCTGTGTTTGAAAATGCTCCAGCTGGGAGAAATCATCGAGGCTGTGGACCGGGACTGCATGCCGAACCAGTTATGCAACTATCTGTATGAGCTCTCCGGCCTATTCATGAAATTTTATGAGAATTGTCCGATTCTCAAAGCGGAGAGTTCGCAAGCGGAATCCCGTCTGGCGCTTTGCCGGTTGACTGCGGAAACCCTGCAGCAGGGACTGGAGCTGCTTGGGATTACACCACTGGAGCAGATGTAGAGATTGGCCAGCCTCTGAACAGCATTTCCCTGATAATGGGGTCATATCACCTCTGAACAGGCTCAGAACGCTGAAACTTCTGTACACGAAAGCCTGAGGGACGCATTACATACTGTCTTACGTTCAGCGATAACCGAACACAGTCACTGAATCTGCATGAGAACCTTATTCAACCTTGCCGAAAAACCTCCCGGGTCTTTCAGCTGTCCTCCTTCGGCGAGACTGGCCTGGCCGAAGATAATTTCTACAAGATCTTCGAAACGCTCCTCGTCCTGTTCATCGTTAAGTTTCTCGATCAGACCATGTTGGGGGTTGAGTTCAAAGTGAGGGCTCGACTCGGGTAGCGACTGGCCAGATGCCTCCATGATTTTTCTCATTTGCGCCCCCATATCACCCTCACCAATTGCCAGGCATGCCGCGGAATCGGTCAAGCGGTGAGTCACTCTGACCTCACCCACCCGGTCGCCCAACACCGTCTTGATTCGCTCGGTTAAGCCTTCCAGGGCTTTCTCGGATTCTTCCTGCAGTTTCTTCTCTTCAACATCCTCGAGACCACCAAGGTCTAACTCGCCCCTAGCGATATCCTGAAGCGGTTTTCCATCGAACTCTCGAAGATGGCTCATTAGCCACTCATCTATGCGGTCATACATCAAAATGACCTCAATGCCTTTCTTTTTGAAAATCTCAAGGTGGGGGCTTGTTTTTGCAGCGTTCAGCGAGTCTGCGACCAGATAGTAAATTTTGTCCTGCTCACTGCTCATTCGACTGATGTAGTCTTCCAGACTCTGGTCCTGAGAACTGCCTTCGCTCTGAGTAGATGAAAATTGCAATAACCCGGCCACTTTCTCCCGATTGCTGAAGTCTTCTCCGGGACCTTCCTTAAGCACCTGCCCGAACTGGTCCCAGAATGATTGATATTTCTCAGGATCTTTTTTACGCAACTTACTCAGCATGTCGAGACAGCGCTTAGTCAGGGCACTGCGCATAGAATCAACTGCCGGGTCCTTCTGCAGAATTTCACGTGACACATTCAGTGAAATGTCGTTAGAGTCAACAACGCCTTTGATGAAGCGCAGATAAAGGGGCAAAAACTGCTCCGCCTCATCCATAATAAATACGCGCTGGACGTATAGCTTAAGCCCTCTGGCGGCTTCTCGGTTCCAGAGGTCAAATGGGGCCCTGCCGGGAATATAGAGAAGACTGGTATATTCCAATTTGCCCTCGACCTTGTTGTGACTCCACTGAAGCGGGTCTTCGAAATCGTGACAGATCAGCTTGTAGAATTCTTTGTATTCATCCTCATTTACTTCTGAGCGGGATTTAGTCCACAAGGCTTTTGCATCGTTGACGGTTTCATATTCCGGGGCCTCTGGTTCGTCGCCCTCCTTGCCACCCTCAGAGGAGCCAGCGCTTTCCTTCAGCATCATTACAGGCAACGACAAGTGGTCTGCATAACGTTTCACAATGCTTTTCAGACGGAAGGATTCTGCAAATTCAAGCTCATCTTCCTTCAGAAAGAGTGTGACTGACGTCCCTCGGTCAGCCTTGCTTATCTCCTCAATGGAGTATTCAGACTCACCATTTGAGCGCCAAAGTGTTGCTGAATCTGCTGGGTCACCAGCGCGGCGGGTCCGAACCTCCACCGTCTCCGCCACGATAAAGGCGGAGTAGAATCCCACTCCAAATTGCCCGATTAAGGTAGAGTCTTTCCTTTGATCACCGGTGAGGGATTCTAAAAATTGCGCTGTGCCTGATTTAGCAATGGTGCCAAGATTCGTAATAACCTCTTCACGAGACATACCTATGCCGTTATCTGAAATCGTGACCGTTTTACTGTCTTTATCGAAGTCTATCCGGACACTCAGCTCCGCATCCTGCTCTAGGAGCGCATCATTCGAAAGGGACTCAAACCGGAGCTTATCCGCAGCATCTGATGCGTTCGAGATCAATTCCCGCAGAAAGATCTCTTTGTTTGAATAAAGAGAATGAATCATCAGATGAAGCAGCTGCTTGGCTTCAGTTTCAAAACCCAGGGTTTCTGCTTTCCGCTCGGTGGTCATAGCTTGTCTCTCGTTGATTCTTAACTAAAAAAAAACCCGGCTCTCGCGTGAACCGGGTTTTTTATGGGGGCAACTTCCGCTAGTTCAAGTGGAAAACCCTAGTTGAGCAATGATGGGTATGGCTCATAGAAATCTATGGCTTCCTGCTTACGTTGCTCAATGATGTTGTATCGCTGCTCGGTACTTTGGATGAACGTCAGGTACTGGTTAGCCGATTGGCGATCATCGTCATCACCCGCATCAGCGGCCTGCCGGGCTGCTGATCTGGCGCCATCGAAATCATCCAGCTCAAGAAGTGCGCGCGCCAGAAAGATCAGCGTGTCCGAGCGATTGCTCAGATTGCCTTTATCGATTGCGGCACGGAACGCATCGGCAGACTCTTCATAGTTCGCCATCACGTAGTGAATATACCCGACGCTGTCCCAGGCATCGCCGCTGTCAGAGATCTCAGCTAATTCCAACGCGCGTGGAAGAGCATTCGCGTAGTCGCTCGCAATAAGGAACATCTGAGAAGCGATCTGCAGGTTATCCTCATTCGCTTCAATGATGCTCTCCTCCAGCCCCTCTTCAATGATCTTTGACCCGGTAAGCGGAATATCCATCCCTGCAAGAGACTGTCCCAGATTAAGATAACGCGCCTCGTCGTCAATAACCCCATTCAGGTAGGCGAGGTTCAGCGCTTGCACGCGGCGATCTTCCATGTCCAGGCTGGCATAGACGGCATTCAGATTAAGCCAGTCGGTCTCGTCGTTAAACTTTACGATCATCGTCTTGGTGAGATCCAGAGCATTCTCAAAGTCTTCCAGGACAAAATAGATCCCGTTCAGATAAGCATAGTCATCGCGCCCCAATTCCTCACCTTCAACCAGAGACAGATTCATGTAGTCCAGCCAGAAAGGCTTGGCCTCTTCATAAAGCTCCTGCTGGTAGTAGGCATAGGATAGGCCCTTGAACACCACGACATCCTCAGTTTCAGAGATGTCGCGCCACGCTTGATAGTTTTCAATCGACTTCGCCCAATTCTCTTCAGCAGCATAAAGCTGCCCAAGCGACCTGAGTGTCCTCAGCCTGACATCGGGCCTGAGTTCTTCGATAGTCAGCGTCTCCTCAAAGATGCCGATCGCCCCGACATAGTCTTCTATGCCTAGATAGTAGTTCGTGTAGAAGCTCAACAGCGTTGATTTTTCGAAATCGTTCATACGGTCATAACGCCGCTCACGCAGTTCATCGAGCTGGATTTTCGCTTCCGCAAAATTCGGCTCGTCCTCCGGATCTTCCGGCGACATGAGCTCCTGAATTTCAGTGATCGCGCGCATGACTTGCTGACTCAGCGTTCCTGAGGTTCTTGCCTCAGGCGGTGCTCTTTGTTCGTCCTCGCCGGCAATCACCAGCTCCGTCAGCCCGAAAGGACCTATCAGACTGACAAGCAGAACAGAGACGCTCAGATTATTAAACTTTTTCATCCTGCCTTATTCCTCAAGCTGATATCTGAACAGATATTGCACTCCGGGCACTTCAACGCCCTGCCCGTCTACGACTCTGGGCTGAAACTTAAAGCGTGTGGCAGCCCGGATAGAAGAACGATCGAAAATGCTCGCCGGCTCAGCGTCGACAACAGTGATGGTGTCTTCGACAACATTGCCCATGCCGTCCACCGTGAACGATACCAGGCACCATCCCTCGATACCGCGCTGCGCGGCTCGGGTAGGATACTGTGGCGCGATGGCTACCAGCGGCAGATAATCTCCGTCGGTTGCCGAGATAGAAGCATTATCAAGAGACAGATTGGTGTCTATTTCCACCGAAGCCCGCTCGATATTCAGGGAGGGGCCAGAATCCAAGCTGATCTGCTTTTCCGGGGTATCCGGTGTGTCTTGAACGACTTCCTCGATCAGTTCGGGTTTGTCAATTTCCTCGATAACCTCCAATTCAATGTCCGGCATCGTGGCGTCAACAATCTTGACCACGTTGACTCTTTGATCAAAACGCTCACCAGTGGCAATGAGAGCCTGCATGAAATAAAACAGCCCAAGCGTGATGCCGGTGGCCATAGCCATTGAAACCAACCATCTCACAAAGATCATATTAAGCCTCCGCAGAGATACTGACATCATCGATATTGGCCTCACGGGCCGCTTCGAGTATCAGCATTACCTGTTCATTATTTGCGTTTTCGTCAGCCTGAATTATCACAGACGAATTCGGCGCATCAGCCAGCCTCAGCTCAAAGCGAGACCGAATGAATCTCGGATCTATCTGGTCACCGTCGATCCAGATGTCACCCGCCTGCCCCACAGCGATAAGGATCATGTCACCCGAAGTATCATCAGCAGTTGACGCTTCAGGTCTGTTCACTTCAATCCCTGCCTCAGTGACGAAGACGGATGTGACGATGAAAAAAATCAAGAGAATAAAAACCACATCAAGCATCGGTGTGAGGTCGATCTCACCCGCTTCTTCCTGGTCTTTCTTCTTCATTAAACCTGATTTCATGTTATTGACCTGTGCCTGTGTGTAGGGAACCTATTGATTAATCGGCAGGTGATCTTCCAGAAACTCAAGATCCCTATCGATTGTGGATTTCAGATAGTTAAAGGCGAAAATACCGGAAATAGCGCCAACCATTCCCGCCATAGTAGGAATGGTGGCCTTGGAAACGCCTCCAGCCATGGACTTTGCATCGCCTCCCCCACTGAAAGACATCACAAAGAAAACTTCGATCATGCCTGTCACGGTTCCGATCAATCCCAAGAGCGGACAAATCGTCACCAGAACTTCGATAATAGGTAGGGTATTTCGAACATCAAGTGAGATCTTGGAGATCATCATGTTTCGAATCTGATGGGCACTCCAGGACGACTTGTCAGCGCGGGAATTCCACTCGGCCAACGTATTTTTGACGTTCTTCTTATGTGTCGTGTTGATATACCAAACGCGCTCAAAAACCAGAGACCATTTGATCAGGAGCAGACCCATGATGATCGTCAACACAGGTCCGCCTCTGTTCATGAACGCTTCAATCGCATCCAGTATATCCAGTATTGCCAGGTACATAGAATGTCCTCTGCTTGACCGGGATATTAAGAACCGCCTGCTGCACGTTCGGCTTTCTGCGCGATCATGCCTGTGGCCTGCTCCTCAAGGATGTGAATGATATTGTCGCTGCGGCTCTTCACGACGGTGTGCATAAAGATTGTGGGGATAGCAACCACAATTCCCAATACTGTCGTCATGAGCGCCTGCGAGATACCGCCCGCCATGATGGTAGGGTCACCCGCACCGTAGACGGTAATTTGCTGGAACACCTGGATCATACCGGTAACCGTACCCAACAGCCCGCCCAGCGGTGCGATCGTAGCGATCATCTTGATCAGCGTAAGCAGACTCTCAAGAGAAGGTGTTTCCTTCAAAATGGCTTCACCAAGCTTCAGTTCCAGGGTTTCGGTATCGGCATTTGGATTTGACTCAGCCACCATCAGCACGCGCCCAAGCGGATTGTTTTTAGACGCCTTGTCGCTCTTTAACTGCGAACGGACTTTCACTGAAACCAGTGTCAACATCAGCAAACGGAAGAATCCGAGGATGATGCCGACCACGCCCACTCCGATGATAATAAAACCAATGACACCGGCGTTTGCCTCTACCTGCTCCTGTGCACTCGGGAAGTTCACCAGGTTGGCCATAACCTGACCACCTACGCCGCCAGTTGGATCGATGCCGGCTCTGGTAAATCCACTGGTGGAAGAAGTCAGCGCATTGGCCGCACTAAGCACATCGGAAGCTGGCTGGCGAGGCAGCACCTGTAAGTGACCGACCTCTCCCTGATAGCTCAGGTACTCACCGTCTGAAATCGCGTTGAATGAACCGATGCGGGTCACTGACCGGGTCGATGTCTCACCGCTGGGCAAGGCAACTTCCCCATTATAGGTAACGACACGGCCTGATTCGGTGACTTCCTGATGCATGAAGTACCAGAAGCGCTCCATCTCAGAGATATTGAGCTGTTCAATGGAGCTGCCGGCGCGCTCGATAATGACTTCGAGTTCACCGGTTCGGCCGGGATACTGCGCACTGATCAACGAGTCCTGAAAGTTACTCAGGAAATCACCGGCAACGCCCTGAAGGGTACCGAACAATTCGTTCAGATCGCCTCGCCGATTTCTGAGAACCTCGCGCTTATCCGCAATGATTACCTCGTTAGCTTCAAACTGGTCGCTGAGCTGAACTTGCAGAGTTTCCTGTTCAGTGATTCTGCCCTCGGTAATTTCGAGAATTTCCGTCTGGCGCGCAGCGTTTTGTTCGAACTCCTGCAGGCGCTGCTGATATTCTTCAGATTCAGCGACGCGATCGTTTTCAACCGCATTCAGCAATTCGCTCAATGAACCTTGTGCGTAGCCCGCAGAGGAGCCCATCACCATTAAAATGGATGCGGCAGTCAGGCCTGTAATTTTTTCTAAAACTTTCATTACTGAGCCTCCGGTGCAGAAACTGGCAGGAAGAGAATACTGGGTGCGTCAAGATTGGAGACCACTCTGGAGGCCTGCTGGACCTCTTGACGATAGTCACTGGCGGGCAACTCTACCCACTGTCGGGCATTGTTGTCCCAGGCACCGGTAACCTGGCGGTCGGTGGTTTGGTACATCAGCGACACTCGACCGATGCGTACAACATTCACGTCGCGCTCTACGCCACCAATCTCGATTGTGTCAGGGTAAGTTTCATTGGTACGACCAAAAGCCGCTTCGGTCTGATACATCACAAGTACCTGACGGAATTTTTCGGCTATGGATACATCCGGATTGTCGATGGCATCGCGCGCGAATTGAAGTCGCGCCATCCGCTCATCCATTCGGAATGGATAATCCAGAGAAATGAACTGATCCAGTGCTGACAGCATTTTCTCCATCAACAAAGGTATCTCTCTGGTCACTTCTTCCACACTAGCGATCGATTCATCCAGTGTCGCAATTTGCTCTTCCTGAGCGGCAATCTGGCGACGATAGCCTGCGTTCAAAACCAGCAAAGACTCCAGGTTGTCATTAGCCCGCTTAAATTCTTCAAATGTAGAGCTCGCCTCGTTGGCAAGACGGGTGATCTCTTCTTGAGCTACTGCGGATTCAGCGTATTTATCACCGATGACGTCCATCGCCTGATCCAGAATACTGCTGTCGACCAGAATATCCTGGGCTTGCGCAACTCCAAAGAAGCTCGACGCGAGTAGTACCAAACCCGACATACTCAATCGGTTAGTGTGACGGTTTTTCATGTGCCATCCTATTATTTGTAAGTTTAGCTGTGTGTCGGAGCAGGAATACGGGTAGATGCTGCATGAGAGCGTATCTGTTCAGACACGGAAACTATTATTTTTCGTCCTTTCCTTCCTCATTGAACCGCCGGAGATATCCTTGAGTATTCACCTCTCTCCGGTTGGCAGTTCTCCTTGAAAACAAACCGAGCGGGGTTACCATTTTTCCCAATCTGTTACCTGATTGAGAAGTTCAGTAACCGTCGCGTCGGGCAGGCTTTGCAAGATCTGTGCAGATCTCTTTACAGGCCTGATTGTCCCTGAAATTCAGGGTGTTACCCCTGAACTCGAAGCAAGACTATCACACTAACCTGCGGATTTAGAACCTTTTAGCTGATAAAAATATTGGCAGAAAACCCTGCCTGAAAAAGCCGCATTTAGCCACAAACCGGCCGAAGTCAAGACGCTGTCCAACCGGTGATTTCGGAAAGCCCCGCGCCGATATCTGCAAGGCTTCGCACGGTTTTCACACCCGCATCATTAAGAGCAGCGAATTTCTCGTCAGCCGTTCCTTTTCCTCCTGAAATGATAGCCCCGGCGTGCCCCATTCGTTTACCCGGAGGGGCCGTAACACCCGCGATATAGGCGACTACAGGCTTGCTGACCTGCTGTTTGATGAATGCGGCGGCCTCTTCTTCTGCCGTGCCACCGATTTCCCCAATCATTACGATTGCTTCCGTCGCCGGATCCGACTCAAACATCCCCAATATGTCGATGAAGTTTGAACCCGGTATGGGATCCCCGCCAATGCCCACACAGGAAGACTGACCAAAGCCATGATCTGTAGTCTGCTTCACAGCTTCGTAGGTCAACGTCCCCGATCGGGAGACAATACCCACTTTACCCGGCAGATGGATGTGGCCGGGCATGATACCGATTTTACATTCACCCGGAGTGATCACGCCCGGACAGTTCGGGCCAATAAGCCGTATGCCCAGCTGATCGCATTTTTCCTTGGCAACGAGCATGTCCAGCGTAGGAATGCCCTCTGTGATACACACGATCAGCTTGATCCCGGCATCGGCTGCTTCCAATATTGAATCTTTACAAAAGGGTGCCGGCACGTAGATTACGGAGGCATCGGCTTCGGTCGCTTCAAAGGCCTCCTGGACAGTGTTGAAAACCGGCAGACCCAGATGGGTCTGACCGCCCTTACCGGGCGTCACTCCACCGACCAGCTGAGTGCCGTAGGCGATTGCTTGCTCCGAATGGAAAGTCCCCTGAGAACCGGTAAAACCCTGGCATATGACTTTCGTATCTTTATTAACCAAGATGCTCATTGGGACTCTCCTGATGCTGCAACAACCACTTTCTCCGCAGCGTCTGACAATGAATCCGCCGCAATAATGTTCAACCCGCTGCTGGCTAAAACCTCTCGTCCAAGCTCGGCATTATTGCCCTCAAGACGGACAACCACAGGCACTTTCACCCCAACCTCTTCAACAGCGCCAATGACGCCTTCGGCAATAAGATCACATCGCACAATGCCTCCGAAGATGTTGACGAGCACGGCGGCGACATTCTGATCAGAAAGGATGATTTTGAACGCCTCTGACACTCTTTCTCGGGTCGCACCGCCGCCAACATCCAGGAAATTGGCCGGTCTGCCACCGTGCAGCTGCACAATATCCATGGTGCCCATTGCCAGCCCAGCACCGTTAACCATACACCCGATATTACCGTCCAGTGCGACATAGTTTAGCTCCCACTTGGCAGCCTGAGCTTCCCGCTCGTCCTCCTGAGAAGGGTCATGCATGGCCTGAAGTTTTGGCTGCCGGTAGAGCGCGTTGCTGTCGATGTTAATTTTGCCATCCAGGCAGTGCAGGTTTCCCTCGCTGGTAATGACTAAAGGGTTGATCTCAAGAAGCGCCAGGTCAAGGTCCTGGAACAGAGCCGCGAGCCCCATAAAAAGTTGTGTAAACTGCTTGATCTGCGCACCCTGCAAGCCCAGACGGAAGGCCAGATCGCGCCCCTGATAGGCTTGCGCCCCCGTGAGCGGATCAATGCTGGCCTTGAGAATTTTTTCAGGGGTTTCTTCTGCGACTTTTTCTATCTCGACCCCGCCCTCAGTCGATGCCATGAATACCACCCGCCGCGTGGCACGATCCAGCACGGCACCGAGGTAAAGTTCCTGATCAATATCGGTACACGATTCAACAAGAATCTTGCTGACCGGCTGACCTTCAGCGTCTGTTTGATAGGTCACCAGCTTCTTGCCAAGCCATTGCTCCGCGAACGCCGCAGCCTCCTCGGCGGAATTTACCAGTTTGACACCACCGGCTTTTCCCCTTCCGCCCGCGTGTACCTGAGCTTTTACTACCCACCGGTCACCACCGATGTCAGCAGCCGCAGCTGCAGCCTGCTCAGGAGTATCAACCGCCTGACCTTTTGATACGGGAAGACCGTATTCGGCGAAAAGTGCTTTCGCTTGATATTCGTGTAGGTTCATCGAATCTCCATACTTTAACTTGCTGGTGTTTGTTAGGCGCGGCGCCTTCGGTTGCCAATGTGTATTGCGTGACCGAGGGAAGCGAGAGCCGCCTCATGCACCGCTTCTGACAGGGTAGGATGAGAAAACATTGTCAAACCGAGGTCTTCAGCGCTGGCACTGAACTCCATCGCGATCACTACCTGCTGCATCAAGTCAGCGGCACTGGGGCCTATAATATGACAACCCAAAATCCTGTCCGTCGCCGCATCGGCAATGATCTTAACCATACCTTCTGAATCATTAGCAGCCAGCGCGCGGCCGCTGGCAGCAAACGGGAAGACACCTACGTTATAGTCAATGCCGGCCGCCTTGAGCTCCTCTTCATTTTTGCCCACCCAGGCTATTTCAGGATGCGTGTAAATGACAGAGGGAACCAATTCATAGTTGACCTGAGCTTTTTTCCCAGCAAGACGCTCAGCAACCATAATGCCTTCTTCCATACCTTTATGGGCCAGCATAGGACCTCTCACCACATCTCCACAGGCGTAAATCGAAGGAATGGAAGTGGCGCACTGCTCATCCACCTTAATGAATCCGCGCTCGTCGAGTTCGATGCCCAGCGAAGAATCAAAAAGCCCTTCTGTATAAGGTTTTCTTCCGACAGCAACGATCAGCTTGTCAAAAGTCGCCTTTTGCTCTCCATCACTGTCGGTATACTCAACAGTGACCGATTTCTTGGCTTTCCCCCCACTGAGCTTACTGCCGGTAACCCGGGCGCCCAGTTTGATCTGGAGGCCTTGCTTGGTGAAAATCTTGGCGGCTTCTTTGGCGATTTGACGATCCACTGCCGGCAGAAAGCCCTCCATCGCTTCAAGCACGACTACGTCAGCGCCGAGGCGAGCCCACACACTGCCCAGCTCAAGACCAATAACCCCCGCGCCAATCACCCCGAGTCTCTTTGGCACTTCCTGAAACTCCAGAGCTCCGGTGCTGTCCACGATCGTGTTCTGGTCGATTGGTGTTGGCGGTATCTCTATTGGGACCGATCCGGCAGCAATAATGATGTGCTTGGCTCTCAACTCCAGCGTCTCACCTTCGGGATCGCTGACTGCAACTGTCTCAGGTGAGGTCACTTTGCCTGTGCCGCTGTAGGTATCGACCTTATTGCCTGACAGCAAACCGGCAACGCCTGACGTCAGCTGCTTAACCACCTGATCTTTCCGCTCAATCATCGCCGGCACATCAATATTTACTGCGGAAACTTTGATGCCGTGCGTTTCAAAATCATGCTGCGCTTCAATGAATTTGTGAGAGGTATCCAACAGCGCTTTTGAAGGAATGCACCCAACGTTAAGACAAGTGCCGCCAAAAACGGTTTTCTTGTCCTTGTTTTGCCACTTTTCGATACACGCCGTACTGAATCCCAGCTGCCCGCACCGGATAGCTGCATGGTAGCCTGCGGGCCCGGAGCCAATGACAACCACATCGTATTCTTTAGTCATAACTTTTCCTGCTGCCCTGCCAACTAAATTTCCAAAATAAGTCTGGTGGGATCTTCAAGAAGATCCTTTATGGTGACCAGAAACTGAACCGCTTCTTTTCCATCAATCATGCGGTGATCATAAGACAGCGCGAGATACATCATCGGCAACACCTTGACCTCTCCGCTCACAGCCATCGGCCTCTCCTGAATCTTATGCATTCCCAAAATCGCAGTTTGGGGTGGATTTAGAATCGGAGTGGATAACAGCGATCCGAAGACCCCACCATTGGAAATGGTAAAGGTACCACCTGTCATTTCTTCAATAGCCAACTTGCCGTCTCTGGCCTTTTCACCAAAATTTCGTATCTCCTTCTCGATTCCGGCCAGGCCCATATTGTCCGCATTACGCAATACAGGAACCACAAGCCCGCGAGGAGAAGACACCGCAACGCCAATATCCTGATAGCCATGATAAACAATATCGTTACCATCTATTGAGGCGTTGACCGCAGGAAAACGTTTCAGAGCTTCAATGGAAGCCCGCACGAAAAACGACATAAATCCGAGCCGCACCCCGTCATGGGCTTTTTCAAATTCTTCTTTATATTTCGCTCGAATATCCATCACTGGCTGCATATTCACCTCATTGAAAGTGGTGAGCATCGCCGTCGTCTGGGTCGCAGTAAGCAGGCGTTCAGCCACTTTTGCCCTCAGCCTGCTCATGGGCACGCGCTCTTCAATCCGGCCTTCCGAGCTGATTGAAACCTCTTGCGCTGGCCCGCCTTCATTTGACTTCGGCGTCGTCGAACTCTGAGCGGAAAGGTGATTTACTACATCTTCCTTGGTAATGCGGCCGTCTTTCCCGGTTCCGGAGATTTCATTTACTGCAAGGCTGTTTTCCTCGATGAGTTTTCGCGCCGCCGGAGAGAGCGCAGCGCTCTCACTAGCCGTCGGAGCGCTCACAGTCTCATTTGAGACAGCCTTCACCTGTGCGGAGGGGCTGCCACTGACCCCTTCTTCGGTTCCGACCTCAAATTTCGCGATAGCCTCGTTACTCGTGATTGTCTCACCAGACACTTTCAAAATTTCTGCCAGCACCCCATCATCTGGCGCAACGACTTCAATTACGACCTTGTCAGTCTCGATATCCACAAGCAGGTCATCCCGTGCAACCTTCTCACCAACATTTTTGTACCAGGTGGCTATTGTGCCGTCTGGTACTGATTCCGGAAGCTGCGGGGCTTTTATCTCGGTTGTCATGATAGTTCCTAATTGAAGGGCAACAGGCCCATTACTCAAATTCAGATGTCAGCACTCTAGCTAAGGGCGTCATTGATAAACTGTTCTTGCTGACTCAAATGCAGGGCCGGATAGCCCGCCGCGGCAGCGGCAGAAGCTTCCCGCCCCGCATATTCAAGCCAGATTTCTGGAAATAAGCGATGAATCGCCCGCCGTAAGTGGTGCTGGCTGGAATACCAGGCGCCCTGATTCATCGGCTCCTCCTGGCACCAGGTTATTTCTTTGACGTTCTTGTATTCAGAGAGACAGCCCTCAAAATCCTCATGCGGGAACGGATACAACTGCTCCAAGCGAATTATGGCAATATCCTTGATTTCTCTCTTTCGACGTTCGCTCCTGAGATCGTAGTAAACCTTGCCACTGCAGAAGATCAGCTTTCTGACGCGGGCTTTGTCGAGCTCATCAGTTTCATTAATGACAACCTGAAAGCTACCTTCGGCAAGCTCTTCTAGGGTACAAACGGTCTCTTTGTGCCGAAGCAAACTCTTGGGAGACATGACAACGAGCGGCTTGCGAAGCGGACACAGAACTTGTTTGCGCAGCATGTGAAAAACCTGCGCAGCTGTCGTGGGAAGGCAGACCTGAATATTATGTTCCGCCGACAGCTGCAAAAAGCGCTCAAGGCGCGCCGAACTGTGTTCAGGCCCCTGCCCTTCGTATCCATGCGGCAGCAACAGAGTCAATCCGCAAAGCCTGTTCCATTTCTGCTCGCCGCTGGTAATGAATTGATCAATGACAACCTGCGCCGAATTGGCGAAATCCCCGAACTGCGCCTCCCAAATCACCAAAGCATTCGGCGTGGTGGTTGAATACCCGTACTCAAACGCGAGCACCGCTTCTTCAGAGAGCAAGGAATCATAAATCGAAAAATCACTCTGGCCTTTTGCAAGTTCCTCAAGAGGTATGTAGGCATTCCCAGTTTTATGGTCGTGTATTACTGCATGTCGGTGAGAGAACGTGCCACGACCCACATCTTGGCCAGTGATCCTCACTTTATTACCGCTGGTCAGGATACTCGCGTAAGCGAGGGTTTCTGCAAACCCCCAGTCAACTGCCGTTTCACCGGCGGCCATCGCTGAGCGATCCTGATATACCTTTTGAACCTGCCTTTGCAGTGATAAATCAGCAGGAAGCTCAACCAGTTTTTTTGCCAGTGCGCGCAACTGCGTGACCGGCAGAGAGGTGTTGTAGTGCGGACTCCAGTCGTGCCCAAGATAAGGGCTCCAGTCCACGAAGAGTTCAACAGAAGGCTCTTTGACCAGACTCTTCACAACGTGCTGTCCGGTATCGAGCTCTTTCCGGAAATTCGCGCTCAGTGCGTTCGCTTCGCTTTCCGAGAGTATTCCCTGAGCGATGAGGCTTTCTGCATACAAGGCGCGAGTTGAGCGATGCTTCTTGATCGCCGCATACATGAGGGGCTGTGTACCGGAAGGCTCGTCTGTTTCGTTGTGCCCCCGTCTTCGGTAACACACCAAATCTATCACCACATCTTTTTTGAACGCGTAACGGAAATCCAGCGCCAGTTGCGTCACGAATAGAACAGCCTCCGGGTCATCCGCGTTGACGTGGAATATCGGGGCCTGAACCATTTTTGCTACATCAGTGGCGTATTCTGTCGACCTCGCATCATCCTGACGACTGGTCGTAAATCCGACCTGATTATTCACGATGATGTGCACCGTACCGCCGGTGGAGTAAGCGCGGGTATTGGACATTTGGAAAGTTTCCATTACCACACCCTGCCCTGCGAACGCAGCATCTCCATGACAGATTACGGGCACCACAAGATCACCGGAGTCATCATTCCGCCGGGACTGACGGGCTCGAACTGAGCCTTCAACAACAGGTGCGACAATTTCCAGGTGGGAAGGGTTAAATGCCATCGCCATGTGGAGCTCACCACCGGCCGTCATAATATTGGACGAAAAGCCCTGATGATATTTCACATCACCAGAGCTCTGATAGACGGCCCGACCCTCAAATTCATCGAACAGATCCGCTGGGTTTTTCCCAAGGATATTCACCAGCACATTCAGGCGACCGCGATGGGCCATACCCAGTACGATCTCTTTCGCGCCGTATTTTCCGGATCGCTGGACCAGCTCATCCAGCGCAGGTATCAGGCTCTCGCCGCCCTCCAGACCGAAACGTTTGGTACCCGGATACTTGGAATCAAGATGTTTTTCCAGACCCTCTGCCGCAGTCAGACGCTCAAGAAGATGTCGTTTAACGTCGTTTTCAAACGTCGGATAGCCGTCATTGCTCTCAATTCTTTGCTGTATCCACTGTTTCTCTTCGAGATTGACGATATGCATGAACTCATAGCCAACTGAACCGCAGTAGATCCGCTCCAGCGTATCGACCATCTCTCTCAGCGTTGCCTTCTGCTTGCTGACGAACAGAGACCCGGTCTGGAAAACGGTGGAAAAATCGACCGGCGAGAGATCATGAAATTCGAGTTCAAGATCAGGCACTCTTTCCCTGTGCATGATGCCAAGCGGATCCAATTTCGCCTTCTGATGCCCTCTGACCCGGTAGGAACTGATCAGCTGCAGTACGTGAACCTGTTTGTTTTCGTGATCCGAATTGACGACCGCTTCATTACTGAGGACCGGCGCATAACGACTGACTTTACTGAGTGCTTTAAAATCCCGCCGGATGCTGGCATGAGAAACATCGGGATCGCCGTTTTCCATGACGGCAGAGGCAAGGGAGTCAAAAAACGCACACCACTGTTCTGGAACGGATTCACGATCCGTCAGGTAGTCTTCGTAGAGTTCTTCGACGTATTCGGCGTTGGAGCCGGACAGATGCCCCGTACTCCACATTAATTCCATGATGTTCTCGTGCATCACTGTTGTCCTAAAACGAGCATTAACCGGCACATTTTGATGCCTCGGGCATCAGTTTTGCCATCTGCGTACTCAGGTTCCCTGAGAAATCAGCATACTCCTGATATGCCCAATAGCTCGTGTGGGGTTAAGCCCCTTAGGACACACTGCCACACAGTTCATGATCCCCCTGCAGCGAAACACACTGAACGGATCATCTAAATCAGAAAGTCGTTCTTCGGTCGCTGTGTCTCGGCTGTCTGCCAGAAAACGATATGCCTGAAGAAGTCCGGCAGGCCCGATAAACTTGTCCGGGTTCCACCAGAATGACGGACAATTCGTACTGCAGCATGCGCACAGAATACACTCGTAAAGACCATCCAACTTTGCTCTGTCTTCAGGCGTTTGCAAGCGCTCAATAGCAGGCGCAGGTGCATCGTTGATCAGATAGGGCTGTACCTTTTCAAATTGCTGATAAAAGATGGCCATATCGACCACCAAGTCACGGATGACTGGCAAGCCAGGCAGCGGACGAAGCACCAGTTTGTTTGCAGGACCACCCACAGCCGACAGCGGCGTGATACAGGCCAGTCCGTTGGTGCCGTTAATGTTCATCCCGTCAGAGCCGCAAACACCTTCTCTGCAGGAACGCCGGTAAGCCACAGAAGCATCCTGCTCCTTGACTAAGGCGAGTACGTCAAGAACCATGAGATCTTTACCTTCGGGCAGATCCACTTCGTATTCTTGCATACTGGGCTTGGTATCAACTTCGGGGTTATATCGGTAGATGCTGACTAACACGGTATCAATAACTCTCTTTTAAATCACACAGACGTTTATTTACGACGTGCAGCAGTTGATTAATAGGTTCGGACTTTCGGCTGAAACGTGTCGACCGTGCGTGGCGTAAAATTCACATCGCGCTTGCCGATCCGCTTTTCTCCTGGAAAATACATGGAATGGCACAGCCAGTTTTCATCATCGCGCTCACGGAAATCATCCCGCGCATGCGCTCCGCGACTCTCAGTCCTTCCCTCAGCAGCAATAGCAGTCGCCTCAGCGACCTCAAAAAGATTCTGCAGCTCAAGCGCCTCAATACGCGCCGTGTTGAACGTCGCGCTTTTATCTTCCAGGTAGATGTTATTAAGACGCTCCCTCAGGGCCGCCAGTTTTTGCACGCCTTCCTTCATGAAGTCACCACTGCGGAATACGCCAAAGTGATTCTGCATCACCTGCTGCAACTCCGCCCGCAGCGCAGGAATACTCTCACCGGAGGTCGACTCATTGAGCTTTACTAGACGCTGGGATGCCTCTTCAATATCGGTCTGGGCCACCTGGCGCTGCTCAACGCCCTGGGACAGCATTTCTTCAATGTGCTTGCCCGCGGCACGACCAAAAACGACGAGATCAAGAAGGCTGTTTCCGCCCAGACGGTTAGCGCCATGTACGGAAACGCAAGCGACTTCTCCGACCGCAAAAAGCCCCGGGATAATTTCATCCTCACCATCGTCTGTCTGGGTGAGAGCCTGGCCATGAACATTGGTCGGAATACCACCCATCATGTAGTGACAGGTGGGCACAACGGGAATAGGCTCCTTCACCGGATCCACGTGAGCAAAGGTTCGGGACAGCTCAAGAATGCCTGGCAATTTTGCATTCAGCACTTCCTCACCAAGATGATCGAGCTTGAGCTTGACATGATCTCCATGCTCACCGCAGCCCCGCCCTTCCAGTATTTCCAACACCATCGATCGGGCAACGACATCGCGCCCGGCGAGATCCTTGGCGTTAGGCGCATAGCGCTCCATAAATCGCTCGCCATCTTTGTTGATCAGATAGCCGCCTTCACCCCGGCAGCCCTCCGTAACCAAAGTCCCGGCGCCATAAATTCCGGTCGGGTGAAACTGCCACATTTCCATGTCCTGCATGGGATAACCCGCGCGCATAGCCATGCCGACTCCGTCGCCGGTATTGATCAGAGCATTAGTTGTTGAAGCATAGATCCGTCCCGCACCGCCCGTTGCAAAAACCGTGGCTTTGGATTGGATAAACACCGTCTCACCGTTTTCGATGCAGATCGCCATGACGCCGACTACCGCACCGTCCTGATTCTTAACTAGGTCAGTGGCATACCATTCGTTAAAAAAGACAGTATTGTTTTTGACGTTCCCCTGATAGAGCGTGTGCAAAAGCGCATGGCCCGTGCGGTCGGCTGCTGCACAAGTCCGCGCGGCTTGCCCTCCTTTACCGAAATCTTTCGACTGGCCGCCAAAAGGACGCTGGTAAATCCGACCGTTGTCGGTCCGGGAGAACGGCAGCCCCATGTGCTCGAGCTCAAAAACGGTCTGCGGACCCTCACTGCACATGTATTCAATGGCATCCTGATCACCGATGTAGTCTGATCCTTTCACCGTGTCATACATGTGCCAACGCCAATCATCATTCGGATCTGCACTGGCGATCGCACAGGTGATACCCCCTTGTGCAGACACCGTGTGCGATCGCGTCGGAAACACCTTGGAAATCACAGCAGTTTTGTATCCTGACTGCGCGAGCTGCAGCGCAGCACGCATGCCGGCTCCGCCACCGCCGACGATCACTGCGTCAAAAGAAATACTTCGATAACCCGACATCTAACTACCCCAAAATATCTGAATGCCCCAGAGCAGATACACCGCAATGAGCAGAACGCAGAATGACTGATAAATAAGTCTTATGAAGGTGCCCTTGCCCCCCAATTGCCTGCCAGTCAGGTAGTCGGTTCCAACCGTCCACATCCCGACCCAGGTGTGTCCGCAGAGCGCAAACAAAGAAATAATGCTGAACAGGCGCACAGAATTCTGGCTGAAGACTGCTCGCCAGCTCTCATAATCCAGCTCAGGCGTAGCCCCTAGCACAGCCAGTATGAACAGGGTGTAGGCCGCCAGAATGACCGCGCTGAAGCGCTGAATGATCCAGTCAGACAAACCGGATCTGCTGAAACTTGTGGCATTGGTTACCATATCATCCCCCAAGACAAAACTGCCGCAACAAGGGCAAGTATCAGGGTAACTTGCGCGCCTCGCAGAGCCCCTTCCCGGCTTTCACCGAGCCCCCAGTCCATCAGCAGGTGTTTTATCCCTGCGATCAGGTGGTACAACAGGCCTGCAAGAATCAGCCAGACCATGAGCTTGACCGGAGTCGCGCGGAGCAACTCCGTCACCCGCTCGAATCCGGCTTCTGATTCGAGCGAAAGCTGCAGTAGATAAAGCACAACGCCGATGCCGAAAAACAAGGCAACACCGGAGATTCTGTGGAGAATCGAGGTTATCGCAGGCAGCGGGAATTTGACTGTCGTCAGATCAAGGTTAACGGGGCGAGTGTCTTTCACGTGATAACATACCGTCGCATAAGGATTATTTTTATGTGCGCAATCGACGCTCAGAGCTACAGCGTCGGCCACCGGAAATTTTGTTACAAATTAACTACTTGAACGGGCAACGAGTATATTCGCTAGACCTTTCCAATACAATAAAACCTGGGGTCAGGCCTTCGATTATGACAATGGTTTGTCAAATTACCCTTAAATCGTCAAAAACTTGACGAAAATCAATACGGTACGCCCAAAAACCGTACGCCGCTTACTCATACGGGGTTGTTGCTACCAACGAGAAAGCCACCGGTTTGTCGCAACCTCTGTGAGACAGACATCCCGAGGTAGCGACCATGCAAGGAACCCCGGCCCAGCGACAGGCCAAGGAGATTTGACAATCGTATCGCTAACTCCCTATCCTTGCTGCCCGATTTTCGCCTTATCTTAAGCAACTTATTGCATTAATTAACCCCTTTAAGACACTGTTTTAAAACAATTTATAAAAACCTTTCCTGAATCGGGAATACCCACTGAGTAGGAGCAAGGAATGACCGAAATAAAGGCCCAGCTAAAAATCGACGGGAACGCAGATACTATCGACCTCCCCGTTTATCAAGGCAGTACTGGACCTGACGTCGTTGATGTCAGAGGACTCGTCAGTCAAGGCGTTTTTACCTACGATCCCGGATTTGTTTCAACGGCCTCCTGTGAGTCGAAGATCACCTATATCGATGGGGCGGCAGGCGTCCTTCTCCACCGTGGCTACCCTATAGAGCAACTGGCGGAGAAATCGAACTTCCTGGAGACGTGCTATCTGCTGTTGCATGGCGAACTGCCGGATACTGCTCAACACGACCAATTCGTCAATTCCATCCGCTATCACACCATGGTCGACGAAGCGATCCATCAGTTCTTCAGGGGATTTCCTCGCACTGCACACCCCATGGCAATGCTGTGCGGCGTGGTTGGGGCCCTATCGGCGTTCTACCATGACAGTCTGGACAACGACAACCCTGAACACCGGATCAAAGCCGCGCACCGCGTGATAGCCAAGATGCCCACTTTGGCGGCAATGTGCTATAAGCACGGAATCGGCCAGCCTTTTATGTATCCACAAAATGACATGGGCTTCGCTGAAAATTTCCTGCATATGATGTTCGGCACCCCTTGCGAGCCGCCCAAAGTCAGCCCGGTGCTGGCCAAAGCTGTCGACACACTCTTCCTGCTCCATGCGGATCATGAGCAGAACGCGTCGACTTCAACCGTGCGACTCGCAGGATCCACGGGTGCCAATCCGTATGCCTGCATCGCTTCCGGTATTGCTGCGCTCTGGGGGCCTGCTCACGGCGGCGCAAATGAAGCTGTGCTGGACATGCTGAATCAAATAGGGGACGAATCCAGAATAGAAGAGTTTATTGCCCGAGCCAAAGACAAGGACGACCCATTCAGACTGATGGGATTCGGACATCGCGTCTACAAGAACTACGACCCCAGAGCAACTGTGATCAGGGGCATCTGCGACGAGGTTCTTGAAGAGTTGGGCAGTGAGAATGACCCTCTGTTGAGAATTGCAAAGAAACTGGAGAAAATTGCTCTTGAGGATGACTACTTCATCGAGCGCAAACTGTTCCCGAATGTGGATTTCTACTCCGGCATCATTCTGAAGGCAATCGGCATCCCAACAAGCCTGTTCACCGTGATTTTTGCGACGGGTCGAACGCCAGGCTGGATCGCCCACTGGCATGAGATGCTCAGTGAAAACTACCGCATCGGTCGGCCCCGTCAACTCTATCAGGGCTATACCCAAAGAGACTATCCCGATTCCCGATAGCCACCGGTCGCTGCCATCCGCCGTAATAGCTCGACGTCACATCCCGCAGCCTGTAGACCGCGGTCCAGGCTGCAGTCACCGCGCAGCCGGTACAATTTGCAAAACATCTGGTTCGGGGGTCGGATTTTAAGTTGGGCAGCCAAGGCGGCTACGGAGCAAGGCGGCAGGCAGCGAAGCTGGCAGTGAATAGATTTTCAGGCTGATTAAGCGCAGTGTGCAGAGAAATGGTGGAGCCTACCGGGATCGAACCGGTGACCTCAACACTGCCAGTGTTGCGCTCTCCCAGCTGAGCTAAGGCCCCACAGCCGCCTGTCGACGGAAGACGCGCATTCTAAGCACAGCCTGCCAAGCTGTCAATGAAACCTCCCTCAATCCGCTGTCCGGTTCCCGAGGGCCTGATATTCTTTCTCTAGGCTTTTTGACAGCTTCTTGGACACCCCGCCAAGCACGGTAATAGCATGCCGAAGACGCGCCCGAGAGAGATCAAGACCCAGAATCGAGAGGCTGTCCATCACCGAGGTGGAAACGGCACTGCCGCTGATGCCGATAAAAACAGGAAAGAGAAAATCACGAATCTTCAAGTCCATTCGCTCCGCAAGGTCAAGCAAAGTTTCTTCGATCTGTTCCCGGCTCCAGACTTGCAGGCCTTCCAATCGCCACAGACTGAATTGCAGTATCTTGATGCTTTGTTCAGCGCTCAGATTTTTGTGCTCAAACCGCGCCGCATCGATGGCAACAAGGCCGTCCAGAAACTGAGCACCGAGGCCAATCACATCGCTGAACTTCTCAACACGCGGCTGAACCAGCGGCACTATTCTGCCTAAGCGGTTCCCCTTATTGGCCCATTGCAGGTAGCGTGACGCAAATTCTTCATCACTGAGCTCTTCCCGCAGATATCTCCCATTCAGCCAATCCAGCTTTTCCACATCGAAAATCGGCCCGCCCAGCGATACGCGCAGGATGTCGAATGCCGAGCTCATATCAGTCAGGGAGAATTTTTCCTCGCCGCCAGGCATTGACCATCCCATGAGGCCCAGATAATTCACCACCGCTTCTGGCAAGTAGCCCATATCACGATAGTAATTGATACTGGTGGGATTCTTTCGTTTGCTGAGCTTGCTCTTATCCGGATTCCTCAGCAGCGGCATGTGACAAAATACCGGCGTATCCCAGCCGAAATACTCGTACAACAGGACGTGTTTCGGTACCGAATTAATCCACTCTTCACCCCGGATAACATGCGTGATGCCCATCAGGTGGTCATCCACCACGTTCGCAAAATGGTAGGTTGGCAGACCATCAGACTTCATCAGCACCTGCATGTCTACCTGGGCCCACTGGATAGTGACTTCACCCCGCAAAAGGTCCGTGAAATGACACTCGCCCTGATCCGGGACTACCATGCGAATGACATACGGCTCACCACTCTGAATCTTCCTTTGCCGTTCCGCATGATCCAGAGACAGGCAGTGTCCATCATATCCGGGCGTCTGTTTGGCAGCCATTTGCGCATGACGTACCTCGTCAAGTCTCTGGGCAGAACAGAAGCAGGGAAAGGCAGACCCTTTCTCCAACAGGATCTCAATATGGTCGCGATAGATGTCAGCGCGCTCGCTCTGACGATAGGGACCGTGATCCCCGCCAACGCCCACACCCTCATCCCAGCTCAAACCAAGCCAGGCAAGCGCATCAAGGATCTCCTGCTCAGATTTTGACGTGCTACGCTGCTGATCGGTATCTTCAATGCGCAGCAGGAATTTACCGCCATGCTGCTGCGCAAAGCACCGGTTAAACAGCGCAATGTAAGCCGTCCCAACATGTGGGTCACCGGTGGGCGAAGGAGCGATACGGGTTTTCACAGTTGGCATAATAAATCTAAGCTTTACGAAAGTTTGGGACTTGGCGTTGCCGTTCAGGCTGGCAATTATACGCCATTGACGCGCAAAGCCTAAGGCACTGCGCGAATTCTTGACTAATCAGATGGCATCGGATATCACATGCGCCCCTGCTAATTAGAGATCACCGCTGTGCACAGGCATGCATTTTGCGTCGCACCAATGATGGACTGGACAGATCGTCATGATCGGGTATTTCTGCGACAGTTCAGTAAAAACGCCTTACTGTATACCGAGATGGTAACCAGCGCCGCCCTGAAGTACGGTGATGCGAACTATCTGCTTCAACACGATCCTTGCGAGCACCCTGTGGCCCTTCAGCTTGGAGGCAGTGACCCGGACGAACTGGCCGAAGCAGCGACGCTGGGCCAGAAAGCGGGCTTCGATGAAATCAACCTGAACGTCGGGTGTCCCAGCGACCGTGTCCAGTCTGGCGCATTCGGAGCCTGCCTGATGGCCAGACCAGAACTGGTTGCTCGCTGCGTTGCCAGTATGCAGGGCGAGGTGGACTGCCCGGTAACGGTGAAGTCCCGAATTGGCATTGACAATCGAGAGTCCCTGTCAGATCTGCTTCAGTTTGTGGAAAAGGTCGCCGCAGCGGGGTGTAAGGTATTCATCATTCACGCCCGAATCGCCGTCTTGTCGGGATTGAGCCCGAAAGAAAATCGCGAAATCCCCCCTCTGCGCTATGAAAGGGTGTTTGCCGTCAAAGAAACCTTCCCGGAGCTCACTATTGTCATCAATGGCGGCATCACCAGCCTCACGCAGGCACAAGGCCTGATGGAGGTGGTTGATGGTGTGATGCTGGGCCGCGAAGCCTACCAGAATCCCTTTATCCTCCATCAAGTCGATCCTTTTTTCTATGAGACCAACACCCCGATACGTCAGCGCAGGGACTATCTGATGAACTACCTGCCCTATGTCGAGCAGGAGCTTGCCAAAGGGACGCCCCTGAAACACATGAGCCGACACCTTCTCGGGCTGTATAAGGGTCAGCCAGGAGGAAAACAGTTCCGAAGACACTTAAGTGAGAATAGTTATCTACCTGATGCGGGAATTGATGTCATAATGGATGCTCTGGATCTGGTGGATTGAAATCCAGTCCCGAAGGCTGCAAACACGTATGGGAAGTTCACATGCTGAGTTCCATCAAAGCATTTTTTGACGAAAAGCTGGCTAAACCTCCGTCGCCTGACAAGCAAATCGCGTCAGAGACCCAGCTCGCCTGCGCTGCCCTTTTTATTGAAGTCATGAAAGCGGACCATGAACTCGATGACAGGGAAAAATCTGAACTCGTCTCTCTTCTGCAAAGCAGTTTGCACATTCAGGAAGAAGACATTCAGGAGTTGACGCGTCTGGCGCAAGAGGGAGCGGATCAGGCAACTTCACTTTACGAATTCACCCGTCTGATTAACGATGAGTACAGCTATTCCCAAAAACTTCAGCTGGTTCAGGATATGTGGCGGATCGCCTTTTCAGATGAACAAATTGATATGTATGAGGAACACCTGATCAGGAAAGTGTCTGACCTTATCTACGTCTCTCATACGGACTTCATCAAAGCAAAAATCATCGCCAGGGAAAGTTAGGGCTGTTGCGGATCCGACGCCTGTGGTGCGAAGGAGAAATGCTAAAATGCCCCGAATTCATCCTCAACGACCCCGTCTTTTACCAGGAAGTTCCTGCGTTGGACATACGCTTCTCTTATGAACAAATAACGATCACCCACCACCAGGTCGTCTAAGGCCAGATAAGCAGCCCTTGTATCAAGCTCTTCCAGCAGCAGGAGTGGATACCGGAGCGCACTCTCCCTGTAGTACTGTATCGGGTTAAACACGGTATCCAAGACAAGTCCAAAGGTATCGCGAACATTACTGGCACCGAAAACCGGAAGCACCAGATAAGGCCCAGCACCAACACCCCAGAAGGCAAGAGTCTGCCCGAAGTCCTCCTCGTTTTTATCAAGGCCTACACTGCTGGCAATATCAAGAAAGCCCCCTAAACCAACCGTACTGTTCAGCACGAAGCGGCCGGTATCGCTGACAGCGTGGCCCAGTTTGAACTGAAGCAGATCATTGACGAATACGTTAATTTCATCCACGTTGCTGAAAAAGTTCCCGACCCCCTGACGAGCAAACCTTGGCAGCAAACTGCGATAGGTAGTCGCTACCGGGCGGATAATGAGGCGATCAAAAAAATCGTTAAGCGCATAAATTCGCCTGTTGTTATCAATCCAGGGATCGGGGGATTGCGCGACAGCAGGCATAACTGAAGACAACAGACCACAAATCAGGCAGATGCGAAGTACAGATTTGATGCGCTGGCCTCCTGTCGCTGTCAAAGTCAGTCGTTATTATCGCAGGTCGTCACAAAATTCTTTGATAAAGCGCGGCCTGGTCAGACCGGACGGTCTCCTGCCTGATTTGAGCCGGCAGCCTTTCTTTGTTGAAACGGAGTAGATCAGCCATCGAACGATCGGATCAGTTTCTCTAAGCGCTTTTCTGACACTGGAAGCTTCGTACCGAGAGATTGCGCAAAACAGGACACCCGGTATTCTTCGATCATCCAGCGCAATAAATCAACTTCCGGCTGTTTCTCTGTGTGCTTCTGATCACTTTGGGCTTCATATCTTCGCCAATACGACTGAATATTGGCAGTCAGCTCCTGATCCCTCGCTCCGAGATGAGGTGCAAACTCCAGTCTTTTGAGAATGGCCTGGATATATCGGGGGTACTGCTCAAGCCACTCCCAGGCTGTGTCAACAACGAAACCGGCCCGCAGAAGCTGATGCAGCTGCGATTCAACGTCATCGGCCGCATAGTGTTCCCGCCCGGATCGAAGCCGGCTCAGTTGCCTCTGAACGGATAGGCGCCCCTCTAAAATTTTCTCCAGTAGGACTTCAAGACGATTAACCCATGTGATCAATTCTCCGCGACAATCGTCGTACTGGGCACTAAAAGCCGCTCGACTGCGAATGGATTTTTCACGCACAGCAAACGCTTTTACATAACTGGCTGCAACAGCTTCTGTCGGAAGATTCGACATCCCGGGCGGAAATTTCAGTACGTGTTTCTGCTGAAAGTGTTCGAGCTGCTTTTTTGCTGCTTTCTTCAACTGCGCGTTTTTCAGCATGTAAAGGCGTAATAGCCCTTTGCGATGAGATGCCATTGCACGGTCTTCTTCTGCGAATAACCGAACTCCTACACCCGTTTGCTCGTCTACCAGTGCCGGATATCTCACCAGCACCAGTTCTTCGCCGAGGCTTACCGATTCCGGCAGATCACCGCATTCCCAGTCCCGCATTCCGGTGCACTCCAGCTCATGCCCGAATAAACCACTGGCATTCACTTCGGCGGAATACCTCTCCCCGGCGTGCTCTTGCTGTAGCGCCTTTAAGTCTGTCGCGTACCCAACCTCCTTGCCCTTACTGTCAAGAACTTTGATTTTCAGCCTTAAATGAGCGGGCAGACGATTTTCGTCAAAATCGCTGGCGCACAAGGATATTCCTTTTGCACGTCTTATCTGTATGCAAAGTGCAGAAATAAAATCCCCGTCGCCGGCAGCCATCTGGGGCAGTATGCTGTCGACGAAGCCACTGATGGGGATCAGCTGTTTTCTTAAAGACTTTGGCAGGGTCTTCAGAAGTGCTATCGATCGATCTCGCAGAATACCCGGTACGGCCCAGTCCAGATCAGACTGCCGCAATTGAGTCAGTACTGCACGAGGAACTTCCAGTGTCGCTCCATCTCGGTCGTGGCCCGGTTTGAATTGGTAGTTGAGTGTAAGTTTGTTATTGTGAATTGCCGCCTGATCTGGAAAGAAAGACTCGTCCGGATACGCTTTATCAGACTCAACCAGGTTCGATCGGGTCATTTCGAGCTTACTTGTCTCTTGCGCAGAGGCAGTTTTTAGCCAATGGGCCAGTTCCGCGGTGGAGGCCAACTGAGACGGGAGAGCCTTTTCATAAAACCGATAGATATCTCGCTCGCTGAGCAGCAACTCAGGCCTGCGCAGCTTTTCCTCTTCCTTTTCAAGCTGCTTGAGAAAGCGCCGGTTATGAGCAAGCAATGGCGATTTCAGAACAACCTCATCAGTCACCAGCCCCTGCTTGATAAACAACTCTCTAGCCAGTTCCGGATCCAGCTTTCTACAGGAAATCACTCTCTTTTCGATAAGCGTGAGTCCTAATAGACTGATTTTTTCGTGGGCAATAACTTGCTGGCGTTTTTTGCTCCAGTGCGGCTCATAGATTTCGCTCTTAACGAGGTGCAGTGCCGCCTCTTCAGCCCATTCAGGTTCAATTTTTGCAGCGACGCTGGCAAAAGCCTGAGAGGTTTCAATGAGCCCTGACGTCACAATCCATCGCGGGCGCCTTCCCGCCAGAGCAGAACTCTTTATCAGCAGGAATTTCTTATTCCGAACTCCCTGATAGACTTTACCTTCCTGGTGGCAGGCAACCTGGCTGATTGCCCCACTGAGGATTGCCTTGTGTATTGATGAATATTCCGCTGGCTCACGGTTCATACGGAACTTTAATTGCTGACAAGTCACCAGCAATTGTCGGTGAACCTCCCGCCATTCCCGCATGCGCATGTAGCTCAGATGGTAAGTTTTACAATACTTTCTCAACTGCGACTGTGAAGCGCTCTGTCGGATTTCCTCATATGAATCCCACAGATTTTTGAAACTGAGGAAATCTGAATCCGGGTGGCGAAACTCATGCCGGGCTTCTTCTGCCTGTTCTTTACTTCCGGCACCCTGCTCCCTCGGATCCTGAATACTCAGCGCGCTCACAATAATCAACAGTTCACTGAGACAGCCCTGCGCATTCGCAGCCACAAGCATCCGGGCCAGCTTTGGATCTACCGGCAGACTGGCCATTTGCCGACCTGCTTGCGTGAGCTGCTTCTTCCCGTCAATAGCGTTTAATTCTTCCAACAATTTAAAGCCATCGTTGACAGCTCTCGACTCTGGCGCTTCCAGGAAGGGAAACTTGGTGATATCTCCTATTTTTAAGGAAAGCATCCTCAGAATGACCGATGCCAGATTCGTTCGCATAATTTCCGGATCAGTAAACTCATCGCGGCTTTCAAAATCCGCTTCAGAATACAGCCTGATACAGAAGCCCTCAGCAAGCCTGCCGCAGCGACCTTTTCTTTGATTGGCGCTCGCCTTCGAAATGCGTTCGATCGGGAGTCTTTGTATTTTGCTCTGGATACTGTAGCGACTGGTTCGCGCTAGCCCGGTGTCGATCACATAGTTGATACCGGGAACAGTGATTGAGGTTTCTGCCACATTCGTAGAAAGCACAATCCTGCGCCCCTTGTGGGCTGTGAATATCCGTGCCTGCTCTGACTGTCGGAGGCGCGCGTACAGCGGCAAAATCTCAGTATCCGGAAGACGCGCTCGACGTAAGGCCTGCGCGGTATCCCGAATCTCTCTTTCTGTTGCAAGGAACACCAGAACATCGCCAGTATGTTGTTTCAATTCCGAATCCCGTTCCCGGATCCGCTTTGCCGCTGAGACGACAGCCTCAGCCATCGTTTCCGGTTGATTCAGTTTTTCAGCGTCTGTACTCAGCGGGGCGTATTCAATCTCGACCGGAAAGGTTCGGCCAGATATTCTCATGATAGGAGCATCATCGAAGTGTGCTGAAAATTTCTCGACGTCGATAGTAGCCGAAGTGACGATGAGTTTAAGATCTGGCCTGCGGCGAAGGAGTCCCTTCAGATAACCCAGAAGAAAATCGATATTGAGCGACCTCTCGTGCGCTTCATCTATGATCAGCGCTTCATATCGATTAAGGAACCTGTCTTGTTGAATTTCAGCCAGCAGAATGCCATCGGTCATCACCTTCAGATACGTTTCAGGCGCGGTTCTCTCACTGAATCTGACCTGAAAACCGATACCCTTCCCCACTTCGGTTCCCAGTTCCTCAGCTATTCTGGCCGCCACGGACGAAGCAGCCAGACGCCTGGGTTGCGTATGACCAATCAGACCTCTTCGCCCTAAACCCGCTTCCAGGCAGATCTTTGGCAACTGAGTTGTTTTACCTGACCCCGTATCACCCGCCACGATCAACACCTGATGATCGCGAATAAGCTGAACCAGTTTCGAGGCATTTTCACTTACCGGCAACTCAGCCGGGTAGCACATCTGTCTGGGGATGGCCATATCACGGGCCTGACAGGCTCTGACTGACTGCTGAATTTCTTTTGCTAACTGATTCAGCGCCTTCGCCTGATCGCCGCCCGGCATTTTCTTTCGCTGCGCGGCCAGCCGTCTGCGAAATCGGAACTGGTCACCAGACTGACAGTCCGGTAACCGTTTTTCCAGATCTTCGATCAGCATGTCATTTTTCACGTCAGGGAAGGGTTCAGAGAGCGGCTCAAGAGCGATTATTTGAGCTCTTTTCGCAGGATCTTCCCAATCAGGGATTTAGGAAGCTCATCCGCAAAAACAATTTCTTTGGGCATTTTGTAGGCTGTCAGCCCGAGGGCGCAATGCTCTGTGATTTCTTCCACAGAGAGGGTTTCAGCCTTTCGCACAACATAAAGCTTCACCCGCTCACCGCGGCGCTCGTCCGGAACGCCTATCGCAGCAGATTCAAGCACGTCCGGATGCTGATTCACCCAATCTTCGATTTCAGTGGGAAAGACATTGAATCCAGAAACAAGAATCATGTCCTTTTTTCTGTCAACAACTGTGATGTATCCATCTTCACTGATTTCTACATAATCGCCGGTCCTAAACCAGCCGTCTTCGGTAATGGCGTCACGGGTTGCCTCTGCTTGCTGCCAGTACCCCAGCATCACCTGCGGCCCTCTGATGCAGGCCTCGCCGCGCTCTCCGATACCTACCGTCTGTCCAGCGTCGTCGACCGCCATAATCTCTGTCTCAGGCACAAGTTCGCCAACCGTGCCCAGTCGCACTTTACCGGGCAAATTCACAGAGACCACTGGAGAGCATTCGGTGAGGCCATACCCCTCAAAGATCTCACAACCCGTCAGGTGCTCCCAACGCTTGGCTATCGAGGACGACAGAGCCATTCCACCCGCTCCACAAAATCGAAGATCGCTGAAGTCAAGCGCGCAGAAAGGAGGATGTTCAAGCAAGGCCAGATAGAGGGTGTTAATGCCGACAAAGCCACTGATTTTGTGCTTTACAAAAGCGCTCAGCACGCTATCAAGGTCTCTGGGATTCGGTATCAGAACGCTGAGATTGCCGGCATAAGGCATAGCCAGACAATGCAGCAAAAATGCGTAACTGTGGTAGAGCGGAAGTGGTGCAGCAATTTCCTCAACCCCCTCCCCGATGATCAGGCCACAGCGTGACCACAGCTGCATCATGTTGGCAATCAGATTATTGTGGCTGAGCATCGCGCCCTTCGAATAGCCCGTGGTCCCTCCTGTATACAGGATTGCTGCGAGATCATCGCCAGAGCCGGTTTCCAGTTGAGCGGGTAGCGGATGAGACAGATAGGTATAGCAATCCCTGAACGCCACAGCATTCGACAAACGATAGTTCGGCACCGCAGATTTCAGAAATTTAGCGGCAAAATTGATAGAAAAACGTCGAAGAGGTGACTGCAAATCTCCGAGTTCCGCAACGATTACCGAGCTTATGTCGGTTTCGCTGATTATGCTTTCCAGCTTGTCACAAAAACTGGAAAGAATGACGACAGCTTTGGCCCCGGAGTCTTTAAACTGATGGGCCATTTCCTTGGCAGTGTAAAGGGGGTTTGTGCTGACTACCACCAATCCTGCTTTGACGGCACCGAGCAAAGCAACAGGAAAGTGCAGCAAATTCGGTAGCTGGATAGCAATTCTGTCCCCGGGCACCATTGCTGTCTCATGGTGCAGGTAGGCAGCGAACTGATCAGAGAGCTGATCCCACTCTTGGTAGGACAAAGTCTTTCCCAGACAGCTGTAAGCACCCAAGCTGCCGCGCTCCCGCGTAATATGGGCATACAGCTCCTTCAGAGAAGCAAATTGGCTAGGGTTAAGATGAGGAGGAAGGCGTTCCATAAGTTTCGGGCCTGTAACATTCCGCTCGGGGATAAGTCACTGATCACTTGGTCAAGAGCGCCATCGCTTCTTCAAGCCCCTTCACTGACAGCGGAAACATTCGATCCTCTACCAGTTCTTTCACGATCTCAATCGAGTAGCTGTGCTGCCAGTACTCCTTCGGCGTAGGATTAAGCCAGACAAAATGCTCAAAAGCGTCCGTTATTCGCTGACACCAGACGGCCCCCGCCTCTTCATTGTAGTGCTCGATACTGCCGCCCGCGTGGGTAATCTCATAAGGCGCCATCGTCGCATCGCCGACGAAGATCACTTTGTAATCCTTGGTGTAAGTGTTAATTAGCTCGAATGTTGAAGTCGTTTCGGCATGCCGGCGCTGGCTCTTCGTCCAAACGGAGTCATAGAGGAAATTGTGGAAATAGAAATACTTTAAGTGTTTGAATTCTGTTTTCGCGGCAGAAAACAATTCCTCACAGAGCCTCACATGAGGATCCATCGAACCACCGACGTCAAAAAAGAGCAGCACCTTGACAGCGTTCCGCCTCTCCGGAACCATCTTGATGTCCAACATCCCGGCATTTCGGGCAGTGGAAGAAATCGTATCATCCATATCCAATTCTTCGTCTGCCCCTGTTCTTGCAAACTTGCGTAGTCTGCGCAAAGCCATTTTGATATTGCGTGTCCCGATCTCAACCGAATCATCAAGGTCGCGGTAATTGCGCCTGTCCCATACTTTGACTGCCCTGTTGTTCCTCCCTTCGTCTTGACCAATGCGAATGCCTTCAGGGTTGTAGCCATACGCGCCGAAAGGGGATGTACCTCCGGTACCGATCCATTTATTCCCCCCTTGATGCCTTTTTTCCTGCTCTTCCATTCGCTTGCGAAAGGCTTCCAGCAGTTTTTCCAGTCCACCCATTGCCTCGATCTGCGCCTTTTCTTCGTCGCTGAGTGAATTTTCAAACTGCTTTTTTAACCACTGTTCGGGAATCTGATAAAGCGACAGATCATCAATCAGATCTAACTGTTCAAAATACTTGGAGAAAGCCCTGTCAAACTTATCGAAATGTTTTTCATCCTTCACCAGGCAAAGTCTGGCGACATGGTAGAACTCATCGATATCGCCGAAGGCGAAATTATGTTTAAGACAATCAAGCAGGGCGAACAACTCCGTAAAGGAAACGGGCAGACGCTCCTGCCTTAGGGTCATAAAAAAATTAATCAGCATTAACGATTTGCCCGATGCATAAATGCCAGTTTTTCAAGCAGGTGCACGTCTTGCTCATTTTTGAGCAGCGCTCCATAGAGTGGAGGTATGGCATTTTTGGCGTCTTTGTCTTTCAGGATATCTGCAGGAATGTCATCAGCCATCAGCAACTTAAGCCAGTCGATCAGCTCTGACGTCGAGGGTTTCTTCTTCAGCCCGGGCACCTTTCTGACTTCGAAAAAGATATCCATGGCGCGGCTGACCAATTCTTTTTTGAGTCCCGGATGATGAACCTCAACAATTTTCTCCATCGTAACCGTGTCGGGGAATTCAATGTAGTGGAAGAAGCATCGCCTCAGAAACGCATCCGGGAGCTCTTTTTCATTGTTACTGGTAATAATGATGATCGGACGGGTAGCTGCCTTAACCACTTCTTTGGTTTCGTAGACAAAAAATTCCATTTTGTCCAGTTCCAACAAAAGATCATTGGGAAACTCGATGTCTGCCTTGTCAATCTCATCGATCAGCAGAACCGCCTGCTTATCCGATTGAAAGGCCTGCCAGATCTTTCCCTGAATGATGTAATTCGAGATGTCTTGGACTTTATCATCGCCAAGCTGCGAGTCTCGCAATCGGGACACCGCATCATACTCGTACAAACCTTGCTGCGCTTTTGTTGTTGACTTGATATGCCACTGAATCAAAGGCAGATCCAGTGACTTGGCAATCTGCTCTGCCAGCATTGTCTTACCTGTGCCAGGCTCTCCCTTAATCAGCAGAGGCTTCTGCAATTGAATTGCGGCATTTACTGCAAGTTGCAGCTCATCAGTCGCAACATAATCGTCCGTTCCGGTAAAGTTCATGCTCTTTTCCCTGGTTAAGATTGTCGTATTGTACGCTCGGGCCCTGAGTATATACAGAAGAAGCCGGCCCGTTGGATTGCCGTCAGCCCTTGTCTTTCATTTTTCATTATTGTCCTTGCCCATATGCGCTTTGAAGGCCGCTCGCGCCTTGTAACACCCTTGTGAGTTCACGACACTCTCCAGGCAAGAGTCTGCGAAACAGCGTGACGCGCCTCACATTATTCCGTTTGTTGGCGAGATCGCCCTCTTTCACGGAAAAACAGCACCAGGGCAATCAGCTCAGCCAGGAAAAGGGCCAGAAGCAAAGGGACTAGCGCCCTGGACGCCTCTCCAAGCCCCCTGGTGATCGCGTCCAAAGTAATTACCATTAGCGCTGGCGCCAGCGTATCCCCGTCAGAGTTCGCATACCAAGGCGTAAAAATCACTGCAATTATCAGGCAGCGAAGACTGTGCTTGAGAACAGGCCAGCGAGGAAAGCGGGTAGCGCGCCAATAAACGCTGAGAAAGACAAGCGATGACAGAATATAAACCAGCCAAATACCGTAGTAATTGGACTCAGCAGCCATTACCCACCAACCTCTGAACGCAGAGACAACAGCGCATTCTGATATAACACCTAAGCATCAATCCACCTGATTATGTGCTCATGATAGCCGTCAGGATGCACAAAGTCCTCTGACAGCACCTTGTCCCTGACAGAAATCCCCGCCGCAACCATTTCGAGGTCAACGCCTGTGAGCAGTGGATGCCACTCCGGGAGCGGCTGGCCCTCGAATCTGCGGCGATAAGCACAGGTTGCCGGCATCCAGTGCGCATCTTCCGCGGTCAGTTTTCGCACATCCATACAATCGGGCACCTTTTCACTGCGCTCCGGGTAACAGCCACACAGACCTGTTTCAGACTCGTGATATCGACAAATAATCCGGGTCCAGACGATTTCTCCGGTATCTTCATCTGCCAGCTTTTTCAGGCAACAGCGACCGCACCGATCGCAAAGTCGCTCCCATTCCCTGTCGTTCAGCTCCTCGATCGGGAGCTCCCAGAATTGTGGCCTTACCCGCTCATCACCCATTCTCTGCAACCTCTTTAAAACCGAGCCTGCCGGCCACTTCAAGAAAATCTGTAGCCAACCTGTCACGGCGCCACCCTTGAACCTCCGGCGGCCAGACAAAGTCGCAGCCCCTTTGCATCATCTGAGCGACTGCTACAAGCTGTTTTTTTCGCGCGAGCAACTCTGGCGAAATATCCATTTGTTCCGCATGCTTCTGGACTGCCTGACGAAATCCTTTCATCAAGTCCCGTAATGAAGCGGGCAACGGGGGACTGAGCAAAGAACGGTCGATGAGGGAAAAATCAGGTGGCGTGTTGGCCAGCCTGATGAGCCTGTCCCCGTGTCTTCTCACCAGCGCTTTGCCGAGCGCATCACAATCGTTCAGATCCCGAACAGCCAGCTTTCGGTGCTCTCTGACAAGCTGGGCAATCGCCAGCAGCTCAGCGTCTTTGGCAATCCAGCTACGAGGAAGATTCTTTTTACGCGCCTGCCCCTCACGCCAGACACAAAGCCGCTGCAAACAGGCTAGCGCGTGGTCGTTTAAGCGCCAGGAGTTACTGACAGTGGCGTAGCTTAACGCCCAGATATCCGATTGCTCGTTGAGCCTGGTGGAATCTATCTGCGATCTGACATCTTCTCTCAGATATTCGAGATAGCCCCTGGCATCCAGGCGCGAACTCAGCTCCCGGTAGATCCGCAAAAGATAACAGACATCATTGGCAGCATACTTCAATTGGGATTCTGAGAGAGGCCGCTTTAGCCAGTCAGAACGGGTTTGATCTTTTGGTAATTCCCGACCGATAAGCTCCCGAACCAGGGCTTGATAGCTCAACGAGAATCCAAGACCGGCGTAAGCACTTGCGATCTGGGTGTCAAAAAACACATCGGGCAATTGACCAAAGGCAACCAGTAGCGTGACCAGATCCTCACCTGCGGAGTGCAACACGATGTCGCATCCGGGGTTTGTCAAAACAGAGAGGAAACAGCTCCAGTCGTTGATTTTCAACGGGTCGATCAAATAGCACTGACTGTCATCTGCGACTTGCAGTAAACCAAGCTTTGGATAAAAAGTATTGGTGCGCATGAACTCGGTGTCGAGCGCAATAACCGACAGTGTAAGCCAGTGCCGGCAGGAGTCCTCCAGCGCAGCTTGCGTCTCGATATACTCAATTCGCTGACCATTGTCCGCTTGCATATTCAGCTACCGGAGATTGGCATACGGCCAGAGAACGCATGAGAGAGGGTTCCACCATCGACATACTCCAGCTCCCCACCTACCGGGACGCCGTGAGCAATTCTGGAAACGACCACGCCAGATCCCTTGAGCTGTTCGGCAATGTAATAGGCCGTAGCATCTCCTTCAACCGTCGAGTTACAGGCGATAATGACCTCTTCTGCCTTGCTGTCTGCAACTTGCTGGACCAGTTTCGGAATGGCAAGCTGCTCCGGCCCGATCCCGTCAATAGGAGACAGATGCCCCATCAGGACAAAGTAAACACCCTGATAACTGCCGGACTGTTCGATTGCAAAGACATCGGCCGGGGATTCCACAACACAATACTGTTGTTTATTACGGGAATTACTGGCGCAAATCCGGCATAAGTTTTCTTCAGTGAACGTCCGGCAAAGCTGACAGTTACCAACGTGTTCGATAGCGTCCGCCAACGCTGTGCTGAGCTTTCTTCCGCCCTCCCGCTCGCGCTCGAGAAGATGTAAAGCCATACGCTGAGCCGATTTTGGACCTACTCCGGGCAGGCACCGAAAAGCCTCGATAAGCTGATCAAGAAGTGGACTGCTGTTCATGAATACCGCTGATGTTTAGAAAGGAAAATTAAAGCCTTCCGGCAATTTGAATCCGCCGGCCATAGAACTCATCGTCTGTTTCTTTTCGTCTTCAAGTTTCCGGACAGCGTCATTAAAGGCGGCGCCTATGAGATCTTCAATGAACTCCTTTCCCTCAGTTAAAGCTGAATCATCAATACTGACAGAGACCACGTCATGCCGACCATTAAGCTTGACGACCACCAGCCCCGCGCCAGATTGACCTTCCACCACCAGATTGCTCAGATCTTCCTGCGCCTGCTTGAATTGATCCTGCATTTTCTGAGCCTGTCTCATCAGCTCGTTTAAATCAGTCATACGCTAAACCTTCATCATTGAGCGGCACGATACTGCCCGTCTCTACTGTGGCTGCAAAACGATCCACCAGTTCTCTGACATTTGTATCGGTTTCAAATTCGTTCACCATAGATAAACGCGCCTCTTTCATCAGTCGCTGCGCTTTGAGCGCGGGAGTTTCTACATCAACCACGCCAACGGTAATCTTCAGGCTTACTGGCTCGCAGAAGTACTGAGTCAGCGCGCTCTCAAGCTTGGGTAGAATTTCCTCGCTGTACAATGCGCTTTGATCTTCTGCCAGCCTCAGCAACAAGATACCCTCGCTAAACTCTTCCCATTGTGTGTTCGCCAGAATATTACGCACAATGCCAGAAACTGACAGTGACGGAAAAACTTCCAACCAGGATTCATGCGTTAACGTTCGCAACAAATCCGATCGGCGCACCTCTGATTGGGTAGGCTCTTGCAAGCCTTCAGCCGGGGGCTGGCTTTCATCACAGACAGATTTCGGGGTAAATACATGTTGCCGCGCCAACGAATCAGACTCATGCTGATCAGCTAAGGTCTTTTTTTTTTGGGATTGCACGCTGTCAGCAGTCTCTGAAACGGCTGGACCACCGGCAGTCTCCATCTGCGGCCGTTCGACCGGAGTTTCAGAATGCCCATCTCTCAACAGGTCTGAATGCTGATCACTGTCGTCTGACCCCACTCGGGAAGGCATGAGGTTTTGGTCTACCAGGCTTGGTGAAAAGATCATCATCCGTAGCAGCAGCATCTCGAATGCGGAGCGCATATCCAGTCCGCTACGCAATTCACCCCGTCCTTTAGCACCCAGCTGATAAAATAACTGAATATCTTCAGCGGCAAATTCTGCAGCGAGCCTGAGTACAGCCTGCTTGTCGCCAAAACTGTTATCAACAGCAGTCGGAGCAGCTTGCGCAATGGCTATCCGGTGCAGTGTTGATAACAGCGAATCAAGCGTGTTCGAGTAATCCGGCGTATGGTCGGAAATAGCCTCCACCAGCGAAAGAACAAGGGGAAGATCCCCCTTCGCCATTGCTGAGAGCAATTCAAAGACCTGCGCTTGTTGAGGGACGCCGAGCATATCAATCACACCACTGTGACTGATCTCACCCTGACAGTAAGAGATCGCCTGATCGGCCAGGGTCAGGGCGTCGCGCATACTGCCGGATGCCGCAGCGGCCAGTTGCCAGAGAGCATCGCTGTCGCATTTGATCTGCTCCTGCTGCATAACTGTTTCAAGATATTCAACGATGAGTTTGGGGCTCAGATTTTTGAGATTGAACTGCAGACACCGTGACAGGATCGTAATTGGCAGTTTCTGCGGATCAGTGGTGGCGAACAAGAATTTGACGTGGGCCGGGGGCTCTTCCAGGGTTTTGAGTAGCGCGTTGAAACTGTGATTTGACAGCATATGCACTTCATCAATCAGGTAAACTTTGAAGCGACCACGAGTCGAGGAATACTGAACGTTATCCAGCAATTCTCGCGTATCTTCCACCTTAGTCCGGCTGGCGGCGTCGACTTCGATCAGATCAATGAAACGGCCCTCATTGATCTCCGTGCAAGTGGAACAGGCTTCACAGGGTTCAGACGTCACGCCCTTTTCACAATTGAGGCATTTGGCCAAGATTCGAGCAAGCGTCGTCTTACCTACTCCCCGGGTTCCTGTAAACAGATAGGCGTGGTGAAGACGCTCATTATCAAGCGCATTGATCAGAGATTTCAGAACGTGGCCTTGCCCGGCGACTTCGGCAAACTTCTTCGGGCGCCATTTTCTGGCGAGAACTTGGTAGCTCATGGGGTCAGAGGTTACTCAGTGCATCATGGCAGCGCGCTGCATGGATAAGCAAAACGACTGAAGTGGTAATCCGCGCCAGCCACACCCCGGCACATGGTTCAGCTACTACCGTTGCTCCCTTCCGGGCCTGGCGGGGTTCATAACCTGCCATTGCGAGGGGACCGACGCGAACTACCGGAGGCAGTATAACACGAGCTCTGGCGCGTTGCGTCAGAGCTTTTAGGGTAAAGAAAGGCTTACGAGCCGGGAATCCTGTCCCCCACCGACCGCGATACTGATGAATTGCTTCCCGTTCACCATATAGGTCATCGGGGTACCCGCCGGCGGAAGCGGGAGGGCCGCCTCGTGCACCACTGCTCCGGTTGCCTTGTCAAAGGCGCGCAGCAGGTTTCGGCCCCCGTCGCTCTGTGCAAGAAACAGCAGGGTCTTCGTGAGAACAGGCCCCGTCCGGCTTACACTGCCGACGGGCCCGGGATCCAAAATACCCATTTCAATGATTTGCTGCCGCGGGCCTTCTCCGTGGGGAATCATCCACTCATGCTCGCCGGTATTGAGGTCAATCGCAGTGACCCGACTGTATGGGGGCTTCGTTAGGGGCAGGCCCTGTGGTCCGCCTACTGACATGGCGCCGCCGCGAACGTATCCAAGCGACTCACGCTGCCGTCTCGCCTCTCTGAGCTGCACCACGATGGGCACCGAGGCCGAAGGGATGTAAAACATACCAGTATCCGGATCAAACGCTGCACCATGCCACTCAGCACCACCGCCCCAGCCCGGAAACTGTATGGTTCCTCGGAGAGTTGGCGGCGTGAACAGCGGACCGTAGTCAAATTCTTCAATTATCTGCAGCGCTTCCTGTCGCAGCGCCGGGGTGTAATCAATCAATGTCGCGTCACTTATACCCTGAGGCTCAAAGGGCGCCGGCTTCGTCGGAAATGGTTGTGTAGGCGAGGCTACTTCACCCGGAACTTGACTAGGAGGCACAGATCTTTCTTCTATTGGCCACACAGGTTCGCCCGTAATTCTATCGAACACATAGGTAAAGCCCTGCTTAGAGATCTGAGCCACCGCCTTAATTTGGCGGCCATCAACTGTAATATCCACCAGCGATGGCGCGGCCGGCAAATCATAGTCCCATAACCCGTGATGGACAGTCTGAAAATGCCAAATACGTTCACCTGTTTCCGCGCTGACCGCCACGAGACTCTCGGCGTATAAGTTGTCGCCTAGACGCTTCCCGCCATACCAATCATTCGTGGGCGTACCTATCGGGATATAGACAATTCCGAGCTCATCATCCGCACTCATGATTGTCCAAGAGTTTGTATTACCTGTGTACTCCCAGGAACCGTCCTCCCATGTTTCATTGCCGTATTCACCCGCTTGCGGAATAGTGTGAAATCTCCACTCAATTTCACCAGTTTCAGGGTTGAAGGCACGCACATCACCTGGAGGCATCTCTAT
>VMDC01000003.1 GCA_008081045.1 Gammaproteobacteria bacterium | reverse complement strand
AGAAAGTCGCGAAAAAGGCCGCAAAAAAAGTAGCTAAGAAGGCAACTAAGAAAGTAGCTAAAAAAGCGGCTAAGAAAAAAGTGGTGAAAAAAGCTGCCAAGAAGAAGGTTGCCAAAAAGGCAGCAAAGAAAAAGGTAGTCAAAAAAGCCGCTAAAAAAGTAGCCAAGAAGACGGCGAAGAAGAAAGTTGCTAAGAAGAAGGCGCCAGCACGCAAGAAGCGATAAGCGTTCTGGCCCCCGTTAGGCACCAACCACACTGCCTGGTTCCGTTGATATCGACCTCACCAACGGGATCAGACAGTGTCGCTCCTAAAAATCCCTCTAGAGCAATCTAGAGGGATTTTTTAATGTCAGCTAAATCATTCGGATGACCACTATACTCGCCTTAGACGCCTCCTCCTGTTCCTGCTCAGCAGGCTTGCTTCGCGGCGGGCGCGTCGACTTTGAATGCAGCGAATCCCCGCGCGCGGCAGCAAGGGAGCTTCTGCCAATGGTAGATGCACTCCTGAAAAAAGCAGAACTATCTGTGGCTGACCTGGATTTAATCGCGGTCAGTGCCGGGCCCGGTTCGTTTACGGGCGTTCGAATTGGGCTGGGAGTTGCCCAGGGTCTCGGGGAATCCGCAGGCGTTGAGGTTTTGGCTGTTTCCTCTATGGCACATGTGGCTTACGAGGCGAGTCTGGCGACCGGGAAACAGGCAATTAGTGTGTTCATGCATGCGCGGGAGAGCGAGTATTATCTCGGAACGTACCACTTATCTCCGGAAAAAAATGAGTTTCGCGTCATCTCGGAGCAGGTTGTGGGAGCTGACAGCATTTCTGAGGCATGCCTTACGGAGAATCTGGCCATTGATACCGGTGATTGGGTGTTGACGGGAGATGCGCTGCAAAGTGTGCTGGAGAAAGGCCTAACGACTGAGGCCGGCAGATCGGTTTTGGATTTCACGCCTCCCGCTGTTGTGTCGCTCTGTGGCCTGGCGGAGTTGATGAAGAAGTCCGGGCATGCTGATATTGAACGTGTCGCTCAAGCAAACTATGTAAAAGAAGTGCTGGATTATCCCAAGTCATGAATGGCGAGGATGTCACCTTTTTCCAGTCTCTGATTCTGGCCCTTGTTCAGGGCGGTACCGAATTTCTCCCGATTTCCTCGTCAGCTCACCTGATTCTGGTTAGTGAAGTTATGGGGTGGGCCGATCAGGGCCTTGTCTTCGATGTGGCTGTTCATCTGGGTACCCTTTTTGCGGTGCTTGTGTATTTTCGTGATGATCTCGCGCAGCTGCTTAAGGATTGGTTCAAGAGTCTGGCGGGGCAGGGGCTCACCGAGTCAGGTAAATTGGCCTGGCTACTACTCTATGCCTCGCTGCCAGCGGCTATCGTGGGCTTGTTGGCAGAAGGGTTAATTGCGGGCACGCTCCGGTCAAGTGCCGTCATTGCTACAGCGACACTCGTGTTTGCCGGGGTATTGTGGTCCGCCGACAAAATGGGCGAATGCAAACTGAGCCTGAAGGAGCTGGGTCACAGGCGCGCCTTATGGATAGGGTTCGCTCAGTGTCTGGCTCTGATTCCGGGCACCTCACGCTCGGGAATTACCATAAGCATGGCTTTGTTTTGTGGTCTGACTCGACAGGCAGCTTCGAAATTTTCGTTTCTGCTGTCAATTCCAATCATCGCGGGAAGCGGGCTTCTGCAAGGAATTGCGTTATTCAGTGACAGTGCGCTGGGGGAGTTCGATCTCCTGATGATGTTTATGGCTTTCAGTGTGGCCCTGCTTACTGCGCTGTTGTGCATCCACGCGTTTCTGACTCTGATTGACAGGATTGGATTTCTCCCGTTTATCATTTACCGCTTGATTCTCGGGATTTGCCTGTACTTATGGGTGATTTGAAGTCTGATCAGGCAAAGATTCTGAGAGATTTCGACTCAGCAGAGATTTCGTCAGAGACAGTCAGTCACTGCTTTCTCGCTCAGTTGGATTCCCCTGATACTGCTTGCGCTGCTGCAGCTGACTACCGGTTCATTCTTGATCAGGGTCGGCTGGCGCTGATTTCTGTGCAGAATCGACGCCAATCTCCGGTCCTGGTCGATTTTTTTGACAGGGCGTTCCAGCGTCGTCTCGCCGACGGTTTGCACGGTCAGTTAATGGGCAAGGCGCTGGGGTTAAAAAGCCTGCGTACCCCGACTGTCTTGGACGCGACTGCCGGGCTCGGCACAGATTCCTACCTGATGGCGCATGCGGGTTGTCTGGTTACCGCAATCGAGCGCAGCCCGGCCATATTTGCGCTGCTGGAAGATGGTCTGCGGCGGGCGGTTCAGGCCGGGTGCGTCCGGGAAAGCGCTTCGGAGGTCGCGCGCCGTATCGAAATCCGGCGGGGGGATTTTCTGCTGATGGACTGCCCAGACAAAGCCTATGATGTGGTCTACCTCGATCCCATGTTTCCTGCTGACCGCCGGAAAGCGAGCTCCAGAAAGGAGATGACCATGCTTCAGAATATTGCGACTGAGGATCAAAACGAGTCCGAATTGCTGTCACAGTCATTGCGGTGTGCCAGGAGGCGGGTAGTGGTCAAACGTAACCGGAGATCCCCCGAGCTGGGCGGGATAAAACCGACGTTGAAATTTCAGGGGAGCAGGTTGAGATTCGACGTTTACTGCTGCTAGAGCAGGCGCTGAAGGATGAGCTCATAGATGGTAGAAAGCTTCTCAATATCGGTAATCCGCATCCGTTCATTGAGCTTGTGTATTGTGGCATTGCAGGGGCCTATTTCAACAACCTGCGCACCAGTTGGCGCGATGAATCGACCGTCTGACGTCCCACCTCCTGTCGAGGCTTCCGGGAGAATTCCGGTTACCTGTTTAACGCAGTCTTGCACGACTGTGATCAATTCGCGCTCCAAGGTTAAAAAGGGCTCGCCGGAGACATGCCACTCACACTCGTAGTCGACCCCCGCCGAACTCAGTTCCTGTTCAATATGGCTGATCAATGCGCTCGAGGTATGTTCGGTGGAGAACCGCAGGTTGAAGTCAATTTCCACCCGATCGGGGATGACGTTATTAGCGCCAACTCCGCCATGGATATTGGATATTTGAAAGCTCGTTGGTTGAAAAGACTCATTGCCGTCGTCCCAGTGGGTTTCCGAGAGCCTAAGGAGCACCGGCAGGGCATCGTGGATCGGGTTGCGTGCCAGATGTGGATAGGCGACGTGGCCTTTGACGCCGTTCACCCGCAGTTTGCAGGAAAGCGAGCCGCGGCGACCGACCCTGATGGTATCCCCCAATCGCTCTGAGCTGCTGGGTTCGCCGACCACGCAGTAGTTTATCTTTTCACCGCGCTCGGTCAGACGCTCTATGACATAACGGGTGCCTTCTACGGCTTGGCCTTCTTCGTCACTGGTGATTAAAAACGCCAGGCGGGCTGCGGGAAGTCGATTCGCAATAAATCTCTCGCAGGCAGTCACCATGGCAGCAAGGCTTGATTTCATGTCTGCACTGCCGCGACCGTAAAGGAATTCGCCATCCTCTGTTGGCTGGAATGGCGGATAGCGCCATTCATCGAGTGAGCCGGGCGGCACCACATCAGTATGCCCGGCAAAGACCAGCAGCGGGCCCTCATCTCCCAATGTGGCCCAGAGATTGCTGACAGCACCCGAGTCAATCCGTTCAGTTTTGAAACCAAGCGGCTGAAGACGCTGAGCAATCAGCTCCAGACAGCCATTGTCGTTCGGGGTAACGGATTCGATGGAAATCAGTGCTTTCGCCAGCTGCAGGGTATCAGTCATCATGGGAATTAGTTATTGCTGTGCAGATCTTGATTAAGACTTATCTGAGTCTGCTGAGGTAGCGCTTCCACGGCACCAGAAAGCGAATTCCGTCGAAACAACAGATTGCGTTCCTTGCTGAGCTGTGCCGCTTTTACGGTCTCAACCAGCACGCCTGAAGCATCCAGTAGGTTGACCTTGGTGCCCGCTGTAACATACAGACCCGCTTCAATGGTGCATCCGTCGGCGAGAGGAAAACCGATGCCTGCATTCGCCCCGATCAGGCAATTTTCACCGACAGAGATGATTTCTGTTCCACCGCCGGATAGTGTGCCCATGGTGCTGCAGCTGCCCCCGAGATCGCTGTCGGCGCCGATTACCACCCCGGCGCTGACGCGCCCTTCAACCATGGCTGCACCCAGTGTGCCGGCATTGAAATTGACAAACCCCTCATGCATGACAGTAGTGCCTTCACCGATATAAGCGCCAAGCCTTATCCGAGCGGTATCCGCAAGCCGAACCCCGGCAGGTACCACGTAGTTCGCCATTATGGGAAATTTGTCCACCGACATTACATGCAGCGGTTCGCCGCGCTGTCGGGCGCTGAGACGGCGAGCCGGCAGATCCGCGAGATCAACCGGACCCTCATTGGTCCATGCCAGGTTTTTCAGGGTGCCGAACAGTCCGTCCAGATTCTGCTCGTGCGGCTTGCATAATCGATGCGAAAGCAGATGCAGCTTGAGGAATGCTTCAGGAATGTTCGCCGGTGGTGTCTGATCAAACGTGAAACAGACCAGCCATTGCCCGTTGTCAGCCTGTTCGAGCAGTTTGGCCCAGTCTGTTAACCCTGCCGCTCGGAAATCGGCACTCAGGCGCTTCGTTTGTGATGTGTCCAGTACTTCGTAACCACTCCGGTCCGGATGCAGTTCAGTCGCTGCGGTAATCAGCTCAAACTCCGCCGCCTGTATGCCGCGAACAGGGCTGGGGTAAAAGACCTCAATGACATCACCGGCGGAGTTGCTTGAGATCAAGCCAATTCCTGCGCTGAGAGATCCAGGATTGCTCATACTTTCCACCTACGTAATTAGGAATTGAAAAAATTCTGCCATTCGGACTCATCAAATCCGATCAGCCAATCGCTTTTCCGCTGCAGAATAGGCCGCTTGATAAGCGAGGGGTGCTCCGACATCAATAAAATTACGGAGTCTTCGGTAAGGTCGGACTTCTGATCGTCGCTGAGTTTACGCCAGGTTGTGCCACGCCGGTTAAGCACTGCGTCCATGTCAAAATGATCGAGGAACTGTCTGGCCTGATCTGTTGAGCATCCCAGTTTTTTGTAGTCGTGTAATTGGTAGTCGATGCCCATAGTTTTCAGCCAGGTTCTGGCTCTCTTTACCGTGTCGCAATTGGTGATGCCGTATAGAGTCGTTTCCACGTGTTTGCCTCTTTTGGATTAGCCAGCCAGCCTTTCGCTAAGACGATTCTCTATATCCGCGAGTAAATCTCGCTCGACATCCGGATCGATAATTGGGCGGCCTTTATGGTCTTTCAGGTAGAAGATATCTTCCACTCTCTCGCCCAGGGTCGTTATCCTCGCGTCGACGATTCGAAGTTGATTGTCCGCAATTACTTTCCCTAATGTCGCGAGAATCCCGGGCTGGTCCGGGCAATTTACCTCTAGCGTCGAATAGCCCTTGCCCGGCGTATTGGTGAGCATTGTCGTGATCGGCTCGTTGAAATAGCGGAGCTTCCGGCTTCTGCGGTAATTGGCCGGCCTTACCTTGGCAGTGGTTTGTGTCAGGCTCTGCAGCAGGGTCGTCTCAATCTCCTGTATTCGCCGTGGATTCGCACCGACAGGCTTGCCATCTGGTTCCAGCACGGTGTAGGTGTCCAGGCAGTGCGCATTCAGTGACGTAATGATTCTGGCGTTAACGATGTTTAAGTGAAGCCTCTCGAATGCCGCTGTGGTCTTGGCAAACAGGAATTCCGCATCTTCAGTGTGAATAAAAATGAGAGTTGCCCCTTCCGGATGATCATTTGCCTCGAGCTCTTTGACCGCTACCAGCGGCTTGCCCGGTGCCGCCTTAAGTTGCTCCTGTGTGTGCCAGAAGATATTGTCGACTGATTCCCGTTCAAAATATTCGTCCGGGTTGTTCGTCCAAATCTGCTGGATTTGTTTGTCAGGAAATCCGCTTGAAATCAGCTGTTGCTCCGCCAGAGTCTTTTTGCTGCGGATTAACTCGGTGCTGTTCGGCGAGTCAGTCGACCCTGCTTTTAAAGCTCGCAGGGTGTTGCTGTAGAGTTGACTGAGCAGGGAGGCCCGCCATGAATTCCACAGCTCCGGATTTGTTGCGCGGATATCCGCCACCGTCAGAGCATACAGGTAATCCAGACGGGTTTTATCGCCAACCACCTCAGAAAACTCATGGATCACCATTGGGTCACTGATGTCCTTTCTCTGCGCCGTCATTGACATCAGCAAATGCTTGTCCACCAGCCAGCAAACCAGATCGGTGTCCCATTCAGCTAATCGATGCCGCTGACAAAAATCTTTTGCATCGACCTTACCCAGCTCAGAATGATCGCCACCACGACCCTTTGCAATATCGTGATACAGCCCGGCAATGTAGAGCAGTTCGGGTTTGGGCAGTTGTTTTGCAATGTCTGCAGCGAGCGGTAGCTGCTCTTCAGCTTCAGGGCGATACAGACGGCGCATATTTTCCACGACCTGGAGTGTGTGTGCGTCTACCGTGTAAATATGAAACAGATCGTGCTGCATTTGTCCGGTTATCTGGCCGAATTCGGGCAGATAGCGGCCGAGAATGCCGTACCGGGCCATGCGGCGCAAATGAAGCGTCATATGGTAAGGGGAGCGCAGCAACTCCATAAAAAGAGTCAGATTGCGCAGATCATGGCGGAAATCATCATCAATGAGCCGGCGGTTCTCGCGCAGCAACCGAATCGTTGAGGCTCTGATGCCTTCGATCTCGGGATCTTGCGCCATGAGGACAAAGATCTCCAACAAGGCAAAGGGGAATCGCTCGAAGATTCGTGGGTCGGTGACTTCTATATAGCCGTTGGTGATCTGAAAGCGTTTGTTAAGAGGAATGATCTTCGCGCGCGTGCCGGCTTGGACGATCGCTTCATCAAGATGCTGAAGCAGTGCGTCGTTGAGTTCTCTCAGATTAGCCACCGCGCGGTAGTACTGTTTCATGAGTTTTTCCACGCCGAGGGAAGACTTGTCATCTTCATATCCGAACAGATTCGCCAGTTCCCTTTGCATGTTGAACAGGAGTCGGTCCTCTGCCCGACCGTTCAGGGTGTGCAAGCCGTAGCGAAGTTTCCACAGAAACTGCTGTCCTTTATTAATCATGGCTTCTTCGGAGGGTTTGAGGAAACCCAATTCGGTTAAGTCACGAAAAGAATTCGCGCCAAAGTGCCTTTTAGTGACCCAGGCAATGGTTTGAATATCCCTGAGTCCGCCGGGGGAGTTCTTGACATTCGGCTCCAGCGCATAATCAACATCGTGGTACTTGGCATGGCGAGCCTTTTGTTCTTCAACCTTGGCTTTGAGGAAAGCCTTTGTGGGCCAGACTTTGCCTGTAGCGGTCGCTGCCGTCATCATAGGCAGTAATTCTGCCGAACCGGCGATGGTCCTGGATTCCATCAGGGCGGTAGCAACGGTGATGTCCTTGCGGGCTTCCTGAGCACACTGTTTGACAGAGCGGACGCTCTGACCGATATCCAGCCCCAGATCCCAGCACGCTGCAAGAAATGAAGCGATGGCTTCTTTGAAGGGCTTGTTGTTGTTCTTTCTTGTCAGAATGAGCAGGTCAATATCAGAGTAGGGCATCAACTCGCTACGACCATATCCCCCTACCGCAACAAGCGCCAGTTCATTGGACTGCAGTTCTGGCTGGCTGGACCAAACCCATTCGAGAACCAGATCAACCAAATGGGCGCGTTTGCTGACGATGTCGCTGATATCGAGATTTTGTCTGTAATACTCGTTGAGAGTCGCGTTGGCTTCGGCCAGTATTGTCCTCAGTTCGGCCGTGTGATGAGTATCGTTGCAGTGAGAAAGACGCTTAGCCAGTGTCTCTCTGTCGATCAGTTGGGCCTGGGGCAGGGGTTTGCTTGGTTCGCTTTCTGATACTGATGATTCGTCAAGCTTCACAAGGATTCTTCACCTCTCAGCGTCAGAATCTCGCAGCCGTCGCCAGTGACGGCCAGCGTATGCTCCCATTGTGCGGACAATCTGCGATCTTTTGTGGTTACGGTCCAGCCATCTTTTTTGGAGAGTTTGGTATGCCGGGAGCCGGCGTTTAGCATGGGCTCAATAGTAAAAGTCATACCTTCCACCAGCTTGGTGCCGGTGTTGGGGCGGCCGTAGTGAAGTACCTGGGGTTCTTCATGGAAGATGCGGCCGATGCCGTGACCACAATATTCCCGAACGATGGAGTAATGATTGGCCTCTCCGTGCTGCTGAATGATGTGGCCGATATCACCTAGCGTGACTCCCGGTCGAACCAGATCTATGGCCTTGTACAGGCATTCCTGCGTCACACGAATCAGGCGTCTGGCGTGGTCCGGGACATTGCCAACACAGAACATTTTGCTGGTATCCCCATGAAACCCCTCCTTGATGACAGTGATGTCAATATTGATGATGTCGCCGGACTTCAGGATTTTCCCGTCACTCGGAATACCATGACAGACCACATGGTTAATGGAGGTGCATATCGATTTGGGAAATCCGTTGTAGTTGAGCGGCGCCGGAATGGCTCGCTGGTTGTTGACGATGTGATCATGGCAGAGTCTGTCCAGTTCGCCGGTGCTGACTCCGGGTTGCACATGGGGCCCGATCATCTCCAGCACCTCAGCAGCCAGCCGGCCGGCAACACGCATCTTTTCGATTTCGTCTGGGTTCTTGATGTGGATGCTCATGATCGTAGGTAATGCCGATGAGATGTTCACAGACCGCTATTCTAAATCAGCTGTGTCGGCCAGAACAGCGCTGCCGCCAAAAGCCTGCCAAATTGCTGAGCCTGGCCGCCAGGCTGGGGAATTCCTGTCCCTAAAACCTTCCAGATAAAGCGCATTTATGGTATAAAGCGCCGCGCTCAGAAGGGCATAGCCCTGATTAGCGTTAATTTTAATGTCGCACATGCACCGACACATCTTTCTGGGTGCCCGATTTATCCTTGGTAAGGCGGGTTGAGAGATGGGGTGTATGGAGGCCTAACCCAATAAAAAAGGTACCAACATGACCGTCAATATGAAGGAAATGCTCCGTGCAGGAGTACATTTCGGACACCAGTGCCGCTACTGGAACCCGAAGATGGAGCCATACATTTTTGGCTCCCGCAACAAGATTCACATCATCAATCTGGAACACACTGTCCCAGCACTCAATGATGCTCTCGAACAGATAACCGAGCTCGCTGATAAAAAGAAGAAGATCCTTTTCGTAGGTACCAAGCGCGCTGCAGCCAAGATTGTCAGAGAGCAGGCAGAGCGTGCGGGAATGCCTTATGTCAATCACCGCTGGCTCGGTGGCATGCTGACTAACTACAAGACTATCCGGGGCTCGATTAAGAAGCTCAAAGATCTCGAAACTCAGGAGCAGGATGGTACTTTTGACCGCCTTACCAAGAAAGAGGCGCTGATGCTGACACGGGCGAAGCAAAAGCTGGAGCGCAGTATCGGAGGCATCAAAGATATGGGCGGCCTGCCTGATGCGCTGTTCGTGATTGATGTCGAACATGAGCGGATCGCTGTGACCGAAGCCAACAATCTCAAGATTCCGGTTATCGGAGTCGTTGACACGAACAGCGACCCTGAAGGCGTGGATTATGTGATTCCCGGCAACGATGACGCAATTCGCGCGATTCAGCTCTACGCTTCGGCCGTTGCCGATGCCTGCATTGAAGGCACAAAACGTCATGGTCCTGCGGGCGGGGACAGTGAGTTTGTTGAAGTCGACGAAGCGACCGCGGCAGAAGTTACTGACGCAGTGGATGCGCCGGCAGAGGAAGCTCCGGCTCCTGCCCCCGTTTCTGATGAACCTCCCGTAACGGCCGAGCCGGCCAGTGAGCCTGTGCAGGCTGAAAGTTCTGATGAGACAGAGGCTGCCGCTCCAAGCGAAGAGGCTGCATCTGCTGCCGAAGAAACTGCGCCCCCGGCCGAAGAAGAAAGCGCTCCGGCTGAGGTAGAAAGCGCCCCGGTCGAGGAAAAGGCGCCAGCGAAGAAAAAGGCTGCTGCGAAAAAAGCGCCAGCCAAGAAAAAAGCAGCTGCTAAAAAGGCTCCAGCGAAGAAAAAAGCTGCCGCCAAAAAAGCGCCTGCGAAGAAAAAAGCGGCTGATGAGAAAACCGATAGCGGCGATGAGTAATGACAGGCAGAGGATTACTGCCCCAGTCTTAGGCATCGCACAGATAATTGAGACCAAAGCTAAAAGGGGGCACTTGTGGCCCCTTTTTTCTGTGTCATTGAAGTATGGCGCAGGCGGAAAAGAGAGTTAAACGATTCAGAGAGGCATTGTAAGAATGGCAAATATTACAGCGAGCATGGTGAAGGAACTGCGTGAGCGGACAGGCTTGGGCATGATGGATTGCAAAAAGGCGCTGTCTGAGGCTGACGGTGACATGGAGAAGGCCATCGAGGATCTGCGCAAAGCGAGCGGATTGAAAGCCGCGAAGAAGGCTAGCCGGGTTGCTGCCGAAGGCGTGGTGCTGACCAAAATTGCTGACGAGGGCAATTACGGGGTAGTTATCGAAGTAAACAGCGAAACCGACTTTGTGGCGCGGGATGAGAACTTCCTGGGGTTTGCCGACCAGGTTTTGCAGGCGAGTTTCTCCGATAAAGAAGCCGATGCGGCAGCGCTGCTGGCTTCCGGCATTGAAGATGCCCGGCAGGCGCTGGTACAGAAAATCGGTGAGAACATCAATCTGCGCAGGATAGAACGCTTGTCGATAGAAGGTGATGCTGCAGGTGTTGTAGAGAGTTACATTCATAACAACAAAATTGGTGTGCTGATTGCCCTTCGCGGTGGAGATGCCGCCTTGGCCCGCGACATCGCAATGCATATCGCAGCCGTCAACCCGATGGTGATTCGAGCAGAAGATGTGCCGGAAGATGTGCTGGCAAAGGAATCTGAAATCTACTCAGCTCAGGCGCAGGAAAGCGGCAAGCCTGAAGAAATTGTCAAGAAGATGATTGAAGGCCGCCTTCGCAAATTTGTCGCTGAAATCAGTCTGATGGAACAGGCGTTCGTCAAAGATCCTGATACCAAGGTAGGAAAGCTCCTGCAGGAAGCTGATGCTGAAGTGGCGCAGTTCGTGCGTTTTGAGGTCGGCGAGGGCATTGAGAAAGAGGAAGATGACTTCGCGGCAGAAGTTGCTGCACAATTGGCCAATTAAACATCGACGACTGGACAAGCAGCGATGCCACAGCGAGAACGTAAATACAACAGGATTCTGTTGAAGCTCTCCGGCGAGGCCCTGACCGGCGACGCGGATTTTGGCATTGACCCCAAAATACTTGACCGGATGGCGGTGGAAGTAGGTCAGTTAATCGGCCTCGGGGTTCAGGTCGGTATGGTAATCGGCGGAGGCAACCTGTTCCGCGGGGCGAGACTGCACGCTGCGGGTATGGAGCGGGTGACCGGAGACCACATGGGGATGCTGGCAACTGTCATGAATGCGCTCGCCATGCGGGATGCTCTCGAGCGTGCCAGCATTGCGACTCGGGTCATGTCCGCGATTCAGATGAGCGGTGTGGTTGAGCATTACGATCGCAGAAACGCCATCCGGCATCTGAATGCGGGAGATGTTGTGATTTTCTCCGCCGGCACCGGCAACCCGTTTTTTACGACCGACTCGGCTGCCTGTCTGCGCGGCATTGAGATTGACGCGGATCTTATCCTCAAGGCAACCAAGGTAGATGGGGTCTATTCAGCTGACCCTGAATTGCACACAGATGCAGAAAAATTCGATGAGCTTACCTATGATGAAGTCATTGATAAGAAGCTTGGCGTAATGGATCTCACCGCGATCTGTTTGAGTCGCGATCACAAGATTCCCATCAAGGTTTTTAACATGACCCGTCCGGGCGCGTTGCTGGATAACGTCATGGGCAAGCAGGACGGCACCTTGATAAGATAGTGTCAATAACGCGAATCGGGTTAAGAGAGGCGAAAGGATGATCGACGATATAATTTCAGATGCAGAAGAGCGGATGACAAAAAGCTTGGGAGCGCTGGATGATGCCTTTAAACGCATTCGCACCGGGCGGGCGCATCCCAGTATTCTGGACAGCGTCATGGTTGCTTACTACGGTTCTGAAACTCCGTTAAATCAGCTCGCAAACGTCACGGTGGAGGAGGGGCGCTCGCTTCTGGTTTCGCCTTGGGAGAAAAACCTGATCGGTGATGTTGAAAAAGCCATAATGAAGTCGAACCTCGGTCTGAATCCATCCAACAACGGTGACACGATTCGGGTGCCTATGCCTCCTTTAACGGAAGAGACCCGCAGGGAATATACGAAGCAGGCCAAGCAGGAGGCCGAAAATGCCCGGGTTGCAATACGCAACATCAGGCGCGATGCCAATTCTGATTTTAAGGATCTCGAGAAGGAGAAAGAAATTTCAGAAGACGAGCAACGGCGCGCTGAAGATCGGGTTCAAAAGCTGACCGACAAGTACATCACCGAAGTTGAGGCAGCCTTTCAAGTGAAGGAACAGGATCTGCTCTCGTTCTAACTCTCCGCCGTCTGCTGCTCTGGACTTTGATCAGGTGATCTTTTCTGCTAAGTGCTTCGTCTATGACGCCTGATCCAACTAAGTTGCCTGCTCATGTCGCCATCATTATGGATGGTAACGGTCGTTGGGCCCGCCAACGTGGTAAGCCGGTAAAGTTCGGCCATCGCCGCGGCGCGGAAGTGGCGCGTTCCGTTGTTGAGGCCTGCATAGAGCGCAACATCCCCTACCTTACCCTGTTTGCATTCAGCAGTGAGAACTGGATGCGTCCAATCGCTGAAGTTGACGGCCTCATGGCGCTGTTTCTGTCAGTTCTCAAGCGAAATGAAATTAATCAATTCCACCAAAAAGGTGTCAAGTTTAACTTTATCGGAAAACGAGACGGTCTGGCGCCTAAACTGTTGCGTGGCATGGATGAAGTAAAAGGTCTTACCGAACACAACACCGGAACCACAGTCACAGTCGCTGTGGACTACGGTGGGCGCTGGGATATTACTGAGGCGGCTGTCGCGCTCGGTCGACAGGTTGAAGCGGGCGAGATCAGATCGTCCGATATTGATGCTGAATCGCTTCGTGCGCAGACCAGTCTGGGGCGTTTTCCCGATCCGGATCTGTGTATTCGGACCGGGGGAGAGAAAAGAATCAGTAATTTTCTGTTATGGCAGTTTGCTTACACTGAATTCTATTTTGCAGACTGTTACTGGCCGGAATTTACAGAAGCTGAGTTTCAGCGCGCACTCGAAGAATTCGCCAGCCGCCAACGGCGGTTCGGAACAACTCAGGATAAGGGTGCCGGTGATGAGTGATGGTCTCAGGCAGCGTGTCGTTACCGCCCTTATTCTGCTGGTGGCTCTAATTGCTCTGACTTTGCTTACCACACCGTTGACTTTTGCTGCCGCTGTCGCGGTTATCGTCGTGCTGGCGGCCTGGGAGTGGAGCGCCCTCGCGCGAATAGGGGGCGTGGCCTCCAGGCTGCTCTACACCCTGACAGTCTTCATCAGCCTGCTGGGAGCCGCAGCGCTGTGTGGTTTCTGGTCAGGCGCTGGGGCTTTTGTGTTCTTTCGAGTTGTTCTGATCCTGTGTGCCGGTGTGCTGTGGTGGTGTGTCGCAGCCTTTCTCCTTACTGGCTATCCCGGGAATTCAGCCCGCTGGAATCAACGAGCTACCATTGGCCTGATGGGCCTGCTGGCGTTGGTTCCGACCTGGACGGGCTTGGTGGCTCTTAAAGTCATCTTGCCCTCCGGCTATCTGGTGCTCGGTGTGGTGATAGCCGTTGCGGCAGTCGACGTTGGCGCGTACTTTGCCGGCAGGTTTCTCGGAAACCGGCCGTTAGCCCCGAGCTTAAGCCCGAAGAAAACCTGGGAGGGTGTGTGGGGCGGGTTTGTGACATGCTGCGCTGTCAGCGCAGTGTTAGTATGGGGTGCGCAGCTTTATTTGCTTGAGCTGAGTCTGGTGCAGATTTCAGTTCTGTTGCTGTCCTGTATAACCACGACCCTGTTTGCCGTGGTAGGGGATCTGGTGGAGAGTATGTTGAAACGCAATTCGGATCTGAAAGACAGCGGATCCATACTTCCCGGTCATGGCGGGGTGTTGGATCGTGTCGATGGGTTGCTGGCGGTAGCGCCCATGAGCGTGCTCGTACTGATGCTCGCGCTGGACTGGGCTCGCTGAATCATGACCGGAAACAGGCAGTTAACGGTACTGGGATCCACCGGTTCGATTGGCCGCAACACGCTGGACGTAGTCTCCCGGTGCGACAACATCTCCGTCTTTGCGCTGAGCGCCTACCGAAACAGTGAGCTGCTTCTGAGTCAGTGTTTGCAGTATAAGCCACGGTATGCCGTGCTTGCGGACCCGGAGCAGCATCAGCACTTCAAGCGCCTGCTCGCCGAGTCGGGCTGTAAAACAGAATTTCTTGACACAGAAGACGCACTGGAATCTATAGCGGCCCATGAGCAGGTCGATGTGGTGATGGCCGCTATCGTGGGTGCAGCCGGTCTGGCTTCCGGGCTGGCAGCGGTGTCGGCCGGCAAACGTTTGCTGCTCGCCAATAAAGAATCCTTGATTATGTCCGGTAAGCTCTTTATTGAAGCAGCAAAACAGAATAACGCAGACATCATTCCTATAGACAGTGAACACAATGCGATCTTTCAGTGTCTCGCGGAAACGCGCTCCGGTTTGTCGGTCCCCGATGGGCGCTTTGTCGATAAGCTTGTCCTGACGGCTTCTGGGGGGCCATTTCTTAATACGCCCAAAGAAGCGCTCGCAGAGGTTACGCCAGAACAGGCCTGTGCCCATCCGAAGTGGTCGATGGGCCAGAAAATTTCGGTTGATTCGGCCACTCTCATGAATAAGGGGCTGGAGCTGATTGAGGCCAGCTTTTTATTTGACCTGCCCGGCACTGCTATCGATATCGTGGTTCACCCGCAGAGTATTGTGCACTCGATGGTGTATTACCGTGATGGGTCCGTACTGGCGCAGCTTGCCAATCCGGATATGCGTGTGCCGATTGCCTATGGACTGGCTTTCCCTGACCGGATGGCGTCAGGTGCCGAAGTCTTGGATCTGACCCGTCAGCCTGCGCTCGAATTCAGTAAACCTGATGTCGACCGCTTTCCCTGTGTCAGTCTGGGCAGGGCAGCGCTTGAGGCGGGTGGCACGGCTCCGGCGGTGCTGAATGCTGCCAATGAAATTGCCGTCGCGGCCTTTTTGTCGAATCGACTTGGGTTTCAGCAAATCCCGGCAATCATTGAGGCCGTATTGTCGAAAACCCCTTGTGAACCGGCTGCGTCTCTCGATATTATTCAGGGTGCAGACAGTGCTGCAAGGATTGCAGCTAAAGAATTGATATAGAAGGGGATTTGCTTGGGTCAACTGGCCCGGTTCGGCGCATTCGATCGCTTGAGATGACTGACATACTGATTAGCATTTTTGCCTTGATTGTGACTCTGGGCATCCTCGTGACCATTCATGAGTTTGGTCATTTTTGGGTGGCGCGCCGCTGTGGCGTAAAAGTCCTCCGCTTTTCGATTGGATTTGGCAAGGCGGCTAAATCCTGGATTGGTAAAGACGGAGTGGAATACGTCATTGCCCCGATACCGCTCGGCGGGTACGTCAAAATGCTCGGTCAGGAAGACACCAGCGTCCCAGAGCACAGTGCCATTCCGCAGAGCGAGCGTCATGAGTCTTTTGCCTGCAAGCCTCTGTGGCAGAGAATGGCCATTGTGGCAGCCGGCCCTGCTGCCAATTTCCTGCTGGCGATTTTTGTGTTCTGGCTGATACACGTCAGCTATGGCGTGAGTGGAATCGCCCCCGTCGTCAACGGTGTGTTGGATGAATCCGCAGCCGAGACTGCCGGACTGCGTGAGGGAGATGAAATTCTGACCGTTGATGGTGAGCCGACGATGATCTGGCAGCAGGTTACGCTGCAACTGCTGGCGCGTCTCGGGGAAACCGGTGCAGTCAACCTGACGGTGGCTTCACCGGAGACAGGTCGAGTGCGGGAGGTACAGATCCCTGTCCGGAACTGGCTGGGCGGCGAAACTGAGCCCAATCCGGTTGCCGACCTCGGCATCGTTCAGTTTGAAATCCCGGCGCTGATCGCTGATGTGATCTCAGGGGGTCGGGCGGAAGCGGGTGGGCTGCTTCCGGGAGATGAAATCCTGTCGGTAAATGGCGAGGCAATACGCGGCTGGACGCATTGGGTAGAGCGGGTGCGGGCGAATCCGGAACTCTCTCTGGATGTTGTAGTCAAACGGAACGAGCGATCGCAGGGGCTGTTAATCCGACCAGAGCGAACGGTGTTGGCCGACGGTAGCGTGATCGGAAGTATTGGCGCTTCAGTGCGTCAGGCCAGCTTGGCGGACATAGTGCCTGCTGAGCATCGTCGTGAACTACAGTTTACCGTGCTGGGGGCGCTGCGCCCGGCACTTCAGGAGACTTGGAATAAATCCATTTTCGTACTGGATTCTGTCAAGAAAATGGTGATTGGGCTGATATCTGTAAAGAATATCAACGGGCCGATTACGATTGCGCAGGTTGCCGGTGAGACCGCCAGTTATGGTCTGGATGTGTACCTGGGCTTTTTGGCACTGCTCAGTATTTCACTGGGCGTACTCAATCTGCTGCCAATCCCCGTGCTCGATGGGGGACACCTTTTGTATTACTCGATAGAAGCGGTGATCAGACGGCCGGTTCCGGAACGGATTCAGGCCTGGGGGCTGCAGTTGGGGTTGCTGCTTATTTCCGGAGTGATGGTGCTGGCCATCTACAACGATGTAAGCCGTTTGTTGTGACGTTAATTTACTCTCGCCATTGAAGTCGTGCTGACTTCGTAGGAATCAAGAATTGAACATGAGAAAACTGGCGATCGCAATGCTGGTGGCGCTCGGTCTTCCTGCCATTACGCAAGCCCAAGAGTTCACCGTTGCTGACATCATTGTCGACGGTTATCAGCGAATTTCCCCCGGCATTATTTACAATCTGCTGCCAATCGGTATCGGTGATGTAGTCACCGAACGTACCGCCGCTGAGGTCATCCGTTCGCTGGTTACCTCGGAATATTTCGATGAAATCGAAGTGGCACGAGAAGGCAATATTCTTGTGATAACGGTTCTCGAGCGACCGTCCGTCGCGGAAATTACTGTTGAGGGCAACAGTGTCCTCGAAACGGAAGACATTATCGAAAATATGGCGACCGCTGACATTGCGGAGGGTCAGATTTTTACCCGCGCTGCGCTGGAGGCGATTCAGCAGGGTATACAGGAAGTGTACTCCTCCCGGGGCCGCTACGGGGCATCGGTCGAGGTAACCGTCGAAGATCTGCCCCGAAATCGGGTTGCCATCAGCCTGGATATTAACGAGGGTGAAGAGTCCCGGATAAGGCACATCAATATCGTTGGTAATGAGGCTTTCGAGGAAGAGGAACTTCTCGGCTTGTTCGAGTTAGGTACCAAGCCCTGGTATCTGATTCTCAGCAGGAAAGACCGTTATTCAAGAGAACAGTTTTCCGGCGACCTGGAGAGACTTGAGTCGTTCTACCTGGACAATGGCTACGTCGAATTCACCGTTGAATCCACGCCAATTTCGATTACGCCGGACCGAAAAGAAGTCTACATCACAATCAATGTAAATGAAGGTGATCAATACACGGTCAGCGGGGTAGATCTTGCCGGTGATCTGGTTGATGCAGAGGCCTTACTGCGCGCTGCTATCTTCGTCCAGCCCGGCCAGATTTTTTCCCAATCGCTGGTGACCGGAACCGAGGAAATCATGGTGCAGTTTCTCGGCAATCTTGGGTACGCATTTGCCGAGGCAACGGGGGTTCCGGAAGTCAACGAGGAAGACGAAACGGTTGAAGTGACTTTCTTTATTGAGCCCGGAAACCGCACCTATGTGAACCGGATCAACTTTTCCGGGAATCTGTCCACTGCCGATGACGTGCTCCGCAGGGAAATGCGGCAGCTAGAAAGTGCGCCAGCCTCCAGCATCCAAATTGAGCAATCCAAAGTGCGTCTGGAAAGACTCGGATACTTCGAGACAGTGGAAGTGGAAACCGAGGAAGTTCCCGGTACGGAAGATCAGGTTGATGTCAATTACGACGTGGTAGAGCAAAATTTCGGAGCGGTCAGTTTTCAGGTTGGTACCGGTGGCGGCGGCAATTTCTTCATCAGTTCGAATCTGCAGGCGCAAAATTTTCTGGGAACCGGTCGAACAGTGGGTGTCGGCGTCAACCGGAGCCGATTCCAGAGTGGCTTGAACTTTCAGTACGTTGATCCCTACTTTACGCCAGACGGTGTTTCGAGGGGTTTTAACATTTTCGCCAGAGAGATCGATTCCCCGTTTAACGTGTCCAACTTCAACACCACATCGTTCGGTGGGTCGGTGAGTTTCAGCTATCCGTTGAGTGAAATTTCCGCGTTGGGTATGGATATTGGCTACACGCACACGGAACTGGGAACAGGGACAGGGTCTGTGCAGGAAATCATCAGCAGTCCTAAATTGATTGACGGAATCAACCAGTTTGTCATCGAGCCGGCAAACTCCAACCCGTTTGAGGGGCCTGTGAGAGATGCCGTCCTTGGCAGTGTTAATGATTTGCGGCCGGATCAGTTGCGAGCGCCTACCGACCCTGGCTTTGTTGACAGATTCGGCGACACCTTTGACAATTTTTCCATTACCGGCCGGTGGTTTCGCAATACCCTCAATCGAGGTCAATTGGCGACAGACGGGGCATCTCATAACATCGGTGTTGAGGTAACCCTGCCGGGGAGCGATCTCGAATACGCCCGCATCAATTACAGCAATCAAATCTACTGGCCTCTGAGTTTCGCCCGTAACTGGGTGATCGGCCTACAAACCAATCTGGGGTATGGTTTTGGCTACGGCGAAAACAGCGAGATGCCTTTCTTCAACAACTTTTTTGCCGGCGGCCTGATTCAAGGTGGCGGACGGGTTCGGGGCTTCGAAGAGAACAGCTTAGGGCCGAACAGTACTGCGGGTGCCAGATACCTGACGGAAGGCCCGATCACTCTGCTCCGCGACGATCAGGGGAATATCATTACCGACATTGCGGGTAACGCCAGTTTTGCCCGTGACTTTGGTTACCAGACCGAACCCTTGCTGGACGCAGCGGGTAACCCTGTTCTGGATGCGAACGGTAATCCTGAAGTGGCCCTGGCGGTACAAAACTTCTTTCTCGATAGGGATTTTGACAGTTTCGGTGGTAACATATTGACCACAGCAACACTGGAACTGATTTTCCCGCTGCCTTTTGTGCCTAATCAGAATCAGGTGCGTTCAGCCTTTTTTATTGACGCTGGAAACGTTTTCTCGTCAAATTGCACTGAACGCACGCGCTTGCTCAATAACTGCTCGAACTTCGATGTGGGTGAAATTCGCTATGCGGCGGGTCTGTCCATCACCTATTTGTCACCGTTCGGGCCGTTGACATTTTATGTGGCCGCGCCTTTCGGTAAGGAAGGGGACGACACCAAGACATTCGATTTTACCGTTGGCGTATTTTAAGCCGGCCGGCGGCCCGATTTGTTGTGGAAACTGAGTACTCCCGGCCGGGGATGCTTTGGACTTTTGGAGATAGATAGAGTGAATACGCGAAAAAATCTGCTGGTTGGTTTGGCTTTGGCATTTTTTGCACAGGGTGCAGTTGCGCAGGATACTAAAATTGGTGTTCTTAACGCGCTGCAGGCGCTCTTTAATTCCGATGCCGCACAGGTCGTCCAGACTGAACTGGAACAGGAATTTGCGTTAGATGAAGCCCGCGCGACTGAGCTTACGGAACAGCTTCAGTCTCTGCAGTCAGAGTATCAGCAGAATGAGGCGGTGATGACTGAGGATGAAATCCGACGAATGAACGCGAATGCCCAGGATTTGCAAGTGCAGCTTCAGCTTATTCAGGAGCGAGTGCAGCAGGCCCTCCAAGAGAAGAATCAGCAGTTTCTGGCCAGCATGCAAAACGAATTGGCCGCTGCTGTCACAGACGTCGTAGCTGAAGGCGGTTTTGATCTTATTTTGAACGCCGATACAGCCCCTTACTTTGCGCCTGTGCTCGACATCACTGCCCGGGTAACTGCAAAACTTAATGAGCGTGCGGCCGCTGCTTCTAGTAATTAGATTTAGGTAAATCGCAGGCGTAAGTGTCAGGTGACACATGAAGAGCTACTCGCTCGGAGACATAGCAAGCCGGCTGAACCTGCGGCTTATCGGCGACCCTGACTGTCTGATTCGGGGTCTGGGAACCCTCGCCAGTGCAAATACTGGGGACATCAGTTTCCTCAGCAACCTTTCATATCTCGGACAATTGGCGAATACCAGTGCCTCTGCGGTCATCGTCGAGGAAAGTCAGGCCGATGCCGTCCCGACCAACGTGCTGGTCGCAGATCAGCCTTACGTTGCCTTTGCCTATGTTTCGCAGTTGTTCGCGGAGCAACCGCAGGTTGTCGCGGGTGTGCACGCTTCCGCCTGTGTGGCCGATACGGTATCTCTCGGGGAAGGCGTTTGTATTGGTGCCAATGTCGTTATTGAGGAAGATGTCGAGATTGGAGCGAACAGCTCAATTGGCCCCGGCACTGTCATTGGGCGTGGTGTGCGTTTGGGTGAGAACTGCAGACTGCATGCCCAGGTGACTGTCTATCACGGAGTCCGAATAGGATCGAGGGTCAACATACACAGCCATGCGGTCATTGGTGCCGATGGGTTTGGTTTTGCGTTTGATGGCGAGCGCAGCATTAAAATCCAGCAACTCGGAGCTGTCCTGATTGGCGATGATGTCGATGTCGGTGCCGGTACAACCATTGATCGCGGTGCGATCGAGGATACGGTAGTCGAGGATGGCGTGAAGATCGACAATCAGGTACAGATCGGCCATAACTGCCACATTGGTGCACACAGCGTAATTTGCGGATGTACTGCCATTGCGGGTAGTGCGAAGATTGGCAGATATTGTGTCCTGGGTGGCGCAAGCGGCATGGTAGGTCATCTCACGCTGGCTGATGGCGTAAAAATCAGCGCCATGTCTCTTGTGAACAAATCGATTAGCGAGCCAGGAACCTATTCTTCCGGCACAGGTCAAATGAAGGTCGCTGACTGGAAAAGGGCCATAGTCAGATTCCACCAGCTCGACGGTCTTGCCCGTAGAGTGAAAGAGCTGGAAAGGCTGATTGAAGAAGAGGGTAGGGCACGCTGACCGGTTCGGGCTATCCTCAGGCTCAGCGTAACGTTTTTCAGAGACCCTCTAAGTAAATGGGTCTCACCGAGTTAATTTGTTTAAGGCAATAAGATGTTAATGGATGTACAGGAAATTAAGGAATACTTGCCTCAGCGGTATCCTTTTTTGCTCGTGGACAGAATTGTGTCAATGGAGTTGGGCAAATCGATAGTTGCCTATAAGAATGTCACAGTGAATGAACCTTTTTTCGAAGGGCATTTCCCCCACCAGCCAATCATGCCCGGGGTCCTGATTATTGAGGCACTCGCGCAAGCTGCCGGAGTATTAGGTTTCAAAAGCCAGGAAAAGAAGCCTAAAGATGGTTATCTCTATTACTTTGTCGGAGCAGATGATGTTCGGCTCAGACGTCCCGTTGTTCCCGGGGATCAGCTAAAGCTCGAGGTGAATGTCATTACAAACCGCAGGGGAGTCTACCGGTTCGCGGCGAAAGCTTCGGTGGGAGATGAGCTGGTTGGTACCATGAATATCCTTTGCGCTGAACGCAAAGTTGAGGATGGCGATACATGATCAGCAATCAATCTGAGATTGATCCGAAATCGGAAATTGACGAAGGCGTAACTATCGGCCCCTGGTGTATCGTTGGCCCCGGAGTGCGAATTGGTGCCGGTACGGTCATCGAATCCCATGTGGTAATCCGCGCCAATACAACAATTGGCATGAATAATCGCTTTTACCAATTTTGCTCTGTGGGAGAAGATCCGGCAGATAAGAAATTTGAGGGAGAGGAGACCTGGCTGGAGATTGGTGACGACAATGTGTTCAGGGAAGGGGTCACGCTGCATCGAGGGACCGGAGCCGGAGGAGGCTATACTAAGATCGGAGACGATAATCTGATGATGGCTTACGGGCATGTGGCCCATGACTGCGTTGTCGGGAGTCACACTGTTTTTGCGAATAACGTGGGACTGTGTGGGCATGTCACCATCGATGATTGGGCGATTCTTGGTGGATATGCCGGTGTGAACCAGTTTCTTACCGTGGGGGCGCATGCGATGATCGGTGGGATGACCCACATTTCCAATGATGTGCCGGCTTATATGATCGTCAGCGGCAGACCGGCTACGGTGCGCAGCGTCAATACCATCGGCCTGGAGCGCCGCGGTTTTGATAAGGAATCGATCGCAGAAATTCGTGAGGCCTTCAAAATTCTGTATAAAAGAAACTACAGTCTTCAGGAGGCCATAGATCAGATTCGCGTTCTCAGTGAAAATTGTGCCCCCCTGGCCACTCTTGTCGCGTCTCTGGAGTCTTCCAAAAAAGGCATTCATCGGTAATTTCCTGCTCGTGTTCAGTTTGACTGAAACCCATGGCTGACCCCATTCAGATCGGTATAGTCGCCGGTGAAAAATCAGGCGATATCTTGGGAGCCGGTTTGATCGCTGCGCTTCGCGAGCGCTATCCCACCGCAGAATTCGTCGGGATTGGTGGTCCTGACATGGTGTCTGTTGGGTGTCGGTCGCTGTTTCCGATGGAGCGACTCTCAGTCATGGGATTTGTCGAGCCACTGGGTCGGTTGCCCGAACTGCTGTACATCAAGCGGAAGCTTGAAGCCTATTTCAGGGCTCATCCCCCTTCGGTTTATATTGGCATTGATTCGCCGGACTTCAATCTGCGGATAGAAGAAACGCTCAGGTCTAATCACATTGCCACCGTCCATTATGTCAGTCCCAGCGTCTGGGCTTACCGGAAGAACCGGATTCACAAAATTAAGCGCGCCGTAGATCTCATGCTTACGCTGTTTCCTTTCGAGACTGCGATCTATGACGAATTTGACATACCGGCAATCTGCATCGGCCATCCCCTTGCTGATCAAATAGGCTTTGAAAATAAAACGGCAGGCGCTCGTCAGATACTCGGTCTGTCACAGTCTGAGCAGGTGGTGGCGCTTCTTCCGGGAAGCAGGGTCAGTGAAATTGAGCGTCTTGCTCCGATCTTTTTCGCGGCGGCGGTCAAGACGCTCCGCTCAATGCCAAAATTGAGGTTCCTGATTCCCTGTAGCGGTGCAGAAAGCCGGGCCTGTATTGAGCGGGCTCTCGCGCGGTGCAGTATATTTCTTGGCGAGCAGTTTCGCCTCGTGGACAATTCGCAGCAAGCGATGGCAGCGGCTGACTTTGTAGTGCTGGCCAGCGGAACAGCGACTCTGGAAGCCATGTTGCTACGCAAGCCAATGGCAGTTTTCTATCGGCTGGCTCCCCTGACGCATCTGATTGCCTCGAGAATCGTTGATGTTCCTCATGTGGCATTACCTAACCTGCTGGCGGGTAAGCGTCTGGTGCCTGAAGCGATCCAGGGTGAAGTCACAGAGGCGGCGGTTGAATCGCAAATTCTTAACTATTTTTCAGATCCGGATGCGTTCGAAGGGGTTTTGCGTCAATTCGACACCCTGCATCATGAGTTACGCAAAGGGGCTTCGGAAGCGGCGTCGGCGGCCATCACTGAGCTTTTGAACCGTAGTTAAACAGATTTCATGGATTGCTCAGCGTCAGAAGAAATAATCGATTCCCGGAATGGTTGCTGGATTGCCGGGACCGATGAAGTAGGCCGTGGCCCTTTGGCTGGTGAGGTTGTCGCAGCAGCGGTTATTCTCGATCCCGCCACTCCGATCCCTGGTCTGAATGATTCTAAAAAATTGTCTGACAAACAGCGGCAGCAACTGGTCATGCTGATCAAAGAACGCGCGCTCGCCCTCGCCATCGGCCGGTCCAGCGTGTTGGAAATAGACAGTCTGAACATCCTGCAGGCAAGCTTGTTAGCGATGCGGCGGGCAGTGGAGGCTTTGCCGCTGCGACCGCAGTTGGTGTACGTGGACGGTAACCACCTCCCGGACTGGCGGTATCAGTCGAAGGCGATCGTCAGAGGGGATGCCAAGATTCCAGCAATTGCGGCTGCTTCGGTGCTGGCGAAAGTGACGCGAGACCGCGAAATGGAGGCGCTGGATAACCTTTACCCGGGATATGGTTTGGCGAAACACAAGGGTTACCCGACCAAACAGCATCTTGAAGCGCTGGCAAAGCTGGGTCCAAGTCCCATTCATCGCAAGAGTTTTGCGCCTGTTTCGGCCCTGCTCAGGTAAACATTCCCAATGAAAGCGAGTATATTGATCTGCCATCTTCGCAGGGTTCATTAGAGCGCGAGACAGCTGTTTTGGTTGCAGACACATTTACACACCTCCGGCTTCATACTGAGTTTTCCATCAGTGATGGATTAGTGACAATCGGCCCGCTGGTCAAGCGGCTGGTGGATCTTGAGATGCCGGCAGTGGCCGTAACCGATCTGGCCAATTTGTTCGGGCTGGTTAAATTCTATTCAGCCGCTCAAGCGGCGGGTATCAAACCGATCGGCGGCTGCGATGTCGTGGTTGTCGGTGAGGACGGCGTGCTGACGCCGCTGGTGTTGCTGGTTCAGAGCGAACAGGGTTATCTGAACCTGACTCAGCTGGTCTCGCAGATGTATACGTCAGGCGACAGAAGCGGAGAGCCGAGGCTCTCAGACAAAGACTTCGAGGGCAAAACGGAAGGTCTTATCGCCCTGTCCGGCGCGCAGTATGGGGACATTGGCCAAGCTCTTCTTGCAGATGATATCGAGCGCGCAGCTTCCTGCCTTTCACAGTGGCTGAGACTCTTTCCTGACCGTTTTTACCTTGAGCTGCAACGGGTGGGGAAGCCGGAGGAGGAAGCTTACATCGAGCGCATACTGCCTCTGGCAGTCGCGCATCATGCGCCGGTTGTTGCCACAAATGATGTGAGATTTATTGATTCAAGCGATTTTGAAGCGCACGAGGTCAGGGTCTGTATCAGCGGGCGAAGGACGCTTGACGATCCCCGCAGGCCGAGAAACTATACAGACCAGCAGTATCTCAAGAGCAGCCAGGAGATGGCTGAGCTGTTTGCAGACATCCCGGAAGCCTGCCTGAATGCCACTGAGATTGGTAAACGTTGCAGTTTGTCGCTGAGTCTCGGCACCCCCTATCTGCCCAACTACCCGGTACCCGATGACAGATCGCTGGAAGCCTATCTTGAGGACCTCAGCAGGCAGGGTCTGGAAGCACGGCTGAAACACTCATTCGGCGAGACCGGGTGCAGTGAACAACACAGCCGTGTCTATTTTGACCGGCTCGAAATGGAGCTGGGCGTCATCAACCAGATGGGGTTTCCCGGCTACTTCCTGATTGTCATGGAGTTTATTCGCTGGGCGAAAGAGAATGATATTCCGGTCGGTCCCGGCCGGGGTTCGGGCGCTGGCTCTATCGTGGCCTATGCTTTGGGTATCACGGATCTGGATCCTCTCAGGTACGACCTGCTGTTTGAGCGCTTTCTGAATCCAGAAAGGGTGTCGATGCCAGATTTTGACGTAGATTTTTGCATGAAAGGCCGAGACCTGGTGATTCAGCACGTTGCCGATCTCTACGGACACGACGCAGTTTCCCAGATAATCACTTTCGGTACGATGGCAGCGAAAGCGGTAGTGCGAGATGTCGCCAGAGTTCAGGGTAAGCCGTACTCCCTCGGTGATAAGCTGTCTAAACTTATCCCGTTCGGGCCTGATGTGACGCTGGCAAAAGCCTTTGAGGAAGAGCCGGAGTTGTCACAATTCGTTGACAGCGACGAAGACGCCCAGGAAGTCATGGACATGGCCTTCAAGCTCGAAGGGATTACGCGTAATGTCGGTACGCACGCCGGCGGGGTTGTCATCGCGCCGACTAAACTGACTGACTTTACGCCACTGTACTGTGAAGAAACCGGTGGCGGGCTGGTGTCTCAGTTCGACAAGAATGACGTCGAAACTGCTGGTCTGGTCAAGTTTGATTTTTTGGGCCTTCGTACACTCACGATCATTGACTGGGCGGTGAAGATGATCAATGAGCGTCAGAGCGAGGCAGAACCCCTCGCCATTGATGCCTTGCCCCTTGATGATGAATCGGTATACCGGATCCTGCAAAAAGGAGAAACCACCGCGTTATTTCAGCTCGAATCACGCGGTATGAAGGAGCTGATCAAAAAACTCAAGCCTAGTCGCTTTGAGGACATTATTGCGCTGGTTGCACTGTTCCGTCCCGGGCCCCTTCAGTCAGGCATGGTTGATGATTTCATTGAGAGGAAACACGGCCGTACCGAAGTCGCTTATCCGCACCCTGAGCTGGAGCCGGTGTTGTCCAACACTTACGGCGTTATTCTCTATCAGGAGCAGGTGATGCAGATTGCGCAAGTGCTCGCAAACTACACCCTGGGTGGGGCCGATATTCTGCGTAAGGCCATGGGTAAGAAAGACCCGGCTGTGATGGCGAAGCAGCGCGATCTGTTTATGGAGGGTGCAGTCGCGCGGCAGATAGACCAGGATCTGGCCGGTTCAATTTTCGATCTCATGGAAAAGTTCGCCGGCTATGGTTTTAATAAATCGCACTCTGCTGCCTATGCGCTGGTCTCTTATCAGACGGCCTGGCTCAAAGCACACTATCCGGAGTTTTTCATGGCGGCGGTCTTGTCCGCCGATATGCAGAACACGGACAAGATTGTGATGTATGTCGATGAATGTCATGCAATGGGTCTCAAAATAGTGCCGCCGGACGTCAATGTCGGTCAGTTCAACTTCACGGTGAATGACAGCGGAGAAATTGTCTATGGCCTTGGCGCCATCAGGGGACTGGGTGAGGGGCCGATTGAGGCAATTATTTCCGAACGACAAAAGAAACCTTTTGAAAGTTTGCTGGACTTTTGCCAACGTCTGGATTCTCAATTGGTCAACAGACGCTCACAGGAAGCTCTGATCAAGTCAGGCGCATTTGATAACCTGATGGAAGGCGGTCCCGATGTTGTCAGGGCTGCGCTGCTGACGCTGTTACCCGGCTCCATACAGGCTGCCGAGCAAAGCAAACGGAATTCTGAAAGCAGGGTAGATGATCTATTTGGGGATATTGCCCCTGAGGCACCAACCGGCGAGAACCACAGTTCGGGCGCCAGTTTTCATGCCTGGAGTGAGCAGGAGCGTTTGCAGGCAGAAAAAGCAACGATCGGCCTCTATCTGTCAGGTCATCCTATTGAAGAATTTCTGCCAGAGCTGTCAAAAATAACCCGCAGTCGCCTGTCGGGGTTACGCCCCGAGCGCGGCACCCAATTGGTCGCCGGATTGCTGTATGGAGTCAGGACCATGCAAACAAAGGCCGGCGATACCATGGCGTTCCTCACGCTCGATGATCGCAGTGCCCGCTTTGAACTGTCATTGTCTGCCCGGGATTATGAGAGATACCGGGACCAGCTACAGCTTGATTCAATCATTATCGCCGAATGTACGGTCAGCGTAGACGACTATAACGATGGTATGCGTGGCCGCGCCAAGCAGCTGATGAGTTTGCTCGAGGCGCGCAAACGCTTCGCGAAACGCCTCGCGGTCAGGCTGCGATCAGAGGAGCTGATGCCGGCCTTTTGCGACCATCTGGCTTCGATCCTCCGCCCTCATTGTCAGGCAGCCCAGGCTGAATCGAATCTGCCAGACATGCCGGCGGGATCAAACGGCTCTGGCTCAACGTCCGGAGATCGTCGGCCGGATTCCGGCTGTCGGGTCATTATCGACTATCAGCGCGCTGATTCCAGAGGGTGTATAATGCTGGGTCCGGATTGGTTCGTCTCGCCGACCGACGAATTGCTCCAGAATTTACGACGAGAATTTGGAAAGGACAGAATCGAACTGGCTTACAGTCAGCACATCAGTTTGAATTAGATTGGACGTTTGCGTCAGCCGATGCCAGCGTCATTTGCCCAAGCCTGCATCTTTGAGCAATTGAAGCGGAATACTCATGGACCCGAATTACTTAGATTTTGAACAGCCCATCGCGGAATTGGAGGCAAAGATCCGAGAGCTGCGTCTTGTCGGCACGGATAATGATCTCAATATCAGCGAAGAAATTCAGAATTTGCAGGCCAAAAGCACCAAGCTGACTGAAAAAATCTACGCAAATCTCAGTTCATGGCAGATTTCACAGGTCGCGAGACACCCTCTGCGTCCTTACACCCTGGATTTTATTGAACACATATTTACAGATTTTGATGAGCTGCACGGAGACCGGTTGTTTGCCGACGATCTGGCAATTATCGGAGGCCTTGCCAGGCTTGATGGCCGGCCGGTCATGGTTATCGGTCACCAAAAAGGCAGAGGCACCAAGGAGAAGGTGCGCCATAACTTTGGCATGCCGAGACCGGAAGGATACCGCAAAGCCAGACGTCTCATTAAACTCGCGGAACAATATCAGCTCCCGGTGCTGAGTTTCATCGACACGCCAGGGGCTTATCCTGGCATGGATTCGGAAGAGCGCGGGATCAATGAAGCAATCGCTGAAAATATGGCGATGATGTCGAGAGTCAGGACACCTTTGATCGCAACGGTTACCGGGGAGGCAAATTCCGGTGGCGCAATCGCCATTGGCATTGCCGACCAGTTGAACATGTTGCAGTACTCCACCTATACGGTCATCACCCCGGAGGGCTGTGCGACCATCTTGTGGAAATCTGCTGACCATGCAGCGGCAGCGGCCGAAGCCATGGGAGTGACTTCCGAGCGCCTCGTCGAGCTCGGTATAGTCGATCAGACAATCCCTGAGCCGCTTGGTGGCTCCCATCGCGATATTCCGGCAACCAGTGCCAACATCAAACAGGCACTGTTGCAGCAGCTGGACAGGCTGCAGGCGATGGACCTCGACGAACTGGTCAGTCGTCGCTATGAACGTCTGATGAGCTATGGAATCAGCAGCTGAGTCAAGTCCGGGACCGGTTGCCCGGAACGGGCAACACAATGAGTGACTTGGCCGTTAAACTCCTTGCGGAATTGAGCCGCGAAAGTGCGCCGGGACGGTACGTTGTCGCGCTCAGCGGCGGACTGGACTCAACCGTTCTGCTTCACGCCTTAGCGAGTTTGCGAGATGCGGATTCACTTCACGCAGAGCTTGCAGCCGTTCACATCAATCATCAGCTCTCTGATATGGCTATGGAATGGCAGGCTTTCTGCGCTGAGATTTGCCAGCAGTGGCAGGTGCCGCTGACAACCCGAGAGGTGGTTGTTTCTGCCGACGGTTCTCTGGAAGCGGCGGCCAGAGCGGCGAGATATGACGCCTTTTGTGACCTGGTTAAAAGCGGTGACTCACTGCTGCTTGCGCACCATCTGGATGATCAGATCGAAACTTCCCTCTATCGGCTTCTGCGCGGTGCGGGGCCTCAGGGGCTCTCAGGGATTCCGAGGATGCGCGGTCTGGGTGATGCTACTTTATGGCGGCCGCTGCTTGAGTTTACGCGTGCTGAGCTGCGCAGCTACGCGCTCGCCAAAGGCCTGCAATGGAAAGAAGATGAATCAAACCAGGATGAACGTCACGACCGGAATTTCTTAAGGCATCATGTCTTTCCGGTTCTGGAAGGTCGCTGGCCAGACTATCGCGCGAGCTGGCTTAAAAGCCTGAACCTGATGGTGGAAAGCAACGCGCTTCAAAGAGACCTGGCCGATCAGGATCTGGTCTCGCTCCTTTCACCGCGGGGCGGCTTGTTGATGGTTCATCTCGAACAGCTGAATCCGGCCCGCCAGCGAAATGTCATACGTCGCTGGGCAAAGCGGCTTGGGCTTCAGGCCTTGGGCTGGCGAATTACCCATCAGCTGGTTGATGAATTTCTATCGGCTTCGGAGTCGGGCCCGAGTTTCGACATCACCGATTGTCTGCTGTATCGCCATGATGGTGAGTTATTTGCTGTGCGCAAAGGAGTTTCTGATGCGCCTGATCCGATCACTTTTACTGCCAGTGACCGGTCAGTGGAAATGAGGCCTGGGAATGGGGCGCTCTTGCTTTCGTCGCTGAGCGGTAACGGGATAAGCAAGCGACTACAGCATTTTGCGGTGCGCTATCGCATCGGAGGAGAAACCTTAAAACTGCCGGGGCGCCCGACTAAATCCCTGAAAGATCTGCTGCACGAGTCCGGCGTGCCGCCCTGGCAGAGGCAGCGTGTGCCGCTCATATATGCCGAGGCCGAGCTGGTCTGTGTGCCCGGCATCGGGGTGGCAGAGAGCCACCAGGCTGAGCCTGGCGATTCAGGTCTACACATCCAGTGGCAAGCGCCAACGCAGGTTATCACTCTGGAGCGGCCGCTGGAATCGGGCGCTGAATAGGCGTCGAGGGCTTTGTCATCAAGCAGGATGCACTGAATCTAGATTGAGCTTGGTGGGGCATTCTGGTAGGCTGTAACTCCATCTGAGTGAGGTCGTGCCAGCGACTCACATCATCTGGGTGGGGTCTTCATGACACGATATATCTTCATTACCGGCGGTGTTGTTTCTTCTCTGGGCAAAGGCATCACCTCCGCATCTCTCGCGGCTATTCTCGAGGCCCGGGGGCTTAACATCACTCTGCTGAAGCTAGACCCCTACATCAATGTGGATCCGGGTACGATGAGCCCGTTTCAGCACGGAGAAGTCTTTGTCACGGAAGATGGCGCAGAGACTGATCTGGATCTCGGGCACTATGAGCGCTTCAGTCGGGCCACCATGTCGCAGAAAAATAATTTCACGACAGGCCGGATTTATGAAGCCGTGCTCAAGCGGGAGCGTCGCGGTGATTATCTCGGCGCGACGATACAGGTCATTCCTCACATTACGGATGAAATCAAACGCAGGGTCGTGGAGGGCGCCGGAGAAGTCGATGTCGCGCTGGTGGAGATTGGCGGTACGGTGGGAGATATCGAATCCCAGCCCTTTCTTGAAGCGGTCCGCCAGTTGCGCGTGGAGCTGGGCTCAGAGCGCGCGCTGTTTCTGCATCTTACCCTGGTACCGTACATCAGCACTGCAGGAGAAACCAAGACCAAGCCCACTCAGCACTCGGTTAAAGAGCTACGGTCAATCGGTATCCAGCCGGACATCCTGGTCTGTCGGTCAGAGCTTGAAATTGACGAATCTTCAAGGCACAAGATTGCGCTGTTCACCAATGTCGATTCGCCATCGGTGATTAGCCTGCCGGATACAGATTCCATTTATCGTGTGCCTTCAATTCTGGGTGCGGCTGGGCTTGATGACATCGTTGTGAAAAAGTTGCATCTGGACTGCCCGAAAGCAGATTTTTCGGAATGGGACAGGGTCGTTGATGCTCAGCTCAATCCGGAGAGGGTCGTCAAGCTCGCGATGGTTGGCAAATATATGGAGCTTCTTGATGCCTATAAGTCGCTTAATGAAGCAATCCTGCATGCGGGCATTCAGACTCGCACCAGGGTGGAGATCAGCTACATTGATTCGACAGAAGTCATGGGAAAAGGCGTTGAGCTTCTGGCCGGCCATGACGCCATTCTGATCCCGGGAGGGTTTGGTGAACGCGGATTTGAGGGCAAGATTCTGGCGACACAGTATGCCAGAGAACACAAGATTCCTTTTCTCGGAATCTGCTTGGGATTACAGGCAGCTGTGGTCGAATATGCTCGCCATGTAGCCGGACTGGGCAAAGCCAACAGCACAGAATTTGAGCAAGACTGCGAGCATCCGGTGATTGCTCTTATCAGCGAGTGGACCACAGCAGCAGGCACCACGGAGGTCAGGGACGAGAACTCCGATCTGGGGGGCACCATGCGTCTGGGAGGGCAAAAATGCCTGTTGGAAACCGACTCAACGACTCACCGATGTTATCGGCAGAACGAAATAGTTGAGCGACACCGCCATCGCTACGAGTTCAACAACGATTATCTCAAGGTGCTGTCGGATGCTGGCCTGAAGCTCGTTGGCAAATCGGCGGATGGTATGTTGGTAGAAGTGGTTGAGGTTCCAGATCACCCCTGGTTCGTAGGCTGTCAATTCCACCCTGAATTCACCTCGACGCCCCGTGAGGGACATCCTCTGTTCAGCGGCTTCATTGAGGCTGCTGTCGTCTATAATTCGCATCAGTCCGGTACGGAGGCTACTGCGGTGGACGGCGTTGAGGCAGAATCTGCCAGTGTCTGAACGTCACCGGACCCATGACTGATTGCTGCGCATGAACACTCAACAACTATCCATTGGCAACATTCCTGTCGGGAACAACCAGCCCTTTGTGCTGTTCGGTGGGCTCAATGTTCTCGAATCGAGAGAACTCAGCCTGGAAACGGCGGCCTACTTTCAGCAGGTTTCGCAGAAGCTCGGGATCCCTCTCGTTTTTAAGGCATCTTTTGATAAGGCCAACCGGTCATCATTGCATTCTTATCGTGGCCCGGGCCTGGAAACCGGGCTGCAGTGGCTGGAGGAGATCAAATCGGGCCTCGGTCTTCCAATAATCACTGATGTCCACGAGCCACATCAGGCTGCTTTGGCAGCAGAGGTTGCGGATGTGATTCAACTGCCGGCGTTTTTATCCCGTCAGACCGATCTTGTTGAAGCGATGGCAAAAACCGGGGCTGCGATAAATATCAAAAAAGCCCAATTTCTTGCACCTGCTGAAATGTCCCATATTCTGGAGAAATTTGAGCAAGCCGGAAATGCAAGGCTGATGTTGTGCGAGAGAGGCAGTAGTTTCGGTTACAACAACCTGGTTGTGGATATGCTGGGTTTCCAGACGCTCAAGCGCTTTGGGTATCCGGTCCTGTTTGATGTGACCCACGCGCTGCAGCAGCCCGGAGCGCTTGGCCACGGGGCGGGCGGGCGCCGGGAACAGGTTACCCACCTGGCCAAGGCGGGCCTTTCCCAGGGGCTTGCCGGTTTGTTTCTCGAGGCGCATCCCGATCCAGATCAGGCCAAATGTGATGGCCCGTGTGCACTCCGTCTGGACGTATTGGAAGCTTTTCTTAGCCAGATGAAAGCACTGGACGAATTGATCAAAGGCCAGCCTGAGCTGGTAACCCTATAGCAGAAAAATTCTGCAAAAACTCTATAAGGTATTGAAATGTCAGAGATTGTCTCTATTTTTGCTAGAGAAATACTGGATTCGCGCGGTAACCCAACCGTAGAAGCAGACGTGGTGCTGGCCAGTGGTGCCCAAGGCAGTGCCTGTGCACCGTCAGGCGCCTCAACCGGTTCCAGAGAAGCGCTGGAATTGCGAGACAAGGATCCACAGCGCTACTCCGGTAAAGGCGTGCAAGGCGCAGTAATGCACGTCAATACTCAGATTCAGGATGCCCTCAGGGGGCATGAAGTCAGCGACCAGGCGGGTCTGGATCAGGTGATGCTCGACCTTGACGGCACAGAAAACAAGTCAGTGCTGGGCGCGAATGCCATCCTGGCTGTCTCGCTGGCGGCAGCAAAAGCCGCCGCCGCCGAGGCAGGAATGCCACTTTTTGCATACCTGGGCCAAATCAACCGCGAGGATCAATTTTCGCTGCCAGTCCCCATGATGAATATCGTCAACGGTGGCGAGCATGCCGACAATAACGTGGATATTCAGGAATTCATGATCCAGCCCACCGGAGCGCCGAGTTTTCGGGAGGCGCTTCGATACGGCGCTGAAATCTTTCACGCGTTGAAATCGGTTCTGCAGCAACAGGGGCTCAGTACAGCGGTAGGAGATGAAGGCGGCTTTGCCCCTGATCTGCCTTCCAATGCCGCCGCGCTGGATGCCATCTTACTTGCGGTAGATAAAGCCGGTTTTCGCATAGGTGAGGATATTCATCTGGCGCTCGACTGTGCGGCCTCAGAATTTTATTCAGACGGTAAGTATGTCCTCAAAGGCGAGGGGAAAAGCTACAGTTCGGATGAGTTTGTGGAGTATCTTGCGCAGCTGACAAACAATTATCCGATTTTGTCCATTGAGGACGGCATGGATGAATCAGATTGGCAAGGATGGGCTAAATTATCTGCCGAACTAGGCGATAAGGTTCAACTAGTGGGAGATGACTTATTCGTGACCAACACGAAAATCCTCAAACGCGGTATCGAGGAAGGAGTGGCTAACTCTATTCTGATTAAATTCAATCAGATAGGTTCACTTAGTGAGACTTTAGAGGCGATTAATCTGGCGAAGACGGCCGGTTACACCGCTGTGATATCCCACCGTTCCGGCGAGACTGCTGATACGACGATTGCCGACCTTGCTGTAGCGACCGCAGCGGGTCAGATTAAAACCGGCTCGCTGTGCCGTTCTGACCGCGTGGCCAAATATAACCGGCTGTTGAGAATTGAAGAAATGCTGGGAACCTCGGCTCAATACAATGGAATCGGCGAATTTGCCCGGTTCAAGGTGACCTCCTGACGGCCATGAAACTTGTGCTTGCCACATTGGTTCTGTTGATTCTGGTTCTGCAATATCAGCTCTGGGTGGGCGATAGCAGCGTGCGTGCGCTGAATCTTCTGGAGCAATCCCTTGAAGACCAGCGTCAGATCAACGCTGATCTGCAGGCGAGAAACCGCCTGCTTGAGATTGAAGTGCTTGATCTGAAAACCGGTCTTGAGGCGGTGGAAGAAAGGGCACGTTCCGAACTGGGCATGATAGGCAGTGATGAAACGTTCGTTCTTATTATCGAGTAGGCGGAAGGCGCGAGTCAGGTGCTTAACGTCGGTAAACTCGATCCAACGTTCTGAATAGCAAATGGCGATCTGGGCTATCGTGCCAGCGGCGGGGGTCGGCAAGCGAATGGGGACTGAGATCCCCAAGCAGTATTTGTCGATCTGCGGAAAAACGGTGCTGCAGCATACCCTGGAACGCCTGGGACGCGTCGGGGCGCTTTCCGGAGTGGTCCTGGTACTGCACCCAGATGACGAAACGCCAGTTCCTGCAGGAATTCTCCAGAGTTTGCCCGTCAGGATAGCGCGCGGGGGTCATGAGCGCTGTCATTCTGTGCTCAATGCCCTGAAGATTTTGGAGCCCGAGCTGGCACCTGATGACTGGGTTTTGGTGCACGATGCTGCCCGGCCCTGCTTGAGGCCTTCAGAGGTAGACAGACTGATTGAGGCGGTTGGCAAGCATGACGTGGGCGGTGTGCTGGCAGCACCGGTCGCTGATACATTGAAGCGGGCCAATAATGAAGGCGAGGTTGCCGGAACCGTCGATCGAACAGCGCTGTACCGAGCGCTGACGCCTCAGCTATTTCGCTTTCATATCTTAAGCCGTGCGCTGCAACTCGCTGCTGATCAAAACAGGATCGTAACAGATGATTCTGCCGCCATTGAGTGTCTCGGATTGTCTCCTCTCATCGTTCCGGGAAGCACAGATAACATCAAGATCACCCAGGAATCCGACCTTTTACTGGCAGAGGTCATCATGCAACAACAAAATTCGCAGGGGGTGGAAATCCCATGAGCGCAGACAGGTTTCGAATTGGTCATGGATTTGACGTGCACCGTTTCAGTGAAAAATTTGTCCCTGACAAACCGCTGATGCTCGGTGGGCTCAAGATCGAAGAGCCGAGAAGCCTTCTTGCTCACTCCGACGGCGATGTTGTGCTGCATGCCGTTTGCGACGCTGTCCTCGGCGCGATCGGTGAGGGCGATATCGGCCAGCATTTTCCGGATACGGATGAGGCATTTGCCAATGTGGCCAGCAGCCTGCTGCTGAAACAGGTTCTTGAGCATGCCTCAGGTAAGGGCTGGTTGCCGGTGAATGTGGATATCACAGTGATTGCTCAGGTACCAAAACTTGCGCCCTACAGAGAGGCGATGCGCGAGCGGCTGGCGGATCTGATGGGACTGAAGGCTGCACAGGTTAATGTCAAAGCTACCACCACTGAAGGCCTCGGATTCATCGGGCGTGAGGAAGGCATCGCCTGCCACTGTGTTACCTTGCTGAGTTCAGCCATCTAGCATGAGCGGGGGGGAATCGTTTCTGCCCCTTGAGTCCCAAGCCTACGTGCTGGGCAGGCCAGAGCACAGGGCCAGAATCAAACAGCAGCATGACGATTTTGTCGTCACTGAGACCTTGGGATTTGAGCCCAGCGGTGATGGCGAACATCTGATGTTCCTGGTTGAAAAATCAGGACAGTCCACTAGAGAGGCTGCGCGAAAGATATCCCGAATTCTGGACATCGATGAGCGGGATGTCGGCTATTCGGGCATGAAGGACCGGAGGGCACGAACCCGCCAGTGGTACAGCGCCCGGGTTGGGCAGCTGAATGAGGGTGCCTCTGCGCGCTTCGAGCAGGCGGGTCTCGACATACTGAGAATGGCGCGTAATTACCGGAAGCTGCGCATCGGCTCCCACAAATCAAATCAGTTCCGCCTCTTGCTCAGAGGCTTCTCCGGCTGTGCGCAGGACTTTGAGCGCAGATTGCAGCTTCTCGAAGCATCCGGAGTGCCCAACTATTTTGGCAGCCAGCGTTTTGGTCGTGAGTTAAGTAACCTTCCGGAAGCATTGGCTATGCTCCGGCGGCCGGTGGGGCAGTGTCGGACCACGCATAAACATCGCGAATCGCGCTCAATTTTCTTCTCAGCGGCAAGAGCCTATGTTTTCAATCAGCTGCTCTCTCGTCGGGTTCGCTGCGACCACTGGTCAACCTATGTCGAGGGTGACGTGCTGAATCTGGACAAAACCAAGCGTTTTTTTACTGTGGCAGTTGACTCATGGAATCAAGACCTGGTTGATCGGTTGGAGAGTCTGGATATCCACCCTACGGGACTGCTGCCCGGTAAGCCGGGGCGCAACACTAGGTATGTAACTCGTGGGATTGCGGCCGATATGGAAAGTGCAGTGTGCAAAGAATTTGCGGAAATTGTGAATGGCTTGGCCCGGTGGGGAGTAGAGGAAGGGCGTCGCCCCTTGCGCTTCAGAATAGAAGGGCTCGATTGGCGTTGGCTGGATTCAGAAACTCTGGAGCTCTCATTCAGCCTGCCGACGGGGGCCTATGCGACCAGCTTGCTCCGAGAACTGTGTCAGGCAGAGGATTTTTCTGGTGCTGAACACGCACAACTTTGAGTGGATAGGATATTCAGTGGTATGCAGAATCTAAGTGGGATCGGCATGACGTCGCAGCGGACTCGGGAAAGACTGCTCGGTCGGTTGATGGATCAGGGCATTCAGAGTATGGAGGTGCTCGACATTATGCGTTCGACGCCCCGCCATATTTTTTTGGATGAAGCGCTCGCGCATCGGGCTTATGAAGATGTGGCACTGCCTATCGGGCACAATCAAACAATCTCGCAGCCCTACGTGGTTGCCCGCATGAGCGAGGCGATAGTGAAAACGGGCAGCATGAACAGAGTGCTTGAAATCGGAACCGGCTGCGGATACCAGACTGCGGTCATTGCTCAGCTCGCCAAGAAGGTCTTTACAGTTGAGCGAATCAAGGCGCTGTCTGAGCGCGCCAAGAAAAATCTGCGGGTCCTTGGATTGCGCAATATAGAATTCAAGCATGATGATGGAAGTCTGGGCTGGGCTGATCGCGGGCCATTTGACGCCATCATCACCACCGCAGCGCCCCGCCAGGTGCCGGTAGAGTTGCTGTCGCAGCTAGCTGATGGTGGTCGTTTGATCATTCCCGTTGGCGGAGAAGACTATCAGGAGCTTAAGCTGATTCGCAGAGAAGGCTCAGAATTTACTGAACAAATATTGGATGAAGTCCGCTTCGTGCCCTTGCTGATGGGGCAGGTGCAATCCTAAACTGATACGAATACTCCGATATCTTAGACAACAGTGTCTGACTTCATGCCCAACCCTGACCGTCGCCGGCGCGATTTTCTTTCTCTGTTCGGAAAGGGCTTTGCCATGGGTTTGGGGGATTCGGTGCCCGGCGTTTCTGGTGGCACTATTGCGGTAGTCACCCGCATTTACGAAGAGCTCATCTTCAGCCTTCGGCGGCTTGATCTCACCTTCTTGCGCTTGCTCGTGCAACTCAAACTGGTTGAGTCATGGCGTCACATCAACGGCAGCTTTCTGCTGATTTTAGCGCTAGGCATGCTGTCGGGCCTGCTGCTGTCTGCAAATTCCGTGCTCTATTTGCTCAGTAACCAATTTGAAGCGCTGATGGCTTTTTTCTTCGGGCTGATTCTCGCTTCCGTGGCGCTGTTGTCCCGCGAGATTCCTTCGGTGCGTTGGCAATGCCTCGCGGCAGCACTTGGTGGCAGCCTGCTAACCGCACTGATCGGTTCGCTGGAACCCGCGGGTGCGTCAGAGCTGCATCCTGCTTACCTGTTTTTCTGCGGACTCGTCGCCGTCAGCGCGATGATTCTGCCCGGCCTGTCAGGTGCTTTCATCCTGATTCTGCTGGGCGCTTATGACACCATGTTAATTGCGCTGACCAGCTTTTACTGGCTGCGTATTGGCGTATTCCTCGCCGGATGCGTCGCGGGTTTGCTGTTATTCAGCCGGTTGCTGTCACGCTTACTGCGCGCCCATCGCGCGCTTTGTTTCAGTGCTATTTGCGGCATGTTACTGGGCTCTCTGCCGCTCCTCTGGCCCTGGAGGGCAGCTAGCCCGGTCGATTCCGTCGCCGAGAATACCGCCTGGGCGCTACAATCGGCCCCTGTTTGGCCGCTAACCTACTCAGAAACGTCCGGGGAAGATCCTCAACTGCTTACGGCTGCACTCTGCTTTCTTTTGGGGGCAGCCCTGGTTCTGGTGCTTAGCCGGTTGGCATCACAACAGCCCGAGGCAAGGTAACCCGGACCGATTGTCGAATCATGAGCAAAGTGCCCCCGCAAACCTGTCGGCGACTCAGTCCGGTAACGCAAAGAGCGTTGACTATGCTGATGTCGCTCACTCTGGCTGGCTGCAATTCACATCAGGCGCCGGTCTCAGAGCAGAGTCAGCGACTTGAGCGGACCGCTCCGATGATCTTGAGCAGTAACACCAGCGGAGACAGGCAGTTGGTCGAAACGTCCCGCCCGAGCCGGGTGCTTTCCGTCGAAACGCGTCCCGAAGTTGTCTCCAGCGTCCGAGAAGCCCTGTCCGATGCCGCGGTCTCTCGGGCAGCGCCGCAGCAGGCCTCAGGTGTGGCCCGACAGCCAATTACGTCGAGCAGAGCCTCGCGTGAGCCGAGTGCTAAAAGGTCGCCGGTACCGGTTGAAACAGCATCTGCTTCTGCTTTCAATCTGGTGTCCACGCCGGTATCGCACCTGGTGAGTGCTGGGGACACGCTGTTTTCGATTGCGTTTCAATATGACATGGACTTCAGAAGTCTGGCTCTGGCAAACGGGCTGAATCCTCCTTACACCATCTTCGTCGGCCAGCAGCTGCAGCTTAAGGCGGCAGCTGCAATAGCTGACGCAGCGGTGCAGGCTGTGGGTGAAGGGATTAACTCAGCGATCAATGCCGTGCCGGTTGGCGGTGAATCTTCCAGTTCACTGAGGCAGCCCGGCGCTGGGCCCGATACCGGCCAGTTGCGCTGGTCGTGGCCCCATCAGGGACAGATAGCGACGCCGTTTCAACCACAGCTCACCAAAGGGGTCGACATCTCTGGCGCAGTCGGTGACCCGGTTCTTGCGGCAGCGAGCGGAGACGTGGTGTATTCCGGCAGAGGCGTCCAGGGAACGGGCAATCTGATCATTATCAGGCACTCTGATCGCTACCTGAGTGCCTATGCTCACAACAGCGTCATGCTGGTATCTGAGGGTCGTCGGGTGATTGCGGGGGAAAAAATTGCGGAACTTGGCGTGAATCCCCAAGGTATGCCGATGCTGCATTTTGAGATCCGGCAGGAGGGTGAGCCTGTCGATCCTTCGCTGCTCCTTCCCGGTCGACCGGTTCCCCAGGTCGCCCGATAAGGTAAGCGCGTGCACCGTAGGCAGTAGACTCGCAGAGGGCTGATGAGGCGCACCAGCCAGCGCTCAGGGCCGGGAAAGCAGCTTGTAAGCATCCGAGGCCGCCGCCAGTATAACGCGCCTCAGGGGCGGTCTAGCGCTCCAGATACTGGAGTTTGTTGGGTTTATCAGCCCACTGTTCTGCCTCGGGTAGCGGCTCTTTCTTCTCTGTGAGGTTGGGCCAGACTTCTGCAAGTTCTGCGTTCAGTTTCAGATACTCTTGCTGATCCTCAGGGAGCTCATCTTCGGCATAAATGGCGTCTACCGGACATTCAGGTTCGCAAAGTGCGCAGTCGATGCATTCATCTGGATGAATCACCAGAAAGTTAGGGCCTTCATAAAAGCAATCAACCGGACACACTTCTACACAGTCCGTGTGTTTGCAACGTATACAGTTATCTCCAACGACGAATGTCATGATTCGACCTACCCCTAATCTAAGCTCTATATGTCAGTCTCGGTATTGATGAGACCGGCGGTCTGAAGTGATGTGTGTCTGGCTGCCGGCCCCGTCTGGGTCGCAATTCTAGCAGCATTTAATCGGGTTTTCCCAAGCGATAATTACTGCGAGAGGCGCTTCTTCAGATCATAGAGAATGGCAAGCGCCTCTTTGGCTGAAATTTCGTCGGGATCAATTTTTTCCAGGAAATCCAGTGCCGGATGAGCTTGTGTCCTGAAAAGTTCGGTTTGCAGCGGCGGGGTTTCGTCTCCGGCCGGCTCTCGGATAACACTGCCCGGATGGGAGTCATTCCGCTCCAGCTCGTCAAGTTTCTGGCGAGCAGATTGAATGACCGGTATCGGGATCCCCGCCAGTTGTGCAACTTGCAGACCATAGCTTTGATTGGCCGGCCCGGCTTTGACGCTGTGCAGGAATACGATGCCGCTGTCATGCTCTGCAGCGTCGAGGTGCACATTACTGATGTTGGGCAAACTGTCAGCCAGTGTCGTGAGTTCGAAATAATGGGTCGCAAATAAGGTATAGGCCTGAAGTTTCTCTGCGACAAAGATCGCCGCTGACCAGGCGAGTGACAGCCCGTCAAAAGTACTCGTGCCGCGGCCGATTTCGTCCATCAGCACCAGGCTACTGGCAGTGGCGTTGTGAAGAATATTCGCTGTCTCGGTCATTTCCACCATAAATGTTGATCTGCCCCCGGCAAGGTCATCCGAAGAGCCGATGCGTGTGAAGATTCGGTCTACGGGCCCGATGGTGGCTGCCCGGGCGGGGACATAGCTGCCGCACAGCGCGAGCAGAACGATGAGCGCAGTCTGGCGCATGTAGGTCGACTTACCGCCCATATTGGGGCCGGTAATGATCAGCATTTTTTGCTTGGCATCCAGTTCAATATCGTTGGCAACAAAGCTGTCCTCGGACACGGTTTCTACGACTGGATGGCGCCCTTCAGTGATAGCAATGCCGGATGAAGAGGTCAGTTCAGGTCGACAATAGTTCAGCGTGCAGGCTCGCTCAGCCAGGCTTTGCAGTACATCCAGACTGGCAATGGCCTCCGCGCTCTTGATCATTGCGCAGAGCGCTTCTGCCAGAGACGCAAGCAGTTCGTCATACAGCGCTTTTTCCCGGGCCAGCGCTTTGCTGTTGGCGCTGAGGACCTTGTCTTCGAATTCTTTCAGTTCCGGTGTAATAAACCGTTCGGCATTTTTCAGAGTCTGTCGCCTGATGTACTCCGGCGGAAATTCGACAGAGGACTGCCCTTTGCTGACTTCGATGTAATAGCCATGAACGCGGTTAAAACCAACTTTAAGCGTGCTTATTCCCGTGCGCTCTTTTTCTCTCAGTTCCAGATTGATCAGATATTGTCCGGCGTTGCTGCTGAGATTTCGTAATTCGTCGAGCTCCGCGTCATAGCCGGGTGCGATGACGCCGCCATCCCGGATAACAACCGGTGGATTTTCCTCCAGTGCTCGGGCCAACAGGGTCTGTTGTTCAGGAAATTCTGTTATCTGCGTGGCGAGGTCCTGTAGTTCGTCGTTCTCACTGTTGTTAAGCAAAGTCTGCAGTTCAGGCAACAGCGCCAAGCTGTCTCTGAGCTTGGCCAGATCGCGTGGCCGTGCAGTTCGCAGGCCAAGACGCGCCAGTATGCGTTCCATGTCTCCGATACCGCGTAAAATCGCAACGCAGGATTCAAAGCGGTAGTTCTGTCGGAGTGCCGCAATCACATTCTGTCGCTTGCTCAGTTCGTCATGATTTCTGAGTGGGCGGTTCAGCCAGCGTCCCAGGAGCCTGCTGCCCATTGTTGTTGCGCAGGTATCAAGAACTGACAGCAGCGTGTTGTTGGTGCCGCCAGATAAATTGGTGTCAATCTCGAGGTTGCGCCGACTGGCTGCGTCGAGGATGACGCAATCGCCGGGTTGCTCCACTTGTATTCCCTGCAGATGCGGTAACTCCGAGCGCTGGGTTTCCTTCGCATACTGAAACAGACATCCCGCCGCCTGCACAGCCAGGTGCAGGTCTTCGCAGGAATACGGGGTCAGATCTTTGACTCCGAACTGTGCGATCAGCAGTCGTTTGGCATTCGCTTCATCAAATTCCCAGATTGGGCGCTGTCGAAGGGCAGGGTGACGGACGAGTTGATGGAGGGCCTGGGCATTATCCGCCACCAGCACTTCTGCCGGCTTGGTACGCTCGATTTCTGTGAGCAGCGCGTCGCTACCCGAGACCTCGCTGAAAACGAATCGACCACTGCTGATATTGAGGGTGGCAAGGCCGTAGGATGCCTCCGCCCGGTCCGCATGGGCGGTGCTGATTGCCATCAAGCAGTTGTCTTTGCGCTCATCTAAGAGTGCCTCATCACTGACAGTGCCGGGGGTAATCACGCGCACTACCTCGCGGGCAACGGGACCTTTGCTTGTCGCCGGATCGCCCACCTGTTCACAGATGGCAACAGAGACGCCGGCCTCAACCAGTTTTGCCAGATAGCGATCAGCGGCATGGAACGGAATGCCGCACATGGGTATCGGCTCGCCGGCTGACTTACCTCTTGCCGTCAGCGTGATGCCGAGCAGATCGGACGCGGATTTCGCATCATCGAAGAACAGCTCATAGAAATCCCCCATACGGTAGAACAGCAGTTCATCGGGGTGTTGCGCCTTGATGCGCAGGAACTGCTGCATCATCGGGGTATGTGCGGATTTTTCAGCCAAGGATGGTTTTACGGTCGAGTAAAAGCGGAATAATCTTGTCTTACAGTCCTTTCATTTTACACAGATAATGTCCGGAGTATGAGCGATTCTTGTGGATTTTGGTGATCGGGATAAAGCAGCTATGATGGCGCTATGGACGAGTCTGACAACATTGAAATCGATCGTAGGGTGAAGGCGCTCTCTGATCATCTGCTCAAAGCCAATCTGATCATGGCGACGGCAGAATCCTGCACCGGAGGGGGAATTGCTCAGGCGATAACGGCGCTGGCGGGCAGTTCTGGTTGGTTTGACAGTGGCTTTGTGACTTACTCAAACGAAGCCAAGCAATCGATGCTTGATGTGCCTGCGGTGTTTTTCGAGCCGGATGGCCCGGGTGCGGTCAGCGAGGAAACGGTCCGCGCGATGGTGACGGGAGCGCTCCGCAAAAGCGGAGCGGATTTGGCGGTAGCGGTGAGTGGGGTTGCCGGCCCGGGAGGCGGTAGCGCGAGCAAGCCTGTAGGTACCGTCTGGATTGCCTGGCAGCTGGGCGCTGATGCCCGGGCCCGCCATTTCTTATTCAGCGGTGACCGGGAGGCCGTTCGTCAAGCGACCATATTAGAAGCGCTGTCGGGCCTGCTGGCCTACTTCTCTCCCGAACTCTAAAGGAATTCCTGTTTCGGCCAATATACTGGTTGTATATACAGTAAAATGCTGTTTTAATTTGTACTGTCTGTTTATACAGTGTTACACCGGCTCTCGAAGGCTTCACTGCTCATCGGATCCACGGCCTTGATCAAGCGCATCGGGTTGGTTGGGCAGGAAACGTTCAGAGAGTCTCCCGCCAGACAGGCATATGGCGGAAAATTTAGCAGGTAGTTGGGGACAAACTACTCTTTAGTGCTCAGGAAGCTGGGCAATCAGGAAGCCTGCTGTGCCTCTGGGCCTTGCGAGAGCCGGTTGACGTTCGGCCCGCGACTCGCGCCAGATTGGTCGGCAGGTTTGGGAACAACTAGATTACTCACGGAACCAGGCATCAGTTGTAAGTTAACTACAAGGAAACAACTATGATTGAAGATAACGGCAATAAAGAAAAAGCACTTTCCGCTGCGCTGGCACAGATCGAGCGGCAGTTCGGAAAAGGTTCCATGATGCGCCTTGGTGATACCGAGCGAGTAGCCATTCCGGCGATTTCTACCGGTTCACTGGGTCTGGATATTGCGCTGGGGATAGGTGGACTGCCCCGTGGGCGAATTGTCGAAATTTACGGTCCGGAGTCTTCCGGTAAAACGACTCTGACGCTGCAGGTGATCGCTGAGGCCCAGAAGGCCGGTGGTACCTGTGCATTCATTGATGCAGAGCATGCTCTGGACCCAATCTATGCGGATAATCTCGGCGTGGATGTTGAAAACTTACTGGTCAGCCAACCTGATACGGGTGAGCAGGCTCTGGAAATTTGCGACATGGTGGTACGTTCCGGAGCGGTAGATGTTGTTGTCGTCGACTCAGTGGCGGCACTGACCCCCAAAGCGGAGATCGAGGGCGACATGGGTGACAGCCACATGGGGCTGCAGGCGCGACTGATGTCCCAGGCACTGAGAAAGATGACCGCAAACATCAAGAATTCGAATACTTTGGTGATCTTCATCAATCAGATTCGTATGAAGATTGGTGTCATGTTCGGTTCTCCTGAAACGACGACCGGTGGTAATGCGCTCAAGTTCTATTCTTCGGTCCGCCTCGATATTCGCCGTATTGGTTCAATCAAAGAAGGCGATGAAGTGGTCGGGAATGAAACGCGGGTTAAGGTGGTTAAAAACAAGGTAGCACCGCCATTTCGCCAGACAGAATTTCAGATTATGTATGGTCAAGGGATTCATCACCTTGGTGAGGTCATTGATCTTGGCGTACGACTGAACTTGATAGATAAATCGGGAGCCTGGTATGCCTATCAAGGTGAGAAGATCGGGCAGGGCAAAAAGAACGTCTGTCTGTACCTAGAAGAAAATCCGGCGATTGCTCAGGAAATTGAAGCGTCAATCCGCGCCGAGCTGTTGGAGGAAGAGAGCGAAGCAGATGCTATTGCTGCCAGTGAGGACGTCGTTGTTCTCGCTGACGCGAAAAGTAAATCCGCCACCTAATCGTTAAGTTTAGAGCTCTGGATGTGATGGAAAACATCGATACCAAAGATGTCCCCGTTCTCCGGCGGGCTGCCATGGATTGCTTGGCCCGCCGGGAACATTCCCTGCACGAACTCAAAACTAAACTCACCAGAAAATTTCCTGATTTAAGCCGTGTGGCGGTGCTGGCCGTACTGTCGCGATTGACGGCAGAGGGGCTGCAGTCTGACGAGCGCTATACCGAGTCGCGGATCCGCTACCGTCTGGAACGAGGATTTGGATATCACCATATTCGCAACGACCTGATCAGTAAGGGCGTAGATCCCTATCTGGTCGATCAGATGCTCCATCCAGATGACGACTGCTGGTTGCTCAAGGCGCGTGAATTGATCGAAAAGAAGATGTTTCTTAAAGAAGGTCTTCCTCATCGGGTGCTCGTATTTGCCGGTCCTGAGCACAAAAAACTGGCACGTTTCCTGGAAGCAAGGGGGTTTTCACAGCGTGATATCAGGGTTGCTCTGGACGCCGTAATCGCATCCTGATTCCAGAGACTCCTTGGCCTGGCTTGTTACTCCCGTCCGTGTCGTTCGTTCTGGCTGAATCAGGAGTTCGCTTTTTTTAGCTTCGATTGCACCGCACTAATCCCCGTCGATTTTACCGGCCTTCTCAGATCGTGAGACAATAGCCACTGGCCTGATGCGCGCTTGGCATCAGAAGCGCAGCATGCGGTGCCGCCGACAATAACAGTTCCTGGAAGGTGATCCGGAATTTTTCCGAAGTCATCATCGCGCCAGACTGCCTTGCCAGGGATGAAACCGCGTGAGCGATTAACTGTCCAATCAGTATGGAAAATCTATGAAACTCATTAAACCTTTTCGCGGGTTACGCCCAACTCGCGAGCTGGCTGCCGATATCGCCTCCCACCCTTATGATGTGCTCAATCGAGAAGAGGCTTTTGCTTTAGCGCACGGGAACCCTCTGAGCTTCCTGCATGTTAATAAACCGGAAATTGACGTGGCGCCCGAGGTAAGCCCCTATGACCCCAGCGTCTATGCGAAAGGACGGGAAAACCTCGACAACCTGGTGCAGCAGGGGGCGTTGGTTCGGGATAACAAAGAAACGCTGTACGTGTATCGGCAAATCATGGGTGAGCACATTCAGACCGGGATTGTGGCCGTCGCGTCAGTGGATGCCTATGAAGCCGATCTGATTAAAAAGCATGAATTCACGCGTCCGGACAAAGAGGATGACCGTGTCCGTCATATGGATGCGCTGGGAGCGCAGGTAGGGCCGGTCTTCGTGACCTACGAGGCCCAGGCGCAGGTTGATGCACTGGTGGCTGAAATTGTGCTGTCGGATCCTGACTACGATTTTCAGGCTGAAGACGGGACCCATCATACCTTTTGGTCAATTCAGGATGAGGAGCGCATTGCGGCTCTTGAGACCGCAATCAACGAACTGGATTGTCTGTATGTGGCTGATGGTCATCACCGCTCAGCGGCCGCGTCCCGGGTTCGCAACCTGCATCGGGACAGAAACCCAGAGCATTCAGGAGAAGAATCCTATAATTTTTTTCTGGTCGTGCTCTTTCCTCATGACCAGATGCAAATACTGGATTACAACCGGATCATTAAAGATTTTGGCGACAAAACAGCGCAGGCATTTCTGGTCGAACTGGGCGCTAATTTCGTGATTAAACCGGTGGGAAGTGCCGCTGAGGCAAAACCGCTATCACCCCAGCAATTCGGACTCTATCTGGAAAATCAATGGTACCACCTTGTGCTCAGCGATCTCGGGAGATCCCGGGTTAACGAAGGCGATCCGGTAGATTCGCTGGATGTCAGTATCCTGCAGCAGACCATGCTCGGGCCCATTCTGGGAATCCATGACCAGAGAACCGACAAACGGATTGATTTTGTGGGAGGAATTCGCGGTCTAGAAGAGCTGGAGAAGAGGGTGGATTCTGGAAACTGGCAGGCAGCTATCGCGCTGTATCCTACGTCCATTGAGAGTCTGATGTCCGTCGCCGATGCCGGTGAAGTGATGCCGCCGAAATCTACGTGGTTCGAGCCCAAGCTGAAAAGCGGGCTCATTGTTCACGTGCTGGATTGAGTCCGGTTGGCGCCGTGTCGAGCGCCGGCATGCCGAGCAGTGTGCTGCGGATAAGACACAGGTTGACAGGTGTGAGTCGCAGCCTGCTGGTGACAGCAGGCTGCAGTGACGAGCGTCTAGGCGACGCTGCGTGTGTCTTTGTTGATGTCGATCAGCTTGCCAGAACCGTCTCCTATCGGAATCTGCTTCGGCTTCATGGCTTCGGGGATTTCCCTGATTAAATCGATATGCAGCAGCCCGTGGTCTAACCGGGCGCCGGTCACTTCGATATGATCGGCCAATTGGAAACGCCGCTCGAAATTGCGTGCAGCAATTCCACGATGTAGATAATTATGCTCCAGCCCGTCATTATCGCGACGGCCTTTCACAGTGAGCGTTCTTTGTTCGGTTTGTATATCCAGTTCCTCGTTAGTGAAGCCGGCCACTGCCATGCTTATCCGATACTTATCCTGTTCCAGCAGTTCTATGTTGTAGGGCGGGTAGGTTTGTGTGCTGCTGTCGCTACGATTCACAGTTTCCAATAGCGTTGAGAGGTGATCAAAACCTACAGTCGAGCGGTAAAGTGGTGCGAAATCTAATTTTCTCATGACATATCCTCATGGTTAGGCCCTGACGGCCAGTTAAGCAATATGAATTTAATTGTCCACCGAACGGTCGGACTCATAACGCGTGCTCTTCTGAGCCCCGCGTAGTAACGAGGTGGGGTTTCTGCAGCAGAATTCAAGTCTCGATAGGCTCGCTGGCGCTGCTGTTGATAGATGGAAGAATGTCAGAATCGCCCCCGGACTGGCGCGCCCGGGCGGCCTGTAAGTATGCCGGTACGCGGGTTCCTGGTGAGCCTGAATTCCAGTAGCAGTCTGAGCAGGGGTATCCGCAGACGCTCAGCGGTCGCGGATATCGATCCAGTCAGATGACTCCGGCCCGATATAATCCGCGCTGGGTCGTATGATCCGATTGTTGGCTCGTTGCTCTTTGACATGCGCTGCCCAGCCGGTGAGTCTGGACATAACGAATATCGGGGTAAAAAGTTTGGTCGGGATGCCCATGAAATGGTAAGCGGATGCATGAAAGAAGTCTGCGTTGCAGAACAGGCGTTTCTCACGCCACATGACTTCCTCACAGCGCACAGAAACTGGATACAGCACCGTGTCACCTACCGAATCCGCGAGCTTTTCCGCCCATTGCTTGATGATCACATTACGAGGGTCTGATTCCCGGTAGATTGCATGGCCAAAACCCATGATTTTTTCCTTGCGCGCTAGCATCCCCAGCAGGGCTTCTTCAGCTTCGTCTGGCGATTGCCAGGCCTGGATCATCTCCATGGCGGCTTCGTTGGCGCCTCCATGGAGTGGGCCTCTCAGGCTGCCAATGGCACCTGCGATACAGCTGTGGAGGTCAGACAGCGTTGACGCACAGACCCTCGCGGTGAAGGTTGAGGCATTGAATTCATGCTCTGCATAGAGGATTAAAGAAGTATTCATCACCTGACTGAACAGGTCTGAAGGTCGCTGGCCGGACAGCATGTGTAAAAAATGCGCGCCGATCGACGGGTCGTCCAGCTCAGTCTCGATTCGCTTCCCGTGATGAGAAAAACTGTACCAATAACAGATGATTGCGGGAAGAACTGCAAGTAATCTATCAATGGCTCCGTCCTGTTGCCCGAAATCGGTTTCGGTTTCCAGATTCCCGAGCACTGAGCAGCCGGTGCGCATTACGTCCATGGGATGTGCGCTCGCCGGCAGACGTTCCAGGACGTCTTTTAAAGCCTCAGGCAGCCATCGGTTTTGAATAATAGTGGTCAGGTACTCTTCCAGTTCTCCCTCATTAGGCAAATGGCCCCGCAGTAGCAGGAATGCAACTTCTTCGAAACTGGCGTTCTCAGCAAGAACGCTGATATCAAAGCCGCGGTAAGTTAATCCGGTACCCGACTTACCCACTGTGCAAAGCGCGGTTTCTCCGGCTACCTGGCCACGAAGGCCTGCACCGCCAAGTTTCTTGTCTACCATCGATCACCCCATTGATAGGATTGTTAACTTTTGTCTCTTAAACGATTGATTTAAATCGTTTAATTTTCGAACAGCTCGTCCAGTTTTTGTTCGTAGGCATGATAGCCTAAAACCTCATAGAGTTGCTCCCGGGTCTGCATGCCCGGTACGACTGACATCTGATCCCCATGGGTGGCTATCGCTTGATAGACCTCTTCAGCCGCTTTGCTCATTGCTCTGAAGGCGCTGAGCGGGTAGAGCACCATGGCAACACCTGCCTTACTCAGGGTCTCGCAGTTGAACAGGGGCGTTTTACCGAATTCGGTAATATTGGCCAGTATCGGAACGTCCAGAGCATTGGCAAACTGCTGATATTGCTCAATTTCCAGGATCGCCTCCGGAAATATGGCGTCAGCACCGGATTCAGCGCAGGCGATTGCGCGCTCGATCGCCGCATCAATGCCTTCAACGGCCAGTGCGTCTGTCCTGGCCATGATGACAAAGTCGCCGTCCTGTTTTGCATCTGCCGCCGCCTTGATGCGGTCAACCATCTCCGCCTGGCTGACAATGGATTTGTTGGGCCGATGGCCACAGCGCTTTTGGGATACCTGGTCTTCAATGTGGACCGCTGCAGCCCCTGCCTTTTCCATCGCCGTGATCGTTCGCGCGATATTAAAGGCGCCGCCCCATCCTGTATCGATATCCACGAGCAGCGGGAGCTGACTCGCATTGGTGATGCGTTCTACATCCGCAATCACGTCATTGAGGCTGGTGATACCCAGGTCAGGCAGTCCATACGACGCGTTGGCTACTCCACCGCCGCTCAGGTAGATGGCCTGATGACCGGCTTTCTCTGCCTGCATGGCGCAGTAGGCGTTAATGGTGCCCACGATCTGAAGAGGGTGGTTGGCTTCGAGTGCAAGCCGGAAGCGCTTGCCGGCGCTCGTGTTGGTCATAGCATTTCCTTTGATTTAATGCATAGCGATTTGATTTGATTGAAAAAGCCTAAACTTATTATGACTGACACACCGCGTGGATTATCTGTCAAGCGGCGCTAGCGCATCTCACGTCCTTACGTCCGACATGCAGGCATCCCGTGTAGCCGGCTTCCCTGATCAGCAGGTCTGTCAGCCGTGAGCGGCCATGTGCTGGATCACACCGGGCTTCCGGCTCTCAACTTTTGAGATCGTGTAATTGTATTTTGTTGCACTCGGATCGATGTCGGCAGCCTCTACTATGGCGGCTTCCAGATCCGCATGGGCCGCTTGTTCAGTCAGGTAGGGGCCGGAGATCCTGACTTGCAGTGACGGATCATTCGGGGCGGTGGCGACGATATAAAAATTTTCTGCATTCACGACTGAAAACCATGAGCCGGCACTTAATGGTATACGCGGTTGCACCACTGGCAGGGCAATGCGAAGGTGACGGGCTGCTCTCAAGGGCTGTATCGGCCGAGTATTAAAAACCAACAGCCGGATGAACACAAGTCACCGTGCAGGGGTTTTCGTCAGTGAATTCCTGCAAGTGCGTCAGGCCTGTCCCATGAGGGCAGTTCTGCTGCTACGTGACTATCTGGACAGAAGTTCTGCGGCAAACAACCGTGAAGTGTGTTTCTTTGAGGGCAGGCTTAGAGGTTGCCGGTGGACTGGTTCTGGGGGTGCTAGTCCTTCTTGCCAGGCCGGTCCAGAATGCGTAATTGTGATTCTAATTCGAATAATTTGCCAGCAATACGCCGACTGTTGACCGTGTATTCTCCTGCTTCAATTCTGCGATGCACCTCAACGATTTTCGCAGGATCAAGGCTCCATTCCTGTGCGATTTCATGGCCGGCATCACTTTTCCCCGAAGGCGGGTTCGGTCCCTTGCTTACTCGGTCTGATTCGTGCCCTGATTTTTTCACGGCCATTGCTCGCGTGTTGATCTGCTGTTGGTTTTCGTAGGGCGCCGATCAAGCGGCTTGTCCCCTTGCAACTGTCTGACGGTCCGACTGTACGAATGTAGCGCCAGCGCGGCCGGCCCGTCCCGGACTGCCAAAACTATAACGTCCCATCAATAAATATCTTTAAGGAGTAGCCGTGCGAGCTTCGGTTGCCTAAAGTTCTGTTCGGTACATTTTTTCGCGGTGCCGGGATTTTTAAGTCTGCGCTCACAGAAATGATTTGCTATATTTCACGTATAGCTGCCTTCTATTTCTCAGGCAGGGCTGCTCTTGACCGGGCGTATTGCGACGCATGAATTCAGAACAATCTAAATTCCAGGAATCGGCGATTCTGCTGATCTGTGATGAGGTGCAGCAAAGGCACGATCTTCAGACGGTCCTGAATTTTATCGGTGAGGCGGTTGTCTCTGGCAGCAGTTCGAACTGGCAGCAGGAAGTCACTGAATGCGCCCTGCGCCCGCAGCAGTTCAGCGCTGCCATTATCGCCGGGCGCCCTGACTCCCAGCTGAATCAACTCGTTCACGCCCTGTGTAATTGGGAGCCAGGATTGCCCTGTATTTTGGTGGGTGAATTCGGCGCTTCGATAGAATTTGCAGCAGAGATTCGCGGCCGGATCACGGAAATTTTGCCCAGTAAGCTTTCACATCAACTTGTTCTGAACGCGATCCACAAAGCCAAACTCTTTCATGAGCATTTCAATCGCCTGCGTGACCTGGAGGAAGTTAAGGACTTCAACATGTTCCGCTCACTCGTGGGCAACAGCGCGGTGATTGGGCGAGTCCGTCGGATGATGGGTCAGGTTGCGGCAAAGGAAGTCAGCGTTATGATTACGGGTGAATCCGGTACCGGGAAAGAGGTTGTCGCGCGAAATCTTCATCTTAACTCTGCTCGAGCAGACAAACCGTTTATTCCGATTAACTGTGGCGCAATTCCGAGAGAACTGCTTGAGAGTGAGCTTTTTGGCCATGAAAAGGGAGCGTTTACCGGAGCCGTCTCTTCCCGGGCTGGGCGATTCGAATTAGCCGACGGAGGAACCCTGTTTTTAGATGAGATCGGTGATATGCCGCTCAGCATGCAGGTTAAGCTGCTCCGGGTTCTGCAGGAAAAAAGTTTTGAGCGCGTCGGTGGCGTCAACACCCTTCAGAGCGATGTCCGTATTCTGGCGGCTACTCACAAAGATCTGGAGCAGATGATTGAATCCGGCGAGTTCCGGCAGGATCTGTATTATCGACTCAACGTCTTCCCGATTGAGATGCCGCCTCTGCGGGAGCGCGCAGAGGATGTTCCGTTGTTGCTCAACGAACTGATTTCCGCCATGGAGTCGGAAGGGAGAGGGTCAGTGCGCTTCAATTCAGGCGCCATGAGTTGCCTGCAGCGATACCCCTGGCCCGGTAATGTCAGGGAGTTGGCGAATCTGGTTGAGCGCATGGCGATTTTGTACCCGCACCATATCGTGGGTGTGGAAGATTTACCGGTAAAAATCAGGACATTCACCGCGCAGACCGATGCGAATCACGGCCATTCTGAACGCCCGGGCCAGACGGACGCTGGCTCGGCGGGCGAGCACGACAGCTTGTTGCCGATGCACGGTCTTGATCTCAAAGAGTATCTTGCCAATCTTGAACGAAGTCTGATTGGTCAGGCGCTTGACGACAGCGGTGGTGTCGTCGCTCGTGCAGCCAGCCGTTTACATATGCGCCGGACTACACTGGTGGAGAAGATGCGCAAATATCAGATGCAGCGCAGTGAGGCGACGGTCGATTCGGGGGTTGCTGAATCGGATTCGCCTGACGAACCGCAAACCTCCTGAACCGTCCCGGACGGAATATTGTCGCATCAGTCGTTCAGGCCGGTCACCTGCTGGCCGGCTATCAGGGCGTTAGTGAGTTCCATCGTGATAGCCAGGCCGGAAGCGGTGGTTTGTTCGATTTTTGCCAGCAGATTGGACCAGTCCAGAGCAAGCCAGATGGTCGTAGTGCGGCTGCTGCTGGCCTCCCGATTCCGCTCCAGCTTGACGCAGCGAAAATCGCCGAGCGGGGTTGAGATTATGTCTTCGCCCAAAACCCGGAAGCTTACTTGATCCAGTGTGTGGCCATCTACGGTTTCATAGGAGTAAGTGGTTTCACCCGGGTTCGCGATGTCGAGTGCCAGAGCGAGTTGGTAGCTGAGTTCATCCAGCGTGTTGCTGTTGATAGCCACGGGCCGGGATTGCTCGTCGTCTGCACTCAGGGCCATCATGGCATCCCAGTTGAAAACGACTGTTTCCACCGCTGAGCTGACGCCGGACACCTGGTAACTGTATGTCAGGGGTTTGATCTGACCGTCTGCGTAGCTGAACTCACTGGCCTGTTCAAGGTCGCCAATTTCCAGTCCCCCAATCTTGGCCTCGAGAGACACGTTAAGCCGATAATTGCGATCTGTCAGTCTGACCAGATGTCTTTCAGCGGTACCACGAATCCCGTTGGTTGTCGCACTGTAGTAAGCTGAAAATTCCTCAAGGGTGTCGGCGGTCGCGCCAGAGAGCGAAACCTGCAACAGCAGTAACATGAGTGCAGTGTTGGCGTGTGTCATGAATCGATCTGCAGTCCTTCGCGAGGGAGCGCCGCGCCATCCATCACGGCCCGATCCTGCTGCAGGGATAACCTGCCGCTGGCAAACCATGTGACAACTGTGGGGTAAAGCTGCTGTTCCCTGATCAGTACACGTGCGGCCAGTTCTTGCGCAGTGTCGTTCGCGTTGACCAATATTCTGCCTTGAGCAATTAAGGGACCTCCATCAAGCTCTTCAGTCACGAAATGCACAGTGGCGCCGTGCTCACGATCACCGGCATCGAGGACCCGTTGATGGGTATTGATTCCGGGATATTTGGGTAGCAGGCTTGGGTGAATGTTCAGCATTCTGCCAGAAAAATTCTTGACGATTTCGGGGCCCAGAATACGCATAAATCCAGCAAGGACAACAAGATCAGGGTTCTGGTCGTCGATTGCCTGTTGCAGTGCACTGTCAAATTCGCCGCGTGTTCCGAAATCCCGATGATTCAGAACGGTACTGGCTATTCCGCAGCGTTGGGCGCGTTCGAGGCCGAATGCATCCGGGTTATTTGAGATTACATGGCTGATGGTGTAGCCGGAATTTGAGCTGGCGTCGATCAGGGCCTGGAGGTTATTACCATTTCCGGAAATAAGCACGACGACACAGCACTGCTGATCACCCATTGGGAATGTCACCCTCTTCGTTGCTGGCGTGTATTGCTGAACTTTCTGTGAGACCGCTATCTGAGTTGTATTGCGTCAGCCCCGGAGACTCGGGTGATGACTTCGCCAATCACCTGAGCGCACTGGGACTCACGGTTTAAGGTATCGAGTGCAATCTGTACCTCGGCTGAACGCACTGCTGCAATCATGCCGATCCCGCAGTTAAAGGTACGCATCATTTCCCGCTCTTCAATACGCCCGTTGTTCTGAAGCCAGTTGAAAATCGCCGGTCGATGCCATAAGTCAGTTTCCACCCGCGCGGCCAGGTTGTCAGGTAACACTCGAGGCAGATTTTCGAGAATTCCCCCTCCGGTGATGTGCGCCAGTGCGGAGACTTCAGCCTTGCTACGCAGTTCCGCAAGCTGTTTGACATAAATGCGGGTCGGTTCAAGTAAAATTTCACCGAGAGTGCTGGTTTCAAATGCCTCCGAGAGACTTGCTGCGGAACGTTCAAGAACCTTTCGGATCAGCGAGTAGCCGTTAGAGTGCGGGCCTGAAGAGTCAATGCCGATCAGGACATCGCCTTCTTGGACGCCCGACTGGTCGATTATGCCGGATTTCTCGACGACTCCGACCGCAAAACCTGCCAGGTCGTAGTCCTTCGGCTGATACATGCCCGGCATTTCAGCCGTTTCCCCGCCAATCAATGCGCAACCTGCCAGCTCACAACCTTTACCGATGCCGGTAACAACCTGCGTTGCTACATCGACATCCAGGCCACCCGTTGCGTAGTAATCCAGAAAGAACAGGGGTTCGGCGCCGCACACGATCAAATCGTTAACACACATTGCCACAAGATCAATGCCTATAGTGTCGTGTTTGGCCATTTGCTGCGCCAACATGAGCTTGGTGCCGACGCCATCGGTAGCTGCGACCAGTACAGGCTGTTGATAATTGCGCGGTAATTCGCACAGGGCGCCAAAGCCTCCCAGTTCTGTCAGTACCTCGGGCCGTGAAGTGCGTTGTGTGACGGATTTAATTGCACCTACCAGTGCATTGCCGGCATCAATGTCGACGCCGGCATCGCGGTAGCTGAGTGGATCGACTGACGGGCTCTCCGGGTTGGGTTTTTGAGTATCTGGCACTTTCGAGACCTTTCTGGAAGCAAGTTGCTTGGGTGGAGAAAGTCGGAATTCTATCAGGAACATCCGAGGTGGTCAGGTGAAGAAATGCCTGTTCGCGATCTCCCGTCCGAGACCGAAATAGAGAATTTGAAGTACACTAGACAGATGAATGTGTTGTTAACCGTTATGTTGCGAGCTGTGCTGACCCGATCGGTGATACTGGCTGTGTTGCTGCTGTTTAGCAGCGCTCATGGTTTGCCCGTTGCGGGGATCTACAGTGAGCGGGTGCCGGTCGCGAACGAAAGTGACGCTGAAAGAAGCCAGGCCTTTAAAAAAGCGCTGCAGATTGTGCTGGTCAGGGCGACCGGGGAGCAGCGCTATCTCAGTCATCCGGCGGTGCTGGAGGCGCTCGAAAATGCGCAGAGTTATGTCGAAGCGATACGCTATTTCAGCGAGATTGTCATTCCGACTTCAAGCAGCGGGGAAACTGGACCACAGCAATCGCTGCCTGAAGCAGAAGTTCAGCTGTCAGCTGACGAGAATTCGGATGGACTGATGCCGGATCCGGATCGACAGGAGCAGGTAGCTCCGACAACCGCAGAACAGCGCTTTATCGAAGTGGAGTTTTCTTCAGTATTGATTGAGCGGATGCTGGCTGATGCGCAGATACCGCTCTGGGACAGCAACCGACCCAGTGTCCTGATTTGGATGGCGCTGCAGGATGAGTCGGGCAGCCGAAGCCTGATGACCTCGGATATCAATAACGACATTATCGAATATATACAGGATTTCGCGGACGCAAGAGGACTCCCCGTCCTGTTTCCCGTCCTCGATTTTGAGGATCGCAGGAACCTGAGTGAGGATCTGGTTTGGAGGCTGGATGAGCAAGCCATTCGAACTGCCAGCCTGCGCTATGGGGCCGACAGCATCTTGACCGGGCGACTGCATTTCACCTCCAGTGGGGAGTTGGTGGGCCTCTGGCAGTTTCAGTTTCAGGGTGACACAGAGATCTTTGATGGTTTTTCGACCGATCTGGAAGACTATCTGAACGCACCGCTTGAGCGGATAACAGCCCGGCTCGCTCAATACTTTGCCATCTTGCCTGGCGCGGACCTTGCGGCTTCGGTGATTCTCCGGGTCGACGGCATCAGCGACCTGCAGGATTATTCTGCTTTGGTGGCCTATGTTGGTGGTCTTGGGCTGGTTGACAGTGTGGCGACATCGCAGGTCGCCGGAGAGCGATTGGAATTGCGCCTTGGACTGGTAGGAGACCCTCAGCAGCTTTACGAACTGATCGCCCTAGATCGGGATTTGCTGCCAATCGAGAGCTCGATGGGTGTCAGTTCCGGCTTGCTGCATTATCGCTGGACCAGGTAGAGCAGGGCTCTTGTGACTTCTGATTCTGCCAGTCAATTGCCACTCGGGATTCGCCTCAATGATGAAGCGACATTCGCCAATTTTCTGGTTTCATCCGGTAACCGGCAGTTGTTTGACGTGCTCACGAGTACGTCTCCCTCAGTTCAGTTGATTTATCTCTGGGGCGCAGGGGGCAGCGGGCGAAGTCATTTGCTGCAGGCGCTGTGTCACAGGTATGCTGAATCCGGTGCATCAGCGCTCTATTTGCCCTTGCTGAGCCGACATGACTTTGCGCCGCAGATCCTGGAGCATTCTCACGCTCTGTCTGTTATCTGTGTTGATGACCTTGATGCGGTAGCGACAGACAGCGTTTGGCAGGAAGCCATGTTCCACTGCTTCAATGAAGCAGCCGAGAGTAATGTGCTGTTCGTCGTCACAGCAAGCCGTGCGCCGCGAGACTTGGACCTGTCGCTGGCAGATCTGCGTTCCCGGATGCAGAAGGGCCTTATTTTTCAGTTACAGGCCGCAGATGATGGCTTCAAAAAGCAGATCCTGCAGCATCGGGCGAATTCGCGGGGAATCTCGTTGAGCGATCAGGTCTGCGACTATATTCTGCAGCGTGCTGACCGCAGTCTCGCTGGCTTGATAGCAGTGCTGGAGCGACTTGATTCAGAGTCCTTCCAGAGGCAAAGGCGATTGACAGTGCCCCTGGTCAAGGATGTTATGGGTTGGTGACGGATTTGGTGACGGCTGGATCGCTCAGTTTCTGGGCGACGCGTAAGTAGAGCAGAAGTGCGCAGAACAAAAGAACACTCAATCCCAACTCTGCTGCGCCAACGATTCTTCTGGCAGGGTCGAACGCGACTAAAACTCCATGCATAAAATACAGCAGCACGACCAGGCTAAGCCAAATGAGCTGCTGAGCATTTTTGCGACGGACAGCCCGGGCAAAGCCCAGCAGCGGGGCCGACTGCAAAAACCAAATCACCGGAATTGCCAGACTGAACTGATCGAGCGCGGTCAAACTGTTGATCAGGAAAAGACCAAGCAGTGCACAATAACTCCCCACAATACACCGATAGCTCAGATCCATAACCCGGATTGTTAAGGCGCTGCCACTCTCGCTCATTTAAGCAGCCTCAAACTGAGCCGGGCCATGCGACTGCCCAGTGCCCGGCACAGGGCAATTTCATCCGCGGTGAGAGCGCGAGTGCCTTCAGAGCCGGCAACATGGCTGGCGCCATAGGGTGTGCCGCCGGATTGGGTGGTGTACAGAGCGTCTTCTGAGAATGGGATTCCGCAGTAAATCATGCCGTGATGAATCATCGGGATCGCCATATTAAACAGAGTCGCTTCTTGGCCACCATGCAGGCTTGCTGTCGAAGTGAAAGTGCCGACGGGTTTATCGATGAGCGCGCCGGCACTCCACAGCGAGCCGGTGCCGTCGATAAAATGCTTCAACGGTGCGGCCATTTGTCCGAATCGCGTTGGACTCCCCAGAATGAGACCCGCACAGTGCTTCAGTTCATCCAGATTGCTATAGACGGCTCCGGCTTCAGGAATAGAGGCTGCGGTGGCACGATGGTCAGGGGAAACGCTCGGCACGGTGCGGATCTTGGCCTCGATACCTTCGATGGATTCCACTCCCTGAGCGATCGCCCGTGCCATGTCAGCTGTAGCGCCTGATCTGCTGTAGTAAAGAACAAGAATGTAAGGAGTTTCCATAGAGTAAGATTTCAGCTGGTGAGTAAGAATTGCGTGCTCTTCATTGATGTTGCCCAGTCGAGTGGCGCTTTAGCCCGAGGCATGCAACCCGGCGGACTGCTGTCGAACCCATCCGCGTATAAAATACCAGTGTCGAGTGTGTATGGGGGCATACGGCCGGGCTTCTGCGGCGCGGGCAAGCTAACGACACAGCTCCTCTAAAAAAGAGGTGACAGTGGATGGAGAAATCGGACGTTTTTCCCCGGTTCTGCGGCAGGTGTACTCGATAGAATCCTCGGCAATTCCCCGGGCTGACACGACCAGACGATGAGGGATTCCGAGGAGTTCAGATTCTGCAAATTTGACTCCCGGACTGGTTTTCTTGTCTCTGTCGTCCAGCAAAACCTCTATCCCCATCGCGGTTGCCTGCTCATAAATTGATTCAGCAACCGCCGGCACCTGAGCTGATTTGTGTGCGTCAAGCTGCACGATCACCAGCTGAAAAGGGGCGATATTCTCGGGCCATATAATGCCTTTTTCGTCATGGTTCTGTTCTATGCAGGCTGCGACTACCCGGGTGACGCCAATGCCGTAGCAGCCCATCGGCATGACAACAGCTTTGCCGTGTTCATCCAGTACCGTGGCGCCGAGGGCTGAGCTGTATTTTTTGCCAAGCTGAAAGATATGACCCACTTCGATCCCGCGCTTTATTGACAGGGTACCTTTGCCATCAGGGCTTCGGTCACCCGGGCAAACTTTTCTTATGTCTGCCGATTCATGAAAATGGCAATCCTGCTCCCAGTTGGCATTGCGCAGATGGTGATTGTCACGGTTTGCTCCGCAGACAAAATTTCTCATGCCCACCACGCTGTGATCTGCAATGGTGCGGATGCTCAAATTAACGGGGCCGATCGCGCCTGGCTGACAACCGATGCTGTCCTTGATTTCTTCATCTGTCGCGAATGTCAGCGGAGACAGAACGCCCGACAGTTTCTGAGCCTTGGTCTCGTTAAGCTCCTGATCCCCGCGAAGGAGTAGGGCAACCAGTTCACCACTGGCTTCTCCCTGTTCGTCTTCGCCGTGGACTACAAGCGTTTTCACGATGTGTTTGGCCTGAATCTGCAACAGTTCGCTGACGGCATCTATCGAATGAGCGTCACCGGTAGCAATACACTCTGAGCCCTGGATGTCGCTGGAGGATGGCTCGTCTGGCAGCAGGCCTTCGGCCATTTCTATATTTGCGGCGTAGTCGCTGCTGTCACTAAACGCAATTTCGTCTTCACCTGACTCCGCCAGGACGTGGAACTCGTGTGAAGTATTCCCCCCGATATTGCCTGAATCTGCAACCACAGCGCGAAACTCCAGGCCCAGGCGATTAAAAATGGCACAGTAGGTGGCGTGCATGACCTCATACGTCTGTTCGAGTGACTCTTCATTCGCGTGGAATGAATAGGCGTCTTTCATGACGAATTCACGGGAGCGCATGACGCCGAATCGTGGTCGGCGTTCATCGCGGAATTTGGTCTGGATCTGGTACAGATTGGCCGGTAGTTGCTTGTAGCTGCCATATTCATTTCTGACCAGGTCAGTAATCACTTCTTCGTGAGTAGGGCCCAGGCAGAAATCCCGCTCGTGCCGGTCTTTGAAGCGCAACAGTTCCGGCCCCATGGAGTGCCAGCGTCCGGACTCTTCCCAAAGCTCGGCGTGCTGGACGACAGGCATAGACACCTCCATGGCGCCTGACCGATCCATTTCTTCGCGCACAATCTGCGAGACTTTTCGCAGAACCCGGGTGCCAAGAGGTAGCCAGGTATAGAGCCCACTCGCCAGTTTTCGAATCATGCCGGCGCGGAGCATCAGCTGATGACTAATGACCTCGGCATCGGCGGGCGTTTCTTTCAGCGTTGCTAATAGGTAATTGCTGGCTCGCATGATGTTTTCAACCATCAGAAAAAAGGCAGCCAAGGCTGCCTTATAAGTAGGTTAGCCGATAGCCGGTTGCTCGAGGCTATGGCTATCCGTTCGGTGCACCGGGCTCAGAGTGCGTACTCTTTGAGTTTCTTCAGAGGCAGGACTTTGACTCGAGTAGAAGCCGGCTTTCGAGGAACGTCCATCAGTTCACCGGGTTTGAAGGGGTTTGGAACTCCTTTACGAGCAGGTCGCGCTGGTCGTACCACAGATTTAATTTTCAACAGGCCGGGCAGTGTGAATTCTCCAACAGCGCGCTTTTTGATGTGTCGCTCGATGACCACTGACAGCTCATCGAGAACAGCAGAAACCTCTTTTTTGCTGAGTGATGTGTTCTGAGCGATCTCATTCAGAATTTCGGTTTTAGTGTATTTTTTTTGAATCGCTGGCGCTTTGCGTGTTGGTGCTGCTTTTTTCTTGGCAGCAGGTTTGGAAGATTTTTTTACAGCCATGCCCGTTCTCTTTTCTCAGTGGATTGAATGGTTCAAGTTAGTTTCGTTGATCCGCAATTCTGCGGGGTCTCGCTCCGCCGCAGTTTGCTCGGCCGGGCGCTGCCTAAAATCATGAGCATTGATGGCTCGATTTGAGGTCTTTTTCAGCCTGCCGTCAGCGACGTGTAATTCGTAAAACGGCTGGCCTTTAAGGGTCGCTATTTATAAAGCATTCACTGCGGCCTCGCAAGTGATTCCGGTCACTTTAATCGAGTAAATTGATGTGTATGCCCGATATTGGAAAATAGGCAAATCACCCGAAAAAAATAGCGCTAAAATTCACCGAGACTATTTTCTGAAACAATTCCTCTAAATGTTACGTTGGGTTCTGCTTGTGCTGCCACCCAGCTCGCATCAACGGGGTTCACCGGAGTGACATCGCCGGCATTTCGCGACCCCTGATGGTCAGACAGACGTCCCCGGATGGTGGGTCGATTTGGGTCTTGCAGCAGGGGCAGGCAGAAACGGAGGTTAATCTGTAGAGGCAGTCACATACGTCCAGTTTTGCCAGTCTTACTTCAGTTGAGTTCAGGCGCGCCTGCGGTCGCTTGACTCAGCCCTAGAGGCTCATCCGATCAGCTCGGCTGATGATATGACCGCCCGATAAGGTTTCGGCGAAAGCATCTGCTCCCTAGCGTTCGGAAATTCCTTGCCCTGAGAGATTACGGTTATTTCCTGCTTAAGGTATAATGCGCGCCTTTTTTCAGCTGGCCTTAATACAGCGATACGGCCACGAGAGTGTGCGCCAGACGTCTGATCTGGTTCCGATTATCAAGACAATACGATCATCGACATGCCAATTTACGAATACCAATGTGGAAGTTGCAGCCATTCCTTGGAAGCTTTGCAGAAAATCAGTGATGGACCTTTGCTTGACTGTCCCGCCTGCGGTTCACCGAGTTTGCAAAAACTCGTTTCAGCCGCCAGCTTTCGCCTCAAAGGAGGTGGATGGTATGAGACAGACTTCAAAACGGGTGATAAAAAGCAGCTTGCCGATTCCGGTGGTGATTCCAAGGCGAGCGGCAGCGAGTCGTCCGGCTCCGGGAGCAAGGCGGCAGGCAGTAAGGCCGATAAGTCCTCTCAGACCGGCAAAGTATCCGAGGGCAAATCAGCCGGAAACGCCAAATCACAAGCCACAACTAACAGCAGTTAAGCGCGCGGACTTCGCGCCTTTTAAAGGAAGACACTATGCGCAGCTATTATTGCGGAGAGCTCAACGAATCACATGTTGACCAGGAAATTACCCTTTGTGGATGGGTGCATCGTCGGCGCGACCATGGTGGCGTTATCTTTTTAGATCTGCGCGACCGGGAAGGGATTGCTCAGGTTGTGTTCGACCCTGATACCCGCGAGAGCTTCGCTACTGCTGAAACGGTCCGCAGCGAGTTCGTTCTGCAGGTGCGTGGTAAAGTGCGCCGGCGCCCCGATGGGACACTCAATGAAGAAATGCCGACCGGGTCTATCGAGGTTCTGGGAAAAGAATTGACGATATTAAACGCAGCGAAAACGCCTCCGATGCAGCTTGATGAGTATGCTGACGTTGGTGAGGACGTCCGTCTTCATTACCGTTACATTGATCTCAGGCGGCCTGAGATGATGCAGAGGCTGCGTTTCCGTTCCAAAGTGGCCAACACGGTGCGCAATTTTCTGGACCAGAATGGTTTTCTGGATATTGAGACACCGCTGCTGACTAAGGCGACGCCAGAGGGTGCCAGAGATTATCTGGTTCCGAGCAGGACCCATCCGAGTCGATTTTTTGCTTTACCGCAGTCGCCCCAGCTCTTTAAGCAGATCCTGATGGCTGCCGGGATGGATCGCTATTATCAGATTGCCAAATGTTTTCGCGATGAAGATCTCAGGGCTGACCGACAGCCGGAATTCACTCAGATCGACATTGAGACATCCTTCATGGATGAGGAACAGATCATGGAGATCATGGAGCGCATGATCAAACAGATCTTTCAGACGCACCTTCAAGTTGATCTGGGAGAGTTCCCCAGACTGACGCATGCTGACGCGATGCGCCTGTACGGTTCGGACAAGCCTGATTTAAGGATTGATCTTAAACTTGTCGACATTGATGAGCTGATGCGGGGGGTGGAATTCAAGGTCTTCAGCGGGCCGGCATCGGATGCAGCGAGCAGGGTCGTAGCGCTTCGGGTACCCGGCGGTGCTGCGCTGAGCCGGAAATCCATTGACGATTTGACTGAATTTGTTGCTATTTATGGCGCCAAAGGCCTGGCCTGGATCAAAGTCAATGACGCGGCCTCCGGGATCGAAGGCCTGCAATCACCCATCATCAAATTCATCGGAGAAGAAGTCACTCAGGCATTGATGCAGAAACTTGCGGTCGAAACTGGCGATATCATCTTCTTCGGCGCCGATAAAGCCAAAGTGGTTAATGAGGCCATGGGCGCCTTGCGGATACGGGTTGCTGAAGAACTCGGTCTGGTTGCTGATCGCTGGGCTCCGCTGTGGGTCGTCGATTTTCCGATGTTCGAAGAGGACAGTGAGGGGAATCTGACCTCACTGCATCACCCTTTCACTGCCCCCTCTGTGCCGGTGGAGCAATTGCGCGAAAACCCGTCAGCGGCACTGTCGCGAGCCTATGATATGGTGCTGAACGGCACTGAGTTGGGGGGCGGGTCTATTCGTATCAACCAACCACAAATGCAGGAAGCTGTCTTCGAGGTGCTGGGCATCGGTGACGTGGAGGCCAGGGAAAAGTTCGGTTTCCTTCTGGATGCCCTCAGCTACGGCTGTCCTCCACACGGTGGCATTGCCTTCGGCTTCGATCGGCTCATTATGCTGATGACCGGCTCTGCGTCGATTCGCGATGTGATTGCTTTCCCGAAGACACAAACGGCAGCCTGTCCGCTGACTGATGCGCCCGGGGCTGTGTCCAGCGCCCAGCTCAGAGAGCTGAATATCAGATTACGGGAGAAGGTAGGTCAATCGGATCCTGCAGTGAATCCCTCCGGGGCGGAGACTGTTCAATAACTGCCGGCTGCGCCGGCCGCACTCATAAGGAATTCCAGACATGGCGGGTCACAGTAAATGGGCCAACATCAAGCATCGTAAGGCCGGCCAGGACGCTAAACGCGGTAAGGTCTTCACCAAAATTATTCGTGAACTGACAGTTGCGGCGAAGATGGGTGGAGGCAATGTGGCAGACAACCCTCGGCTCCGCGCCGTAGTGGATAAGGCTCTCGGGGCGAACATGACCCGCGACACTGTCGATCGCGCCATCGCCCGTGGCGCCGGTACCGCCGAAAGCGAGAATCTGGAAGAGCTTGTGTACGAAGGTTACGGGCCGGGGGGTGTGGCTATCCTCTGCGAGACATTGACGGATAACAAGAACCGTACCGTTGCCGAAGTCAGGCATGGCTTCAGCAAATTTGGCGGAAGCCTCGGGACAAGCGGTTCTGTCGCCTATTTGTTTGAACGTACCGGAGTGCTCAGCTTTGCTGCCGGCGCTGATGAGGAAATGATCATGGACCTCGCCCTCGAGGCCGGGGCCCATGATGTTGTCAGTCATGACGATAATACGATTGAGGTGAGAACCACGCTCGAATCTTTCGGCCCCACTCAGGATGCTCTCACCGCTTCAGATCTCAGGCCTGAGAGTGCCGAAATGACCATGATCGCCTCAACTGAGGTCGAGTTGGATCTTGCGGGGGCAGAAAAATTGCTGAAATTGGTCGAGCATTTGGAGGACCTGGATGACGTCCAGAATGTGTATTCCAATGCCAGTATTTCAGATGATATTGCCAGTCAGCTCTGAGCATTGTCTGCCGCTTTGGGTGTGGTTTCGCAGAGCACCCCGCGATTGTCTTTCTGTTGAGCCCTGCCTATGTCCCTTGTGCTAGGTATTGACCCCGGCTCGCGTGTTACCGGCTACGGCCTGATTGATGTTCAGGGCAACCGGCTGTCTTACGTCGATTGCGGCTGCATCCGAACCGAAGGGGGAGCTCTTCCCGCTCGGCTGAAAAAAATATTCGATGAACTCTCGCAGTTGGTGGAAACGCATCGGCCGTCACAGGTTGCGATGGAGGAGGTTTTCGTGGGTCGGAATGCGGCGTCTGCACTTAAACTCGGACAGGCCAGAGGTGCCGCGATGGCAGCCTGTCTGCAATCAGAGCTCGAGGTTTCAGAATATTCCGCGCGGCAGGTAAAACAGGCGGTGGTCGGCACGGGGGCGGCGCAGAAAGGCCAAGTTCAGCATATGGTTAAGGCCTTGTTGAGAATCAGTGATACACTGGCGGAAGATGCCGCGGATGCGCTGGCCGTCGCTATCTGTCACACCAACACACAGAAGAGTCTGATCAGCATGGCCGGCGCTAAATCTTTTAGTCGTAAACGCTTTCGTTGACAGCTGTCGCGCTGTCCCGGGCATCCGTCATAATCCGGAGCGGGAAAGATGATTGGTCAAATCAGAGGGCTACTGGTTGAAAAGAATTCTCCGGCCATCCTGATAGAAGTCGGGGGGTTGACCTATGAAGTACTGGTTCCTATGAGCACGGCCTATCAACTGCCTGAGGTCGGTAAAGAGCTGAGACTACACACCCATTTTGTGGTTCGGGAAGACGCCCAGTTGTTGTACGGTTTCTATCATCCGTCGGACAAGGCGCTGTTCCGAGCGCTTATCAAGGTAAACGGGGTAGGCCCGAAGATGGCCCTGGCGATTCTTTCAGGGATGGAAGCTGAGGAATTCGCCCGAACGGTCAGGGAAAATGATCTCTCAGCCTTGGTGAATATGCCTGGCATTGGAAAAAAAACCGCAGAACGTTTGCTGGTAGAGATGCGGGATCGACTCAGCGACTGGGACGACAGCGGCGCCGGGAATTCGACCGGCGCCCTTGCTGCATCCGCCTCGCTGTTGAGCAAAGAAGCCGAAACTGCGCTGCAGTCGCTGGGCTACAAACCCCAGCAGGCGAGCAGGGCCGTTGCCTCCGTGCTCGAATCTGAGCCAGATATTGCTGACAGTGAAACGCTGATCCGCCTCGCGTTAAAGGGAATGCTGTAGCATATGGAGGTTGCATGCAAGAAGAACGGTTAATCTCTCCTGTTGGCAGCGCACAAGAAGACTCTCAGGAGCGCGCTATCCGGCCTTTGTCCTTGACTGACTACGTCGGTCAGGCCGAAGTGAAGGAGCAGATGGATATTTTTATCAATGCTGCGCGAAATCGTTCAGAACCTCTGGATCACACTCTTGTCTTCGGTCCTCCCGGACTGGGGAAGACTACCCTGGCGAATATCATTGCCAATGAGCTGAAAGTCGCCATCAAAACCACTTCAGGGCCAGTGCTTGAAAAAGCGGGGGACCTGGCTGCCATGCTGACCAATCTGGAAGAAGGTGATGTGCTTTTTATCGATGAAATTCATCGCCTCAACCCTGCAATTGAGGAAATCCTGTATCCGGCCATGGAGGATTATCAGCTGGACATCATGATTGGTGAGGGGCCCGCGGCGCGCTCTATTAAGTTGGATTTGCCTCCCTTTACTCTGGTGGGGGCGACGACGCGAGCTGGTTTGCTGACGTCGCCCCTGCGTGACAGGTTCGGAATAATCCAGAGGTTGGAGTTTTATTCTGTGGGTGATTTAAAGCAGATTGTCGAGCGTTCTGCCGGCATCCTGGCAACGGAAATCACGGCTGAGGGGGCAGAGGAGATTGCCCGCCGTTCACGCGGCACACCCCGGATCGCCAACAGGCTGCTGCGGCGCGTTCGGGATTTTGCCGAGGTGAAGCATACAGGTACGGTGGATGATCATTCAGCCCATGGCGCGCTGGATATGTTGAGCATCGACAAGCACGGCTTTGATCAGATGGATCGCAGGCTTCTGCTGGCGCTGATTGAGAAATTTTCAGGAGGGCCGGTCGGAATAGAATCCTTGGCGGCAGCGCTCAGCGAGGAACGGGACACGCTGGAAGAGGTCGTCGAACCCTATTTAATCCAGCAAGGCTTCATCATGCGTACGCCCCGAGGTCGCGTTGCCACTCAGTATGCCTATCGCCATTTCGGCATGACGCAGGAAGGGCCGGGGACCGATCTGTTTGACGAGTCGCAGTAAACCCGCTTCAACCTGCCAGTGGTCGTTTGACTGTCGGGAGCCGTGATTTGCCCTGATTCTGACAGAATCCTTACCGTCTTTGCCCTGACCCGGACACGAGTTGGTCAGCCTGCACCAGTTAAATGTCAATGACCGAAACTATTTGCCAAACTGGCCGAAATACTCATAAGACCGGGTGGTTCTCTCATCACGGTCGCGGCCGCACAGAGCCCCTTTCCCGAACCGGGCCCGGAGAATCTGACAGTGAATGAAGGACTGAATCCAATTGATCTTATTTTCGATGCCAGCCCGGCTGTTCAGCTGGTCTTCCTGATTCTGCTGACGCTTTCAATTGTGTCATGGGTAATCATCGTGCAGCGCTGGCTGGTTCTGTCTGCAGCGCAGAAAGGTGTGCTGAGTTTTGAGCAGAGATTCTGGTCCGGCATGGATTTGAGTCAGCTTTATAAGGAAGGCACCCAGATGCAGCAGGAAGACCTGCAGATCGTGGGCATGGAAAATATCTTCCGCGCCGGATTCAAAGAGTTCATGCGCCTGCGGCAGCAATCGAGCGTTGACGGAGAAGCAATCATGGAAGGGGCTCAGCGCGCCATGCGCGTGGCCTATTCGAGGGAGGAGGAAAAGCTGGAAAGACATCTGTCATTTCTGGCTACTGTTGGCTCTGTTTCGCCGTATATCGGCCTGTTTGGTACGGTAATTGGCATCATGAATTCTTTTCTTGGTCTGGCTACGCAGGCGCAGGCAACTCTGCAGGTCGTTGCCCCCGGTATCGCAGAGGCTTTATTTGCGACCGCCATTGGTCTGTTTGCGGCGATACCTGCGGTGGTCGCTTACAACCGCTATTCGTCTGCACTGGATAATGTCACCAGCAGTTACATCACCTTCAGTGATGAATTCTCCAGCATCCTGCACCGCCAGATTCACAGCAATTGATCTCGTTTCACAGGCCGGCTTTATTCAGTTATGGAAACAATGACTCGCAAAAAGCGTAAACCCGTGGCAGAGATCAATGTCGTGCCTTATATCGACGTGATGCTGGTGTTGCTTATTGTGTTCATGGTGACTGCGCCGATGCTGGAGCAGGGGATCGATGTTGATTTGCCGCAGGCCAATAATGAACCGCTGGATATCGATGAAAATCTTGAAACCCTCATTGTCTCGATTACCGCCGCCGGGGAATATTTTCTGAGTATTGGCGCGACAGGGGAGGACCGGCAGCCGGTGACACTGGATGCTATAAGAGAACAGGTTGGGAGAATTCTCAATGCAAACCCGGAAATTCAGGTCCTTGTCGAAGGCGATACCCAAGCGGATTGGGGTTCGATGATCACCCTGATCACCACACTTAATGCGGCTGGTGTGACGAACCCCAATTTTATCACGCAACCACTTGATGCAATCTGACTGCAGACGGTATGAACACTCCGCTGAACAATCTCGTGATCTACAACGGTTACCCGCTTTCTATTGTGATCGCACTGGTAATCCATATTATGATTTTCCTGACACTGCTCTATCTGCAGTCTGCATCGGAGGCTCAGTCACTGGAGTTGGTTCAGCCGACGGTCATTAAAGCGCTTTTTATCGACGAGAACCCGCAACTCCGGAATCAGCAGCTCAGGGAGCAGCGGCGTGTTGAGCAGGTTGAGCAGCAGCGACGGCAAGAGCAGCAGCGTCAGGAAGCGGAGAGACTGGAGCGCGAAGCGCAGCAACAGCGGGAAGCAGAGCAGCAGCGATTGGCGCGAGAACAAGCAGCTCTGCGCGAGCGCGAAGAGCTGGAAAGGCTGCGCGAGCGTGCCGAACGAGAAGAGCAGGAGCGTCTTGAGGCAGAATCCCAGAGACGTCGTCAGCAAGAAATCGCCGCCGAGCAGGAACGGAGCAGGCAGCAGGAAGCGCAGCGGCGTCGCCAGCAAGAATTGGCTGAGGCGTCAGCAGCGGAAGCAGCCCGAACCGAGTTCGAGCTGGTGCAAAGTGCGACGGCGCTGATTCAGCAGGCTGTCCAGGAGACGTGGTCGAGGCCACCAAGCGCACGCAACGGAATGCGGGCTGTCCTGCAAATCCGGATGTTGCCGACGGGAGAAGTGCTGGACGCAGTGATTACGCAATCCAGTGGTGATCCGGCTTTTGACCGATCTGCAGAGAACGCGCTCTACCGGGCGGCGCCTTTCAGAGAGCTGCAAAGTTTGCCGATTAACGTTTTTAATGCGAATTTTAGGTCGCTATCCTTGATATTTGAGCCTGAGGATCTTTTGAATTAATCATGAACATCCGAGCCTTTCTTGTATTGACTTGTCTGTGGTCTGCCTGTGCGCAGGCAGAACTGAGCATCCAGATTACTCAGGGGGTTGATAACCCAATTCCGATCGCTATTGTGCCATTCGCCTGGGAGGGTGATGGTGTGTTGAGTGAAGATGTCGATCAGATAGTGATGGATGATCTGCAGCAGGTCGGTGAGTTTCGGGCGCTCTCCCCGGGCAACATGTTGAGCCTGCCTAATGAAGAGAGAGAGGTCTTTTTTCGTGATTGGCGGGTTCTTGCTCAGGATTACCTGCTGGTTGGCAAGATAAGCCGGGCGCCGGGCAGTCAGTTGGTGCAGGTGCAGTATGAATTTTTTGACATCAACCGTGAATTAAAGCTGGCCGGTGAGATATTGACCGGCAGCGTGACGCAGCTGCGAGACATTGGTCACGAAATCAGTAACGTGGTGTTTGAGCTGGTGACCGGGACCCGGGGTGCCTTCACCACCCAGATACTTTACATCGTGTCGGAGCAGTCAGCGGGCGGTCAAACGGTCTTCCGTCTTGAAAAAGCGGACTATGACGGTCAGCGTGCTCAGGTGCTGCTTGAATCCAATGAGCCGATCATGTCGCCCAGTTGGTCGCCAAACGGAGAAGACATTGCTTACGTCTCCTTTGAAACCAGTCTGCCGAGAATCTACACGCAGAACATTGCTACCGGTCAGCGCCGGCAAATCACCAACTATCCGAACATTAACAGTTCTCCGGTCTGGTCGCCCGATGGCACTCGTCTGGCCATGGTATTGTCGAAAGACGGGAGCCCGGACATCTATGTTCAGGATTTGCTGAATAATGAGCTGATCAGAGTAACGGATCACCCGGCAATTGATACCGAACCTGCGTGGTCTAAGGATGGCCGGTCAATTGTATTTATGTCAGATCGGACCGGTCAGCCGCAAATCTACCAAATGGAAGTGGGGGCCAGTTCTTTCAACGTTGAACGGCTGACCTATGATTGCTTTCAGTGTATGAAAGGGCAGTTCCTGCCGGATGGTGTCAATATGGTTCATGTTCGAAGGGAAACGCGCCAAAGCCCGAACTACCAGATCGCTGTTCTGAACATCGAGACGCTGAGAGTGATCACGCTGACAGATACGTCACTGGATGAATCTCCGAGTGTTGCTCCCAACGGTAGTATGATCATGTATGCCACCAAGTTTGGGGGGCGGGGTGTGCTGGACGCTGTCTCCATTGACGGTCGCGTAAAGTTCCGTTTACCATCTTCGACCGGCGACGTGCGAGAGCCCGCCTGGTCTCCCTTTTTTAACTGAGTGCAGCGGCCAATACCGCGTGGAGGACTCACTGCGTGAATATTAAGTCAAGAAACGGTTGGAGAGCGCGGATTGTGTTTGTCTCGTTGCTCGCCTTTACAGCGTGCAGTTCTACAGGTGACACCGACGAGGGTGCAGACACAGCACAAAATGGTTCCGGCAGCGGTTCGACAAATACGGCAACCAGTAGTCCGGCTTCCGGTGGAGGACAGTTGACGCAGGAGGAGATTCGGGCTCAAAGCGCGCTGCGTCAAACCGTTTTTTACTTTGAGTTCGACATTGCCGAATTCAAACCCGCAGACCGGGATACGCTTGCCTACCATGCCCGAGATCTCGCAGCGAATCCGAACAAGCGCATTCGTCTTGAAGGTCACGCAGACGAAAGAGGAACACGGGAATACAACTTGGCCCTCGGAGAGCGGCGCGCAAACGGTATACTCAACTATCTGATCGTTAACGGAGCGGCTCGCTCGCAGATCGAGGTGGTTAGCTACGGGGAGGAGCGTCCTGCGCAATCCGGTCAGATGGAATCGGCCTACAGCCGCAACCGGCGGGTTGAGATCGTCGCTCGATAAGATGACTGACCAATATTTGCTCGTGATGGTGAAAGGTACTCTGGTCGGTTTCGTGCTGTCCTGGGTGGCTACTGCTGCTTTTGCTCAGGGCCCCGGAGCCGTTGTAGAGTCGCAGCCTGTTGTGCGCGGCGGCTCTTCTGTCAGCCAGCAGTCGCCAACCAATAATGATGCACTGGCTCTTCTGCTGGAGCAGAATCGTCAGCTTCAGGCTGAGGTCCAGGCCCTTCGTGGGATGGTTGAGGAGCAAGGCTTTGAGTTGCGGAAACTGCAACGGGATTCGCTGAGTCGCTATACGGACACGGATGACCGGTTGCGTAACTTAGAAACAGCAACCAATGGCCAACCGGCGGTCGCGGTTGCGCCGGACCGACTGCAGGATACGGGTGGCGGGCTCAGTGCGAGCAGACCGGCAGATCAGGGCGAGCCTGCCGCAGAGCCGACGGCTCCGGGTGTTGGTCCTGCGACCGATATGGCACAGAATGCGGCAGTAGCGCCGGAGCAGCGCTCCGCGCCGAGAGGGACCTTGCAACCTGCAGTGCTCAGCGAGCAACAGTTGTATCAAATGGCCTATGACTCCGTGATTAACAGTAACTTCGAGCGCTCGATCGCTGAGTTTGATCAGTATCTGAGTATCTATCCTCAAGGTCGCTTTGTAACTAATGCGTTCTATTGGAAAGGGCAGGCGTTTCTTTATCTGAACCGATATGCCGAAGCACGAGACTCCTATGAGGTGATACTGAATGAGTATACTGACTCGGCAAAGCTGCCAGATGCTATGTACGGATTGGGGTTGGCCTATCAAGGATTAGGCAATATTCCGCAGGCGAGGCAACTCCTGAACGATATCAAACGCCGCTTCCCCAATACGGGTGTGGCTAATCTCGCGGATACGCGACTGCTCACTCTAGATTAGACCCACTACTACACAACAGCACGACAGTCTGCTCTCCGGATCGTTGGGACAGGCTGCGGCTGGATTGTCCGCCCATGACCGAGCCAAATTCTGATACCTTAAGGATAACCGAGATCTTTCACTCCCTGCAGGGAGAAGCGAAGACCGCGGGAAAGCCGACGGTGTTTGTCCGTCTGACGGGTTGCCCACTCCGCTGCCAGTATTGCGATACCGAGTATGCGTTCGCCGGGGGCGATCTTCTCTCGCTGGATGGCATTCTGCGAGAGGTTAAGCGCTATCAGTGCTCCTTGGTGACAGTGACTGGCGGAGAGCCACTGGCACAACCGAATTGTCTGCCGCTGATGAGATTGTTATGCGATGAAGGTTTTGATGTCTCTCTTGAAACCAGTGGTGCTTTGTCAGTTGCCGAAGTCGACCCCCGCGTTTGTATTGTGCTTGATCTAAAAACCCCCGGTTCCGGAGAGTCCCACCGGAACGACTGGGAAAATCTGAATATCCTTTCCCGGAAGGATCAGATCAAATTTGTGATCTGTGATGAGCAGGACTATGTCTGGGCCAAAGCCAAAATGCTCGAAGGCAACCTTATCGAGCGGGCAGGTGAAATATTGTTCTCTCCTTCCTGCGGGCAACAAGACCCGAAACAGTTGGCGCAATGGATTTTGGACGACCGCCTGGCTGTCCGCATGCAGTTGCAGCTTCATAAATTACTTTGGGAGTCGGAGCCCGGCAGATGAACAGAATGGGAATACGGAGCTCGGGAGATAAATCGGATGACTGATCGCGCTGTGGTGCTTGTCTCTGGCGGTTTGGATTCCGCGACCTGTCTGGCCATTGCCCGTGCGCGGGGTTATGACTGTTTTGCGCTCAGCTTCGATTATGGGCAGCGATCCGTGAGTGAGCTTGCTGCTGCGAAGCGCGTGGTCGAATCCCAAGGGAGCATCGAGCACAGGATTGTCAGCCTGGGTCTTGACGCGCTTGGCGGGTCGGCTCTTACTGACAAGAATTTGGCGGTTCCTGAAGACGGCACCGAAGGCATCCCTGTTACCTACGTGCCGGCGAGGAACACCGTGTTTTTGGCCTATGCTCTGGCCTGGGCTGAAGTCATCGACGCCAGTGCGATCTACATTGGTGTCAATGCCCTGGATTATTCAGGCTATCCTGACTGTCGGCCAGCCTACATTGATGCGTTCCAGAATATGATGAATCTGGCAACCAAGAAGGCGGTCGAAGGCGGAACCATCGTTTTACATGCACCACTGGTAGAGAAATCAAAAGCTGACATCATAAAAGCCGGGATGGAGCTGGGGGTCGATTACGGGCTCACTGTCTCTTGCTATCAGGCTGATGAAGTGGGAAACGCCTGCGGGTTATGCGACAGTTGTCGCCTCCGGAAGCAGGGGTTTGCTGATGCTCAGCTTCATGATCCGACCCGCTATAGGTGAGGCAGGCAATTACTCAGGTAAATATCCAGCGGTGACTTGAGTTTTTTCAGTTTGGTAGTACTATACCGCCCTTCTGTGGGTCGTTAGCTCAGTCGGTAGAGCAGTTGGCTTTTAACCAATTGGTCATAGGTTCGAATCCTATACGACCCACCACTTCATTTTCTTCTTTTTTGCACTGGCTTTATCCGGCAGCGTCCTCCGGGAAAGTGCGCAGGCGCGCCAACTCCTGGGCAGGATTGTGCCTCAGTCAGTGGTGGGGCGGTTTTGAGCTTGTCAGAGGGCGGGTGTCCTCCTTCTGTGTTAAGCTGAGCTCTCTTGGTTTTCAAACATGACTATGCCCAATTTGCCGTCAAGCCAGCTCGCTTCAGATCAGCAGGTCGTTCGAGAGTATTTGTCCCGCGCAGAAGCACCCAGTCCACTGTCCGCATCAGAAGCTGCGAACTGTAAATCCGAAATCCTGACCTTGTTAGGCGAGCGTAACGCTCGTCTCGTGGCCCACTATTACACTGAAAGTATCCTGCAGGAGCTTGCTGAAGAAAGCGGCGGATTTGTCGGAGACAGTCTCGAGATGGCCAGGTTTGGGCATGACTGCGATGCGGATATTCTGGTCGTGGCGGGGGTCCGGTTTATGGGCGAAACCGCGAAAATCCTGTCGCCCGACAAGACTGTGCTGATGCCGACTCTCGAAGCAACCTGCTCACTGGATATAGCCTGTCCGATTGAGGATTTTGCCCCGTTCTGTGACGCGCACCCTGACCGGGAAGTTGTGGTCTACGCAAACACGTCTGCGGCGGTGAAGGCGCGGGCGGACTGGGTAGTCACCTCCAGCATTGCCCTGGATGTCGCGGAGTACCTCTCAGAGCAGGGTAAAAAGATACTCTGGGCGCCAGACAAGCATTTAGGAAGCTATGTGCAGCGGTCGACCGGGGCAGATGTCCTGCTGTGGGATGCTGCCTGTATTGTGCATGAGGAATTCAAAGCACGGGGACTGACAGACATGCAGCGTCTGCATCCGGACGCGGCGATCTTGGCGCATCCGGAATCTCCGCAATCAGTACTCGATATGGCCGACTTTGTTGGCTCGACCACCCAGATCATCTCAGCATCCCAGCGACTGCCCAACGACGAATTTATCGTGGCAACAGACAAAGGGATATTTCACAAGCTCCAGCAAATTTCACCTGACAAAACATTTATCGTCGCTCCGACAGCGGGGGAAGATGCGACCTGCCGAAGCTGCGCTCACTGTCCCTGGATGGCAATGAATTCTCTTGAATCCTTGCGTGAGAGTTTGTCCAACCCGGTCAATGCCATTGAGATTGCACCCGAAGTCGCACAAAACGCCATGAAGCCGCTGACCCGCATGCTGGATTTTGCCAAAGAGCAGCGGCTGGCCGTCCGCGGCAAAGCGTAGTCTGAAATCCGGTTGTTGCTATCCGTTCAAAGCCCGCTGTCTATCCTCAAGATCTTTGATCTTTTGGCGGAGTCGGGCCTGAAGCGCCGGATTACTCGCTTCATCGGTTTCAATTTGCAGGGCGAACTGCAGTTGCTGACGGGCATTGCGAAAATCTGAAATCAGTGTGAAGTACTCGGCGCGGGCTTGGTGAACTTTGCTGATGTTGCCCGCCTGGCCCCAGGTTTCTGCAAGTTGATACCACAAATGATGATCGTCTTCCCGGTTTTTGGTGTGCTGCTCCATGACTTCGGCCGCTGCGTTGTAGGATCTCGATGCCAGCAGTGCATCGACATGCGCCATGGTGAGAGGATGGTTGTCCGGGTTGATCTCCAGATGTCGCTCCAAATACTGGATCGCGCGCCCAGCTTCATTTTGCTTGGTGTAGATCTCGGCTTGCGTCACGACGAGACTGATCAGATTCGGGTATTTCACTAACAGAGGGGCAAGGGTTCTGTCGGCCTCCGTATACTGCTCGTTCTCCCAGTAGGCCACTGCCAGAGCGTATCGGTTCACTTCTTCATTGAATGGACTTGTGCTGCTTTCCAGATTTTGTTCCGAATCAAGGACCAGCGCGGCTTTGTCCGGAGCGTAGTGTCCGATGACGCGCGCTCTCATGATCTGATAATTCAAGCTGTCCGCATAGTCGCGCTGTGGGTAGCGCAAGGCGCGGCCTCGGCTGTCTGAAATGCGAGACTCTGTCAGCGGGTGGGTGAGTAAAAATTCTGGCGGGCGACGTCCAAACCGATTGGCCGCGAGCAGCCGTTCATACATTCGCGCCTGAGCGCCAGGATCGAAGCCCGCATTGTAGAGGGTGTCCTGACCAATACGGTCAGCTTCTTGTTCATTGCTGCGGCTGAACCTTAGCTGCCGATCCATGGCAAGACCCTGCGCAGCACCCAGCGCCGCTGCGCCGTGTCCGCCATCTGAGGTCGCCATCACCAATACGCTGGCAAGCAGAGATGCGAGGTGGCCAACGCGGCCGGCTTGCGCTTCATCGACACCTCTGGCGAAGTGCCTCTGGCTGACATGGGCGATTTCGTGTCCCATGACAGAAGCAAACTCTGCCTCACTGTGAGCGTTCAGAAACAGGCCGGTATTCACTCCGATAATGCCTCCGGGCGCGGCAAACGCATTGATCTCCTCACTGTCGATGATCACAAATGACAGGCGGCGGTCCGTCAGCTGACTGCGAGCGGCCAGCCGATAGGAGATGCTTTCGAGGTAGGTGTTGAGTAGTGCGTCAGGTATCGTCGGTGCGCCACGTCGCAACTGGCTCAGGAACTGCTGCCCCATCACATATTCCTGATCCAGAGACACCGTCCCTGAAATGCGATCACCGAGGCGTGGCAGTTCGGGCTGCGCCAGACAGACGGCGGCAACCAAGTAGAGGTAAATGCCCAGAGAATTTAATGAGAAAGTACGGTACGACATTCAGTGTCATCTGTGGCCAGAATGCGTTGAGATTATCATAAATAATGCAGTTGTATGAGTGACTTATCGATAAATTAGCTGAGTTTGTCGTGGTCAGCCGGCCCCAACGCTTGATACCATAGCCTGCATGAAAGAAGTACATCGAGAATTAGACGTCACCGGCCTGTCATGCCCGATGCCGCTGCTGAAAGCGAAGCTGGCATTAAATGAATTGGCACCCTTGCAGATATTAAAGGTTGTGGCAACGGATCCTGCGTCCGAGAAGGACTTCTCGCTTTTTGTTGAGCGCAGCGATCATCAAATTCTTGAGTTTCAGAATGTTGAAGGTGTTTACACTTTCTGGATTCAACGGGGCTGATTTAGCCGGGCAATCATCTGTCGCCTATGAAGAAACTTCTTAACGACTTCTTTGATCGTTATTTTCACGACGAAGAATCCCTCATCCTTCTTATCCTGCTGGCCGTTGGCTTGATCCTGCTGGTGCTGATCGGTGAGATTCTGGCGCCTCTCATTGCCGCAATAGTCATTGCCTATCTGATGCAGGGTCTGGTTAACCTGTTGCTGCGATACGGGGCTTCTGCGCGTCTGGCTTTCTTTTTTGTTTATACGCTGTTTATCAGCCTCTTCGCGGTGATGTTGCTGTACCTCTTGCCAAGGGCATGGGACCAATTGAGGCTGCTGGCGAACGAAATACCCAAGCTTCTGCGTGACTGGCAGGCGACATTGGTATCGCTGCCAGAGAATTACCCCACGTTATTTTCTGAAAATCAGGTCGAAACGTTCATTGATGGTCTTGGTGGTGAGGTAGGTGGCTTTGGCCAGAGAATCCTCGAATATTCACTGGCAAGCCTGCCGAACGTGTTTGGCTGGGTGATTTTCCTGGTGCTGGTGCCCATACTCGTGTTTTTTGTCATGAAAGACAAAGAGGATTTGGTGCTTTGGGCGGGCAATTTCCTGCCACGTAACCGTCCGTTGATGATTCGGATCTGGAAGGAGATGGATGAGCAGATCTCCAACTATATTCGCGGCAAGTTCATCGAGGTATTAATCGTGGGAGGAGCCGCTTATCTGCTCTTCATCGTGCTCGGCATGAACTACGCGCTGCTGTTGTCCGTTCTCATCGGTTTGTCCGTCATCGTGCCTTACATTGGCGCGACTGTGGTTACGGTTCCGGTTGCAGCGGTCGCCTATGTTCAGTGGGGAATCGGCAGTGAATTCTACACGGTAATGATCGCTTATCTGATCCTGCAAATCTTGGATGGAAATGTTTTGGTTCCGGTGATTTTTTCTGAAGCAAATGACCTGCATCCGGTTGCGATCATCGCGGCGGTTCTGGTCTTTGGTGGTATCTGGGGGCTGGCAGGGGTGTTTTTCGCTATCCCGCTGGCAACTCTCATCAAGGCCATCATTAACGCGTGGCCGAGTCGGGTACAGGCGAAGACGCCCGATTTGAACGAATGACTGCGTTTCGGCGCCTGTGATATAATCGAGTTTCCCTCCGGTACATTTCCCCAGGCTTGGCAACCATTGAAAACGCGAATTCAGGGTAGTTTAGTGGCGATTGTGACGCCGATGACAGAGCGTGGCGAGGTGGATCTGCGCGCGCTCGAGCGCTTGGTTGACTGGCACATCGAATCCGGTACCAATGCAATCGTTGTAGTCGGTACCACCGGTGAATCTGCCACGCTAAGTCCTGCGGAGCACTGCGAGCTGGTCGGCCATTGTGTGTCCTACGTGAATCATCGGATACCGGTAATTGCGGGAACTGGCTCTAACAACACCCATGAGGCACTCGAATTTACCTCGGATGCGGCGAAGTCCGGTGCCGACGCAGCGCTGCTGGTGACCCCCTACTACACCAGACCGTCACAAGAAGGGCTCTATCAGCACTTTAAAGTGATTGCCGAATCAGTCGACATACCGCAAATTCTCTACAACGTGCCGGGCCGGACTGCCTGCGATCTCTCCTTTGAAACAATCGGGCGTCTGACTGAGTTCGATAATATTGTAGGCATTAAAGATGCGACGGGTGACCTGCAAACGGGACTCAAGCTGATCGAGGCTTACGGAGACAGACTGGCGGTATACAGCGGTGAGGACGGGCTGTCCCGGGAGCTTATTCTTGCCGGGGCAGGTGGCACGATTTCGGTCACTGCCAATGTGGCTCCTTTGTTGATGAGCCAAATGTGTGCTGCTGCCTTAGCCGGAGACCGGGCGGAAGCAGAGCGGCTTGACGGCGCCCTGACTGAGCTGCATGAAACGCTGTTTCTGGAAGGAAACCCGGTGCCGGTGAAGTGGGCTCTGGCGAAAATGGGCCTGATATCCCCCGCGCTGAGGCTGCCATTGGTGGAACTCAGTGTGAGATATCATGTCCAAGTTAGCAACGCTCTGGCTGCTGCTGGAATCGAAATCGATCTTGACGTTTGAATTGATGCTATAGACGTAGGTTTTGGGAATGAAACTGTTTAGCGCTTATCTGACGAGACCGCTGCTTCTGCTGAGTTCGGCTCTGTTCCTGAGTTCGTGCGGACTTATTGGGGGTGACAGCGCCTGGTTCGGCGGGGAAAACGGCTTGTTTGCTGACGAAGGTGGATATCAGGCGGCGCAGGTAATTCCGGATATGCGGATACCCGCAGAATTAGACAGTTACACAATTGATCAGCTTTACGTGATCCCGGAGCCTTTTTCTGCAGACGCGGAAGCCTTCGAAGAAATCCCGCTGCCCAGACCCATCGAGGAGCGTCGTCGTGAAGGCGTCGTCATCCAGAGCCTGGCTGGTGTGCGTTGGATTCTCATTGATGCGACACCAGGGCAGGTGTGGCCACTGATCAGGGATTACTGGACAGAACTTCAGATTGCTCTCGACTATGAAAATCCGAGTGCAGGCATACTGGAGACTTCCTGGGTGGAAATCGGACTGGATCAGGAAAACCGCCACAAGTATCAGATTCGGATTGAGCCCGGATTGCATTCGGGATATTCCGAAATATACGTCACCCATTTACAGAATCTTCGTGAAGATCCGGTACCGACAGTCGTAACCTGGCCGGAGGAGTCTTCCTCATTGGATCTGGAACAGGACATGTTGCGTTCGGTGTCTCAGTTCCTGGCCGATCGGAATGACATTTACCAGGCGTCTTCCGCCAGCTTGCTGGCCGGCACCATTCAGGCTGAAAGCAAGGCAAACATCATTACTGGTAGCGCGGGCGATCCGGTTTTGGAGTTGAAGCTGGACTACAACAGAGCGTGGGTTCAGGTGCGCCAGGCACTGCAAAGCGCAGAGATTGATATCCTCGATGAGAACCGTGATCAGTCTGTGATTAACGTCAGATTTGCCGGCGCAGCTGATGAGGTCGACCCTCCCGGCTGGTTCGGCAGATTATTGGGCCGTGGGGGGGAAATCGAGCCAAATGAAGCTCAGGATTTCAGTGTCCGGATTCTTGAGACCGGTGCCGTAGTCAATGTCATCACTGAAGCCCTTGTCATCAATCCTGAATCGGGGGAACTGAACCAAGAACTGCTGCAAGTCATTAATGATAATTTATCCTGACCATCCCACCGTCCTGCACCTTCTGTCCCGGACCGCCTCCTGTGAATGAAACACTTCTGCCACTGCTTGTCTTTATTCTGGTGGTTGTCGCGCTCGCTTCGATCATCTGTGTGTTTCTCCTGTTTGCGAAACTGAATCGATCCCGAATCGAAGAGACGGCTGCCTTAGAAAAACTCAATTCCAAGGAAACGGAGTTAGCGCTGTCAGCTGCCGAGCTGGCCGGGCTGAAAGAGGCGCTTGCAACAAGCCAGTCAGAGCTGGCGAAATCGAAAGAGGAACTGGCGGGCTTACACGCCCGTTCCGAGCTGGAACGAGATCAGTTCGAAGAAAAGCTTGCGTTTATCGAACGTTCTAAAGAGCAGCTCGGAGAGTCATTTAAGAATATGGCTAATGACTTGCTTGAGGCAAAAAGTAAAAGCCTTAGCCAGAGCAGTAAGGAAAATATCACGGCGCTGCTGTCGCCGCTTCAGGAAAAAATAACGCAATTTGAAAAGCGTGTCGAAGAAACATATGACAAGGAATCCAAAGAGCGCTTTTCCCTGGTTCGGGAAATTAAGGCTCTACAGGATCTGAATAACAAGATCAGCGAAGATGCGATCAATCTCACTAACGCTCTGAAATCCGATAACAAAGCGCAGGGCACGTGGGGTGAGTTCGTGCTGGAATCGATTCTCGAAAAGTCTGGCCTCACGAAAGGGCGTGAATATGAAGTGCAGGTTGCGCTGAAGGCGGAGGACGGGAGCAAATCTCAGCCAGATGTTATCGTTCATTTGCCCGAGTCCCGCGATATTGTGATTGATTCGAAAGTGTCGCTCAAAGCCTGGGATGCATTCTGCTCAAATGAGCAGGGGGCTGACAAGGACGCGCTGTTAAAGCAGCATATTGCGTCGGTCCGGCAGCACGTTAAAACACTGTCAGCTAAGGACTATCAAAACCTCTCTGGGATAAATTCGCTGGATTATGTGTTTCTGTTTATGCCCGTTGAGGCTGCTTACAGTACCGCAGTGCAGATGGATCGTGATCTGTTCCAGTATGCTTTCGAGCGGAATATTATTTTTGTTGTGCCCTCAACGCTGCTGACTACGCTCAGGACTGTTCAGAATCTTTGGCGGCTGGCGCAGCAGAATCAGAATGCGAACGAAATTGCAGACCGAGCGGGCGCGCTCTACGACAAGTTCGTGGCCTTCGTTGAGGATCTTGAAGAAGTGGGCGGGCGCATTGACGCGACACGAAAAAGTTTTGAGAAAGCCAGAAATAAACTGGTTTCGGGTCGCGGTAATCTGGTCAGACGGGCGGAGGCGCTCAGACAATTAGGGGCGAAGACCAGCAAGAAGCAAAGTGCCAAGCTTGTTGATGTAGCAGATGATGTTGGTGAGACTGAGGCGGCACCTCAGCCTGAACAAGGTATCGAGGGGAATGTTGAAGATGACACGCGCCACTGAGTGCCGTCCAGTTGATGCCGCTCTGACTGAGCCGGTTTGCAGTTTTCTGCGTTGTGAAACACCGGGTGAATGGTTGGCAGAGGCGCTGAATCATCCTGAAGAGCTGTTGATAGACCATGCTAACTGCGAAAAGAAAGCAGCCGCTACCGCGATGAAGCTGATGTACCGCTACACCGACAATGCGACGTTGCTGTCAAAAATGTCGCAGTTGGCCAGAGAAGAGCTCCTTCATTTTCAGCAAGTGGTTGAGCTCATGAGGGAGCGTGGCATTAAGTATACGCAGATCGCACCGTCTCGTTATGCGGCCGGATTACGTCAACATATCTCGCATTCGGAATCTCTGGCGCTGGTCGATACTCTCTTGATCGGAGCCTATATCGAAGCGCGCTCCTGTGAACGATTCGCGATGTTAGCGCAAGTGCTTGACCCGGAGCTCAGCAAGTTTTATCGCAATCTGTTGCGCTCGGAGGCGAGACACTTTCAGGATTATCTTACGCTGGCCTATGAGACCGGTCATGCCGAAGTGGATGCGAGGCTGGAGTTTTTCGGACAAGTGGAAAAAGACCTCATTCTCGCTCCAGATGAGACGTTTCGCTTCCACAGCGGAACGCCACTAGCCTCAGCTCTGGGGTGAGCAGCGATTTGGCAGGCTGAATGTGCGCTCAAGCTTTTGCTGGAGCAACCGCAACTGCGTGCAGGGTATTGCGCCATTTCCCTCCAGTAAAACGGATGTCAGACTGGGCAGGTTAAATAGCGGGCCGATTTCGGCAATCTGATTGTTTGCCAAATTGATTCCGCTCAGCTCCGGCAGAGTCTCCAGCGGTGTGATATTCGTAATCTGATTTCCGCTGACATCGAGGAATCGCAGCCGGGATAGAAGGCCGATGTTGTCCAGAGTTTGTATTTCAGAGTTGGCGCAAGAGAGCGCCGTGATCTCTGAGGGGTTTGAGAGATTCTGCTGTCTGAGTGCAAGGTTAATACATCCCTGCAGGTCTGCATCAAGTGTTTCATTTTCCAGCAACCGCCCCTGAGGGTCGTACACCGCGCGATTGTTGATGGAGATAGCTAACGGTTGGGAGCAGGCGGTCAGGAACGCCAGCAATGCCGCGGCGAGGGTCAGGCCAGATGGGATTGTCGTTCTGCTGGAATTGCTCGAGGAGATCAAGTCAGTGCCTTTGTGGAAATTTTAACGCTTCTCGGGTAGCATCGCGGACTCGCAGCTGGAGGCTGGATATCGCGCTGGTCTGTGGTAATTGTCCGATGAATTGAAGGAAATTGGTATGAAAACATACACGGTGACAGCGAAGATTCTGCTATTGCTAGCGACATTTGGGGCTATGATGACTGCCTCAGCTCAGTCAGAGATCGATCTGGAGGATGCTGACAATCAGGTGGGATACTCCATAGGGGTGAACATTGGTATGAACCTGATGCAGCAAGGTATTACGGCGAATGTGCAGGTCGACGCTTTCATGGCCGGTCTGAGTGATGCGCTCGGTGACACTGTACAAATGGATGAGGCAGCAATGATGGCTGCAATTCAGTCATTTGTGCAGCAGCAGCAGGAGCAAGCGCAGTCCGCACTGGCGGATAATCTGGCCGCCAGCGAAGCATTTTTGGCTGAAAATGGCCAGCAGGATGGCGTTGTTACTTTGCCTTCAGGTCTGCAATATCAAGTCCTGGCGTCTGGCGATGGTGAATCACCCACCACCACTGATTCGGTGTTAGCGCACTACCACGGCACCCTGACTGACGGTACTGTTTTTGACAGCTCTGTTGACCGGGGCGAGCCGGCGACGTTTGGCGTTTCTCAGGTTATCGCCGGTTGGACTGAAGCTTTGCAACTGATGAAGGTGGGAGACAAGTGGCGCTTGTTCATCCCACCAGGTCTTGCTTATGGTGAGGCATCCCCAACACCGGCTATCCCGCCAAATTCGGCACTTATCTTTGACGTGGAACTGCTGGAGATCCGGTAGAACCGGCAAATCCCGCTGGTCCGATGAGTCAGAAACGTTTTAATACAGAACTGCTGGATTTTCTTGAGCGCTCGCCGACCGCTTTTCATGCGGTAGCGGCGCTCAAATCCATGCTGCTTGATGCCGGCTTCATAGCGCTCTCTGAAGAAGAGCAGTGGCACTTAGTTGACGGCCACAAGTATTTCGTCACCAGAAATGATTCAGCGCTGATTGCGTTTCGTCACAATGCGCAGTCGCTGCTCAGCGAAGGCCTGCGTCTGACAGGTGCCCATACAGATTCCCCCAGCCTGAAAGTCAAGCCCAACCCGGAAATCAAGCGGCAGGGTTATATGCAGTTAGGGGTGGAGGTCTACGGTGGGGCTCTGTTTGCGCCTTGGTTCGATCGGGATCTTTCCCTGGCTGGCAGAGTCAATTACAAATACCGCCGGGGAGAATTGCGCTCAGCTTTGATTGATTTCTCTGATCCGATCGCGGTGATTCCGAGTCTGGCGATACATCTCAACCGCGGGGTTCACGACTCTCGCAGCATTAATGCCCAGAAGGAGCTCGTGCCGCTGCTGTCGCAGCTTGGTGAAGAAGAGGGGTTTGACTTCAATGAACTGCTGCTTCAGCAAGTCAAGAAACAGCCCGCGCATCGATCTGCGCAAGAAGTTCTGGCTCACGAACTGTATTTTTATGACACTCAGGCTCCGTCTTTGATTGGTCTTAAGAAAGAATTCATTGCCTCGGCCCGGCTCGACAATTTATTGAGCTGCTTTCTTGCGTGCCGGGCATTGGTTTCCTGTCAAAACACTCACGCCTCGCTGCTTGTCTGTAATGACCATGAGGAAGTGGGAAGCGCCTCGAGCTCCGGGGCCCAGGGACCATTCCTTAAATCGGTCCTTGAGAGGTTGAGTCATTGCTGTGGTGATGACCCTGACCTGTTGAGCAGAATTGTCGCGAAGTCCTCTCTGATTTCAATCGACAATGCCCATGGTGTGCATCCAAACTACCTCGAAAGGCATGATGACAAACACAGACCGGTGCTGAATGCGGGGCCTGTCATTAAGCTCAACGCGAATCAGCGCTATGCCAGTAACAGCCATTCCGTTGCTTTGTTTAAGTCGATTTGCGATACCGTAAAGGTGCCACACCAGTCGTTTGTTATGCGTAACGACATGGCCTGCGGCAGCACCATTGGCCCCATTACCTCGGCTGAAACAGGCATCAATACGATAGATGTCGGAGTGCCGACGTTTGCCATGCACTCAATTCGTGAACTCGCCGGATCGCAAGATGCTTACGATCTGTACAAGGTAATCAACTCTTTCTATTCTCGCTAGGGTGTGCTCTGGCTTTCTTCTGAACTCTGCGCTCAAATCTGTTGGGGTCAAGCAGGAGTCGCTGTTCTTCAGTCAGCGGCAGAGTCTCACCGCAAATTTCTGCGGCGATCAGTTCGGCGGCAAAGGGGCAGGTAGCGAGCCCTGTCGAGCCGTGTGCGGTGGAAATGAAAATTGGATGGTTGCTTGCTGATTCAGGCGCCGGCTCCGGATGCCGGCCGATTAATGGCATTCGGTCGGAAGTGTTGGCCCTCTCGCGCTGGTAATGGCTGAGAACTCTGAGTGGGGGGATTGAACTCAGCTGGAGCATCTCTGCAATAGCGGTTAAATTTTCCTGATTGGCGGCCCTTGTGTCACTCGCTGCTGCTCGGCAGCGCTGGTAAGTGGCCGAAATCAGCTGTGTATTTTCTCTGACGGGAAACAGTGACCGTGATCCTGTGACGATGTGCCTGTGTTTGTCGGTTTCATTAGAGCTGCTTACGGCAGTGCTGATCCCGGTTGTAAATTCGAGCTTCGCTGCATTGAGAATAGACAGCTTGTCCAGCGCTTGCGGGCTGGCAATGATCAGTGCATCTGCCAATTCTGACGGGCGCTCCTTGTCGGTCTGTACGCGCCAGCCCCGCTGTTCCGCCTTGAACGTCGGTTCAGCAGTATTGAAACGGATGCTGATGTCCGGATCGGAGCACAGGGCCTGACATAACTCGACCGGATCGACCCAGCCGCCCATTGGGAAACGCAGAGTGCCGTCTTTCGCTGCCTGAAACAGCGCAGTCCCATAGACCTGTTTGAGGCGCTCCGCGTTCAAGGGTTTACGTTTGTTCATCGCCGTGGGGGATTGGCGGATTTGAGTGCCATGCCAGTCGATTTTCCCTTCCGACGCCAGCCTGATCAGCCAGCGGTGGGTAAAGAGATAGGCCTGCAGATAGATTTGTGCGGCCGCGCTGGCGGTGTTGAAGAGGCGAAGCCTGAGTGCGAGCTGCGGGATGCCGCTGCCGCCCGCTCCGAAACCGGCAGCAGGGTCGATGATGGTCACCTGCCACCCTCTGCCAGCCAGTGCGTGTGCGACAGTGCAGCCGGCCAGGCCTGCCCCCATGACGAGGGCTTTCCGACGCTCGCCCGGGTCCTTTAAAGGGAGTTGCGGGCTGCTCTGGATATCCGCTCTCTTTTTGGAGACAAGCATATGACGCTTTTGCCCCCACCCCCGGGCCTTTTCCACTGGGAGACCCGCTTCGCTGAGATTGCGACGCACGTGGCCTGCACTGGTGTAGGTTGCGACCGTGGTTGCTGGTGTTGAATGCTCGGCCAGCAGTGAGAACAATTCGGGCTGCCATAACTCTGGATTGCGGCGCGGGCTGAATCCGTCGAGAAACCAGGCATTCATCGGAGGGGAGTGTTTGGCTCTCTGTCTGAGTGCTAGGTTGGCGTCATCAACATGTAAATCGAGGATTACTGATTTATCGTGAATGAGCCTGTGCACCCCAATCAGCAGACACCGCCACTGATTTAACAGTCTCTTGGCGTATGGTTGCAGGGCCTCGAAGTCAGGACCAGTCTGCCGCAACCAGTTCTTGTGAGTTGCTTCCACAAGACCAGCGCTGAGCGGAAATGCTTCAAAGCCGGCATAATGCAGGCCTCGCCAGCCGGGGTTTTTGTCTTCTGTTTCGGTCCAGAGTTTCCAGGTAAGGAGAAAGTTCAGGCCAGTGCCAAAACCTAATTCTCCAATATAGAAATGGCCAGCTCTCTCAGGAGCCTCTCGCCAGCGCTGTTGAAGCTGGTTCCCATTGAGAAAAACATGCTCGCTCTCGCCGATGGGATCAAGCGTGCTTGCGTAAATATCACCGAACCGTTCGGACCTGAGTTCCTGGCCTGAGTCGCATTCAGCCAAAGGGTCTTCTGGTTTCAGGCTTTGCCTCTCATGGGTGTCAGGGGGTGTCATGACTGTAAACAAGTGCCAAGGGTTCATATTCCGATCAGGCTGAATCGAAATTCGCCTGACAGTTTAAAAAGGTAACCATGATACTGGGATTTCGGCCTGCTCGCTTGACTCAACGATCCGTCGGTCGCTGGTGTCGGGGATAGTTTCAGGTAAAATGCGCGGTTTCGACAGGTTCAGGAGTGTCAGAGTGGAGATCAACAGTCAGCTTGCCAGTTTGAAGGAAATCGCAGTGCGAACCGGTAGTCTAAGGGGGTATCTTTGACTACGAACTGAAGAAAGACCGTCTTGCAGAAGTCGAACTGGAACTGGGCGAAGCATCGGTTTGGGAGCGCCCTGATTACGCGCAGGCGTTGGGCAAAGAGAAGGCTGAGTTGGACCGGGTGGTCAGCACAATCGACCAACTTTACTCGGGAATCTCCGACACCGAAGAGCTTTTTCTCCTTGCTCAGGAAGAGTCAGATGACGACCTTCTGCAGGAGGCTGAATCTGATTTAGTGAAGCTTGAGCAATCCCTGGCTGAACTTGAGTTCCGCAGAATGTTCTCGGGTTCGATGGACAGTGCGAATGCTTACCTTGATATTCAGGCGGGTTCAGGGGGAACGGAAGCGCAGGACTGGGCAGAGATGCTCCTGCGCATGTATTTACGCTGGAGCGAAGCGAAAGGGTTTAAAGCTGAGCTCGTCGAGGTTTCCGGGGGAGAGGTCGCCGGTATCAAAAGTGCGACCCTGCACATTCAGGGAGAGTTCGCATTTGGATGGCTGCGCACCGAAACCGGCGTGCACCGTCTGGTTAGGAAATCACCTTTTGACTCCGGGAACCGACGCCATACATCTTTCGCATCGGTTTTTCTTTCCCCTGAGATAGCCGATGACATCGAGGTGGACTTGGATATGGGGGACGTTCGGGTCGATACCTATCGCTCGAGTGGCGCCGGTGGTCAGCATGTAAACAAAACCGACTCAGCGGTGAGGTTGACGCATGAGCCGAGCGGGATTGTGGTGCAGTGTCAGAATCAGCGCTCACAGCACAAAAACAAGGACATGGCTATCAAGCAGCTGAAAGCCAAACTCTATGAACTCGAAGAGATTAAGCGTAAAGAAGAAATGCAGTCGATTGAAGAATCCAAGGCAGACATCGGCTGGGGGAGTCAGATTCGCTCCTATGTCCTTGACGCCTCCAGGATAAAGGATCTGAGAACGAACATTGAGGTCGCCAACACGGGTGCCGTGTTAGATGGTGATTTGGATAAATTTATCGAAGCCAGTCTGAAAATGGGGCTTTGAGCGTAACGGACAGAACAATGACAGACAAAGATCAGACGAATCAGGCCCCGGAAGATGAGAATAAGCTGATCGCGCAGCGGCGTGAAAAGCTACATCAGATTCGGCAGCGGCGAGAAGCATTCCCTAATGACTTCGATCGAACAGATCTGTCTGAAAACATACATCGCGACTATGGGCACCAAGATGCGCAGGAATTGCAGGCTGCGGCCCGGCGGGTGTCTGTGGCGGGACGGATCATCCGGACGAGAGGCCCTTTTGTTGTTCTGCAGGATGGGTATGGCCAGATGCAGCTGTATATGAACAACAAGACCTTTGATGAGGTACAGGCGGCCGAACTGAAAGCGCTTGACCTCGGGGACATCGTCGGTGCTGAGGGTGAGCTTTTCAAGACGCAGAAAGGGGAGTTGACGGTGCGCGTGTCAGGATTCCGGCTGCTGACTAAGGCGCTACGGCCGCTACCCGACAAGCATAAGGGGTTAAGTGACACAGAAACTCGATATCGTCAGCGCTATGTTGATCTCATTGCTAACGATGCGTCACGCCAAATTTTTGCCACCCGTTCCAAGATCGTGAAATGCATTCGCGATTATTTTCACGACCGTGGTTTCATGGAGGTTGAAACTCCCATGATGCAGGTGATACCCGGAGGAGCAACGGCAAGGCCATTCATTACCCATCATAATGCGCTCGATCAGGACATGTATCTGCGAGTCGCGCCTGAGCTTTTTCTGAAACGTCTGACTGTTGGCGGATATGAAAAAGTATTTGAGCTGAATCGGAATTTCCGTAATGAAGGTTTGTCGACGCGCCACAATCCGGAATTTACCATGCTTGAGTTCTATTGGGCTTATGCGCGCTATGATGATCTGATGGACCTGACGGAGGACCTGTTCCGTTCAATCGCTCATGAGGTGCTTGGCTCCTCTTCAGTGAATTATCAGGGCATGGAGTTCGATTTCGCTGTGCCTTTTGCGCGCTTGACGGTAAAAGAGGCTGTCAGCACCTATTGTCAGCTGAATGATTCTGTAGATCTGGACGATGTGAAATCGCTCATGGGAGAAGCCAGGCGGCTCGGAGTCTCATTTGACGAAAGCTGGCCCAAGGGGAAAATCCTGATGGAGATCTTTGAGCAGCAGGTTGAAGAGTTGTTGGAGCAGCCCACTTTTATAACCGAGTATCCGATTGAGGTGTCGCCGCTGGCCCGCCGGAATGAAAGTAATCCAGAAGTAACCGACCGCTTTGAACTGATTATTGGCGGCCGCGAGCTGGCGAATGGTTTTTCTGAGCTCAATGATCCGGAGGACCAGGCGGCGCGGTTTCATGCGCAGGTTGCCCAAAAAGATGCCGGCGATCAGGAAGCCATGCATTTTGATGAGGACTATATTAACGCGCTTGAGTACGGTATGCCGCCAACCGCAGGTGAAGGGATAGGTATTGACCGACTGGTCATGCTATTTACCAATTCCGCCTCGATAAAGGATGTTTTGCTGTTTCCGCATATGCGCCCTCGGCAAGATGAGTACTGAGGCAGCCGCTCAGAAGCGCCCCGTGGAGCTGGAAGCGTCCTGGCTGAAACTGCTGCGAGAAGAATTTGACAGTGACTACATGCGCCAGCTGCGGGTTTTTCTCAGGGAAGAAAAGCAGAGTGGCCGACAGGTGTATCCTCCGGGCAGCGATATGTTCAATGCTCTGAACAGCACCCCATTTGACGATGTCAAGATCGTGATTCTCGGTCAGGATCCTTATCACGGTGAGGGACAGGCCCACGGATTGTGTTTTTCGGTGAAGCCCGGAGTGCCGGTACCTCCGTCCCTGCGTAACATCTATCGTGAATTGGAAACGGATATGGGTTTTGATCCACCGGGACACGGGTTTTTGCAGGCCTGGGCACAACAGGGCGTTCTTCTGCTGAATTCAGTGTTGACGGTACGCGCCAATCAGGCCGGCTCTCATCAGGGTAAAGGCTGGGAGCGCTTCACCGACCGGATCGTGGCCTTGCTGAGCCAGCACAAAGAGGCCCTGGTGTTTTTGCTCTGGGGAAGCTATGCCCAGAAAAAGGGTGCAATAGTTGATCGGAACCGACATTTGGTGCTGCAGTCTGTCCACCCTTCGCCGCTTTCTGCCGGTAGAGGTTTTTTTGGCAACAGGCACTTCTCGCAGGCGAATACCTATTTGCAGTCTCACGGGAAACCAGCGGTTAACTGGCAATTGCCCCCGTAGACTTTACAGTGGAAAACATTATGACTGAACACGCGCAGGTTATTGTTGGAGCGAGCCACGCAGGGGTCTCGCTTGCTCTACAGTTGAGAAAAGAGGGCTGGCAGGGCCCGATACAGCTGGTAGGTGCTGAAACACAATTGCCGTACCACCGGCCACCGTTGTCCAAGGACTTGCTCTCGGGGACTAAAACTCTTGATGGCATTCGTCTGCGGCCTGAGAAGGTGTATGCGGATAATAAAATTGAGTTGATTCTCGGTGCTGTTGCGACAAAGATCGACAGAGACGCACGGACAGTAGACCTGGACTGCGGGCGTACTCTGCTCTATGACAAGCTGGCGCTGTGTACCGGTGCCAGGGTCAGGGAGTTTCCCGGAGCGCCCCAGTCCGACCGAATTCTCTACCTGAGGAATGCAGAAGATGCGCTCCGGCTTCAGCGCCTGGCGAAGTCCGGCAGTCGGGCTGTCATTATCGGGGGAGGTTATATTGGCCTGGAGGCGGCCGCCGTATTGCAAAAGCTGGGGCTGGAAGTCACGGTGCTTGAAATGGCTGATCGGGTTCTTGAGCGAGTTACCAGCGAAACGTTGTCTTCATACCTCACGACATTGCATGCCATGCACGGTGTCTCCGTAAAAACCGGATGTTCTGTAACCTGCATCACTGGTGGCGAGGATGAAACACAAGCTCTGAGCGTTGAGTGTGGAGACGGCGAGCATTACGCCGCGGATCTTATTCTTGTCGGTATAGGCGTGCTGCCTGAGACGACTCTGGCAGAGTCGGCAGATCTGGAGACAGACGACGGGATTTTGGTCAGTGAGACCGGTATGACCAGCGATTCCGACATTTTTGCCGCTGGCGACTGCACCCGTCATCCGAACCGTTTTAGCGGGGGTCTAACACGCCTGGAGTCGGTGCAAAACGCCAACGATCAGGCCAGGGTTGTCGCCGGCAATATGCTGGGTAAGCAGTCGGTGTACGATTTGGTGCCTTGGTTCTGGTCAGATCAGTACGACATCAAGCTACAGATGGTGGGGATAAACCGCCATTATGACCGGACCCTCACCCGCGGAGATTCTGCAAGCCTGGAAAATGAGGGGTTCTGTGTCTTTTATCTGCGTGATGACAAGCTCATTGCGGCAGACTGCGTGGGCAGACCGAAGGAATTCATGGCCAGCAAGCAGCTGATCACGAAGGGCCTGACGCCCGAACCGAGCAGTCTGACTGATGAGCAGGTGGAGCCCGCCAGCTGGTTAAAGTGAGTCTTGAGTGAGATCTGCTTAAGCGTTAGCTCAGTTGCCCCGATAGATACAGCCAGAGGTGCAGGTTTCCCGGATTTCGACGGCAGATAGCTGTGGCAGTGCGGGCTGCAACCGGTCCCAAATCCAGCGGGCCAGGTTTTCACTGGTGGGGTTTTCCAGGCCTTTAATCTCATTAAGGTAGTAATGGTCCAGGCGTTTGCGCACAGGACCGAAGGCCGCCCCAATCTCTGAGAAGTCCATGACCCAGCCAGTTTCGCTGCCCACTTCCCCGGCAACTGAAATACGGACGGCGAAGGAATGCCCGTGCAGGCGGGCGCACTTGTGCTCCGCTGGCACGTTTGGCAGGCGGTGAGCCGCTTCAAACGTGAATTCCTTAAAGATCTCCATAGCTTGAATCCTAACTGACGGCGGTAAAAAGGCCGCAAATGTTACAAGTCTGCAGATACTAAGTACAGAGTCGTTGATTTATACTGGATAGACCTTTTTCTGTTTGTACTGACAGTGACATGATGTCCATGCGTACACGCTTCAAACCTCTTACCCGCTGGCTCGCGGAAGGCAAGCGTCTGCCTACGTATCTGAGTATTGCAGTGACTATGCTGGTGTTCAGTTTTATTGACATGGGGGGTTAAGTCGGTACAATTCGCTGTCTCCTGTGACGGGTGGTTAGCTCAGCTGGGAGAGCATCGCCCTTACAAGGCGAGGGTCGCAGGTTCGATCCCTGCACCACCCACCAATCGCATCCGCTGATCGGATGCATGTCGCGGACCGGTAGTTCAGCTGGTTAGAATGCCGGCCTGTCACGCCGGAGGTCGCGGGTTCGAGTCCCGTCCGGTCCGCCATTTATTTCGCAACGTTTCTCCAGGTGGTCCGCACCTGTGGATAATCCGCAGCCCCGTCTTCAGCGACTCCACACCTCCCCTGGCGCGGCTACCGTTTCTGTGCTGCGCCTTGATGAAATCGATCCCTACGTCACCGGGAACAAAGGCTTTAAGCTCAAGCACAATCTTTTAAACCTTCAAGCTGGAGGACACGCTCGTCTGCTGACATTCGGCGGTGCGTATTCCAATCACCTGGTGGCTGTCGCGGCTGCAGGCCAACGTCTCGGTGTCGAAACCATCGGAGTAGTGCGCGGCGAGTTGATTGAACCTTTAAATCCAAGGCTGAGTTTCGCGTTGCGCTGCGGTATGCGCCTGCATGCAATGACCCGGGCGGACTATCAGCACAAGGAATCCGAACAGATCCTGTCTGGGTTGCGCGCAACCTATGGTGATTTCTACTGCATCCCGGAGGGCGGAAGTAATGCACTCGGCGTGAGAGGATGTGAGGAAATCACAGACTTTCTGAGGTGGGGAAGCTCGGCTAAAAAACGCGTGGTCGCCCTGGCTTGCGGAACCGGCTCGACCATGGCCGGCCTGATCAGGGGGCTGACAATGCGGAGTGCTACGGGCATAGAGGTGGTCGGAATTTCCGTCATCAATGCGCCGGGCGTGATGGCAGACGCCGTGTCCTCCTGGCTGGACAATGACGCGGGTTCCAGCGGCATTCGATGGCGGACGATTGATGACTGCCATTTTGGTGGCTACGCCAAAACCAGCCCAGAGCTTCGCGATTTTGTTGCTAAGTATTCAAGCCTTCACGATATGCCGCTTGAACCGGTATATACAGGGAAACTGTTCTGGTGGCTGAATCGGGAGCTGCAATCAGGACAGCTTCAAGAGGACACAGAAGTCATACTGATTCATTCTGGCGGACTGTTTCCTGATGAAATGCCCTGACTGCCTGGACTTGCTGTCAATCGATTGATTATTGCTGAGTCCGCAACATAGGCAGATCTCAAGCAGGGGGCGAAGCCTGAGCGGCTGCTGAACATGCTATAATCGGGGGATAACCGGTAGACGTACTATCTGCTATGAGTGAATTTAACAGGATTGCTATCGTCGGAAGGCCCGGGCATAAGGGGGTGGCGGAAACCTGCGTGCGGCTTTTCAGATTTTTGTCAGCTTCTGGCGTGACCGTTATTACGGATGCCACGACAGCCGGATTGGTGGTCGCTCCCGGCTGTGAAATATTAGAGAAAGAGACGCTGTCAGCAGATTGCGATCTGGTCATCGTCGTCGGTGGCGACGGCAGTATGCTCAAGATGGCAAAGTTTGTCGTGCCGGATGACGTTCCGGTAATAGGCATTAATCGTGGCAAACTGGGATTCCTAACCGATGTACTCCCTGATGAACTGGAGGAGCAGTTATCTGCGGTTCTTGCCGGTGACTACACGGTTGAGAAGCGGTTTTTGCTTGATGTTGCCTGCTTAAAAAACGGCCAGCGGTATGCGCTCGGGTCTGCCCTGAATGATGTGGTTCTGCATCCCGGGCAGGCTGCTCAGATGATCGAATTTGAGCTGTTTGTCGATGACCGTTTTGTGTATTCACAGGAATCTGACGGCTTGATTGCTGCGACGCCTACCGGCTCAACTGCGTATGCCCTGTCGGCGGGCGGGCCTATCATGCACCCAGACCTTAACGCCATTGTTCTGGTGCCCATGTACCCCCATTCACTCAGTTCGCGCCCTGTTGTGATTGATGGCGACAGTGAAATCAAGCTGGTAGTGGCAAATCGCACGTCGCACTTCCCGCTGGTGAGTTGTGACGGCGAGGTCTGTCATACGACTCAAGCAGACAAAGAGATTCTCATCACGAAAAAGCAATCTCCGTTGCGCTTAATTCATCCACTGAATCACACCTTTTATCAGGCCTGTAGGAGTAAATTAGGTTGGGGCAGCAGGCTGGCTAACTCAGATGATTAGAGCTGTTAGTGTGGATATCGCGCTCAACCTGTCGCAGTTCAGCCGACGATTGACGGTTGCGGGAATCGCGCATCGGGTTGTTGAGGAATCAGGTCAACAAACCATTTGGGTGCACTCCGAGCATGACGTGCAAGCGGTTAAGCAACAATTGGCACATTGGCTTAAATCCGCGCTCCACCACTCTGAGGCAGGAGAGCGGGTCGCTGACAGCTCGGTGACATCAGCTTCGGATCAATTGCTAAGAATCAGTCGCGTCGCCTATTTTTCGTTCCGACGCTGCCCACTGACCTGGGTGCTGATGATAGCTTGTATCGGGGTTGCGTTGGTCAGCGGTATGGGCAGCAACACGGCCAGCGTGCGCTACCTGTTTTTTCCTTTGCTGCAGAATGCCAGCCTGGTCGGGCTTCTGGCAGAGATCGATAATTTCAGTCTCTTGCTGAGAACGTTGACGCCGATGCTGCTGCATTTTGGAGAGCTGCATCTGATCTTTAATTTGTTGTGGCTCTGGTATTTTGGCCGTCAGCTGGAAAGCATCATTCCCTGGTGGTCTTTTGCCTTGCTGGTCGCTGCCACGGCATTTGTTGGGAATACAGCTCAGTATTGGCAGTTGGGTTACAACAATTTCGGGGGTATGTCCGGGGTGATTTACGGTCTGGTCGGCTTCGTCTGGACCCTCTCCAATTGCCTGCCTAATTCGGGCCTGTTGATTTCAACCAAAATGTTTATCGCTTTTGTCGTGGGGCTTGTGCTTATGGAGATTTTTGCGTCGTCTTCAATCGCTACCGCCGCTCATATAGGCGGCTTGCTTTCGGGCTTGCTATTGGGGGTCATTTTCGCGGTTTACTATCGTTTTTTCCGAAGAACAGATCTACTGGGCAGGCCAATTACGGCCGGGGAGAAAAATCGTGACGCTTGAGCAGGCTTTATTCGATTTGCTGGATAGCCCGCCGGAAACTATCGAGGAGCTCATTGGCAGAATGTCTCAGGAAATCTATGAAAGGCTTAAAGAGGCAGTCTCTCTTGGTCGCTTCAATGAGCAGGAGCGCATGGGTAAAGAGCAGCTGGGTCAGTGCATGCAATTGCTTATTCTGTATGAGGCGCATCATCTGGAGAGTCATGAACGCACGGGCTCTCCCTTGCAGGCAGATTGCCAGAGCGAGAGGGTGGATTTGCAAACTATCAGGCTCATGCAGGCCCCGCAGGAGAATAAGCATTGAACGTCATCGCCCGCGGAATTGTTCGAAAAATGCGCAGTCGGCTTGGCCAGCCCGTCTCATACAGTGCCCGGCTCGATGACAATGAAATTGCGCTGAACCCATTAATCGATCAGCAGTTGAAGCTTATTTTCAGCGGTAGCATTTACTGTATTCACTGCAACCGAAAAACCAACAAAAGCTTCAATCAGGGATACTGTTACCCTTGCTTTCAAAAACTCGCTCAGTGCGACTCCTGCATTATCCACCCGGAGCGCTGCCATTTCGAGCAGGGTACCTGCCGCGAGCCTGCCTGGGGTGAAAAATACTGCATGCAGGATCATATCGTTTATCTTGCAAATTCATCTGGTCTGAAAGTCGGAATTACCAGAGCGACTCAGGTTCCGACTCGCTGGATTGATCAGGGTGCTACTCAGGCGCTTGCCATTATGAGAGTCCGCAGCAGACTTCAGTCAGGAACGCTTGAAATGGCGTTCAAGCAACACGTGGCGGATAAGACCAACTGGCGTGACATGTTGAAAGGTAAAGCTGCCGAGCTTGATATGGCCGGCGAACGAGACAGATTGCTGGCCGCCTGTGAGGAAGACGTTAAAGAGCTCATGGCAAGGTTCGGGTTTTTTGCCATCAGTGTTCTGAAGGGCATAGATGCTGTCAGCATTGACTATCCGGTGCAGGCTTATCCGGAGAAGATCACTTCGCTGAATTTTGACAAAGAACCGGTGGTATCCGGAACTCTCAAGGGGATTAAAGGGCAATACCTGATTTTCGATTCTGGCGTGATCAACCTGCGTCGGTTTTCAGGTTATGAGGTGGAGTTACAGGCCTAAGGCTTGGCTTTCACAGCAATTAGATGGATTCAAGCAAGGAATAACATGAGACACGCGGACGCTAAAACCATTTATCTGAAAGATTATCAGGCGCCGGAATATGGGATTGACACAACCGTCCTGCATTTTGAGCTTTTTGAAGAGTTCGCAGTCGTTGAATCCACCCTGAGTATGCGTAGATCGCCTGCTGCGCAGGAGCTGAAGCTGCACGGCAGGGATCTTGTTCTGGAAGAGTTGCGACTGAACGACAGGATCCTGTCCGAAGATCAGTACACCCTGAGCGATGACTCTCTGACTATTTCCGACCTGGACGTAATGTTGGGGGAGCACGCAGATTCCTTTAACCTCTTCTGTCGCACTCGAATTGAACCTCAGAATAACACTGCGCTAGAAGGCTTATATAAATCCGGCCGAATGTTCTGTACCCAATGCGAAGCGGAAGGATTCAGGCGAATCACGTATTACCTTGATCGGCCGGATGTAATGAGCCGATTTACGACAACGATTGTTGCTGACGCAGGGCGGTATCCTACGCTGTTGTCGAATGGGAACTGTGTCGCCCGCGGCACGCTTGAGGGAGAACCTTCCCGTCATTGGGTACGGTGGGAAGATCCGTTCAAAAAACCGAGTTATCTGTTCGCGCTGGTTGCTGGGGCGCTGGAGCACAAGAGTGACAGTTTTACTACCTCAAGTGGGCGAGAGGTTACTCTGCAGATTTTTGTCGAGCAAAAAGATCTGGACAAAATTGACTATGCGATGGACTCGCTGAAGCGCGCTATGCGATGGGACGAGGAGGTCTATGGTCGTGAATATGATCTGGATATCTTTATGATTGTTGCCGTTGACGACTTCAATATGGGTGCGATGGAGAATAAAGGTCTCAATATCTTCAATACCTCCTGTGTGCTTGCCAACCCACTCACGCAATCCGATCAGGCATTCCAGCGTGTAGAGGCGGTGGTGGCCCATGAATATTTTCATAATTGGTCCGGCAACCGGGTAACCTGCAGGGACTGGTTTCAGTTAAGTCTCAAGGAAGGATTTACCGTTTTCAGAGACGCCGAGTTTTCAGCAGACATGGGGTCTCGCACCGTAAAGCGCGTGGAGGATGTTTCGTTTTTGAGAACGGTGCAGTTCGCCGAAGATGCCGGGCCGATGGCTCATTCGGTGAGGCCTGACTCCTATATGGAAATTTCCAATTTCTATACGGTCACCATCTATGAGAAGGGGGCGGAAGTGGTTCGCATGATCAGCCTGCTTACTGGCCCGGAAGCCTTTCGCAGGGGAAGTGATCTGTACTTTGCACGTCATGACGGCGAGGCTGTTACAACAGAAGATTTCGTTCGGGCGATGGAAGAAGCCTCAGGTGTAGATTTGCAGCAGTTCAGACGCTGGTATTCTCAGGCCGGAACGCCGGTGTTAACCGTCACCGGTCGTTACTCCGAGTCTGACAAGACCTTTACTCTGCAAGTGAAACAGTCCTGCCCGGCCACACCCGGCCAACCTGAGAAACAGAATTTTCATATTCCGTTACGAATGGGTTTGCTTGATCAGCAAGGCAAACCCCTCGTGCTGTCAGGCGCAGGCCTTGCCGGCGATAAGACTGATGAGGTGCTGCACATAACCGACTCGGATCAGGAGTTTATTTTCACGGGAATAGAGCACGAGCCGGTTCCCTCGCTGTTGAGAGGCTTCTCTGCGCCTGTTCGCCTGAATTATGACTATTCCCAGCAGGCCCTGGCGCTACTCATTTCGCATGATGAAGATGGCTTTAATCGATGGAATGCTTCTCAGGCGCTCGCCATGCGAGTTCTGCAGGCGCTGCAGTCGGGTGAGCCAGTCACCGACTCCTCCCGGATGCTGCTTAACGCCTATCGCGAGATTCTGTCTTCGGCATTGGCTGATGAAAAGCTTGACCGGGCCATGTTGGCGCATTTGCTCAGCCTGCCGCAGCTCAGTGCTTTGATAGAGCAGGCAGAGGTCGCGGACGTCGAATCGATATATCAGGCACGCGAATCACTTCTGACCTACCTCGCGTCTGAGCTTGCCGTTCAATTTGCCGAGCTGTTTGAGGCGGTGCCGGCCACGACAATCTACCAAGCTGACGCAGACTCTATCGCGAATCGGGCTCTGCGGAATCTTTGCCTGAGCTATCTGCTGCGGGGAGACGAGGCGCGTTGGGCCGGCGTGGCTTATCAGCAGTTTCAAACTGCGAACAACATGACAGATCAGCTTGCCGCTTTACGGATGCTGGTTGCCGCCAAGCAAACAGAGTCTGAAAAACTGTCGAATCAGGCGCTGGAGGAATTTTATAAACGTTGGTGTGATGAGCCGTTGGTGGTTGATCAGTGGCTCAGCGTTCAGGCAGTAGCGCAGAAGCCGGGAGCTCTGTCCGCAGTAAAGTCGCTGATTGATCATCCGGCCTTCGAATTCAAAAACCCAAACAAAGTACGCGCTCTGATTGGTGCCTTTTGCAGTCAGAACCATCTCGGGTTTCATGATGCTTCCGGGGCAGGCTATGAATTTCTGGCCGAGCAGGTCATAGCGCTGGATAGCATCAACCCGCAAATTGCCGCACGCCTGCTGACCCCGCTTACCAGGTGGAAAAAATATGACGCCAACCGTCAGAGATTAATGCAGGCGGAGTTGCTCCGGATCAAATCGATCTCTAGCCTGTCGAAAGATGTTTATGAGGTGGTAGAGAAGAGTACCATCAACCTGCCGGCGTAGCGGCCGCAAGGTGCGCGTTTTTCAGACGCCGAAAAAGCGCTGAATACGCTATGCACCCAGCACTTTAATTTGGTGGGGGAGCGGCGCCGGTCAAACTACGGCCAGCTTACTGGCCGTAGGCCCAGATTGTCTGACCAGCTTAGCGTCTAAGCGCTTTCCGCGACGTTGGTAGCCGGGATCAGCTTCGCCCTTTCGGCTGCCTCTTGAAAGCTCTCGATCTCATCAAAATTCAGATAGCGGTAGATTTCTGCCTTCATTGTGTCTATCGAAGACATATATTTCATATATTCCGCCATTGTTGGAATTTTACCCAGGGCCGAGCTGACTGCTGCGAGTTCAGCAGATGCCAGATAAACGTTTGCGCCCTGACCGAGTCGGTTGGGGAAATTTCGAGTTGAAGTAGAGACGACGGTTGAATTGGGGGCAACTCTGGCCTGATTACCCATACACAGTGAGCAACCCGGCATCTCAGTTCTGGCGCCGGAGGTTCCGAAAATATTGTAGATGCCTTCCTCGGTGAGTTGGTGTTCATCCATTTTTGTCGGTGGGGCCACCCAGAGTCTGGTCGGCAGATTGCCATCGACTTGTTTAAGCACTTCCGCTGCAGCGCGGAAATTGCCGATGTTCAACATGCATGAACCAATAAACACTTCATCGATCGCTGTTCCCTGCACCTCCGACAGAGGTCTGACGTCATCCGGATCGTTAGGGCAGGCCAGCAGTGGTTCTGTGATTTCATTCAGATCGATTTCGATGATCTTGTGATATTCCGCGTCTGGATCGGGCTCCATAAGTTGAGGGTCGGCCAGCCAGGCCTCCATAGCCTGTGCTCGTCTTTCCAAAGTTCGCGCATCCTGATAGCCATTGTCGATCATCCAGCGAAGCAGGGTCACATTACTCTCAAAGTACTCAATGATTGGCTCTTTGTTCAGGCGGATTGTGCACCCGCCGGCGGAGCGCTCGGCTGAGGCATCGGACAATTCGAATGCCTGCTCGACTTTCAGGTTCGGAAGCCCTTCGATTTCCAGAATCCGGCCGGAAAAGATGTTCTTCTTTCCCTTCTTTTCTACGGTCAGATCACCGCTTTTTATCGCAGCGTAAGGAATGGCATTCACGAGATCTCTCAGGGTAATGCCGGGCTGCATCTCGCCCGTAAAGCGTACCAGCACAGATTCGGGCATATCCAGGGGCATAACTCCGGTTGCTGCGGCAAACGCCACGAGCCCCGAGCCGGCAGGAAAAGAGATTCCAATAGGAAAGCGTGTATGAGAGTCGCCGCCGGTGCCTACGGTATCGGGCAGCAGCATGCGGTTAAGCCACGAGTGAATAATGCCGTCGCCCGGTCGCAGGGCAACTCCGCCGCGAGTGTGTATGAAGTCAGGTAGTGTATGCTGCGTATCGATGTCAACTGGCTTTGGGTAGGCCGCGGTGTGACAGAAAGATTGCATAACCAGATCTGCGGAAAAGCCGAGACAGGCGAGATCTTTCAATTCATCCCGGGTCATTGGCCCAGTCGTGTCCTGGCTGCCGACGGTCGTCATTTTAGGTTCACAGTAACTGCCCGGTCGGATTCCCTCGACCCCGCAGGCTTTGCCTACCATTTTCTGTGCCAGCGTGTATCCCCGGTCAGATTGCTGTCCGTCTACCGGAGAGCGGAACACCGTTGAAGGACCCAGACCGAGATGTTCTCGTGCTTTCTGAGTCAGTCCACGGCCGATGATCAGTGGTATCCGTCCACCCGCCCGTACCTCATCGAGGATCACATCCGTTTTCAATGCAAACTGGGTGATTTCTTCTCCGGAATCATGGCGATTCAGTTTTCCGTCATAAACGCATATGTCGATAATGTCTCCGGTGTTGAGATTATCAACATCGCACTCAAATGGCAGGGCGCCAGCATCTTCCATCGTATTAAAGAAAATAGGGGCTATCTTTCCTGCAATACAAATCCCACCATCCCGTTTGTTAGGGATGTAGGGAATATCGTTACCGATGTACCAAAGCACGGAATTGGTGGCAGATTTACGTGATGAGCCGGTGCCCATGACGTCGCCCACCAGCGCGACGGGGTAGCCGGTTTTTTCCAGCTCAGTAATTTGGGCCTCGGCGTCGGTGACGCCTTCACGCGGGTTTTTGTACATTGCCTTGGCGTGTAGGGGAATATCCGGTCTTGACCAGGCGTCCTGCGCCGGAGACAAGTCGTCGGTGTTGGTTTCTCCCGGCACCTTGAATACGGCGACCGTGAGTTTTTCTGGAATTTCCTCTTTGCTTGTGAACCACTCCGCGTCAGCCCAAGACTGCAGCACCTGCTGGGCAGCGGGATTGCCATTGTCTGCTTTCTCAGCGACATCGTGAAAGGCATCAAACATCAGAAGGGTATGTGTCAGTTCCTTGGCGGCATCCGTGGCAAGCTGCTCATCGTCCAACAACTCAACAAGAGTGGCGATGTTGTAGCCGCCTAACATGGTGCCGAGTAATTTGACCGCATGCTTACGATCGATGAGGGGGGAACTGGCTTCTCCCTTTGCCAGCGCAGACAAAAAACCCGCTTTCAGGTAAGCCGCTTCGTCAACGCCGGGCGGTACTCTGTGTGACAGCAGTTCAAGCAGGAAATCCTCTTCTCCGGCGGGAGGCTGCTTGAGTAGGTCGATCAGTCCTGCGACTTGTTCGGCTGACAGAGGTTTTGGTACAACTCCAATTTCGGCGCGTTCTGCGACGTGTTTCCTGTAGGCTTCTAACACTATATTTTCCTTTTTCTCTTCGCTCCGGGAGGCAGATCTGGCGGGTTGTTTGTGCTGTGATCGACTCTCTGAAGTTCAGTTGGCAGACGGTAATCCGCGTCGGGAGAGGCATAGATCTCCAGACGGCGAGCGTATAGCTTGAGTGTGTTTTGGTGTGCCGGTTCGGTGAAAGCCTGGATCAGGCTTCCGAGTTCGGATTTGGCGATCAGCGAAATCTGACTCATTTCGACCCGCGAAAGCGGGCGCTATTCTATTGTAAACGCTGGAAAATAGCCAGCTGAGCCACTGGGTCAGCGATCTTGTCTGGGCGTTGCTGTCTGCTCGTGTTTGTGCCGTAAATGACCCGCGCCGTCATGGATTCGGAGCGGTGGCAGGTTTACAATTTGCCAAGGTTAATGGATGGATCTGAGTCTCCAGATTCGCCGTTAGAGTATTGTGCTCCTCACCGCCTGACTGATCATGCAAAAAACTAAAACGCCCTGTATCGGTATCTGCTCCACTACTTCGCTTGGTGATCTGGTGTGTCGTGGCTGCAAGCGATATGGCTTTGAGGTAATCAACTGGAACGGTTATGACGCAGAGGCGAAACAGGCTGTATTGAGCCGGATAGAAAAATTTACGGTACAGATTTTGTCTGCCCGATTTCAGGTTTTTTCGGAGACGGCTTTAAAGCGTGGACTTGAACAACAGTCTATACCCTTCAATCCGGCACTTTCTTCCTATTGCTGGCTGCACAATCTGTTAAAAAAAGGGCGGGGCCAGATCACTGACCTGAGTCATTTTGGTGTTGCTGTGTTAGCTGACTACGCTCAGATCGACCTGGCAGTGCTCGCCGAGCAGATTGATGAAGATCTGCTCGTACTGAATGCAGCCCACCTTGAACGCTATGGTCTTGCGCCAGATCGCGGCTGAGAATTCCGACGGGCGCTGACACCCGTTCCGGATGAACTCTTTCAGGAAGGGATGCTGAACTGTCTGAGCTCCCATTCGTCATCCGACACAAGAGCGTACCAGCCTAGTTTGCCCCAATCACCCAGTACCATCCTTGTGGCCTCTGACTTACCTTCAATCGGCTGTTCAAGCGGTATGGAATGCACAGCCGGACGATGAGTGTGTCCATGGAGAAGACGCGGGCAGCCGTGTAACTGAAAGAATTCGAGTACTGACTGCTGATTGACGTCGAGGATCTCTTCGGTTTTAGTTGCCATAGCCTCCCGGCTTTTGGTGCGCGCCTGCTTCGCAAATTGCGCTCTTTCTTGGAGGCTTTTTGCAAGAAATTCTGATTGCCATTGAGCGCTGCGGACCAGTTTTCGAAAGTGTTGATATTCCAGATCATCGGTACACAAGCTGTCCCCGTGCAAGAGGAGGATATCGCCATGTGCTGTCTTCAACCGGTACGGTTCCTGAATGAGCTCTGCACCGCTCTGAGCTGCGAAGCGCTCGCCCATCAGAAAGTCGCGATTTCCGTGCATCAGAAACAACCGGCTGCCACTTCGGGTGAAGTCGCGCAGCGCCTCAGAAACTCTGTCCCCGCAGCGGCCGGTGTCATCGTCTCCTAACCAGATCTCAAACAGGTCCCCGAGTATATAGAGCGCCTCACAGGCGCCGCGCTGCTCAGCCAGAAAGCGCACTAGCGCATCAGTAAGCTCAGGGCGGCTGTCCTGCAAATGCAGATCAGAGATAAAGATAAGAGGTTTGTGGGCGCCATGTGTCATGTTGCGTGTCGATTTTGCTCCAGCGCTGTGGATTCAAGGCTAATTTCAGTCTTCTGAAACATCGGTGGATTCGATAATGATGTCATCGACCGGAACATCCTGATGCCCGGCTCTTGAGGTCGTCTGGCAGCTTTTGATTTTATTCACCACGTCCATGCCATCTACCACTTTACCGAAGACTGCATAGCCCCAGCCCTGAGCGGTCTTGCCGCGATGGTCCAGGAAAAAGTTGTCACTGACATTGATAAAAAACTGCGATGTTGCTGAATGGGGCTCTGCTGTTCTTGCCATAGCCAGGGTCCCGGTCAGATTGGAGAGCCCGTTGTCCGCTTCATTGTCAATCGGGTCGTGATTGGCCTTTTGACTCATCCCCGGCTCGAAGCCTCCTCCCTGAATCATAAATCCGTCGATCACTCTGTGAAAAATCGTCCCGTTATAGAAGCCTTCCTTGGCATACTGCAGAAAATTTTCCGCCGATTTCGGCGCTTTTTCTGAATCGAGTTCGATCGATATGGGGCCATGATTCGTGTTAAAGATGATCATAAAGCGAGCTCCAAGTGTGGATTACCTTAAATAGAAGAGCGCGCTATAATACGGGTTTTGGTCGGTTCAGGCCAACCAGTCGTGGTGATGCAAAGTGAGTCTGTTTTTGACTCTCGACGCATACAGTTTTATTCAGCCAGTTATGACAGACTTATCCAAGACCAAGCAATCAGAGGAGTCGGGAAGTTCTCCTGCCTCTCACTTTATCAAGACGCTGATTTCTCAAGATCAGAAGAGTGGCAAATATGGAGGAAGGGTTCAGACTCGTTTTCCGCCTGAGCCGAATGGCTATCTGCATATTGGCCATGCGAAATCAATCTGTCTGAATTTCACCATTGCGGCGGAGTACGGTGGGCAGTGTAACTTGCGATTCGATGACACTAATCCTGCCAAAGAAAGTCAGGAATATGTGGATTCGATAAAAGATAATATCCGGTGGCTCGGGTTCGAATGGGATGGGGAAGTCCGTTACTCGTCGAGCTACTTCGACACTCTGTTTGAGTTCGCGAATCAACTCATTGCGTCGGGTCATGCCTATGTCTGTAGCCTTAGCCCCGAACAGGCCCGTGAATATCGGGGTACGTTAACGGAGGCCGGTCGCAACAGTCCCGATCGTGACCGACCGGTAGCAGAGAGTCTCGCTTTATTCGCGAAGATGCGCGCGGGGGAGTTCGCTGAAGGTGACTACTCTTTGCGGGCCAAGATCGATATGGCATCCCCCAACATCAATATGCGTGATCCTGTTCTCTACCGTATCCGGCATATCAGTCATCATCAGACCGGTGATCAGTGGTGCATTTACCCAACCTACGACTATACCCACTGCATTTCAGATGCCCTGGAGGGTATTACCCACTCGCTGTGTACGCTCGAATTTGAAGATCATCGTCCGCTCTACGACTGGATTCTGAGCAGTCTCAATCTCGAGTCGATCAGAGCCGCAAGTGTGCTTGCGGACTCAGAATCGCCTTACGTGCTACCGGAGCAGACTGAGTTTGCCAAGCTGAAGCTGAATTACACGATGATGGGTAAGCGCAATTTAAGGGCCATGGTTGAAGAAGGTGTTGTCTCTGGGTGGGACGATCCCCGTATGCCAACCATAGCAGGAATGCGTCGCCGAGGGTTCACACCAGCGTCCTTGCGAAACTTCTGTGAGAGTGTCGGCGTCAGCCGGAGTGAAGGGGTTGTGGATCTGGGTATGTTGGAGCACGCGATCCGTGATGATTTGGACAAGCATGCGCCCCGCGCGATGTGCGTCATGAATCCGCTCAAAATAGAGATAGACAACATTCCAGAGGGTGAAGTGATTCAGCTGAGTTTAGCGAATCATCCGAAAGACGAAGCAATGGGTCGACGGGAAGTGCCCCTGACCCGGGAGATTTTCATCGATCGGTCAGACTTCGAGACGGATCCGCCGCCGGGGTTTAAGCGCCTGATTGCGGGCGGCGAAGTCCGGTTGCGTGGTGCTCATGTCATTAAGTGTCATCACGTTGAGAGAGGCAGTAGTGGTGAGGTCGTGCTGCTTCGCTGCAGTGCAGATCTGGACACTCTGGGTAAAAAGCCGGAAGGGCGGAAGGTTAAGGGGGTGATTCACTGGGTCTCTGCGAGTGAGGGCAAACCGGTTACTGTGCATCTTTACGACCGGCTTTTTCGTGTTGAAAACCCGGAAGCAAAAGACATTGATGACTACCGTAAGTGTCTCAACCCTGATTCTCTGATTGAAGTCAGCAGCGCTGTCGTGGAGCCCTCGGTCTTGGAGGGGAGCAATGAGCGCTTCCAGTTCGAAAGGGAGGGCTACTTCTGCAAAGACGTAGATCCGACCGCAACAGGAAGACCTGTTTTCAATCGGACTATCACTTTAAGGGACTCCTGGGCTGGCTGATAGGAGCAACGCGTTTTGGTAACCATCTACAACACACTGACCCAGCGAAAAGAGCCTTTGCAGCCACTGGAGCCCGGCAAGGTCCGGCTTTATGTGTGTGGCATGACGGTTTATGACTTCTGCCATCTCGGCCATGCCAGAATGCTGTTAGCCTTTGATGTGGTGGTGCGCTACCTGAGATTCAGTGGGCTGGATGTCACCTATGTCAGAAACATTACTGACGTTGATGACAAAATTCTGGCCCGTGCAGTCGAAAACGATGAGCCGTTCACTGCGGTTACCGGTCGCTATATCACTGCCATGCACGAAGATGAGGCGGCGCTGGCGATAATACGACCGGACCAGGAGCCCCGGGCAACCGCCCACATTGACCAGATGGTCAGCATGATAGAAAGACTGCTGGACAGTGATCACGCCTATCGCGCCGACAACGGGGATGTCTATTTTTCCGTCTCGAATTTCTCTGACTATGGGAAACTTTCCAAGAAAAAACCCGATGAATTACTCGAAGGAGCGCGCGTAGAAGTCGGCGAGCTGAAGCGCGACCCCAGAGACTTTGTCCTGTGGAAGGCCGCTGACGATACTGCGGTCGGCTGGGATTCGCCTTGGGGGTACGGGCGCCCCGGATGGCATATTGAATGCTCGGCGATGTCCACATGCGCGCTCGGTGACACTTTTGATATTCATGGTGGTGGTTCGGATTTAATGTTTCCACACCACGAAAATGAAATCGCCCAGTCTGAAGCGGCTACCGGAGCCACCTTTGCCAAGCTGTGGATGCACAACGGTCCTCTGCGGATTGATGATGAAAAAATGTCCAAGTCCCTGGGCAATTTTTTCACCGTGAGGGAGGTGTTGGCTAAGTACAAACCCGAAATTGTGCGTTATCTGTTGATCAGCAGTCACTACCGCAGTCCCATTAATTATTCGCAGCAGTCGCTTGATCAGTCGGTTAGGGCTGTGGAAAGGTTTTATCATTGCCTTAAAGATCTCGATCTCGCCGAAGCAAAAACCTTGACCAACAGCCGCTTTGAAAAAGCCTTCAGATCCGCGATGGACGATGATTTCAATACCCCTGAGGCATTGAGTGTGCTCTTTGAAATGGTTTCCGAAATACACCAGATAAAAAGCGAGAATCCGGCGCTGGCTAACCAGCTGGGTGCGCTGTTGGTGCGTCTGGGCGGGTGTTTAGGTCTGTTGCAGGCCGATCCAGCGGCTTTCCTGCAGCATTCGGTCGGGGCAGACCTCGACAAAGCGGAAATTGACAGATTGGTTGCAGAGCGTGTCGCCGCCAGAGCGAGCCAGGACTGGCGGCGAGCCGACGAGATTCGTGACCAGCTGTCTGCGCTGAACGTCGTGATTGAGGATGGCGTGGGAGGAAGTACCTGGCGCATTGAGGGGTAGGTGACCTCGTAGCTTGTCCTCATTTAGCGCGTGACGCTGATTGACGGAGAGTCGAGGCGCGAGTATTATGCCGGCGTCTGTGACAGGCAGGTTTTGAAATCTATCGGGGTATAGCGCAGTCTGGTAGCGCGCTTGCTTTGGGAGCAAGATGTCGGGAGTTCAAATCTCTCTACCCCGACCAATTTTCTTGACGGTATCTTCTGTCAGGCCTTCATGGTGACTGTAGCTCAGTTGGTAGAGCCCCGGACTGTGACTCCGGTTGTCGTGGGTTCGAGCCCCATCAGTCACCCCATTATTCCTCAAACGCACTGGGCCTCATTCGGCAGGTTTTTCGGCACCCCGGCGGTGTGGAAATGGCGGTATGGAAATAAAGGAGCTATCGACCCTGGACGGCAGAAGAACCGAGCTTTGCGATCTGAACCTGGGGTCTGTGACAGTGCAGGATGAGTCAGGTGGGTATCGGGGCCGCTTGGCAACGGTGCTCCACGGTATGTCGCTTACCCTAGCCGGAATGTATACCGGACTGACCTGTTACGGAACTCCGAACCCCATTCACAAAAGTCAGCCGGAAAGGCGTGTATCGACTGAGCGGGACAGGGGGCCTGTTTGAGGGGGCTGCACTGGTTTGCTGTTGATACAGATTAAGAGAGAGTGACGCAAAGAGATTCTAAGCGCCCGTAGCTCAACCGGATAGAGCATCGGCCTTCTAAGCCGAGGGTTGCAGGTTCGAGTCCTGCCGGGCGCGCCATTAATCTGCGTTAAACCAATGGCTTATGCAGATTTACTGTGCTGAGCCTGGCCCGGGCACGCGTCAGGACCGACTGATCTGTGTCAGGCCTCCATGGCAATCGTGTAGTCGTACCAATCGACAATCTTCCCTTCCCGGATGAAGAAAATCCCGACCCCGTGCCAGGTCTTGATTGCAAAATCTGAAAAGTAATCTTTGCGCTCGTTCACAACCATGGGGCCTCGCGCAAATGTATCCAAAACATCGAAGCGGTCGACATTATTGATCAGAGTCTGAATCCGTTCGGACACGGCGTTGATGCCATCAGCGAGCTCTGTCGTTTCCGTCATTCGGTAGGCGCTGTCATCAGTAAAAAAAGACATGATCCTGTCCAGTTGGGGCTCGGACCAGGCCGCACAGAACTCGTTGACGAGGTCGACGTTAGCTTGCTCTTCAGGTGTTAATTCAGCCGCCGTTGAGGGTCGTGCCCAGCCGGCGAGTGCCAGGGCGCCAGCCCCCGCGCTACAGAATTCTCTCCGGCTTTGCTTCAGTTTGCCTGATGTCATGATTTTCCCTCTCTATTTGTGGGTTTTGCCTGGTTTTGGCGGCAACAAGGCCCGGTATCTCGGTGACTGATAAAGAACTAAAATAGCAATAAATACAGATGTTTGCTAAAGGTTTTTCAAGTAAGGCCGTTACATTGGGATGTAAGTGCAGTACAACGGCCTAGGCTAGGATTGAGTTCTTAGTGCTAGGCCTTTTTCTGGCTTTATCACGGCCCCGACGCCCCGCGACGCGGACCGGTGAGTGGGATCAGGTGTTTGTGTTCCTCAGGTATGGCCACCAGATCGTCCTGCCCGGCTTCAGGAAAGCGGGTTACAGGCTGTAACTCATAATTCCCGGTACGTTTTGCGCGTGCACCTCTGCGTCGCGCGGTCTTTCCATTGGGTTTGCGAGTGTTGAATCGATAGATCAGGTATCCATCCGGAAGAGTGCTCATGCATTCCTCCAGGCTGTGAAAGGACTGGCTTTCACCGTAGGTCACTTCGCAGACGATCACAGGCCTGAAGTTGATCAGGGTGTTTTTCAGGCCAGATAACACCGACTTTTCCAAGCCTTCAACGTCGATCTTGATCAGCTGAACCGGCTCCAGGTTCTGCTCGGCATAATAGTCATCCCCTTTGGCAACCTCGAGCTTTCCGATGGAGACATTGCCTTTTTCTTTGGTGGAAGCTAAGAATGAACCGATCCCTCGGTTACTTCCGGTGGGGGCAAAGAATTCAAATTCGCCGTTCGAATCGCTCAGTGCGATTGAATGTACCGTGATGTTTGTTAGCTTATTCAGTGAAATATGATGATCCAGACGGCTCCGGACTGCCGGAAAAGGCTCGAACGCATGGACCTGCTCTGCGCACAGTGACATAAACAATGCGTGTTGGCCGATATTAGCGCCGATGTCGCAGTAAATCCCCCGTAACCCCTGTGTTCTGAGTGCCGTTAAGGCATCACGCATGAAGAACAGGAGTGGTTTTTCAAACGCGCCATAGAAATACAGGGCGAACTCGATTCCGTCCCGCAGGTTACCTTCATAGGTCAGGCCAAAGAAATCAGTCGTAAAAGGGGCGTCAGGTTGCTGATCATAGCGTCCTATTATTCGGTAGGCGGATTTTTTCAGGCGCATCGGTATCCAGGATTGACGCCAGATCCATTTGCTCACCGGTAACAAAAATTTCAATGCCCGTTCCTACCAGAAGTCTGCTGCCAGAGTTGAGGGGTTGCCGTGGCTTTGAGATAGAGCGGATGAGCCGGCTGCTCAGAATGATTCATTTTCAGGTAATGAAGCCTGGGGAGTTGCTGCCTGATGTGCTTGCCTTGATCCAGATAAGCGCCATGATTACCCCAGCAGGCAACAGTGAGCTGTGCGCTCCGGTAGCTGTGTCTTATCCAGACATCATTTTTAGGACCCACAGGTTCTGGCGTTTGCATTAAATCTTCAGGATAAGTAGCTCTGTATGCAAACAAATTGACAACGATCAGTTTCTGAAAACCCCAGTCGCGGGCAAACCGGACGCAGCGCCTGATCGTCGGATCGTCTCTCAGGTGGTCTGCTGTCGATGGATTAAGCCCGATGAAAAGGACGGTGCCTTTACCGCTGTTCCAGCTTCGTTCCAGCGTGTAGCGGTATTCTCTGCAGCGCGAAAACCGCGCCTTTCGTAATTGGTATTCCATCTGGGTTACGCGCTATGACGGCTGTGTGAGCTTGAGATGCTGAGTTTAATGGAGAATGTCTGGAATACAACTGACTTTCCTCCGGGCGATCTAATAGACAAGCGGGTGCTGGCGATCGGGCTGCTTTGGCGCGGGTTACGGGTATTCCGTGGGCCCGGAGCAGTTGAGCCAGGGCTCAGGCTGGTTTAAGGTGACTCGGGGCCGCAGCTGTGTTTGTCAGTCCGGGTGTCAGCCGTACTTCATTATTAGGGTCATGAGATGTTGGGGATCATTGGCGGGTCGGGGTTCTACAGCGCCGGTTACACGGAAAACTTGCGCCATATCGAGGTGGTTACGGAATACAGCGATGTTGCCGTTCCTATTGAGCTGGTTGAAACAGAAAAACCTTTTGCGTTTCTGGCGCGTCACGGGAAAGAGCACCATATCCCGCCGCATGAAATTAACTATCGGGCAAACATAGATGCGCTCAGGCTAGCTGGCGTGACCGAGATTGTCGCCATCAATGCGGTCGGTGGGATTGCCGAGGGCACGGGCCCGGGTTCTATAATCATCCCTGATCAGCTGATTGATTACACCTGGGGCAGGCATTCGACGTACTGTGGTCAGAGCAAGCGATTTGTTCAGCATGTGGATTTCTCTTTCCCTTTTGATCAGGCGCTGTCCGACAAATTGGTCAGTGCAGTCAATACCATCAACGATCAATCTGAGGCTGCTCGCCCGGTTATGGCCGGAGGGGTTTATGGCGTGACCCAGGGGCCACGTCTGGAAACCGCTGCTGAGATCCGAAAGATGAGACGGGATGGCTGCGATATCGTTGGCATGACGGCCATGCCGGAAGCAGTTTTAGCGAGGGAGTTAGGCATCAATTACGGACTGCTCGCGCTATCGGTCAACTGGGCAGCTGGCATACTGCCTACGGTTGTGACTATGGAAGAAATTGAGGCTGTGCTTGTGGACGGTCAACAGTTCTTGCGCCGCGTAATCGCGCGGATCATAGACGCTTGAGGAGACAGGGCTCTGGCCCGACGGCGAACCTATCAGTCAACAGGAAGATCGTAAGGTCTGACAGCGATGATCAGACCCAGCGCGGGGTGGTCAAGATAATGAAACTCGTTGCTACGCATTTCTCTGCTTTGCTGCATGGGGTAGACCCGATATGAAGCGGCAGGATATTTCGCGGACCGGGTTGTTCCGCTAGTCGGATCACTGACTGCCGCAGGTATTTCGGGCAATGTCCACTCGGCGCTGCGTTCCGTGTCGCCCGCTGCCTCAATCAGCCAGAGATTGGCGTCAACAACGACGCGGTCTTTCTGGTCATTAAACCGAATAGTCAGAGAGCCATTCAGTATCGGCAGGGAATCGTGCCGGCGTGAGCCTTCGATATAGATTGAAGTGGCTTCATCGGCACTGACAACTCTCTGCCTCCAGTGTCCGTGAAACAGAAGCTTGTGGTCGGGAGATCTTTCGAGGGCTCTGTTGGTCTGGCTGAAGTCACTCAGGCGTGCGGGTAAATCAAGGTATTCGTCTCTTAGTACATCGAACAGACGAAACTCATCTGCGCCTCTTTCCGGTTCCGGGCCCATGCTCAGAATTCTCTGGCTGCGCAGAGTTTCTTCATTTGGTGCAGCGGCGGTTTCCTGCGAGTTATCCTCGGCAGTCAGAAAGGCTCCGATAAGCAGCTTATCCTGAACAGTCGCCAAGCGCCTGATAGATTCCGGAAAGCTGAGTTCTGGCTGGTTTGGGAGCCAGTATTCGGCATCGCGCTCAAATCTGGATTCGTTGGTAAATACAGTGGCCTCAATCTGGAACCACCGGTCCTGCCCCGCAGCCTGCGCTGAGAAAAGCATCGTCAATCCGGCCAGGAGAGTACCGACCATGAACCGGCTGTCGCGATAGAGGTCAATGATGAGTGGGGGCTTAATAGGCATTATGGTCAAAACTCTACGCAACCTGCCGGTCAGTTAGAGTCAGTTTATCGAGGATTGCGCCAATAAACCCAATTTTTTCCTGTGGTTCAGAGCAGTTATGAGAAAAGTGGAGCTGATTGGCGTTGCTCAGCTTGAAGGTATTAGGGTCTTTCTGAATCATTTGTACGAGGCAAAAGGGATCGACGTCTGTGTGCTGACCAAATTCGATACGCCCGGAGTTAACATTGGCGTCGATTTTTTTAATGCCGAAGGTTGCAGCTTTGAGCTTCAGTTGGGTCTGCTGGAACAGTAAGGAAAGGCTTTTCGGTAACAGACCGAAACGATCAATCATCTCCACCTGAAGGTCTTCCAATTCCTCAATTGAGCTGGCTGAAGCGATTCTTTTGTACATGATCAGCCGGGTATGGACATCAGGCAAATACTGCTCCGGAATGAGCGCAGGAATTCGCAGATTAATCTCAAGCGTGCGGTCTGAAAAGGCCTCAACGCTGGGAGTTTTGCCCGCCCGGATGGCGGAGACGGCTTCATCGAGCATTTCAGAATAAAGTGCGAAGCCTATTTTCTGCATGTGACCACTTTGCTCATCTCCGAGCAATTCACCGGCACCGCGAATTTCCAGATCATGGCTTGCCAGCGTAAATCCCGCACCGAGGTTTGTGGCGGCCTGAATGGCTTCTATTCTTTTCTGCGCGTCCGCTTTCAGTCGCACCTGCGGGGGCAGAAGCAAGTAGGCGTATGCCTGATGGTGAGAACGTCCGACCCGGCCTCTCAGCTGATGCAGTTGAGCCAGCCCGAATTTGTCTGCTCGATTGATAATGATGGTATTCGCGCTGGGTATATCTATTCCCGTTTCGATGATTGTCGAGCACACCAGAATGTTGTGACGCTTGTGGTAAAAGTTCGCCATGACTTTTTCAAGTTCTCTTTCTGGCATCTGGCCATGGGCGATGCAAATTCTTGCTTGTGGGATCAGCTCCTGTAGGTGCTCGCCAGCACGTTCAATGCTTTTGACTTCATTATGCAGATAAAAAACCTGGCCGCCTCTGAGCAGTTCTCGCGATACGGCTTCTTTGATGACGCTGTCCTGAGCTTCTCTTACAAAGGTTTTGACCGAAAGGCGTTTGGCAGGCGGGGTGACGATCAGAGAGAGGTCTCTGACGCTGGCCAGGGCCATATTTAAAGTTCTGGGAATAGGTGTTGCAGTTAAGGTCAGGATGTCTACGTTGGTCCGGAGCGCTTTGAGTTTCTCTTTCTGACGCACGCCAAAGCGATGTTCTTCATCGATGATCAATAACCCCAGCTTGTTGTAGTTGATGTCGGTGTGCAAAAGTTTGTGTGTCCCGATCAGAATGTCGATTTGACCCGCTTTTACCTGCTGGATGACGCTATTCTGCTCGGCTGTTGATTTGAAGCGGGAAAGGACCTCAACTTTTACCGGCCAATCGGCGAACCTGTCCTTAAAACTTTCATAATGTTGCTGGGCAAGCAGCGTGGTCGGCACAAGCATGATGACCTGTTTGTTGTTGGTTACCGCAATAAAGGCAGCGCGCATGGCAACTTCCGTTTTACCAAACCCGACGTCCCCGCAAACCAGTCGGTCCATGGGTCTCTTGCTGCTCATATCCTGCATCACTGCGGCAATAGCTGTTTCCTGGTCTATTGTCTCTTCGAAAGGAAAGCTGGCGGCAAATTTCTGATAATCATCTACGGCAGTTGTATACTGAAAACCTTCACGGGCCTCTCTCGCGGCGTAAACCTCCAGAAGCTCCGCTGCTACGTCATGGATTTTTTCTGCTGCCTTGCGCTTGGTCTTCTGCCACTGTTCGGTACCGAGAGTGTTGAGCGGTGCGCTGTCCTGATCCCCGCCGCTGTAGCGGCTTATCAGGTGAAGCGCAGAGACCGGCACGTAGAGTTTGGCTTGATTGGCATATTCGAGGGTCAGAAATTCAGTGGTCTCTCCCTCGGTTGTAATCGTCTGCAAACCCCGGTACCGACCCACGCCATGCTCAAGATGCACAATGGGATCATCCACGTGTAATTCCGTCAGGCTTTTGATGATGAACTCGGTGTTGCTTTGAGCGCGCTTGCGCCTTCGTCTCTGAGCCACTCGGTCCTGAAAAATTTGCGCTTCAGGGATGATCACCAATCTCTCATCCGTCAGCCAGAGGCCGCGGTCTATTTGTGCGACCGAAATTCCAAGAGACTCCTTGCTGTCAACAAAATGCTGCCAGTGATCGATGATCGCGGGATTCAGATCGACTTGTTTAAGCAATTCCAGCAGGGTTTCGCGTCTGCCTGCAGTTTCAGCGGTAAAAAGGACGCGACCGGGATCCGAATGCACAAACTCCTGGACGGCGGAGAGCGGCATTGCCGCCCGCGAATTGCTCGCCAATTCCGGCAGGACTTCGCTCGCGAAACGCATCGCCTGCGGATGCGCTTTGAATTCCACCTGTCGGTAGGATTTGAGCCGGCTGAACAATTCGTTTACCGGAATGAAAACCTGCTCCGGGGCCAAGATCGGACGATATCTGTCGAACCGTCTGTCCTCGTAGCGGTTCGAAACGTCAGCCCAGAACTTTTCGCCGGCCTGTCGGAGATCACCGGCTTTGCAGATCGTGGCGTTATCGGGCAAAAAATCGAACAGTGAATCCAATTTTTCGAAGAAAACGTCAAGGTAATATTCCAGGCCCGGGGAGGCTATGCCATCGCTTACATCCTGATAGATCGGGCACTGCCTCGTATCAACATCAAATCGTTCCCGGAAACGTTTCCTGAACTGCATGATGCCCGGTTCATCAAGTGGGAACTCACGCCCCGGAAGCAGGCGAACGCGTTCGACAGTGGTTGCCGATCGCTGGGTTTCCGGATCGAAGCGTCTTATCGAATCGATCTCATCGTCAAACAGGTCGATTCTCAGCGGTAAAGCCGTTCCCATCGGGAAGATATCCACGATAGAACCTCTGACGGCAAACTCTCCGTGTTCCATCACGGTGGTGACGTGCTGGTAACCGGCAATGACCATTTGCTCCCGCAGATCCGATAGGGCTTTCTTCTGACCTGTTGCAAGATCCAGGCTGTTGGCATCGATATACTGACGCGGGGGCAGCAGATGCATCAGGCTGGAGACCGAAGTGACAACGATTCCGCGCTGCATTCTTGGCAAACTGAAGAGTGTCGCCAGCCGGTCTGAAATGATGTCCTGATGGGGTGAGAAACTGTCATAAGGCAGAGTCTCCCAGTCTGGCAGAGCGAACACTTTATAGGCATTGAATTCTGAGCTCAGGTAACTGAGCTCTCTGAGATACCTTTCGACTGATTCATTGGTGTCGCAGATCAGCAGTATCGGACCCTCTGTCCGGATGGCTGCCTGAACCAGGGCAAGGCTCTCGGCACTGCCGTTCAGCCCCTGCCAATAACACGTGTGGTACCCATCAGTCGGTAGTGAGGGTGAAAAAATACTGCTCATCGGGAAAGAAAACTCTTGCAAACTGTCGGTGTGCTTGGGCGTCCATTGTAGCTCAAGACGGCCAGGCAAAGGAGGCGGCCTCGCTAACGGTCGTGTTGCACTGCTAGTGCTTTCAAAAGATAATGCGGCTCCATCTTATCTTCCCCGCCTATGACACGAGGCCTCTGTGAACACAACCAATGAGCGGCCGGACGTCGAAGACTATTTCGACGACTGGAAACAACGAGAAGCGCTGGTGCAGGAAATGATTCCCGTCATCGGTAAGCTGTTTAATCGCCAAAATATCGGCATCTATATCTACGGACGGCCACTACACAACAGATCTGTGACGTTTATCATGAAGTCGCACCGGTTCGTCAGGCAGGTAGAACGGAACGAGATGTCGGAATTTGAAAGTCATCCCGTGCTTATGGCTATGTCGAAACTGGACCTTTGCCATGCCAACATTGACCTCGGCAAACTCACGGTTCGCTTCATGGAGCATCAGGAGTCAGCGGGTCAGGGCGCCAAAGATGTCGACAGCTTTGTGGCGGAGGAGTTGGCGCATCTGGTAGGTAATCAGCAAAGCCCGATTGCCAAATCTCAGGATGTGGTGCTTTACGGCTTCGGTCGGATTGGCCGCCTGATGGCGCGTTTGTTGATTGAGCGCACCAGCACCGGGGAGGTGATGCGTCTGAGGGCGATCGTAGTCCGGCCCGGCGGGGACGGCGATCTGAACAAGCGGGCCAGTTTGTTTACCAATGATTCTGTCCACGGCGCCTTTCAGGGGACACTGAGGGTCGATGAGAAACGCAAGTGCCTGGTTGCTAACGGGAATGTGATTCAGGTGATTTACGCGAACAGCCCGGATGAGATCGACTACACTGAATATGGCATTGACGATGCGCTAATTATCGACAACACCGGCAAATGGCGTGATGAAGAGGGTCTTGGGCTGCATCTCAAATCCAAAGGCGCCGGTAAGGTGTTGCTTACAGCGCCCGGCAAAGGGGCGCTGAAAAATATCGTCTACGGAATCAATGATCACGAGATGCATCCGGAAGACAAAATTCTTACAGCGGCCTCCTGCACAACGAATGCGATCGCACCGGTCTTAAAAGTTGTCAATGATGAATTCGGGATCAATCGTGGTCATATTGAGACGGTCCACGCCTATACCAACGATCAGAATCTCATCGACAATTATCATAAAGGGAGTCGCCGCGGACGCAGCGCGGCGCTCAACATGGTGCTTACCGAAACAGGTGCGGCGAAAGCGGTTGTGAAAGCGGTACCTGAACTTGAGGGAAAATTAACGGGAAATGCGATTCGCGTGCCGGTTCCTAACGTGTCCATGGCAATCATGACACTCAGCCTGGAGAGGGAGACATCAAAGGAAGAGTTGAACGAGTTTCTTCGAAAAATTGCGCTGCACTCAAATTTACAGAACCAGATCAATTACACGCAATCTGAAGATGCCGTTTCCTCCGACTTTGTTGGCAGCCGTGAGGCCGGAATCGTCGATTCAAATGCGACGATTGTGAATGGTAAGCATTGCGTGCTGTACCTTTGGTATGACAATGAGTTTGGTTACTGTTGTCAGGTGGGTCGCATGGTTTACAAGATGGCAGGGGTGGACTACCTGTCCTATCCAGAGGAAATCTAGCGAAAATCGGGATCCTCTCAGCATTGCATACGCAGGCAGTCTGGGGGTAAGTGTCTTTCCGCATACTTTGGCTCACAGATAATGACAGCCAGCATTCGCCGCCGTTTGATTCCCTTTTGCCTCATAGCAACGATTGCACTCGTTCTGACTGCCTGTGAAGAAAGCGATGAGCGTTTCAGTTTGGAAGGCCTTACGATGGGGACTTCCTACCAAATTCAGTTGCTCGAGATTCCCGGTGAGGAGGGGGCCGAGGCGCTAGCAGGCGAGGTGCAGCGCGTACTGTCGCGGCTCGACCGAGAAATATTCTCTACCTATGCGCCAGACTCTGAACTGTCCCGTCTGAATAACCATCCGGTGGGGACGCCTTTCGCTGTCTCCCAGGAGATGATGGATGTTCTGCTGCTGGCCGGTGCCGTATTCTCTTTGACATCCGGCGCCTTCGATCCAACTGTCGCGCCTTTGGTCAACCTCTGGGGTTTTGGGCCGGAGGTCAGCCTTACTGAAGTCAGTGTCCCTCACAGCAGGGAGGTTGAGGAAGCGCGCTCGCGAGTGGGCTTTGAGCATCTGGTGATTGATGAGGCGCGCTCTGAGGTCGTCAAGACCCGCAATGTGACGATTGATCTAAGCGCTATCGCAAAGGGCTACGCGGTGGATCGGATTGCAGGTCTGTTAGATGAGTGGGGTTCCGGAAGTTACTTTGTTGAAATTGGTGGTGAGCTGAAAATTAAAGGGGTGAAGGCTGATGGAAGCAGCTGGGTCCCGGCAATCGAGGCTCCGCTTGATCAGACCTCACAGGTATATGAAATCTTTTCGAACCTCGGCCAATCGATAGCGGTCGCTGGCTCAGGAGATTATCGCAACTATTTTGAAGTTGATGGCGTCCGTTATTCGCATGAAATCGATCCGCGAACCGGCAGGCCAGTACGTCATCATCTGGCGGCAGCTTATGTCATTGCCGACTCAGCCGCTCTGGCGGATGCGCTGGCCACTGCGTACATGGTAATGGGAGAAGAGTCAGCCTATGTGCATGCAGAGCGGCGGGGAATAGCCGTGTTTTTGATAACCAGAGAGGGCGACGCCTTTGCTGAACGTGTCAGCCCTGCCTTTACCCCTTACTTGGGCGAACAGTAAATACTTCGTGATGACTGAGACTTACACGCAACAGAAAGAGCATTATGACATCATCGTGATCGGTGCAGGCCCTGCCGGTGAAGCGGCTGCGATGAATGCCAAGAAAAAAGGTTTTTCAGTGGCTGTTGTGACAGACGAGGCAAAAGTCGGCGGCAGTTGCACCCATTGGGCAACGATCCCGTCGAAGGCGCTGCGTCACTCAGTGAAGCAAGTAATTGATTTTAATACCAACCCGATGTTTCGTGAGTTCGGCGATGCGCGAAAACTGAGCTTTCAGCAGATTCTGAAGCATGCGGAGCGGGTGGTGTCGGAGCAGGTTCGCATGCGTTCTGATTTTTACGATCGGAATCGGATTCCAGTCATCCATGGGCGCGCTGAATTCCTCGACCGTCACACAATCAAATTGACGGGCAAGCGGAAAAAGCTGTCCGCCGATTACTACGTGATTGCTACCGGGTCTCGTCCGTATCATCCGCCGGGCGTTGATTTTTCGCACCCTCTGCTCTTCGATAGCGACACCATTCTGACCCTAGATCATTCCCCGCGGAAAGTGACAGTCATCGGGGCAGGGGTTATCGGCTGTGAGTACGCTTCTATATTTGGCGGACTGGGCGCAAAAGTAGAGCTGATCAATCCCAATCAGAGTCTGCTGACCTTTCTCGACACAGAAATAAGCGATGCGCTTGCTTATCACCTGCGCAATGTCGGTGTTCGCAGCCGGCACGGTGAGCAAACCGAGAAAATTGAATATCACGACGATTATCTGGTGACCTATCTGTGTTCCGGGAAAAAGATCAAGAGTGACATTGTGTTGTGGGCGAATGGACGAACGGGTAACACTCAGGGGATGGGTCTGGAGAAAATCGGGCTGGAACGTAATGGGCGCGGCCAGCTGTCAGTGAATGCCCTCTATCAGACGCAGGTGGAAAACATCTATGCGGCGGGTGATGTTGTCGGCTGGCCGGCACTGGCCGGCGCGGCTTATGATCAGGGTAGAGCGGCCAGTAACGCCATTGTTGCGCCTGATGAATGCTATCCCGTGGAAGAGGTCGCGACCGGGATTTACACCATTCCCGAGATCAGTACGCTTGGGAAGACAGAGGCCGAGCTGACGGCTGAGAAAGTGCCCTACGAGGTGGGTAAGGCGTTTTTCAAGAATACGGCGCGGGCGCAGATAACCGGTGAACGGGTGGGCATGCTGAAACTGATATTTCACTTCGACACTTTGGAGTTGCTCGGAATCCACTGTTTCGGCGATCAGGCGTCTGAAATTGTCCACATAGGCCAAGCCATCATGCGCCAGCCCGGCTCAGCCAATAACATGAGATATTTTCTGACCACCACTTTCAACTACCCGACCATGGCTGAAGCCTACCGAACCGCGGCTCTGGACGGGTTGAATCGCATTTTTTAACACGGATGGCCCTCGTGCCGCCGGCTGAATTGAGGTTCGGTTGGGGGATATGTCCAGAAAGCTTCGGTGTGTTTTCAATTTGGAATCATGCTGTCAAAACTGTCGGGAATTCGGTGCCCGAGCGGGCTTCTAAGCCACAAAATCCTTGATATCTGAGTGCTACCCGTGTACCTTTTCACGCGCTCGCACAGGGCCGCCACCGGACTGAACAAGAGCCTAAAATAAAGGCTGCATAGAGTCCTAATGAAGGCCCGATTAAGGCCGAATAAGAATTTGAAATGCAGACCGGATGAAGGGCCGACCACCGGGGACTTTCCGGGCGTAGAATGAGGAAGCGCCGGGAACATCGGGACCGCCGGACACCCCCCGCCAGAACCTGGGGCAACCGTCTCAAGCGGACCCGTGACGCGTCAGCGAAGGTAGGACGACAGACAGCTTTGTCAGCGACAGCAGCAAAGTCATTATCGACCCGCAGCGCAACTCGCTTGTAGAGTTTGTGCCGCCTCTGCTGGTATGCCAGCCCTATTGCGGGATGGCCAAAATTGAGAGCAAGGTCTTGGCATCAAGACCCAGAGTTAGAATTACTGGATCAATTAGCCCACAGCATCGGTTAACGTCTTGGAAGAATCACCTACTTTGTTTGAAGCGCTCACTCCGTTCCTGTTCTACGTCTCGCTGGTACTCGCCGTCGTGGTTACCATGCTCGGGCTGTCGTTTTTCCTCGGTCAGAAAATCAACAGGAAGTACAAAAACACCCCTTTTGAATCGGGGATCATTTCCGTCGGGAGCGCGCAGTTCCGGATTTCCGTTCACTTCTATCTCACGGCCATCCTGTTCATTATCTTTGACCTTGAAGTGGTCTTCCTGTTTGCCTGGGCGGTTGCTGTGGAGCAAGCAGGCTGGCCCGGTTTTATCGAGATCAGTGTTTTCATCTTTATTCTTATTGTGGCTCTGGTTTACCTATGGCGTATCGGCGCGCTGGACTGGCGGACCGAAACACAGCGTCGTGAGTTGGTCGATCTCAAGGGCCCCGGCGGCGTGGTAAACAGAAAGGCCTTTAAACTATGAATTGGGAATTACAGCGAGCAGACCAAGCGGCTTCTCCACAACCCGGTGGTAACGCGGTCGACGATTTCATCCGTCAGAACGTGATGATGGCAAAGCTCGAGGACATGGTTGCCTGGGGACGTAAGAACTCTATTTGGCCGTTTAACTTCGGTCTGTCCTGCTGTTACGTGGAAATGGCAACGGCGTTTACCGCAAGGCATGACCTTGCCCGTTTCGGTGCTGAAGTTATCCGCGGCACGCCTCGTCAGGCAGACATGATTGTGATCGCGGGTACCGTGTTCCGCAAGATGGCGCCTGTTGTCCGACTGCTCTACGATCAGCTACTTGAGCCCAAGTGGGTGATTTCCATGGGGTCATGCGCAAATTCCGGTGGGATGTACGACATTTATTCTGTGGTTCAGGGCGTCGACAAGTTCTTGCCGGTTGATGTGTATGTGTCGGGTTGCCCGCCACGGCCCGAAGCCCTGCTGCAGGGGCTGATTCTGCTGCAGGAATCCATCGGGCGACAGCGTCGGCCTCTGAGTTGGGTGATTAACGATCAGGGTATCATCCAGCGCGAGACCAATCCGGTGCAGAGGGAGTCCAGGCACGACGCCCGCATCGCAGCAACTGAACTCAGACCACCTCATGAAGTCTGAATAAATTCAAGTAGTTATATTGCTATCCTAACTAATAATCTCATGCAAAGCGCTTCGATCAGCACTCCGGCCGACCCCATCAATCCTGTGATCTCTCAGGTTAACGATGCGCTGCCGAATCACATCATCAGTCTGCAGGCGACCGTGGACGGCATGCCCACCCTTTGGGTGGATCGGGCCCACATCAAAGCAGTTCTGAAGTTTCTGCGGGACGAGAGTCAACCCAAATTCGAGATGCTGCTGGACGTCACGGGCATCGACGAGCGGGTGAGGGTGCACCGAACTGGACAGCCTGCCTCAGAATTCACCGTGGTCTACCACCTGACATCCTTCTCCGGGCACTGTGACATCCGGGTGAAGGTGCCGCTGATGGATGCTGATCCCAAGCTGCCTACCGCCATAGATCTCTGGCCGAGCGCCAACTGGTATGAGCGTGAAACCTGGGACATGTTCGGTATTGAATTCGAAGGGCACCCAAACCTGTTCCGCATTGTGTTGCCGCCGACCTGGAAGGGGCATGCGCTGCGCAAAGAGCATCCGGCCCGGGCGACTGAGATGGAGCCTTTCTCTCTTGATGATGAGCAAGAAGCATTCGAGCAGGATGCGCTGCTGTTCAACCCTGAGCAGTGGGGAATGAAGCGCCAGTCGGATACCTCGGAGTTTATGTTCCTTAATCTCGGGCCAAACCATCCGTCCGTGCACGGGGCCTTCCGGATTGCTCTGCAGCTTGACGGAGAGATCTTGGTCGACGCGGTACCAGATATCGGCTATCACCACCGTGGCGCCGAAAAAATGGGAGAGAGGCAGTCCTGGCATACCTTTATCCCCTATACGGACCGAATCGACTACCTCGGCGGGGTGATGAACAATCTCCCGTATGTGATGGCGGTTGAGAAAATGGCCGGAATTGAAGTGCCTGAGCGAGCCAAGACGATTCGGGTCATGCTGGCGGAAATGTTCAGGATATGCAGTCACCTGCTGTTTTACGGAACTTTCGCTCAGGATGTAGGTCAGCTCTCACCCATCTTTTATATGTTCGTCGAGCGGGAGCGCATCTTCAACATTATCGAGTCGATCTGTGGCGCACGAATGCATCCGGGCTGGTTCCGGATTGGAGGGGTGGCGCAGGACCTTCCGAATGGCTGGGAGGCGCGAGTCAGAGAGTTGCTGGAGTTTATGCCTCCCCGGCTGGATGAATACGACCAGATGGTGATGAATAATGGAATTGTGAAGCGCCGGACCCAGGGGGTAGGTGCCTATTCAACGCAGCAAGCTTTCGATTGGGCGGTTACCGGACCAGGGCTGAGGGCAACCGGTCTGGAGTGGGATTACCGTAAGAACAGACCTTACAGCGGTTATGAAAACTTCGAGTTTGACGTTCCCATTGCAGTCAACGGGGATTGTTACGATCGCTGCGCGGTCCGGGTTGAGGAAATGCGCCAGAGTCTCCGGATTATCAAGCAGTGCCTGGATAACATGCCTGCGGGTGACTATAAGGCGGATCATCCGCTGACGACGCCTCCCCGCAAAGAAAAAACCATGCAGGATATCGAAACCCTAATAAACCATTTTCTGAGTGTCAGCTGGGGGCCGGTTATTCCTCCCGACGAAGCCACTGTGGGAATTGAGGCGACCAAGGGTATCAACAGCTATTACCTGGTGAGCGACGGCAGCACGACGTCCTATCGGACGCGGATCAGAACGCCGTCGTTTGCCCATCTGCAGATGATTCCGGAAATCAGTCGTGGCTTCATGGTGGCCGATTTAATCGCGATCATCGCCAGCATCGACTTTGTAATGGCTGATGTGGATCGGTGAGGCAGAACTGCTGCCGGCAGCCGGATCATTAATCGGAACGAGGCAACCGCCTGAGCGGGCGAGACAGACAAGAAGCAAATGAGTTCACAAGTAATTGCTAGCACCAAAAGCAGGGCGCGCGTCCTGACAGAAGCCGAAATCTCCGAGATCGAGCATGAGAAAACGCTCTACCCGGATAATCAGGCAGTTGGGCTTGAAGCGCTTAAGATTGTGCAGAACCACCAGGGTTGGGTGTCAGACGAATCGCTGTTGGCGATTGCTGAATATCTCGATCTTTCTGTTGCTGATCTGGAAGGCGTGGCCACGTTCTTTAACCTGATTTATCGGCAACCGGTTGGCAAAAACGTGATTCTGTACTGCGACAGTGTGAGTTGCTGGATTTGCCGTGGCGATGACATTAAGGATTATCTGTCGGAGAAATTGGACATTGACTACGGTCAGACTACGGCAGACAACGAGTTCACGCTCATACCGGTTCCCTGTCTGGGCGACTGTAACAATGCGCCGGTGATGATGGTTGGGCAGGATCTGCATCGCAATCTGACCAAAGACGGTATCGATGAAATCATCGATCAGTATCGCAATAAAAGCGCGTAACACCCTTGAATCGAAACAGAGTAACTGGGCAGTAAATTGGTTTCTAATCCGCTAACAAAGAATATCGACATGTCACGGCCGCCGCTGGATATCGGCGCCTACGAGGCAAACGACGGTTATCAGTCTCTACACAAGATCGCAGCCGGGATGAGTGCTGCGGATGTTCTGGAAACGATTAAGTCGTCGGGTCTTAAAGGGCGTGGAGGGGCGGGGTTTCCGACCGGGCTTAAATGGAGTTTTGTGCCGCAGGGTGAGTCGTCACCACAGCAAAAGTACCTCGTGGTGAATGCAGATGAGATGGAACCGGGAACCTTCAAGGACCGTCTCTTGATGGAGGGCGACCCTCACCTGCTCCTTGAAGGGATGATAATCAGCGCTTACGCAATTGGCGCCAGCAAAGCTTACATATTTTTGCGCGGTGAGTATCACGGTTCGGTAAAAACACTCAAAAAGGCGATCGCTGAGGCGTACGAGAAAGGTTATCTCGGGAGCAACATCCTCGGCACAGGATACGACTTGGATATCATCCTGCACACCAGTGCGGGTCGCTACATTTGCGGGGAAGAAACCGCTTTGCTGAATGCTCTGGAAGGCAAACGGGCCAACCCTCGCGCAAAGCCTCCGTTCCCGCAGGTAAGCGGTCTGTGGGGTAAGCCCACCATCGTAAATAACGTTGAAACGCTGTGTAACTTGCCCGGCATCATCACATACGGTATCGACTGGTATCAGGGATTGGGCAAGGGTGCCGACGCCGGCACCAAGATGTTCGGCGTCAGCGGTCGGGTGAAAAATCCCGGGGTCTGGGAGATGCCGCTTGGAGTGACTATCCGGGAACTGCTCGAGGACAAGGCGGGCGGTATGCAGGACGGTCTTGGCTTGAAGGCATTTTTACCCGGTGGTGGCTCGACCGACTTTATGTTGCCTGAGCACCTCGACCTCGCGCTCGATTACGATGAAATCTCCCAGAAAGGGGGAAGCAGACTGGCTACCGGTACCATGATCGTGCTTGACGATCAGACCTGCCCGGTCGGAATGATCGGTAATCTCATGAAGTTTTTTGCCCATGAGTCCTGTGGTTTCTGTACGCCCTGTCGCGACGGGTTGCCGTGGGTGGATGCAATATTCCGGGATTTCGAAGCGGGGCGGGGTAGCGAAAAAGATCTGAATATCCTCAAAGAACAGGTTGAGTACATGGGGCCCGGTCGCACGTTTTGTGCTCTCGCTCCCGGTGCTACTGCGCCTCTGGGAAGTGGTCTCAAGTACTTTGAGGATGACTTCAAAGAACATATTAAGCAAAAGCGTTGTACCTATAAAAACTGAGTTTGGGGGCTGGAGTTAAGCTAGATGGCAAAAATTGTTGTCGATGGGAATGAGTACGAAGTAAATCCCAATAACAATCTGTTGCAGGAATGTCTGTCCCTGGGGCTTGACCTGCCTTATTTTTGTTGGCATCCGTGTATGGGTTCTGTCGGAGCCTGTCGTCAGTGTGCCGTCAAACAGTACCGGGATGAAAACGACGAGAAGGGTACCATCGTCATGGCCTGCATGACGCCTGCCAGCGACGGGGCTCGGATTTCCATCGCTGATGAGCAGGCCCATGATATGCGCGAGCGTGTCATCGAAAGCCTGATGATTAGCCATCCTCATGACTGTCCGGTCTGTGAAGAAGGAGGAGAATGTCATCTTCAGGATATGACATTGATGTCCGGTCACAACTACCGGCGCTATGACAAGAAAAAAGTCACCCACCACAATCAGTATCTGGGTCCGTTCATCAGTCATGAAATGAATCGCTGCATTACCTGCTACCGCTGCGTTCGGTTTTATGATGATTATGCGGGTGGAACGGATCTCTCTGCGCAGGCGTCACATCATCACACGTATTTCGGTCGTCACGAAGAAGGCACGCTGGAGAACGAATTCAGCGGCAACCTTGTTGAAGTATGCCCAACAGGTGTTTTCACCGATAAGGTTTTCTCGCAGGCGTACACGCGCAAGTGGGATCTGCAGACTGCGCCAAGTATCTGCACCGGGTGCTCGGCAGGCTGCAACATTACTCCGGGAGAGCGCTATGGCAGTTTGCGCCGAGTCGTCAATCGTTATAACAGCGAGGTAAACGGTTACTTCATCTGCGACCGGGGCCGGTTCGGCTGGGAGTACGTTAATGGCGAAGAGCGGGTTCAGTCCCCCGCGCAGGTCCTCGACGGCGACAGTAAAGAAATGTCAGATGAGGAGATAGACGCGCTTTTCAGCAAACTGGCGGACGGCGAAGTCATCGGTATCGGATCTCCCCGCAGCAGCAATGAGTCAAACTATGCACTACGACAGCTTGTGGGTGAGGCTAATTTTTATCCGGGTATCGCTGACGACGAGCATGCAGTTAACCAGCTGATATTGAAGTTGCACAAAGACAAGGCTTTTCATTCTCCCAGCGTGCGGGAAATTGAGCAGGCAGATGCAGTATTTATTATTGGGGAAGACATCACAAACACTGCCCCACGGATAGCCCTCGCGGTTCGTCAGAGTGTGCGGAACAAGGCCAGTGAGCTGGCTGAGCAGAACAACATACCTGTATGGCAAGATGCAGCGGTTCGCGAACTGGCGCAGCAGGAGCGCAGCCCGCTTTTTATTCTGAGTAATGCTGCATCCCGTCTCGATGACGTGGCGCAGCAAACATTCATCGGATCCTGCGCCGAGCAGGCGAATTTCGCCTTTGCGGTGGCCGAGGCGCTTGAAGGTGGCACGCCAGCGGGCCTGACCGAACAGCAGCAGAAACTGCTGCTCGAGGCGGTCGAGGCGCTCAGCAATGCTAAACGTCCGCTGATTATCTCTGGCTCCAGCAATGGCAGCATTGAAATGGTTCAGGCTGCGGCCAATATCGCCCGCGCTTTAAGCGGGGACGAGCCTTCGCATCTGGCCCTGATGCTCCCGGAAGCCAACACGATGGGTCTCGAACTGTTGGTTGGCCCCGAACAGGAGTTGGGTGCTGCACTGAAGCGCTGTGCCAGTGGTGAAGTTCCGGGAATGATCGTGCTGGAAACTGATCTGTATCGCCGGGCACCGACGGCCGACGTAGATAACGCGCTAGCACGCGCGGAAACTGTGGTCGTTCTGGATCAGATGCGCAACGCCACAACAGCGAAAGCCACGCATGTATTTCCGGTGACTGCTTTTTCAGAGCAGGAGTCGACCTATGTAAATTATGAAAGCAGAGCGCAGCTCAGCTTTCAGGTTCATCAGAGCGCCACCGATGCGAGGCCGGGGTGGAAGTGGCTCACCAATGGCGATGCAGATATCAACAGCATAATCAAAGACTGTAGCGATGAAGCCGAGGGCTTTGGGTCGCTCGACGGCCTGGTTCCGCGCCTTACGCAATTTGTCGCCGGGCTGAAAATCCCCAGACAATCCCATCGATACAGCGGGCGTACGGCGATGATTGCTAACCGCAACGTCCATGAACCCAAGCAGCCGGTAGATAACGAGTCGGTTATGGCTTTCTCGATGGAGGGAATGCCGGCGATGAAGGATGCTTCAATTCTTGGATCGACCTGGGCGCCCAGCTGGAATTCTAATCAGTCAATCAGTAAGTTTCAGGAAGAGGTTAATGGTGAGCTGAAACAAGGGCATACCGGCACCCTCTTGCTTGCCGAAAAGACAGAGTCAGGCGTGCCGTTTCAAGCGAGCAGGGGTGAGGATGCCAGCACTTCTGACCGGTTGACCCTGTCTCTGGCGTTTCAAATTTTTGGCAGTGAAGAGCTGTCAGCTCGCTCTCCCGCCATTCAGAAACGGATGACAGATGCGTATGTGGCCCTGGCGCCGGCCGATGCAGCGAGACTGGAAATTAGTCACGGTGATGCGGTGGCGCTTAATGGGGGGGCTGTGGCGGTCGCCTGTATTCGTGAGAAAATCTCAGAAGGCAGCTGCGTAGTGCACTGTGGGGCGCAGATCAATCCTCACGATTTGGCGGGGGCAGTAAGTCTGACGAAAACCAGTGAGTCGTTGCCAGGCAAGGGCCTGAGCGGCCTTATTGTCAGCGACTTGTGCGAGGAGAGCTATTAGCCATGGCGTTGGAAGTCGGTTCAGGACTCACAATAGGGCTCATTCTGGGCACGGTCATCGTCGTTGCCGCCATGTTAATCTGGGTTGAGCGGCGATTGCTCAGCTTCTGGCAGGAGCGTCTGGGCCCCAACCGGGTCGGTCCTTTCGGGCTGCTGCAGGTTGTCGCTGACATGATTAAGATCTTCACGAAAGAGGACTGGGTGCCACCTTTCGCAGATCGCGTCAGTTTCGTTATTGCGCCTGCGATCATCATGACAGTGATTCTGTTGAGCTTCGCTGTCATACCCTTCGCGCCAAATATCGGCATTATCGAATCTAATATCGGTGTACTCTTTATCTTGGCGATGGCCTCTCTGGGTGCCTATAGCGTGATGCTTGGCGGGCTTTCCTCAGACAACAAGTATGCCTTGCTGGGCAGTTTACGGGCAGCGGCTCAGATGGTGAGCTATGAAGTCTTCATGGGGATCTCCCTGCTCGGTGTTGTCGCGCTCTCTGGCAGCTTCAATCTCCGCACGATTGTCGAGGCGCAGGAAGGGATGTGGTTCGTGGTCCCGCAATTCGTCGGTTTCGTGATTTTTCTCATAGCAGGGGTCGCTGAAAGCCATCGCCTGCCTTTTGATATTCCCGAGGCTGAACAGGAGATTTGCGCCGGATACCACACTGAGTATTCAGGCATGAAGTTCGGTATGTTTTTTGTCGGCGAGTATCTCGGGCTTGTGTTGGTGTCTTCGCTGATAACCGTACTCTTCTTTGGTGGTTGGATGGGTCCGGGCTTTTTGCCTCCGGTCGTCTGGTTCGCCCTGAAGTCAGGTGTTTTCATTGCGTTTTTTATTTTATTGCGGGCGGCGATTCCTAGACCTCGGTACGACCAGCTCATGTCCTACGGCTGGCTCTTTCTGTTACCGCTGTCGCTGATCAATCTGCTTGTTACCGGCGCGGTCATCCTGAGTAATTAATTCGGAAGGCTTGGATCGAGAAAATGTATTCGTTAATCAAAGATACCTTGTTAAGTCAGGTCGTGACGCTTTGGGGCGTTTTCAAAAAGCTGTTTGTGAAAGCGGATACAGTTGAATATCCTGACCAGCAGCCTTACATGTTTCCCCGGTGGCGAGGGCGTATCATTCTGAGTCGCGATCCCGATGGGGAAGAGCGCTGTGTTGCGTGTAACTTGTGCGCTGTTGCCTGCCCCGTTGATTGTATCGCTCTTCAGAAAGGAGAAATGGAGGACGGTCGGTGGTATCCCGAATTTTTCCGAATCAATTTTTCGCGCTGCATCATGTGCGGCTTTTGTGAAGAGGCCTGCCCCACCAATGCGATTCAGCTTACCCCGGATTTTGAAATGGCTGAGTATGTCCGCCAGGACATGGTCTGGGAAAAGGAAGACCTGTTAATCAGTGGCTGCGGCAAATATCACGACTACAATTTTTACCGCGTCGCTGGAAAGCAGATCAGCGGGAAGGACAAGGGTGAGGCGCTCAATGAAGCCAAGCCTGTCAACGTAAGGAGTCTGATGCCGTGACCTTACTGTTTTACTTGGCGGGAGCCATCGCAATCATTGCAACGTTCGCCGTTATTGTGCAAACCAACATTGTGCATGCCTTACTTTATCTGATTCTGTCCCTGCTGGCGGTGGCGGTTATTTTTTATGTGCTGGGAGCGCCTTTTGCCGCAGTGCTTGAGGCAATCGTTTACGCCGGTGCCATACTCGTGCTGTTCCTCTTTGTGATTATGATGCTCAACTTGGGACAACATACTCGGGACCAGGAAAAGGGATGGCTTACAGGGCGCATGTTCCTTGCCCCAGGAGTTATGTCTGCGCTGCTCCTGGGTCAGCTGCTTAATGTCTTGTCCCAGGTAGATCAGGATATGGCGGTAACGCGGGTAGGGGTGATGGAGGTGAGTGCCTTGTTATTCGGCCCTTATGTGCTGGCGGTTGAGCTGGCGTCCATTCTGCTGCTTGCAGGCCTGGTGTCTGCCTATCATCTCGCGAAGCGATAGCGCATACCGGCACAGAGAAGAAAAATTATTAGGGAACAGGGCAAGAGTAATCACGATCAATGGAAACTATACCGGTAGAGCACGGCTTTATTTTGGCGGGGATTTTATTCTGCCTAGGCCTGATTGGAGTGTTGACGCGACGGAATGTTGTATTCGTCCTGATGTCGCTGGAAATCATGCTGAATGCCAGCGGGCTGGCATTTATTGTTGCGGCTGCGCGCTGGGGGCATGCGGAAGGGCAGGTGATGTTCCTGATGATTCTGACGCTGGCTGCGGCAGAAGTAGCGGTCGGGCTCGGGCTTATCATTCAGATGTTCAGGCGATTTCAAACCGTTGATATCAACGTACTGAGTGAGATGAAGGGGTAGAGGCCGGGATTATGCTTGAACTAATTTGGCTCCTTCCGACGTTTCCGCTGCTTGGCTTTCTTGCCCTTGTGCTCACGGGCGGTCGGCTTCCCAAGCAAATCGCAGGCCCGATAGGCGCGGGATCAATCGGTCTCTCTTTTGCCGTGGCAGCGCTTGTGGCATCTGAATTCCTGAATTCCGGGCTGGAACACTTTACCTATGAAGCGTGGGTCTGGATGTCGGTTGGCGGATTTAACCCGGGCTTTACCTTTTATCTGGATGGCTTATCCATGGTGATGATGCTGATCATTACCGGCGTAGGCTTTCTGATTCATCTCTACGCAACCGGCTACATGTCAGACGACCCCAGCTTTGCGCGTTTTTTCTCCTATATGAACCTGTTCGTATCGGCGATGCTGATGCTGGTTCTGGGTGACAATCTGGTGTTGCTCTATCTCGGCTGGGAAGGCGTGGGATTGTGCTCGTATTTGCTTATCGGATTTTGGTACACCAATCCGGCGAATGGCTATGCCGCCAGAAAGGCTTTTGTGGTGACTCGAGTCGGGGACACGTCGATGGCGATCGGGCTGTTCCTGTTGTTCGCCCAGCTGGGAACTCTGAACATTCAGGATATGCTGCACGCCGCAGAAATGCAGTGGTCAGTAGGTTCAGGCTTCGCCGTCGCGGCGTCCCTTTTGCTGCTGGGTGGTGCAGTTGGCAAATCAGCGCAACTCCCGCTCCAGACATGGCTGCCAGACGCAATGGCCGGACCCACGCCAATAAGTGCCCTTATCCATGCGGCGACCATGGTGACCGCCGGTGTATATCTTATCGCCCGGACGCATCCGCTGTTTGAAATGGCGCCTTCAGTGCAATTGTTGGTGGCGCTGATTGGCCTGATCACGCTGCTGTTGTCCGGTTTTACGGCAATGACACAATCGGACATCAAGCGCATCCTCGCCTATTCCACGGTCAGTCAAATTGGTTACATGTTTCTGGGGCTTGGAGTCGGAGCCTGGTCTGCTGCGATTTTCCACTTGATGACCCATGCCTTTTTCAAGGCCTTGTTGTTCCTTGCCTCAGGTACAGTAATCCTGAGCCTGCATCATGAACAGAACATATTTAAAATGGGAGGCCTGCGCAAAGCGCTGCCGGTTTCCTTTTTCTCTTTCCTGATTGGCAGCCTGGCTTTGACCGCCTTTCCTTACACTTCAGGTTATTTCAGCAAGGATGAAATCCTGCTCGGTGCGCTTGAATTGGAGGGAGTCGGGTTCTGGTTCTGGCTGGGAGGCGTGGTTGGAGCATTCTTTACCGGAATCTATACGTTCCGTCTGTTCTTCATTGTCTTCTTCGGCGACAGTCAGGCAGAACACCCGCCCGAGAAAGAAGTAGGGGGGTGGCACATGAATGGTCCCCTGATACTCTTGATGATTCTCGCGCTGGCTGGGGGATTTATCCATGTTCCGCTGGACGCGGTATTCAACCATGGGGAAGCGCATGGCGAGCACCATGTCAGCGGATTGATACATGGCATCATGATTGCGGTACCTCTGTTGGGAATCGCCATCAGCTATCTGTTCTTCATGTCGAAAACCTTCTCTGTTGAGAAGTTGATGGCAAGCGCTTTGGCTAAGAAGCTGCACGCATTCTGGTTTGGCGGCTGGGGCTTCGATACCCTGTATAACGCGGTGCTTGTCAGTCCGTTCCTGTTTCTTGCGCGGGTGAATCGCAAGGACATTATTGACAGTTTCTATGCGTTGATTGTCTCCGTTTCGCAAGCGGCCAACGCGCTCATCGTTAAGTCGCAAACCGGTTCCTTACGTTGGTATGCACTGACCGTAGCAGGCGGTCTGGTTGTGATGGTGTCATTAGGAGCCATTCTATGATTCTGGTCACACTTATTGCGGTTCTGTTTGTCGGTGGTCTGGCATGTTGGCTGTCTGAGCGATTCAATCCGGATTTGCCCAGGCTCATTGCTCTACTCACAGTTCTCCTCGATTTTGCGCTGATGTTTTCTCTTTTGGGCGCTGAGGGCACTTCAACGTGGGTGGCTGTATTCGAGGCGCCTTGGATTTCCCGTTTTGGTATCTCGTTTTATCTTGCTGCCGATGGCTTGAGTGTTCTTCTGCTTATGCTTACGGCCTTTTTGGGAGTAGTTGCCATTGGTGCGGCCTGGGATGAAGTGCAGGAAAGGCCGGGCTTTTTCTATTTCAACCTGCTGTGGACGCTGGCCGGTGTGGTCGGAGTGTTCACTGCGCTGGATTTGTTTCTGTTCTTCTTCTTCTGGGAAGTCATGCTGATACCCATGTATCTGATTATCGCTATATGGGGGCATGAGAATAAGAATTACGCCGCGATGAAGTTCTTTATCTTCACTCAGGTGACAGGAATGATGATGCTGGTATCAATTTTGGTACTGGCTTATTTTCATTACCTCCAGCTTGGTTCGCTGAGTTTTAACTATCATGACTTGCTCAATGTCAGCCTTACCGGTGAGATGGGCATGTGGGTGATGCTGGGCTTCTTTATTTCCTTTTCGACCAAGTTGCCCAGCATGCCTTTCCATTCCTGGTTGCCGGATGCGCACAGTCAGGCGCCCACCGCGGGCAGTGTCATATTGGCTGGTGTGCTCCTGAAGACGGGAGCATACGGTTTGATCCGATTTGCAGTGCCGCTGTTTCCCGAGGCTTCGATGGCCTTCGCTCCTGTCGCTATGACGCTGGCGGCAGTGAGTATCCTGTATTGCGCTAAAGTAGCGTTTGCGCAAGATGACATCAAACGGCTCATAGCCTACACCAGTGTGAGTCATATGGGCTTCGTGACGCTCGGTATCTATGCCTGGAATGAGCAGGCACTTCAGGGTGCCGTTATGACGATGTTGGCGCATGGGTTGAGCGCAGCGGCGTTATTCATGCTTGCCGGAGGCCTACAACATCGGATTCACACCCGAAATATGCCTGACATGGGCGGGTTCTGGCCTAAAGTGCCGAAGATGACCGCCGTGGCGATATTTTTCTCGGTGGCTGCGCTCGGTATGCCCGGGCTAGGAAACTTCATTGGTGAATTTCTGGCCCTTATCGGGGCTTTTCAAGCCAATGTCACGCTGACCGTTGTGGCTGCATTCGGCCTTATTCTGGCATCGGTCTATTCTCTGTGGGTATTACAGAAAGTGTTTCAGGGTGAATATAACAACAGGGGCTTTGATGATTCACATCTCACTGATCTAAGCCGTCGGGAGATGCTGTACTTTGCCGCTATGATGATTGGTTTGGTGTGGATGGGGTTATACCCTCAGACTTTCTTGAGCATGTCTGAGCCCGTGCTGGCACAGCTGTTGTCAGAATCCGCGCAGACGCTGGTGACCTCTCTAGAAGGTGGATTATGACAATAACAATAGCCGATCTGTTTCTGATCTTGCCTGTGTTGGTGCTGACCGGCACGGCGGTGCTTGCGATGTCTGCTGTCGCTGTTGGTCGTAACTATCCGGTAACAGCGTTTATCACCGTTGCGGGCCTGTTGCTTGCTGCCTTGAGCGCAGTGACGCTGATGCCGGGCACCAATCAGCAGGTCACTCCGCTGCTAATTGTCGATCCGTATTCTTTGTTTTTTACAGCAGTAATCTGCCTGAGCGCCATGTTCATTGCGGTGCTGAGCTATCCGTATCTGGAAGGACTGGATGACGATCGTGAGGAATACTTCCTGCTGCTAGGCGTTGCAACTGTCGGAGCGGTTGTGCTGGTGAGCAGCAATCACTTCGTCAGCGCCTTGCTGGGGCTGGAGACACTGAGTATGTCGCTATATGGCATGGTGGCGTACACGGTACATTCCCAAAAGGCCGATAAATATCCATTGGAGGCGTCGGTGAAGTACCTGGTTCTCTCCGCTGCCGCATCTGGATTTCTGCTGTTCGGTATGGCGCTTATTTACGGGCAAACGGGCACTCTGGCCTTTGCCAGTCTGACAGATTTATCAGAGTCGAGTCTCGGGAACGGTTTTTCTGTTGTCGGACTGCTGCTGATTACCGCCGGGCTCGCATTTAAACTGTCACTGGCGCCTTTCCACATGTGGACCCCGGACGTTTATGAGGGAGCTCCGATGCCTGCCACGACCTATTTGGCGACGATTGGCAAAGCTGCCGTTTTTGTGGTGCTGCTCCGCTTTGTGGAAATTTCCGAAGCACTGGCCCTGGCGGGAATACTGACAGTTCTATCTTTCCTAGCGGTACTTTCGATCCTTGCAGGTAACTTGCTGGCACTGCTGCAGCAGAACGTGAAGCGACTTCTGGCCTATTCTTCTATTGCACATATGGGCTATCTGCTGATTGCGGTGGTCGCGAGCTATTACGTCGAGGGCCGCGTCGGGATAGAGGCGATCAGCTTTTATCTTGTCGCCTACATAATCATGTCGCTGGGCGCTTTCGGCGTGACGTCAATGGTCTCCCGAAGCGACTGTGAACGCGACACCATTGACGACTATCGCGGTCTGTTCTGGAGGCAGCCGCTGTTGGCTGCGGTGTTCACCGCAATGTTGCTCTCGCTTGCCGGTATTCCGCTGACTGTGGGTTTTATTGGTAAGTTTTACTTGTTTTTTGCGGGCGTTGAAGCGGCGCTGTGGCCACTTCTGGCGGCATTAATCGTGGGTAGTGGTATCGGTCTCTATTATTATCTGCGGATCATTTACCGGATGCTTGAGCCGGCTGTTAGCCCAGACCAGTCGACGATGTCTCCTGAGCTTAGTTTCGGATCTTACGGTGTTGTTCTGTGCCTGTCCCTGCTACTGCTTGGATTGGGAATCTACCCTGCGCCTGTCATTGATCTGATCGAGGCTATTTCGACATACGTCTGAGTCGACTCTGTTTGGTCAGCCTTTCCCTCCGGGTAACAAACTCTCGCTCATGAAGAAAACTTCGTCTGGTGCCTTCCCGCTTTTCGGGCTCTATGTCGTCGTCGTGACTGCTGCGCTCGGCAGCACCGTTTTGTCCCGAGCATCAATTCTGGAGAGCCATCAGGCTTATGACCGATCCAGCCTCCTGCGTATGATGAGCCAGAACCCACCCGGGAATGACATGCTGCTGGACAATGTGCTGCTCCCGGCTGTTGTTGAAGATTCGGAATGGGTAGGGCTTGATCTTCTGAACCTGCAAAGGGACCGTTTGGCTTACCGGGCAACCCGGAACGGAAAAACCGTTGCGATTGCTGTTCCGGCTACCGCCGATGACGGTTTTAACGGCACAGTCGATCTGCTTATCGCAGCTGATATGTATGGCAAAATCGAATTTGCGGTGGTCCTTGAAGATGTGCTCAGCAATGACCCTTATGGACAGCTTGAGGTCATCCAGTCACAGTGGATGACCAATTTTACCCGCCAGTCGATGCGCGATATTTTGAGATTAAGCTGGTCAAAAATAGAAAGTCGCGGCGAATATGACCAATTTGTCGGCGCTTCTGTAACTCCCAAGTCAGTCTCAAATAAAATTTATGATGCTCTGGTCTTCATTCAGTCGAATCGCATCGCGTTAATGGGCGGTGGATGAGTTATTTCGATTCAATGCTTAAGCGGCGCTCTGGCAGTTTCTTTTGATTGTGCTTCGCAGTGTATGTGGAATGGCGCGCTTCACCCTCTGTACCTGGATGTTCGCTGATCAAACAGAGCCTTTTCTGATGGAGAAAGCGAAAGCTCTGCCGCTAAGACAACGCATATACCGACACAAAAAGGGGTACTGCTTTGAGTGACGTAGCAGTCATTGGCGGCGGCAGTTTCGGTACGGTGATCGCCAATATCATCGCGGAAAATGGCCATAGAGTGCGTTTTTGGATGCGCAGCGAGAGACTTGCCAAACAGGTCAATACGCAGCATGAGAATCCTGAATACCTACCCGGGTATCCGCTGGCTGAGTGCGTTGTCGCCACTCATGATATGGCGCAGGCCGTTAGCGGAAGCAGCGTCATCTTCGTTGCTGTCCCGAGTACTTCGTTCCGATCTGTTGTACAACGAATCATGGAGCATGCCGCGCCCGGGGTGATTCTGGTCAGCACCACTAAAGGGATTGAAGCAGGGAGTTTTATGCTGATGAGTGAAGTGCTCAAGGCAGAGGCTCCTGAGGCAAAGATCGGCGTGCTGAGTGGCCCGAATCTGGCCAAAGAAATTGCGGCAAGCCAGCTGACCGGAACAGTCATCGCGAGTAGTCAGGAATCTGTGCGTTCAACGATTCAGGAATTGCTCAAGTCGGACACATTCAGGGTCTACACCAATGATGATGTATTCGGCATAGAGCTTGGCGGCTCACTGAAAAATATCTACGCCATCATTGCGGGGATCGCCTCCGCCTTGGGTATGGGTTACAACACCAATAGCATGCTGATCACCAGAAGCCTGACTGAGATGGCCCGGTTTGGCCGGGAGATGGGAGCTGACCCCATGACCTTCCTGGGTTTGGCCGGGGTCGGAGATTTGGTGGTGACCTGTTCCACTCCCCTGAGTCGCAACTATCGCATCGGTGAAGCTCTGGGCAACGGCAAATCGCTTGAGGAAGCCGTAGAAGAAGTGGGGCAAGTTGCTGAAGGGGTAAATACCGTCAGATTGGTGGCGCAAAAAGCCGAGGAGAAAGCCGTTTATATGCCCCTGGCCACCGGCTTGTACAAAATACTGTATGAGCAGCACTCTATCGAGAGTATCATTTCGTCACTCATGCTTGGAGATCAGGCTCTAGATGTTGAGTTTGCAGCACACTCTGAAAAGGTTTTGATAGAGGAATGAATATGCCTGAACAATTGGATGATCTTGTTGAAAACGTTCGCGAGCTTTCAGGATGGGTACGCGTTCTGTTCGTGATTTTTTTTATTGTGGTGTTACATCTGATTATCGGCCCGTTAATTGTCCTACTGGCTTTAGCACAGGGTTTGTTCCTTGTCTTTACCACAAAGCCGAATGAAAACCTTGCCGGGTTCGGAGCCTTGCTGGTGACCTACGTCTCTCAAATTCTCAATTTTGTTACCTTTAATTCTGAGAGTCGGCCTTTTCCGTTTTCCGATTTTCCCGGAGGGCAGGTTGAGCCTGCAGAAGTCGCGGGCGCTGATGCTGATCCTTCAGATAGCACGAGTGCGGTACCCGCACAGGAAGAGGGCAAAGCGGAGGCGGGCAAACCTGCTAAAAAAGCCCCAAAGAAAGCTGCGAGCAAGAAAAAAACGGTCAGTAAGAAAAAAGCTACGGGTAAAGTGGCTAAAAAAACACCGTAACGGCACTTCGTTCAGTGCGCTTGTACTTGATGCGTCATGGTGAAGCTGAGATTGGCTCGGGCTTGGACGCCTGCCGGAGCCTTTCGCGCAAGGGCCGCGAGCAAACAGCTGCAGTGGTGAAAACCTGGCTTCAGCGAAAACCGCCAATACTGGCGGCTTATCGCAGTCCTCTTACGCGAGCCTCGCAAACTGCCGATGAACTGATGTCTCAATGCCCTGAACTGCATTTCAACGTGGCCGACTGGTTATTACCCACAGCCAACCCGGAAAGCGTATTGCCGCAGCTCGAAAAAATCAGTCGGCTGCCGGGCTTTAATGGGCCTCCTTTGCCTGCAGAGCAGTCGGCTGGGCTACTGCTTGTGGGGCACAATCCGGTACTCAGTGTGCTCTGGACTCTACTGCAGGGCGATAGCGCCGGTCATCCGCTGATTATGGGGACCAGTCAGCTGGTTTGTCTGGACGTTTTTGCGCCCTGCCATGACGGCGGCGCCTTCGTATATACTGTGGAGCCATGAAATATTACACAAAACTCCTGGCTGTGATGATTGCCTGGCTCGTGCAAGCGGCTGGGTATGCTCAATCTGCCAATCATGCCCTTGTAGAAGGATTTCCGGATTCGGTTCTCGTGAGCGCTGAGTTTGAGCCTGACAGTAACTATCGCCTCATCCTTGGGCGTCTGCAGCGTTCACGCGGCGTCGTCGTTCCCGAAAGCGAAGAGCGCATTCGCGGTGACATCAGCAAGCTGATCTTTGAGATTCCCCGTGAATACTCAGCCGAGGATGTGTATGGTTATTTCCGGAGCAGCTTTTCCGACAAGGGGTATGATGAGCTATTCGGATGCATTGGCCGGGAGTGTGGGAGCAGTAACTACTGGGCGAACGACATTTTCCGCAATCGGGTGCTGTACGGTCCGGAGCGCAATCAGTACTTCTTGAACGTCCGGGCGCATACTGAAGGTGCTGAACCGGCACACATTGCACTTTACGTCATTACCCGGGGTAACCGTCGTACTTATGCCTATCTTGAGATCGTTGAGCCGCCCGGGACTTCGGGGCCTATTCAGGTCATCGGAGAGGCCTTTCTGACTGACATTGAGGAAGCTGGCGCGATCATTCTGTCCGGCGTAAGCTTTTCGTCCGATGAGCAGCTAGACGCGTCTGTTGATTTATCGGCACTGGCGCTGGAATTATCGGAACGACCCGAGCAGAAGTTTTATGTGGTCTCGCACTTGGTAGCAGAAGGGAATCTCGATCAGCTTCTCGCTCGGTCGAGCAGGCGTGCTGAAGCGGTCAGACGTCATTTGATCACCCTTGGGGTTAAAGATTCGCAACTGGTTTCGAGAGGTCTCGGCCCACTGGCGCCGCTTTGCGCACAAGAGCGGTGTGCGGACAGAGTAGAACTGGTACTGATGCCAGCAGCTAATTGATCAGCGACAGGAATTCGTTGCGAGTTGTTGAGCTCTCTCTGAAGGCTCCCAGCATGCAGGATGTGGTCATGGTTGAGTTTTGCTTTTCGACGCCCCGCATCATCATGCACATGTGTTTTGCCTCAATGATGACGGCGGCACCGGCAGCGTTGGTTTTTTCAAGTATGCAATTGGCAATTTGGCTGGTCAGATTCTCCTGAATTTGCAGTCGTCTCGCGAAAACGTTAACCAGACGCGCAATTTTTGACAAGCCTATCACCTTTCCTCTGGGCAAATAAGCCACGTGGCATTTGCCGATAAAAGGCAGCATGTGGTGCTCGCACATGGAATAAAGTTCGATGTCTTTGACTATGATGATTTCATCAGTGTCCGAGGGAAACATGGCGTCGTTAATCACCTCGTCAATATCCATCTTATAGCCCTGCGTTAAGAACTCCATCGCTTCCGCCGCGCGCTTAGGTGTATCAACGAGTCCGGCGCGATCAGGATCTTCGCCGGTGGCTTTAATGATGTCTAGATATGCTTGTTCCATAATAGGCCTTATTGGATTCCATGGTTTAACGCTTAAGCAGCATTGGGTAGATACCGATAATTCACTAAACGCAGGGTAGTATAAACCTTGTGCCCTGAGATTTCAGAAAATTAGGAAAATCACTAGTGCTCCTTAGAACTTATATCCTCAACACTGCAGAAAAGTTCAAAGAGGCTGGTCTGTTCTATGGTCACGGAACCGACTCGCCGCTGGATGATGCGGTTTACCTTGTTTACAGCACGCTAGGTATTGGTTTTGATCTTGATTTTGAGCGGTCCGATCGGGTTCTCCTTATGAATGAACTGGAAATACTGGAGGCCAGGGTTGAGCAACGACTGCGCGACCGTAAACCGGTTGCCTATATTGTTGGTAAGGCATGGTTTTGTGGGCATGCGTTTGACGTCGATGAAAGGGTGTTGATTCCGCGTTCGCCCATTGCTGAATTGATTCAGAACCGCTTCCGGCCGATGCTGGAATGCCCTCCTGAAACGGTGCTGGATTTGTGCTGCGGTTCAGGTTGTCTCGGGATTTCCTGTGCCCTTGAGTTCGTTGATGCGAGAGTTGAGGTGTCCGACGTTTCAGCGGATTGTCTGGAGGTCGCAACAGGGAATATCCGCCGACATGACTTGATCGGCAGGGTTCAGTGCACGAAGTCTGATCTATTTGCGTCGCTGGCGGACAAAAAGTATGACCTGATTGTTTCGAACCCCCCCTATGTGTCTCTGGCTGACGTTGAAACCCTGCCAGCCGAATATCAGCATGAACCGAAGCTGGCGCTGTTGAGTGGCGAGGGCGGTTTGGCAATACCGCTCGAAATTCTGCGCCAGGCAGGGTCATACCTGAATCCGGGTGGGTTGCTGATCCTCGAGGTGGGTTTAGGAGCGGAGGCGCTCTGTCAAAGAGTTCCTGAGATTCCCTTCCTGTGGATGGATTTCGCCCAGGGCGGGGATGGGGTTTTGGCCATACGTGCTGAGGAATTACATCGTTACAGGGAATACCTCATTTAGTGTACAATGCGTGCCCGTTTTGCCGCTGGTAACGTCTAAATTGGCTGAGGTCTCCTATGTCAGGCAACAGTTTTGGAAAATTATTCACAGTAACAAGCTTCGGTGAAAGCCACGGTCCTGCGCTTGGCTGTGTTGTCGACGGTTGCCCGCCCGGCCTTGAGTTATCGGAGGCCGACATGCAGCAGGATCTTGATCGCCGCAAGCCCGGTCAGTCCCGCTTCACCACACAGCGACGGGAAGCTGATTCAGTGAAAATTCTGTCTGGCGTATTTGAGGGCAAGACAACCGGGACGCCGATTGGCCTGCTGATCGAAAATACTGATCAGCGTTCAAAAGATTACAGCAAGATCAAGGATCAATTTCGCCCCGCTCACGCTGACTACACGTATTACAAGAAATTTGGCATTCGAGACTACCGCGGAGGCGGGCGTTCCTCCGCCAGAGAAACGGCAATGAGGGTTGCCGCGGGTGCGATCGCTAAGAAATTCCTCCAGATGGAATGTGGCGTTCGGATTATGGGGTACTTATCCCAGTTGGGCTCGATAGCCATTCAGCAGGTGATCCCGGAAGAAATCGAGCAGAATCCCTTCTTCTGTCCTGACCCTGATAAGGTGTCTGAGATGGAAGAATACATGGCGAAGCTGAATAAGGAGGGCAACTCTATCGGTGCCAAAATTACGGTGATCGCCAGCAATGTGCCGGTCGGACTCGGTGAGCCCGTGTTTGACCGTCTCGATGCAGACATTGCCAAAGCGCTGATGAGTATCAATGCGGTCAAAGGCGTGGAGATCGGTGCGGGCTTTGACTCAGTCGTCCAAAAGGGCTCAGAGCACCGGGATGAGATTACCGCGGACGGCTTCCTCAGCAATCATGCTGGTGGAGTGCTTGGTGGCATTTCATCAGGCCAGGACATTGTTGCAAATCTTGCTCTCAAGCCGACATCCAGCATTCGTTTACCGGGAAGGTCTCTTACGACCAGCGGCGAGGAAACAGAGGTGGTTACGACTGGGCGTCACGACCCTTGCGTTGGTATCAGGGCGACCCCCATCGCTGAGGCGATGCTGGCGTTGACGCTAATGGACCACTTTCTGCGTGACCGAGGTCAGATTGGCAGAAGGTAGACCGTCAAATTATATAAAGCGCGACAGACGCGCACTGAACAGGCTAATAGTATGAGTGGAAAGACCCTTTACGACAAAATCTGGGACTCGCATCTGGTTAAAGAGCGAGAAGATGGCACCAGTTTGATATACATCGATCGTCATCTCATCCATGAGGTGACTTCACCTCAGGCGTTCGAAGGTCTTCGCATGGCAGGCAGGCAGCCATGGCGCGCTTCTGCAAACTTCGCCACACCTGATCACAACATTCCGACTACCAGCGAAGAGAGAAAACAAGGTCTGGAAGGCATCAAGGATCCGGTTTCGAAAATACAGGTATCCACCCTCGATGATAACTGCAGCGAGTTCAATATCTTTGAGCTCAAGATGAACGATCTGCGCCAGGGTATTGTCCATGTGGTCGGGCCAGAGCAGGGCGCAACCTTGCCGGGTATGACTATCGTCTGCGGGGATTCTCATACCTCGACACACGGTGCGCTGGGAGCGCTTGCGCACGGAATTGGCACATCCGAAGTTGAGCACGTTCTGGCCACTCAGTGCCTGATGCAGAAGAAAATGAAAAACATGCTCATTCGAGTCGATGGTGAGCTGCCTACAGGGGTTACCGCAAAAGATATCGTCCTGGCAATTATCGGCAAGATCGGTACCGCCGGTGGCACGGGCTACACCATAGAATTTGGTGGAGAAGCGATCCGTAGCCTGAGCATTGAAGGACGTATGACGATTTGCAATATGGCGATCGAAGCAGGGGCAAGGGCGGGGCTGGTTGCCGTGGATGAAGTCACGCTTGAATACATAAAAGGCAGACCGTTTGCTCCGAAAGGGGCGCTTTGGGACAAAGCAGCGCAAGCCTGGAAAGAATTGGTCAGTGACTCAGATGCGCATTTTGATTCTGTCATAGAGCTGCAGGCTGCTGACATTGAGCCGCAGGTGACCTGGGGTACTTCGCCTGAGATGGTGGCGCCGGTCACCGGGGCAATACCGACACTGGAAAATGAAGCGGATGCGACCAAGCGGGGCAATATGGAACAGGCCTTGCGATATATGGGGCTTTCCGGCGGCACCGCCATCGAGGATATTCGACTGGACTGTGTATTCATCGGTTCCTGCACGAACTCGAGGATCGAAGACCTGCGCGAAGCGGCAAAGGTCGTTGCCGGCAAGAAAGTTGCTGCAAATATCGAGATGGCGCTCGTCGTTCCGGGTTCCGGGTTGGTAAAACAGCAGGCAGAAAGCGAAGGTCTGGACAAGATTTTTATTGAAGCCGGACTGGAGTGGCGCGAGCCGGGCTGTTCCATGTGTCTGGCCATGAACGCAGATCAGCTGGGAGCAGGAAAGCATTGCGCGTCGACATCCAACCGAAATTTTGAAGGACGCCAGGGTTTTGGTGGCCGCACACATCTGGTCAGCCCGGCCATGGCGGCCGCGGCGGCAATTCATGGCCACTTTGTTGATGTGAGGAAGCTAGCTTGAGGCGTATATCATGAAAAAATTTACAGTTAAATCAGGTCTGGTGATGCCTCTGGACAGGGCGAATGTTGATACGGACTTTATCATCCCGAAACAGTTTCTCAAATCGATCAAACGTTCGGGCTTCGGCGTGAATTTGTTTGATGAACATCGATATCTGGATAAGGGGGAACCGGACATGGACAACAGCTCGCGTCCGCTCAATCCCGATTTTGTGCTCAATCAAGCCCGCTATCAGGGTGCCTCGATCTTGCTGGCAAGAGATAATTTCGGTTGTGGTTCTTCGAGGGAACACGCGCCGTGGGCGTTGGATGATTATGGTTTCAGAGTGATTCTGGCGCCGAGTTTTGCAGATATCTTTTTCAATAACTGTTTCAAGAACGGTATTTTACCTATCGTTCTGCCTCGTCAGACGATAGACGAACTGTTTTCGGCAGTGCTTGCCAATGAAGGCTACAGTCTGGAAGTGGATTTGGAGAAGCAAGAACTGCGGCGACCAGATGCGCCTGGTATTCGGTTTGAAGTTGATGCCTTTCGCAAGCGGTGCCTCTTAAACGGACTGGACGACATTGGTATAACGCTTGAGGATGCTGAGCTGATTTCTGCTTTTGAATCACGCTGGCGGGAGCAGGCCCCCTGGTACTTTGCTCAATCGGATGATGGGGTCACTGAAAGCTAGTGAGGCTGCGAGCGAACAGCAAAGCTGATAATGAGATTCGGACTACATGAAAAAATTTAACGTTGCGATCGCCGGAGCCACCGGTGCGGTTGGCGAGGCCTTGATCAGTATTCTTGAAGAGCGGGATTTCCCGGTTGCTCAGTTATTCCCGCTCGCGAGCGAGCGTTCGGCGGGTTCGACGGTTATGTTCAAGAATAAACCGATCACAGTCCAGAACCTTGCTGAATTTGATTTTACTCAGGCTGAGATCGGTCTGTTCTCAGCCGGGGGGAGTGTGTCTGCTGAATTTGCACCAAAGGCGGGCCAGTGCGGTTGTATTGTGATCGATAACACCTCTCATTTCAGATACCAGGATGACATTCCGCTTGTCGTGCCAGAGGTCAATCCTGAGAGCATCGCCGCCTATCGGAATCACAACATCATAGCCAACCCGAATTGCTCCACCATACAGATGCTGGTGGCTCTGAAGCCAATTCACGATGCGGCGCGGATAAAACGTATCAGTGTAGCAACCTATCAGGCCGTTTCCGGCACCGGTAAAGCTGCCGTTG